>JAXGNE010000010.1:0-330839 GCA_040768105.1 Anaerolineaceae bacterium
TGGACCCCCATGGTCAAATCACTATGAACAAAGAACGGCTCAGGAATAATCAAGCTCGATCGCTCCTGGCCTTTTCGGGTATTGATGAAATATTCGGTCATTTGCCCAAGTAATAGATGGCTTTTGACCTTATCCAATTCATCAAAAACGATCATCCCCATCTCATTTGTCCCAGAGTCCTCAAGAGAATAGAAAAAACGTTCAAACAGGTAGCTGTAGTCTTTGCGCAGAAAAGGCAATCCAGACACATCTCCTAACTCTGGCTGTGCAACGACTGCGTCATAGTCAATGATGCTGGCAAAGATTCGTCCGCCGGCATCTAGACAAGCCTGAATAGCCTGGGTTGCATATAATATTTTTGCTTGAGACAAGGCTGTTAGTTGCAGTCTAGTCACATGTTCACCATTTGCCAGGCATTGTTGGGCTAAGGATGGCAAGTCATCTGCATTTATCGGAGGCATTTGGTTTGCGAGACGGAAAGTTTTCGCCTTGAGCAGCTTTTTTGCTTTTAATTCAATCTTGTTTGTTGCATAAAAATCACCAAACAGGCGTCTTTCTATTGCCTTGACCTCTTGAATCAGATTCCAAAGATTGCGGTCTTTAACCGCAATTCCCGCGAGCACCTCGTAAGGCGATTCTTGGTGATCATTGCCGCTTTCATCAACAAACAAGAAAACTGTCATAAGCTACTCCTTTAAGCCTAGTTCGAACAAATGCTTCTTCATTTCAGCCTGCACCTGAATCAGTTCCGCTTCGATTTCATCGATTTCCTTCTGCACGGCGGGAATATCGACTTCTTCTTCCTCTTCAAACGTATCCACGTAACGCGGAATGTTCAGGTTGTATTCCGCGGCTTGAATATCCGCCAGGGTTGCCAGTGCGGAGTATTTCTCAATCGGTTGAAAATCCAGGTAAGTCTGGAAGATGCGGTTGATGTCTTCCTCGCGCAGAACGTTTTGATTGGTGCCGCTTTCAAAGTCGCGCGAGGCGTCAATAAACAGGATGTGTTTATCGCGATCGGTTTGAGCCTCCGCCCAGGGTTTCCGTGCCTTGTTGAATACCAGAATAGCGGCGGGGATGGGCGTGCCAAAGAAAAGCTTCTCCGGCAGCCCGATGACGGCTTCCAGAATGTTCTCGTCGATGAACTGCTTGCGAATGATGCCTTCTGCAGCGCCGCGGAAGAGCACGCCGTGCGGAACAATGACCCCCACGCGGCCTTCGCCTTCCAGCGCAATCTCCACCATGTGACTGATGAAGGCATAATCGCCTTTGCTGGCCGGCGGCAGCCCGCGGTGGAAGCGGTTATACGGATCGTTAGTGGCAAATTCAGCGCCCCATTTTTTCAAAGAGAATGGCGGATTGGCAACCACAACGTTGAAACGCATCAGTTCGTCATGATCGAGCAAACGGGGGTTGGAAATCGTGTCGCACCATTCGATCTGGGCTTTTTGGTCAATTCCATGCAGGAACATATTCATGCGACACAGCGCCCAGGTCGAGCCGTTAGATTCCTGCCCGCCGAGGAAATAATCCGGACTGCCGATCTCTTTGGCAACGCGGATCAACAATGAGCCCGACCCACAAGCCGGGTCGCAAATGCGGTCGCCGGGTTTGGGCTGCACGAGTTTCGCCAGCAAAATGGATACTTCCGGCGGTGTGTAGAATTCTCCGGCTTTCTTTCCGGCACCCGCCGCGAACTGACCGATCAGATATTCATAAACATCCCCGATCACGTCCCGGTTACCAACAGCTGAAGGGCGCAGATTTAAGCGAGGACTGGCAAAATCCTCCAGTAAATTTTTCAAGCGGCGGTTGCGATCCTTGGTTTGGCCCAACGCGCCTTCACTGTTGAAATCAATATTGCGAAAAACGCCTTCCAGCTTGGATTTATTGGCATCCTCAATTTTTTCCAGGGCGATGTTGATAATTTCACCAACATTCGCCGCATCACGTCGTTCAAAAAGATAATCAAAGGTGCTCTCTTCGGGAACGATAAAACGCTCGCGGGATAATGCGCGATCTACACGTGTCATATCCCCATTGTATCGATTGAAGTATTCTTCAAATACATCCTTCTTTAAGTCGCTTAGATATTTCACGAATAGCATCGTGAGAATATAGTCTTTATATTGAGCCGATTCAACGGCGCCGCGGAAGGTATCGCAGGCCGCCCAGACAATTTGACCAATTTCATTCTTGCTTGCATGTGAGTTTGCCATGTCTCTTCTTCTCCTATTCGATAATTGCATTCAGACAGACAGATTGGATCAAAGCCGATTTTTTAGCCAGGTATAAATCTAACAAGTCCGCTTCCTTTTTTCGCAGCAACTCCAGCTCACCAATTTTCCTTTGTACCTCAATGGGTGGGATAGGAACCTCAAGACGCGATAACGCAGAAACGGAAAGGAAGGGGAGTGAGCTACCACTGCGGTTCAGTTTGATGTACTCCTGCGCGGGTGTTTGATTGAGCCACCACGCCAGGTAATCAGGCAGAATCATTGCCTTATTAGGCCGTAAGATATAAAACGAGTTTGCCGCGAGGACATGATTGACTGAGCGGGTGACTGGACAGGCAAAATTTTCCTGTCCTTTAGCCAGGAACAAAACATCACCCTGCTGAATTTCCGATTTGGTCGTCGAGCCAGTAGGGGTAAACCTGGTGAGGTTGGACCAATTCACCTCGTGCAGGGTGTTGAAATCTCGCGCCTGAAGTAAAAAGTGGCTGCCATCAGGATGCGCACGGATCCCTTCCCGGGACTGATAACCAACCAGGATTTCAGAGATGTCGCTCAAGAAAACCTTCATAAGCCCTCGCAATTAATTACAGCAGTAGCATTCATACTGTAAATTATAGCGGGGATTTTTTATTTGTCAAGTATTATTTGCAGTATGTATTCTACTGTTTTTATTAATCAGGGGTTTTAATGTCTGTTAACAAGCTGGATATAAATAAATTAAATGTTTTGTTTCAAAGTTCTACTCAATGAGCTAATCCTGCGCGAGTGAAAGCGTCTTTTAATATCGCTTTGGCTTCCTCAGAATTACTGAGAATCCTTTTTTGTTCAATTTCCTTTTCTGCTTCCCAAAGTGCCTGAGCCAGGCGACTTCGAAACTCACCATGCAAATGAGAGAAGGCATGATAAATCTTCATTAATTCAGGATCCACTGCAGGAAGACCAAGGGTTGAAAAAACCTCTGTTCCGAGTGTCCCCGCAATACTCAGAATTTCTGAACCTTCAGGTAAAAACTCACCATGCAACCAGCCCAATACCTTGGAAGGTGGATAGCCTAACAGATCGCAAAAGGCTATGAAATCTTCCTCTCCCGCCTGGGATCGGCTCCATCGTTTGTACGCTCTGTTAAACCAGGCCGGAAAGTTGGACATGTGGCTTTACTTTTCAAGGATTGCGATGTGGAATATGAAAAATATGTTCGCCTCTAATCATATAATATTTTCTTCAATCTGACAACGAATCCCCCTTCATTTCATCAGATCATCTTGACCGTGCCTGATCCTCCTGTTGATCATGGACCGTGCTTGTTTCAAAAGGATCGCACAATCCCAATTGACCTGCCATCGCCATCATCTGGTCACGGCTGTCTGTGCCAAATTTCTTTTTCAAAGCACTGATGTGTAATCGAATTGTCGCTTCTGTTAACCCTAGTTTTAGCGCAATTTGTTCTGGCGTATATGCCCTTGCCAGTAATTGCAAAACACTGATTTGCCGCTCTGATAAGGCGGGCGCTTTTCTTTTCGGTTTAGGTGGCTGACCCGCGAGAACAATCAAGCCATTAACCTGCACTTCTGGGCAATCATCCAAAGCGTAACCAGGCACATTTCTGCCATCCCGGATGATCTTTACCAAATCCTGAACATCTTCGACCACATTTTGGTAAAGAACTGATCCTTCATCATTGATAACCACAATGGATGGCATCGAAGAAATCCTCCCCTAAGTTGACCTGAAATAATGGCTCATAACGCATAAATCCCCCCTGAACAAGCATGCATCTATCCAGAGAGGACCTTGTGGTTGATTGTATAGGTGGGAGTTGGTCATTCTAGAGTCGTATGCGCAAGTGAGGTAACAGTAGAAAATTTGAGGGTTTATATTAGAACATCTGTTCAGTAAAATTATAGGCGAGATTATCTTATTGTGCAAGTAGAAGAAGGAAAAATCTATATATCAATTTCGATAGGTATCAGGGTGCTTGACCCTATCGAAATTAATAGATTGAGGTAGCCCAGCCTGGGTGTTATCCTACTCGTAAATTCGTATTGAAAGGTGCCACATGACTTGTAGACCAAATTGTTCATATTCAAAAACATTCTCGCAAATTGATAGTATTCAGGAAGATTTTGTTCGACTTTCTGGTTATGCATCTCAATTATCTGATGTTGAGCCGTCAAAATTGTGCCGATCAAAGACAGCAAAGAGGATCAAGGAAATTCACCGGTTATTGATGTCTATTGAAAACGAATTTTTTGAACTTCGTTCAATGTTTGACATTGATGACGATATTGATTCAGAAATGGCTGTCACTAATGAAGACATCTTTAATCTGATCGGTGATTATTCTCACAACAAGAATGCCTCGAAAGAGCAAATGTTTACCTCAGAATTAACGGACCTCCATAAAAATTCGCACCGGCAGGCGAAATCAAGATGCCGGCCTAATCCCAGAAGATATCTTCAGATCAAACAAGCTTTTGGAAATATGTCAACGATTTCGGTCGGATGACCTAGGTGCATGGATAAAATACAAATTTTTCTTAGGAGTATCGTTGGATGGAAGTAAGAAATCACCGGACAAAATTACCACATAACGTCATCATCAAAGCACCAGGGTTATTGCCGATGTTGTATACCCCGCGTGAAATTTGTGAAGAACTGGATATTGCTGAAAGCACATTGCGGGATTGGTTGCAGATAGATGTTCCCCACCAAAGAGACAACCGTAACAGGATCTGGATCAACGGGGAAGAGTTTGCCAGATGGGTCAACAACCAACGTAAACCTAAAGTAACTAATAAGCTAAATGAAGATGAAGCCTATTGTTTGCGTTGTAACCAGGTATCCAAATTACTTTCTCCCCAGATTCAACCGATCAAGGGAAACCTGGTCTTAATCAAAGGGACTTGTGCAAATTGTGGAGCCGTTATTAATCGTGGAGCCCATCGTGATCGAACGCCAGAACTATCTTAAAGTCAAAGAACATCTCAAGTACCTCGAGGAAGTTCTGCAGTTGAACCAAGCCTCCGTTGAACGCTATCGCTTCTATTTGCGTCATCTGCTGCTTTGGGCGGATGATCAGAATTTCCGCCAGGTGCAGACGATTCGCCCGACCCTTCCGTCCTATCTATCTTCATTACCAGGTAAGGAAGGAAAAGGAACCCTGGCCAGCGCATCCCAAAAGAAAATTATTGATTCAAGTAAACGCTTTTTTCGTTGGGCTAAGGTTACATATCCTCGTGAAATGAACAACCTTCCTATTTCGTGGATTGATACTCTGCGGCGACCGCGCCAACCGCAAATTTCTTCAGAGAATGTTTTTGTTTCTTTGGATGAAGTCCAAAAATTACTCACTACCCCTGTTCCCGAAGATAGTCTGGCCTTATTGCGCGATAAAGCAGCTGCTGCCATGCTCTTCCTATCTGGCATGCGTGCCAGTGCTTTTACCACATTACCAATAGAAGCTGTTGATCTTGATAATCTCAGACTTCGCCAATGGCCAGAACTTGGCGTTCATACCAAGAATGGAAAGAAGGCGACTACTTTTCTATTGAACATTCCTGAAATTCTCGCGCCAGTCCGCCAGTGGGATGCTATCGTTCGAAAGTCACTTCCAGGCTCAAGTCCCTGGTATGCACCGATCGCGCATTCCTGGGGAGATCAGTTTCTTTCCCAGGATGAACCTGGAAAGACGCGTTCTCAGGCGCTTCAAAAACGCCTGGAGTTGTTGTTTTCCATTGCAAACCTTGAATTCAAATCACCTCACAAATTCCGGCATGGACACGCCGTCTACGGGTTACTTCATGCTCAGACTATGGCGGATTACAAAGCGGTTTCCATGAACCTGATGCACGAGAGTATCGAGATCACTGACAGCACTTACGCTCCCATGCTTTCTTCTGATGTTCAAGAGCGTATTGCCGGGCTGTCTGGGAAGGCGACGTCCACGCCGGGTGATGAGCTTGAGGTCTTCCTTAATAAGCTTGATCGAGAAAGCCAGAAAAAGGCATTGATGTTTATCGCAGGAAAGTTAGCTCAATGAAGATTTCTTGGTTACAGACGCATGTTATCGGCTGGACTGGCTTTGCGATGCGCTTGTTCCACATCTACTTCGGCTATTTGGGCATAGTGGCGTACCATATCAAGCGAACCATGGCCCAGAAGCGATTGGAGGGTAAAAACATCTCCTCCAGAGCGCAGGTAGGTGATGGCGAAGGTATGCCTGAATTTATGCGGATAAGCTTTCTTGATTTCTGCCCGGTCTCCCAACCGGTTGATCAAGACACGCAAACTGTCCTTGTTGAAAGCTCGATCCGCATGGCTGATGAAGAGGGGGGCGTCGGGATCGTCCCCATCTTCTCGGCTGGCAAGATAACGCCAAACCGCTTTTCGTGCAACCTTACCCAGGTACACCGTGCGTCCTTTACCGCCTTTCGCGCCACCTGCCACTCCGTGACGAATGGTGACCTTTCCGGTCTTGAGATCCACATCGTTGATGATCAGAGAACACAACTCAGTTGCTCGCAATCCAGTGTCCAGCAACATCAACACAATCGCCTGGTCGCGGTTGGAACTCGGCCGGCGCATTACAAACTTCTTCCTTTCCTCAGTCTGCGATTCGCGGGAATAGACACACGCCTTGAGGATTTTTTCAACGTCTTCTTTGGAAAATGTTTCAACAGGATGTTTTTGAAACTTCGGGGCAGTGATTTCTTTAGCGGGATTAGGGAACTTGAACTCCACCTGCAGCCATCCGAAAAAGGATCGAAACGTTACCCACACATTTCGGATGGATTTGGCGGACAGCGGCTCGGAGCTTCCGTTCCAACGCCTCGGTTTATATTCGGTTCTCAACCAGGCCATGTATCCGGTCAAGTCGGAAGATTGAATTTCCGATACCTCTCGATCTCCGATGTATTTCAACCAATGACCAAGAGTGAACTCATAGGAGGTAATTGTGCGTTGGCTTAATCCCTCTGCTGTTTTGAATTTTAGGAAGCCGTCGATGGCTTTGGCTAAGGAAAGTGAAACTTTGGATTTTGACGTACCCGGCGAACTGCGGTTCATAAGAAATTCCTCCATTTTTGGAAAAATGTCTACCGCTGTGCGCCAGGCTAACGAAAAACCAGAGCCCGACGGACTCTGGTTTGAAAGCAATTTGCTATGCAAATGAAAAAGGCTTCAATGTGTCAGGTTTTTTTTGTCCTGCTATATTTATCGGTGATACCAAAGTTGCCATAAACGTAATAATATTACCTTTAGGCAATGAAAAATCATTAGCAATGCTTGCTAAGCCAGGGATGAATAATAATGTATATGGAAAGTGGGATTTTAATCAAAAGACAATTGAAGATGTCGTTACTCATTTTTTATCAATTTCTAAATGTGACTTATTAATTATTGATGATCTTGGCCCTTTGGAAATTGAGGAAAAGAAAGGTTGGCATAAGGTACTGCAGCATATTGATCAAATCGACTATTCTGTTTTAATAATTACATTTCGGAGTAGGTACCAGAAATATTTTGAGGGTAAATTTTCAGATATCTTAATTATTGATTTGGACAATAAATATGATGTTCAAAAGTTCCAACATACTTTTGAGAAATTTTTGATTAAAGGTGGAATTACTCAATAAATTGGTTATTCTAACATTTATTTTTCCAGAACTTAATACTTCCAAGACACCAACATATTATGATTGTTATTGCATGTATAATTTAGTTTATGGCTGAAAATGATAGGAAGTTTAGTATTTTGGATCATTTGGAAGAATTACGCAAGCGTCTATTCTTTGCGCTAATGGGTTTAGTGATTTGCCTAATCATTAGCTTCTTTTTTACGGAAAATATTATTCTTTTCTTATCTAGACCAGCTGGAGGCCTAGAAAACCTTCAAGCAATTGAGGTAACCGAAAATGTTGGTGTGTTCATGAAAGTAGCTTTGCTAAGTGGATTCACTCTTTCTCTCCCATGGATACTTTTCCAAATAATGAAATTTGTAATTCCAGGATTAACAATAACCGAAAAGAAGTGGCTTTTTTTGTCAATACCGTTTGCCACCTTGCTTTTTATTTTAGGCATAGCTTTTGCTTTTTTTATAATGCTTCCATCTGCGCTTCCAATATTGACGCAATTTTTAGGGATAACCACAACAATCAGAGTGAAGTCATATATAGATTTCATAATAAATTTAATGTTCTGGATCGGTATTAGTTTTGAATTACCCTTAATAGTTTTTATTCTTGCGCGACTTGGTATTGTGAATGCAAAATCATTATTGAATGGGTGGCGGTATGCTCTGATTGCTATGGCAATCTTAGCAGCGTTAATTACACCCACTGTTGATCCAATAAATATGGCTATATTTATGCTGCCATTATTTTTGTTATATTTGTTAAGTATCTTATTAGCAAAATTGGCTCAAAACAAATCTTGAACCTGATAAGGAGTAAAAATGATAGGAAGAATTGGATGGCCGGAAATTATCATCTTGCTGGTAGTTGTTATATTGGTTTTTGGCGTTGGTCGCATTAGTAAAATTGCAGGTGAATTGGGTTCAGGTATTAGATCATTTAAAGAAGGCCTGAGCGGGAAAAAAGAAGATGAAGATATGATAGACAAAGTTGTAGATAATGATGATGATATTCCTAATCCTTCATAAGATGATTAATCAATTAATATTTGTTCCTTAATTATCAAATGAAAATTCTAAATTTAGGGTCCTTAGAGATTTTACTAATTTTGATTCTTGCGTTGATCATCTTGGGACCAGCAAGAATAGTAGATTCGGCAAGATCTTTCGGTGTATGGTTACGGAGGATCACAAAAACCAAGCAATGGAATGACCTCGTTTCGACGGCTAATGAAGTCAGAGAATTTCCGCGCAAAATTATTCAAGAAGCTGGGTTGGAAGAAAGTATTAAAGATCTTGAAAAATTTCAGGATGAATTTCCAGCAGAAGGAACGCAGTTTGAGTGGAATCAAGATAAAGCACTAATTAAAAGAACTGAGAAAGATGATCAAGGAAAGGGGGAAAATTAATTTTAGAGAAATTAGATTTTTCGTTTAGATTTTTACTTAGTTAAGTCGGATAATTGTATCTAAGTAGCGTATAATCATAAAAAATAATTAAGCGACTCTATGTGGAAAACTTTGCCATAAATCTAAAATACTCAAAAAAACAATATACTAAAAAGCATTATGCGCTTGTCTATTTTCTAAGCTTTATCACTTTAGGTTTATCATCTGCTACGCTTGGGCCTATGGTACCGAAGCTTGCAGAGCGTATTGGGTCCACTATTTCGGCGGTCAGCTTCTTAATCTCGATAAAATCATTAGGCTATTTCTTGGGCACTTTTAGAGGGGGAAAGCTATTTGATCGATATCCTGGCCATAGAATATTAGTAATTTGTATTTTCCTGGCTGTGGCATTGATGGTACTAATGCCCATTATGCCTTCATTAACTTTTTTGGCTTTGATCACCTGCTTATTGGGTATTTGTGAGGGGATTATTGACGTTGGTGCTAATCTTCTTATATTTTGGAAATTTAAGCATAATGTGGCTCCTTACTTGAATACATTACACTTTTGTTTTGGGTTAGGTTCATTAATTTCTCCTTTAATAATTGCTAATTTAATTAATATGAGTGAGAGTGTGAAAGTCATTTATTGGACAATTTCTCTGCTTTTCTTACCATCAATTGTTGGAATGTTTTTGTTACCAAGTCCAGAAATTCAATTATTAAGTAAAAACACTTCTGTTAATCAGAATAACCATGCTTCTTTTCTGATAATCATTATCCTCATTCTTTTCCTCTATGTAGGAGCTGAGATTTCATATGGAAACTGGATTTACACTTATAGTCTAAAAACTAGCCTGGCATCTTCTGTCAGCGCAGCATATCTGACATCTGTCTATTGGGGTTCTTTTACCTTTGGAAGGCTGCTCGGAATTTTTCTGTCGAAAGAAATTAACCCAAGGACAATTCTTTTTTCAAATCTGATTGGATCAAGTGTAAGTCTGGTTCTTATTACCCTTTTTCCTGAGGATAAATCATTTTTGTGGATTGGTACAATCGCATTTGGAATTTTTATGGCCAGTACATTTCCTACACTCCTCATTATTGCTGAAAGGCAATTAAATATCTCAGGGTCATTAACAGGATTATTAATGACCGGTGCTGGACTGGGTGGGATTACTTTCCCATTCTTCCTAAGTCTTCTTTATAATAGTAAAGGACCTATGATCATACCAAGTACACTTTTTATTGTCATGTCAATAACCGTAATATTGTTTTTGCTGCTCACTGTTCTATCTAGTAAGAAAAAATCACAAGAAATAATATGAAGAAAATTAATGTAAAGGGAAATATGGAAAATAGTGAATTATTACCTAGTTTAAACGAAACAAAAAAAATAGAAAAACGAAAATGGCGTAATTTATTTGTTTTAGCAGGGGGTTATTTTGTTGACCAAGGTGAAGGACAGGCAATGTCAATTTTCAGCCCTGTTATTAGGCAGTTATGGGGTTTATCTATAACTAACCTAGCCTTAATAACGTTTATCCGCAGCCTCTTACAATCACTGAGCTCTCCATTTTGGGGTTATGCTGCCGATAGGTATTCTCGTAAGAAAGTATTGTTAATTGGCACAGGAATTTGGGGCATCTGGACAATCGGTGTAGGCTTAACACAAAACTTCTCTCAATTAATCCTTATCCGGGTAATTTCGGGGATAGGCTTGGGATGTCTAATGCCTGCTACATTTTCGATAATGGCAGATACTTTCCCACCAAAGATCAGAGGTAGAATGCTTGGGATTTTAGAGGCTATCGGTGTTTTAGGTATCATCATATTTACTGTTGGGTTAGGTGCCTTAGCAACCCAAACGATGTGGCGTTGGGGATTTGTCATTTTGGGAATCGCTAGTATAATCTCAGGTTTATTAATCTGGTTTTTAGTTGACGAACCTATTCGCGGGGAATCTGAACCTGAAATGAAAGGTCAACTTACTCAAGAAGATTCAGATAAATATAAAGCTAAATTTTCAGACATAAAAAAGGTTTTGGCGATCCCAACTATTTGGGTAGCAATTATTCAAGGGTTGGCCGGAACAATGCCTTGGGTGATCATGGGCGCCTTTCTTATCCTTTGGTTGGTTGAAGAACGGGGTATTAGCACCCAGACAGCGCCACTGGTATTTGGTGGTGTAGTGATTGGCACAGCAATCAGTAATGTCATCGGAGGGTTGCTAGGCGATTGGGCTGAAAGTAAAAACCCAAAATACGGCCGCACCATAATTGGTCAACTTTCTGTTTTTAGTGGGATACCCTTTACATATTTTCTGTTTACTGGAACTAAAGATTGGAGCCTATTGGGAATCGCTATATTGTGTTTCATAACTGCTTTATTCATCAGTTGGCCTGGAAAAGGCTCAAAAGAACCAATGATGCAAGGTGTGGTACCACCAGAGTTGAGGTCAACAGCTTTTTCAGTCACCACATTTATTGAGAGCGGATTCGCAGCCATTATTGCCTTAATATTCGGTTACTTAGCTGACTCAATAGATTTACAGACAGCTTTCTTATGGACAATTCCATTTCCCTGGATTTTATGCGGCATTTTGTTCTCTGGTTTCTACTTTACGTACCCTAAAGATTCTAAAAAACTGCGGGAGCAAATGGCACAGAGAGCGATTGATCTGGGAATAAATGAATAAGAAAAACAAAAAATCTACCGAATGGTAGATTTTTTTTGCGGGAGCGACGGGATTTGAACCCGCGATCTCGGCCTTGACAGGGCCGCATGTTCGACCACTACACCACGCCCCCGAGCGAAAAATAGTTTATCATATGGGTTAGGTTATGTCAAGAAATATTGCTGTTTCATAGATACTAGTTGGTGAAAATAATAAGAAACAAGGTGCAATCTATGAAAGTTGTTACGGTTTCAGAAATGCGCGAGATTGAACGGATAGCAGATATTAATGGTTGCAGTTACACTGCTATGTTAGAAAATGCAGGAACTAACCTTGGGAAGTGGGTCCACCGCCATTTTTCTAACCTAAAAAATCATTTAGTTATCGGATTAGTTGGCAGTGGCAACAATGGGGGAGATACACTTGTCGCACTTGATTACTTAGCCAAAAATGGTTGGATAAGTATTGCTTACCTGGTTAAAGCTCGATCTAAAGACGATGTTTATATTAAGCTACTTCGAAAAGATGGTGGAGAAATTATCGAATTTGATTCTGACCCAAAGTATCTCTTATTGCTGGGATTGTTAAATCACAATGCTGTATTACTGGATGGAATTCTTGGCACGGGGTTTAAAAGCCCGATGGATTCTTTATCGGCTAAACAGATGGAATCAATCTTGAAAATTATTGAAGCAAAACGAAATAATCTAATAATTATTGCTGTTGATACACCATCTGGTATAGATTGTACACTCGGTACAGTTTCCGAGTATGTCATAAAAGCAGAATTCACTGCTTGCATGGAAGCAGTGAAATTGGGATTATTGAGATTTCCAGCAAGTAATTATATAGGTGAAATCGTCAGAATTGATATTGGATTGCCACCCAATAATGAAATTCTTGAAGAAATCGCATTGGAATTAATTGATCCTGAATTTGTCATATGCAACCTTCCAAACAGACCTATTGATTCTCATAAAGGTAGTTTTGGAAGATCATTGATTTATGCCGGAAGCGAATCCTATGTAGGGGCTACATATTTATGTGCCAAAGCAGCGTATTACGCAGGGGTAGGTTTAGTTCATGTGTTTACTGACAACGTAGTTTATGATGCTTTATCTGGAAATCTTGTGGAAGCGATTTGGACTATAAATGATAAATGTGATCAAACGATGTTGGAAGGATATATATCAAACGCAACATCGATTCTCATTGGACCTGGTATTGGTCAGACAGAAAAATCCTTCAATTTTGTTGGTGGGTTGTTAAATACAATACGAGAAATAAAACCATCAATACCTGTCATAATCGATGCTGATGGTCTGAAACACTTGCAATCTATAAAGAATTGGATTGAATTATATTCTTCGCTGCAAATGATTCTAACGCCACATCCAGGGGAGATGGCAATCCTTACTGGCAAAAGTGTTAGCGAAATTCAAGCAGACCGAATCTCTACGGCTATTCATTACGCAAAAGAGTGGCATCAAGTTGTTTGTTTAAAGGGGGCTAATACAGTTATTGCATTTCCTAACGGTTGGGCATCGATAATCAATGCGGCAACATCTGCCTTGGCAACAGCTGGAACCGGGGATGTATTAGCAGGATTGATTTGTGGTTTTTGTGCTCAAGGTTGTAAACCTGGGATAGCAGCAGAAATTTCGGCTTATATCCATGCAGCGGCAGGAAAATTATCAATCAATAAAAAAGGTCAGAATGCATCAATTATTGCTTCTGATGTTTTAGAAACTATACCCAGCATTATTGCTGAATTAAAAACAGGCAACAAAAACTAATGTTGCCTGCTACCAAATTGATTATTCGTAAAAAAACTAAACTTCGGTTGCTGGTTCTTGACCCTTTTTAGGCTTCAGGGCTTCAACAACTTTCTCTTTTTGCTCTTCAAGAACAACTTGTCCCTTTTGTTTGAGCTCTTCAGCTTTTTGTTTAGTGACTTCAGTTAATTCTGTAGCTTTGTTGATGGCTTCATGATAAACATGATCAGCTTTATGCTTAGTCTCTTCGTAGGTCTCATAGCCTTTATCTCTTAGTTCAATAGCCTTTTCTTTTATGACTTGTCTAGTTTCTTCTCCAGATTGCGGTGCCATCAATAAGGATACTACTGCTCCTGTAAGCGCACCTACTACAAATCCCATGAAAAAAGCGCCAAAATCATTGTTGTCTGACATTTTCTATACTCCTTTATAATTATATTAGTAAACTTTTAATTATTTTCGCGGTCTGAGAACATCAAAAAACCGTTTGCTCATAGCAATGGTTTCATTTAATTTAATGACTGGTTCAGTCAAATTATCACTAAGAAATTGCACGGTTCCTTTTAGTGTGTTTACAGTATTTGTGGTTGAATTAAGAATCGGACGAACTTCGTTTTGAATGACGTTAGTCAAGACTGCTAATTGAATAATTAAAATAACCAACGCAATACCTACCAGCAACAAGCCTAATGCCATGAAAATAATAAAAACATCTCGAAGCTGACCTGCCATTTCAGCGTTTTCTGCCTTGAGCAAAAATATTGCCCCAACGACTAAACCTATTAGGATCAGGACAACTGCAGCAATAATGATATAAAGAGATTTCTTATTACTTCCATTATCTGTAATCTTCGGCAAATTTGTCTTTTGATAATCTTGATCAGTCATATTGTCCTCAGAAGTTAATTATAACATTAAGCTACAAGAAAATTGTCATAAACATAACCTAATCGTCTAAAGATAAATCCATTATGCCTTCAAACTGCAAATCGGTCTTTGCGTTGATTTTTATCTCTGAAAAAAGTGATGCTTGCTGAATGTCTACAAAATCTTGTTTTATCAGTTCTAATAAAGCCAGAAAAGCTACAATCGTATTTATTCTTGATCGATCGTAATCCAATAATTGATTGAATGATGTACTTTGCTGTGCAGATAACAAATCTAAAATTGATTGAATTTTCCTTCTGATTGTGATTTTTGGAATGGTAATAACTGTGCCAAGAGATGCTATTTCCTGTGGTCGCTCAAAGATTGTTAGATAAGCATTGACCAAATCATTAAGATTTATGCCTGTCATATCAACCTTAGACACAACTTGGTAATTTCTTTTTATATTAAGGTAACTTCGTAAATGACTTTCGTTCCTTTGATGCAACCACAGTGCTGCCTTTTTTATCTCTCGATAAATTCTAAGTTGATTTGCTAAAGCCTGACCTAAATCCTCTTCCTCTTCAGGAGCTTCAACAGGCCTAGGCAGTAAGTACTCAGACTTAATTTGAATCAATTTTGCTGCAATGATTAAGAATTCGGATAAATCGTCAGGAGATTTTTCTTCAAGACTCCTCAGATAAGCTAAATATTGATCAGTAACTTTTGCGAGCGATAATTTTGTTATATCTAATTCTGATTTTTCGATAAGCAATAATAATAAATCTAAAGGCCCATCAAAAACATCAGTTTCAACAAAATAGCTAGCTGAAATTACTTGACTCCTATCATTCATAACGCTGCAATTATAGCTGAAATAGAAGAGAAGAACCTAAGTTATAATTTATAAAGAATATGACAATTTACTCTTGCTTTATTTGCCACGAACCTTATCCTGCACAGGGTTTACCTTACAAATGCACTAACTGTGGAGGACCTTATACAGTATCTCAAATAGATTGGTACAAACCTTTAAAGGATACAAAAATAGCACCGGGTATATGGCGTTATAGGCCTAGTTTTGGTTTGCATTCTAATGCTCCGAAAATTTATTTGGGAGAAGGTAATACACCTTTAGTAGAGTTACCTGGATCAGATAAAAAAGTATTACTTAAATTAGAGAACTTAAATCCTACAGGATCATTTAAAGATAGAGGAACAGCAATCCTAGTTAGTATGATGAAAACTAGGCATGTCTCAAATGCGGTTGAAGATTCATCAGGAAATGCTGGGGCGTCTTTTTCCTCATATTCGCAAGCTTTCGGTATTTCTTCAAACATTTTTATACCTGCTAGCACGTCTGGAACAAAAAGAAAGCAAATACAAGCTACTGGATGCAATGTCATTGCAATTGATGGAAGTCGAGAAGAAACCTACCGATCTGCGATAAATCATGTGCAACAGAATAATATACCCTATGCATCACATGCCTTTCTTCCCTTTGGTTTGACAGGTATAGCCACGATTGCTTACGAATTATTCGAACAATTGGCAGGTAAAATAGGAACGGTATTGATGCCAGTAGGGCATGGAAGCTTGATGTGTGGGATTTTGCTTGGGTTTCATGCCTTAAGAAAAGCGAAGGCAATACCAGAATTACCAAGTTTCATAGGCGTGCAACCAGAACACTTTGCGCCAGTTTGGGCACAATGGACACAGCAACCTTATAAACGCTCTGATAAACCCTCCATTGCAGAGGGAACATGTATAACTAATCCAGTTCGCGGAAATCAAATTATTCAATTAATTGACAAAAATAAAGATGACTTTGTTATCGTAAGTGATGATGAAGTATTATTAGCACACCAAAGCTTGATCAAGAAAGGTTTCATGATTGAACCGACATCTGCAATGGTCTATGCAGCACTTGGTAAAATAAAAAAAGAATTACCATTACCAATTGTACTGGTCATGAGCGGGTCGGGTTTAAAAACACTTAAATGATAACGATAGGGCTGTAGAAACGTGAATTATTGGACTTATAATTTACGTTTCTGCAACTCTGACAAAAGAGGTCAGAATGCAAAACAAAAAGTTAATTTCAGAATCGCCAAATTTATTTAAAAAGCGTCTTTCTTTATCGATTAAAGATGAATTCTTATTAACACGCGCTCTAACCCATCGATCTTTTCTAAATGAAAATAAAGGTGCTTTAGAAGATAATGAGCGGCTGGAATTCTTGGGGGATGCAGTATTAGATTTCTTGGTAGCTGAATGGCTTTATCATAATTATCCTGAAAAACCGGAAGGGTATCTCACAAAGGTAAGGGCTGCTGTTGTTCAAACAGAACAATTATCAAATTTTGCTAAAAAAATCGATTTAGGAAATGCGCTACGTTTAGGAAAGGGAGAAATTATTGCAGGGGGTAGGGAAAGAACTGCAATTCTTTGTGATGCATTTGAAGCCCTGATAGCTGCTATTTACTTAGATTCAGGAATCGATGCTGTGAAGAATTTTCTTTATCCGCTATTGCGTGAGCATTTTCTCAGAATATCAATTAATCAAATTGATGAAGATCCTAAAAGTGCTCTTCAGGAGTGGGCTCAATCACAAGGATTTTTATCTCCAACATATGAATTAGTATCCGAGACGGGTCCAGACCATGCAAAGCATTTTTTTATGAGCGTTACGATAAATGGAGAGAAGTGGGGAGAAGGATCTGGTAGTAGTAAACAATCTGCGGAAAAAGAAGCAGCAATTCAGGTATTGAGAAAACTAAAATTAATGGAATAATATTTAATAATGTCAAGATTATCATCTTTAGAATTAAATGGATATAAAACTTTTGCTAATCAAACTATATTTGAGTTTCCAGCAAATGTAACCTCAATTGTTGGGCCAAACGGTTCTGGAAAATCTAACATCGCCGATTCAATTCGGTGGGTATTAGGTGAGCAATCATTTTCTCTATTGCGTGCCAAGAGAACTGAGGACATGATATTTGCCGGATCAGATCAAAGGTCAAGGGCTGGGATGGCTTCAGTTTCCATAGCATTTAACAACGCAGAAAACTGGCTGCCAATTGATTATGCCGAGGTTGTCTTAACTCGGAGAGCCTATCGCGATGGGCAAAATGAGTACTTGATCAATAATCAAAGAGTCAGACTAAAAGACTTTCAAGAACTACTTTCTCAAACAGGATTAAGCGATAGAACCTACACGATTATCGGTCAAGGTTTGGTTGACCTGGCATTATCCATTAAACCTGATGAGCGGCGCAAATTATTTGAAGAGGCAGCTGGTATTGGACTTTATAGGATTAGAAAAGAAGAGACCTTTAAGCGTTTGGAAGCTACAAGGAGAAATTTAGACCGTGTTTTAGATATTATCACGGAGCTCAGACCAAGATTGCGCAGCTTGGAACGGCAAGCAAATCGTGTAAGTGAATTTAAGCAAATTCAATTATCTTTGCGCGAAGCATTGACTGAATGGTATGGTTACTACTGGTTTACGGCTCAAAAAGAAATAGAGCAAGCACAAAAGGATTACAAACAGGCCGAAAAATTCTTAGATCAAAACCGAAAAGAGATTTCAAATTGCCAGGAAGAATTAGAAAGAATCAGAATTACAAGAAATACTCTCGTTACGCAGTTAAGCGAAATGCGAAACAAATCACAAAATATTCGAAATAGTTTTCAAGAAGCAAATAAAAACGCAGCTATTTTAGAGGAACGAAAAAAATCTATTGAAATATTTATTGACCAACTTCGCGTGGATATTTCAGAAACACAAAATGTAATTACATCAAAGACTGAAAAATTAGTTGATGCAACAGTTGAATTTGAAAAACTGAAGGCAATTAATCAGACAGCAGTATCTGACTTTCAACATGAAAAAGACAAATGGGAAACTTTTATAAAAGAAAAACAGTTTTTTGATGATGAATTAGCTGCATTGCGACAACAAATAGTTCATAAAGAAACCTTAATAATAAAAAACAATGCAAATCACTCAGAATTAATTGATAGGATATCAGATTTTGAAAGTCAAGTTAAACAAGACAATTTAAAGATAAATGAATATAACTTGAAAAGAGAAAAAACTATCGAACAGAAAAATGGACTGATAGTTGAACAAGAGAAAAATCAAAAACAATTAAATGAACTTATCAAAGTCGAAAGTGATCATAAATCAAAATTAGATGATCTCCAGCAATCAATTATCGTTTTAGAAAAAGAAAGAACTATTATTCAAAGCGAAAATGCGCGTCTAAAAGTAAGATTGGAGGCATTAATTCAATCTGGGCAAACGCTTGCTGGTTTTTCAAATGGCGCAAAAAACCTTGTAAGAGCTACAGATAATAAAGCGAGTAAATACAAGGTATCAATTCTTCTAAATAATCTAAAAGTTCAGCAAAAATTCGAATTGGCTATAACAGCTGCTTTGGGTGAGGCAATCGATTTGTTGGTTATTGATACTAAAACTATTGATCATACTATCTTATCTGAAATTGAAGCAGTTGCCAAAGAAAGAGTTGCGGTTTTTAGTAAAGATGTAAGATTTGACAACGATGAGGATTTATCAATTGATCGAACCAAGATAATCGGATTTGCTATTGAATTTGTTAGTGCTCCTATTGAATATCTGCAAATTTTAAATAGTATTCTGAAAGACGTAATTGTGGTTGAAAACAAGACTGATGCGTTACATTTAATTAAAGAAGGAATTGTGTTTAAGAAGATCGTGACCCTTGAGGGTGAATTGTTCCTAAATAATGGTGTTATTTATTTAGGAAAAGGATTAGCAGAAACCAAAGTCAGTATTTCTAGACAAAAAGAAGAGTTGGGCAAAATAATTTCAAATAATACGCAATCTGAAGAAGTATTAATTAGGGAAATTAAAGATATAAGGAAAAAATCTGATTTTATTTCGCAACAAAAAGAAGCAAATGAAAATTCAATAGCTGATTTAGTAAGAAACATGAAGGAAATTGATCGCCAAATCTCACAACTCGATTTAGAAGAGGATGGCGTTTCAGCGCAAATTACCTGGCTAACCAATCAAATTGAAACCGCAAAGCGAAAAATTCTTGATACTCAAGCGATCATAAGCAAAATTCAAGCTGATAATGAAATGCTACACCTTGAAGTTGAAAGAATGAACCAGGAGGAAAAAATTCTACGGTTAAAGATTAGTGATTACCCAATTAATGATTTAAGAAGCCAATTATATGAATATGAAACAAAATTAGCTATTTCAAACGAAGCATATAAACATGCTAAAGAACTTTTGGATTTTCTCCAAATTAATTTACAAGAAGATTTACAAAAACAAGAAGAGTATCACATAAGGCTTGAGGAAAATGAAGCAGCTTTAAAGGAATTAATTAATAATCACAACATTCTAAAGGCTGATATTGAAAATTTTTCTAATCAAATTGAAGCTCTTGACCAAGAAAATCTTATTCCAACAGAATTATCACTAAAATCCATTGAAAATGATCTTGAAGAAAAATCGAGAGAAGAAAAGGAACTCCAGAGGATAAACGGGGTCAGGGAACGACAATTTAGTCAAGTTCAAGTTGAATTATCGCGAAGGTTAGAACGATTAGAAAATCTAAAAGAGAAAATATATGATGATTTCGGACTTGTTGTTATTGAAAAAAGTGAACAAATAAGTACTCCTGATGGACTTTCTCCATTGCCTTTTACAGAAAATATCATTGAAACATTAACCATAAATCCGGAGTTAAGAGAAGGCGTTAGTAGTGAAATCAATCAATTAAAGAGCCAATTGAGGAGAATTGGTTCGATAAACCCATTAGCCCAGGACGAATATAACGAGCTTAATGATCGGTTTAATTATCTCCAATCACAAGTCTCAGATTTAGAAAAAGCTTCAGAAGATCTTCAAAAAATCATTAAAGAACTAGATGAAATTATCGAAAGAGATTTTATTACTACTTTTAAGTTAGTCAATACTGAATTCTCAAAAATGTTTGCAAGATTATTTAACGGGGGCTCAGCGCATCTAATTATTTCAGACGAAAATGACCCTATCGAAAGTGGCATTGATATTGAAGCAAAACTACCTGGTCGAAGAGAACAAGGTTTGGTACTTCTTTCAGGTGGAGAGCGTAGTCTAACTGCAGTAGCACTTGTTTTTGCGCTCTTAAAAGTATCTCCAACACCATTTTGTGTTTTGGATGAAGTTGATGCAATGTTAGATGAATCTAATGTGGGTCTTTTTGTTAATCTATTAAAAGAGCTGTCTGAAAAGACCCAATTTATTCTCATTACCCATAACAGAAATACCGTTCAAGTCGCCGATGTAATTTACGGCGTTACAATGGGTCGTGATTCTACCAGCCAAGTTATCAGCCTGAAGCTGGATGAGGTTTCTGATAAGTATGTTGATTAAATAATTTGAGGCTTTCTTAATGTGAAAGCCTCAAATATTCAGTCAATTGTGTATTAATTATTGAACGCCATAAATTGCTGAAACGAAATCACTTGGTACCTGGGGCTCGCTTGGTACAAATTCTTGCCAATTTTCTGCTAGTTCAATATCAGATCTTGAAGATCGCAGATCAGTTAACCACATATTGAAGGTTTGATCCTTGATAGTTTGAAATTCATTCGAATCTAGAGGATTGTTTCCTTTTCCTATTAGTTGAATGATATGCCAACCAAAAGAAGTTTGGATTGGAGCGCTGATCTCGGCAATTTCTAAGGAAAAAGCAGCCTCTTCAAATTCAGAAACCATTGCGCCTCTTCCAAACCATCCTAGATCGCCGCCATTTTGTGCATTACTTGAATCTATTGATTTTTCGGATGCAATTAAATTCCACTCCTCACCAGATTCTAAACGCTCGATAATTTCTTTTGCTTCTTCTTCAGTCTCAACAAGGATATGTCTTGCCCAAACCTGTTCTTGTGTAGGTTCTAGGTCCTCAGTGATTTTCTCTGAAACCTTTTGACGAAGAAGATTCATCTCAAAAAGCTTATAGAGATCATCTTTTTTGAATCCAAACTGGCGAACCTGGTTGATGTAATTATCTAATGCTTTTGCATATCCTTGAGTTGTATAAGGTGTCACCGTTGGAGTTTGTGTCGGTTCTTCTGTAGGTTCAGAATCAACAAGCTCTGCAGTGCTTTCTACTGCTTCTACAGTTGGGTTAGGCGTATTTGTGGGTAGGCTCCATCCCTCAGGTGTACTTGTTGCGGTTGGCATTGGCGTTGGTGTATCGGTGAATTGAAGCAGCGCAATCTGAGTCGAGGATAGGGTAGGTTCTGCTGGGTTAGTAGGTATTGCAGTTGGGACTGGTGTGCCATCAGGAAAAAATTCAAATGCAGTCATCATTTCTTTGAATACTTCCTCTGCAGAAACAGTGATGCCTAATTTTTGTGCTTCTTCTCGGATCAATACATCATCGATCATTTGGTCAAGTACTTGACTTCCAAATGAAACACTATCACTCAGTTGGGCAACAATTTGCTGTGATGTAGTTAGGAAACTAGAGCCCATCTCACCAAACATTTGAGCATACTGATAATATGAATATGCTTGGTTAATTTGATTTAGCCGGGAATACTTGACATTTTTTTGGAATTCACCAGCGGTAATTTTTACTTCACCAACTGAGGCAACAACCTTATTTGGTTTGATGATGTAAGAATCTATTAAACCATATGCTAATAGACCGAGAACAATAACAAGAACAGTTATAGTCACAGCCATAATAACTTTTAGCTGTCTTTTTTCTCGCTCATCCCTAGCTAGGTGTTTTTTAGTTACAATTTTGTTTTGATTTTGTTTTTGAGCCATATAATTTTCCTAAAAGCTCAGTATTAATCGTTCCAAAGATCACCCGTGAAAGGTAACAAAGCAAGATGGCGTGCATTCTTAATTGCCTTTGCTATTTCACGTTGATGCTTTGCACATGCGCCTGTTTGTCGTCGGGGGCGGATTTTGCCAGTTTCATTGATGTATCTCGATAAGAGCTCTACATTTTTATAATCAATTACCAGATTTTTATCTGTGCAAAATTGACAAAACTTCGGCCTTGAGACATACCGACGATTAAAAGAGGGTTTATATTCTGACATATTATTCTCCTAATAATCTATTGTTTAATTTCACAATAATTTTCTACTTAATTTGATCAGTACAGATCAAAATTCATTTAATAAAACCGCATTACTAGCAACTAGATAAATGGCTTTATGTTTTTCTCCAGCCTAAACGTTCCAAATTCGAGAGTTCAAGCTGCCTTTTAAGTAAGTATTTTAACCATCATAAAAAGATGCTTTGCATTTTTCAACAAGAGGTCCCGTTGAATTAACATTAATCTATTCAATATCATCAGGTACAAGGTTGCTGATGACAAGCCTAACCTTGTTGAATTAAATTGGAAATGTTCAAACAGGTTTTCCATACGGTGTATAGCGCATTATAGGATCCCAGCCTTACACTCCGATAATGACGACCATTTTTATCCCTTTTCCAATCTCTCGAATTTTCGAAACCATATACTACGCACTCTTGAGAAGACTGAATCGCAAAATTTGTTCCACATATCCAAGATTGCGTTTCAATTCTACGCCGCTTGCTGGGTCGAGCTTAACGAGTGAAAAGACATAATAGCCTTCATTCATCTTGCGAATCGGAAAAGCAAGTTTCTTCTTGCCCCAGCGTTCTGTCTTGATTACTTCACCATTGTTATTATTCAATTGTGTTTCCACACGATCAATAACAGATTCAAGTGTTGTTTCATCAAGATCAGCTTGAATAATATATATTAATTCATATTGTCGCATATTTGACTCCTTTCCTCGGGTCTACTCTTGTTGCTTATCGTTGATAAGTCAAGAGTGGAAAGTAAATCAGTGTAGTGTCTGATTTAATTTGTGCGGTAGTTTACCATACAATTATTCTTAATGGAAGGGTAAATAACTATTACTTTTTCTTCCGATCTTCTTTAATTAGCTGGTTCATTATTAAAGATGAGATGGTTACGATTAATGAGCCTAACAACGCAGAAGAAAAACTGTCAACATAAAAGCCAATTCCAAACCAATTAATGGCGATATTAGAAGCAAGCATCAATACAGAGGCGTCTATGATAAAGATGAACAAACCTAAAGTAATTAGGATTAACCCACAAGACAGAAACTTTAAAATAGGTCTGATAGTCGCATTCAACACCGATAAAATGATAGCTACAATGCTAAAAATAACCCATCCATTTCCCTGTACTCGGATGCCTGGAACAACCCATGCAGCAATGTAGAGAGCGACCATAGAAACTAACCATTTCGATAATAAGCTCATATTCTTAACCTTCAATTTTCGTCAAACATAGTATTGCACAATAAATAACCAAGAAAATTTCAGAAGTATTGCTATGCCCCTGGCAGGACTCGAACCTGCAACCATCGGATTAGAAGTCCGGTGCTCTATCCATTGAGCTACAAGGGCTGAATAAGAATTATTATACCAACACCTAAATCAATTTTGAATTGGGCGAATTCCCTTGTAGACTCTCAAGCCTCCAAAAGTCGTAAGTATTAATTGAGCAGGTTTACCTAATACTTCTGAAAGCTCAATTGTAGTCAGTGGTTGATTTCCATTTGTGAGAAACACTTTAAACACAGCATCTACTAAAGTTCCTGTTTTGGAAAGAAAGCTTTCTTGCTTTGAACAATGGGTGATTAGCAGGTATTCCAAAGCATCAACTTGTTTGACTTCTGCAGTGGTTTGATCAATCAAGTCAAATTTTACATCTGGAATTTCATCAGAGAACAGCGCTTGGTGTTCTGAACACAAGAAACTTCGCATATGAATACGCCAATCACGATCATGATTCTTCCACCAGTCGAAATCTATATGAAATTTTGTCCTTAGAGTTGGCTTAACAAGACTTGGTAATTTAGTAACCATGATGTAATCCTTAAAATTTATACTTCTTTCATATGATAGTATTGATCCCCAACATACTTAAAATCTGGGTCTGTTTTTAACAAATGCAGTATTGGCTCAGGTGGAATACGCCTTATAGTATTTAGCACTGCATATAATTCAATAAAGTGTACATTGTGTTGCTGGTTTAGCTTTGAGAGCTCTTGCATCATTTTCATTACATCAGATTTTAAGGAACGTGTTTTATTTAGTCTATCCTTCCAAATAGCGTCAAGGCCTTCACTATCTGGTATTGCAATAGCCATCCTGTCATTAAAACCAGCACTCACTGATTGTTTCAATAAAGCTAAAACAATGCCACCATCTGCTCCAATTAATATAGTTTTTAGCCATTCACGATTTGAGCGTTTCTTTTGGGCTCTAATGATTATCTTCCCTGGGTCATCTGTTTTTTCCAAAGAAATCACACTTCCTGGGATAAGATCATGATCATCATACCAATCTCTTAAACCATACACATAATTGTCAGGTCTAATTAACCAGGCTGAAATAGTCTCATTGTCATCTGGATCATGAAATGAAATCTTTACCCTTTCCGTTTGTAGTGCTGTAGGGAAAACAGATTTAATTTTGGGGGTTAGTGGTATAGTTCCTACTCTCCAATGAGGATAGCTCAATACGAAGGATATTTCTTTTTGAAAATATTCATCACCAAAATCATATTGGATTAGTTCGTCATCGATATTTTGAAGCATCGATAGATCTTCGTTTGAAATTGTTTCAGATACTTCTAAAACAGGTTCATACTTCAAGTAATAAGGTACTTGCCTGACATCTTCAGGCTCCAAGCGATGAAGAAACCATGAATATATACCTTTAGTTCCAACCTCATCGAATCTTGAGTCTTCTTGTAAAGCATAATTTAGTGAAAATTCAGTCAGTTCAGGATTTTCGCCTAAATCAATATCAAGTTGACTTAAAATCGCCTTTGGTTCGAGTGGACCACCTCCTTGCATGTCCAAAATTGCTTCCACAATATTTAAATGGCCTTGGTTAAAATCAATTAAGAGTGATTTTGGAAACCAAGACTCAGCTATTCTTACCAGTTCTTTTGATGTTGCCAGTTTATTTTCTAACAACCGACCTATTTTCTTGCCAAACTTATTATAAACTCCATCAACATCAATGCTTGATGAAAGGTTATTTTCTGAGAAAGATTCATTTAACGGGTGAATATGCAAATTTGAAGCAAAAGACCGAATGGTTTTATCATCAAATTCAACATCAATGACATTGAAGCCTTCAAAATCAGGATTATTTCCTGCTCTTTTTGATTTGACAATACCACTTTGCCAATCCAAAGCAGGGAATAGTAGCGTTTCACCTTTTTCGTAGTCTTCTTTTGGTGTAAATCTTTTCCCGAGTTGTGATTGCTTTAGCGATTCTTTTTCTTTTTCTTGTTTAATCCTGGAAAAAATAAGTGCATGTGCTAATTCACTTGTTCTGAGCGGCTTCTCTTTCTCAAACAAAAAATCACTCAATAAGTCCAAATCTGAGTCATTAAGAGAAAGGTTCTCCCAATATGAATCAGAGATATTTTTCTGTTGCATAACCATAAATATCCTCGTTAATTGAAAAAAGCTTATAAAACATTAAAATTATACCGTATCAAAAATAATAATGTCAAAGTATCTTCGTTTTAATTATTGTTCGATTTGTATTGGTATAATTAAGTATAATTTAGATAATTGTTGCATGAATGCATCAGTATGATAAAACTAATCACCGAAAGCGCTGCTGATCTAACCCCTACACAAATACGTAAATTTAATATTCAAGTCATACCAATGCATATTTCGATCAATGGTAAATCATACTTAGATAATGATGGATTACGTCCACAAAAAATTTTTAGCGAAGTTGAAAGTTATGGCAACTATCCTTTGACTGCTGCACCGAGTATTTCTGAGTATAAGAAGTATTTTTCTCAACCAGGCGAGAAAATATTTATCGGTGTATCAAGCAAATTATCTTCTGCATTCAATAACGCAACCATAGCGGCAGAAGAGTTAAATGATGAGAATATTCACCTGATAGACGCCCGGTCAATATCATCTGGTGTAGGTCGCTTGGTTTTGAAAGCAGGTTTCTTAATTCAAAATAACCTTAGTGCTATAGAAATTACTGAAGAAATTCATAAGTCTGTTGATCTAGGACGAGGTCTTATTCTACTAGATACCTTGGATTACCTTTACCACGGCGGTCGAGTCTCATCAATCAAACGCTGGATAGGTTCCATTCTTCAAATACGCCCAATTCTATTTGTAAAAAGAAATGGCACACTAGATGTAATCAGGAATGTACATGGTTCAAGAAAAAAATGTTTGGATTTACTAGTAAATGAAATGACAAAAGAAAAAAATAACATTAATCCAGATATGATAATTTTGACTTACTTAGACTGTAAAGAGGATGCGGAATATTTGCGAGATTTGATAATAGATCTACTTCCAGAATGTAACTTGATTACGAGTGAAGTGGGTTGTGTCTTAGCTTCTCACAGCGGACCTAATGCAATAGGGATTGCGTATAGTCTTCTTGATAATATTAAGGAATCAAATGAAATTTCTTAATTCACGATTGATATCGTTTCGACATGCAATTATTGGTTGGCAACATGTTGTGAAGACACAGGAAAATGCATGGATTCATTTAGTTGCAACAATATTGGTAATTATTTTGGCTGTTTGGCTTGAAATTTCTTTATATGGTTGGATAGGCCTTCTATTGGTTATCGGGATTGTCTGGATTTCAGAATTTTTAAATACTGCGCTTGAAGTAATAGTAGATCTTGCTAGTCCAGAAAGGCATCCATTGGCAAAAGTGGGGAAGGATGTTGGTGCAGCAGCAGTCTTAATTTCCGCTAGTATTGCAGTCATAATTGGTCTACTCATACTTGGTCCTCCCCTTTTAAAAAAGATTGCAATACTCTTTTAAATTTCTATTTATAGAAAATTCATGTAACGTATTCTGTATTATTGCATCTTATTTGAAGTAAGTATTGTTATTGCTAATGTAAATATTTTTTAGCATGATATACTAAAAAAAATTCTAGGAGTAGTTTTAATGATAACAGAGCCGATAAATGTAACAGATGCAGCTTTTCAAAAAGCAGTTTTAGAATCTACATTACCTGTAATTGTAGATTTTTGGGCACCCTGGTGTGGACCCTGTAGGATGGTTGGTCCAATTTTAGAAAAGATTGCCAAGGAATATTCAGAAAAGTTAATTGTAGCCAAGGTAAACACCGATGAAAATCCTGAATGGGCGACGAAATATGGCGTTCAGGGAATACCTACAATGCTATTGATTTCCGGTGGCAAGATTGTTCATCGACAAGTTGGTGCCTTACCAGAACCTATGTTACGGGATTTGGTCGACCAATTCTTAGATGTCGTCAAAACGCAAACAAAAGCCTGAATCTCCTAATCATTCATAATTTCTACAGGAAAGAAAATATTATTCTTTCCTGTAGTTAATTAAGTTCTTACAATATCAGCACCAAGAGATTGTAATTTCTTTTCGATTCTTTCATAGCCACGATCAATTTGTCCAATATTGCTGATAACAGATTCCCCATGCGCTGACAAAGCAGCAAGAACTAAAGCCATACCAGCACGGATATCAGGGCTTTCTAATTTCTCAGGGTTTAACCTTGTTGGTCCTTGCACAATACAGCGATGAGGATCACAAAGGACAATTTGAGCGCCCATACTGACCAATTTATCAGTAAAGAACATCCTGCTAGGGTACATCCAATCATGGAAAAGAATACTGCCATTAGATTGTGTTGCGACTACAATTGCAATACTCATTAGATCTGTAGGAAAAGCTGGCCAGGGCATCACACTGATTTCTGGTATCACATTCCCAAAATCAGGCTCAATAACCATACGTTGGTTTGGGGATACTAACACATCATCACCAATGAAATCAAAATCAACACCTAAGCGCCTAAACACCAGTCTAATCATGTCAAGGTATTTTATGCCAGCATTTTTAATGCGGATATTTCCCTTGGTTACAACTGCCGCCCCAATGAAACTTACGACTTCAAGGTAATCTGGACCAATTGTAAATTCAGTTCCTTTTAATCGCTCTACGCCGTTTATATTTATTCGGTTTGAGCCAATATTGTCGATTCTTGCACCCATTGCATTAAGTAAAAGGCATAATTCTTGTACATGAGGTTCTGAAGCAGCATTTCGAATAATTGATTCGCCTTTTGCTAGTGATGCTGCCATAATTATGTTTTCAGTGCCTGTAACACTGGCTTCATCTAATAAAATATTGGCACCTGTCAAGGTTTTTGAATTGAATTTGAATATTCCGTTGCTGAAATCTGGAAAAACGCCTAATTTTCTAAACGCCATAATGTGGGTATCAAGACGACGTCTTCCGATAACATCACCACCCGGTGGCGGAAGTTGAATCTCATGACATCGTGCAATCATCGGCCCAGCTAATAATATTGATGCTCTAATGGCTCTGCAGAGATCAGGGTCAAGGTCAGAAGGATAAATATTCTTAGCTAAAAATTCGAAGGAACCGGGTTTATCAAGTTGGCGAATTTTAACGCCTAAACTTTCCAGTAAACTCCGCATAGATCTTGTGTCAGTAATGTCAGGTAAGTTATGCAAGATTACAGGTTCTTCTGTTAGCAAACAAGCAGCCATTAATGGTAACGCTGCGTTTTTGTTTCCTGAAGGAACCAAAGTGCCATTTATCGGTTTTCCACCGTTTATTACAAATTTTGCCACGTAAAAAAATCTCCAATCCTTTATAGATTTTGTGAACTAAAGCATCAATTTTTTTATTAAACTTTATGCTTAATTTGGGCCAGCTTTTCGCACTTCATCAGAAAGAAGCGCATCAAATTTCTTAATATTTTCCTTGAATTGATTTGCCAAAGTTCTTGCTGTATTATCGTAATTTGCTCTATTTAGCCAGCCTTCTTCAGGAATTAATAAACTTCTGGGTACACCTTCAACTTCTAATGGGATATCAAGATTAAATAGCTGGTGTTTATAGGTTGGTGAGTTGTCAAGAGATCCATTGAGAACTGAATTAATTAATGCTCGGGTATAAGGCAGTGATATTCTGCTTCCTACGCCATATCCACCCCCAGTCCAACCAGTATTCAGCAACCAAACTCTTGTTTGATACTCTTTTAATCGCTGACCAAGTAAGTTGGCATAAACTCCTGGATGTAAAGGTAAGAAAGGCGCACCAAAACAAGCAGAGAATGTTGCCTGTGGTTCAGATCCTATACCTCGTTCAGTGCCGGCGAGTTTAGATGTATAGCCACTCAAAAAATAATATAAAGCTTGTTCTGTAGACAATTTCGCTAATGGGGGAAGGACCCCAAACGCATCAGCGGTCAATAAGAAAATGTTGGCTGGATGTGACCCGTAACCTTTGGGTTCATAATTAGCAATGAAATGTAATGGGTAAGCAGAGCGCGTGTTTTCGGTTATGCTGTTATCATCAAAATCAGGAAATCGATCCTTAGTCAGGGGAACGTTTTCAATCAGTGCTCCAAATCGATTTACTGCAGACCACACGAGCGGTTCTAAATGCTCTTTTAGGTGAATTGTTTTCGCATAACAGCCACCTTCAAAGTTAAATATGCCGTCTTCGCTCCAACCATGTTCATCATCTCCAATGAGAGCACGATTGGTATCAGAGGAAAGGGTGGTCTTGCCTGTACCACTTAGACCAAAAAACAAAGCTACATCTCCCGTAGCCCCTTTATTCGCTGAGCAATGCAGGGATAAGATATTCTTCTTTGGCATTAAATAATTCATTATTGTGAAGACGGATTTTTTGATCTCACCGCCATATTGGGTTGTACCAATCAGAATCAGTTTTTGTTTGAAGTCTATCGCGACAAAAGCTTCTGACCTTGTACCCTCAATATGAGGGTCTGACGCAAATGTAGAACTGACAATCACACTGAAATCTGGATCGATAAAGGGGTTTGGATCATTCGTTGCGATGAACATATTCGCTGATGCTAAGTTTTGCCATGCCAGTTCAGTTATAACGCTGACTTTTATTTTATGATTAGGGTGGGCCCCAACAAAGACATCGCGAACATAAAGTTTCTTCTTCGAAAGGCTTGAGAACATTTTCTCTTTTAAGCTATTAAATGTTTTGAGCGGCATAAACTTCGACCCATCAGCCAACCAAATATCAGAATCCCCATAGTCAACGAAGTATTTATCATTTGGTGATCTGCCAGTATAAGGTGTAGTATTGACATCAAGGGCGCCTGAATTTGAAAATTGAGCCTCGCCATTCTTTATGGCGTGTTCTATCAACTCCGCTGGTGTCAAGTTAAAGTAAAATGAAACTGGTTCCGTAAATCCTAATTTAGTGAGCTTGTCCAAGACTATCTGCTCTTTGTTGAAATCCATTTCTCTAAATTCCTTTTATTATTTTATGCCAGTATACCAATGCCATAAGATATCTGAAGCTGGTTTTCCATTAATAGATGAACTAAAATCTTGAAGTTTTATTGGGAAAAAGAAACCGCGAGATGATAAGCCAGATATCCAATCACGGTTCAGAATCTCATATAAGCTAGCACTGTAAAGATCAGCTTGTTCTTGAAGGTCAATTTGATCGCTCTTAAGAGATTGGGCAGTGGTGATGTATGTTTTTGTCGTGCAGTTGTCATTTTGGTCTAAAACACATAATTGAGCAGCGCCGTTAGCTGATGGGTAAGACATGCTTATATAAATGCTTTTATTTTGGCTGTCTAATAGTTGTTTAACTTCATTATCTAGGTATGATCCAATAACCGAGTTGAGTTCTTCAAGGTTACTGGTATCATCGCTGTTACTGACTTTGGGCGAAAATAAAATATAGAAACCATCTAAACTGCTCATAAAATCATATTGAGCAATTTCAGTACCCTCAAAAGGCAAACTAAGTAAAACCTGCCCGCTATAAATAGATCGAATTTCGTCTATAATTCCTAGCCAAATTTCATCAGAATTGCCCGGTGTTCCGATCTCTGATTCAGTCGGGATTATTGATCCAGGCATAGATGGATGAGCAAATTCGCCACCTATAATAATATGCGCTAAATCATATATTTCAGCTAATTGCGCATAGTTAAGAATAAATCTTAAATATTCTCTATACCACTCTTGCCACCAATATTCATCTCTTATGTTATTCTGCCACCATTCGGATGGTGTCATTTCAAAATCAATTTGAGGATAAATCGAAATTATTAAATCATCATTTTGTGCCTGTGCAATAATTTCTTCGATATCGTTATTGATGGGTAGGGTGGAGTCAAATTTTGGGTAGTCAAAGTAAGGGTTAATTCTCCAAGAAGGAGTAAGAATAATCCAGTTAGCACCCTTACTAGATATTTCTTGGAAAGTGGAATTAATTTGGTTTAAGTAGGATGGATGATATCTATTGGTTAGTTCAATACCAGTAAAATAACTTTTATCCTTACTTAGGGAATCGCCTGGTTCGAAGTCCGCGACTGCTATTTGTTCCTGCCAAAGTGGCCATGATATTATTTCATGTGAGATACTAGCATTATTGAGCCAATCTATGTTAAATATTTCATTTATATCATCCGGATATCCATCCAAATTACAGATGCTATTACGGCAAAACCGATATGAAATTTCATTATTATTGTCAAAAGGTGTAAACAACAAATAGAGCCATCGCTGCTCTGCCATCGGCCACATTGTCAAAGGTTCATACCATTGATCATTTCTAGAAAACTGGATAGAAATCGATTCTGAAACCGGGGTGTTTTCAGGGACAGTAACTTCTATAACTTTTGGATTTTGATTATCTAAACGCCAACCAAGAATGTTATCTTCAATAATTAAATCCTTACCAGGAATGATAATGTGTCTATAGTTTTTTCCTAGAGGCAATCCTTGTTCAGCATTCCAGTATCCATCTCCCAGAGTGTAGAGGTATCTGAGATCATTTCCGGCGTGTAACTTGACTTGATGTTTATACCTTCCGTCCTCTAACCTGGTCATGATAGGTGACCTAGCAGACGAAACGCTAATACCGCCTGAAAGATCAGTAAAAGTGTTACCAAATTGAAAGAGATTACCGACCATTTTAATGGGTGCCCCCTTAGCATCATCTGGTGGCGTGACAATAAAGGTTACATTTACTTCAGGAAGATATTTCAAATCGATTAAAGCTTCAGTAGTCAATCCATCTAAGATGTCAGCTTTCTGTTGAAATATTTCATATGAGCCATCAATAGCATATGCAGTTAATAAATGGTTGCCAGTTGGTAATTTCTCTATAGAAAAATTTCCAAGATAATCTGTGAAGGTTTGGTAACCACTAATGCTTATCAATATATTATCCAGTGGAGTACTAGTCTTTTGATCTACTACTTTACCTGATAACTTACCTGACTTACCTGAAAACGGTTCGCCAGGCCATGCTGAGATGAAATCTGTAGGGTCATAACCATCCTGGCATTTGATTAATCGATATCGAATTGTTGAGCCATCCGCAGCGAGCTCAGTTTGATCTTCACTTCCTGATTTTGAGTAGCGGTAAGTAATAATAGATCCATTAGTGCACAAAAGCGATGTGCTATAAGTAATATCATCTATCCTGTTTAGCTCATGTTTAACTATATTATTACCTGCCCCACCGATTTCATCAACAATTTCTAATGACAGAGTTTCACCCTCTGTTAGGGGATTTAATAAATTTACTGAAACATTTATTTCGAGATCTTCTTCAATTTTCAATAAGTTAGTAAAAGAAAATTCTTGTGAGGTTTCAGAATTATTGGTTGGATTAACTGAAATCCCACAAGATACCATAAGAGTGCATAGAAATAGATAAAATAAAATGCTAATAAATTTTTTGTGTGGTGAGATTCGCATATTTTTTTAGTCCAATTGTAAATCTGAACTTATTTCATCTAATCTATCTGCTAAACTTCCTAATACACCATTTATGAAACGAGGAGAGCTTTCACTTCCGTATAATTTTGTCAGTTCGATGGCTTCGTTTATGGCTACCTTCAAAGGTGTTTTCTTATAAATTGCTACTTCCCACAAAGCCATTCTTAAGATATTTCTATCGATAATTGCGACTTGGTCTAAAGGCCACTCAGGTGCATGCTGTGCTAAGATATTGTCTAATCTGAAAGCGATTGTATGAACCCCAATGGCAATAATCTGTGCAAACTCAAACTGCCCTTTATCAAGATCGTTGTCGATGCTTCTTTCAGTTAGCGCAGTACCGATTGCATGATCAGTTAGATCTAATTCAAAAAGAACCTGTAAGGCAACACTCCTAGCCTTAGTCCGTGATTTCATAACTTACTATAATTCAAAATCAATATCAGCAATATGAATATTGACAAATGCGATATCCATGCCAATCATTTCATTAATTGCGCGCTTCACTCGTTGCTGTATATTTTTACTAACAACCCGGACATTTTCTTCGCTTTTGAGGATAACAAATAAGTCAACAAATACAGTATTATCCTTTATTTCAATTTTGACCCCTTCATTGTCATTTTTGTTGGCAACACGATTTATTGTATTTGGTGAAGTTGCCATTCGACTAACACCATCAACGCCCAACGCGGTTAATCTGGCAATGGTATGTAACACCTCTGGTGCGATAGTAGTTTTTCCTAAGACTTCATCACTCATGTTTTTGTCCTTATATTTGACAAATTAATTAGATTTATCTATCAGCTTAATTAAAATTTCGCAAAATATTTCGTTTATCTGACTATGAATATTTACACTCAAAATACTTTAAATCTTTCTATTGGTTATTGTTCTTAATAGAATCGCTCGCTTTGTCTAATTCAACAATTTCATCTTTTTCTAATTGCCATCCAAGTGCACCTGAATTAAGTATAACCTGTTCTTTATTTTTCGCGCCTGGAATCGGCAAGCAACCTTTTGAAATCAACTAGTTTAAAGCTACTTGTGAAGGACTTTTAGCATCGTGTGCTGACCCTATTTGCTTCATTGTGTTAATTAATGGAGGTAACAGAGCAAGTTTTCGAGCATTAAATTTACGGGCTCTGGCTCCTATAGGAGGATTCTCGACAGAATACTTACCAGTTAACATACCCATAGCCAAAGGACTATAAGCAATTATCTCAATATTTAGATCTTCGCAAATGCTCTTAACCCCGTTTTCTTCAATCGATCTATCCAATAAATTGTACTGCACTTGATTTGAATAAAGTGATAGCCCATACCGCTGCAACTGGTCTACTGCTTTTCGGATTTGTTTGGCATTAAAATTTGATACCCCAATGTGATTAATTAATCCTTTCTCGACTGCTTCAGCTAAGTATTCCATCCATTTATTGATTTGAACAGGTGGAACTGGGAAGTGAATTTGATACAGAAATAAACTATCCACGCCAATTCGACTTAGGGTACCGTTTAGGGCTTTTAAAAAACCACTCTTTGTTAATCGCCAGGGAAAAGGCATGAACTTACTGGCAATAAAAACCTCTCTACTTGTTGCTGTTTCGTGAATAAATCTTCCCAATAATTTTTCTGAGGCACCTTGCCCATATACTTCAGCTGTATCAAAAAAGTGGATATTAGCTTCTAAAGAAGCAGAAAATGCTTCTCTTAGATCATTTAGGTTGTGGGTAGAGCCATAAGACCAAATCATACGGTCACCCCAAGCCCAGCAACCAATTCCTAGTTTAAATTCAGAAACGTGCGGCATGATGTGATATTTGATTCCTAATAGGAATCAGCATCATCATCTAAATCATCTTCATCTTCATCAATCCAAAGATCATCGTTATCATCCTCAGATTCAATTTCATCCCAATCGTCTAATTCCTCTTCGTCTTCCCAGCTATCAATTTCTGCTTCTTCATTAGGCACATATGTTAGACAGCCAGTATCTGGATTGATTTCTACAGCAGCTGCACTACAATAACGATCATCTAAAAAAACACAATCAAGATAATGGCAACGAATTCTTGGCATGTTGTCCTCCAAAATTAATTTGTTTCCGCTAATTTTCGTGGCATTTTACTCTATAAAAATAAATCCGTAAAGAATAAATTCTGCAGTATTTTACAGTGCTTTTATCCTGGCCGGCTCCGACTGGCCTCAATCACATTTGGTAGATTCTCTAATCGGGTTAACAAACGACTTAGCTGTGTAATGCCCGATACTTCAACCTTTAAATTTACATTTACCAAATGCTGGCTCATATTCATACTTAAGTCCAAAAGCCTGATGCCCTCATTAGTTATTACAGTCGAGATATCTGACATTAAACCTTGCCGGTCGTAAGCTTTTACTTGAACAGTGATGGGATATGTTTCCTCTTCTATGCCCCAGTCCACGTTGATCAACCTTTCTTTTTCTTTAACCCTCAAAATATTTGGGCAATCTTTTCTATGGATCGTTGCACCTCTACCGCGCGTAATATAACCGATAATCTCATCACCAGGCATCGGGTTGCAACACTTTGCTGTTGCAGTTGCAATACCTTTTAATCCCATTACAATAACAGAATCTTTTACCTTGGGTTTGGTTGTTTTGGGTGTCGCAAATTTTAGCTCTTCAGCAATGGACTCTTTTTGGATATCTGCAATGTAATTAACCACACGCCCCATGGGTATATCTCCACAGCCAATACCCACATAAAGATCATCAATCGTTTTTACATTAAACTCAGCGACCAGTAAATCAAAATCAATTTGCGTTAAACCAAGTCGCTTGAACTCTTTTTCAAGCATTAATTTCCCTTGGGTAAGATTTAATTCACGATCCTGTTGTTTGAACCATTGTCGGATTTTTGATCTAGCCCTGCTTGTCCTAACAAGCCCTAAGCTTGTATTTAACCAATCTCTGCTTGGGCCGCCTCTTTTAGCTGCCAAGACTTCAACTTGATCACCCGTCTTGAGAACATAATCCAATGGGACAAGTTTGCCGTTAACTTTTGCTCCTCTACAGCGGTGACCAATATCTGTATGAACTTGATAGGCAAAATCTATCGGTGTTGAACCAGCAGCCAGATCAACAATATCGCCTCTAGGAGTTAATATGTAAACACGATCTTTGAAGACGTCAGCCTTCATCTCATCTATAAATTCCTGTGAGTCATCAATTTCCTGGCGCCAAACCATCAAAGATCGCAGTAAACTCACTTTTTGTTCATAATCTCCAGATATGTAAGGTGACCCTTCCTTATAACGCCAATGAGCAGCAATACCATACTCTGCGTTTCTATGCATCTCCATAGTCCGTATTTGTACTTCTAATGGTTTTCCATCATCAAAAATTACAGCTGTATGCAAAGATTGATAATTATTAATTTTCTTAGCTGCAATGTAATCATCAAACTCACCAGGAATGGGGTGCCAGTGCATATGAATAATTCCTAAGACACGGTAACAGGTTTCCACATCATTGACAATCAAGCGAACACCACGAATATCACGCACCATATCAAAGGTTTGACCTTTACGCTCCATTTTCTTGTATATGGAGTAAATATGCTTCGGCCGGCCTGAAATTGAGGCTTTGATATCTCCTTTAATCAAAACAGCGTCCAGTTTTTTTATGATAATTTGAATTTCATCTTCACGTTTGGTTCTCCTTTCAGCCAAACGATCTGCTATTTCTTTGTACTTTGTTGGATTTACGTATCTGAAACCTAAATCTTCAAGTTCCCACTTGATTTGCCAAATACCTAGACGGTTGGCTAGAGGAGCAAAGATATCTAAAGTTTCCTGTGCTATTCTTCTCTGCCGACTTTCTGGTAGATGGGATAGGTTGCGCATATTGTGTAATCTGTCTGCTAGCTTGATTAAGACAACCCTAACATCATCACCCATAGCCAGAAATGTCTTTCTTAATGTTTCAGCTATCAATTCTGTTTTCCGACCAGGAGAATAGGTTTCAACTTCAAGATCTGACCACTCATCTTCATGTTGATCTGCCCGAGAAATGTTAGGCAGACTAGTTAATTTTGTTACACCATCTATGAATTTAACAACTGTATCCCCAAATTCATTCTTGATCATATCAAGCGAAATGTCAGTATCAATGACTATGTCATGTAATAGACCTGCAACGACTAGAGAAGGTGCTACCTCCATATCCGCTAAAATAATAGCAACTCCTACGCAGTGTGTTACATAAGGTTGCTTTTTTGCGCGAACTTGGCCTTTGTGTGCGCTTTCAGCTAAAATATAGGCTTTTTCAATTATTGCCCGATCCGCGGTAGTATAAGTTGTAGGTAAATGAGCGTTCAGTTGCTGTAAGTCCATGGTCACAAATCGAAGCCCTTCTTAATGACCAAAAAAATCAAACCGTTTGAAATCATAAAAATTAATTATATTTGTATAGTTTATTTCAAGATTCATAATTGAAAAAAACGATTGAAATCAACATTAATAAAAACCCAGCAGAAAAACGAGTCATTTTAGTTGTTCTTTCGAAGAAAAATTTCTGTAAAGGCTTAAAGCATTCAGGGTTTCCCGTTCTGTTTCGCATAGATTATTTGTTATTAAATTCGTTAATAATTCCCCAACGCCTGGTCCTAGCATAAATCCCTGTCCGCACATACCAACTGCAAGTAAGTAATTATCCAAATTTCTCACCATACCTAAAATTGGTGAACCGTCAGGAGTCATGGGGTAGGTACCTCGCCAAGTTCTTCTAACCCTGACATTTTTTAATTTGGGCATAATTTCTATTAAACGCTTTGCTGCTAAGGGTAAAAATTCACTAGTCGCAATTGTATTTTCTCCCCAAATTTGCGGATTAGGTGTAATGCAAAAAATTATTTTTCCAGTAGGATGTTGATAAAAATAAAAATTACTTGATTGTGAACGGGGACGGATATCAACAACCATTGGATCAAATATATGATTAATTGGTTCGGTTATGCCAGCTTCATGTGCGTCAGGGCTTACAGGAATTTCAATCCCAATCATTTTTGAGATATCAGATGCTTTACTACCTGCGGCATTAATTAAAATTGAACAGCTGTATTTGGCCTTATCTGTAATTATTTTCTTTACTTTTCTAGCTTGAATTTCTATGTCAATAATTGTTTCATTGAAATGAAATACTGCGCCTAAACTTTTTGCTTGTTTATAGAATGCATAAGATGACTTAAGGGGAGAAGCGCTTCCGTCATCGGGAGAATAGGTGCCACCTAGCAAATTATCACTTTCTAAATCGGGAATGATTCTTAATATATCTTCCTTAGGCAACCAATTAATATTTAATCCTAATCCTTTCTGAATTGTTAGTAAGCTCTTTAGAATCTGTTCAATTTCTGAATTGTAGGCAACGAAAGAATAACCACCTTTATGCCATTCAATATCATCACCATATTCATTTTCCCAATTTGAGAAGTGGTCTAAGCTTCTTGTACAAAGATAGATTTTGGATGGGTCGGAATGAGTTGCCCGAATACCGCCAATGGCATGCTTATTTGATAGTTGACCTGTGCTGGGCAGCGTTTCAATTACTAGAGTCTTAAGTCCAGCCTTTGATAAAAATAAGGCGCAAGGAGTGCCAATAGATCCAGCTCCCGCAATGATAACATCAAAATTTTGATGATTTTCTTTGCTAATGGATATCATAAGCTTGTTGAATCCTTTTTTGGCAGTCCTGCTAATGTCTCGAGTGGAATTTCTACAAATACAGGTCTTAATACGGTGTCTGTGATCTCACTGCTCTTCACACCTTCCTCTCGGAAGACATTCCTTATAAGCTTCAAGCATGTTTTTCCACCACACGCTCCCATTGATAATTTGGTCAAAGCTTTTATTTGGTTGATATCCCGTTCACCATTTTTAATTAACTGTCTGACTTCTCCTACTGTTACCCTTTCACAGCGGCATATATAAGTCTCATCCTCAAGGTTCTTTAGAAACATCTGGTCGTGTAATAGAGATTCTTCAGGAGGACGAATCTGAATGCCAGAAATTTTTGTAGCTATTTCTTTGGGAGATATGACATGAACAAGTTGTGTGCTTGAATAATTGGTTAATTGGCGAATTTTGATAATAGGTAATGAAGCAAGCACCTCACCTTCGGTATTTGTCACGGTGACAAAATCCTTTTCTTTAATATTTTCTGAGTTAAACTCTAAGGGGATTGTCACAGTGGGGAAATTGATATCTTTTCGATAATCCACAAGGGTGATCGCCAAACCAGGGCATACAGCTACACATCTCTCACAACCAATACATACTTTCTCTCCTTCTGGACAAAATGAAGGTAAATTTCGAATATCAACTTTGTCAATATGTATCAGATGCTTAGGACAGACCGAAGAGCAAGGGTCACAAGGAATTTCTTGTGTGCAATGTATTACTGGAAAGATTTTCCCTTTGTTTTCAAAGTCTTCATTGGCTGAATGAGTAAGTCCAGGCTTGGACTTTAAAATTAACTCAAATTCAAACCATTCATTAGGAATTTGCTTTGCAGAGACGCCAATATTGTTAGCAATTTCTACACCAATAATTTTGCCTGAGAAAATTGCAGCAGATGCCTCAGCAATTTCATTTGCATCGCCTGCACTGTAGACCTGTAAACCAACTTCTTTAGCCTTTTTTGTAAACTCATCGACTGGGTCTAAGCCAACTGCAATTAAGATTGTGTCGCATTCGAAAGATTTTTCAGAGCCTGGTATTGGGTTAAAGGATCTATCCACAGCGGCAATTGTCACACCGCTCACATGTGTTTCACCATGAGCCTGAATAATAGTGTGTGACGTATAAATAGGTACACCTAATCTTGCCAACTTATCACGATGAACTTTATAACCACCGCATTCAGGTAGAGCTTCAACAAGACCAACCACATTAATTCCAGCTTGTAAGGCATGATAACTAGCAATTAAGCCAACATTTCCACCACCAATAACAAATAATTGCTCTGATGGTTTTACAAGGTCGCGGTTGACTAAGGTTTGAAAAGCACCTGCGCCAAAAACACCTGGCAAGGTATTTCCAGGAAAAGCAAGGCTTTTTTCTCGCGCCCCTGTAGCGACAAGTAGCACTTCGGGTTTAACAAGCAGGTATGTTTTTCCTTCTTTCCAAACCCCAACAGACCGATCTTCAAAAACTGCAACAGCTGTTGATTCTAACCATACATCAACGTTAGGATAATTCCTGAGTTCTTTATCAAGCTTTGTGGCGATATCGATTCCTCTGGTTCCTGCAAATACTGCATCTGTCGATCCAAAAAACCGATGAGTTTGTAAAACAAGTTTCCCACCTAGTCGATGCTTGTCATCTATTAAAATAACTTCAGCGCCAAGCCTACCCAATTCTATGGCAGCAGAAAGGCCTGCTGGTCCGCCTCCGATAATCAATACAGGGATTGAAAGTGATGGTGAATTTTCATAAGAAACAGATCCCTCTAAATTAACCTCAGGCAAATCTACCAGGCCCATTACAGGGTTCACGTGAATGCCAGGCTTTACAAGTGTCATACAAGATTTCACCGGCACATCATCTACAAGAACCATACATTGAGAGCATTGCCCATTTGCACAAAAAATACCTAGTGGTGCTTTATCTTTGACATGCTCGCCAAAAACATTAATACCATTGGCGATTAGGGCAGATGCAATCGTCTCATCTTTGTATGAGGTTAGTGTTTGATTTTGCCAATAAAACGAAATTTTTTCTTTATGCTCTTGTGGAATAATGGGGTGGTTGGTGATGCGTTTTTGTTGCATATCGTATTAGATCCATTCCTTAATTAATGCATCCTAAAATAATTGCAAAAATATTATATCAGGCTGAATAAGATGATACTACAAGTTTTTGCTACCCAAATATTTCTAAGTATTCCCGATCTAATTCATCATCAGCAAGGTGAGAATATCGTTGTGTGACAGCGATATTCTTATGCCTGGCTAATTCTTGCGCAAGTTTTAGGTTCCCAGATGCAATCAAAATAGTCGTGACAAAATAATGACGAAATGAATGGGGGGTTATTGAACCAATAGCGCTCTCACCAAGGCATTCTTTGACCCGATTGCTCACAATTTTCCTTCCAGTTGTTGTGGAGATGGGTTTTATTGATTTTCCGGATGCCTTATCATGGCGTGCAAATATAGGCAGAGATTGAAGTGATTTACCACTTTGTCCATCTAATTTGGCTCTAGTTTGTAGGTAATCCTTAATACAACGGAGTGAACGTTTTGAAAACCTAATAATCGCCTGCCTGTTTCCCTTTCCAATAATGGCTGCACGTCCTTCGTTCCAATCTAAATCTCCGCGTCGAAGTTGACAAGCTTCATGAACCCTTAATCCAGTATCTGCCAGTGTAACAAGAAAAGCCCTGTCTCTAAGATTGATTAGTCTCTCAATTTCATTACTCGTATCCAAAGAAGATAATTCAAGGGCATATCCAATCATTTTCTCTATTTCATGTCTCGGAAATTGGGGCAAACGTATACCAGGCCGTCTTGAGCGTTGTTTAATCAATAATCGTACACGAGGCAGATTGATGTCAGACATGTTTTCCCCGGCTAAGAATTCATAAAACCCCATAATTGCGGTCAAATAACATTGTTCAGTAGATGGTGAATAAGCATTCAGGGCATTTACCATTGGAATGATGTATTCTTCTGAGAAATCTTTAGCAAGAAAAGATTTTAAATCGATTTTACTTTCAATCAATATTTGAGAGAACATACTTATCGCATTTGAATATGTACGGAAAGTATTTTGGCTTCGTGACATAGAAACCATTTCTAAATACTTATTCAAAGCTTGTACAAGCAAAATTTTATTAAGATCATTGTAGGTCATTTTGTCCTATTCCCAGCATAAGCAAGGGGTTCGCATAGTTTTATTAATATTTAATAAATTATTTAAAGTCATCAAAGTTACTAAGAAGTTTTTCCTGCCGACATATCACGCAATAAGCATGGTTATGTTGTGGCGATTTAGTTTAACATACATGATTTATTTAAATTTTTCTCTGTCAAACTCCATTCTTATGCTTATGATAATGATACTTATCATAAGCTAAGACTAATTTCTTGTCAATGGCGACCTCTGCCCCACTACATATCCTGAGAAATATCTTAGCAAGAGTATCAATTATTTTATTTAATCATTAGATTTTTAATAATTATCTACAAATTATTGAATATTTTATAGGCCCCCTTCCAGGGCTCACCTATACGGTTTTTAGAACTAATAGTAATGTTTTTCAATTTTTGACTGATCCCAACTAAGCACTCACCTAATTGCCCCCAATTTTTATCATGAAGTATTTTTTCTAAAGTATTCGCATATTGAATTGCCCAAACCCACTCTAATCGAAATTTATCTGCTTTAATCCAATAATTTCTTTTTTCCCATGCTGTAGCAGATTGTTCAACCGTTTTATTTATTTGAATTAAGGCTATTATAATGAATGCAATAAGATCTAAGCCCTCATCATCAATTATTGATTTTTGATAAATATTCCTTATTGCTAACACTATAGATTTGATTAAACGATTGCGTAGTGTGTTATTTGATTCATGGGAGGTAGAAATTGCCATTTAATATCATCCTTTAATTTTATTCATAACGATTATTTCGATGTCAGAAGTGATTATATTCAAGATCCACTATAATTCAAACAGTTGTAATTATTGACTTGAATTAACCATTAGCTTATAATTTCAATTCTTTGGGGAAGTGCTGGAATTGGCAGACAGGCATGACTTAGGATCATGTGCGGAAACGCGTGAGAGTTCAAGTCTCTTCTTCCCCACTAAAGATTTTATGTAAGAAAGGTTAAACATTGAAAATACAAACAGAAAAATTAAAAGATCATCAAGTAAAGGTAACTTCTGAATTCGATTCTGAGTTACTAAATCAATTTAAACAAAAAGCAGCCAAGAAGATTTCAAAACAAACCAAAATACCTGGTTTTCGGCCTGGCAAAGCACCTTATCCAATAATTGTTGCTCAAGTCGGAGAGAGCGCAATTTACCAAGAGGCTATTGACTTAATGCTCGATGATGTGTATCCAAAAGTTATTGAAGAAGCGGGCATTAAACCCTATGGCCCTGGAAACTTAGAATCAATCGATAATGAAGATCCTCCCACATTCACATTTGTTATACCGCTCGAACCAGAAATTTCATTAGGAGATTATCGGTCTATAAGAAAAGAATATTGTTTGGAACCTCTAGATAACAAGAAAGTAGACGATCAAATTCTTCAGATTAGAAGAAATTACGCCACAATTGTTCCAAAATCTGGACAATCTGAAGAAGGAAATGTCGTTTTTGTTGAGTTTCATGCTGAGTTAGAGAAACCGAAAAAAGGCGAAGAAGCAATGGTCATCGAAGCTACAACACAACAAATTTTGATTCCAACCAAAGAAGAACAAAGAGATTTGGAGTGGCCATTTCCTGGATTTGCCCGTAAACTAATTGGAAACAAAGAAGATGATGTGGTTACTTTTACCCATAAATTTTCTAATGACTACCCAGATGAAAAACTACAAGGCAAATTGGTAAATTTTGTGGTAACAATAAAATCTGTCAAGGGATTAGATTTGCCTGAGCTTGAAGGTGATTTCTTAAAATCATTGGGAGATTATGAAACTGGTGAGGCGTTCAGAGAATTTGTCAGTCAAAAACTAGCTGATGAATCAAAAGCTGAGTATGATGATACGTATTACTTATCACTTGTGGATCAAATCAGAGATATCTCTACAATAAAATATCCTCCTCAAATGCTCAAGGAAGAAATCGAACGCATACTACATCGCGTTGAAATGGATTTAAAACGTCAAAATCTAGACCTTGATACCTACCTCAAGATAAGGAAAATGGATCGAGATGGTTTTATTGCTGATGAAATAGAACCCACTGCAATATTGCGATTAGAAAGATCTTTGGTTATGGATCAATTAGCAAAAGATGAAGAAATTAAGCTAAACAATGAAGATATTCAAAATTCAGTAGAACAGATAATCCATGAATTGGCTGTCGAAGGTAATCTCAACGAGATTCAAAAAGAAATGGGTGAAAAGAAATTTATTAATACTGTGACAATGGAATCGATTAACAGAGTCATGGAAAATCAAATAAGACTGCGCTTAAAACAAATAGCAACAAACTCTCTTCCTGATGAAGCAGAGAAGTCTGGCGAAGAATCAACTGAAGATAATGTTTCGCCAATAGAAAGCAAGGAATAAAGATTAGATAGCTGTTATCTAAAGTTTGCAATTATTACTAGCATACTTTGTTTAACTGAAAAATCACAAAGGAATAAGATATGAAATCAGAATTTTCATCAGTAATCCCGATGGTTGTTGAATCATCTGGCAGAGGCGAAAGAGCTTATGATATTTATTCTCTTCTCCTAAAAGAAAGAATAATTTTCTTAGGGTCAGCGATTAATGACCAGGTAGCTAACCTTGTTGTTGCCCAACTTTTATATTTAAGTAGAGAAGATCCAGATAAAGCGATTCAAATGTATATTAATTCTCCTGGCGGCCAAATTTATGCCGGCATGGCAATTTTAGATACAATGCAAATGATCCCAAATAAGGTCAGTACAGTTGCAGTTGGAGTCACAGCAAGTTTTGGTACTGTTTTGCTTGCTGCTGGCACAAAGGGACAGCGCTACGCTCTACCCCATGCAACTATACATATGCACCAACCTCTTGGCGGAGCAGAAGGTCAAGCATCAGATATTGAAATACAAGCTAGGGAAATTCTTCGCTTGAAACAACACCTAAATGAATTTTTAGCTGATGCGACAGGTCAATCGATCGAAGTTATCGAAAGAGATACCGATAGAAATTTCTACATGGATGCTGAACAAGCTGTCAAGTATGGCCTTGTCGATAAGGTCTTAGAGCCGCCCAAAAAGTAAGATATAAATATTGAAACAAAAAAATGCCGGAGATCGAAAACTTCCGGCATTTATCCATAAGGAGAAATCATTGTTACTAGAAAAATATCCTGAGATCAAAGCGCTATTAATAGACATGGACGGAGTGCTATGGCATGATACAGAACCAATTGGCAATTTGCCTGAGATTTTTAAGAAAATTAACTCTTACGGTTACAAATACTTGTTCTTAACCAATAATGCAACAAAAACATTTGAAGATTACCAGAAAAAATTTAAAGGATTTGGGTTGTCTTTGATAAAAGACCAACTTCTAAATTCATCCATGGCTACTGCTGCATACTTACGGCATAAATTCCCCTTAGGCGGTAATGTATATGTTGTTGGCTCTGATGCCCTAAAATCCACCTTAGCTGAAAACGGGTTCTTTCATGTAGAAGATGTTCAAGCACCAGAAGCGGTTGCGGTTATTGCCGGATTAGATTTTGATATGACATATGAGAAAATCAAATCAGCAGCCTTACTTATTCGTAAAGGCGTACCATTTATTGGTACCAATTATGATGTCACCTACCCCACACCTAATGGGCTATACCCTGGTGCGGGAACAATTGTTCGCGCTGTTGAAGCTGCGGCTGAAAAGGATGCTATTATCATAGGAAAACCAAAACCTGCCATGTTTAAAATGGCAATAGAAAAATTATTAACATCTCCTAGAGAAACCCTTGTAATAGGAGATAGAATAGATACTGACATAGCTGGTGCTCAAGGTTTTGGCTGTCCCTCAGCTCTGGTCTTAAGTGGTGTAAGTTCGCTTGAACAGGCAAAAAAGTGGTCTCCTTCTCCCGATATTATTGTCAATTCTCTCGACGATCTGATGAGTTAATTTTATGCTTATTTACGATTTGGGAAAAGATGATATAAAAGGAATTCTTAAAGAATTAAGAGAGCCAGAGTATCGTGTTAACCAACTTTGGCAAGGATTTTACAAGCAAATTTATCAGAACTTTTCAGAGTTTTCAGGTTTCTCCAGTGATCTAAGAAATAAATTAGAAAATATTTTTAGTTTTCATGTATTACGTAAAATCACCGTAATTCAATCAAAAGATAAAAATACAGAGAAAGTCTTATTTGAGCTAAATGATGGCGAGAAAATCGAATCTGTTCTCATGAGGTATAACAACCGCAGATCCTTGTGTATTTCTACGCAATCAGGGTGTGCAATGGGTTGCGTTTTTTGTGCTACCGGACAAATGGGATTTAGACGTCACTTAAGTTGTGGCGAAATTATTGCCCAGGTGCTGTATTTTGAGAAATTGCTTAGAGAAAAAAAGGGTAGTTTATCAAATGTTGTCGTGATGGGTATGGGTGAGCCCTTTCATAATTATGAAGCGACAATTTCAGCTGTGAGGGTTTTAAATGATCATGATGGATTTAATATGGGAGCCCGGCGTTTTACTATCAGTACTGTTGGAATAATCCCAAAAATTATTCAATTTGCACATGAAAACATAGAAGTTAATCTAGCTATTTCTTTGCATGCGGCTACTAACTCACTACGCGATAATCTTGTACCAATGAACCGAATGTATCCCGTTGAAAAATTAATGGAGGCTTGTAATTACTATATAAAGCAGACAAATAGAAGAATAACATTTGAATATGCCTTGATTGAAGGTGTAAATGACAGCATCACCGATGCGGAAAATTTGGCTAGGTTACTAAAAGGCATGCTGTGTCATGTAAACTTAATTTCCCTAAATCCGACCAAAGGTTACAAAGGTTCTGGATCAGATAGCAATTGCGTTGATCAATTTAAGAACAAATTAATTTATTCACATATTCCAACAACTATTCGATTGCGCAGGGGAATTGAGATAAGAGCAGGCTGTGGTCAGCTGGCATATCAAGAAACCTGCATGTTATAATCAAAATCCAATGAGTGAATTACTTCAAAAATGGCGGAATGGTCTCGCCCGAACAAGAGATATTACATTTGGACGCATCACCAATTTCTTTGGCGCGGGAGAATTGACTGATGATACTTGGGAAGAGATTGAAGCTTTATTGATTCAAGCCGATATTGGGATTGAATTAAGCATGACTGTGATTAATATTTCAAGAATCCAGGCTCAGAGACTAGGATTAACAAAACAAGAACAGCTAATTAAGATTATCAAAAACGAACTTCGTAACCGATTACTTACGGTTGATGAACCTTACTTTTCTACCAAACCAACTGTTATCATGCTAACAGGTGTTAATGGATCTGGAAAAACAACTACCGCAGCAAAGTTAGCTTATCGATATAAAAAGAAAGGATTAAAGATCTTACTTGCAGCGGCTGACACTTTTCGTGCGGCTGCAACAGAACAATTGCAGGCATGGGGATCGCAAATTGACATACCAGTCATTTTTGGCCAAGAAAACGGAGATCCTGGCGCTGTTACCTACGATGCGATTAAATCAGGAATGGCAAGAAATTGTGATGTTATTATCGTTGATACGGCAGGGCGCTTGCACTCTCGATATAACTTGATGGAAGAGATAAAAAAAGTTTACCGGGTTGCTCAAAAAGCACTTCCGGAAGCGCCTCATGCCTCTTGGCTTGTGCTTGATGCAACTACTGGACAAAATGCCATTCATCAGGCAATAGCGTTTAGAGATGCTGTAAATCTGGATGGCGTAATTTTGGCAAAACTCGACTCATCTGCAAAAGGTGGCATGGCATTTGCAATTAAAGAACTAGTTGACTTACCTATTATTTACGCTGGTTTAGGTGAAAAACTTGATGATCTTCAACTCTTTAACCCAGATTATTTTGTCAATAGCATCTTTCCATAATAAAGAAAAACAATTGGAGTATTAATGGAAGTACTAGTAAGGCTACAAATATTAGCTGAAAAAATGCTCACATTACAGGAGCATCTTTGACTTATCCCAAAAAGAGCAAGAATTATTAGTTTTAACCAAAGAATCCGAGAAACAAGCGTTTTGGAATGATCCTATTCATGCACAAACGGTTATGAAAAGGATAGCTTTCCTTCAAAATTTTATTCAAGATTGGCAATCTTTAAATAGTAAGATTAACGACTCCCTTGAATTAGCGGGAATGGAAGAAGAGTCGTTTCAAAAAGAAATTGAAGCCACTCTGATCGATCTAGAGAAAGAAATAGAAAAAAGAGAGCTATCCATCCTACTTTCTGGTCCTTATGACACAGGAAATGCCATCCTAGCAATCCATGCAGGTGCTGGTGGTACGGATTCCCAGGATTGGGCAGCAATGTTAGAAAGAATGTACCTAAGATGGGCGGACCGGAAAGGGTATAAAATCGAAATTTTAGATCGTACAGATGGCGAAGAGGCAGGAATTAAGACCGTAACAATTTCAATTGAGGGTTTCCTCGCTTATGGATACTTAAAAAACGAAAAAGGTGTGCACCGGCTTGTTAGGTTATCGCCCTTCGATGCTGCCCACAGAAGACATACATCTTTTGCTTTGGTTGAGGTTTTACCAGAGTTAGATGAAACTGCTGAAATTGTTATCCCACCAGATGATATTCGCATTGAAGTCTATAAATCATCAGGAGCAGGGGGTCAGAATGTTCAGAAAAACATGACAGCTGTAAGAATTATTCACCTCCCTACTGGGCTTGTTGTAACTTGTCAAAATGAACGCTCACAAACCCAAAACCGCGAAAACGCATTAAAAGTATTACGCGCCAGATTATTCGAAATTAAATTAGCTGAACAGGCAGAAACCATATCAGAGCTTCGAGGAGATTATAAAAAGGCTGAATGGGGAAGCCAAATCAGATCTTATGTCTTGCATCCTTATCAAATGGTAAAAGACCATAGAACAGACCTAGAAACTTCAAATACTCAGTCTGTTCTAGATGGTGAGATTGATAATTTTATTGAATCTTACTTAAAAATGGTTAAATAAAGGTCAATCCAATATTTTTGCTAATGCTATCAGTTCAGGATTCAATTCTTTTTTATTTGCGACAACAGTCTCGAGTGGCGTTGTTACAACTGAATTGTTCTTTAATCCAACCAACACGCCAAATTCTCCCCGATCTATAGCTTGAATCGCGCCGTATCCAAACCGGCTACCAAGAATTCTGTCAAAAGCACTTGGTTCTCCGCCTCTTTGAACATGACCTAGTATTGTTGATCGAACACTAAAGCCCAGTCTCTCACGATTATCTCGGAAATATTGAGTTAAGGCTGCAGCGTTATATTTAGCGCCCTCAGCAACAACCACGATAGCATGGGCTTTGCCATGTTCGTAAGCTTGATGAAGTTCTTCAGCCAATTCCTCAATATCAGTTTCTACTTCAGGAAGGATAATTGCCTCAGCTCCACCTGCTATACCAGACATCAAGGCAAGGTAACCACAATTTCTGCCCATGACCTCAAGCAAAAATGCTCGTTGATGTGAGGAAGCAGTGACTTTCAACCTGTCTAAAGCCTCTAAACCAATATTTAATGCTGTATCAACTCCAATGGTCATTTCAGAACCAAATAAGTCATTGTCTATAGTTGAAGCGATACCTACTACAGGAAATCCCATTTTGTATAATTCGTAATTTCCAGTTTGAGATCCATTACCACCAATTACAATTAAAGCGTCAATCCCAGTTTGATGTAGGTTTCGGATGGCTAACTCACGACCCTCTACAGTTTGAAATTCGGGGCACCTTGCACTGCCTAAAACTGTCCCGCCTTTTTGAATAATGCCACCAACGTCTCTAGTACCCATTTGATTAATTGTGCTGGCAATTAAACCCTTGTAGCCATTTTTTACGCCATACATCTCCCACCCTTTATCAATGCCGCATCTTATACATGACCTAATAGCAGCATTCATGCCGGGGGCATCTCCTCCACTGGTTAGCACTGCAACTCTTTTCATAATAGCTACTCCTTTTCTTTTCATTTGGTTTACTACCAATATTATAATCCAGCCTGAACAATTTCATGTTAAACTAACATACCTATAGTTTGAGGTAAAAATGAATAAAGACATATTTGTTGCTATTATTGAAGATGATTTATTTTCGTTAAATTGGATGTCACTCCTATTAGTAAGGGATTGGCGGACTCGTTTTGTATCAGGTATTCAAAACTCAGATCACTTAATTAGAACATTAGAGGAATTTCCAAATAGTATCGATTTTTTCTTAATCGATATTGATTCTATCAATTCAGATTTTAATTTAGATTTTATTTGTGAGCTTATCCATCAAAGAAATTCAAAAGCGAAGGTCATCTTCATTGGAATAACACCTAACAAAGTCGTTTTTAAGTATATGCGTAATCTTAATTGCTTCGGATATATAAACAAGAATGAAATTAGATTTTCTTTATCATGGGCAATCTCATTAGCAGCTGAAGGTAATTATGTATTAACACGAAGCACTTTTGATTTTTTTATTCATAATAATTCCATTTTGCCTGATAATAAAATCATATTAAAAGGCAGAAATATATTCTTAGGCTTAACCGACCGAGAAAATGAAGTAGCCAAATTGGCTATTATTTTCAGCCTCGGTAGGCGAGATTTAGCGGATGAGCTAAAAATCAGTGACCAATGGTGTTATGGTTTAGTAAGCGAGCTTTACACAAAGCTAGGCATTGGTGATATTCTCTCTGGGGAAATTGACCCCTCTGTCTATTTTGGTAAGAGCAAAGTAATAAATGATCATTACAATGAGATAATCACTCAATTAAAAACCTCAACGAAAGCAAGAGATCTTGAGACACTAGCCTTCCACCTGCTAACTATGCCTATAATTGAGGAATAGAAAATAACTATGCGCAAATTTATGTAATTCATTCAAGATTAGTTGAATATTGCTACTATCTTGGAGTTGCTACCTGATTTTCATCATATCTCACCAAATTAAGATATGTCAGACTTGTTCCTAAAGCCAATGGGATAAAGGTGAATATTCAAAAAGTAAACAAAATTTATAATCTCTCGACTAAATTAAGAAAATTGATAGCTTTGGATAGGACATCCTCTTATAATAAATTATGATGCGAATGGAATAATCTATGCATAAAACATATGTAATTGGAATCGGCCAAATACAAATCGGAGAGCATTGGGATAAATCCTTAAAAGAAATGGCAGGCGAAGCCGGTTTACTGGCTCTGTCTGATGCTAATTTTCCCAAAATCGATGCTTTGTTTATTGGTAATATGATGTCTGGCTCTGCGAACAGACAACTACATCTAAATGCCTTAATTGCAGATTGGATGGGATATAGGGGTAATGAAAGCTATGTATTTGAATCTGCCTGTAGTTCAGGAGCGGCCGCATTTCGGACAGGGGTAATTGCGCTTGGATCAGGTCATTTTGAGACGGCACTTATTATTGGCTTGGAAAAAATGACGGATTCACCGTCCTCTGAAATTACCAATACGCTTGCAACAGCAGCAGATGCAGATCTTGAAGTAGACATGGGAGTATCTTTTGTAGCATTAAATGCTTTATTAATGAGACGTTATATGTATGAATATGGCTGGAAAAATGCAGATTTTGCGGGATTTTCAATCAATGCACATGCAAATGCTGTCAGCAATCCATATGCCAGATTTCGCAAACCTATATCAGAGAAAATATTTTTGGAATCCGGTATGGTTTGTGATCCAATAAATCTCATGGATGCTTCTTCTATTGGGGATGGTTCAGCTGCGATTGTTGTTACCAATAATAAGAAATACATTAATGAAAAACTAAAAATATCAGTTGTTGGATCCACAGCAAATTCTGACTCGATTTCAATACAGAACCGGAGCGATCCTATTTGGTTATCAGGTGCAGAAATATCTAGTAAGAATGCTTATAAGCAAGCCGGTATTTCTGCTGATGATATTGATGTTTTTGAGTATCATGATGCATTTTCAATCATGGCAGCTTTATCTCTTGAGGCTTGTGGTTTTGCGGAACGCGGAAAAGGTCCCCGTTTAGCACTTGATGGAGAAATCAGACCAGATGGTCGTATTCCCGTAGCAACAAAAGGCGGATTAAAAGCGCGTGGGCATCCTGTTGGTGCCACTGGTATTTACCAAATTGTGGAAGTGGTGCAACAGTTGCGAGGAGAAGCAGGTAGTACTCAAGTAAGCCCCAACAACTACGGTATGGCACAGAACATCGGTGGTTCTGGTTCCAACATTATCACCCACATATTAAAGCGAGAGTGATAAAATCTTTATCACTAATGAATATTCGTAAGAATAAAGGAGAATTTCAACGATGGTAGAATTCCATGTTTCAAAAAAGGCTCGCGATAAATACAACTTTGATCAAAGTTTATTTTCATTAAGTGGTAATGTAATTTTTGCGAATTTTCATTCAGTGCGCCAATTTGCTCAGAATATTAATGCAAAACAGGATCTCGTAAATTATCCAGAAAAAGCTATCCAAGCTGGCCAAATAAATGCATTGGGACTTATAGATGAGATTTTTCATTATGTGGTTCAAGAATATCTACGCGAATATGGAAGAGATACTTGGACAGAATTATTCGATCACTTAAAAGAAATACTTGGTGATGATGAATTTAGTAATATCCTTTATCAATTTTCAAGCGAGTTTCCCCCATTAGTAGTTTATCGAAAAGAAAAAACAATCGAACAATATCTCTCAGAAACAATAGGTAAAATTTCGACAGCCGAATTAACACTTGAAGAAATAGTAATGCTTTGGTTGACCAATAAAAACCCGGCAACAACACCTTACTCTGAATTATTTGATGACCACTTTTTGACTAAATCATCCAAGTATATTCAGATTATGCAAGAAATTGAGAAATTTTTTAAAACTAAACCTTTATTTGGTCCATATAATCAAGATCTGATCACCATGTTACGCTCCCCAGCTATAGCAGTCCCGCACTCTCTTAGTGGCCAATTAGAATACATTCGCCAGAAATGGGCATCATTGCTTGGGAATTACTTGTATAGATTATTAGGCAGCCTTGATTTAATTAGAGAAGAGCAACGAATGATATTTATTGGTGGGAACACTCCAACTGTCGTTCCTGAATTCGGCTTGGGTTATCAAAACTTGGATATTGAACGATTTAGTCCTGATAGCGACTGGATGCCTAAAGTCATAATGATTGCAAAGAATACATACGTTTGGTTAAGTCAACTTTCGAAAAGGTTCAATCGAAATATTCAATACTTAAATGAAATTCCAGATGAAGTTTTAGACGAATTATCAAGGTGGGGGTTTACAGGATTGTGGTTAATTGGCTTGTGGGAACGATCGTCTTCATCAAAAAGAATTAAGCAGATGTGCGGTAATCCTGATGCGGTTGCTTCCGCATATTCACTTGCACGTTATGATATTGCACAAGATTTAGGCGGTGAACTAGCTTATCAAAATCTTAAAGATCGTTGTGCAATCCGAGGTATTAGGTTAGCAAGCGATATGGTACCAAATCATATGGGCATTGACTCGAGTTGGGTATATGATCACCCGGATTGGTTTGTAAATCTGGATTACAGTCCATTCCCGGCGTATACCTTTAATGGACCAGATTTATCGACTTCGCCTCAAGTAAGCATTAACCTAGAAGACCACTATTATGACAGAACAGATGCAGCAGTGGTATTCAAGAGATATGATCACAATTCTGGACAGACGAAATTCATTTATCACGGTAACGACGGCACCAGTATGCCCTGGAATGACACTGCCCAACTCAATTATTTAATACCTGAGGTCCGAGAAGCAGTTATTCAAACCATATTAGCGGTTGCGCGTCGATTTCCGATTATTCGATTTGATGCCGCAATGACATTAACCAAAAAACACTATCAACGTTTATGGTTCCCCCATCCCGGAACTGGTGGTGACATTCCTTCGAGGGCAGATTACAGTCTATCAAAAGAAGATTTCGACCGGTTAATGCCAGAAGAATTTTGGCGTGAGGTAGTTGATAGAGTTGCCGCTGAAGTGCCAGATACCCTGCTCTTGGCTGAAGCATTTTGGCTTATGGAAGGATATTTTGTTAGAACACTGGGAATGCATAGGGTTTACAACAGTGCCTTCATGAATATGCTAAGAAATGAAGAAAATCAGAAATATCGCTTACTTATAAAAAATACCCTTGAATTTGATTCTCGCATATTAAAAAGATATGTGAACTTTATGAATAACCCTGATGAGAAAACTGCCGTAGAACAATTTGGCAAGGGTGACAAATACTTTGGCATTTGTCTATTAATGGCAACCATGCCAGGATTACCGATGTTCGGTCATGGGCAAATTGAAGGTTTTTCGGAAAAATATGGTATGGAATACTACCGCCCTTATTGGGATGAATCACCCGATGGTTATCTCATCTATAGACACGAACATCAAGTTTTTCCAATCCTTCATAAACGATACTTATTTGCTGATGTTATAAACTTCCTGTTGTATGATTTTTACACAGAGTTTGGTAATGTAGACGAAAATGTTTTTGCATACTCAAATGGAAACAATTATGAACATGGTTTAGTCATTTACCATAATTTTTACGGATCAACCAAGGGCTGGATTAAGACATCAACTGCTTATAACCCTAAGAATGAGACAAATGATACGATCGAGTTGGTTAAAAAAGATATCTATAATGCTTTAAATTTGCATGGCACAGCTAATCATTATGTGATATTTAAGGATTTTACAACGAACTTAGAATACATAAGACGGTCTCAGGAAATTTTGGAAAGAGGATTATTCTTTGAATTAAGTGCCTATCAATATCACGTATTCATGGACTTTCGTGAAGTAGAAGATGATTATTTTCAAAAATTCAGCCGATTAGCTGACTATTTAAATGGTGGTGGCGTGCCTAGCATTGAAACTGCTTTAAATGAACATATCCTTGCACCTGTTTTAGATCCAGTTCGTGAATTGATAAATCCAGGAATCTTGGAAAAAGTGCAAATATCCACTGGAGAGGCTGAACTAGATGAAGAATTGTTAAGTCAAATCTTGGATAGTCAATCAAGAATGTTGTACGCAAGTTCAACCCAATTAAATAAAAATTTTGATCTAGAGAAATTGCTAAAAGCAACTAAAACAGCCATGGAAACTTTATTTTCACTAAGTAGTGAATTAGATACCCAAAATATTATTAGAAGTAAAAAAGTTAAACAAATTTATGCTGGATTAAAACAAGATTTGATTAAAAACCCACAAAATTTTAATATTATTTTGATCTGGATAATATTGAGATTCCTTGCCGGTAATTCAAATGAAACTAATAATTTATCATTATCAAGATCGTTGATTGATGAATGGCAAATTAATAAGATCATTGAAAATGCTTTATTTGGCTTGGGAATGGATCCCCAAAAAGTATACAAGTCAGGCTTGGCAATTAAATATTTAATCCAACATCAAAATTGGTTTGATGAATCAAAATCAACCAGTCTACAAAGCTTACTAAACGGTTGGATTTCTGACGATTCCATTAGATCATATTTAGAAATCAATCGGTATAAGGACGTGCTTTGGTTTAATAAGGAAGCTTTTGAGGACTTTCTCACCCTAATGGAGATGGTTACAATTATTGATAGTGCAAGTCATGCTGAAAAGACAGCAACTGAGCATATTGAAGATGTTATGTTTTGTGATTTGCTAATCCAGAAATTAGATAAATCTAAAGAGAAATCTGAATATCAATTGATGAAACTAATCGAAGAAATTGGTTAACTTGATCCATTGGTAAATACATCGTTTGCCCTAATCCAAGTTTGAGAAAACACTGTATCAGCTCTCAGACCTGTTCGAGTACTTTTTACGTCATGGAGTAATCTTAAAGCCAAATCTTCAATTTTTTTACCTGTAGCTTGTTGTGTTAACCAGACTGATTTTGTTGCATAAGCAATGTTATTTTGTGGTTCTATTCGATGAAACTCATCAAAAAACCAACCACACGAGGTAAACATTCTTAGTCTTTCATATTGGGCTTTTAAGAGATATCCAATCTTTTTTTGAATATTTTTATCACACCTTTTGGCTAATGATTTTCTGATCAACTCATCCAATGATTGCTTTTCTAGAAGGACATTGATGAAATCATTTCGGAGTTGCCAAGGATTTCTTGAGTAATCACCTACAAAATCTAAATAAACCCGGTCTATTTCACTAGCTAATTTGTTCAAAGCTTTTCTTAGAGGATCTTTCCAGATGGCATTTGGCGTACATGGACAGATCGTTTCCCACCTTTTTACACCATGATGGCAGCTCCATGATGAATATTCATTTAATTCAACAATGCGACCAGCTTCATTCTCTTTCATCCAAAGGGCAGGAAAAGTCCAATCAATTTTGTGTTTAATCGCTCCCTCATTCAGTATGTATGAAAGAAACAGGTTCCTAAATGGCTGATGATGGCCATATAATTCCCCATCACTTGCAATTAATTTGATTCCATTAGCATTCTGCTTTCTGGAATCACTCTGGAAATTATATAAAAATTCATCACCATTTACCGTAAATCTCGGGTTGAAACTTACAGCTGTGCTTAAGTCTTGATCATAAATAAAAACATGAAAATCATCACGATTATCTGGAAGTTTAAGCTTCACAAAGGTATTTGATTCATTTTCTTCATGGTTAATTTGCCAAGGTGCTAAAATCGTAAACTTAATACCAAGATCAGATAACACGCATAATGTTTCAGTATTAATTGCAGTTTCTGGGCACCACATACCTGTTGGTGCATGCCCAAATCGGTATTTAAAATCTTCAATGCCCCAAAGGATTTGAGTGATCTTGTCTTGATAATTAGCTAATGGTAAAATTACATGGTTATACGCCTGCCCCATGCCATTACTCACCCCATAATTAATAAAATTCTTGTTTTCTTGTTCCACAATTAATTTGTGAGTATCAGGTGAGTATTTCTCAATCCACCTGAAAAGAGTTGGTCCAATGTTGAAGCTAATTTTTTCAAAATTACCAGCTTCAGCATTTGGCCAGTAGCATTCAGCCAAAATCTTTTCATTCCAATTTCGAAATGGTTCTGCACCAATTTCATCGGGAATATAATCTGAATTAGGATCTTCTCGGGGAGGTTGATAAAAGTGTCCATGGATACAAAGTGAAGTCATAAAAATTCCTTTAATGAAATGATTGATTTATAAATGATCTAAATGATGCGAAAATCGCGCTGGTGTAATCTGAAAATATCTTGTTATAGAATCTATGTCACAGATACGATTTTCAGCTAAATAATCTAGCCAAAAAACAGATGTTGGAAATTTTTTATTGAATATTTCAAGAAATTCGGTAAGTGTTTTAAGATATACAGGTGAAATTTCAAATAATGCCCTCTTCACCATAAGGGTGTTAATTAGTGTTTTGATAACCTCTTTTATACTTAGGTATTCTGGGCCGCCGATTTCAATTGTTCGGTTTATTATTTCTTTAATATCCAAGGTCCAAATTAGGCTAGCTACCAAATCATCAATCCATAGAGGTTGAATCAATGTATTACCATCACCTGGAAGGAATAAAAATCCCGGAGATTTTTTTATTAGCTTAACCAAATTAATAGTGAAATTGTCACCTTTCCCAAAAACTATGGCTGATCGAATTATTGTGTAATTAATATTTGACTCTTTTATAAAGTGTTCGGCTATGCCTTTAGCTTGCAATAATGGAAATGCAGAAGCTCTATCTGCGCCAATGTGACTTACATAAATAAAATGGGTTACGCCAGCCGCTTTTGCTAAGCTGCTTATGACTTTTGTGCCTTCAATCTCTACCTTCATAAGGTCTGCTCTTGATCCTAATTGCTCTGCAGTTGCAAGGTGATAAATGACATCTACATCATTTAAAGCTGAACGTAACCCCCGCTCATCAATCAGGCTACTTAAGGTTACTTCGACGTTTTGTCCTTTAATTATATTTGGGGTTTCTTTGGAAGGATTTAGCAATAATCTGACAGGCAATCCATTTGCTGTTAGTTGATTGACCAAATGCGATCCTATAAATCCAGTACCACCAGTTACAAGAATCATGCGGGCAAAATTATAGCATATTTGATATGCATAAATTGGCACGCCTCTTGCACTTATTATGTTTACTGATATTTTGGATTGGATGGCAAATATGAAAAATAGATTGGGTTTACATTACTTTCAAGACATAAATCATTATCTAACTAAAGATCTAAATTTATGGTTATCTGAATTTGAGTTGATGAAAATTGAGTGGCTTGTATTGGAGAGTTCAGTAAAGTTTGCTATTCCTGAAGAGTTTATTCGAGGATTAATAAAAAAGGGTGTCAAGCCGATTATTCATTTTAATTTTCCCATTAGCTCGATTATAAAACCAGATGATTTAAAGATTATTCTTAACGCTTATGCTAAATGGGGTGTTAAATATGTGCTATTTTATAATGCGCCAAATCTTAAATCATCATGGGCTGAAGGAACTTGGTCACAAGAAAATTTGGTTGACCGTTTTCTAGATCGATATTTACCATTTGTAAAACTAGCTGACCAGAGTGGATTAACGCCAATATTTCCGCCTTTACAACCGGGAGGAGATTATTGGGATATTTCATTCCTAAAAAAAGTTTTGGCCTCGGTAAAACAGAGAAAAGCTATCGAATTTTTGACAGATTTGCACTTAGCTGTAAGTGGGCAAACATTTCTTCACCCAATAGATTATGGTAAAGGCGGTTCTTCAAAATGGCAAAGTTCTAAACCTTACATAGAATCTAAAACTAACCAGAGTCATATCGGGTTCAATACCTGGGAATGGTATTTAGAAATTGTTCAAGAACAACTAAATGCAACACCCAAAGTATTGTTATTTTGGTATGGTGCTGGAGATGTGCTGCAGAATAAATTGGATCCTAATGTGGATTTAGAAACTGTTATTAAATTGACAGAAATTTCTACTGATTTCACAACTGGCGAAAACTTACCTGATCATATTATTGCATGCAATTTGTGGATCTTAGGCTCTGAAGGCAAGCCTATGAGTCATGAAATAAATATTGAACCCCAACATGAAAAGAGCCTCCTAGAAAAAATTAAATCATTAAGAATAAAATGGAAAAAAGACACTAACCCAACCGACTATAACCTTTCTAAGAAAGTGGCAGATTGGATATATCCTATAGACCACTACCTTCTGCTACCTAAATATGATTGGGGCATTTCTGAACATATCTTGGAAAAAGTACGTCCTATTATTCAGGATTCAAAACCAACTTTGGGTTTTTCACTCCTAGAAGCTTCCAATGCCCGAAAAGTGACTGTTTGGAATGAAAATTATGCTTTTAAGGATAATGATTTGAAAATATTGCACGATGCAGGCTGCGAAGTAGAAGAACTTCAGATAAGTGGCATTAATCTTGCAATATAAGAATTATATATTGACGAAAGAGAGTGAAGATGAATACTGACAGTGAAATTACACAGAAATTTACATCCATCCATTCAAAATTACCCAAAATTGTCGTTCTTGGCCTTGGTGGAGCCGGTTCTAATGCTGTTAACCGTATGATAGAAAATGGCATGCAAGGGGTCACATTTGTGGCAGCCAACACAGATGCACAAGCGTTGTCATCAAATCTTGCTCCTAACAAAATCCAATTAGGTCCTAGATCTACCCGAGGTTTGGGAGCAGGTGGATTGCCGACAATTGGAGAAACAGCCGCAGAAGAAAGTTACCGTGAGCTTGTTTCCATTCTTGAAGGTGCGGAGATGGTATTTCTTACAGCAGGCATGGGGGGTGGAACCGGAACAGGATCAATTCCAATTGCTGCCAAAGTGGCAAAAGCGGTTGGCGCTGTAACTGTTGCAATTGTAACAAAACCCTTTTACTTTGAATTGGGACGCCGACAAAAAAACGCTGAAATAGGCTTAAAAAAATTACGGCAATATACAGACACCTTAATTGTCATTCCTAATGATCGTTTAATTGATGTAGCCCCGCGGGATTTGCCTCTAGAAATGGCCTTTTCTTTAGCTGATGACGTGTTACGTCAGGGTGTACAAGGAATTGCAGAATTGATTACAGAAACAGGCATTATCAATGTTGATTTTGCCCACATCAAACACATTATGCAACGTGGCGGTGGGGCATTGATGGCAGTTGGTACTGGTGAAGGTCCTCACAAAGTAGATGAAGCAATACATAAAGCATTGCACCATCCTCTGTTAGAAGAAGTAGATCTTGCGTCAGCTTCTGCCATGATTGCAAACTTTACAGGCGGAGATGATTTGACCTTTAGAGAAATAACCGAAGCTATGCAAACCCTTCAGGCTTCAGCTAAAAATCACGCTGAGATTATCCCAGGTGTTATTAACGATCCACGCATGAAAGACAGAGCACAAGTAATTTTGATTGTTACTGGCGTCGCAGGAATTAATATTGAAGAAGCATTTACAAGAATTGAACAAAATCGAACAAATATAAAGGAAGATTTCATTTTTCCCGTAAATAAACCTGATCATGAAACTTCCATTCTTCAGCATTCTCAGCCTCAGAAAAATCCAAATCAATACATGCCCCAGGTGGATTTTAATAAAAACTTGGATATTCCAGCTTTTTTACGTAAACGAATCCAAATAACGCAATAATATGGAGGGAAAAAATGGATCAAACTTTAATTGATAAGGTCAGCTCTGCAATTTATGTAAAACATCCTGATTTTAGAGGTGTTAAACCAAAGATTACAAAAAAAACAGATGATCAATTTTTACTCTTATTCAAGCAAAACCAAAAAACCGCTACAGGAATGGACATCGCTCAGGTTATTCGAGTGACAGTCGATAAACAAGGAAATATATTAAAAATCTCATCATCACGAGGTTAAAGGAAACACTATGAGTTTATTAATGCAATCTACTGAAATTCGTTTTTGGAACTGGTTAGTACCAATTGCTCCTACAAAAAGACATAAGATTATCGATCACACATCAAAATCAGCAGCACTTGACAAGGTTAAGTCGATCATCGATTTTTCAGTAAATCTTAAAGAGCAAGCAAATAAAGCTAGCAGCATTCCAGTTCAAAGAGACTTTATTGTAACTACCAACAATGCAATGATAAATTATCCAACTGCTGCTTCGATTCCTAACACAATTAGTATACATAGAACTTTGTCTGAAGTTATTAATAAACCTTTGGAGAATGCAAATGCAGCAAAGCGGTTCATAAATCCCCAGATATTTATGATTCTAAGTTCATCATCGCTTGGTTTTATTATTGGTTTGATGATATCGATTTTTATTTAATCACAATTCAGTTATCAAAGTAGAAACCAATTCACTCACAACTTCAAAAATGGCTTCAGGTTCTAATTGATCAGGAGCCATTTTCTTCAAAATCCACACCTCTTTATGGCTAATTGATTTACCGGGGAAAATTTCTACCAATGGTGATAAAGTTTCTAGTTCTAAGATTTTATGATCCACATAAACTTCAAGATTACTACCTAGATCAGGGTATGTCATTTCACTCTGTTTTGGCGAGTATTTTATGAACAAAGTATTTTCGTTCAAATATGCTAACCACCCATTATGACTTAAGAGTCCAAGTTTCTGAGGTGTATAAGTATTAGAGTCCTGTATTACTTCAATATAACGATAATGAAATTTGAAGCGCTCATCGCTTAAGTCAGTGTAAGGCCACAGTATCAGCGAACTTGTTGGATTAAGGTTCTGAGGATGAGGTCCCCTTTCGGGCAAAGGTAATATCGCATATCCACCTGGTCGCATAACTGTAATCCCCCAAGCAGCTAATTTTAAAGGCCAAAGCCCACAATTTTTTAATACTTGTTCAATAATCACTGCTTGGTTATCTATGCGCAGTTTTATAAATTTTTGTATTCCAGTGGTTTCCTCAATATTTTGTGTTATTTGTAGACCATCATCGATTGACTCAATTTTTACTGGATGATTATCGGGGTAATATGTCCTTATAGGATCTTCTGGAGCATGCCACAAGCGATGCCCGCCATAGGATAGCCAATAATCGTCTCCAACTCTGCCCATCTCTTTAGAATTTTCGTAAAAAAGATTTTTATCATTAATATACCCGCAACGAATAATTCTTGGACCGATATCCGATGTAACTATTAATTCCATAAATTCATTCTTAAGCTTATAACAATTTTCCCATCCTGAATATTGAACCTTTTCCATTTCGTTCTCCGTCTACTATTTAGATTGCATAAAAAGGTAATGAATCAATTCTGTTATGAGGTTGTTATTAATATTTTTCAGAATAATTCTATCGCAATTACTGAAATTTTTGAGGTATACTTTAGCTTTGGTATTACAAAATAATTTATTTTCTTTTTCAGGAGGAAAAAGTGGATTCAAATCTTTCTGGTCTTCTTAAACCAAAGAGCATAGCGATAGTTGGTGCTTCAGCAACACCTGGAAAAATTGGAAACACCGTCATTAAAAATTTAATTGACAGTGGTTATACAGGAGATGTTTACCCCGTAAACCCAAAGGAAACAGAGATACTTGGCTATAAATGCTATGAAAGCATCCTTGACATTCCTGGTTCGGTTGACGCAGCTGTTATTACAGTACCTGCTAAATATTCAATTGACGTAACGAAAGAATGCGGTGAGAAAGGTGTTAAAGGCCTAATTGTCATTACCTCCGGTTATAGTGAGGTCGGTAGGGCTGATTTAGAGGATGAAATGGTCCGCATTTCACAAGAAACTGGGATGCGTGTACTTGGTCCAAATATTGTAGGAACATTATCCAACAGTGATAATATGAATGCATCTTTTGCACCTTTCCTTCCTTTACCTGGGAAAGCGTCCCTTGTATCACAAAGTGGTGCCTTGCTTATTGCAATGGATGCAGCAACTTACACACGCCGTGTTGGTTTTGATAAGATGATTTCAATTGGTAATATGTCGGATGTAAACTTTTCCGACATGATTAAGTATCTCAATGAAGATCCCGATACAACTTGTATTTCTCTATATATTGAAGGTTTAAAAGATGGTCCAAGGTTTTTATACGAAGCAAAAAATGCGACTAAACCAATCGTAGTCTTAAAATCAGGTGTTTCTGCACATGGTGCAGCAGCTGCAGCTTCACATACTGGTTCATTAGCCGGCGCAGCAAAAATTTATAGCGCAGCTTTTCAACAAGCTGGCGTCAGCCAGGCAAGTGATCTGGATGACCTCTTTGATCGAACTTTAGTTCTCTCCCTCGAACCTCCTATGAAAGGTGATAATTTACTTGTATTGACAAATGGAGGTGGTGTTGGCGTATTAGCAACAGATTCAGCCGAAGCTGCGGGGATTCCTATGCGCTTTGCGCCCGAAGATGTTCAAGCCGAATTAAAAAAACACATGCCAGAATTCGGCTCAGCAAAAAATCCTGTTGACATGACGGGTATGGCAGGAAAAGATTGGTATTACAAGACAACGAAATTCTCATTTGCCCATCCTTGGGTTGACGGACTTGTGATACTCTATTGTGAAACTGCAATGACTGATCCACAAGAAATTGCAGAAGGTATCCACAAGGCGATTGATGAGACTGGTATAACAGACAAACCAGTCACAGTGTCTTTTGTTGGTGGTGAGAAGTGCGATAAGGCAATGGCATGGTTAGTTGAAAACGGCATTCCAGCTTACGGTGCACCTGATTTAGCGGTCAAAGCGATGGGAACATTGCGCCAGTATGAACGCATGAAATCGTTGAATGACACTAGCGCTTTTACTCCAGGTAATGTTGACTCACAAAAGGCAAAGACAATTATTGAGAATGCTAGAAAAAATGGCCGCTTAGCACTAACGGAAGTGGAAGCAAAAAAGGTCTTTGATGCTTATGGCCTACCTATTACGCCAACAGAATTAGCCAAAACGGAAGATGAAGCCGTCATGTTAGCTAATCAGATTGGCTATCCTTTAGTCATGAAAATAGTATCACCAGATATTCTTCATAAATCCGATGCAGGTGGTGTAAAGGTCAACATAAAGAACGAATCAATGGTTCGCGAGTCATTTAAGACCATTTTGGAAAACGCAAAAGCTTACAAAACCGATGCCCTAATTGAAGGAATTGCAGTACAAGAAATGGCTCCCTGGGCAACAGAAGTTATTGTGGGTTCGGTAAAAGACGCTACATTTGGACCAACTATCATGTTCGGTTTAGGAGGCATTTTTGTTGAAGTACTAAAAGATGTCACATTCCGTGTAGCGCCAATATCACTACCTGAAGCAAAACTGATGCAAGATGAGATTCGTAGTGCAGCAATTTTAGGCGGCGTGCGAGGTGAAGCACCACGAGATAAAGAAGCACTTGCAGAAGTATTAGCACGATATGCTTATATGATTCATGATCTAAAAGATGACATTGCTGAATCAGACGCGAACCCGGTTATTGTTTATGAAGAAGGACAAGGTGTAAAAGTTGTTGATGCCCGTATCATCTTAACCAAAAAGTAAGCTATTTGTTCAAATAAATCATGCCACTGGAAAGTATGATTGCCAGTGGCATTTGTAATTAATTGATTCACAGAATCTATTAAACAGCCTAAAATATAAGGATTAAGTATTAAGGAGTATTATGGCAAATCCTAAAAAAGCATTTATTATCGATATGGACGGAGTATTAGTTCATGGATCAAAAATTATCCCTGGCGCAGATGCTTTTATTCGGCAATTAAGAATAGAGCGCAGAAAGTTTCTGATTCTGACGAACAATCCAATATTTACTACAAGAGACTTAGCTCATCGCTTGCAATCTATTGGCCTTGATATACCTCAAAAGCAGATATTTACCTCAGCCTTAGCCACTGCAATTTTCTTACAAAACCAGCGTCCAAATGGCAAAGCCTTCGTAATTGGCGAAGTTGGTTTAACTGAAGCAATACATGCGATAGGTTATATTATGACAGATAAAGATCCTGATTATGTAGTCTTAGGTGAAACCATCTCTTATAATATCGATCAAATTACAACTGCCATCAGATTAATTTCTGAAGGCGCAAGGTTCATTGCTACTAATCCTGATCCATCTGGTCCTAGTGAATCTGGCTTAGTTCCTGCATGCGGTGCTATGGCAGCATTAATTGAAAAGGCATCTGGCGTCTCCCCATTCTTTGTGGGCAAACCAAATGCGCTTATGATGCGAACGGCTTTAAATTATTTGGGATCACATTCTGAGAATACGGTTATGGTGGGAGATCGCATGGATACCGATGTCGTCTCAGGTATCAATTCAGGTTTGGACACTATTCTTGTTCTTAGTGGTGTGACTAAAAAAGAAGATTTGGATAATTATCCGTTTTTACCCAGGTATGTATACAACTCTGTAGCAGATATTGTTCCAATAAAACTTGATTAAGCTTGAGCTTTTTGATAGCATTTTTCTATGACTAAATCAAAATACTCGCGTAGAGATTTTTTCAAATTAAGTGCGGTAAGCCTTGGCTTATTCTCTTTGCTTCCATCCTCAGATTTGTTTGGTGAAAAACTAAAAACAAGCCTTGTTCTGGTAGGAAGAAAAGAAGGTGTAAGCATTCATAAATTACCCTCTGATGAAAGCATTATAATGTATCAGAGAAATTTCAATGACATCATCAATGTTTATTATGACGTGATTAGTGATGATGGACCAGCATGGAATCCTCTCTGGTATCGCGTTTGGGGTGGATATGTTCACAGCGGTAATGTTGTTGAAGTAAAACATCTTCTGAATCGGGTTAATACTGATGTAAAAGACACAGGCCAATTAGCTGAAGTGACTGTTCCTTACACGCGTTCCTGGTTTTTTAATAGACTACAAGGATGGTCACCTAAATATCGTCTTTATTACGGATCAATCCATTGGGTCATGGATGTAATTGAAGGTCCTGGAAATAGGCCTTGGTACAAAATCAAAGACGAATTAAGTAGCGTAGAGCTAGGCGTTCCAGCAGAACACTTGAGATTTATTAAAGATGAAGAACTATCACCAATTTCAGCAGATGTTCCAGAAGGTAAAAAGCGAATCGAAGTCTCCTTAGCATATCAAAACCTTAAAGCTTTCGAAGGTGATACGGTTGTTCGTGATGTAAAAATATCATCTGGGATTCCTGTAAAGCCCACCCAAACACCCGCTGGAACTTTTCGTATAAAGACAAAAATGCCATCTAAGCATATGGGCGATGGTAACTTAACCGATAATATATATGCCTATGAATTAATGGGCGTACCCTGGAATTGTTTCTTCCAGATGGAGGATGGGATTGCTACACATGGAACTTATTGGCATACTAATTTTGGAATGCCAATGAGCAAGGGATGTATTAATTTAAGCATTGAAGAAGCAAAGTGGTTATATCGTTGGACCTATCCGATAGCCACAAGCGATGACTGGGCAAAGCATGGGTTCGGTACTGAGATAAAAATCACGTAATCATAAATCTAAACGAATTTCTTGAAACTTCGATTTCCTAACATTAAACCTTTTCGTGTAAAAATTAATCTTTTGTCATCATTTGAATTATTCCAAGTGACTAACTTATCTTTTAATAACTCATTTATTTCTTCAGCAAAAATATCCATAATGTTACATGAGTATCTTTCTTTAAATTGATTATTGGAGACGCCCTCTTTAACTAAACGCAAACCAAGCATCATGGTCTCTTGCATTTCGGTATATTTATCATTTTTTATCACATTACAATTTGCAGGTGACTTTGGAAACTCTTGATCTAACTTACCCATGGATATCTGATCAATGTAATTATTAATAACTTTTACATTTTCAGTACGGTAATGGTTTGCGCAACTATGCGCAGCTACCCCAAATCCTAAATATGATAAGTTCAGCCAATATTGCTTATTGTGAACTGACTCATATTGTCCTTTCATCGACCAATTAGAAATCTCATAATGCCTGTAACCATTTGAAGCCAACTTATCAATTGTGTATTCAAATAAATCAGCTTGAATATCTTGGTTAGTCTCGACCACTTTACCTTTATTGATCCAATCAAAAATTGCCGAATTTTCCTCTACAATCAATGAATAAACTGAAAGGTGCTGTGGACAAAATAATAACGAATTATTGATTGTATTTATCCAATCTTTTTTTCTTTGACCGGGCAATCCAAGAATGAGATCAAAACTAATGTTATTTGTGTTTGTCTTATGGATTAATTTAAATAACTCAATCGAATCCTCAACAGTATGAATTCTACCTAGCTGTTTTAATTCAAAATCATTAAACGATTGGACACCAATGCTGAATCGGTTGACACCAAGTTTCGTTAAACTTAACAAATACTGATAATTTTCCAAACCTGGGTTAAGCTCTACTGTTACTTCACAATTTTGAGAAAAAGAAAATTTGTTATGCAAAGTATGGAAGATTGCTTCAAATTTGCTAATTGGAAGGAGATTTGGAGTCCCACCACCGAAATAAACTGAGCCTAATTCCAATTTATCATTTGAGTTTTCAGAAACCAACTCAATTTCCCTACAAACAGAATTGGTATATTCATCAATAAACAAAGCCATATTATCAAAAGTGACAAAATCGCAGTAAACACAGCGTTTAACACAAAATGGAATATGAACATAAACACTGATCATGACCCTTATTCTACCTAGATTTTTCTACTAGTGTATACTTGCACATATTTAACTCCGTGTGTATACTTCTTTTCTGGAAAAAACTATGGCTCAAGAAAAATCTGTCAATAAAACGAAAGTGTGTCCAGTTTGTGGAACTAGGTTAAGTGAGAATGCGTCAAGGTGTCTAGTTTGTGGTAGCCAACTTGAAAGTAAAGCAGAAACTAAATCAAATACTACAATCAAAACAAAGAGAATTCCTGATATTAAGCTTAGTCTTCCAATAGCAATTGTTTTATTGTTATTGTTCATTGCTTTAATTGGTGTGCTTATTTTTTTTGTTATACAATCCAACCAGCCACAAACAGAAGTAATAGCAACAGATGTAACGCCTTCCCTCACCCCAACTCAAACATTAACACCGACAGAAACCAATACACCTACAAACATCCCAACATGGACACCACTACCCCCTATTGAATATACAGTTCAAGAAGGTGATGTTTGCTCTTATATAGCTGCTGTGTTTAGTGTCTCTATTCAAAGTATTATCAGGGAAAATAATTTGGATGCTTCTTGTAGCTTAAGCCCAGGAAAAGTCCTAATGATTCCCCAGCCAACCCCAACCGCATCCCCACAACCAACAGCAACTTCAGATCAGCAACAAGTACCTGAGTCATCCTGCCAGACGGTCTCATACGAGGTGAAATCTGACGATACATTAAGCAAAATCGCTGCCAATTACAATGTTTCTATGGCAGCTATTAGAGAATACAGTGGCATGCTCACCGATGTCGTTTATGAAGGGCAATACTTAACAATACCACTTTGCGAACGAAAGCCGACCGCAGGACCTACACCTACACCAACACCTCCACCACCCTATCCCTCTCCGAATCTATTACTGCCTATGGATGGCGCTGCATTCAACTTGACCAATGATGCAATTACATTACAATGGGCGGTTGTTTCAGAATTGAACACTAACGAACTTTATGCTGTAACCGTAGAAGATTTAACAAGCGAAGATAGAAAAATGATTGTGCAATACGTCACAGATACAAAATTTATCTTACCGGTTAGTTTCAGACCAACAGATCAAATTCCACATATTATGCGTTGGTGGGTTACAGTTGTTAGGCAAATTAATACTGGTGATTCCGCACCAATTTATGAACCAGCAGGTTTATTAAGTGAAAAACGTGTATTCAGTTGGATTGGCATTGATTTACCCAATGCATCTGCCCCCTGATAATTATTAATAATACATTTGATTAATGACTGTCCAATTTTTGAACAGCCTTTTTTATTCCTAACTACTGAATAGACTCAAGGTAATGAATTGCCTGCATACCTGCAGCAGCCCCCATGCCTGCAGAGGTAACAACTTGCCGATAGATTGGATCTGCAATTTCACCAGCGGCAAATACACCAGGTATACTTGTCTGCATTTTTTGATCAATCTTTATGTACCCCAAATCATCTATTTCTAATTGTCCTTTAAACATCATTGAATTTGGCCTATGACCAATAAAAATAAAGATACCTTCAGTATTTTTACTGGTTTCTTCTTCACTAATTACATTTTTAATTGTTACTGAACTGACAGACTCTTCACCTTTTATTTCTGTGACAATCGAATTCCAAATAAATTGAATTTTTGGGTTCGACTTGGCTCTATTTTCTAAAATCGCACCTGCTCGCAACTTATCGCGTCTGTGAATTATTGATACTGACTTAACAAAACGTGTGAGGAATAACCCTTCCTCAAGTGCACTATCTCCCCCTCCAACTAAAACGACATCTTTATCCTTATAAAACCACCCATCACAAGTCGCACAATAAGAAACACCTCTTCCCGTAAATTCTTTCTCCCCAGGGATATTTAACTTCTTAGGATCAGCGCCCGTAGATATGATAACAGCATCAGCAAAATAATCCTGGCTATATGTACTTATCTTGAAAGGATTTACATCCAAATTTACTTTTTCGACTTGATCAAATTCAACAACAGCTCCAAACCGTTCTGCTTGCTTTTGGAAAAGTTGGCCAAGATCCATTCCTGATATTCCATCGGGAAAACCAGGATAATTTTCAATAAGGTGAGTTTGTGAGACTTGCCCATGTAATAACATGCCGCTAAATAAAATAGGTTTTAGATCCGCCCTGGCCGTGTAAAGTGCAGCAGATAACCCAGCAGGACCAGAACCAATTATTGCCACTTTTCGATGATTATTATTTATCATAGTACCTCAACCTAACAAAATTTCATTATCAGCTATGTAAAGCGCTTTATCAATGATGCTTAAACCTTTGGATAATTCTTCCTCATTAATTATCAACGGAGGAATGATCAATAAGACATTGAAATGAGTATATAAGAAAACACCATTATCCAGAATATTCTGTTTAACCTTCTCCATGGTAGAGGACAAGGGTTTGTTGAATGGAGAAAGCATCTCTTTTGAATTTTTATCTTTTACAAGTTCAATTGCAGCAAAAAGACCTATTGACCGAACATCACCCACACACGCATGTCTTAACTTCAACTCCTCTAGCATTTTCTTCAAGAGCTTTCCACTTTCTGCTGCTTTTTCAACTAGGTGTTCCGCCTGCATAACTTGAATATTGGCTATAGCAGCAGCTAACGATAATGGATGACCATTGTATGTCAATCCACCATAGAATACCCTATCCATAAAGAATTCTGCAATCTGATGGGTCATTGCTACTGCTCCCATGGGTGCATAACCAGAAGTTAGCCCCTTTGCCATGGTCATCATATCTGGTTTGACATCCCAATGATCAACTGCAAACCACTTCCCAGTCCTTCCAAAACCACACATTACTTCATCAGTTATTAATAAAATTCCATATTTGTCACAAAGGCTTCTTAAACCTTTTAGGTATCCTTTTGGAGGAATGATAATACCATTCGTACCTGTGACTGTTTCTATGAGAATTGCAGCAATTGTATGGGGACCTTCATATTGGATAATTTCTTCTAAGTGTTGAATGTATGCATTAGAGAATTCTTCTTCAGTGATATCTTTTCGGTTTTCAAAAAAGACAGATCTGTACATATAAGGATCGATGAAGTGGACAACACTTGGCATGACATTCGGTTCCCAAGCCAATCTTCTGCGATCACCAGTCAGTGCCACTGCCCCCATGGTTGCGCCATGATAAGAAAGATAGCGAGTTAAAATCTTAAAACGACCTGTATAAGCACGCGCTATCTTAATTGCATTCTCGTTTGCGTCTGACCCTCCTAAAGTATAGAAAAAATGATCTAAGTTACCTGGCATGATCTCAGACAACATTTGCCCTAACTTAGCTCTTGGTTCAGTAGCCATATGAGGCCCTGCAAACAGTAATTCGTTAGCCTGTGCCATCATTGCATCAATTACATATTGATTGCCATGTCCGATGTTAACACACATGACCATTGAATTGAAATCGAGGTAGGCTTTTCCATTGAAATCCCAAAAATAAACACCTTTAGCTTTCTTCACTGGAAATACATCCCCAATATTCCTTTGCATGGACCATGTCCAAAAATTATGTTTAAATGATAAGGAAAGAACTTCCTCTCGATCCATAATTTTTATCTCTCTCCTATTGTTTTGTAATGAGTAAATCTTAACACAATTTATAGTTTTATCGCATATAATCTTAAAAAAAATTATTTATGAAGGGAAAAACATGAAATATAAAGACAAAGCCTTATCTTATTTTAAAGAAAATTTTGATGGTTTCCTTGCGGAGTATTATGAATTTCTAAGAATACCATCGGTTTCAACTGATCCAATCCATGTAGACGACATCCATACTGCGGCGAATTTTTTAATTACAAAACTTGAAAAGCTGGGGTTTTCAAATGTTAAAGCTTACAACACTAAGCTTCACCCGATTGTTGTTGGCGAATATTTAAGCAATATTTTATCAGCCCCGACAGTACTTATCTATGGGCATTATGATGTACAACCTCCCGACCCCTTAAATGAGTGGACAACAGAACCGTTTAATCCCACCCAACGGGGAGATTATCTTTATGCCCGCGGTGCTTCAGATATGAAGGGGCAGATTTTAGCATCCATTTTTGCTCTTGAGAGTATCCTAAACACTAGTAGTTTGAAAGTAAATATCAAATACATTCTGGAAGGTGAAGAGGAAATTGGTTCCCCTTCTTTGACATCATTTCTAAATGATCATAAAGATTTACTGAAAGCTGACATGGTCCTGAACCCAGATGCAGGTATGATTGCTCAGGACAAACCTACAATTGTTGTTGGACTACGTGGATTAGCATATTTTGAGTTAGTAGTATATGGGCCAAAAGCCGATTTGCATTCCGGTCAATTTGGCGGAATTGTTGAAAATCCTGCACATGTATTAGCAAGTGTGATCTCGAAATTACACAATACAAATGGTGCGGTCTCAATTCCAGGTTTTTATGATCGAGTCCTACCATTATCCAGTGATGACCGTCAAAAAATTAACTCTCTTAATATCTCTGAGGAAAGATATAAAAATCTTACTGGCGTACCCAATTTATTTGGTGAGGCGGGTTTTACACCCATAGAACGCGCAGGAGCAAGACCAACTCTAGATGTCAACGGATTGTATTCGGGATTTATCGGCGAAGGTGCGAAGACTATTATTCCGGCTTATGCCAAAGCTAAAATTTCATGTCGATTAGTTCCAGATCAAGATCCAGATGAAATTCATAACCATTTTTCAAAATATGTTGAATCAATTATGCCAAATACAGTTAGATACGAAATTATTAAGCATTCTGGAGCACCAGCTTATTTGGGCTCAAAAGCGCCTGGATTAGGCAAGCTTTCGAAAGCCTTAGAAGATACTTGGGGAGAAAAAGTCGTTTACAAACGTGAAGGTGGGTCTATTCCTGTTGCAACTTGGATGAAAAATATCTTGGGTGTGGATTCGATCTTATTTGGCTTTGGATTACCTGACGATCAGATTCATTCACCTAATGAGCGTCAACATATTCCTACATGGAAAAAAGGTGTTGAAGCGTTAATATATTTCTTTCTTAGTTTATAGATTTATTCGTGAGCGTGTAACTTGAGTGAAAGAATGCCGGCCTATGGAGGCCAAGCTGTAATTGAGGGTGTGTTAATGAGGGGTAAGAAAGCTCTTGCGATGGCAAACAGGACACCAGAAGGTAATATCGTTGTCCATCGAGAGGTCTTAACAGGCAAAAATATAAAAGACATTTATAAGATTCCTTTCTTAAGAGGTTTGATTACTTTGTGGGATGCAATGGTTTTAGGAATGAAATTCCTAACGATTTCCGCGAACATTCAGACTGGCGAAGATGAGAAATTAGAAGGACTTAGTTTATATCTCACCATTGGCTTCTCTTTGCTTATTGGGGTAGGATTGTTTTTTCTTGCACCAGCAGCCTTGGCGAGTGCTTTGGAAAATTGGACAGGAATAAGTTCATGGTTAAGCAACCTGTTTGAGGGCTTGCTAAGGTTAGTTATATTGATTGTGTATTTAATACTTGTCGGAAAAATTCCTGATATTAAACGCACATTCTCCTATCACGGTGCAGAACACAAAACCATTAACACTTTTGAAGCTGATTTAGAACTTACACCAGAAAATGTGATGAAACAATCGACTATCCACCCAAGATGTGGTACATCTTTTATTCTGTCACTGGTTTTGATATCAATCCTGCTGTTTTCAATAATTGGTCCGTTACCTTTTATATCGCGGATGATATCAAGATTGTTGATGATACCGTTTGTTGCTGGCATAGCGTATGAATACATCAGGTGGACTGCGCTTCATTTAAATAAACCTCTTGTTAGGTTTATTATCCAACCTAACTTAGCATTACAAAAATTAACCACAAGAGAACCCGACAGAGAAATGCTAGAAGTGTCAATAAAGGCCTTTGAAACCATGTATGAATTAGAATCAAATAGTTGATTCCTGATTTGGAAATGAAACCACTACACTATGTCTTAATTGGCTTATTTTGCGGTCTGATTGCGTCAGCTTTTATTGTTTTACTCAATTTACCTAGCAGAGGAGTTCCAATTGAGTCAATAACAAATAATCAAAAAAACACTGCTGCTTTAATACAAAACCTCGATCAAATAACTGTCCACATTGATGGGCAGGTTAATAAGCCTGGTCTGTATAATTTGCCTTCAGGTAGCCGAATAAATGATGCCATAGTATTAGCAGGTGGATTAACTGAAAATGCTAATCTGCAATTATTAAATCTTGCCAGCATAATTGAAGATGGGCAAAAAATCTATATTCTTTCGAGTGATGAAATTGCTCCTACAGATTCTTTTACTACAAAAAGCGGCCAAATATCAAACTCGGTAAATATCAATTTGGCAAACATTGAGGAGCTAGTTTCTTTACCAGGCATAGGTACAACAAAAGCACAAGCAATTATTGATTACCGTAATCAGCATGGACCTTTTATGGATAAAAAGGACATACTTTTAGTACCAGGCATTGGCGATGTTATTTTTGATAATATTTTTAATTTGATAACTATAGGTCCCTGATCAAATGGATTCAAAGTACCATATTGAGCTTGTTGAAAAAGCCTTAGCTGATTATTTTTCTAGTGAAGCACTCAAAGTAATCATTAAGTCTAATCTTAATCAGGATTCAATTTTCGGACAAATCGGTCATAATGAATTCCATTTTGATAATAATGCAATAATCGAAGGAACCAGATATATTAATTCCCAGCGAATAAAAGTTTACAACTATCTATTAATAAACCTACCTGGAAAAGCATGGAAAGCATTTGGATGCTTATTACATGCTGCTCATGACTTCTATGCTCACACAAATTATATTGATTTATTGAAAATTAAAAATAATACTGAAATATTTAGCATAGATAGCCTAGACTTTTTGGATGATGAAATCCTTTCTCACCCTTTTTTATATTCTCATACTGCTTACTTTCCCCTAGATTACTTAATTTCGGCCATTCCAGTCACAGGCAAATACCTTACAAAATATCTTCCTGAAAATTCCCATGCTAAAATGAACCTTGACTCACCCAGTAGTGGTGATAACTTTCAATGGGCATTTATGGCAGCTCTCTGTAGAACGAAACATGAGTACTCTCTGATAGAAAAATTTCTGCTTACCAAGGATCGTTCACTTTTAGCGTTATTCACTGACAAAGAATTCATTGAGTAGAAAGGTATAATTATTATATGGAAATAAATACGTTATTACACGAAAAACTACATGCTGCATTAAAGAATAATGATGTTAATCGAAAAAGTGTCATTCGATTGTTGATGCTATCTGTAAAACTAGCTGAAGTTGCAAAAGGCTCTGAAATAAATCAAATGGAATTCCTGAGCATCATTCAAAAGGAAATTAAAACAAGACATGATACTATAGCTGACGCTCAAAAAGCAAATCGTGCTGCTATGATTGAGACATCAAATGCAGAAATCAAAATATTGGAAGAATTTTTACCCAAGCAAATTACAGAGCAAGAAATAATAACTCTAGCCCAAGAAATAATTGAAGAAACAGGTGCACAATCCCCCAAGGACATGGGAAGGGTAATGCAATTGTTAATTTTAAGATTAGAAGGTCGAGCCTCAAACCAAGAAGCAAGTCGCGTTGTAAAGGAACTTTTACAAAAAAATTAATAATGCCAAAGAAAACAAAAAAGAAAAATAACTGGAAAAGATACCCATCAGGTTTTGCGAAACTATTAATTTTAGTTATCACAGCTATTTTAGTTTTCATTTCAATTGTTCTACCCGATGTTTTCAACAATTCTGTTTACCCATTACGAATTGGAGAAGTGGCAACCCAAGAAGTAATTGCACCTTACTCATTAAGTTTTGAATCAGAGGAATTGACAGCAAAAGTCCGGCTAGAAGCTGAAGCAAGCGTTGATCCCATTTATTTACCAGCAGATCCGAGCATTGGCAGACATCAAATTGAAAATTTGAAGACTATGCTGTACTATATCTCAACTGTAAGGCAAGACCCGTACGCCACAAAAGAAGAAAAATTATCAGATTTAGAGTCCTTAACTTTTGTGAAGTTGTCAAGCGATAGTGCTGAGCGAATTCTTTCATACAATGACATTCGCTGGTCAGAAATTGAAAATGAAGCATCAAATGTTCTAGAACAAGTGATGCGAAACACCATCAGGACATCAAATCTGAATTCAGTAAAAGCCAACATTCCCTCACTTGTCAACTTTTCCTTTTCAGAAGATCAGGCTAAGGTTGTTAACGAACTTGTTTCGCCCTTTATCGTTCCAAATAGTATTTTCAGTCAAGAACAAACAGATGAAGCGCGTGCGGCAGCTAAGTCTGAAATTGAGCCAATTACACGATCTTTTATTACTGGGGAAACAATAGTCCGCCGTGGTCAGTTAATTCAACCGGTTGATTGGGAGGCTTTAAATGCTTACGGTTTAATTCAACCAGAAAATAACTATCAAGATATTCTTGCATCTTTAATTATTGTAATTGTCCTGACCATCTTTGTTGGTGTTTACTTTACTAGGAGAAAGTTATCCCAGCTGGATAATATTAATTCTGTTGGGCTAATTGCATTAACTCTTCTCATATTTATTATTCTTGCAAGGTTCTTCATAATTAATCGCACAATACTGCCATATATATATCCAATGGCAGCATTTGGATTGACTTTGTCTGTTATATTCAATTTGGAAATTGGTATTGTTTTTACTCTTGTGCTGGGAATCTTATCAGGTTATGGTACTAACAAAGGCCTTGACCTAACACTTTTCTATATAGTTCCTAGCTTAATTGGTATGTTAACTATAGGCAAAGCTCGTAGAATCGCATCTTTTTTTGGTGCTGGTGTTGCCATAGCATTAGCAGGAGTAGGTATCATTATGGCATACCGACTTGGTGATTCTGTAACGGATTGGATAGGCATTGCATCCTTGAGTGCTGCTTCGCTGTTTAATGGGATTGCATCTGCAAGTCTAACCCTCATTCTACAATTTCTCTTCTCTCAGTTATTAGATGTTACAACACCATTGAGACTTTTAGATTTAGCGAGACCAGATCATCCTCTCTTACAGCATATTTTACGGACCGCGCCAGGATCTTACCAGCATTCATTACAGGTATCAAATTTAGCTGAACAAGCTGCTGAAGCAATAGGAGCAGATGCTTTATTAGTTAGGGTTGGCGCGATTTACCATGATTGTGGAAAATCAACCAATCCTCAGTTCTTTATCGAAAACCAAGTAAGGGATGAAATTAATTCTCATGATGACATTGATCCAATTGTTGCAGCTTCTACCATAATTCAACATGTTATCGACGGTGAAGGTTTAGCAAAAAAATATCGGCTTCCATCTAGGATCATTGATTTCATTAAAGAGCATCATGGCACTTTGTTGACCCAGTATCAGTATTCTCAAGCAATCAAATTGGCGGAAGATCCTGAGTCAATAGACGAAGAATTATTTAGATATCCAGGTCCATCTCCTAGGTCAAAAGAAACTGCACTTTTGATGCTCGCCGATGGTATGGAAGCTAGAACAAGAGCAGAATTACCAAGAGATGAAGAACAATTAAGATCGCTTGCCAAAAAAGTAATTGAATATTATGAAAGCCGAGGTCAACTCAGCAATACTGATCTAACTTTAAAAGACTTACATACAATTTTAGAGTCTTTTATTAGCACATTGCAAGGGGTTCACCATCCACGTATCCAATATCCTGATAGTAAAAAGAAAAGTTAGGATTAATCTTACATGTTTGAAATTATTGTTAAACCGAAATTCAAAAAGGAGATCAACAAAACTTTTTTAGAAGAGGCTTACAAAGTAACCCTAACTCTTCTTAATGATCATTCAAATCCAAATGTATCAATTTTTATTACGGATGATCGTGAAATGAAACGTTACAATTTAGAATATAGAGGGGTAAATTCATCGACGGATGTTTTATCGTTTAATAATGAATATGTTGATTTAGAAACAGGTGAATCATATCTAGGAGACATTATTATTTCTTTTGAGACTGCTAAATGTCAAGCAGCAGAATACAAACATACTGTTGGAGAAGAGCTTCAATTTTTGGTCGTCCATGGCTTATTGCATCTTTTTGGATATAACCACGAAAAAGATCAAGAGAAAATGATTATGTGGGATCTCCAGAAGAAAATCATAAATGCCTTAAAAATATTTATAGATAATCCTTCTTATTAAAATATTATTCAACATATTTCCCTTGTTTTTTCAGTAAAGGCTTGGTATTTGAACACAAATACTAAAGATTTGATATCATTGGTATTGACAAAATATAAATATTTGGAGAGAAAATGAAAAAAGATTTTCTAGACATAATTGATCACTCAGGTGATGAATTAAAGGCGTTAATTGATTTAGCTATAGATTTGAAAAAAGAATATTTTTCAAGTCAAAATGCCCCTGTTCTAAAAGGAAAGGTTTTAGCGATGATTTTCCAAAAACCTTCGCTAAGAACACGTGTGAGCTTTGATATGGGCATGCGGCATCTTGGGGGAGATGCGCTTTATTTATCCCCTGCTGAAATAGGTCTAGGACAACGCGAGTCAATTGCAGATATAGCCCGAGTTCTATCAGGGTATGTCCACGGCATTATGGCTAGGGTGTTTGAGCATGAGCACATTTTAGAATTAGCTAAATGGGCTTCAGTGCCTGTCATTAATGGCTTGAGTGATCACAGCCATCCGTGTCAAGCATTAGCTGATGCCATGACAATCTATGAATATTTCGGAAAAATTAAGGCAGTGAATGTGACTTACGTGGGTGATGGCAATAATGTTGCAGTTTCTTTGATGCAAATTTGTGCCAAACTTGGTGCAAATTTCACAATTGCAAATCCTAAAGATTACAATATGCCTGGTAATACAATTGCTACAGCTCAAGAGATTGCAAAAGACTCAGGTTCAATCTTAACTTTCTTAAACGATCCACATGATGCAGTAAAAAATGCCGATGTAATTTATACAGACACTTGGACAAGTATGGGACAAGAAGAAGAAAGCAGAATTAGGGAAAAAGTATTTCCTCCATACCAAGTTAACGATCAATTAGTTTCTGAAGCTAATCCTGATGTAATCGTCTTACATTGCTTACCAGCCCACCGCAACCAAGAAATTACTGATGATGTAGCTGATGGACCACATTCAAGACTTTTTCCACAAGCACATAATCGGCTCCATGCTCAAAAAGCAATACTATATCAACTATTAAAAGGATAATTTTACAAAATGGACAGCAAGTATTTTATTGATTTAGAAAAGAATTATGGTGCAAACAATTATAAACCTCTTGATGTTGTCTTAAGCAAAGGAGAGGGGGTTTGGGTTGAGGATGTTGAGGGAAATCGTTATTTAGATTGTTTAAGCGCATATTCCGCTTTGAACCAAGGCCATTGCCATCCAAGGATCGTTAAGGCATTAGTTGATCAATCAAACCAAATTACATTGACATCCAGAGCTTTTCGAAATGACAAATTGGGAATGTTTTACAAGAAATTATCTGATATATCAGGTTATGAAATGTCATTGCCAATGAATAGTGGTGCAGAAGCTGTTGAGACAGCGATTAAAGTCGCCAGAAAATGGGCTTATGTGTCAAAAGGTATTCCAAGAGGGAATGCTGAAATTATTGTTGCAGCTGGTAATTTTCATGGAAGAACTGTAACAATCATCTCATTTTCAACAGAACCTCTATACCGTGATGATTTTGGTCCATTTACACCGGGTTTTAAAGTAGTTCCATTTGGAAATTTCGAATCTATCAAAGCCGCAATTAATCCCAATACTGCTGCAGTCATGCTTGAACCAATTCAAGGAGAAAATGGCGTTATCATTCCACCATCTGGTTATCTTAGAGCTGTGTCAGAATTGTGTAAAGAAGAAGGTGTTTTGTTTATTGCAGATGAAATCCAAACAGGATTAGGTCGAACTGGAAAGCTTTTTGCCAGTGATTATGACGATGTGCGTCCAGATATGGTCATCATTGGGAAAGCCTTATCAGGCGGTTTTTATCCAATTTCTGCAGTTTTAGCCGACAAACATATATTAGGGTTGATTACTCCAGGAGAACATGGATCAACTTTTGGTGGTAATCCACTTGCGGCAGCCATAGGAGTTGCCGCTCTAGATGTCATTATTGATGAAAAATTACCTGACAGGGCTTATGAGATCGGTAATTACTTCATGGATCATTTACAAGAAATTTCGAGCTCAAACATTAAAGAGGTTCGGGGAAAGGGTTTGTTAATTGGTGTGGAGTTGGTACCACAAGCAGGCGGTGCTAGGCGCTTCTGTGAAACACTTCAATCTGAAGGTATCTTAGCTAAAGAGACACATGATCATGTGATTCGCTTCGCTCCACCACTAATTATTGAAAAAGAAATAATTGATTGGGCTATGCCAAAAATTCGGAACACATTACTCATGAAATAAGTATAAGGAGATATTATGTCAACTCGCTTCGCAAAGATTGTTGGCACGCTAGGTCCTAGTTCCTCAGAGGAATTTGAAATTAAACAGCTTATTTTAGCTGGCTTGGATGTTGTTCGACTTAACTTCTCACATGGCACACACGACGATCATGCGAAGCGAATTGCTTTGATCCGGAAATTATCCGAAGAGCTTGCAAAACCTATAACAATTTTAATGGACCTACAAGGACCAAAATTGAGGATTGGTAACTTACCCGGAAATAAATTGAACTTAATAGCAGGTCAAAGAGTTGCACTAAGTTCAATTGATGAAAAAGCAGATGTAATTGACAATCAAGTAACTTTTATCCCATTTGATGTTCCAAGACTACACGAAGCACTTATACCCGGTGATCATATTCTTCTTGATGATGGTCAATTAGAGTTTGAAGTGACAAGTCTGCAGGGCAAAGCAATTTATGCAAATGTGATCTTAGGCGGAACCTTAAGTTCACATAAAGGTGTCAATTTACCCAATGCGAATTTAAATATTCCAGTTCTTACCCCTAAAGATATCGAGGATCTAGAATTTGGTCTATTGCATGATATTGACATGGTCGCTATCTCATTTGTAAAAGATGAAAATGATATTTCGTATGTCAGACAAAAAATTTCTGAAATCCTAAATTCAGGTGAGGTTATCCCAATTATTGCAAAAATAGAAAGACCTCAAGCTATGAAGAACTTGGAAGGGATTATTAAAATCGCTGATGGTGTGATGGTAGCAAGGGGGGATCTTGGGGTGGAAATGTCACCTGCTCTTGTCCCTGTAGCCCAAAAAGAGATCATTCGCTTAGCAAATCGGCATGCAAAAATTGTTATAACTGCAACCCAAATGCTTGATTCCATGATAAATAATCCCCGTCCCACAAGGGCAGAAGCGGCAGATGTTGCCAATGCGATATTTGATGGTACCGATGCTGTGATGCTATCAGGCGAAACTGCTGCAGGCAAGTATCCAATTCAAAGTGTCTCGATGATGGATGGTATCGTTAGAGAAGCTGAGTGTCATTTCATTGAATGGGGTCACTTAGATGAGGTAACACTTGAGTTCAAAAATGATGACGCAATATCAATTTCTAGAGCTGCCCGAGAATTAGCTCATGACAGAGATGTTGCTGCAATAATTGTTTTTACACAATCTGGACGAACTGCTCAATGGATGTCTAAAGCAAAACCCCATGTGCCAATTTATGCTTTTACACCGGATGAAAAGACTTACCACAAGCTAGGTATACTTTGGGGAGTTACTCCTTTGCTGGTTCCCCATGCAGACACATTAGAAACTATGATCACACATGTAGAAACAGCAATAACAACGTCTACAACACTAAAGCCTGGTGATCAAGTTGTTGTCATTTCTGGCTTTCCTGTAGGTGAATTCAGAAAACCAAACCTCGCCTTGCTTTACACAATAAAAGGTTAATAGCTTTACCCAAAGAATAGCTTAATACATATTACTATTTATTTTTTCAAGCATTTCTCTTGTTGGACGAATTTTTTCCTTTGGTAATCTATTTAATGGTTGGTCTACAATATTGTATAGATCATAAATTGTCTGTGTGTCTGATTTAAAATAAATTAAACCAGTAATCAGTTGATCCTCAGTTTCTGCAGCTTCTAGAGCTCTGATGGCATCCCATTTATTAGTGGGATCATAGTTTTTACCTAACTTTTTCAATATTATTGACGAACCATCATGCAATATCACCTCTTTGACTGTTCCTTCATCAAATTCATCCAGAGTTATATTAGCTTTGTAAGGAACAAAAGCAATATCATGAAGAGGGGATTCATGTTGCCGGCCCCAAACATATGAGTGGAGAGTGTCTTCGTGATTATTAAATGTTACACAGGGACTAATTACATCAATTATTGAGATTCCCTGATGGCTTAATGCGGCTTTGATCAGTTCTTTTAGTTGTTTTGCATCCCCAGAGAATGATCTAGCCACAAATGTTGCGCCACTAATTAATGCTTCCATACAAATATCTACAGGCGTAAATAAGTTCTGACCTTGATGTTTTAATTCGAGGCCTTTTACAGCCGTAGCGGAAAATTGGCCTTTTGTCAAGCCATAAACCCCATTGTTTTCAACGATATAAACCATAGGCAGATTTCGTCGTATAAGGTGCTTAAAATGCCCAAAGCCTATACTAGCTGTGTCTCCATCACCTGAAACGCCAATAATCTTGATACTTTTATCTGCAAAAGAAGCCCCTAAAGCCATAGAGGGCATACGACCGTGCAGCCCATTAAACCCAAAAGATCGATTTAGGAAATAATTCAAACTTTTAGATGAACAACCGATCCCACTAAACTTTGCAATGCTCTCTGGCATTATGTTTAATTCATAACAAGCTGCTTGTATTTGACTTGTTACAGTATTATGTCCACAGCCAGGACATAAAGTGGAGGGTTTTCCACGATAATCTGCTGGGGTCAACCCAACTAGATTTGTATTTGACAGATTAGCAGCCATAGATTCCATTATTTTCCTTCCTCATACTTCTTTATTTGAGAAACAATCCAACTTGCCGTCATTGGTAATCCATTTACTATTGAAACTGAAATTGTTTTGTCAGAGTATTGCGAGACTTCACAATCTAATATCTCGCATAATTGACCATCCCTGTTCAATTCAAATACATAGTTTCTCTCATGATTTTTTATGAATTCCTGCACCAAGTTGTTGGTTGGCAATGCTCTTATCCTCATGTAATCTACGTGAATATTTTCTTTACACAAAAGATCTTGTGCTTCAATCAAGGCAAAATCCGTAGAACCCATCCCAATTATGCCGATGGTTGCGTTTGGTTTGGTGCGAATAATAGGCTCAGGCAAATCTTCTCTTACAGTAACAAATTTCTGCTTGATTCGGTTCATCATTTTTAACCATGTGTTTGGATTCTCTGAATAATTTCCAAATTCATCATGGCCTGTACCTCGTGTAAAGTATGCTGAATTTGGATGTTTGTTCCCCATTACAGTTCGATATGGCACACCATCCCCATCGACATCTAAGTAACGCCCCCACTCCCCTTGCATTATTTCTAATTCATTTTCCCAGAGAATTTTTCCGCGATTAATTTCTTTATCTGGGTATTCAAATTTCTTAGTCATCCATTGATTCATGCCTAGATCAAGATCGCTTAATACAAAAACTGGTGTTTGGTATTGCTCTGCGATGTCAAAGGCTTTCCAACCAAATTCAAAACATTCAGTCACACTGCCAGGAATAAAAATTATATAGTTGGTGTCTCCATGTCCTAACTTATAGCACATAGACAAATCACCCTGTGCAGTTCTTGTTGGTAAACCTGTACTCGGCCCGACCCTTTGCACATCCCAAATAACCACTGGCGTTTCAGTAAAGTATGCTAAACCAACATATTCTGTCATTAGACTCAAACCGGGGCCTGATGTTGATGTCATAGCCCTCAGACCCGCCCAGCCTGCGCCAACAGTCATCCCTATGGCAGCAAGCTCGTCCTCAGCCTGAACAATGGCATATGTTTGCTTTCCAGATTCAGGATCAGTTCGTAAAGAAGGAGCAAATGCCATCATTTCCTCAACCATGCTTGTTGCTGGTGTAATTGGATACCATCCACAAAACTGCATTCCGCCAAATAAAGCGCCTATAGCTGCAGCGGAATTGCCATTAGCCAAAATATGATCGGTTATTGGAGGCATCTGTTCAATCCAATAACGGTCTTTCTTCTCCAAGTTATCTGCTGCCCACCGTGCACCTAAATTGACAATGTTCATATTAGATTCTGCAACAGCGGGTTTGCTTTTAAAGTGAGAATTCAACACATCTTTAACAATGTCGAAATTAATGCCTAACATCTGACCTACTATGCCTACATAAAGCATATTTTCCATATAATCCCTAAGATTTCTTGGCACATCAGCTTGTTTCAATAATTGTTTTATAGGCATGGGATAAGCGATAATATCCTCCCTATCAAGTGGTAATTCGATGTGATCTGAATAAAAAATTACACTACCAGGAACACTGTAACTTAAATCTTCTGTGAAGGTGTCTTTATTTGTTGCGATAATGATGTCATCGTGTTCCAATCTTCCTAAATAACCTTCCATCGAAGCACGGATAACATACCATGTTGGTAAACCCTTTATATTTGAAGGAAAAATATTTTTTCCTGAAACTGGTATACCCATTCTAAATAAAGTGCGATACAAAACGTTATTGGCTGTTGCACTACCTGATCCATTTACAGTACAAATGGTCATACAAAAATCATTGATTTTCTTCTGGTTGCTTTCAAACAAATAGATTTTTTGATTTTTTTCTTTTTCAGTCATTAGATTATTCGAAATCTCCTTATTATTCAAATCTATTCAACTGATTTGTTCTGGTATTCATTAGGTTCATATGTTTGAGAAGAGCTTGATAGCCCCCCATCACATCACCTTTTTCAATTGCCGACACCATCTCTTTGTGATAATTCCAAACTCTGGTTAGATAGCTGCGGTCCAAGTAGTAATTTAGTCCTACTGCATCGTACATTTCCCAATAGGATTCTAAAATCCCTAAAACATACACATTATTTAATCTTTGGAAAATTTTAATATGAAATTCTCTGTGCTCTAATTGAGGAATTGTTATTGGATCACTAGTAAGTTTTGTAAATGCTGAATCTACTAATGCTTTTAGATCAGTAATATCATCAGCAGTTAATTGATTTACCGCTTCTTGCCAATAACAACTTTCAATGTGGTTCCTAAGGTTTGATAAGGCATCGAAGTAATGATTATCAATATTTATAGCATACGCAATGCTTTGAATTATTGCTGGTTTGAATGAATAAGGTAAAAGCTTTATGCCTGTACGGGGCTTTACTTCCACTAAACCTAAACTTTTTGCTACCTCCAATTGTTCTCTAACAACAGAAGGACTGACTCCTAAAGTACTACTTAATTCCTTAATCTTAGAAATTGACTCTGTACCTAGTTTATATTGATTAGATAGAAAAAAGAGGATTTTTGAAAGATATTTTTCGAGATTTACAGCTGTGTTCACAGTAATTTATCTTATTAATCAGATTAATTATTTACTGATAGTGTATCAGGTATCCACAGAAGAGTCAACAAGAAAAACCATTTTTTAGTAAAAGTGTTCTTAGGATTTATAACAATAAAAACATAATTCACTATGAAATAAATATGCGAATATTGTCCAATAATCAAGAATATTAATTATAATAACCATCCTAATCATGACTGTCACTGAAACTGCATCCGAATTTGAAATTAAGTATCGATACAAAACCAATAGATCCAGTCCAGTAAAATGGATATTTTCCCATGCAATAAATCAATGGTATTTTGTCCTTTTAGCAGTGACCGGTGCAGTGGGTAATGCTGCTTTAGCTTCTGTGCCAGCAATTTATATTGGGAGAGTATATTCTGAAATTACCAAACCTTTGCCAAACAAAGATTTAATTCTTAGATTTGCACTCATTGTGTTGTTCTCACAAGTAATCCGTGGAATCCTCCAATTTGCTAGAAATTATGGTTTCGAATTAACCGCTCAGAGAATTGAAAGAAATGTTAGAGAGGAACTTTACATCTCCTTGATTGGAAAAAGCATGACATTTCACGCCTTGCAATCAATAGGCGATCTGATGGCTAGAGCAACCAATGATGTGCGAGAAGTAAATTTTTTATTTAGCCCCGGATTAAATATGGTGTTTGGATCACTCAACTTTTTATTCTTACCATTAATTGTTGGACCCCAATACCACCCTGCCTTAATAATTACCCCAGCATTATTCATCATAGCTTACTTCATTTCTATAAGACATTACTTAAGAACGCTCTCCCCAATTACATCGAAAGTTAGGCAAACTTTTGGAGTAATGAATAGTCGTTTATCAGAAGCAATAGATGGCATTGAAACAGTTAAAAGCGCAGCTCAAGAGAAAAATGAAATTGACCGATATGAATCTAATTCAATAGCATATAGGGATGCTTCAATAAAACAAGGACTAATCGAAGCGCGTTTCATCCCGTTGCTATTGTTGGCAATTGCCATGGGGTCAGGATTGCTACACGCAATGCTTCTTTTTAACCTGGGGCAGATATCTTTGGGCTCTGTAATTTCTTATTTTTCAACTTTATCTTTACTTGGCTTTCCGACTTATACTTCGATCTTTTCATACTCACAAATATCTTTGGGTATAGCTTCCGCTAAAAGACTGCTTGAGACAATGAACACAGAGAACAATCTTGATGAAAATAAAAATGGTTACAGTCAGGAAATTCAAGGAAAAATCATTTTCAACAATGTAAGTTTTGCTTACAACAATTCAGAGCCGTTTATAAAAAACATATCATTCACCGCCGAGCCAGGCCAAACAATAGCGGTTGTTGGTCAAACTGGTTCCGGGAAAACAACTTTGGCTTTCCTCGTAAATAGAACATATGATGTTTCATCTGGAGAAATATTAGTTGATGGTGTAAATCTCAAGAACTGGAATTTAGATGCCTTAAGAAGCCAGATTTCAATCATCGAGCAAGATATATTTCTTTTTTCTAGATCTGTGGCAGATAATATTGCTTTTGGAAAACCTAGTGCTACTCATGCTGAAATTGAAAAGGCAGCAAAAGCAGCTCAAGCTCACGAATTTATTCAAAGTTTAAAAGAAGGTTATCAAACTGTAATTGGCGAAAGAGGCGTTACTTTATCTGGAGGGCAAAGGCAGAGACTTGCCCTGGCTCGTGCTTTCTTGACTGATCCCAAAATTTTAATATTAGATGATTCCACTAGCGCAATTGATAGCGAAACGGAAGATAAAATTCAAAAAGCGATTTTTAATGCGGCAAAGGGAAGAACCACTTTTATCATCACACACCGTCTTTCCCAGATTAGATGGGCTGACTTAATTCTTGTCATACATAAGGGAAGAATCGTTGCAGCAGGTAAGCACGAAGAACTCTTAAAATCTTCAATGTCCTACCAACAAATTTTTAGAGAATAAGGCTTATTTATGGGTTTTCATGCTGGTTTAGCAGCAGAACAATACGATCGTCAATACTCTAATAATGTTCTGATTCAACGGATTTCTAAATATCTGCATCCTTTTCGATTTAAGCTAATTTTCACAGTATTCATAATAATTATTAGGGCATTTTCGGAATCGCTTCCAGCTTGGGTAGTTTCGAAAATGCTTGATGGTGTTCAAACTAATAATCCTGGTTTGGAATTCATATTACTCTTAACGGGAATAGTAATATTGCTTGAAATTTCAGGATATGTTTTTAACTACCTAAGAAGGAGGGTCCTGTCCCAGATCATCGCAAAGATAATTCAAAAACTGTCCCTGGATGCTTTTTCTGCTTCTGCCACACAAGATCTTACTTTTCATGATAATTATTCATCAGGGAAAATTGTCTCAAGGATTACATCCGATACACGTGACTTTGGATCTATGATTGGCTTAACCTCGGACGTGTTGTCTCAAATAGTCCAATCAATAATCATTGCAATTATACTAATCAATACCGAATGGATTTTGGCTTTAATCTTGTTCGCACTCATCCCTATCCTTATATTGTTTATATCTCGATTTCGAATAATTGCTCGGAAGATTACACGCGATGGTATGCGCGCAATGGCAAATGTCAATGCTACTATTAAAGAGACAGTGAGCGGTATTGCAATAGCTAAGAATTTTCGACAAGAAGGTGCGGTGTTTAAGTACTTTACAGACGCCAATGATATGTCTTATAAAGTCAATATCCATCGTGGTTTAATTTTGTCAATTGTTTTTCCAACAATGCGCACTTTAGGTGGAATTACAACTGGAATACTTATTTATGTTGGTGCAATAAGTGTAATGACCGGCGTCATCACTGCTGGTGCATGGTACCTATTCTTGTTGAGCGTTGATAGATTCTTAATGCCAATACTAAACATAACCTCCTATTGGACACAAGTACAAACTGGTTTATCTGCAGCAGAGCGTGTATTTGCTTTAATCGATTCAGAACACTCTGTAAAGCAAATTGATAACTTGGTGACAGAGAATTTGTCTGGAGAAATTAATATTAATCAGGTGTGCTTTGGATATTCTAAAAGTGATTGCTTATTGAATGATTTCAATCTTCACATATCACCAGGTGAGACATTAGCAATTGTTGGACATACTGGCGCAGGAAAGACTTCAATAGCTAGGTTAATCACACGTTTCTACGATTTTCAATCTGGTGAAATTCTGATTGATGGTATTAATATCCGTTCTCTAGACTTGAACGCTTTACGCAAACACATGGGTATTGTTTCTCAAGTACCATTTTTGTTCGAAGGAACTATTGAAGAAAACATTAAGTTTGCTAATTCAAAAATTAACCGTCAGGAGATATTAGAACTATCTCGAAAAATTGGCGAAGGAGAATGGTTAGAGAACTTAGCTGAAGGCCTTGATACTCAAGTTGGTGAAAGAGGAATTAAACTTTCGATGGGGCAAAGGCAACTGGTTGCTTTAATGAGAGTGCTTGTCCAAAAGCCTGCTATTTTTATTTTGGATGAAGCTACAGCAAGCATTGATCCCTTTACAGAAAAACAAATACAGAATGCGTTAAACCTGATATTGGAGAATTCGACGAGTATTTTAATTGCACATCGCCTCTCAACAGTTAAATCTGCTGACAGAATAATTGTTATGAAACAGGGCAGAATCATTGAAGAAGGAAATCATGATAGCTTGTTATTACAAAAAGGTCATTATGAGGAATTGTTTAACACCTATTTTCGCCACCAAAGCCTAAGCTATATCGAAGAAACCCGACACTTTTTAGATTCAGGCTAATTGTTAGTTGTCTGATGCCATAGTTAGTACAATAATCTTAACAAGAATATTCATGCTTTTCGAATTAAGTTAAAATCTAAATAGTGATACACTATTAATAATTATTAAATAAGGAGAACATAATGGAATTCCCAAAAGATTTGAAATACCAAAAAACCGATGAATGGGTCAAGATTGAAGATGACATTGCTGTTATTGGCATATCAGATTATGCCCAAGATGCTTTGTCTGATGTAGTTTTTGTTGAATTTGAAGTTGAGGTAGGCGATCAAGTTGCTGTCGGAGACACTTACGCAACAATTGAATCTGTCAAAGCAGCTTCAGATGTCAATATTCCAGTGAGTGGAGAAGTTATCGAGATTAACGATGGTTTAGCTGATAGCCCTGAAATTTTGAACAGTGATCCTTATGGTGAAGGTTGGATGATCAAAGTAAAGATTGCTGATCTAGAAGAATTAGCTAATTTACTTGATGCAGAAAGTTATGAAGCATATTGTAATGAAAGGTAGATGAAATGTATACGCCACATACCCAACATGATGTTGAGGTGATGTTAAAGGAAATTGGCGCTCAAAAAATTGAAGATCTTTTTCGGGAAATACCAGAAAAATTCCGTTTTCCTAAATTAAACTTGCCAGAACCTCTCACCGAAATGGAGGCTCTCCTAGAACTTGAGGAAATATCTTCAGCAAATGGTACTACCAATGAAATGATCTCATTCTTAGGTGCCGGCGCTTATGATCACTACGTTCCAGCAGCTGTGGATATGCTTTTAAGACGTGGTGAATTTTATACAGCTTACACTCCTTACCAACCTGAAGTATCCCAGGGTACTTTGCAGGCTATTTTTGAATACCAGAGCCTGATCAGCGTTCTCACTGGAATGGATGTGAGTAATGCGTCTCATTATGATGGGGCTACTTCCGCAGCGGAAGCAGTCATTATGGCTTTTCATTCTTTTAGGGGAAAGCGGAACAAGTTTTTAATTTCCAAAGCAATTCATCCCCAATATAGAGAAGTGATTCGCACTTACATGCAAGGTTATGAAAATATTAGATTTGTTGGGGATGAAGCTCAGATAAATCTTTATCAAGATATAGAAAATTTGATATCCGAAATTGACCAGAATACAGCGCTTGTGATGGTTCAATATCCAGATTTCTTTGGAAGAATTTGTGATTATAGAGAGATGGTTGATGTTGCGCATAAACATGGTGCTTTAGTTGCAGTAGCGGTAAACCCAATAGCCCTTGGGTTATTTACTCCACCAGGAGAGTTCGGCGCAGATATCGTTGTTGGAGAGGGTCAACCTCTCGGTTTGCCTCTTTCATACGGTGGTCCCTACTTAGGCATATTTGCTACAAAAAAAGAATTGGTTCGCAAAATAGCTGGAAGACTTGTAGGCGAGACAACCGATGTTGAAGGTAATCTGGCATATGTGCTGACTTTAACTGCACGAGAACAGCATATACGTCGAGAAAAAGCCACATCAAATATTTGCAGTAATCAGGGTTTAATGGCTCTTGCTTCCACAATCTATTTAAGTTTATTGGGTAAACAAGGATTGGCACAATTGTCCCAATTATGCTATCAAAAAGCACATTACGCTGCAGAACAAATTTCTAAATTAGATGGATTCGAGCTAGTGTATCCCAATCAACCATTTTTTAACGAGTTTCTGATAAGATGTCCAAAACCTGTATCAATGATTAACTTGGCAATAGAGGAACATTTCATCATCGGTGGTTATGACGTAAGTAAGGATTACCCAGAGATGAAGAATTGCATGCTTGTAGCAATAACAGAAAAAATATCGAAAGAGGATATTGACACATTTTGCGATGTTTTGCATGAGGTGACTAATGACTGAGCCACGTGTTTTTGAGTTATCTGTCAAAGAACGTGTGGGTTTCAAATTCCCCAAAAGTGATGTCCCTAATTACCCATTACCTGATTTACTTCGACGGGAATCGTTACCTCTTCCAGAAGTTTCCGAAATAGATGTTGTTAGGCATTTTACACGACTATCCCAGAAAAATTATGCGATAGATCTTGGTTTTTATCCACTTGGTTCCTGTACTATGAAGTACAACCCCAAAATTAATGAGGTTACAGCTAGACTACCTGGTTTTTCACTAACCCACCCACTCCAACCGATCGATACCATCCAAGGCAACCTTTACCTTTTGTTTAAATTACAAGAATATTTAATGGAGATTAGCGGGTTTTCTGGAATTACTCTACAACCAGCAGCAGGGGCACAAGGAGAATTAGTAGGCGCATTAATAATCCGTAAGTATCACTTGGATAATGGTAATACACACAGGACAAAGATGCTCATTCCAGACTCGGCTCATGGCACAAATCCCGCGACATCTGCAATGGCCGGTTTTGATGTCATACCTTTGCCTTCTGATGAACATGGAAATGTAGATATTAATGCATTAAAAGAACTATGTGATGATCAATTAGCTGGATTAATGCTAACTAATCCGAATACATTAGGACTTTTCGATGAGAATATTTTATCAGTGATCAATATCGTTCATGAGGCAGGCGGTTTAGTTTATGGAGACGGCGCTAATCTGAATGCTTTACTAGGTATAACGAGACCTGGGGATTTAGGTTTTGATATCATGCATTTCAATTTACACAAGACTTTCTCAACGCCACATGGCGGTGGTGGACCCGGATCTGGACCAGTAGCTGTAAGCAAAAACTTGATCGATTACTTACCAGACCCTGTCATAACAATTACGGAAGAAGGCGATGAGGAAAATCCTCCATTATATGGATTCCATACTCCCCGAAGAACTATTGGTAGATTGAAATCCTTCCACGGGCATTTTGGTGTACTAGTACGTGCTTACACATATGTTCGGATGCTTGGCGCTGAAGGACTAAGAGACGTAGCACTCAAAGCAGTATTAAATGCTAATTACTTATGTTCTAGGTTAAAAGGGACCTTTACGCTGCCATACGACAGAACTTGTATGCATGAATTTGTCCTAGAGGGCGTTTGGAAAGATGTTCCTGACATCCATGCCTTAGACATAGCAAAGCGATTAATTGATTACAACTTTCACCCACCAACAAACTATTTCCCATTAATAGTGCATGAAGCATTGATGATTGAGCCAACTGAGAGTGAATCAATCGAAACATTAGATAAATTCGTGGAAGCTATGCAAAAAATTGCCGAGGAAGCCAGGTCAAATCCAGAATTGCTACACGATGCCCCTCATAATACACCAGTCAGAAGATGTGATGAATTAAAGGCAGCAAAGGATTTAGTATTTTGTTGCTGGCCGACATCAAGTGAATAGGAAATTTATTGCTAAGTATTAAGCCAGGTGAATAAGCCCGGCTTTATTATTTAATCTTTAAGAATCAGAGAAACAGGGCAATGATCTGATCCCATTATTTCGTCATGAATGACTACATCCTCAATTTTTGGTAGCAAGGATTGACTCACTAAGTAATAATCCAGACGCCAACCAATATTTCTAGCCCTAGCATTCATGCGATATGTCCACCAAGTATAAGCTACTTTTTCGGGATTTCGATCCCGAAAGACATCCACAAATCCATGTTCAAGGTAATTATCAATCCACACACGTTCTTCGGGAAGAAATCCCGTATTCTTTTCGTTTGCCTTAGGATTAGTCAAATCAATTTCATTATGAGCTGTATTAAAATCACCTGTTATTATTATTTTTTTACCTTGATCGTGGAGTTTGTCGCAAATATTTAATAATGCTTTGTAAAAATCTAACTTGAATGGAACTCTCTGGTTATCTTGTCCACCATTTGGAAAGTAGATGTTATATAGAAAATAATCAGGGTACTGAAACCTTATCGTCCTCCCCTCATGATCGAATTCATCAATGCCTAGGCCAATATCAATCTCTAAAGGTTCTCGTTTATAAAAAACAGCGGTGCCGCTATAACCAGGCCTTTCTGCTGGATTCCAAACAACTTGATAATCCCCCAAAATCTTCTCGTTATCTTCTAATTGCTCTGGCTTAACTTTTATTTCCTGCAAACATAAAATATCAGGCTTAAGTTCGTCTATCCAATTAAAACCATCTTTACGAATTATTGCTCTATAACCGTTTACATTCCAAGTTGTGATTTGCATAGTATTTCCCTTCTTCTTCTGAATTAGCCTGTGGTAAACTTTACTTTTGAATTACCATTATGAGATTGTAATGGCTGATAATTATTAAGTAAAGGCAAGATTTAGATAAACATGCAGAGTGGAAGAAAATTCCTAAAAATAGTCTTTATAATTTTCTCAGTATTAATCAACTTGAGTATTGTTACCCCGGGAAAATCTCAAGAAAATATAGAATTACCTGACTATGTGATTCAATCAGGAGACAATATTTCAACAATTGCATTAAAATTTAATACAACCCCAGACGAAATCTTGGCTGTTAACCAACTTGCCGATGCCAATTTACTTCGAATTGGAGATCGTATAAAGATCCCCGGTCTAAACGGCATATCTGGGACACTCATCACTAAGATTGTTCCTTTTGGGATAAGTATTAATCACTTGAGTCGCCAATATCAAATCCCTCCGGATATCTTGTTGTCACTTAACAATCTAACTAGCCCATCTGAAGCATTTGCTGGTTCGAGTTTAATTATTCCTGTAAAAGATCCAGAAGGCACTACCTCCCAGATATCTTTACCAACTCAAGGATTGTCTGTACTTGAATTATCAATTAGAAACAACGCTAACACTTGGCAATTACTTCAAAGCAACCAACTTGACAAATTTTGGCAAATTCTGCCTAACGACCCTTTATTTTTACAAACTGCCTCAAGTGCATCTCAACAATACTTTTTACCTGGTATCGTTCAAGTCGCAATCGATTCCTTACCTTTGAAGCAGGGCCAGACTTTCATAATCAAGGTTAATAGTGAAAAACCTCTTGAGATAAACGCTAATTTAGCGGGAATAAACATCCCCTTCTATTCTGAAAACATCAATGAGTACACAGCCCTTCATGGCATTAGTGCAATCGCAGAACCAGGTGCATACCCTTTGACACTAACCATCTCTGACAAAGATTCGCAGCAATATTCATTTGAACAATGGGTTTTGATTAAAGAAGGGTATTTTGCTTTCGATCCGATCATTTATGTAGATCCACAGACATTGGATTCGGACCTAATCACAAAGGAAGATGAAATATTTCAGAAAATCATCGACAAACCCTCATCTGTTCGCTTATGGGATGGTATCTTCAAAACTCCTGTAGGTGAACCTGTTTGCATTCGCGGTGATTATGGAAATAGACGCTCGTACAATGACGGAGCACTATTTTATTATCATACTGGGATAGATTATGGCTGGTGTGCAGGTATTGATGTTTTTGCACCTGCTAAGGGGATCGTTGTTGCTACTGAGAAAGATCAAGTTGTAAGGGGTAATGCATTACTTATTGACCATGGCTGGGGTATCTTCACTGGTTATTGGCATTTGGAAGAATTCCTAGTAAATGTCGGCGACATTGTGGAGCCAGGACAATTAATAGCGCATCTGGGTAATACTGGTCGTTCTGGAGGACCACATTTACACTTTGAAATTATTGTAAATGGTATTTCAGTTGATCCGACAGAATGGTTAACAAAGGAATTTAAATAAATAATTCAAGAGCGAGCTCTTGATTTATTTATGCGCTGGGGGGGAGTTGAACCCCCACGCCTTGCGGCACATGGCCCTCAACCATGCCTGTCTGCCAATTCCAGCACCAGCGCGCAAGTAAGAATTATATCTATTAGAGTGAACTTGTCAAGCAAACGCACATTTTTAGGAGCAAATATTTATGGTTAATATTGTTTTGGATGCAATGGGTAGTGATGCTCGCCCTAAGCCTGAAATAGAAGCAGCCATTTTGGCTACTCAAAAACTTAATGTAAACATTTTGCTTGTAGGAAATCAGGAGCAAATAATTAATTATTCACAAATATCAAATTGTGATATATCAAAAATAAAGATTATTCATACGCCTGAAGCTTTGGACATGAGTGATCATATTCAAGAAGCCAGGTCCAAGAAAAATAATAGCATGAAACTTGGAATGGACCTGGTGAAAGCCGGAGAAGGCGATGCCTTCGTGACCGCAGGCAACACAGGTATGGCAATGTATTTTGCGAGGAAAACCTTAGGGGATATCCCTGGCGTTATTCGTCCCTGCTTATGTGGCGTATTTCCAGTCAAGAATGGAAAATGTGTTGTCTTAGACATTGGGGCAAATGCCGAATGCCGTCCAGAATTTTTACTTCAATTCGCTTCTATGGGCTCGACTTACGCAAGCACAATTTTAGGAAAAACAAATCCAAGCATTGGTTTAATATCTAATGGCGAAGAAGAAGGAAAAGGAAACGATTTGGTTAGAGAAACCTATCCTCTAATGAAAGAAAAGTTTACCAATTTTTATGGCAACATTGAGGGCAAAGAGTTATTTAATGGCGTGGTAGATGTGGCTGTTACGGATGGGTTTACCGGGAATGTTCTGTTGAAATCTACCGAAGCAGTCGCAAAATTAATACTTGAAACCATTCGTGATAATATTATGTCTTCAATTAGAACAAAAATTGGTGGTCTAATAGTAAAACCTGCATTTGATAAAGTTAAGAAAATTTTAGATCCCTCTGAAATTGGCGCAGCACCACTATTAGGCATCGACGGGCTTGTCTTAGTTGGCCATGGAAGGTCGGGCACAAAAGCAATGATTAGTGCCATAGCAAGTGCTAAACAAGCTGTAGAAAGTGGCCTGTTACAAAGTCTTAAAGAATCAATTAATTAAAATATTAAAATATTAATCAGATAGGAAATATTAAATGCAACTCGTAATTAACTAAAAACTTCTCAAAAAAAATAAATTGATTGCCCAAATTGCTACATTTTCTAGTTTAGCAATCTTAGCTATTGGGTTGGTTTTTGCTTTTAGCAAAGACATGACAAAAATGTTACTTTCGTATTTGGCTCTTGTTTTAGGATTTATCTTGTCCCAGATTGGCATCTTCTTTACAAATCGTTACGCCAGAAAACCTAGATACGATGAAATGTTTGCTGATGTTCTTCAAAAATTGAACAATGAATACACTTTTTATGTTTTTCAACGTCCCGTACCAATGTTTATCGTTGGACCTTGTAATATTTGGATACCATTACCAATTACAGCAGGTGGAAAAATTTTCTATTCAAAGGGTAAATGGCGACAGCAAGGTGGGAACTTTATGATGAAGCTTTTTGCGCAGGAAGGAATAGGCAGGCCAGAAGTGGATGCAATTACAGGGGTAAGAGAGATAACACGATTATTGGAAGCAAAAGGGATTTCAAACGAGGAAATACCGGAAATTAAAACTGTCTTAGTAACATTAGCAGAAAGTGTGGAAATTGGTGATATTGAGAGTGCACCCACTCCAATCATAGAACTAAAAAAGTTACGTCGTTTTATTAAACATCATGATAAGGAATGTAAAAAGCTTTTAGCGCCAGAAAAGCTTCAAAAAATTAACGATGCTTTTCAGGGCAGCCATTAATATTATAGGCAATTATCAATCTTTATTTTTCTTAACAGATGAATAATTCTTGAGCAATTGAACTTCTTTAGCAGTTAAATATCTCCACTCGCCTGGTTTTAGGTTGCCAAGATTTAAAGTACTAATGCGCACCCGCTTTATCTTCGAAACTGGTAAGCCTATCGTAGAACCAACTTTTCGAATTTGCCGTTTTTTTTCCTCAAATAATACTATGCGCAACATTGCCCCTTTGCTCGATTTTGAGATAATCTCGACCTGTGCTGGTAAAGTTCGATAGCCATCTTCTAAAACAACACCCCGCCGCCAAATTTGAAGTTGTTCGTCATCAGGGACATTAACAACTAATACTTCGTATTCTTTTTCATGCTTGTACCTTGGATGTGTCAATTTATTGGCCAAATCTCCGTCATTAGTCATCAAGATGAGTCCTTCACTATCAAAATCTAGCCTTCCGACTGCAAATAATTTTTCAGGAAGATTTACCAAATCATGAATACTCGGTCTGGGATGGTTTTCATCGATATCAGAAAGATATCCCTTTGGCTTGTTTAGGGCGATGTAGATTTTTTTTTCAGGTTGATTGATTAACTTACCATCGACACGAATCTCATCCTTATCACTTTTTGCCTTATCACCTAGGTGGATTACGTTCCCGTTTACAGATACTCTACCCTCTTCAATGATTAGTTCGCATTTTCGCCTGGAGCCGAAACCTGCTGCTGCTAAAATTTTTTGGACTCTTTCTTCCATTTCTTAATCCTTTAAGATTCTTTTCTGCTCATCAGTTTCAGGTTCAGAGATAACCAGCTGATCAAAGTCAATAACTGGGAGTTGATCCAAGGAAGTTAATCCAAAATGCTGCAGAAATTCCGTTGTTACTCCATATAATATTGGCCGGCCAGGTGCTTCTGACCTGCCGAGTTCTTCAATTAGTCCTTTAGATAATAGGCTTTTTAATACGCTATCACTATTTACCCCTCGGATTGAATCAATTTCAGGCCTGGTGGTGGGTTGTTTATAAGCAATGATGGCTACAGTTTCTAGGGATGCTTGGGATAATCTTGATATTTCTTCTAATCCTAAAAACTCTTCAATCAATGTCGCATTTTCTGGAGCAGAAGTGATTTGAAATTGTTTGTTAATTTGTAGGAGCCTAATGCCATGTTGTTTGTTGTAATGCTCAGATAATATTGTTAAGTAATTAAGTACCTTGTGTTCAGAAATCCTTAACACTTCAGATAGCTTCGATGCAGTGGTCTTACCAGGTGCAACAAATAATAATGACTCAATTTTTGTAATTATCTGTAAGTCTGGTGCCGAGATTTCTAAGATGTCTATCATGCTATAATAAAATCCATATTTAAAGTCCAATGATTATAACTTATTTTATTGGCCTTACTAATCTACCGAACATAAGAGGTTTTAGATGAGGATATTGTTAAGCGGAGCAGCTGGATTTTTAGGATCACATCTATCTGACAGATTGATTTCCGAAGGAAATAAGGTAATTGGTTTAGATAACTTCGTAACTGGGGATCGATGTAACTTAGCACATTTAGAAAATGAACCTAACTTCTCGCTCATTGAACAAGACGTTTCAGTTTACATCAATATTCCTGAAAAATTAGATTATGTACTTCACTTTGCATCTCCGGCAAGCCCTAACCCAGCCTCACCACTAGGCTATCCAAACCTTCCGATCCAAACTCTAAAAGCAGGTGCTTTAGGTACATTAAACACTCTTGGGTTAGCAAAAGCACATAAAGCAAAATTTTTATTAGCCTCTACGAGCGAAGTATATGGTGATCCTAAGATTCATCCCCAGACGGAGGATTATTGGGGAAACTGTGACCCGATTGGACCGCGTTCAGTATACGATGAGGCAAAACGTTTTGCGGAAGCTCTAACCATGGCTTACCATCGCTTTCATGGTGTGGATACACACATTGTAAGGATATTCAACACATTTGGACCGAGGATGCGTCTTGATGACGGCCGTGTTGTTCCAAACTTTATTCAACAGGCATTAAGAAAAGAACCCCTAACGATTTATGGTGAAGGCACTCAAACCAGGAGCTTCTGTTATGTTGAGGATCTCATTGAAGGCATATTTAGACTTATGATGAGTGATGAACACATGCCTGTCAACATTGGAAATCCCATAGAAACAAGTATTGCAGAGTTCGCTTATTTGATTAATGAACTTTGTGAAAATCCTGCCGGTATAACCACCCAATACTCAAATCGATTGGGAGATGACCCTGAAAGGCGACAGCCGGACATTACTCGAGCAAGAACAATTTTAGATTGGGAACCAAGAGTTGACCTCAGTCTAGGCCTGGATAAAACTATTGAATACATGCGGGAGAAATTAAACCTGTAAATGTTACTAAACAAAAAAAAGGAACGAATACGGTTCTATAAGTTTTTGGCAGTTGGTATCATCAGTTCAATAGTTGATTTTGGACTGATGAATGTTTTTACACTTGTTGTTAATTTTCCTTTAGTATCTGCCCAAGCGCTCTCGTTTATCATCGCAGTTATTAATAGCTTTTTGTGGAACCATTATTGGACTTATCCTGATTCACGCAGCAAATCACCAATTCAAAAATTCATGCAGTTTGCAATTGTTAACATTGTGGGAATCGGAATAAGAACTATAACCATTCCTTGGTTTTATGCTCTCATATATATGATTCTTGTAAATAACAAGATTAATCTTTTCCTTCCAAGTCAAATCATCAGTCAAAATTTGTCTTTAGCCATAGCAATTTTTATTGTAATGATGTGGAATTTCTTTATCAATCGGTTATGGACTTTTAATGACATTGATAAAAATGTAGTAGACCATAAATTAATTGAAGGTAACAATAAAGTCTAAATGGGATCTTTGCGTGTAATTTCTGGCCTAGCTAAAGGTGTACGCCTTAGAACTGTTCCTGGTGATTCTACTCGTCCCATAACAGATCGCGTAAAAGAATCTCTATTTAACATCATTGGCGACGAAATAATTGGTGCATCGATTCTTGATATGTTTGCAGGCACTGGCGCAGTTGGAATCGAGGCTTTAAGTAGAGGCGCTGATTTTGCTTATTTTCTCGAAATCAACAATAAGGCTTTATCAATCATTCGCGTTAACTTAGAATCTACACACCTGCAACAAAAGGCTGAGGTCATAAAAACCGACGCATTTCATTTCATTCAATGTAATGCTTTAAGAGCTTTTGATTTTATTTTTATTGCTCCCCCTCAGTATAAAAATTTGTGGCAAAAAGCGATGCTTAGTTTAGATATAAATCCAGATTGGTTAGCAAAGAATGGTCAAATCATTGTTCAAATTGATCCAAAAGAACAAGAGGATTTTATTTTTAATAACTTTGGATTAGTTGATAAACGGCGGTATGGCGATACCTTATTATTATTCTATGAAAGTAGTAATTAATTAAAAACCATAATTAATTCATCACTTTCATCGTAATAATAATATCCCCAAAATGGTCGACTGTCATTGTGACATAATGAAACCTTTTGTAATAGCACAGGCAGATCAGAGACTAATTCTTCTGTATTCAAAGTCTCCATGTCATACCAATCAATCGAACCTTCTTTAGAGTTTATAATTTCGCCTGTGTGTTGTTCAGCTTTAAAGACAAATAATGCAATCCCTGGGTCTGCTCCAGTATCAACAATTATTTGTCCGCAAAAGAGCATATTTTTGCAGGTTAATCCTGTTTCTTCAAAAAACTCTCTTTCTGCTGCAGTTCGAATCGATTCGCCTATTTCTACATGCCCCCCAACCCCGTTTATCTTTTCTGCCCAGGTTTTCTTGTCCTTTACACCTCTTATGAGCAATACACGTCCATTGTTATCAAAAAGAAAAATTAATACCCTTGGAATTACTGAGTATCGATTGTTGGTAACACCTTGTTCTGATTTGCCCATAACTCACTTCAATAAAAAAGCTCATAATCATTCTTTATTATGAGCTTTTAACCTTATCTTATGCTAGGAACATGGGAACGCCCATGAAATTCTTAATTTTTGGTCTATAGTTCTCTTTATCATAGAATTTATCAACATCAACAAACTTTTTGCCGGTAAGAACATAATCCAGAGGAACGGTTGTGTATTTTCCTTCACTTAATCCTACCATTTTTCCAAATTCTTTTCGCAGAACTAACTGCATGGCTAAGGTGCCATAAGAAGTGGCGACCATTCTATCTAACGAGTCAGGCACGCCACAACGCATTAGGTAGGCAAAACGCTGAAACATAATATTTTGGCCAGTAATTTTTTTGATTTGGTCACCTACAATTTCACCAATACCGCCTAATTTTTTGTGTCCGTATGCATCCTCTTCTCCACTTTCAATTATCTGACCGCCTTCAGGTACTGCACCTTCGGAAATTGTGATAATGGCATAGTTTGCTGGATTTTTTTTCTTGTCATCCATGATTAAGTGCGCTAATTTTTCAAAATTAAATGGCACTTCACAAATTATTGTTCTGTCAGCATAAGATAAGAAGCCGCTAATCAAGCATGTTTCTCCAGAATTTCTCCCAAACAATTCAAACACACCAATTCTTTCATGAGAACCAATTGAAGTGCGTAGATCAGTGATCATCGAGACAGTTCTTGTAATAGCTGTTGAGAAACCTATGCAGTAATCTGTCCCAAAAACATCATTATCCATCGTTTTAGGAATTGCAACAATAGGAATGCCTTCATTCATAAGTCTTACTGAATAACTTAAAGTATCATCTCCGCCAATCGAGACCAAAGATTCAATGTTAAGATGATCAATTACTTTTAATACATGTTCAGTAAAATCCATTGTCCCGTCAGATTTGACTTGTTTCCCATAGCTGGAGCCTTTTAAAAACTCTGGCACATCATCTTTTTTTACATTTGAGGGATTTGTTCTTGAGGTGTGAAGGAATGTACCGCCATTGCGATCAACCCTTCTAACGGATTGTTTATCTAAATTCCTTGTATATCTTTCATGTGTAGATGGGTCATCAAAGTCATACCACAACAACCCACCCCAACCACGTCTGATACCGATTACTTCATAATCCGCATCTAAGGCATTCAAAACAACAGCTTTAATTGCTGGATTTAAACCTGGGACATCACCCCCGCCAGTTAATACACCAATTCGTCTTTTACTCATAAAAATACTCCTATAGAAAATAAAATTAATTTTAGAAAGCTAAGATTCAAAAATTGGTTTTGGGATTTTGACAGCCCACCACCGAATCCATTCCATTCCTAAAATGGATATAAGTGGTAATCCAAGAAGAATTAAGCTAGGTTCAAAAGAAGACCAATCTCCAAAATCTCTGAATATAATCCAGTACCCAAGTACTAATCCAAGCAATAATATCCAACTAACAATTTTACCAAACAATTTCCCCTTCTCAAATAAATATTTTAAAATAAAGAATAAAGACGGTAACATAATTAGGAGGTAAACACTTGAAAATTTATTATTTATAAAATAAGCAAGTGATAATGTAATTACTGCCTTCCAAGTAATAATGCGCCCTTTTTTCCCCAATGATCCAAACCACTCGACAAAAATTAAGAATAGAACCAGCAAATGCAAAATTATTGTGATTAATCTTATATTATCAGGAAAAATATTCGCTATTATTGTCAAAGGTGTTTTTATCAGATTCAAATCAGGATACAAAGAAAGAAATACTCTAAACCAATCTACAAACCAATTAGGGAAAAAAAGCAAAGATGAAATAAGTAAGAAAACAATTCCTGAAATAAACGCCCAGACTATCGATAAATTTTTCTGTGAAATTTGCCAAATTATTAAAAATATTGCAACTATCAAGCTAAACTCAATTGTCCAAAAAATAACAGCTAGTAAGAAGCCAGCTGCAGTAGGATTATTATTCAAAGATAAATAAACTGCTAAGATTAGCAAAAATATAAATAATGGTGTTGAATCGGCGAGGAGGATACTTCTAACAGAAGGATACCAAACTAATAACAATGTAAGAACTGTAAGCAATCCACTAGACTTCAATTGCCAATTTACCATTTTTATTGAGACGAAAATTATGCCAGCAATTGATAATTCAATTAAAGTCATAAAAAGTACACGTGCAATGTCATAATCAATAAAAGCAAATGGGATGTAAATTACAAGATTATGTACAGGTTCAAAAAAACGATTTAATACTTGTTCTGAACTAATAAATTTACCTTCCCTCGCAAATTGCAATACTTCTTCTTCAATGACATCATCATAAGGTGAAATGCCTTCACTAAGCCAAAGTTTCGCGCTCATCCAACGTACTAAAAAAGCATCTGCCTTAACAATATTTTTATTAAGGTAATCATTGCCGATGCTTAATCCGACAAGAATAATAAGCACTAATAAACTGAAAATGTAAGGACGTAGTTTTGCAGAGAGCACTTATAAAAACCTTTTTACTTCATGATAACAAGTTAGTAGTCAAAAATTTTAATGGCTTTAACAAAATCAGTCAAATCATCATCTACAAATCAATAAATTGCGTTATTTCTAATTGAGCAGGTTATAAAGTTATATTAACAAAAGGTTAGAAATTTTCTAAATACTTGACATTCATAGTGAAAATACTGTATATATATTTGAGGTGATTTTACCCTCGATAGAAACTAAAACTTACATACAACAAAAGAGTGAAATTTCAGAATTAGGAATTTGCTATGTATAAATCTATGCAAGCGAATTACATTTCAAAAATGAATTAGGAAAAATTTGAAAATCAAAATACAGGAATCAAAATAAACAATGGCTCGAATCAATTCCCAACCAGTAGAAGATGAAAAAGAATTTCCAGCATTAACCAAACTACTAGAGTTAGGTCGAAAAAAAAGTTATGTAACGATTGACGATATTCTTCAATTTTTTCCTGATGCAGAGCAAGATATCGATCAATTAGAAGAAGCATTTGCCGCTCTACAAAGTGCAGGGATCCCATATATTGAAGATACTAGTGTCTTAGATGAACCAGCAGAAGAAGAATTATCAGATTTAGATGAAGAAAAAATATCGGATGATTTAGCAAATATTGATACTGATGACACCATCGGGCTTTATCTTAAAGAAGTTAGCCGAGTTCCATTATTAATTGCCAGCGAAGAAGTAGATTTAGCCCAAAGAATAGAAAAAGGACGAATAGCTAGAGAAGAGTTAGCCCAAGGCAGCATAAGCCCTAAAAGACGAATGGAGTTAAGGAAAGATATCGAAGATGGTTGGGCAGCAAGAGAGCACTTAATTACGGCTAATTCTCGTCTTGTAATCAGTGTAGCAAAAAAGTATATGGGTAGAGGCGTTCCTTTTCTAGATTTAATTCAGGAAGGCAACATTGGATTAATTAGAGCGACAAAAAAATTTGAATATAGGAGGGGCCATAAGTTTAGTACTTATGCGACTTGGTGGATTCGCCAAGCTGTTACCCGTGCCATAGCTGATCAAGGCCGTACTATCCGAGTACCTGTACATATGGGTGACCAAATAAATAAACTCCTAAGAGCACAGCATCAGCTCACTCAAAAATTAGGTAGAGATCCAAGCGTAGAAGAATTAGCGGAGAGCCTGGAAGTGCCACCAAAAAAAGTTGAAAACATGATCCAAGTAGCAAGAAGACCATTATCGCTAGAGACCCCTACTGATGATGAAGAAGATTCAGTATTAGGAGATTTCATTGAAGATGATGAGGCTCCCCCACCCGACGATACAGCTACTTATAATTTGCTGAAAGAGCATTTAGAGGATGTATTAGAAAGCTTACCACCAAGAGAAGTGAGAATCTTGCAGTTAAGGTATGGATTGCTAGACGGTCAAGCCTATACGCTCGAGGAAGTTGGCAGGAAGATGGGTGTTACCAGGGAACGCGTTCGACAAATTGAAGCTCAAGCCCTCAGCAGACTACGTCACCCATCAATTCGCAGGCGTTTAAGAGATTATTTAGGCGAATAGGAACTTTATTTTTCCTTACTGAGCAGATTTTGAACGAAAGTTAAAACATGTTTGTAACTAAAGAAGATGATACATTTCCTGAAGATAATAGCCAATCAAATTCAGGCGATCAATTAAAATCTGATTTGCCCGACTGGATAAATTACCATGATAATAATCAGGTTACTCTTAACTCACTAAACCATTTAAATTTTGAGGATACATCAAAGTTAAATATTAAGAAGAAAAATGGAGACTTATCAGGTTGGAAGCAAGAGGCTACTATTGAGAGTGACTTCCCAACACAACCTATTAAAACTCAGAATATTGATAAGTCACAAACGAAAGATAGCAATATTGCAATCAATACAAGCCTACAAGATATTAACCCTGAAGCTACCGATAAGCCTATCTATCCCAATGATGATGAAATAATTAATGAGGTAAATCAAAGTAGTCATTCAGTTGCTCCGTTAAACCACAATCAACAATTAAATCAAGTTATTCTTGAAGAATTAGAATTGACAAATGATGATAATCAAAGTAAGGGTAACATACCATTTTGGTTGTTACAGTTTGCAAAATCAGTTCAGAGTCAAGATTCATCAGACTTACTTTTGAATATTGAAATAGATAATGAAAATGAATTCAAAAGTACAGGTATGAGTGACACATCTGCAGAAAGTGATAATTAATCTAATTATTTAATTTCTTTTCCATGAAATATTAATCCTTAGAACTTCAATCATACTTTTTATGAGGACCATTTTAACCGTAACAAATATAATAAAAAAGGTAAAAAAATATTACACTTCCAATAAAGGATGCAGATTGTTGCATACATTTATTTGGAAATAACGCTTAAATAGTGGAGATTGATATGGAAAGATCACTTGTTTTAGTAAAACCTGACGGCGTCCAAAGAGGTCTGATCGGTGAAATAATCAGCCGATTAGAAAGGAGAGGACTAAGGATAGTTGCAGCAAAATTTTTAATGGTTCCAATCGAATTAGCTGAAAAACACTACGAGGTTCATAAAGGGAAATCATTTTATGAGCCGTTGATTAAGTTCATTACTTCATCTCCAGTTATGGCTATGGTTTGGCAGGGACCGGATGCAATCACGGCAATAAGACAAACCACAGGTAAAACGAGAGGCACAGAAGCAGCACCAGGCACTATACGACATGATTTTGCTCTTCAAGCACAATTTAATCTTATTCATGCATCAGATTCAGTTAATACAGCGAATAATGAAATCAATCTTTGGTTCACAGATGCTGAAATTGTAGAATGGCAAAAAGATGTTGAAAAGTGGATGTACGAATAAATGTCGAAGAGTTTAAGCGATTTAATTTCGGTATATAAAGCACATGGCCGATTGGAAGGTGAGATGGTCAAAGCATTTCTAGAGGCTAATGGGGTTCGATCGATCATTTCACAAGAAGCTGCAGGATCAATTTATGGCCTAACACTTGGTGATTTGGGTATTGTTAATTTATTGGTTTATCCTGAAGATTTCGAAAACGCCTCTTTATTGATAAAACAAATGGACGAGGGAGAATTTATCGAAACAGAATTTCAACAAGATAGTTTTGATGATGAAGTAAATTTAGAATATTGAAATTATACTTAGCTTATATATATAATTTTTTCAATTGAGGGTGTTGAAATAAATCAAGAATATTGATAAATGCTAGAACTGAGATGGATCAATTGAATTTCAGTTGAATGGTGCAATATTCTTCTAAATCAGAACCTTCAAAATTGACTTATTTTGCCTCTTTTCCAATAGTAGCGACAGTAGTCCCTTGGTTACATAGCCACAGTACTGTTTGTCTTGAATCCGATACCCGTCAAGATCTTTACAATGCGTTTTAGATCTAGGACCATGGCAGTGAAATAAGCTTGAACAATATATCCCAACAATCCCAGGTAACGGCAGCGGCCTAACCCATGGTTTTGTTTAGCCTCACCGAATTTACGCTCTATCTTATAACGCTGCTTCAAACCTTCTTGATACTCGGGCATAGCAGATAGCTCTTCCCAGGGCTGTTTGTTTTTGTCTTTCTTCTTGGTACGAATATCTCTCAAGCGGATAGCAGAATTCAGGTGGCGAACTTCCAGGTAATAATGATTATTGCCATCATCATAGCCTCTATCAGCGGTGTATGTTTCCACAGCCAGGTTTTGATCCAAATCGTGGTCAACCAAGGAACAGAAATGATGTCCATCATAAGCATTACCAGGGGTGACTTCTAAGCTAGTGATCAATCCATTCTCGGCATTCATGCTGGTGTGCATCTTATACCCCAAGAAATATTCCGTTTGTTTGACGTCCTCCCCTTTTTCATTCTTTACTTGGCGCTGGTGCTTGACACCCCATTGGGCATCTGGGTCACGAGGACCTTTGCCTCCTTTGTGACGTTTCCTGTTCTTTTGAGTGTTCACATTGGCGGTCGTGTGAACACTGTCTATTACTTGTACGGTCCCAAAGTGTACACCTTGTCTGGTTGCCATCTGGATAATCTCACTGAGCATTTCTTCAAATATTTGCAGTTTTCCGCGTTTCAACAACCGCTTTTTGAACACACTCAAAGTGGAGTGATCTGCACACCGTTGATCAACTCCCAAACCTACAAAATATTTTGCAGGCAAGTTCTCATTCACAAATACCTCTACCTCTCGTTCTGAAAGGTTATATAAGTACGCTATCAGCATAATACGCAATAATTGGGCTGGATCGAAGGGCGGCCTCCCAACAACTCCTTCCCCCTTGTATAAATCAATCAATTTTTGAGTGAAACGTTCCCAATCGATGAGCTCTTTCAATTTCCGAAGAAAATGATCTTCAGGTACAACACGTTCATAGATGTAATCTCCAAAAAATGATTGTTCACCAGTCTCTTTATAGCGTCTCTTTTCCACCATGGCATCTCCTTGCTTTTTATTGCCCTAATTGAATCATAGATGCCTTTTTTCGTCAATTAATCACTTGTTTTTCAACAGTCTCTTCAATTTAGCCTTGACGATCTAATAATTATGATATATGATAGTACGGTTATTAAAGAATATTAACTAGTTGGAGTTTTATAAATGACACCCTTACCAAAAAGAAAATCATCATCAGGTCGTCGAGATCGACGCCGAGCTCATGATTCATTAAAAGCAAGAAATAGTGTTGCTTGCCCAAATTGCGGCGAAACAAGATTACCTCATCGAGTATGTCCGAATTGCGGACATTATCAAGGCCGAGAAGTAATTACAATAGAAAAAGAATAAAATACTATTAATTAATTTAGCCACACAAAATTCGGTGTGGCTTTTTTGTTTTAATTTTCTATAGAATGACTTTGGAATCGCCTTACCAATCTTCTCGGGACAAATCCAATGATTTTTACACCCGATTCCTGATGTGATAATTGTTCAACGACTCCAACCTCGTTGAATATTGAAATTAAATGACCTTCGCTGTAAGGTAAGAAAACTGAAATCGGGATACTTGGATTATATAGTTCTTCTGCAATTGCTTTAAGTAAATTATCAATACCTAGATTTTGTAAAGCACTAACGAGATATGTGTTTGGATATTTATATCTTATCTCTGAATTTTGATCATTATCCTTAAATAGATCGATTTTGTTTAATACTGTAATGATCGGAATATCACCTGCGCCAATCTCATTTAGGGTTTCAAGAACAGACTTAGCCTGTGCAAATGAATTAGGGTGAGTCACATCAATAATGTGTAATAAAAGATCTGCCTCCGCAATCTCCTCTAAAGTTGCCCTAAAGGCAGCGATTAAAGTCGTTGGTAATTTTTGAATGAACCCTACCGTATCCGACAACAATGCCTGTTGACCATTGGGTAATTTGATTTTTCTTGTCGTTGGATCCAATGTAGCAAATAATTGATCAGCTACGTATACATCTGCATTGGTTAACTGGTTCAATAAAGTAGATTTCCCAGCATTTGTGTACCCGACTAAAGCTACCACAGGCGTTTCACTTTTTTTCCGTTGAGAGCGATATCTAGCTCTGTGAGATCGAACCTTCTCCAGTTCTTCATGTAATTTGGACACCCTTGATCGGATTTCCCTCCTATCAACTTCCAATTGCGTTTCGCCCGGTCCGCGTAAGCCTACCCCAGCACCAGCACCCGTTCGTCCACCTCCTCCACCGGTCTGACGAGCTAAATGAGTCCATGCGCGCGTTAATCGAGGTAGGCGATATTCATATTGAGCTAATTGAACTTGCAAAATTCCTTCACGTGTATTAGCATGTTGCGCAAAAATATCTAAAATTAATGCTGTACGGTCAATAATTTTAATACTTTTCCCAATAATTTCTTCCAATTCTCTTTGATGACGAGGAGATAGTTCATCATCGAAAATTACTATATTTGCGTTTAGCTCTTCAGCCAATATTCGCAATTCTTCTACCTTGCCTGACCCTATATATGTTCGAGGATTTAATGACTCAAGTTTTTGAGTGATTTCACCCACGATAGACACACCAGCCGTTTCTGCAAGTAAAGCTAACTCTAATAAAGAGTCATCTAAGGATAAAAGGGAATCTTGTTGATGGATTTCTACGCCAACTAGAATTGCGGTTTCAGGTTTGTTTTGGGTAACTAATGAGTTATTCAAGTCCTTTTTTTCTTTCTTGCTTCTGCATCCAAAGGAAAACTCTTTCCATGGCAGTCTGCAATTTTTCTGTTGGGGTAATTATTGAAATTCGGATGTAATCCTCACCATGTGCTCCATAAACCACACCTGGAGTAATGCTTACGCCTGTTTCTTGGAGCAATTTGCTGCATAATTCCATCGAATTATTAAACCCTTTAGGCAACTTTGCCCATAAATACAGTGCGCCTTTTGGATTTTCAACTTCAAAACCGGAAGTTATAAGACCTTTGTAAACAATATCTCTACGCTCCTCATAAATTGCATTCCTTTCTTCTAACCATGACTGGTCACCAGTAAGAGCAATCTCAGCGGCATCTAAGATGGGTGCAAATATGGACGAATCAATTTGACTTTTGTAAATTTTGAGTAGATTAATTATTTCTGGGTTTCCCACGGCCATGCCTACTCTCCATCCAGCCATGTTATAAGCTTTAGATAGTGAATTAAATTCAATTGCTACATCCATTGCTCCCTTAGCCTGTAAAATACTTGGTGCCCGGTATTGATCGAATGTAACATCAACATATGGAGCATCATGGGCAATAACAATTTCATATTTTTCAGCTACTTCAACTGCTTTTTCGAAGAATTCAATAGGAGCAATTGCGCCTGTAGGATTGTTTGGATAATTAAGCCACATTAATTTAGCTTCTTTTTTAATCTTTTCAGGAATAGAATCAAAATCTGGTAAAAAATTATTTTCCTTGAGTAAAGGCATAAAGTAAATTCTGCAATCTGCTATTTGTGCACCAGCCAAGTAAACTGGATAGTAAGGATCGGGTAAAAGAACTAAATCCCCTGGATCTAAAAGAGTATGATTGATATTAAAAATTCCTTCCTTTGATCCAATCAATGCGACTATATCAGTGTCAGGGTTTAAGTCAATGTCAAATCTAGCATTATAGTAAATTGACACCGCTTTTCTAAATGCAGGCGCTCCGCCCATTGGAGTATAGCCGTGTTTGTCAGGTCTTTTTGCAGATTCAATCAGCTTCTCAATTATGAAATCAGCCGGTGGTAAATCAGGCGAACCCATATCCAACCTAATAATATCTAATCCCTGTGTTTTTAATTCATCAATTGTTTTATTTAATGTTGAAAAGAAATATGGCCGAATATTTGCGATGCTGTGAGCTGGGACAATTTTCATTACTCAAAACTCCTCAACCTTTTCTTTTTATTATAATCCAGGAAGAGTAACTTTATCCTTGCGTCACATAATTACAATCAAGCTGGTAAGACTTCGTTAGAAATTTCCGCCCAAAATTGCTTGGCACAAATCTTGCTACATTTTTAGAAGTACAATATACTATATTGAAGTGAGATCAAATTTCATGCTTCAGACACATTATCTAAACACAACCATAACAACTTCTGCCCATTTAGCTCAAACGATGACGTTGCTGAGCCTTACCTCAACAGAATTGCAACAGAAAATAGAATCTGAATTAGCGAACAACCCTGCATTAGAATTAATTAATGAGCGACGTTGCCCAATGTGCAAGAGATTGCTACCGCAAAATGGTACTTGCCCAATATGCAGCCAACCTTCAGATTTGACAAGAGAAGATCCAATTGTTTTTATTTCTCCAAAGGAAGATTTTTATTATTTTAATAAACAAAATATTGATGAAATATCTGACGATCCATATTCATCAGAATCCATAGACTTGCCCACATATGTATTACGCCAAGTCGCGCCTGAACTTAATCCTGAGGATCGACTAATCGCAGCTTACATACTCACTCATTTAGATGAAGATGGCTTCCTTACGATTAATTCTTATGAAATAGCACGTTATCATCATCGACCAATGTTAGAAATTGAAGCAATTATTGAAAAACTAAAAAGATGTGAACCAATTGGGGTTTGCTCCAAGAATCCAAAAGAAGCATTATTAGTTCAAATAGAAGTGTTATCAGAAACTTTAAGGGTGCCCGATTATACTAGGCAAATAATTGAGGTTGGTTTACATGATCTAAGTCATCACCACTATTATGAACTGGGGAAAAAACTGGGTATCAATACCAGGATTATCACAAATGTAGCAAATTTTGTTTCAAATAACTTAAACCCATTCCCGGCCCGTGCTTCTTGGGGAGATGTTAGAAACCCTAACGAAAATGAGAGCAAGGTTTATCACAAACCTGATGTATTAATTTATCATCTTAACGAAAATCCAAAAAATCCATTAGTTGTTGAGATTATTCATCCCATTAGTGGTACCCTTCAAATTAATCCTTTGTTTAAACAAGCCATAAAGCAAGCAAACGAGGAAAAAATTCAAGAGTGGAAAGGTGATCTTGACCGGGCTTCCTTATTGATAAAATGTGTTCAACAACGCTCAAATGCACTAAAAATGTTACTTGAAAAACTTGTAGCTTATCAGAGAGATTTCATTTTATCAGGTGAAAAACACATGGTATCTCTTACAAGAGCTGAAATTGCTAAGGAACTAGGCGTGCATGAATCAACAATTTCTAGAGCTGTTTCAAGCAAAACGGTACAATTACCAAATAAACGGATTGTTCCAATGTCAATCTTTTTTGATCGCAGTTTATCTTTTCGATGTCTAATTAAAGAAATCATCGAAAGTGAAACAAAGCCATTAAGTGATACAGAATTACAGGAAATTCTCAAAGATAAAGGAATCGACATTGCCAGACGCACAATTGCTAAATATCGGGCAATGGAAGGAATTTTACCTGCTTATTTACGGGAATCTAATATGGAGGCTGCTGATTTGTAAGTGGAATCTGAAAATAGCAAAATATTTTCATCAGTAAATTCTCAAGATGATCAATTAGCAAAAGAAAGATCAATCATTTTGGATTTAAATCCAAATATCTTACTCTTGTATGATCGAATTAACGACCAAGTTATCTATGCAAATCAAGCTTTTTGCTCCCTTACCGGAATGGAATCAAATTCACTAATAGGCGTTTCACTATCATCAATATTTAACAAAGATTTCGATACAAATCCATTAAGTCAACAACCGATAATTCTTGAATTAAAAACATCAAATGGTAAATTAATTGAGTTCAATTTGAGGATTCAGTCCCTAGTACCAACTAATCAACATGTCTTACTAAGACTAATCCCTAAGCAAGCTTTGTTTAATATAAAAGAAGATTTAATCGCACAAGAAAACTATTTTGATTGTGTATTTAAAACTATATTAATATCTGATCAAGTTGATGTAAACTCAGCAATCTCCCAATCAATAAATTTAATAAAAGAATTAACCCATGCTGCAGCTGCAAATTTTTATAAATTAGATAATAACGAAGCCAATTTAGCAATACCAAATTACAACAATGAAGAACTAGAACTACCGAAGACTCTTTCATTCGAAGATGTATCAGGCTTAAATGAAGTAAGTTATTGGAAAGAGAATCGACGGACTACATCAGAATTGCACGAACTGGCTAAGAACTCTGGATATCAGTATTTTTTAAGCATTCCCTTATTCACAAAAAAAGAATGGACTGGTTTTTTTGTATTAATCGGTTCTGAACCATTTCCAGATAATTATAAAATTCGAATATTAGAATTTATAAGTATGCAAAGTTCTATTGCAATTGAGAAAATCCTTCAAATTGAAAATGCCCGAAAAACTATTCAAAGATTAAAGCAGGTTATAAACATACAACATACTGTAATTGATAATCTTGAAGAAGGTGTTATTGTCCTTACACCGGATATGCAAATTGCTGAATTGAATCCGGCAGCAGAGATTCTGTTAGGTTACACCAGTAAAGAGGTATTTAAATTAGATATTGAATCTGTAATAATTGGGACAGAATCAATTAGTGCTGCATTGTTGTCTGCTAAAAAAGGTATTTCAACAGTCACAAGTAGCAATTTTAAATTACATAACAGAACTGGAAAATCCTTTCCTGCCCAAGTTTTAACAATACCAATCATAAATGACAGTGTGGTCTTTAGCGTTTTGTTATTAATAAGAGATCTAAGCCAAACTGAACAAATCCAGGCGCGCACACAACAACTCGAACAAAGAGCTCTTCTAGGTGAGGTTTCTGCGGTATTTGCCCATGAGGTAAAAAACCCAATAAACAGCATCATGACTGGTTTACAATTCATTAACATGAATATTCAGCCCTCAGATCCGCATTTTGATCTAATCAATCGCCTTCAAGGAGATTGTCAGAGATTAACACATTTAATGGATTCAACATTAACTTTTTCAAAACCAATTGAATATCATTTTTCGGCTGTTGATTTAAATAGCATTATTCCATTAATAATAGAAAGATGGAAACCCCGAATGCGTCGTTTGAATATTACTTCAGAATATGAGTGTCTTATCCCATCCCCACTAGTATTAGGCGATGCAAGAGCACTTGAACAAGTATTTGTAAATTTAATTAGTAATGCAGTTCAAGCGATGGATTCAAATGGCGGTTTATTAAGTGTCAAGATTCAAAATTCTACTGATACAAAAGTATCAAATCTATACGAAGTAATTATTGCCGATTCGGGTCCTGGAATTCCAAGTGATATCCGTGAACACATTTTTGAACCTTTTGTTACAACAAATATAAATGGAACGGGGCTTGGTTTAGCGATATCAAAAAGGATCATATCAGCCCACAAAGGCAACATATTCGTTGAGAGTTATCCTGGAGGGACCTTGTTCTATGTCTTACTTCCAATAGTAGTAGATGGAGATCAATTATGAGTGCAACTGTACTTGTTGTAGACGATGAAGAAACCGCAAGGTTAGTAGTTTCCGACTTTTTACGTTTAAAAGGATACGAAGTAATAGGTGTCGGGACCCTTGCCGAGGCCAGAGAACATTTGTATAAAGGTGCTGCTGACATTATCATTTTAGATGTTAGATTACCTGATGGATACGGACCGAATTTACTAATTGAAGCTGCAAAACTTTCAACCAGACCGCAAATAATTATCATCACTGCTCATGGCGAAATAGACATGGCGGTTGAGGCAATGAAAAGTGGTGCCCAAGATTTTATCCAAAAGCCTCTTGACCTTTTAGCTTTAGAAAAATCTGTTCGCAAAGCCGAAGAGGTTGTATCCATGCGAAGAGAATTAAATCACCTGCGCAGCAATCAAAAATATCAAGATAATTTCATTATTGGTAAAACTACAAAAATGTTAAATGTGATTAATTTAGCCCAAAGAGCAGCAGATGCTTCAGTTTCTGTATTAATTACAGGCAGAACTGGAACGGGAAAGGAAGTGTTGGCAAATTTTATACATAAAACAGGAGTCAGATCAAGTAAACCTTTCATAGACATAAATTGCCCAGCCATTCAGCCAACAATGTTTGAATCTGAGTTGTTTGGACATGAGGCAGGATCATTTACAGGTGCTATCCACAGGAAAAATGGTTTGATGGAAATCGCTGATGGTGGAATTTTATTTTTAGATGAAATCGCTTCCATGCCCATGGTTATGCAAGCTAAGCTTCTTAGAGCAATTGAAGAACGGTCTTTTCGAAGAGTCGGGGGAACTGCACTTATTAAGGTAGATGTTCAAATCATTGCGGCTTCTAATCGAGATATCAAGGATATGATCTCAAAAAGTGAATTCCGGGAAGATCTATTCTATCGGCTCAAAGTCGTCGATCTAGATTTACCGAGTTTGTCTGATCGCAAAGAAGACATTCCGGATTTAGTTGGGCATTTCTTAAGGAAATTCAATCAGTCAATGGGTGCAAATATAACCGATGTAACACCCAGAGCGATGCAGTTATTGATAAATTACGATTGGCCAGGCAACATTCGTGAGCTAAGTAATGTTATGGAACGTGCAGTCTTGTTCTGTGACGACATAGCTATTGACATTAACCACCTACCCCCAGAGCTAGTCTCTTCCTGATAAGTATAGCTAATACAACCTGCCTATCAAAATCCAACATCAGTTTGGCATAGTAATTGCAACATATCCTCTTAAGAACTTTTTTAGGAGGCATTCATGTTTCAAACTGCAAATGAATTTTTAATGACTTTAGCCACAATTGTTTTTGTTTTAGGTGTGGCCTGCCTGATAATTAGTATTTTCATACTAGCAAGACAAGCTTTTGGCAAAAACATCCAAACAATTGCCAATCAAACAACAAAACTAGCTGAAAAAGGAATCTCAGAAGGAATATCTGGACTGGTTGGAAATGCTTCACTTCTAATCAATTCTTTAAACGATCTTGCACGGTCTAATACTGGTATTGGAATATTTTTTGTCTTTTTGAGTCTTGTTCTCTTAGCTGGCGCATATTTCCTTGTGAGGCCTTTTATCATTTCCATGCCTTAGATTCTTTGATGTAAGGAAAAAGGTAATTTCATGGGTATAGAGCAATTCTTAAGAATAATTAGTGAGAAATTTGACCTTGAAAGCGCAAAGCGTATTACTTCTAGCCTACATCAAGATCAATTAATCTGGAAGTCGTTAGCAAACGCAGAGTTGAGAAGCAGCTTTGCGACATATGCTGCCGATATTAAAGAGATTTGGACTGTAGGTCACCTGGTAAGACATGTTTTGATAAATAATAATTATCCGGATATTAATTATCCTGATTTAAATAATGGCCTTTCTGAATTTGAAAGGCATAAAGTATTTGAAAATTATCAGACAACAAAAAAAACATTACTTCCTCCAGTTGATCTCTTTGAAGTCGGTTTATTAGCTCTCTACCTTCGTGAATACAGAATTACTAATAAAAATTGGAAAGGAGTAAATGAAATATTTACTCCTTTCATAGATAAAATCAAAGTATGGCCGACAGTATTCGCTGCTTTACCAGAATTTATTCCAGATGTTGAAAGCTTTTACTTAGAATTTTTAGCATTTAAAACAAAGAAATCGGAAAATGAGAAAATTTTATCGGTAGTCCATGCCCTTCTATGTAATCCAGTCACAGATTCAGATCTTTTGAATCTTTTTCATAACATTTTTGCTCATGTAGATTTAGATTTGCAGATAAGCAGTTTATTTTGCTTAAATAGGTTTGGAAGATCAAGTTTAACAAAATTACTAGCGGAAGATTACCTAAAGTTACAAGGAAACTTGTCTACATTTTCCAATGTTCTTGCAAAATTTAAGTTTGACGCTTCTGCTGAGAAATATCAACATGAAATGTTCGATGAAGGCTCAGTATTTGAAATTGATATACTTCAAAAGTTAGCAGCTTTATACCACTACGCCGAAAAACACAATTTCAGCAGTGAAATCCTTGCTCTTGTGAATAAATTATTAATTCAAAATCAAGGAAAAATTTTGAATTTATCGGCAAAAGAGTTAGCAAATTTTTCTCCTGATCAAGCGATTGCAAAATGGGAATCTGCTCTAAAACTGTTGCCTAATGATAACGACATAAATTTAAGCTATTCAGATTTTCTGATTGAGACTGGCAATTGGGATCGCCTAAAAGAACTAAGTTTGAGGAATCCTTTAACAGTTAAATCAAAGTTATTGACAAAACAAGTTATTGACTTTCCATATGATGATACATTGACTCATGACAATGAGGCAATGCTTGAGCCAATAATCGACCAGCAAGCTAATCAATATTCACAAAATAGTTGGGACTCTTCTTTGTTTGACGAGTCAATTCAAACAGCAAAATATTACAAATCAATCAAATCCATTAGGAAAGCACAGAAATTTGTTAATCAAGCTTTGGACTTAAGACCTAATGATGTTTATAGTCTTAAGTTAGCTGCAGAACTTCACATCCAAAATGCTGAGTTAAATGAAGCTACTGAAAAGTATGCTCTCATAAAATCCTTAGAGCCAAGTGTTGAACAAAATCATATCAACTTAGTCGATGCATTAATAAGACAACGCCAATACCAAAAGGCATTTGAAATATTTGACGCATTATTTAGCAGTTATCCTGATCCCTCTAGAATCCAACTCTTGAAGTATGCTGATTTAGCTGAAAAGGCAGGAAAAACAGACATTGCAATTCCTATTTGTAAAAAGTTACTAAGTTATGATCCATTAGATGGGGAAGCATTAATCACCCTAGGAAATTCATACATCAATTCTAATCAGGAAAACCTCGCAATAGAAATAATGGAAAAAGCAGCTGCTATAGCTCCAGAGAAACCTGAGAGTTGGGTTGCTTTAGCAAAATTATGGTCTAGACTTGGCGCACGGGATCGTGTTTTAGACTCCTTGCAAAAAGCAAAAATTGCTCTCCCTGCAGAACCAATGATTTTGACCGATTTAGGCAAAGCATACTTAGAAAACGAATTAGTTGCAGATGCCCTTCATTTGCTAAAGGAAGCTAATCAGCTAAGTCCTGAAAGTATTGAGATAAAAATCAACCTTGCTGATGCACTGCACAAACTTGGATTAATTCAAGATGCTTGGCAAGTTTTGGAAGATTTGGAAGATGAATATACTTCTGACCCTAAATTAGCATTCTTATTAGGCCAATTACGATATCAAATGAGTGATTTTCATAAAGCCCATCAATACTTACAATTTGCGTGGCGTTCTTCTCCATCTGAAGAAATCACCTTTTCTTATAGCCAGTTACTTCTAAATTTTAAAGAAAAAGAAGGTCCTTCAGAAGCAGATATTGAAAATATTAACTCTGAATTAAGCGAAATATTATATTCCCTTCAGGATGAAATAGATGGTGAAATCTCATTTGAGAAGAGCCTTCTTCTTGCAGATATAAAAAATGCTTTAGGACAACATAAATGCGCTCACGATGAGTATATTAACCTTTTAAGTGATCCTGCGTCAAAATCACCACGAATTTATTCACAGCTCCAATTTAAAATTGGTAAATCATCATTAGATTTAAAGCTGAATGAAGAAGGTTTGGCGGCTTTACAAGAAGCAGTTATAACCGAACCAACCAATTATCAATTTCGCAGGGCATTAGCTGAAGCTTACTTGCGTTTTGATCTTATTGAAGATGCCAAGTCTTCAGCCAGGGTTGCCCTGCAAATATCACCTCATGAACTGGATAACATCCTATGGTATTCAAATTTCATGCTGGCCAACGGTGAGACTCAAAAAGCCATTGCCTCTCTAAAAGATGCTATCATCCAATCTCCAAATAATCGTGAATTGTACATATCACTTTCACGCCTTTATATATCAATCAACGATTATGTATCTGCAAAATCAATACTAAATGACATGATCAATTTAGAGGATATATCAATCCATGAAATGTCAAATGCGGCAAGCATTTTTTTCCATTTGAATGATATCGACAAGGCTTCTTCATTAATACAGAAAGCTATCTCGTCAAATGGTCAAAAATCATTTTGGGATTTAGATGAAATTATTAGGATGTTATTATTGATAGGTGAATTTGAAACGGCTAAGGAATTAGTCATCGAAAACGAAGTAATTTTTGGGTCTCTTCCTGAATTCCTTATCTTAAAGTCAGATGTCTTAATAGCCAGCAACTTACCAGCTGACGCTTTGGCAAATTTATACCCTTTGCTGGATAAATTAAGTTATTCACCCAATCTATTAGATGGAAAATCTGAAGTAATAATAAAAAACAAAGCGCAATGTGATAATTACAGCCTGATAAGTACATATTTAAGGGCTATTCAACTAGAAAGATTCTTTGGAAATTACTTAAAGGTAAAAGAATTAATTGAATCTGCTGAGAGAGTTGATTTAAGCAACCCCGAACTAAAACTTGTTAAACTTGAAGTAGCTTTTTCACTCCATGAACAACAGATTTTTTCAAATATTTTTCAAAACATAATACCGCCAAATAACCTGATAATTGGCCTTAATTGCATCAAGGCAATAATCAACAATGATTATGCTACTGCAGAAAATCAATTTGATATGTATTTAAGTAATTCCGAACCATCCCTTATGACATTAGCAATTCAAGCATGTCTAGAATATCATTATAACGAAATCGATTTGGCACAGAATCATTTTGATGAAGCAATCGAAGAAATCACTTCAACAAAAAATAATAATTCCCCTAAGATATTCAATATAGAAGCCATTTTCATTGAACTCTGGACACAATTTGCATTAGCAATTGCCGCTTGGAAAATGGAAAAGTGGGAAATGGCTGGGCACTTATTTGAACAAGCAAGCACCCATGTAAATATTAATCCCTACTTAAACTTTGTTCATGCTAACTTCCGGGTTGATTTAGTTCATCATTATAGAAATGCTGAAAAGCTTAAGGTTGTCGCTCATAAACCTTCGCTAGAGATTATTGAACTTGCTTCTCAAATTTTTAGGGAACAGATTATCTATGCGAAGCATTATTTACCTGAATCGATAATTACATCTTCTCAGAAGATTGCTGACATTGTCTTCACATGTCAAATTCCTGAGAAAAATGAACTCATGAAATTGATAGGTAATGAAGATATAGCAGCTTTGATACTGGGTGTAATCGATATGCCAGAATTAATCAAAGAGATAACATCCGCATTTCCAAAGTCTCCAGTGGTTCAATTTCAGCATGCTTTAATATCGATGATCGATAATCCTAGGCAATCACAATCAATTATTGAAAATCTTGTATTGGTAACACCAAGAAATCCAAAACTGTTAGCATTGGGTGGGTTAAACCAAATACTAAAATCAGAGCAGCGAATTGCATATTTTGAAAAGGCTCTAGCTATTTGGCCTGATGAACCAGAGTGGCATGCCATTATTGCTGAGCAGTACACAAAAATAGGTCTAAATAGCGAAGCGGAAAAACATTTAGAAAAGGCAATAATGCTTAATCCCCATGCATATGGATATTTCCAGCTATTAGGTGAAATTAAGAAGAAAGATAATGATTTATCTGAATCTAAAACACTATTTTCGCAAGCATATAATCTATTTCCTGAAAATACTGAAGTTCTGCAAGAATTAGCATCAATTAATCGTAAACTAGGGAAAAATGACGATGCCATAGAGTGTTTACATCAATTAATCAAATTAGATCCCAACAATACAACGCACCAGGTCAAATTAGCCGATACTTACCTAGCAGGGAAAAATTATGATAAAGCTTTGGAAACAGCTAAAAACATAAGAGTAAATGTAAAAGATGAGATTCAAGCAAGAGAAATAGAAATCAAAGCTTTAATAGGTAAAAAGAATTCTGAAGAAGTGAAAAGGCTAACAGAGAATGCTATTCTTGAATTTCCAGACTATCTTCCATTTAGATTGTTGGAAGTAGAAACAACCCGGATGATTTCTGGTAATGATGCTGCACTTAAAAAGGCAAATAGCTTAGTTCAAGAATTTCCTGAAGAGCCTTCTGTGATACTAGCTCTAGCAAATAGCCAGCTTGATTCCGGTCAGTTGAACAATGCAGCCCTGACATTCCATAGAATTCTAGAGATCCTTCCTGATCAACCAGAGACGCTTACAAAACTAGGCCGTATTAACCGTATCAATGGCAATTTAGATCAAGCAATTGATTTACTAAGCCATGCAATTGAAATAGACATGACAAATATGGATGCCTATATTGAACTAGGGAAGACTTACCAAAATCGTAGGCAACACGAAAAAGCAATTGAAATTTACAACAAGGCAATTTCAGTTGTAGATAATGATTATCGGCTTTATTTTCAAGCAGGTATAGCTTACAAAGAATGTAAAGATTATCGACAGGCAGAGACTATGCTACGTACTGCAGCAACTCTAGCGCCTATGGAGACAAGCATCCGCAGACAATTAGCTTCTGTTATCACACTAAATCTTGTTAATACACTTCAGGAGGCACCAAACCGCTATGAACACTAAAGAAAATTCCTTGATTGTTACACGAAGTAAATTTTTAACAATATTACAAGCAGCTTTTGATGTTAAGGAATATCAATTTGCAAGGCAATCAATTTTAATATGGTTAAAAAATTATCCTGGAGATTTGTATATAAAATTTTTATATGGAAAAATCTTGACTCTATTAAATGATTTTCAACAATCGCTCAAAATACTAGAGGAATGCATTAAGTATGATCCAGAATTCCTTGAAGCTTATCAAATACTCATAAAAGCAATAAATAATGCAATCAAAGCAGATGAATACAAGGCAATAATTTCATATCTTCAACAGAAAGCCTTTGAACAGAAATCAGAAAAATTTAACTGGTTAGAGAATCTTGCTAAGGCGCATAAATTATTAGAGGAAGGTCAAACAAAGAATTCTGAAAAATTTGTCCTGGCGTCTTTAGCAAGCAATTCTAATTCGCCTTTGCCAGCAATACTGCATTCGCACGTAGTTTGGCAAATGAATAACCCTGCTCTATTTAAGACACTTACATCTATTTATCAAAAACGTTGGCCGGATTGCATTCAATTTAGAATCTTTGCTGCATTATCCTTATTAGAAAATAACAATGATGTATCTGCAGTTGAGAATCTACATTGGTCTGCGGCACATGATGTAAATGGTCAAGTTGTTCATAGAATCCTTGGTTATGATCATAAATTTATACCTTTATGGCCTGAGAAATTGCAGATCTATTTTGAATTACCAATCCCTGCGTCAATTACCTCTCAATTGGGTCTTAATCAAATTGGCGGTTTTGGATCAATTGAAGATCAAAAATTCAACAGTAATGTTATTACTGATGTATTACCAAACCAAACCGACGATAAAGAGGCAGATGATTTTCACGAAGTAAATCCGAAAGAGTTTGTTGAGAATTCAGTATATGAGCTTGAATCTGCTGATAACTTAAATAACCATATGGACGAAATTGAGATGACAGACAACTCCATTATGAGTTCACTAGATGAAATTCAATCTGAATTTGATAGGATCGCTAAAAATCTAAAGAAAAGTGCGTTATCTAACGCTGATACAAGATTTCCATCCTATATCGTGATGACCTCAATCAAGGCTTTACAGGAAAAATATGGTATCAATACTGCGGATGTGATAAAACAAAACTTGGAAGAGTTAGTCTTGAAGATAACTGGGTTACCTAATTGGAATAGCTTATTATTCATCCCTGACGATCCAAATTGTACGAGCCAAATTGGATTACAACCTGTATTGGTAAATGATGCCTGGAAAGTTAAACTTGCTTTACATGACTTAGATGAAAAACTATCATCAAAAGGTGAAATGATTGGTGCATTATTAATCATTGGCGGGAATGACATAATCCCATTTCATCAATTACCTAATCCCACTGATGATATGGATACATCTGTACCTTCCGACAATCCTTATGCATCACTTGATGAAAATTACTTTATTCCACAGTGGCCAGTCGGTCGAATGCCGGATGAAAAAGGGACAGATGCTGCTTTCTTGCTTGAACAAATACGATTCTTAAATAATGAGTATGCAATAAAGATAAAGTCTTCCAACAAGCCAAAATCTCCTCTCTTTATACCAATTTTTGACTTCGTCTCACGATTTCTACGGAGGATATCAGATCATTTCCATCCTCTGGATAATTTTGGTTATGCTGCTGAAGTTTGGAAACTACCATCTGATATTGTCTTTAAGGTTATTGATAGTAAAAAGAAAATAACACTTGCACCTCCTACAGATTTTTCTAGTCTTCCAATGAATTCCAAATCTAAATATAGGTGCGCATATTTTAATTTACATGGTCTAAAAGATTCACCTGAATGGTTTGGACAAAAAGATCTTGCTAAAGACTCAAATGAACCTGAGTTTCCGGTAGCCTTGATCCCATCTCAATTCAATCAAACACATGCTGCCCCCGAAATAGTATTTACTGAAGCTTGTTACGGAAATTATATAGTCGACAAAGAATCAAAAGAATCCATGGCATTAAATTTCATGGCAAATGGAAGCCGTGTTGTTGTTGGTTCAACTTGTGTTGCTTATGGTTCCGTTCAAAAACCTCTCATTGCTGCTGATTTATTAGCAGAAGAATTTTGGAAACAAGTACAAAATGGAGTAGCTGTTGGTTATGCACTCTTGAGATCAAAATTAAACTTGGCTAGAGAAATGACAGATCGTCAAGGTTATTTAGATGGGGAAGATCAGAAAACCATCCTTTCCTTTGTTTTACTTGGGGATCCTCTTGCCACTCTCCAGGATTTTTCTCACATAGCTAAACCCTTGTTACGCCCAAAAGCACAACCTAAATTGAATACCATCAGTGATTCTACCGATGAAGTAATCGAAAACCAAGAAGCAATGCCAAAAGAGATATTGTCAGAAGTCAGAAAAGTTGTCAGTGCTTACTTACCAGGACTTACTGATGCACAACTTTCAATGAATCCCCAATTGACAAATTTTACGCTGCCAGCTGCATCAGGAAAAAACAGGACGTCTAGAAGATCCACTGTTAAAGACAGCCAACGTTTTGTCATTATGCTAAAGAAGTCTTTTGAGAAAGGCGAATTTGCACATCATCAATACGCAAGAATGACATTTGACAATAAAGGACAAATGATAAAACTGAGTATTTCACATTAAGAGTTACTTTTCAATAATCACTTACAGAAATCCAATAAGTTTAGTATTAATAATGCTTTTTGGATTTTCTGTTTTTAGGATTAGTCACCTTTATTAATTTAATATACATTAGAAATAATTTGCGCCCTAAAACAAATATCCTTATGGTAAAATCCTAGAGATGCAACCGAAAATAACTAATTCGGGTATTTCTAAAATATACTCAAATTTTTTCATTTTTAGAATGAAAAACACAGCCAATATTTCATTTTTCGTTTTGTTAAGACAGTACGAATATAATAATGATAAATTTCAAGTAATTGATATTTTAGATAATTAAGGAGTTGCTAATGTTTGGATATTGTGGAAAAATTCTTCACATCGATCTAACAAATCGTAAACATTGGACTGAAGAAAAACCAGAAGAGTGGTACAAACTTTGGATCGGCGGCGTCTCAATGGCCACACGTTTATGTTGGGAGAATATTACTCCTAAGTGTGATCCTTATTCTCCAGAAAATCCGATATGTTTCGCCAATGGCATATTTTCAGGAACGCCAGTACCAGTGGGTGGTAAATTTGGTTTGGCATCGAAATCTCCATTGACCGGATTTATTGGGGATAGTCTTTCTGGAAGCTGGTTTTCAGTAGCAATGAAACGTGCGCTATGGGATGGTATCGTGATTCATGGAAGTAGTGATAAGTGGATACACTTATTCATTGACGATGATCGCGTGGAATTCTTAGACGCCACCTATTTGTTAGGTAAAGGTACATATGAGACTGAAGAAGCAATTCGGGAAAAATTTGGAGATGACCAGGTTCGTTCATGCACCATAGGTCCTTGTGGAGAAAATATGGTTCGTTTTTCTAACGTGACCAATGACGGTAGGCAGGCAGGTCGCACAGGTCACGGTGCTGTTTGGGCTTCAAAAAAACTTAAAGCAGTCTCTGTTAGAGGAACCAATGGCGTTAAAGTAGCTGATCCTGACACCTTAATGCAAATGTCTTTTGATATTACTGCAGCAGCCCAGGGTGAATCTACGAAGAAATATCGTTTATACGGTACATCCACAAACATGCTAAATATGAATAAGCATGGTCTTCTTCCTACGCGAAATTACCAGGAAGGAACCTTTGAATTTGCGGAAATGGTAAGCGGAGAATATTTAGACGAGCATCATAAAGTTAAAGTCATTGCTTGTGCACAATGTCCAATTGCTTGTGAGCAAATGTCTATAGTCCAAACCGGTCCATTTGCTGGCGCGATGACGGGCGTTGAGTATGAAAGTTTGCAAGCCAATAGTTCAAATCTTGGAATATCTGATATGCGGGCTTGTATTCAACTCTTAGAGCTTGCTGATCATGCAGGGATGGATAGCATGAGCATGGGTGTTACTATCTCTTATGCAATGGAGTGCTATGAAAAAGGCGTCTTAAAGAAGGAGGATTTCAAGTGTACCCAGTTCCCCGAAGGTATTGAACTCAACTTTGGAAATGGCGAAGGTGCAGTGGCTTTGGCAAAAATGATCCGAGACCGTGAGGGGATTGGTAACTTACTTGCTGAAGGAACTCGTATTGCCAGCAAAGCGATTGATGAGGAACGAGAAACCGAGTCTTATAAATGGGCAATGAATATTAAAGGCTTAGAATGTCCAGGCTATGATGCAAGAGGACTCAAAACTTTCTCTGTCGGATTAGCAGTCGGAACCCGAGGTGGATGCCACAACCGCTCTGCAGCTTACGACCCCGATATACAAGGTGAAGTTAACCGTTTCACAATCGATGAAACACGTGGAAAAGTTGCAGCAGATTCTGAAGAATATGCAGCAGTTTATGACACATTACCATTATGTAAATTTATCCGCCGCTGTTTTACTGGCAAAGCTGATCGAGCTGGTGCATGGCCTTCAATTGCGAAACTCATCAATGCAACAACAGGTTGGCATTATGACTATGATGATGTTGACATGATAGGAATTCGTGCGCACACTATCAAAAAAGCTTTTAATATTCGCGAAGGCTGGACGACCGAGGATGATGATCTTCCTTGGCGTTGGAAGCATGATCCTATGACAAAGGGCGCTTCTGCTGGCTACATTGTCACAGAAGAGGAATTAGCCTATTTAAAAGATATTTATTACAAAGCGAAAGGTTGGACAGCGGATGGTATGCTTCCAAAAGAGTTGTTAGTGAAGTTAGGTATGCCCGATGTCGCCGAGCAAATTGGTGTATAAGGAGATATGAATGGTAGCATCTACATCAAAATATAAGTATGTTGTTTGTGACCCAAATTTGTGCATTGGTTGCCAGATTTGTGAGTATGTCTGTTCATATACAAAAACTGGTGAGTATAACTCTTACAGATCACGAATAAGAACAGTTCGTGCGGATGAAGTCCTAATAACAGCCATAGCATGCAGAACTTGTGAAAATGCCCCCTGTGTTATTGCTTGTCCAAGGGATGCTTTGACACAGGACTCAGTGACTGGAATAATTCACATCGATAGCGTTAAGTGTGATGGATGTGCTTGGTGTGTTGAGGCATGTGATTTTGGTGCTATTTCTATTAACCCCATAAATAAGTTAGCAGAAATTTGTGATCAATGTGAAACACTTGAAGAAGGTCCACAATGTGTTAAATGGTGTCCAAAAGACGCCCTTGAATACACAACGCCAGATCAACGTGCCCAAAAATCACGTCGAGAATTAATTAAGGATAGTATTGAATTTCCAATTAAAGCCAAGGACCCTAAATGAGCGATTATTCTGCGGATAATGAAAAAGATCTCCGCATTGGTGTTTATATTTGCCACTGCGGCTCAAACATAGCTGGAGTAATTCCACCCAAAGATGTTGTCGAATTTGCTAGTGAATTGCCTGGTGTGGTTAGAGCAACTGACACTATGTATGCATGCGCAGACAGTGGACAGCGCTTAATTAAAGAAGATATAAAAAAATACAATCTAAATCGGGTTGTTGTATCTGCTTGTTCTGTACGTATGCATGAACCAACATTTCGGGCTGCTGTAGCTGAAGCAGGTCTGAATCCATTTTTAATGGAGATGGCAAACATTAGGGAGCAATGTACTTGGGCACATGGTCATGATCGTGATGGGGCTTTAAAGAAGGCCAAAGACCTTACCGCTTCTGCTGTAGCTAAAGCATCCTTTTTAACCCCACTGGATATGATAACCGTACCTGTTTCTAAAAAGGCACTCGTCATTGGTGGTGGTGTAGCTGGAATTAGTGCTGCATTAGATCTTGCCGAACAAAATATCCAAACAATTCTTGTTGAAAAAGAACCAACAATTGGTGGGGTGATGGCCCAATTAAATAAGACCTTCCCCACTATGGACTGTAGTATATGAATTCTTGCACCTAAAATGGTTGACGCGGCGCGTCAGCCCCTCGTTGATGTAAGAGCATTTACTGAAGTTGAAAAAGTTGAAGGTTTTGTTGGAAATTTCAAAGTAACCCTGCGTGAAAAAGCTAAATATGTAAGAGCTGATCGCTGTAATGGTTGTGGCGATTGTGCAAAAGTCTGCCCCATTGAGATTCCAAACTATTTTGAAATGAATTTGGCACCAAGAAAGGCAGCTTATGTTCCAATGAGCCAATCAGTTCCTCTTATTTACAACATTGATATGGATGCATGTATTCACTGTTACAAATGTGTTGAGGCATGCGGTCCATTAGAAGCAATTGATTTCAGCATGGAAGATAAATTTGTCGATGAAGAAATCGGAGCTATTATCGTAGCAACTGGTTTTAATCACTTTGATCCAACACCCATGGAAGAATATGGTTACAACAGGTATCCTAATGTAATAACATCGATGGAGATGGAGCGCCTTAATAACTCAGCAGGCCCCACTGCTGGCAATCTCATAAGGCCGAGTGATGGAAAAAATCCACGAAAAATAGCATTCATTAATTGCGTAGGATCAAGAGATAAACGATATATAGAAAGCTGTTCTAATTTTTGTTGTATGTATTCCATCAAAAATGCAGTTTTATTGAAACAGATGAATCCTGCCTTTGATATCACAATCTATTACATGGACATCCGTACACCATCAAAAGGTTACGAAGAATTCTATGATCGTGCAAGACAAATGGGTATTCATTTTATTCAAGGACGTCCAGCCTTAATAACTGAAGATTCTAGTACTCATAATTTATTCATACACTCTGAAGATATCACGTTGGGAAGAGTTGTTGAACATGAATATGATATGGTGATGCTCAATCAAGCAGCTATACCTCAGCCCGATCAAAATCATATGAGTTCTGTTCTCAATGTAGCACAATCTCCGGGTGGATGGTTTATGGAGTACCATCCAAAGCTGCGGCCAATGGATAGCCCAACCGATGGTATTTTCTTTGCAGGTGCTTGCCAGGGACCTAAAGATATACCCTCAAGTGTTGCTCAAGGTTCAGCCGCAGCCTCACGCGCAAGCCGGATTCTCCATTCTGATCGGTGGGAAATAGAACCCACCGTAGCTGTCGTCTGGCCTGATAGGTGTGTAAGTGCACAAGGGAAATCCTGTGGCTTGTGTGAAAGAGCATGCCCATATGGTGCCATAGATTATGAACAAGGAAGAGCAGCAGAAGTGATTACAGCTAAATGTCATGGTTGTGGTGCTTGTGTAGCTGAATGTCCTCATGATTCAATAACACAGTTACACTACACCGATGCTCAAATTTTGGCACAAATCAGGACTTTACTTGCCACCGAACCACATAAAAAAATCTTAGCCTTGCGATGTCACTGGTGTTCTTATGGTGGTGCTGACTTAGCCGGCACAAGCCATTTCGAGTACACCTCAAATGAACGTGGCATTAAAGTTATGTGTTCAGCACGAATGGACTCCGATTTTATATACGAAGCCTACCGATTAGGGGCCGGTGCAATCCTTTATTCGGGTTGTCACCCACAGGACTGTCACTACATCACTGGTCAAATTGTTGGTGCCAAGCGGGCAAAAAGGCTAGAGACCATATTTGAAAGAATGGGAATGAGCCCGGGTCGTTTTAGAGTTGAGTGGATAAGTGCTGCAGAGGGTGACAAATACGCGCGGGTTCTAAATGAAATGCAAGCGGTTCTTGATAACATACCTGAAGAGGATCTCTTAGCTGAGATTGAAAGAATAAAACCTGATGTGACAAAACGCCTAACACGGCTTCCTAATGTTCCTGGCGTTCAAAAGGCATTAGATCATGCTGACGTTATGGTTAATACTATCCTAAAAAGGGAGAAAGTTGCATGAGCCATGAAATCCCATCCATAATATTTGCGGATCAGGTTCGTTCAACACCTGGTGGAGAATTTTTGGAGATGTGCTACTCCTGCGGAACCTGTACCAGCAAATGTATGATCCAGCAAAAATTAGATTCAGAATACAACCCCCGCCGTTTACTTCGCTTAGTCATGATGGAAATGAAAGACGAGGCTTTTTCTGATATAACAACTTGGTTATGCTCTGAGTGCGATCTTTGTTATCCAGCTTGTCCACAAAAAATACACATATCCGGTGTAATAACAGCTGTTAAATCAATCGCTGTTAGTGAAGGTAATAAGACTACTGTAAGTACCGCAATCGTTGATCAACAAACATGTGTAGGGTGTGGATTATGTGCTGAAGCGTGCCCTTATGATGCAATTACAATAGTAGAAACCAAAATCCCTTATAGAGGATCTATCCAAATAGCAAAAGTAGATCCTGGATTATGTATGTCTTGTGGCATCTGTTCAGCGATCTGTAGGTCCACTTCAATCAGAATTCCGGATCATTATTCCGATGAAGTACTTATGGATAATTTATGGAACTGGCTTATTAGACAGGGAGTAAATTAATTATGGAGACAAATCCAAAAATAATCTTGTTCCAATGTCAATGGTGTCTGTATTCTGAACCAGATCAACAATGGGTCGACCATGAGTTACCCCCTTTTATTCACCTGGTCAAAACGCCTTGTACTGGGCGAATCAACCCACTCTACATATTAAATGCGATTCAGGGCGGTGCGGATGGGATCATAATAAGCGGATGTTTGCCTGAAAAATGCCACTTCAAAGAAGGAAATTTAAGCGCATTTAGACAGATGGATGAATTTGTAAATTTTTTAGACCACATAGGGTATGAAAAGTCTCGTGTTCGTTTTATTTGGATAGACCTTCAAGACCGTGGCCGAATACAACGCGAAATTTCAGACTTCCTAACCCAAATTTCAATACTAGGAAAAGCAAATACCCTTACTACTAGAATTGAAGTTGCAGCTGGAGGCCTTAATGCTTGATTTAAAAACAAAACTACAAAATGAGATGACACGGTTACTAAATGAGAATTTGGTTGATGTTTTTATTGCCTTTAAAAAAGAAGACTCTCCCTTACGTCCGCAACCAGCTTTTTTTCGGAACACTAAAGAATTAGCACAACTTGAATACAATGGGCTTTGCCAAAATAATCTTGCGAATTACCTACCTAAATACTCACAAGAAACCAGGATAGGCATGGTTGTGAGAGGTTGCGAAAGCCGCTCAGTTAATGCACTTATAATAGAAAAACAGCATCCACGTCAAAACCTTTATCTTGTCGGGATTCCTTGTAGTGGAATTATTGATTTAAAAAAGATAATCAATAGTGTAGGAGAAGAAGTCACTTCATTCGAAGAAGATGAGGATATTGTCTCCGTTGTTCATAAGGGTCAAGAAATAAAGTTCAATCGAAGAGAACTCCTTCACGATTCCTGTCTAAATTGTGTCTACCCCAATCCTGTAAATGCAGATGTCATGTTAACAGAACCTTTACCAGAAGGTGATCCATCAATAGTTCGTGAAAAGGTGGAGTCATTCCAAGAATTAAGTAGGAGTGAGAGGTATGAGTGGTTTCGTCATGAAGCAGAACGCTGCATTCGCTGCTACGCTTGCCGAGAAGCTTGCCCTATGTGTTATTGTTCGGAATGCTTCGTAGACCACGCCACACCTAGATGGTCTGAGAGTACTGTTTCGCCAGCTGGTAAGCATGCTTGGCACATAATCCGTGCATTCCATCAAACAGGCCGATGCACAAGCTGTGGTGCGTGTGAGCGCGCTTGCCCTATGGATATTAAAATGACCTACCTAACTGACAAGTTGAACTTCGACATGTATGAAAATTATGAATTCGTTCCTGGTATGGATGAAAAGACACAACCCCCATTTGCATCTTTCAATATGGATGATAAAAAACGGTTTGTACTATAAGGAATGACTAAAAAATGTATATTATTCAAAACAACAAACTGAAACAAACCTTAATCGATTGGTCTGCAAAATTTGATGTCTTTGCCCCTCAACAAGTAGAGAATTATTCTCAATATCAACCAATCAACCCAGAAAAAGAATTAATCTTATCTGATATTCACAATACCCGGTTTCCGCCAAAAGCATTCTTCTTGCCCCAGTCAGAGGTGATGCTGAAATTTAATGCGAAGCTTAATAAACTAGAAGACTATATTCCTAAGCCTAAGCCACGAATTTTATTTGGGATTCGCCCCTGTGATGCAAAAGCAATAATACTTTTGGATACTGTTTTTTGCACAGAAGAATATCATGATCCTTACTGGAAAAACAAAAGAGATGCCACAATAATCATTGGTATGGGTTGTAATGACCCTTGTCAAACATGTTTCTGTACGACTGTCGGGGGAAGCCCGTTTAATCATGATGGTCTAGATGCGCTTATTACAGAAGTTGATGGTGCACTTTTTGTAGAAACTTTCAATGAAAAAGCAAATGAGCTTTTTTACTCTTTTTCTAAAGCGACCAAAGAACAAGAAAAGCATGTGCACTTAATCCAGAAAAGTACTAAGAGTGGCATGAATAAAGCTTTTGAGACAAAAGGTCTAAAACAAAACTTAGACCAGATTTTCGAAAGTGAATATTGGACACAGATTTCTGAATCCTGTTTGGGGTGTGGCGTATGCACATTCTTATGCCCTACTTGTTTTTGCTTTGATATTGTGGACGAAATCTACAGAAATCAGCGCGTTCGAAACTGGGATACCTGTATGTTTAGGGTTTACTCTCAAGAGGCTTCTGGTCACAATCCTCGGCCAACGCGAAAAGAAAGGACACGTCAACGTTTAATGCATAAATTTAGCTATTGGCTTGATCATGTTGGTGAAATTGGATGTACGGGTTGCGGTAGATGTGTTAGATACTGCCCAGTAGGCTTGGATATTCGTGCTATGCTAAGTGCTTCTTACGAAGCTGAAAGCGAGGTTGTAAATGTCTGATAAAGGGCACAATCCTTACAATCCGATCCCAATGCACATTGTGAGAGCTTATTACGAGTCAAATGATCGATCCTTAAAAACTTTTGAACTTGTTTTTGATGACCATAAAGATTGTGTTAACTTCTTTGAAAAATACAATCCCGGACAATTCTGTCAATTGTCTATTTTTGGAAAAGGAGAAGCTCCCTTTGGTGTCGCTTCTGCTGCATGGGAAGGTGAATTCGTTCGCTTCACAGTACAAAAATTGGGTTCTTTTACTCAGTATATTCACACATTAAAGGCTGGAGATCCGATTGGCATGCGAGGGCCATTAGGTAATGGTTTTCCACTAGACGAATGGAAAGGCAAAAATTTGGTGATTATTGGTGGTGGTTGTGCCTTTTCGACATTATACGCTCTCACGAAACATGTACACCATCCCAGCAACCGCCCTAATTTTGATCAACTCATTATTATTTACGGTGCCCGAACATCTGGCTTATGCATGTACAAACACGACATTCAAAGCTGGTACCAGCGAGAAGATATGGAAATTCATCAAGCGATTGATGTGCCTGAGGATGATTGGCTTCACCATGTAGGGTACGTGCCTGATGTCGTAAAAGAAGTTGCGCCTTCACCCGATAATGCGGTAGCGGTTGTTTGTGGCCCACCCATCATGACTAAATACACACTGCCCGCGTTAGTCGATTTAGGATTTCCCCCCGAAAATATTTTTACATCACTTGAAAAACGCATGAAATGCGGCATCGGTAAATGCGGACGATGCAATATTGGGTCAAAGTATATTTGTAAAGATGGCCCTGTATTCAGCCTCGCAGAATTACAGGCTTTACCTGCCGATATTTAATTGGAGCAAAAGAATGAGCCAACGTGGAATAGCACAAAAAACACGCAATGATAAGGAAATGACTCTTCGCAGAGCGATGGTAACCCGTGATTACAAAATGGTATGGGATTTAGAGAAATGTGTTGGCTGCCAAATGGGGCCAACCGTATGCCCCAAAGAAGCCCTCACCCACATCGATGGAGAGATAGTTAATGGCCACCTGGTTACTCGCCCTTCTGTTGATGTTGATCCAAAGAAGTGTGTCAATTGTGGCATGTGTGTTGTCGTCTGCCCAACACATGCAATTACAATGACGATAAACGGTAAAAATGAAATTCCTGTTCAAAAATATGAAGCATTTCCTGAATTAATTGCCAAGACAATATTTAAGAAAGAAGATTTTGACTTCTCTCTAAAAGATTATGTTATTGATAATTGCAGCGCCAACGTAATTAGTTATGATGAAGTTAGAGATACAATGCGTATTGATTTTTCAAACTGTATTCACTGCAGGCAGTGTGAAATCGCTAGTAAAGGGGCATTCACAGTTCGTCAACCATGGCAAGGGTCAGTTGTTTTACACAAAGAACGCTGTGTAGAAGGATGCCTTGCGTGCGCTGATATCTGCCCTACGCGAGCACTGCATGTCGATGAAAATGGTAAATTAATCCTAGCAGATTATTACTGCATAAAGTGTGGATCATGTATGCATGTATGTCCAATAAAGCCTGAATCCGAGACAGTTGAATATGAGTTTGAATCCCAAGGATTACATCTTACCCGAAGTTATGAAAAACTGGTCAACGAAAATGATTTAGCCATTAAGGTAGAGCGCTGGCGAGTTAATCACAAACCCGTATCAAGTGCTGCCTGGGTGGAGGCCTTGAGAAAGTTGTCTGATGATAAAGCAAAAATGGTTGAGATAGACAGAACCCGCGCTTTAAAGCGTAAAGATCTTATCAAAGCTTTGCGAGGGCATATCATTCCTGAAAAACATATAAACTAAATTTTTAAATTGCTAAAAGATTAACAATGAGGGTTGATTCTTCTCAACCCTATTTTAAATTGACTTAAAATGGTTCAGAACCAAAACCGATTTTTGAAATGAAATCAAAAGACCACCCAGTTTTACGCGAATACTCAGGATTTTGCTCTCCAGGTTCAAAGATAACTAGTTGAGCTTTAGATCGTAATCGGCCAAATTGATTAAGATCACTTGAAGATGGGATAAGATTACGCCAAGTGCCTGTGTTAATATAATATTTTTGCACTCCTTGCTCTCCTGAAATTAATTCTACTTCTGGTACATGCGTATGCCCGGTAATGATGCATTGGACATTAGCAATATCTGTTTTTAAACCAGCTTCTTTACTGACAAATGGTACAACTGTTCCAAGCTTAATATTTTTCGAAACAGGTTTCATTAGCTGTTTTATTAGCCAAAAAGGTATCCCAAATCGCCATAAACGCAATGGAGCAAACAATTTTGCTAATTTGACAATTGAAGGATTGATATTATCGATATTTAGTAGAAAATCAAAGAGATAAGGCTTCTGTAGAAATTCATCAAGCATCAATACAAAAATTGGTTCTAATAGTTCCCAAGTTTCTTGCCGACGAATTCCTGGTGTCGAAAAAAGGAAATTTAACAAGGCAGTTGATGGCCGAACATTATCAAACTCAATCAATCTTTGATAGAGCCTCAGTAGTTGTACATCTTTTAGAATTTTTTCTGCTGTGTAATAATTTCTGTAATAAACAGGTAATTTAACCGCAATTTCAACAGTAACGAAATCCCCCATCACAGGCTTGTTATATGCTTCATTTTCAATATCGAGAGGAATTTCTAAAGCTTTTCGAAAGTCAATACTAAAATTAACAGGATCATATTCATGCCCATGCCTTATTAATGCAAAAGGTATTCCATCACTGTAATGAACATAATAATTCGGAAAAGGATCCTCAATAACATCAAGATTTAATAATGCTCTTACTTTTTCTCTTATGCGTAAAGATGAATTTAAAAGACGGTCGTGATTTCCAGGTATGTAATAGATATTTACTTTCCTATCAAATTGATTTTGGATACTTCTAATTATCTCAAGGGTTTCTGATACACGTGGATCTAATGCAATCGAGTCGAGAATCTGAATTATTTTATTTTCTAATTCAATGGTATTGGGGACTAAGTCAGAACTTACATAAGGCCGCAGATTATCATCTTCCAACCATAACCCTGATCGGGTTATCTCAAAAATATCACCAGCTAAAACAATATCAATTTCTTTAATATGATTATTTTTGATTATTGAAGCAATATCATTGAAATAATTTTTGAAGACATATGCTGGTAAATTATGGTTGTAGTGAACATCACCAAGTTTATTAGTCTTTGATTCAGCAAAGTGAGTGTCCGATAAAACAATTAACATGTGTAAATCCTAAAACTATTAGCCTATTGTACTGTAATTTTACTTAATCGCCTTTACATTTATTAATAGGTTGCCTTATGTAGCACTTTTCACTGATTTTGTAACAATTTTGATAAAATATTTTTACACTAATAAAACTCTCGTAATGAAGAATAATGGTGACTTATTAAATAAATCTATTTAGGACATAATAATTAACAATAAAAATCATTTAAATCTTTTAAAACAGATTATTAGGGTTTATGCATATTTAAAGCCGTATTGGAAACTAGCAATAGGGATGTACCTCTGTTTAATTCTTGTTTTGGCTTTAAATGCCATCATTCCTCAACTCATTCGATGGATAATTGATTCGGGTATTAATAATAAAGAGATGGATGTTCTGACCTGGTCAGTTCTTTTATTGCTTGGGCTCACCCTCTTCAAGGGGGTGTTTAATTTCTTGATGGGTATTTGGAGTGAAACTGCTTCACAAAATGTTGCTTATGATATCCGTAAGGAATTACAAATCAAGTTTACCCAACTCTCTTTTGCCTTTCATGATAAAGCCGAAACTGGTGAGTTACTTTCACGGGCAATTCAGGATGTAGAAAGACTTCGATTCCTAACTGGTAGAGCAACATTAAGAATTATCGATGGGATTATGGTTTTGGTATTAACAGCTGTTATTTTGATCTCAATGAATTTTCGATTAGCCGTAATCGTTTTGTTATTAATGCCTTTCTTAGTACTTCAAGCCTTAAATTATGGGGCTCGATACCGCCCACTTTCATTGCAAATCCAGAAACAACTTGCTAGGCTGACAACTGTAGTTGAACAGAACCTGCGAGGTAGTCGCATTGTTAAAGCATACACCCAGGAACAACAAGAAATCAACCGGTTTGAAAAAGAAAATAATGAATGGCTGCAATTATCAACTAGAGCAGCAAGAATGCAAGCAATCAACACCCCTTTGTTATTTTTTATTGCTAATTTAAGTACCTTTGCGACAATCCTATACGGGGGTTACCAAGTCATAACAGGCACATTGAGTGTAGGTGAAGTTATAGCCTTCATTACGTACATTAGTCAAATGATTGATCCCATACGAAGGCTGGGCATGATCATACCAGCAGTGGCCATTGCTGGGTCTGCTGCTGAACGAATTTTTGACATCATGGATACAATTCCAGAAGTCAAAGATGACCCGAACGCCATCGTGCTACCGAGAGTATCAGGTGAAGTGATTTTTGAAGATATTTACTTTTCTTATGGAAATAGGATGATTTTGTGCGATATTAACCTTGAAGCAAAACCAGGACAAGTCATTGCTTTAATCGGAGCTACTGGATCAGGAAAAACATCCCTTGTTAACCTGGTACCAAGATTTTATGATCCGTCAAGTGGGACAATCAAAGTTGATGGGATAGACATTCGCACAATTACTCTGAACTCATTGCGCAGTCAGATTGGAATTGTGCTTCAAGATTCAACCCTTTTTGCAGAAACTATCAGAAACAACATCTCATTTGGGTGCGAGGGTGCTAGTGAAATTGATGTAGTAAATGCGGCAAAGGCAGCCCAAGCACACGATTTCATTGTCAATTTACCTCAGGGTTATGACACTAATATAGGCGAGAGAGGAGCAACTCTTTCTGGGGGGCAGAAACAAAGAATCGCTATAGCGAGAGCTTTATTGTTGGACCCTAGAATTTTAATACTGGATGATGCAACATCATCAGTCGATACAGAAACAGAAAATCTAATTCAATTGGCAATGTCAAAGTTAATCCAAAACCGCACTACCTTCATAATTGCTCATCGATTGAATACAATCATAAATGCTGATTCAATTTTTGTTCTTGAAAAAGGCCAAATAGTAGCAAGAGGAAACCATCAGGACTTAATTCAAACATCGACCATCTATCAAGACATATATAAAACTCAATTTAAATCCCAGGAAACTTCCTTATGAGCTTTTCGATAGGTTCATCATCATCAGGAATCGGACCCAGATCCGCTTTATCACAATTTGGTAGTGCCGATCAGGATCAAAAACGAGTCAATGGGAAAGTTTTCTTTAGACTCTTAGGTTATCTAATACCTTACAAGCTGCATATGGGACTTGCTTTTCTGTTGACTTTAGTCGAATCAGGCCTTACTTTATTAACCCCTTATTTAATCAAAGTCGCTTTAGATGAATATATTACCCAAAATGACATCGACGGATTGCTTCTTATAAGTCTACAGATTGGTTTTTCATTTCTTGCTGTCTTTATAGTTAGCAGCCTTCAAAGATACCTTGTTTCCTGGGTAAGCCAAAGATTATTAGCTAAACTTCGTCAGGATCTATTTAATCATCTACAGTATTTGCACCTTGGTTATCATGACCGGCGTTTTTTTGGCGTTACTGTCTCAAGAGTTATTAATGATGTAGCTGAAATAAATGAATTAATTTCTCAAGGAGTTATAACATTACTTGGTGATTTAATTGTATTAGCCGGAATCATTGTCATTATGCTTTTGATGGATACAAGATTGGCTTTAATTACCTTCACCATCATTCCTTTAATGCTACTTGCTACCTGGCTATTTTCCAAACAAGCAACTGTTGCGTTTAGAAATACAAGATCTAAAGTTGCTGCTATTGTTGGAGATTTGGCTGAAGACATATCTGGTATGCGAGCGATTCAAGCTTTTACACAAGAAAAAGCTGCACAAGAACGCTTTGACAAAGTAAACCAGGAAAATAAAAATGCTTATATAAATGCAATGACATTATCTTTCATCTTCCTGCCTACAATAGAATTTTTAAGCATGCTGGCCACAGCCATAGTCCTTTGGTTTGGAGGACACTTTGTTTTGCAGGAACATCTCACTGTAGGTATTGTCGTGGCTTTTCTTTCTTATGTCACCCGGTTCTTTCAACCAATTCAAGAACTCAGTCGAATGTTCACAACATTTAAATCAGCAGTCGCTGGAGGAGAACAAGTATTAATTTTACTAGATACATCTCCTGAGATAAAAGATAATTCCGGTGCGGAATTTCTAAAGTTGCAGAAAGGTTCGATAAAATTTTCGAATGTTTCATTTAAGTATAAGACAGATCTCCCGCTTGTATTAAAAAATTTGAACTTAAATATAAAAGCCAATTCAACTGTCGCAATAGTGGGCCCAACAGGGGCAGGAAAAACTACGATTGCCAACTTACTTGCAAGATTCTATGAGGTAAGCAGTGGCAGTATTGAGATAGATGGGTTTGATATCAGAGATGTGACCCAGGAATCTTTGCGAAATCAAGTCCGCGTTATCTCACAGGAGCCTTTTTTATTTTCTAGTTCTATCGCAGATAATATAAGATACGGCATGCCAGGTGCAACTGATCAGGAAATTCAATCTGCAGCCCAGCTTGCAAATGCCCACGACTTTATAGAAGCCCTCCCAGAAGGATATGAAACCAAAATCCTAGAAGGAGGTGTGAATGTCTCGCATGGACAAAGGCAACTAATTTCAATTGCTAGGGCGATATTATCTAAGCCAAAAATTCTCGTTCTAGATGAAGCTACAGCAAATATTGACATCGTAACAGAAGTGCTTATTCAAAAAGCGCTCACAAACTTATTTATAGATAAAACGGCAATAATAATTGCCCATAGATTAAGTACAGTTCGAAATGCAGATTGGGTGTACGTATTAGATAAAGGTGAAATTACCGAACAAGGAACACATAAAATGCTTATTGCTTTAAAAGGACAGTATTATAACCTTTATAATCGTCAGTTTATTGACTAACCTCTCAGGGATTCAAAACATTTCCAAATTGCTTTACGCAAGCTTCTATTGCCCGCTCATTTATCCAGTAATGCGTTACCAACCTAAATTGGCGTTCAGCAACGACACCAACAAAAACACCAGATTTTCGTAATTTTGCTTCAATTTCACGAGCGCTTTCCTTGACTTCAGGCGCCAATGATACATAAACCATGTTAGTTTTTGGTGAATTCATATCTATGCGCAATTTATCATTTTCTGATAAGTTCTTAGCCAAAATTTTGGCATTCTCGTGGTCATCTGCTAACCTATCAATCATGGTTTCTAAGGCAACAATCCCTGCAGCGGCAATCACACCAGCTTGGCGCATACCGCCCCCTAATTGTTTCCTTATTCGTCTTGCTTTTCTTATAAATTCTTCTGCGCCACATAAAACAGAACCTACAGGTGCACACAATCCTTTGCTTAAACAAAAAGTAACTGAATCTACAAGATCGGTTAAAGACTTAACATCAACATTTTGCGCAACAGCTGCATTAAATACGCGCGCACCATCTAAGTGTAGATTTAATCCATGTTGTTTAGCAATTGATTTAACTGATTGAGTATAACTAGGCGTGAGTGGTGCACCTCCACATCTATTTTGTGTGTTTTCTAAAATAATCAACTTTGATAGTGGAAAATGATCATCCACAGAACGGATTGCTGCCTTAATGTCGTTCAGTATGAGGGTACCATCATCATTATTTGGTATTGTATGAGGATGGACACCACCAAGAGCAGAAATTCCACCAGCTTCAAATAAGAAAGTATGAGCTTTCGTGCCCATGATAACCTCATCTCCTCTGCCGCAATGGGTTAATACCGCAATAAGATTGCCCATAGTGCCAGATGGAACGAATAAACCTGCTTCCTTTCCTAGCTTTTCTGCTGAAAGCTTTTCAAGTTGATTGACTGTAGGATCTTCCTGATAAACATCATCGCCAACTTTTGCTTCCGACATTGCTTTCCACATTGCTTCTGTCGGTTTTGTAACGGTATCGGATCTAAAATCAAAATAGTCCATCGCTCACCTCTTCCTCTCTTATTAGTTTGTCGATAATGGAGTTTAACTCAGTTGGGAACTTAGCCTGGAATTTTAATGGATGTGTTTCTCCATACAAGCAAATTTCTAATTGCTGTGCATGTAAAAAGAAACGATCTAGTGGTATTGACGGTTTCTTGAAGCCATAAATCCGATCTCCAACGACAGGGCAGCCTAGAAATGCCATGTGGACACGGATTTGATGTGTTCTTCCTGTTAAAGGGTAAACATCAAGTAATTCATGGTTCTTAAATTGCCGAACTCGGTAGTATTCTGTAATTGCAGCGCGGCCTTGTCCTTCAACAGCCGCAGCCATTTTTTGCCGATGTTTTGAGTCGCGACCTATTGCTACTTCAACTCTGCCTTCAGGTGTTGGGGGGTGTCCATCTACAAGTGCTTTATAAAGTTTTTTTGCTTTATGTGATTTAAATTGGGTGATATACCAACGATAAGCCTTAGAAGTGCGAGCAATTAATAGGATGCCGGATGTTTCTTTATCTAACCTGTGGACAATCCCAGGTCGTTGAACTTCTCCAACTTGTTCGATATCTGGCCACTGGGAAAGGAGTGCGTTTACAACAGTCCCTGTTTCATTACCCGCGCCAGGGTGCACTACCATGCCAGCTGGTTTGTTAATAATTATTGTATTTTCATCACTGTATATAACATTCAGACTGATATCCTCGGGCGAAATTTGGGTTTCTATGATTTCAGGCAAAACAATATCAATAATCATCTCGTCACTTAATTTGTGACTTGGTTTATCAATGACATTGCCATTGATACGAACTTTGTCATCTGAAATTAATTTTTGAATTACAGCACGAGAAATACCTGGGATTTGATTTGTAAGAAACTTATCTAAACGAATAGAACTCTCACCAGAATATCTGAACTGCTTTTTCAACTCGTTAGGAGACATAATCTGGTTTATTTTTCGTCGATCGCATCATTTGTTACAATTATCTCACTACTCTTCTTGACCAAATTCTTTTGTTTGTGTTCACTAATTATCATACTTAATAGTAAAATGCCAACGCCAATAGTAATGCTTGAATCAGCCACATTAAACACAGGAAAACTTCCAACAGAAATAAAATCTGTAACATGACCAATAGTAAGGCGATCAATAAGGTTGCCAACCGCCCCACCTAACTGCATTGCTAGTGCTATCCGGGATAAAGTATCTTTACTTGGAATTTGGGGAAAATAAAAAATGATAGCTATGGCAATTACAATCGCCATGATTGCTAAAATAGTACTGGCAGATTGGAACAATCCAAATGCAGCTCCTGTATTTTTCCAGTGAACAAAGCGGGCAAAAGGCGCAAGCCACTCGAGGGGCATCCACGTCTCTCCTACAGCCAAGTTCGATCGAACAATATTCTTTGTAAATTGATCTAAGAAAATGATTAAACCCGCAATAGTAAATAGGAAGAGAAAATCTTTTAGTAATTTCTTCAAATTATTTGTCCTTTTGCCTGCTAAATCTTACTAATACTAAGAATTAGGCTCTCATTTTCAAAGGAATCTTTAACTTGGTTCCAATCATGAGGTGCTTCTTTATTCACAACTTCTACAGCTAATGTTTCGGTTTCAATGTAATCTCTGAAAGCTATGATAGCAACTTCTAATCCTTTAGATGCTTGGTAGTATATCCGTATTCGATCAGCAATATCAAATCCTGAATCCTTCCGTAACGCTTGAACACGTCGTACAAACTCACGCGCTAATCCTTCATTTATCAAATCAAGGTCCAAATCAGTTACTAATGCAGCCATCAATGGACCTTCAGACACTACCTCAAAGCCAGATTTGGAATCTGTATGAACTTCAACCTCCTCAGGCAATATTTCATAGTACTTACCATTAATATTAACAACAACGGATAAACCATCTAGTAATTTCCTTGCGGTTTCATCAGCCGGCAAATGCAAAATTGCATTTCGTATTTCAGGATAAAGAGATTTATATTTTTGTCCTAGTTGTTTTGGTAATGGGTTTAATGTGAATGACACTGCCTCAGATGCACTGCCTAATACTCTGACAGATTTTACATTTAGTTCATCCATCAGCAATTCTTTGTATCTTTCAATGACGCCTTGATCATCGACATTCCCAACAGCAAAGGCAACCTCAGCAAGGGGTTGTCGTACTTTGATATTAGATTTGTTTCTGGCCGAGTGACCCAATGAGACCAAACGCATCACGGTTAACATATCACGATTTAGTTTTTCGTCAATTAAACTTTCGTCATAGGTTGGCCAATCAGACAAATGAACAGATATTGGAGCTTCTGAATCTACAGATCGAACCAAATTTTGATGTAATTCCTCGGCAATAAATGGCATCGTTGGAGCTAGTAACTTAGATATTGTGGTAAGCGCTTGGTATAGGGTGTAATAAGCTGCAGCTTTATCTGCGTCGGACTCGCTCTTCCAGAAACGCCTTCTCGAACGTCGTAGATACCAATTAGAGAGTTGATCAACGAACTGTTCAATAGGCCTTGTGGCGTCTAAAACATCATAAGTTTCATAAGCATTTGTTACATCTCTAACTAATGCGTTTAACGATGAAAGCATCCAATTATCTAGGGAACTGAATTGCGGAATGATTCGATTATCAGGTGACCACGAATCCAAATTGGCGTAGGTCACAAAAAATGAGTAGGTATTCCACAATGTCAGTGTAAAGTTTCGAATAACCTCACCAACCAAGTCATTACTGAAACGTCTTTCGTTTGATGGCGGGCTGGAAGTATATAAATACCATCTTACTGCATCTGCACCATGTAAGTTTATAACATCCCAAGGATCAACTACATTACCCTTTGATTTAGACATCTTTTGGCCATTTTCGTCTAAAATCAGACCTAAACAAATCACATTCTTAAAACAAATGCTGTCAAATACTAATGTGCTAATGGCAAGTAATGAATAAAACCATCCCCTGGTCTGGTCTACAGCCTCGCAAATAAAGTCAGCCGGGAATTGAGATTCAAATTTTTCAATATTTTCGAATGGGTAATGCCATTGGCCAACCGGCATTGAACCCGAATCAAACCAAACATCTATTAATTCCTTGACCCTTGACATTGTGCCTTTTTGACAATTAGGACAGCTAAAAGTAACCTTATCAATGAATGGCCGGTGTAAATCCATTCCAGAAAGGTCTCTACCAGCAAAATTACTTAGCTCATCCACTGAACCAATACACACCTGGTTACCGCAACTGTCACACTCCCAAACAGGAAGCGGGGTTCCCCAATATCTATCTCTTCCAAGCGCCCAATCAATGTTGTTTTCGAGCCAATTTCCAAACCTGCCATTTTTAATATGATCTGGGATCCAATTAATTTCCTTGTTTAAAGCCACCAAGCGATCTTTCTTTGCACTTGTGCGAATAAACCAAGTAGGGCGTGCATAATATAACAATGGGGTATCACATCGCCAACAGAATGGATAACTATGAGTATATTTTTCGACCTTGAACAACAATCCACGATCTTTCAAATCTTGAATGATGAGTGGGTCTGCATCTTTGACAAATTTTCCAGCCCATGGACGTACTTCAGATTTAAATTTTCCTTCGTCATTGACGCTCATCAAAACCGGTAAATTGTATATATTTGCCATCTGCATGTCATCTGCGCCAAAAGCTGGCGCGATATGAACCAATCCGGTACCATCTGATGTCGTGACGAAATCTGCGGCAACCACAAAATGTGCTGGCTTTTCAGGAGGCATAAATGTAAACAAAGGTGCATAGCGTTTACCTTTAAGAGTTTTGCCTTTCATAGTTTTATGAATTTTTAGATCTGAATCTTTAAAAACCTTATCCACTAAAGCCTTGGCCAAGATTAGTTTCTCACTGTAATCATCTTCTCCTGTCGATACTGTCACATAATCTACATCAGGATGAACCGCTACCGCAACGTTTCCTGGAAGTGTCCATGGTGTGGTAGTCCAAACTAGTAAATATGTGTTGGGTTCATCGACCAAAGGCATTCTTACATAAACAGAAGGGTCATCCGTATCTTGATAACCTTGGGCAACTTCGTGATCAGATAATGGCGTTCCACATCTAGGACAGTAAGGCACAACCTTAAATCCCTGGTATAAAAGCTCATTGTCCCAAATTGATTTTAACAACCACCAAACAGACTCAATATAGTCATTTGTATAAGTAACATAAGCACGATCAAAATCAACCCAAAACGCAATTCGTTCGCTTAACCTTTCCCAATCCTGGATTCTTTCAAACGCAGATTCGCGGCATAATGCATTGAAAGCTTCAATCCCATAAGTTTCGATTTGATTTTTATTTGTAAAACCAAGTTTCTTTTCTACTTCAATTTCTACAGGTAAGCCGTGCGTATCCCATCCACCTCGACGGTCCACAAAGAAACCCTGCATCGATTTGTAACGAGGAAACATATCCTTAAAAGCACGGGCTAATACATGATGTATGCCAGGTTTGCCATTTGCAGTCGGTGGACCTTCATAAAACACATATTGAGGGCAGTCTTGACGCTGTTCCATTGATTTTTGGAAGATATCATTATTCTTCCAAAAGCGCAGCATAGCTTCTTCCATCACGGTTACATTTAATTTTGATGATACAGACTTAAACATACAACCTCCAATAAAAAACTCATCCCATACCAGGGACGAGTTTATTCTCGCGGTACCACCCTGCTTCCTAAAGTTTTAGGCTCTCATTCGGATACTCAACTATCAAAGTTTTTGTTCTGCACAAATTTAACGGTTTGTGATTCCGGCGTTCTTAATTACTCAAAAGTGTTCAGATTGCAGCTCCAGAATGATTTTCAACCTTTTTCCCTTTACCCGGCTCGCACCAAATCCAGGCTCGCTGTCTAGTAAAAAAAGTTTACTCTTTTCTATCTAAGCTTATTCCAATTATTGTTATTTGATAAAAAACACTCGATGTATCGAGCGTCAAGGGTGCCTGGACGGTTTCGAACCCTCAACCTCCTCATCCACAGTGAGGCGCTCTGCCGTTGAGCTACAGGCACCATAATCAAAAGAAGATTTTATCACAGTCTTTAATCACCTGCAAGCAAACCAGAAAGAAATTCAACCGCTTCTTTTATCACAACTGTAAATTGATTATGTTTATCTAAATTTCTAATAGTTACGGTACTTTCTCGAATTTCATCTGGACCAACAACAATGACAAAATTTACACCGAGTCGGTCTGCGTATTTAAATTGCTTATTTAATTTTTCAATGCCTGGGTTCAAAATCACATTCATTCCTGATTCTCTAAGTAAGTTTGCAATCTGGTATGAGAAAGGCATACATTCCCCATCAAAGATCGTTACAAAAACCGAATTCGGTTGATTAATTGTTTGAGGGATTAATCCGAGTGACTCTAATACGAGTTGAATTACCACATCACCCATTGCAAATCCAACACCTGTCAATGGAGATCCTCCAACATCAGCTACTAGATTATCATACCGCCCACCACCACAGATCGCCCTGAAATTTCCAGTCATCTCCTTGGCTTCAAACACAGTACCAGTGTAATAGTCTAAACCCCTAACAATTTTTGGATCAAATTGAATATATTCTGAAAAGCCAAGCCACTTCAATGATTCAATTAATTCAACCAATTCTTCAGACTTTTCCCACATCAAATCATCATTAAGAATATTTTTTAAATCTTTTAATTGTTGAGGATTGATATTAATGTCAACAGCATATTGCTCCCATGTGTTAGAAGACATTTTATCAATACGGTCAATTAATTTGTGAATCGAAGGTTTTTGATCAGTAGTGAACCCGAGATCATCTAAACAAGCATCCATTAACCTTCGGTTATTGACAAGAATTTTTACTTGTTCAGGAATTAAGCCAATGCTTTTTAAAAATTCACAAATCACAGCGATAACTTCTGCATCTGCTTGAATGCTGTCTGTGCCAATTAAGTCAACATTCCATTGATAAAACTCCCGACTCCTACCTTTCTGAGGCCGTTCATATCGCCAAAAAGGACCAAATGACCACCAGCGCAGTGGAAAAACCAATTCATTCTGCTTACTTGCTATCATCCTTGCTAGTGTGGGTGTTAATTCGGGACGTAAAGCTAATAATTCTCCACTACGATCTGGGAACACGAAAGATTGTTCCTTTACCAATTCATCACCAGATTTGGCGGCATATAAGTCTATCGTTTCAATACATGGACCTTCGTATTCTTGAAAACCAAACTGTGTTGACACTTGCCGCATGTGATCAATCAACCATCGCCGGACTGCCATTTCTTTGGGAAAAAAATCTCTTGTTCCCTTGACACTTTTAATTACTTCTTTCATAGTAAAATTGTCCAATCAATTAGATCTTTTGAATTTTGAAGTATATCATGCAATAATAATACGATAAAATTAAGGGATGAAAATAAACAAAAAGGTAATCAATAATGAAGATAAAAGATATTCTTGATATTTCTAATGGTGTTTTACTTACTCCAGGCATCGATTTAGAAACTGAAGCCAAGGGCGCATTTGGGGCTGATTTAATGAGTGATGTGTTAGCTTCGATTCAACCTGAAGCTGTTTTATTGACTGGTTTATGTAATCCACAGGTTGTTCGAACTGCCCTAATTGCAGATATTCGGGCGATTGTCTTTGTCAGGGGGAAAATGCCTGCAGTAGAAACAATAGATTTAGCGGCAGCGGAAGAAGTGCCATTGATAACCTCTCCTTTAGGCCTATACGAACTAAGCGGACGACTAATGCAAGCTGGCCTTCCCAGTTTAGAAATGGCAATGAATCATCCTTTTGACCAAGACTAAAAGTATTAATCAATGGCTTCCAGATATCCTGTAATCTCAGACGCAGACGCGGAAAGTATTACCCGCGTAGAAGAACTTGCCTATGAACTCCGCATTGAGGAGGTAATGACAACTAATGTTTTCACGTTATCCCCTGAGATGACGATGAAGGCAGCCTTAGATAGTTTTCAAAAAGAAAGAATTTCAGGTGCTCCAGTAAAACTTGGCGACACATTAGTAGGTTTATTGTCTATTGAAGATTTGATCCGCTGCTTAAGAGATGGGCGGATCGATCTAACTGTTGCTGATTACATGTCGGATAAACTAATAACTATTAATACTTTTGATCCAGTTGTAGAAGCACTAAGGTTATTTGTTAAAACCAAGGTTGGCCGCTTACCAGTCTTGGATAGCAACAAGAAATTAGCTGGGATCCTTACTAAAGGTGACATCACCAATGGTCTTTTAAAAGCTTTACAGCGAGATTACCAGGCTGAAGAATTGATAAGATACCGGGCATCTCACCTATTTGAAGACATCAACTCTGATAGAACTAGCCTTATCCTAAGATACAATATTAAAAAAGATGACTTCACTCATGGTGGTGCTGCCTCAAACCACATAAAGAAAGCTTTATTAAGATTAGGTGCAGACCCACAAACTGCAAGGCGCTGCGGTATTGCTGTGTATGAAGCAGAGATGAACCTGATTATTCACACAGACAAAGGTGGGACGCTCAGAATTGAAATCGAACCTCACAAGATCACAATGGAAGCCTATGATGAGGGACCTGGCATTGATGATGTTGAAAAAGCTATGCAACCTGGTTATTCAACCGCGACTGAAAAAGTCCGCGAAATGGGATTTGGCGCTGGGATGGGGTTGGTAAATATTAAAAGATGCGTTAATGAAATGAAGTTGATCTCATCAAAGGAACGGGGAACCAATTTATTCATGGTGATGCATCTTGATAGACAAGTAACGAATCAACAATCTTATGGTGAGAATAAATGAACCTTCAAGAAATAATTGATAATTTACACCTTAAATTACTAACAAGAGAAAATGACTTTTACTCCATAAATGTAGAATCAGGTTATGCATCTGATTTGTTAAGTTGTGTAATGACAGGCGCAAAAAGCAGGGGTGTATGGATCACCTTGATGTCCCATAGTAATATTATTGCAGTCGCTTCATTACTGGACTTATCTGCGATCATCATCACTGAAAATGCCATGCCTGATGAGGATACAATTGCGAAAGCAAATGATGAAGGTATTGTGCTACTCCTTAGTATCCATCCTACATTTCAGATTGTTGGACAATTATGGGAGATGGGACTTAGAGGAACCTAAACTCCATACAGGAGAATAGTGAAGCAATACCGCGCTGAATTACATATTCACACCGTGCTGTCACCATGTGCAGGAATCGAAATGATTCCGCCGCTCATTGTCCAAGAAGCAATCTCTCAAGGCATCAACTTAATCGCAATTACAGATCATAATGCTAGCTATAACGCAAGTGCTGTTATTCAAGCTGCAAAAGGATCAGGTCTGACTGTGTTACCAGGCATGGAGTTGCAAACAGAGGAAGAAATTCACAGTATTTGCCTCTTTGACACTCTTGACCAACTTGATGAACTGCAAAAAATTGTTGATAGTAAACTACCCGACATGAAAAACAACATCGAATACTTGGGAGAGCAATTTGTCGTTGACGATGAGGGCGAGTTTATAAGAAGAGAAGAACGTCTCTTAATAACCTCTGCCAAACTATCCATTGATAAAGCCTTTGAAATTGTAACTAACCTTGGTGGGCTATTTATTCCAGCACATGTTAATCGAGAAGCTTATGGAATCATCTCACATTTAGGTTTTATTCCGCCTGACTTAAAATTCGATGCACTTGAAATCTCGAGACATTTATCCATTGTTGAATGTATCGATCGATTCCCGCAAATTAAAGGATATAACATTATTCAAAGTGGTGATGTTCACTATTTGCTTGATTTTCTTGGAGCGAATTATTTTGATATTGAAAAACCTACTGTTTTAGAAATAAAGAAAGCCTTACATAAAATTGATAAAAGATCATATGTTGTTAAGAAACGAAGCTAATGTTTTATGGATATGGCAACCCATATTGACCAAAATCGAAATAATGAGTAAACTTCTTGTGGTAATTTTCACAATTAAATAAAGGCGTAAGATAAAGTACTTCAGGAGAATTATAGGAAAATGTCAGATATAATCAAAACGATTGATCCATTGGATATTCCCGAACAGAAAGCAATAATTGATGCAATACTTGAAGAAAACAAAGATCTGAATGGCGCAACAATGGTAATTTTAAATCTAATCCAGGAAAAAATTGGATTTATATCAAAACCAATTCAGGCTTATGTTGCGGAAAATTTAGGTGTCCCCATTAGTAAAGTACATGGCGTTGTATCTTTTTACTCATTTTTTACTACAACACCACGCGGAAAACATACTATAAAATTCTGCCTTGGAACTGCTTGTTATGTTGGTGGAATTCCCCAAATAATTGAGAAAGCTAAACAGATTTTAGGTATAGAACCTGGACAAACAACTCCTGATGGGCTTATAACATTAGAAAATTGTCGGTGTGTTGGAGCCTGCAGCCAAGCACCAGTTGTTGTTATTGATGACACAATCTACGGACGTGTACAGCCTAATAAGTTCCCAAAACTGGTTCAAGATTTGCAAAAGAGTGAGGCGAATTAGTTGAGAGAGCTCACCCTGCATATTCTTGATATTGCAGCGAACAGTGTCTCTGCCGGCGCAGAAAAAATCATTATTTCTATTGAAGAAAACACAAATAAGGATACACTAAGCATTAAAGTGGTTGACAACGGCAAAGGTATGAACGCCGACATGGTGAAACGAATAACGGACCCCTTTGTAACCAGTCGGACCGAACGAAAAGTTGGATTAGGAATCCCACTTCTCAAATTAGCAGCTGAGATGTGCAACGGTGAATTTGAAATTAAGTCAGAATTAGGAAAAGGCACCGAGGTTTTAGCACAATTTCAACACAGCCACATTGACAGAATGCCCTTGGGTAACATCCCAGACACATTACTAATGTTGGAATTAGGAACCCCAGAAGTTAATTGGATTTTCTCTGTGAAAAAGAATGGGAAAGAATTTTATTTCGATGACGCGGATATAAAGAAAGAATTAGAAGGAATTTCAATTACTGAACCGGATGTTATCCGCTTTATTCGATCACTATTTGAAGAAAGCATACAAGAAATACAATCTTAAAAGGAGAATTAAAAGATGCCAGTAATAAAATCGCTTGATGAATTAAAAAGAATTCGCGAAGAAGCATTAAGAAAACAGGAGTTAAAATCTACTTCAGGCAAGACTGAAATCGTCGTAGGCATGGGGACAGTTGGGATTGCAGCAGGCGCACGAGAGACTTTAAAAGCTATCCTAGATTTCGTTGATCATAATCATTTAGAAAATATTATCATTCGGCAAACAGGCAATATTGGGATTGATTCATTCGAACCCGTTGTACAAGTAATTCTGCCTGGCACTGAAAAAGTGACCTATGGGAGAGTAAATGCTGAAGTTGCGAAAATGATTATGGAAGAACATGTTGTCAAAGGTAATATTGTAAACGACTATAAAGTCGAAGGCTAAATAATCTTTTGAGGACTTTTCCTCTAAAAATATTCTTGGAAGGACTACTATGACATTTTATAGATCAACTGTGCTTGTATCTGTAGATCCTATTTGCGTCGAAAAAGGCGCGTACGAACTTATTGATACACTTAATGATGAATTAATAAAACAAGGATTGATAGATGAAGTTCAAGTTCTTGAAACAACGCGCTTAGGTGATCCAACGAAATTTGGTCCTGACCTAACGGTTTATCCAGAAGGGACTCACTACACCAATCTTACTTATTATGATATTCCCCGATTAGTAGAAGAACACTTTATCAAAGGCCGCGTTCTTAAGCAGTATGCAGCTAAAATGATGGACAACATCGATGAAGAGCTTAGCGCACCGAGATCGAAAGAAATTCGTGTTGTCCTGCGCAATATTGGGGTTATAGACCCTCGCAATATTGAAGATTACTTTGCTTATGATGGATACATGGCTTTGGGCAAAGCATTGACTGAAATGACACCTGAAGAAGTCATCCAAGAGATCCTAGATGCAAAATTACGCGGAAGAGGTGGTGCGGGCTTCCCCACTGGGTTAAAATGGCGATTTGCCCGCCAAGCACAAGGAGACATTAAATATTTAATATGCAATGCCGATGAAGGTGACCCTGGTGCTTTTATGAACAGGCGCGTTTTGGAAGGAGACCCGCATTCTGTTATTGAGGGTATGATCATCGCAGCCTATGCAATTGGAGCTAGGCAAGGTTACATTTACTGCCGTGCTGAGTACCCAATCGCCGTAAGCACTATGACCTTAGCAATCAAACAAGCTAGGGCATTGGGATTGCTTGGAAAAAATATTTTAGGCACGAATTTCAGTTTCGATCTTGAAATACGTATGGGTGCAGGTGCTTTCGTTTGTGGTGAAGAAACAGCATTAATTTCTTCCATTGAAGGTGGCCGTGGAGAACCTCGCGTAAGACCACCATTCCCTGCTACTAAAGGTCTCTGGGGTAAGCCAACCAATATCAACAATGTTGAAACCTATGCCAATGTACCTCAAATCATCCTCAAAGGCGCAGAATGGTTCTCGACGATGGGAACTGAAAAGAGTAAAGGCACAAAGACTTTTGCACTAGCCGGTGATGTAAAGAACACCGGATTAATTGAAGTGCCTTTTGGCATCACACTGAGAGAAATCATTTTTGAAGTTGGTGGTGGCATAAAAGGAGATAAGAATTTTAAAGCTGTACAAACTGGTGGACCAATGGGCGGTTGTTTACCAGAAAAGTTATTGGATTTGCCCGTAGATTATGAAACGTTAGGCCAAGCTGGATCGATTATGGGTTCTGGTGGCATGATCGTCATGGATGAAGAAACTTGTATGGTTGACATAGCCCGTTTCTTCATGGAATTTACCCAAGATGAATCATGTGGAAAATGTGTACCTTGCCGAGTTGGAACCCGGCGAATTCTTGAAATATTAGAAGATATATGTGACGGCAAAGGTAAACCAAGTGACATTGATACGCTACGTTCTTTGTGTGCAGAAATAAAAGAGAACAGCCTATGTGGTTTGGGGCAAGGTGCACCAAATCCTGTGGTTTCAACACTGGAACATTTCCTCGATGAATACGAAGCACATATTTATGAGAAAAGATGTCCGGCTAAAGTATGCCGAAGTTTGATCAAATTTGAAATCATAGATGGCCCATGCACAGGTTGTACAGTTTGTGCTCGCAATTGCCCAGTCAATGCCATTTCAGGTGAACGGAAGCAAACCCACATTATAGATCAAGATTTATGCATTAAATGTGGCATTTGTCACCAAGTATGCCAATTTGATGCAATAAAGATCACTTGATAAGCATAAAATATTGGAGAGACTAAATGGTAGAAACAAAACTTTTAGATGAAGATATAAAAAAAATTATACAAGAAATAGTTCAAGAGAAGGGTTCTTCCCGCTCAGAACTAATTCCAATCCTTAAGATTGTAATGGACCGTTGCGGGTATATCTCACCAGTTGCGATTAAAGAGCTTGCATCGCTCATGAGTCTACCCAGTAACGAAATCACTTCTGTAGCAACGTTTTATAGAATGCTTTCAACTCAGCCGAGAGGCAAACATGTAATTCAATTTTGTGAAAGTGCTCCATGTCATGTTGTGGGTGGAAGGCAAGTTTGGCAAGCTTTGCAAGCTGAACTCAAACTGGAACCTGGCGAAACATCACCGGATAATAAGTGGACCTTACTAACAACAAGTTGCCTTGGTGTCTGCGGTATTGGCCCGGTTATCATGATCGATACAGATATCTATGGGAATGTAAAACCTGAACAGGTAAAAAACATTCTTAGCCGTTACGAATAGGAGAGTTAACATGAAACCTGTTAGATCAATGGTACTAATATCGAATGACCCTCTAAGTATTACCCGCGGTTCTGAAATTGTTTTTACAGCATTTCAGAATGAGATTCAAAAATATGATATGACAGAGGAAATTTCGTTGTCATATGTAGGAGATTTAGGAAGAACTGACATATCTCCGATTGTTGTTGTTTATCCTGAAGCCGTAATATATGGTCCTGTATCACCAACTGATGTACCCTATATCGTTGAAGAGCATCTCTATAAAGGACGCATTGTTGAAGAAAAGCGCATTCCAGCCCATGAATTAAGTGGCCGGGTTGCTTGGCTTAATGCCCGTAAGGGTACCCTGCCCGCAGAAAATCGGGTTGTGCTTAAGAATGTAGGATTAATTGATCCGGAAAGCATCGAGGATTACATTGCTCACGAGGGATACCAAGCATTAGGAATGGCACTAGAATTATCTTCGACACAGGTTGTTTCACTGGTTAAAGAATCAGGTTTACAAGGACGTGGTGGAGCTGGTTTCCCAACTGGACTGAAGTGGGGCTTTGTTCAAAGAACTCATTCGGATAAAAAATTCGTCATTTGTAATGCGGATGAGAGTGAACCGGGGACATTCAAGGATCGTGTTGTACTCGAAGGTGATCCCCATGCAATTATTGAGGCAATGTCCATTGCAGCGTATTCAGTTGGTGCTGATGAAGGGTATGTCTATATTCGTGGTGAGTATCAATTAGCAATTGAACGCATGGAAAAAGCAATCAAACAAGCCAACGATTATGGTATGCTAGGCAATAATATCTTTGGAACACCCTTTAGCTTCAAAATTCATGTCCACGCAGGAGCTGGGGCATACATCTGTGGTGAAGAAACGGCACTAATCGAATCTATTGAAGGAAAACGCGGAGAACCACGGCCCCGTCCCCCCTACCCAACTACAGAGGGTCTTTGGGGAAAACCCACCTTGGTTAATAATGTTGAAACCCTCGCTAATATCCCTGCAATAATTCGCAATGGTCCATCTTGGTATAGATCTCTGGGCACTCCCTCAAGCCCTGGTACAAAAGTTTACACCATCTTAGGAAATGTTAACGTCACTGGATTAATTGAAGTCCCAATGGGTATCACTTTACGAGAAGTGATCAGTATTTATGCAAAGGGCATGTCTAGTGGGAGCTTCAAGATGGCTCAAACCGGTGGATCCAGCGGCTCAATTATTCCATCTAGTCTACAAGACACACCAATGGATTTTGAATCGTATACTAGGGCTGGCGTTTCTTTAGGTTCAGGTGCTTTATTAATCTGCAATGACGAAGTCTGCGTAGTAGACCTAGCTAAAGTATTAATTAACTTTTTCAAGGTAGAAAGCTGTGGCAAATGTAATCCTTGTCGAATTGGATCACAAAGAGCTTTCAACATTCTTACCAATATCTCTGAAGGTGTAGGATCACTGCACGATTTAGATGATCTTAAAGTGATTAGTCAACAGCTTTATGAATTATCTAACTGTGGACTAGGGCAAACAGCTGCTACGCCAATTAGAGATATTTTGAACTATTTCCTCGCAGAAGTTGAAGCACACATAAAACTCAAAGTTTGTCCTGCAGGTGTATGTCCAATGACTGGCAAGAGAGTAAATTACTAGGCAGAACCATGGAGCTAATTGGTATGATAAATTTAACAATTGATGGTAAACAAGTAGAAGTACCTGAAGGTAAAACTGTACTTCAAGCAGCTGAAATGGCTGGTATTGATATTCCAACCTTATGCAATCATTCTAATCTCACTCCTTATGGAGGATGCCGTTTGTGTATGGTAGAAGTTGAAGGTGCACGCATTTTACAGCCTTCTTGTACTCTTCCAGCCACAAATGGAATGGTAGTACATACAAACACTAATAAAGTGAAAGAAGCTCGGAAATTCGTTCTTTCGTTAATTTTTAGTGAACGAAATCATTTTTGCATGTATTGCCAGGCAACTGACGGAGACTGTGATTTACAAAATGCTGCTTATGAACAAGGTCTGGATCATTGGCCTTTAACCCCGAATTTTTCACCATATGCGGTTGACGGATCACACAAGTACTTTGTCTTAGACAATAACCGTTGCATTCTCTGCCGGCGTTGTGTTCGTGCTTGTGCAGACTTAGTGGGTAATTACACGCTTGGTTTTGAGGAACGAGGAGCTAGCAGTATCTTAGTAGCTGACTATGGCGTTCCTCTGGGAGAGAGCTCTTGTATCTCATGCGGGACATGTGTTCAGATCTGCCCTACCGGAGCGCTGATTGATCGCAACAGTGTATATCAGGGCCGATTAACTGATCTTGATCATCACGTTTCAGTTTGTACAGAATGTAGTGTTGGTTGCGAAAGAGATGTTCTAACAAGGGATAACAGATTAGTTCGCATTGATGGTGTTTGGGGATCTTCATTAAACGAAGGTGTACTTTGTGAAAAAGGAAGATATTTACCATTACTCCCTAATTGTGAACGAATTTATACCCCCCTGATAAAAAAGATAGGAGAACACAAAGCGGCAACATGGGAAGAGGCAATAGCTTCTATAACAGAGAAAATTAAAGCTAGTGATGCTAACTCTACTGCCGCTTTAGCTTCTGCGAAACTCCCTATTGAAACTTTAGCTTTATTCAAAAAAGTCTTCTCTGAAGGAACTGAAACGAGCGTTCTAAGCACAGTTGAGTCTAACAAAGCAGCTTTGGTTAGTAAGCGAATTGCCGAAAAATTAGGTAAGCCATTTGAATCAAAGCTGGATGTTTTAAAACATACTGATGTAGCACTCGTCATTGGTGCAGATCTTGTTGCGGACCACCAAGTGGCTGGTTTTTTCCTAAAGCGCCAAATGCTCAATGAGATAAAGATTATCCTTGCAGATAATTCAATAAATGGTTTGCAATCTAGGTCTAATCTCCAGCTTATTCAGAAGAAGGGACAAATTGCTGACCTTATCCAAGGCTTGACAATGGCATGGAATACACTGGTCCATGAAAATGATTTATATGCAGAAAATGCATTGGCAGACTCCGCAAGTAAGACGGGGCTCGACTCTGAAAAGATCAAGAAAGCAGCAAAATGGCTTGGAGAAGCTGGTCGGCCAGTCATCGTAATTGGTGAAAAATTGTTAGCTAATGAAGATTTAACAGCCATTGAAAACCTGGTAAGCTTTTCACAAAAAATTCGTGCTTCCTTAGTTGTAATCAAAGAACAAGCCAATAGTCTTGCTGCAGCTCAATTGGGATTTGGCATTGGGGAGTTAAATAATGATCTAAAAGCAGCATTCGTTTTGCTTGGAGATGAAACTCCACCCGATGCTTTAATTAAGAACCTAGAGAAAGTGCCATTCTTAGCTGTTTTCGCCACGTATCCTAATAGATTAACAGAAAAAGCGGATGTTGTTTTACCAGCTACTATGTGGGCAGAAGAAAGCGGATCTTACATTAATACAGATGGGCATTTGCAAGCAAGAGCCCAATCTATTGAAGCCCCAGAAGCTGTTTGGAATTCACTAACTTTAATGCAAAAAATAGCTAAAGCATTGGACTTGAATCCAGAGTGCGATTGGAAGAAACTCATCAGCCAGCAGCCAGCATCGGTTGAAATTGCTGTTGATTAATATTGAAGGATTGGAAAGGATTTGATTATGGCAAAACCAAAGGTAGCATCAGATTGGCTAGCAGGTTGTGCTGGCTGCCACATGTCTTTTTTGGATATTGATGAAAGAATTGTTGATTTAGTAAAATTGGTTGATTTGCGGGCAACACCAATTACAGACTTAAAAGAACCAGATGAAGATGGCGTTGATGTTGGCATACTAGAGGGCGGAATCAGCAATTCCTATAACGAAGAGGTTGCAATCAAAATGCGCAAGCGCTGCAAAATACTTGTTGCACTTGGTGATTGTGCCGTATTTGGTGGCGTTCCAGCAATGCGCAATTTTTTTGGCGCTGAAGAAGCACTCAAGAGAGCATACATAGAAACAGAGAGTACTGATGAGAGTGGAAAAATCCCATCAGATCCTGAACTTGCTCTTACTTGTCATGTAAAACCTGTAAGTGATGTGGTTAAAGTTGATGTTTTTGTCCCAGGCTGCGCCCCTAGCGCTGACACAATTTTTTATGTACTTAGCGAACTTGCGCAAGGTCGCATACCTGAGATTAAAGACGAACGAAATGATTGGCATTAGGAGTAGATATGGTTACACAAAAAATAACAATTGAACCAGTAACCCGCATCGAAGGGCATGCAAAGGTAACTGTTCACCTTAAAGAGGATGGCACCGTTGAACATGCCTATTTTCATGTAAATGAATTTAGAGGTTTCGAAAAGTTTTGTGAAGGTCGCATGTTATTCGAAATGCAGCAGATCACACCTAGGATATGTGGAATATGCCCAGTTAGTCACCATCTTGCTGCAGCTAAAGCAGCAGATGCCGCCCTAGGAGCGCCCCCCCCAAGACCAGCAAACTTGTTGCGTGAATTGATGCATATGGGGCAAATCATCCAAAGTCACGGCATGCATTTCTTTGAATTAGCTGGCCCTGACTTAATCTTAGGGTTTGATGAAGATCCGGCTACTCGAAATGTGGTTGGTCTAATCCAGGCAGACCCAAACTTGACTGTCAGAGCTGTTCAATTAAGAAAGTTTGGTCAATCAATTATCGCTGAATTAGGTGAACGAAGCATTCATCCGAATTTTGCTATCCCAGGTGGCGTCAATCGGACATTATCTATCGCATCAAGAGATAAAATTCTAGCCCAAATCGACCATGAAATTGAAACCATTCAAATTGGTATTAAGATCATCAAAAATTGGGTAGAAGCTAACATGGAAGATGTTAACAAATTCGCTGTCTTCCCTACAGGCTACACTGGTTTAGTCTCACCAGAGAATGGCTTAGAGCTTTATGATGGGCCAATCCGCATGGTTGGCCGAGACGGTAAAGAATGGGAAAAGTTCTATGTCAAAGATTATCTAGACTATATTAACGAGCATGTTGAAAACTGGTCTTATCTCAAGTTCCCATACTACAAAAAGCTGGGATATCCCGATGGCGTTTACCGAGTAGGTCCTCTCGGGCGTTGTAATGCAGTTGAAAAAATTCATACCCCATTAGCTGATGCAGAGTTAAAAATCTTCAAAGCAATAAATAATAGCAAACCAGTTGAAAACACACTGTATTACCATTACACCCGCCTGATTGAAACATTATATGCAACTGAGCATACTCGTGAATTATTAGAAGATCCTGATATCCTCAGCACAGATATTCTTAATACTTGCCGAGACATGCAAGAGAGAGGTGTTGGTGTAATTGAAGCTCCACGCGGCACATTAATCCACGATTACCACATCACTCCCACCAGCCAGATTAGAAAAGTAAATTTAATTGTGTCGACTGGCCACAATAATTACGCGATGAGTAAAGCTGTTGACAGTGTTGCCAAAACCTATGTAAAAGGTCCTGATGTAAAAGAAGGTATGTTAAATCGAGTGGAAGCGGCGATCAGGGCTCATGATCCTTGCTTATCTTGTTCAACCCATGCTTATGGAAAGATGCCAATTAGCTTGGATATCATAGATTCACAAGGAAACATTGTCAAAACCTTAATTAGGAATTAATTACGCCTAAGTCTAATCCCCACTTCGCGTAAATTGATTCGCAAAGTGGGGATATTTATTTTTTATCATGAATAAAATACTAATCATTGGGTATGGAAATATGGACCGTCAGGATGATGGCGTTGCTTGGCATATCCTCAATAATATAGGAGAAAATTTTGGAGTTAGTATCATAAATGAAGGATACGAGTTAATAAACAACACCTCAGCTAAACTATCTATTTTTTATTCCCTTCAGTTATTGCCAGAAATGGCGGAATTTATCAATCAATACGACACTGTATACTTTGTTGATGCACACACAGGTGAATACGAAGAAGAGATTCTGTATTCAGAAATTCATCCACAAGCTTTGAATTCACCTTTCACGCACCATCTTACACCTGAAATGCTTCTTTCCATCTGTCTTACCATTTTTAATAATTACCCCAGAAGTTATATTCTCTCAGTTAAGGGACATGAATTCGGTTTTAATCATGACCTTTCTAATTTAACACAAGCTCTTGCAGAGCAAGCGTCCGCAATTTTAATAAATAAGATCTTACAAGTAAATATTGATTAACCATGACTGAAGTTTCAAAGTCAACAGAATTTTGGAAGTATTCAAAAGGTAATAAATCTTTTGATACTGGCAACCAACCTATTATTTTAGAAAGTCCATTGGAATTAGTTGTTAATAATCAGCACTTCATAAATTTCATATGCTCACCTTTTGCCGAAGAAGCTTTAGCACTTGGCTTTTTATGGAATCAAGGCTGGATTGAAAATATGGATGATGTAAAACAGGTATGTTATCAACCAGATTTTAGACAAATCAAGGTTGACATCATTAATGAGCCAAATAACCCAAGATCGTTAATTAGAACCACAACTGGCATTTCATTGTTACAAAAAACAAGCAATTTTAACATAAAGGATCCATTCTCAATAACACCAGACAATCTAATTGATTTTTTTCAGATGTTTACATCGCAGCAAAAGTATTATCAAACGATGGGCGGCTTTCACAGTGCAGCTCTCTGTGATCAAAATAGTATCAGAATTTCAGTAGAGGATGTAGGTCGGCATAATTGTTTGGACAAATTGTCTGGGTTATTTTTGCTTAATGATAAATCTTTCTCTCCAAAAATGATGTTGCTTACTGGCAGGATTAGTTCTGAAATGTTTGATAAGGCCAAAAAATTACAGGTTCCAATTATTGTTACAAAGACAACCCCAACACATAATGCTGTCATTGAGGCAATAAAAAGCAACATCACAATTGTTGGATACTTGAGATCAGACTCATTTACAATTTTCTCCCATCAAGAAAGAATTCAAGTCTAATATTTCTACTAGATAGAAGTAAATCTTTTATGTTTATAAAAACAAGCAAATTTGATTATTAATTCCTTTAAGATATAATGACCTCATGCACGAACTGCCTGTAACGGAAAGTATATTAAACATTTCTATAGATCATGCTAAAAAAGCAAATGCAACGAAGATAGCCAAAATTCATATAGTCATTGGGAAGCTTTCGAGCATAGTTGATGACTCAGTTCAATTCTACTGGGACATCATCAGCAAGGGCAGCATTGCAGATAATGCTACGCTTCAATTTCATCGAGTTGAAGCCGAAATTGAGTGTTTACAATGCCAACATCACTACATTTTAGAAAATGAGTTGATTCCCTGTCCTAAATGCGGAAGTATTCAAATCAAATTTCTAACTGGTGAAGAATTCTATATAGATAGTATCGAAATAGTTAATTAGGAATAATAAATGACCCGAACCATTCAGATTGTTCAAAAAATAATGAATGCCAATGATACCATTGCAGAAAACAATAATCAGAAACTTGAACAAAATAAGATTTTTAGTATCAACCTCATGGCGTCACCTGGTGCCGGAAAAACCAGCTTTATTATAAAAACAATTAAACTTCTTCCAAATTATGTTCGTGTTGGTGTAATTGAAGGTGATACGGCACCAGTAACCATTGATTCGGATAAGGTTAGTGAACAAGGCGTTCCTGTCATTCAAGTAAATACAGGCGGTGAATGTCATCTTGATGCGCCCATGATTGAAAATGCATTAAATCACCTTCCATTAGACGACCTTGATCTAATAATTGTTGAAAACGTTGGTAATTTAATATGCCCTGCTGCATTTAAGCTAGGTACGCATGCAAATGTATTAATTGCTTCTATTCCAGAAGGCGATGACAAACCCTATAAATATCCAAATATTTATCGGGGTCTAGATGTGCTTATTATTAATAAAATTGATCTTATACCTTACCTGGATTTTAATATGGATTATTTCAAAGCAGGCGTTGAAATGCTAAATCCTGGACTGGAGATATTTAAAGTATCGTCAAAGACAGGTCAGGGTTTTGATGTTTGGCTTAAATGGCTTGCACAAAAGATTGACAGGTCTAGTTAAACAGGAAGCCTTTTTGCCTTATCTATGTCTATCCAAAATTGCATAATTCAAGTAACTGGTATTGTTCAAGGTGTCGGTTTCAGACCCTATGTATACAACCTTGCGATAAAGAATTCTTTAACCGGTTGGGTTTGTAATACAAGCCATGGTGTGGATATTGAACTGAGTGGACAGACTAGTCAAATTGAGCAATTTTTGGCTCATTTAAAGCAATTTCCCCCACCTTTAGCACAGATACACAATTTATCTGTTCTTTTCACGCCATACAACCCATATTCTAAATTTGAAATATTGTTCAGCAAGGACTCAGAAGCAGACTTCTTACCGATTTCGCCTGATATTTCAATATGTAAAGATTGTGCTAAAGAACTTTTTGATCCATTAAACCAAAGGTACCGATATCCTTTTATTAACTGCACAAATTGTGGACCCCGTTTTACAATTACAAATCACATTCCATATGATCGTCCTAATACAAGTATGGCAAATTTTCAGATGTGTGAGTTTTGTGAAAAAGAGTACAATGACCCACTCAATAGACGTTTTCATGCCCAACCAATTGCTTGCCCAAATTGTGGCCCAAAGGTATGGTTCGAAGCTAATGGCATTACTCTTGGGGAAAAAGAAAATGCTATACAGATTGCTCGGCAATGGATAAAAGATGGAAAAATATTAGCGGTAAAGGGCTTAGGAGGATTTCATTTAGCATGTGATGCCCAGAATAAGACTGCAATTGATACCCTTCGGCAACGTAAGAATCGCTCTGACAAACCTTTTGCATTGATGGCCTTTGATATCTCGACCATCAAGAAGTACTGTGAAATTACGGAAGTTGCAGAAACTCTTCTAACATCAACCCAGTCTCCAATTGTTTTGTTAAATCCTAAAGCAACAAGCCGAGCGCTTCTAAATCTTTGTGCACCACATCAAAATCACCTCGGTTTTTTTCTCCCATACACACCCCTTCATTTGTTACTTCTCGAACCTGGAAATGAAACACCTGAAATCTGGGTTATGACCAGTGCAAATATGAGTGAAGAGCCAATTGCTTATCAAAACGAACAAGCATTAAACCAATTAGTAAGATTGGCGGATGGTTACTTAATGCACGACCGTCCGATAACTATGCGAATTGACGATTCGGTTTTTTCAGTTGTCGATAATCTTCCATATCCGATAAGAAGAGCTAGGGGATTTGCGCCTGACCCAATCAAGCTTCCAATAAACGCCTTCCCCATTCTTGGTACAGGGGCTTTGCTTAAAAACACTTTTTGCCTTTCTAGAGATAAATATGCATTTGTTAGTCATTACATAGGTGATTTAGAAAATTTCGAAACACTGCAATCCTACCAATCAGCTATAAACCATTACGAAAATCTATTCAGAATAAAACCAACCGTTATTGCTTGTGATATGCACCCCGATTATTTAACAACACGCTATGCCTATGACAGACAAGCACGAGAAAAAATTCCTGTTGTTGAGGTACAACACCATCACGCCCACATTGCAGCCAATATGGCAGAGAATCAATGGGATTCTAAAGAGCCAGTCATTGGTTTAAGCTACGATGGAACAGGTTTTGGGCCGGATGGAAACATTTGGGGTGGAGAGATATTAATAGCTTCTTATCAATCTTTCGAACGACGTTTTCAATTCAATTATGTAACTATGCCAGGCGGCGATCTTGCCATTAAGTTTCCTGCCCGCATGGCAATCAGCCATTTAATATTAGCTGGCATAGATCTCGAGCCATGTTTACCCCCCATTAATTATCTAACATCCCTTGAATTGAAAACTATTCAGCATCAAATAAATCATAAGATAAATGCCCCCATGACTTCTTCATTAGGCCGTTTATTCGATGCGGTCTCTTCATTAATTGGGCTGCGACATATTATTAACTATGAAGGCCAGGCGGCAATAGAACTTGAAGCAATTGCTGACGAAAAGGAATTTGGTACTTATCCAATAGAAATTTTCGGGAATGTGATCGACATAAAATTATTAATGAAAGCAATTGTTGATGATTTAAAGAAAGATGAAAAACCAAGCACTATATCAGCAAAATTTCACAACACAATTTCTGATGTTTCTGTTCAAGCTTGTCAAATAATCAAAACAGAAACGGGTATAAAACATGTTGCTTTGAGCGGCGGAGTATGGCAAAATAAATTTCTTACAAGTAGAACACTTGACAAGTTGAGGCAACTTGGATTTGTACCTCTAATTCATCGAATCTTACCCCCAAATGATAGTTGTATTTCTTTGGGACAGGTAATGGTAGCATTAAATCAAAATAATTAAGGAACAATTATGTGTTTAGGTATTCCAGGAAAAATAATTAAGATTTACACCTTTGGGTCCACAAAGATGGCTGAAGTAGATTTTGGTGGAGTCCAACAGGAAGTTTGTATCGAAACTGTCCCTGAAGCAAAACTTGATGACTATGTTATTGTCCATGCCGGTTTTGCACTAAACATCCTTTCAAATGAAGAAGCCCAGGAGACCCTTGCAATTATTGGGGAAATGTCTCGCCTGGCTGATCTTGAAGATAATCAATAGAAAAGGAATTTTCAGGAATGGATTTATTATCATCCTTTCGCAATGCAGACCTAACGAAGGTCGTCATAGATCGAATTCACAAAGCAACAAAATCATCATGGAAGATTATGGAAATCTGTGGAGGACAAACTCATGCCATAATGCAGTATGGGATTGATCAACTATTACCTTCCAAAATTGAGATGATCCATGGACCGGGCTGCCCAGTTTGTGTTACATCACTTGAGCTTATCGAGCAAGCGATTCACATTGCTAACCTACCTGGCGTGATCTTTACATCATTCGGTGATATGTTGAGAGTACCTGGTGTAAGCCAGGATCTTTTATCTGTCAGAGCTTCTGGTGCTGATGTGCGTGTGGTTTACTCTCCCTTTGACGCAGTAAAAATCGCCCAAAGCAACCCTAAGAAACAAGTTGTTTTTTTTGGAGTAGGCTTTGAAACGACTGTCCCTGCAATTGGAATGAGTATCTTGCATGCTTTTCGTGAAGCGATAAATAATTTCAGCATTATTCCTGCTAATGTATTAGTTCCACCTGCAATGCATACAATACTTGGCTCATCAGATACTCTGATAAACGGATTTCTAGCGGCTGGTCATGTCTGCGCGGTTATGGGTTATTGGCAGTATGAGCCCATTGCTGAAAAGTATCATTGCCCAATTGTTGTGACAGGTTTTGATCCCCTTGATCTTGTAAACGGCATTTATAAAACAATCCTTCAGCTTGAGCAAGGAAAATATTATGTTGAAAATGCTTACACACGCGCAGTGAGAAAAGAGGGTAATCTAAAAGCTCAAGCCATCATGAACGAGGTTTTTGAGCCAGTCGACCGCCAGTGGAGAGGAATTGGTATCATTCCCAAATCAGGATTAAACCTGCAGAAAAAATTTGCTTCTTTCAATGCAATAGAGAGGTTTCCACTTCATTTAAACCCAATTTCAAAATCTTCTCTATGCATTGCAGGAAAAGTCCTCCAAGGCTTAGCCAAGCCTACAGATTGCCCAGCTTTTTGTAAAGAGTGCACGCCAACTACGCCACTTGGAGCACCAATGGTGTCCTCTGAGGGGACTTGTGCTGCTTATTATCGTTACCAAAGGTTAGGTACCAATGACTGAAGAAGAAAATAATTCTTTTAATCTCGTTTGTCCTCCAATTATTCGAGACAAGAAAAATATCACTTTGGGACATGGCAGCGGTGGGCTATTAACACATGAATTGATTAATACAACTTTTAAAAAAATTCTTACCAATCCAATATTAGATGAAGGTAATGATGGCGCTTTAATAAGCCTTCCTGCTTATAAAGGAAAGTTAGTCGTATCGACAGACGCACACATTGTCTCTCCTCTTTTTTACCCGGGTGGAGATATTGGGCGATTGGCAATCAGTGGAACCGTAAATGATGTTGCGATGATGGGGGCAGATCCCTTATACCTTACTGCCTCATTTGTTATAGAGGAAGGGTTTTCTTTAGAATTACTAGAAAAAGTTGCTCTTTCGATGAAATCAACCTGCGAAGAGGCCGGGGTAATAATAATAGCAGGTGACACAAAAGTTACTGAAAAGGGCAAAGGAGACGGCCTCTATATCAGCACTACGGGTATAGGCTGGTTACCTGAAGGCCGAGATATCCAAGGACAAAATGCACTTAAAGGTGACGCAATCATACTTTCGGGAACAATTGGAGACCATGCAACAGCAATTTTACAAGCACGAGGTGAGCTTGGATTTCAATCGAATGTTACTTCAGACGTTGCCCCACTTAACAAAATGCTAGAAGAATTAATTAAACAAGTACAAGATATTCATGTAATGCGCGATCCCACCCGGGGAGGATTGGGAACAACATTAGTTGAGATTGCAAAGCAATCTAATGTTTGTATTCAAATTGAAGAAACTAGCCTTCCAATAAAAAAAGAGGTTAAAACTGTTTGTGAATTGCTTGGCTTTGATCCACTCTACATGGCAAATGAAGGAAAGGTTGTTATTATCCTACCGGAAGAGAAATGTAATATTGCTTTAGAAATTTTACAAAAGCATAAATATGGTCAAAACGCAGTGCGGATTGGATCAGTCATTGACAACAAACAACCCAGGGTACTTCTCCGGACTCCTTTAGGATCAAACCGGGTTATTGAAATGCTCATGGGGGAAATGTTACCGAGGATTTGCTAGTCAAGTGACTATTCTTGACAAAAAGTTGCTTGTCATTATACTTACACAACAAAATAAATTTTTCGGGTGAGAAAATGAAAATTGATTTTCAAGAAACAACAGATGACTTATTAAAACGAATAGATATCCATGATAAATATGGCTCAAGGAATATCGATCAATGGATGTTGGAAACAATTGCTTTAGCAGCTGGTATCAAAATTCTTGACGTTGGCTGTGGTGCTGGGAAACAATGTTTCTCCTATTTAAATTATTTGAACAATCAAGCAGAAATAATAGGTACAGATGTCTCTGAAGATTTATTAAACCAGGCTAAATTAGAAAACAAAAAATTTGATAATCAGGTTAGGTTCCAATATTTGGATTTCAACAAACCTTTTGTTTTCTCTGACAACACATTTGATTTTGAATCATGTTGTTTCGCAATTTACTATGCGCAGGACATCCCATTTACGATTACAGAAATGCACAGGGTCCTAAAACAAGGTGGCAGGCTATTTACAACTGGCCCGATGCCACAAAATAAAGCAGTTTTTTATGACATAATTAATGAAGCAACCAAAAAACCAATCCCACCAATGCCTGGTAGTTCAAGATATGGTTTTGAAATCTTAGATACAATAAAAAGCCTTTTCTCTCATACTGAAGTACACATCTTTGAAAATCCTTTAACATTTAATGAAGCTAAACCATTTATGGTATATACCCGTGCTTCAATGTCAGAAGATCGAAGGTTATGGAATACATTTTTTACAACAAAAGATGACTTCGAAATAATCATGAAGCAAATTGAAGCTGTAGTCGATAGAAGACTCAAAACAGAAGGCCAAATAATTATGACAAAAGTTGTCGGTGGCTTTTTGGCAACAAAGTAAGAGGTTTTATGAACCACAACATGACTTTCTTTGGCAATAACATTCTGTTTCTCGGCGCTCATCCAGATGATATTGAGTTGGGTGCTGGGGCTTTAATTGCAGATATTGTTGGCAAGGCAAATATTCTTTGTGTTACGCTTTCAGATAATCAGAAAAATCCGGATCTACTGAACCTAGTTACTGAGCATTACAATAGTATGAAGGTTTTAGGATTATCAGATGATCAAATCATCTTAAAGCAATTTGAAACACGCCGATTTCCTGAATATAGGCAGGAAATCCTTGAAACTATGATCAAGCTGAACAAGGATTTTCATCCTGAAATTATTTTCGTACACACCCCCCAAGATATCCACCAAGATCATCTAACGGTGACAGAAGAAGCAAGAAGAGCTTTTAGAGGCACAACCGTGTTAGGCTTTGATGTATTAAGGAGTAGTTACGGATTCTTTCCTCATTTTCTAATTCAAGTTTCTGCCCAGGCTATAGAGAAAAAAATTGCAGCCTTAGCTGAATATCATACATACCGCGATCGATATTATTTCAGCCCAGACGTTGTTCGGTCAACTGCTATAAGGCATGGGGCTCTTTCTGAACGTCCATTCGCTGAAGGTTTTGATATTATCCGTGTAGTAGGAGAATTCTCGAAGGAATAGTCGCTAGAATATTCTTAATATATCAAAAAAAGCGGTCTAATTAGATCGCTTTTTCTTTTGTTGGTTAAAAATTTTACTCGTCTTGCTTTCTTGTAGTACGTTTTATTGGACGTATGTGGGTTGAGTCATATGGAAACCACAAAATATGATCTGGCACCATCCATCCATCAGTAAGATAAACATTAGTCTTGAATTGGACCGCAACCATTTTATTATCGACTTGTACAACAGTTCCCCTCAGCCAACCTCGTACGCGTTCGCAATTTTTTTCATGGTCACAATTTACTTCAACATGATCACCAACCTCATACTTTTTTTCCTCTTCAGGGGGTCTCATGTAAAAGCCAGATGCCATTGTTCCTCCAATAAGTATTTCTTGATTAGTCAATTTTAGCAGAAATGAGAATTTTATTCTAATGGTTTATTAAACCTATTCTGCTATCAATTCTTAATTCTGTAACTTTTTCAACTTTATTGCGAATTTTTTGATTTTCAATTTGACTGGTGAGCTCACTAAAAAATCCCTTAACAATCAATTTTTCTGCTTCCGAGGTGTTGATTCCACGGCTTTGGAGATAAAATAGTTCATCATCATTAATCCGGCTGATAGTCGCGCCATGGGAGCATTTTACATCATCCGCAAGAATTTCCAATCCCGGAATCGATCGTGCATGTGCTTTACCACTTAGAATTAAATTGTCATTAGACTGATATCCATCAGTTTGAATAGCTTTTGGTGACACGTAAACCATTCCCTGCCATACTGCATAACTTTCATCAAACAATACACCTTTAATTTTCAAGTTACTTGATGTCCCGGTTTCCAAATGATTTTGTTGTGTGTCAAGGTCAAAATGCTGACTTTCATCACTAAGATATAAACCGTTGATATTCGCAGTCGCATTTTTCCCTATCAAATCAGCATCTATAAAGTTTTTTGATACTCCGCTACCAAATGACCCGTAAATCCATTCTAAATGGGCATTTTTTTGAAGCAGGGCGCGTTCATGTGTTACTGACCAAACGTTTTTCCCAAATTTTTGCAATTCCACAAATTTTAGTGAGGCGTTTTCTCCTAAATTTAGTTCAACGATTCCACCATGAAATGATTGGAGAAAATTTAGATTGTGAGGTGAAGTGTACTCATGGAAATATGTAATTGATGCACCTTCTTCCAACCAAATTACTAAATGTGAAAAAAAGGCATCAGACGATTTTATGCAATCAATTTTGCTGTAAACAGGTAATTCTATTTTGACATTTTTGGGTACATATAAAAATATTCCTTGCTGGGCGAATGCTGCGCTTAATGCAGCAAATTTTCCTTCAGTTGCTTTTACAACTTTGCCAAGCAAATTATTCAGTAATTCTGGATATTGAACAGCAGCGTTTCTAATATCTGTAAAAATAAGCTTTTCTGACACCAAATTCTTATTGACATCTTGGGTAATTTTATCGCGGGATAATAATAGTTGAGCTGCATATTCCGTGGAACTGCCTTCAATAATATTCCTCATATTTCCAATTTGTAATAGTTCAAGCTGATTTAACTCCAGTCCTATTAAGCTCGTTCTGCGCCAAGCTTCATCATTATGGGTTGGAAATGGAGTCTTTTGGTAGCTTTCTAAAGCATCAAGATGATAATCAGATAAGGGCGTAGGTTCAATATTTTTTTTATTAATAAAACCGAAATCTTTTCCATTTTCATTTTTGGGTTGATTTGTTGAAGACCGATTGCTATTCAAAGAATTCATTTTTTATTTCCAGAAATTATGAATTATCCGACACTGCCTAACATTTGTAGCTGGATCAATCTATTCATTTCGACAGCATATTCCATTGGAAGTTCTTTAACTAAAGGTTCTATGAACCCAGAAACAACCATTGAGGTTGCCTCATCCTCACTCATACCTCGACTTTGAAGGTAAAATAATTGTTCCTCACCAATTTTGCTGACTGTAGCTTCATGACCTATGGAAACGTTCTCATTGTCAATTTCAATATTAGGATATGTGTCTGACCTTGACTCAGGATTGAGCAAAAGCGCATCACATACAGAATTAGATTTCACATTGTCAGCATTTGGAAGCACTTTTAAGAGTCCCCGATAAGTAGATCTACCGTTGCCTCTTGAAATGGATTTTGAGGTAATCTTGCTGCTGGTATTTGGGGCAAAGTGAACCATTTTGCCACCTGCATCTTGTTGTTGATTTTGACCTGCAAAAGCAACTGACAATATCTCACCATGTGCACCTTCACCCATTAAGTAGCATGAGGGATATTTCATAGTCAATTTAGAGCCAAGATTGGCATCAACCCATTCCATGGTTCCGCCTTCATCCACCCTAGCCCTTTGAGTAACTAAGTTAAAAACATTTGTGGACCAATTTTGAATTGTTGTATATCTAACCCGTGCATTCTTTTTTACGATTATTTCTATGACACCACTGTGTAAGGAATCTGTTGAATAAGTTGGCGCAGTGCATCCTTCAACATAGTGCACCTGCGAGCCTTCATCCGCAATAATTAGGGACCTCTCAAATTGCCCGATATTAGCAGAATTTAATCGAAAATACGCCTGGAGAGGTAGATCTACCTTTAATCCTTTTGGGATGTAAACAAATGATCCGCCGGACCAAACAGCACTATTTAAAGCAGAGAATTTATTATCTGATATTGGGACAACTTTTGAAAAATATTGACGGAATAAATCTGGAAATTGTTGAAGCCCGTTTTCAATGCTTAAGAAAATCACACCTTGCTTTGCTAAGTTGTCATGAATACTGTGGTATATCATCTCCGATTCGTATTGAGCGCCAACTCCAGCTAAATACTTTTGTTCAGCTTCCACGATACCAAGTTTTTCAAAGGTGGTTTTTATTGAATCAGGGACATCTTCCCAGTCTCTCTGCTCCTTGTCCGACGGTTTAAGATAATAGTAAATACTTTCCAAGTCTAAATCACTTAAATCAGGCCCCCAACTTGGCATTGGTTTATTAATATATTGATGAAAAGCGTTTAAACGGAAGTTTAACATCCACTCAGGTTCATTTTTTAACCGCGATATTTGCCGGATTACAGATTGATCTAAACCTTTCCTGGATTTAAAAACAAATTCTTCCGGTTCTTTAAAACCATACTGATCATTAGCGCCTATATTTCTTAGAAAGTCAGTTGAATTTTCCATTTACTAAAAATCTCGAAAAAAAAATTATGATGCATAAATCAAACTGTCCCGATTGTGGACGCATATTTTTCACGGATCCAGTCATATCCGTTTTCTTCTAAGTGTTGCGCTAAATCAGCAGCACCTGATTCCACTATCCTGCCATCATACATAATATGAACATAATCTGGTTTTATGTAATTCAGCATCCTTTGATAATGTGTGATGAGGAGTACTCCTAATTCATCACCTCTAAGAATATTCACACTTTCAGAAACAATTCTCAAGGCATCAATGTCTAATCCAGAGTCGGTTTCATCCAAGATTGCAAATTTTGGTTCCAATACAGCCATTTGCAAAATTTCAGCCCTTTTCTTTTCGCCACCAGAAAATCCCTCATTCAAATATCTGCCAGCAAAGGAGTAATCCATCTTTAAGAGATCCATTTTCTTTTTTAATAATTGGCGAAATTTTACAATCGAAATGCCCTTATGCTCTTGATCTTCTTCGTGCAACTTCGAATTTAGAGCACTCCTCAGAAAATTTGCTAAGCTTACACCTGGAATGGAAACAGGATATTGAAAAGCTAAAAATAAACCTAAGTATGATCTTTTATTAGGTGGCAAATCGATAATGCTTTGACCATCAATCCGAATATCTCCTCGAATAACTTCATATCGTGGATGCCCCATTGCAGTATATGCAAGCGTGGATTTTCCTGTTCCATTTGGACCCATTAATGCATGCACTTCACCTTGGTTGATTTGTAGGCTAAGTCCCTTAATAATCGTAACTCCATCTACCATCACATATAAATCATCAAATTCCAGACTTGACATTGTCGTCCTTTAAAGAGATTCTTATTATTTTCTCAATTGATAATTTTTCATATCACCTTAAGATTTATTATTATACTACCCCAAAATATATGTGTCAATATTTATAATATTTATTTAATATATTAACAAATATTTACTCAATAACGTGAATAATTGCATTTATTAATATTAATGAGTATAATAACTACTACCTAGAAAATAAATCGAATTTGACCGAGTGGTTGAGTTTGATCTAGGGGAAAAATTAACCTACTTGGGAGTCTACTTTCAAGTAAGAATTGAATAGCCAATAAAAGGAGATTATTATGGCAGAAGAAAAAAAGAATATTTTTAAGAAAATTGGTGATGCTTTAAGCTCTCGGGACGAGAAAGAAGAGTTAGCCAAAGCCCAAGCAGAATTAGCAAAGGCAAAAGCAGAAGCAGAAAAGGCTGCTGCTGAAAAGAAAGCAGCTGAAATTGCTGAAGCAAATCGAAAACGTGTTGAAGAAGCACAAAAGCTAAAGGAAGCTGCTGAAGCTCGGAAAGCCGAATTTGAAGCACGCAAAAAAGAAGCTGAAGAAGAAGCAGCCAAGAATGCAGATATCGCCGAACACACAGTTGCATCCGGTGAAACATTAAGCCATATTGCGCTTAAATACTATGGCCATGCAACACCCCCATATTACACCCTGATTTATGAAGCAAATAAAGAAATCATTGGTGACAATATGAATGTAGTCGTTCCTGGGCAAGTTCTAAGAATCCCTGTACTTCCTGAAAACTTGAAATAAAGAAGGAAGTTGAATGACTCAAGAAATAGACCTCAGCTCTCTCTTTAAAGCTGTCACACAAACACTTGCAGAGAATAAGGACTCCCTAAATCAGGCTGATACTTACAACCATGATCATGGCGATCATATGGTTGAAATTTTTACGGTTGCACAAAGGGCGGTAAGCAAGAAGAAAGCTGAACCACCTGCTAACCAATTAGCTTATGCAAGCAAACAAATAAAAAGTAAAGCAAAAAGTGGATCAGCAGGAGTTTACGCTGAAGGTTTTCAAAACGCGTCTGAGCAATTCTTAGGTAAAAGTTTAACCACTGATACTGTCGGAACGCTGATAAATGCCTTAATGGGAAGTTCAAAACCTGCACAACAAACTGCTGGCGCATCGAGCCCAGACCTGTTAAGTTCCCTTCTTTCTGGACTAACGGGCGCACAACAATCCCAACCTACACAGACACAAGGTAGTGGCGATCTTCTTGGAAGCTTATTATCAGGACTTTCAGGTAGTCAACAGCCATCCCATACAAGCTACGAAGGTGATGACCTTTTAGGTTCCTTACTCTCTGGTTTTTCTGGGAATCAGCAAGTTAGCAGTCAAACCCCAGCTGGCACCGATCTGTTAGGCTCTTTGTTAGGTGGACTTACAGGTCAACAAACAACCCAAGCTCAGCCAAGTGGCGACTTGCTTAGTTCTCTTTTGGGAGGCATGCAAGGAAACCAACAAGCAGGTAGTAGCAACTTGAATCTCTCAGATATGCTTTCTGCAGGATTAGCTTATTTTGCAGCAAAGCAACAAGGAGGATCTAATTTACAGGCAATAATGAATGCATTAGGTGCCGCAAGTCCTTTAGGAAAATCTGAACATCGAAAGCAATCCGGTGCATTAATCATTAACACAATCCTAAAAATGCTTGGAAAATAGTAAGTATTAATTTATTATTAAAGACAGCCTGGTCAAATGACCAGGCTGTCTTTATATTAATAAAGGCGCGAATTTGTATCGCACCTTTATTATGCTATTAATGTATTAAATTTTAGTAATGAACAGCTCGGGGTAGTTTTTTGGCTTGTTCAACCCATTTTTCAACTTCTTTTAAGCTTGGTGGGCGTCGCACAAGATTCTTTTCCTCATTGACCTCCAGCATTTTGGCATGGAGGTTGTCTGGGCGACGATTTGCTAATTCCACAACCGTGTCAACGCCAGCTTCTTCAAGCAAGTCTGAGTATTCTTCAGCCACACCTTTGATGCGGAAAAGATCAGCATGATTTACCCATTCCAAAATCAAAGTCTTTGCTATTCCAGCCTTTTCAGCTAATTCTTCACGACCTTTAGGTGTTGCACCTAGTTTCAGTAAAGATTCAATACTCTGGACACCGGCAGCAGTTAACTTCTCTGCATAAACTGGGCCTATTCCTTCTATATCTTGTAACTTGGTCATTTTTTCTCCTTTTGATGTTAATAATTACAAAATCGATTATAGCATATATTGATGCAAATGATAGTTTTTATAAACCAAGAATTTTGATTTCGTTTATATATTTACGATAAATATATTAATTATTGACATATCTAATTTTCCTATGTTATACTTTTTTTAATATTGGGTTCTTATTAAAGGTATTGAAATGAAAAGTACGCGCGATAAAATCATTGGGGCACTTCTAAGAAACCCTAACGCAACCATTAATCATCTATCCGAAACTGTTGGTATTAATGGCATTTCAGTTCGGCATCACCTAACTAACTTACAAGCGCAAGGTTTAGTTGTAGCTGAAGAAGAAAGGCATGGCGTTGGTAGACCAAGATTGGTGTACCGACTGACAGAAAAGGGCATTGAAAAATTTCCAACAAATTATCTTCTGTTGACAAATCGGCTCTTAGATGAAGTTAAAGCAACATACTCCAGTGAAGAGGTCTCAAGTCTATTTACCCAAATAGCTTATAAATTAGCAGATCCTCACAAGATAACTACCATAGACTTGGATATAGAAGCCAAACTAGACTACATCAAAGAAGTCTTAGCAAATGAAGGGTTTATTATTGAGTGGGAAAAATCCAACGGGAAGTTTTTAATTAAAAACATAAGTTGCCCATATTACCATATCGGTGCTTTGCATTCTGAGGTTTGTGTTATTGATAAAATAATCATTTCTACATTGTTAGAAAAAAATATTGAATTAGAAGAATGCGTCCTAGATGGTTTTCCTCATTGCCTATACAGTTTCAAAGCAGAGTGAAACAGAAAATGTCAGGCGAAAACAACAATACACCGAAATGGGATATTGAAAGTACAAATCCAAATTTAATTGACGCTCTTCATGAAGAGTTATCCACAATAACAGATCCAGAGTTAGGTTTCTCAATTATTGATTTGGGGTTGGTCAGAAACATAGCATTAGACTTAGATAAAGTAAAAGTTACTATGATTTTAACTACACCCTTTTGTCCTTATGGGCCTGCAATGATGGAAGCAACTAGGTTTCGGATAGAATCAACTCTTAATATCAAGACCGAAATTGAATATGGTGATGAGGTTTGGAATCCTGACATGATGAGTGAAGAACTAAGAGAAGATAATTGGGGATTTTAGATTTCTTTGTTTATCAATTATTCTTTTAGTTGCTATTAAGATTAAAAAAGCCAAGCAAGATCAGCTAACTCAAAACAAGAATCTTATTAAATTATTTTTTATTTGATTACTTGCACTCTCACATAATCAACAATTACCCAGAAGTTATTTGATTCATTGTCAAAGGAAATTTTTATACCTGGAAAAGCACTCAGCAATTTAGAAATTTCTTCGCTAGATTTAAAATGACTGCGCATTAATAATAGCTTTTCGCCAAGGGCAATTAATTTCACAAGGAACTTATCTATGTCTGGCTCTTCAATAATTAATCGTCCACCTGGTTTCAAGACTCGCAGAAGTTGTTTTATCGTATCTTTATGATTAATTACGTGGTGAAATGTATCAACCATGATGATCCGATCAAATTGGCAATTTTTATACGGCAGAGATTCGCTAGCAGCTAAAACCAACTCATAGTTTCCAGTTTTTGCTGATTCCCTCAACATCCCCATTGAAATGTCGGTTATGGTCACTTTACACGAATTCTCTTTAAATAGCTGAGCTATTCGTCCAGATCCGCCGCCAACATCTAAAAGACAATGATCATCTTGGATGCCGATTAATTCCACCAACTTATTATTGTTTGGAGTTTTGAATACATGGTTATACAAAGGTGCGATAATTTTAAAATGGTCAAATTTGCTCATAAATCTCATTTGTTTCTTAACAATAAACTATTACTATTTTGTTCAAAGTATAACCTAAAGAGACATATTTAGACTTTCAATATATTAGTAAATTTGTTGCGTTTAATAGATCCAAAAGAGAGTTAAAGGAACAAGAAGAAGACTCTTGTAATTTAGATAGTTTGGTAAAATTCTCCTTATGGAAAATAAAGATACAGATAATTTCTGGCTTTCAAAATACATTAAACCAATTCCACCCTCTCTTCGCCTGAAATTAATTGGAGAGATTAGTGAAGCCTCTTCACCAAAATTTGATTTTTTTCTACTTGTAATCCTCTCTAGCGCTATTGCAACTCTTGGGTTGATTACTGATTCACCTGCTGTCATTATTGGTGCGATGTTGGTGGCCCCGTTAATGTCACCGATCATAGGTTTAGGACTTGCTTCAATGATAGGAAATTCTACACTGGCACGAAATTCGTTTTCCGCTTTATTTAGAGGGGCATTACTTTCGATAACGATATCGTTGATAATCACGGTTACCAACATAAATTTACCTTTTTTACCATCATTCTTTCTGGATATCCCTAAAGAAATCGTTTCCAGAACTCAACCCTCTCCTAACGACTTGATTATTGCACTTGCAGGCGGGATTGCTGCTGCATACGCAATGACACACCCTAGGCTGTCAGCTACCCTTCCAGGTGTAGCCATTGCGACAGCGCTTATGCCGCCTTTAAGCACTATTGGTATAGGTATCGCTATTGGAAGGTGGGATATTGCAGGCGGCGCCACACTTCTTTTCCTTACAAACGCAGTCACGATAGCTTTTGCAGCAACAGTGGTTTTTTTTTCTCCACGGATTTTCTCCCGTCAGGGTTAACACGGATAGTAAAATCCCGAAATCATTAATTGCTGCAGCATTCTTAACTGGCCTTTTATTGATCTCATTATCATTCTTTAGTTTTCGTTTGTTTTCGCAAGTAAAAGAAAACCAAGAAATTAATCAAATAATTGAGAAGGAAGTTGAAGCCATTAACGATACAGATGTCATTGAAATGATCAAATCTAGAACCGAATCTGGCATAAATTTAGAGATTTCTATCAGAACAAATCGCTTATTAACCCACAGCCAGGTTGTTGGAATTCAACAAGCGCTTGTACAAAAGTTAGAACAACCCATATCCTTAGTCATCAACCAGGTTTTCGCTGATCGGTTAGACCCTCTAAATCCTCCGACTCCCACTTTCACAAATACATTAGGTCCGAGCCCTACAGCCACATATACTGCTACATTTACAGCCACAGCAACTCACACCGCTACATCTACTAAAACTATTACAGTAACACCTTTGCCAACCAACACGCCACAACCAGCCTCTGCCAAGGTTATACCAACTCAGATTGTGCCTTTTTATTATCTGTATCAGGAACCTGGTGGCCCGGTAATTTCACAATTAAAAACCAACCAGATACTAATAGTGTTGTATAATAAAGAAAATTTTCAGGGCTTAGTTTGGGTTGAAGTCATGGATGAAGATGGAAGGTTAGGATGGATACCTGAAATCTATCTTTCGGAAGTTACACCAACCCCAACAGCAACGATTAATAATTAATAAGGAGATAAGATGGATAAATACGAATGCATAGCTTGTGGATACATTTACGATCCTGAAGTAGGTGACCCAGACGCTGGTATTGCACCAGGTACCCCATTTGAGGATTTGCCCGAGGATTGGGTATGCCCAGACTGTGGCGTTGGCAAAGATCAATTTGAGAAGATCTAAATAGTTGCTTCTAATTATGCAATTGACATTTACATACAAAATAATATTTATACAATCAATAATTCCTTGGTGCACAATCAAGGAATTATTCGTTTTTTAGAAAGGATCACAATTACTGATCAATAATCTTTGTTAACAACACAAAATCTGATTTTTACAAATCCTTAATTTACCTTGATTTTTTATTAATTGGTGTATAATTCAATCACTATATTCTTTTCGATTGGAGGAAAAAATGGCAAGTGTAACGTACGATCATGTTTGGAAAAAGTATGGTGATGTTGTTGCAGTCGAAGACTTGGACATAGCAATTGAGGACAAAGAGTTTCTTGTCCTTGTTGGTCCTTCTGGCTGCGGTAAAACCACCGCCCTGCGCTGTCTAGCTGGCCTTGAAGAAATTACTGATGGCCGTGTCTTGATTGGCGACCAGGTTGTCAATGATGTCGCACCTAAAGATCGCGATATCGCTATGGTATTCCAGAGCTATGCGCTCTACCCCCATATGTCAGTGTATGACAATATGGCGTTCGGTTTGAAACTCAGAAAAATGCCTAAAGACGAAATTGAGCGCAGAGTGAACGAATCTGCGAAAATTTTGGGCATTGAAGCGTTGTTAAAAAGAAAACCTAGAGAATTATCTGGCGGTCAGCGTCAAAGAGTAGCTGTTGGTCGTGCAATAGTTCGCGAGCCAAAAGTATTCCTCTTTGATGAGCCTTTATCAAACCTTGATGCCAAGTTACGTGTTCAGACCCGTGCGGAAATTACCAAGCTGCATAATCGTCTGCAAACCACATTTATATATGTGACCCACGACCAGACCGAAGCCATGACAATGGCTACCCGAATCGCTGTTATGAATAAAGGTAAACTGCAACAGTTAGATACCCCCCAACAGCTATACGATTATCCTGCTAATCTCTTTGTAGCTGGTTTCATTGGCTCACCTGCGATGAACTTCTTTGATGGACACATTCGTGAAAAAGAAGGAAATTTGTTTGTAGACCTTGGTTCCTTCTCAGTCAAAATCCCAGATGCTGATAAAGCTATCTATGCTGGTTATGTAGACAAAGAGATAATTTTTGGTATTAGACCAGAAGATATTCACACGCCCCAATACGCCCCACCAAGCATTATTGCGGAACCAGTTGAGGTCAAAGTTGATGTAACCGAGCTAATGGGAAATGAAATTTTCCTCTACTTAATCAACGGCGATCATTCATTTACAGCAAGAGTTGATCCTCGGACTAAGACTGAAATCGGTGATGAAATGACAGTTGTCTTCAATATGGATAACTATCACATATTTGATCCTGCTGCAAACCGAGAGAACCCCCCAGCAGTAAGATAAATTAGATCAACACAATAAAGCAAAAACCAGTAGAGGATTTCTACTGGTTTTTTTTATTAATCATTGTTTCTTTGGGTGGAAAAAAATAATAAGGATAAAGCCCACCATAACCGTAAATAATCCCACAAGTATAAATGCATCTTGCCAAAATTTTAGAGGGAATAATCTAATTAACGTATCACTTTCAAAGAATAACCAAGTATCTCCGGTGAAGAAAAGGTAGTGAAAATAGTTAAATAATTCGTAAAAATTAATTAATACCATAGCCAAAATTAACAAGATAAGGCCTAATGTAGACAAACCGCTTAAGAATAATGAACTTCTAATTATTGGCTGTAGATTTTTAATAACTAATAATATGATTATTAGTAATACCCCAATTGAGACGATCCTCCATACTAGTAAAGCAGCCTGCACCAAGTTTTTAACATCCACCATATGGCGTAATTCCCGATCGTTAAAAAGCTGGATGCCGTCTGCCATTTTGAGATTCTTTAAGAAAGATATATCTTCCTGGTTAATTAAGTAATCAATGGATTTCTCTGAGAAAAATAGACGTTCCTGTTTACTAAATCCATATTTATCCTCTGGGAAACCTGGCAGATTATATTCAAATTGAGGAAAATATGGTGTGAGGAGTAACCTGATTGCAGTCATCATAATCACAAATGGAGTCAATATAGGAAAAATAATATGTAATACTTTTTTTACTAATAGATTATTCATTATGTTCTCGCAGCCTAATCAGTAAAAATATAATCTAAGACAATCTTATTGGTTATCCACTCAATTGATGTTTTATCATCAGTAAAGACCACAGATGATGTTGGTTGTCCTGCATGTCCATTGATGGAAATACTCATAAGATCTACTAAATCATCGTTGCCAGTTCCTTTGGCCAAATAATAGTTTCTAAAAAAATGATCCCAACTAGCAAGTGGATTTTTTGGTGCAAATATTATCGTGTTGAAAGTATCTGCTATATCTACAATAAATATATTCGGGTAAACTTGAAGTAATGTGTTACTTAGGGCATCAACCAATTTTCGATCCATTGAACTCCTCCCTACATTTAGAGTTAATACACCATCAGGAGACAATTTTGATTTTGTAACTTCAAAGAATTCAATGGTTGTCATATGGGGCGGGATATAAGGCGGTCGATATGCATCGACACTGATAATTTGATAAAAGTTATTACTGTGCGCAATCCCCCATCTTCCGTCTTCCACAAATACTGAAAGGTTAGGAAAATTCATATCAAAATAATCCCTTCCTAAACTAATAATATTTGGATCAATTTCATATCCATCTACATGGACTCCAGGGTATAAATAATTAGCTTGTCTTGCTGATGTTCCTGCTGCTAAGCCAATAATGGCAATATTTTTAATTTCTTCTATAGGGTATGGGGCGGGATTAAAAAAAGGAGCAACCAACACTTGAGACCATGGACCACCGTAAAAATATTGGGTTGGGTGATAGATTGAGTGCATTCCCTGTCCTTCATTCAAGCGTAAGTATCTAAATCCATCCTTTTCCAAAACTTGTATGTAGTTGTAAGCCGACTCATCTTCAATTATCAAACCTTCAGTTCTTTTGTCCGGTCCTGTTATGCCAAGATACCCTATTAATAAAACGAGAAGTGGAATCCATGCATAAGTAAGAACTAATCGTTTATGATTAGAGACCCATAAGCCTAAAAGCGCAATCGCTGTAACTAAAAGGCTGAATATAATAAAGCTTCGATAGGTACCTATTAATGGAATAAAGATCAAAACGGTTACAAACGTACCTAAAAAAGAACCAAGCGTTGAAATTGCTGATAATCTCCCTGAAATTTTCCCAGCCTGATTCGTTTCTGAGATATTTAATCTCAAAGCAAAGGGTGGAATCATACCCAAGAGGGTTACTGGAATAATGAATAAGATAAGAACAGAAGCGAATGAACCGAATAAAATTGGTAATGCTAATTGATCAAAGGCATCCGCAGAAACTTGTAAGATCGGCCTTGAAACAATCGGAATTATGCCAATTGCAAAACCTGCCCATATCATAATCTGATAAAAATTTTTGATTTGAGGTGAACGATCGGCTAACTTTCCACCAAGCCAATAGCCTGCTGTTAGGTATAAAAGGATTAGACCAATTATCGAAGCCCAAACAATATTACTGGTTCCAAAAACGTTACCCAAAAGGCGAGAAGCCAGGAATTCTACTGCCATAGTAGCCATACCCGAAATAAAAACAGATATAGACAGTGTTCTTTGGGAACTAAGGTGATTGTTTATCATATGATATTTAGTAGACATATATATTTTACCGTGATTCATTATGTAAAAATACTCCACTAGGGAGTATTTAGACTGGGGGTGAAGGATTTGAACCTCCATAAACAGATTCAGAGTCTGCTGTCCTGCCGTTAGACGAACCCCCAACAACAGGAATGATTTTACCAAAACAAATAATTATCTACAAGGGCAAAATAACAACTGGCTCATTTCTGAAGATTACTACGCATGCTGATACTTTCAATTAATCCAATACCTAATAAAAGCGACAATAAGGAACTCCCCCCATAGCTAATAAATGGTAGGGTTAATCCTGTTACTGGGATGAGGTTTAAATTTACACCAATGTTAACTAAAGTCTGGAAAGCAATTAATATACCAAAACCATAAGCTATTAAGGAGCCATAAGCATCCGGCGCATTTTGGGCTACCTTAAAACACCGCAAAATTATGAAAAGTAAAAGAAATATGACTATTGATGCGCCAACAAAGCCAAACTCATGAGATAAAACAGAAAATATAAAGTCATTATGCCTAATTTTTAAAAACCGCAATTGCACTTGAGAACCCTGTCCATAACCTTGACCCATCCAGCCACCTGATCCAATACTAATTAACGCCTGGTCGACATTATAAGTGTCACCATAGCGAGCATCTTCATCCGGGTTAAAGAATGTGGTCAGGCGATTTTTTTGGTAATCAGCAAGATAAGGAAAGCCTAATAAAGCAGAAATGACTAAAAATGCAATCACCACAGCTGAAAATATGACAATGTACTTAGTTTTTAATCCACTAATCCAAAGCATTGAGAACCAAATCACAAATATGACGATACTTGTGCTCAAGTTTGGTTGGAGCAAAATCCAAATTACGATACCACCCGTGACTAAAAGGCTTCTTCCAATTACCCAAAAATTATTGACGTTATTAATATTTTTAGAGAAGTAGCGCGCTAAGGCTAAAATAATTACGATTTTGGCTAACTCTGCTGGTTGAATTAAGATTAATCCAACCTCCAGCCACCTTGCCGCGCCAAACCTTGCGGCAGCAGTGATAAAAACAACTATTAAAAATACAAAAGTCACTAAGTACATTGGCGTTGTTAGAGTTAGCCAATAATGATAATCCATAGCCGCTGAAATAAACAAAACCACTAATCCAATGAGCAGAAAAATTGTTTGACGCTGAGGGTGATCAGCCAATTCAATATTGCCCGCAATAGCAGAGCTTATCAATGCAACCCCAAAAATCGATAGCATTAATACTATCCCAAATAACCATAAATCAAACTTACGCCAAATTTCCTTGTACATATATTAATTGACCAATTTATTGCTTCTGAATACCTCTATCACAATATGGTTGTTTTGAATGAAAGCCTCTGCAGGTTTTCTAATATCAATTTTCTTTCTTGATTCAAATCTATAATCGGCAATCTTAATTTCTTCTGGTTGAAATCTTAATGAACCAACTCTTGCATCCATGTTGCCATCACATCCTGCATGTACTGAACCTTTAAGGCTGCCCCAGACGAATACACTCCCTGATGAAATAATTACTGCACCTTTTTCAAGATCTCCCCTAACAAAAGTATTACCCTCTGTCAAAACCTTTTCACCATCTTCTAAATTTCTTTCAATCCAATTTTCTACCCAATCAGTCTTTTTTACAGTGATTTTCATCTTTCGGTGGTCATTTTGCTCAATTTCAGAAAGAATGCCAAGCTTTAATGCCGCTTTTTGTGTCATTTCAGAACGACTAAGTACTGCCCATAAATAAACGCCTTCATCTGAAAGTTCTCGAATGAAATCTTCTATTTCATCCACAGAAAGATCAATACTACCAACATCTACCGCAATTTTTCCTCCCTTGAAAAATCGTTCTTGTGTTTGGATTTTTGTGATTAAGGCATCTTTTTGGGGAAACCAAGCTCCTGGGTCTAAAGTTACCAGCACACCTCCTTTTCTGCCTTTTATTTCCATTCTTGTTTTTTCCTCAAATAAAGAATATTTGCTTATTATTTATTAATAATTGCATCAGCGGCCTTTAAATCAAAATAGCCATCGATAACTTTTCTAACGATAGGCGCTGAAAATGTAGAACCTTCAGTACCATTATAGACAAAAGCTACTACCACAATCTCCGGTTCATCGATTGGTGCATAACCAACATACCATGCATGAGCCGGCCATTGACCAACACCACAAAGTCCTTGTGATTGTGCGAAATTATCACAATATTCTGCTGTGCCTGTTTTACCGGCAGTAATATTTGTATCATCTGCAAATTCAATAGCAGCTGTTCCACCTTCTTGAGTAACCATATTCATGCCTTGTTTTGCCAGCTCAATAACCCAAGGCTGAACAGTAATTTTTTCTCCTGTTGGAATATTATCATCATAAACATTAATGACCTCATCTTTTGTAATATCCCAAAGCACAGTTGGTTCGAAAATTTGTGTTGCATTTCCGTCTGTAGACACAACCTCTTTTATAAGAGACAATTCCATGTGCCTGCCTCCGTTTGCAATGGTCGCTATCGAATTTACAACTTGCAAAGGCGTTGCTAAGACAAAGCCCTGCCCTACTGCAGCCAGGTATGTATCACCAGTTGCCCAATTTTCACCAAGATTTAACCGTTTCCATGTTGGATCAGGGATCAACCCATCCGCTTCGCCAGGTAATTCAATTTCTGTCAATTTGGCGTAACCCAAAGCCCTGGCATATTCACCCATTCGCCAAATTCCCAATCCGTTTCCAGGCACCTCTTCTTTATACCCTCCACCAACCTTGTACCAATAAGTATTACAAGACCATGCAATGCCATGTAAATAATCAACCATGCCATGACCAGACCTATTCCAACAGTAGTAATTTTGAGGAACGCCTGGGTCATTTTCATAAAATTTCTGAATTAAGGTAATTTGACCGGGATCCTCAATTTGGTAGTCCGGTGTAACTACCCCTTCGTTTAAAATCCCTAAAGCAGAAACTAACTTAAAAACAGATCCTGGAGGATGCTCTGCTGATATTGCATGATTAATTAGTGGTCGGGCATCATCAAGGGTTAATTGCTCATAATAATAGCCAGGGATAAAGCGTGACATACGGTTGTTTTCATAATTTGGATAAGATACCATCGAAAGCACTTCTCCAGTTTGAGCATTCAAAGCAATGACCACACCATTAGACGAGAGGATTTTCCCAGCAAAGGTATTCCAATAATCAAGGTTATGTATAAGTGCTTCTCTGGCTATTGATTGGAGTCTAATATCAATCGTCAAATAAACATCACTTCCTGGAACGGGTTCAATTGGTTCTTCTAGGTTGCGGACGACCTCGCCACCAACTGTTACTTCAACGACACGAAGGCCATTCTTTCCCCCAAGTTCATCTTGCATTGTGTTTTCGATGCCAGCATACCCAACCTTATCCCTTCCAGAAACAAATCCTAAGTTTGTGTAATACTCTTCTTGAATAGCAGGAATTGGTCCTAAAAACCCAATAATTTCCGACGTCAAATTCCCAGTTGGGTATTCCCGAATGGCTTCAACCTCAATTTCAATACCGGGCCATTCAGATGCATTTTCTCGCACTTTCATTGCAACTTCTTTGCTTACATCACATTTCAAGCGTGTTTCCTGGAAAGGCCAATTGGTTTCCGCAATATACACAATTTCTTGTATCCCTAGAGGAGTGTAACAAGGTGTAAAAGCTTTAACAATCTCATCTGTTGTCTCACCTTCACTTACTGGCATATCAATTACTTGAGATAACTCACGATATATTTCCTGAATTTCTCCCTCTGAATCAGGAAGCCTAGCTGGAATTACAACAACATTATAAGAAGGAATATTCCTGGCCAAGACGGCACCATAACGATCATAAATAATCCCTCTTTGGCTAGGATCACTAATTTCCAATGTACGGTTATCTTCAGCTTGGGCTACATAACCATAACCATTTATAATTTGGTAATCAAATAGTCGGAAAATATAAAAGCTGAGTACGATAATCAATAGCACGTACAAAACAATGAATCGCCCCTTGCTAAGAATTGGTTTTTCTTTCTGATTTTCTGTCATAGTTCATACTCGATCATATTTGTCCTGATTGACAACTCCTGTATCAATGCGTGAACAGGAATAGATAAAAGCATATTTAAGAGAAGGCTTGGCAAAGTTATCATGTTTAATACTTCAGGCCAAAAAAATTCGCGTCCGTTAATTGTTAAAACAAATAGATACAACACATGTTGAAATATGGTACCTGCAAATGTGACAATAAACATCCCTAACATAGGGGTTTGCCAAACACCTCTCTTAATTATTTGCCCCAAGATAAAAACGATTAAATAAGCAATTAATGGTGCAAGTACAGGATATGGAGAAATAATGCTAACAAAAATACCAACAATTGTTATCCAAAACCAGGATACTTTTGTTTTTCCAAGCATTGACCAAGCAGCAACTAAAAGTAAAATTAAATCTGCCGTACCGTAAAAAAGATTCGTTCGACTAATAACCGCATATTGAATCATTAATGTAAATAAGAAGCTTAATCCAGTAATAATGTGAGATAGCATTGATCCACCTAAGGAATTAATGGTGTAATATCTACTGATTGGAAATTTGTAATAACCAAAACGGCATTTAATGTGGTGAAATCAACGATCGCTTGAACATTTCCAGTTTGGAATAACGCATTTTCTAATTTTTGTATTGAAACTACCTGTCCAACAAAAACATTCGGCGGATAATTTCCTCCCAAACCTGAAGTTAATATAACGTCCCCAGCCTCCACAGAGACATCCTGTGGGACCATTTCTAGAGATACCTCACCTGTTAGTGATCCAACAATTTGCGCTTCAACTTTTGCCGACTGTAAACGTACGTTTACGATTGAGCTTGCATCAGTTATCAATTGGATCCTTGAAGCATTTCCTAATACTGCATCCACTCGGCCCACTAATCCTTGTTGAGTAACCACAGGCATTCCATATCTAATTCCATGTGAAGAGCCCTTATCTATGATCACATATTGTAGGAATGGACTTATTTCTCGGCCAATAACAGTTGCAGCAACATACTCATGCTGCGGATTTGTTCTGGCGAAATCCAAAAGAGCATAGAGTATTTGCGCTTCACTTAAATTTTCTTGTAGTTGAATTATTTGACTTTGAAGTTGGGATACTTCATTCTCAAGCTGTGCATTTCTTTCACGCAATGTAGCCATATCTTTAGGGGAAGTAAAAAACTCCTTGAATGAAAGAAATCTTACAGAGAGCCAACTTTGCGAGGATATCAGTGGATTTAATCCCACATTAAAAAGGGGCGTGAGGAAACCAGATATTGATAATACTATCAAGCCAATAACTATTAATCCAATAACGATTGATTGAATAGAAATTTTATTAAATATATTTTTCATTTGATTCTTTTTTGAATCCATTATAAAAGCAATTGGATATGTAGATAACGAAACTTTATGGAGTTATTCTTGTGAATGGATCACGTTCTATACCGACAAAGAATGGGGTGTATAAATCCAAGTTGTCAAAAACAAGTCCGCATCCCCGAGCAACGCATGACATTGCATCTTCAGCAACCCAAACACGAACTTGCAATTCATTTGCCAAACGGTCCGCCAAACCTAGTAACTGGGAAGTTCCACCTGCTAAACAAATCCCATTATCCATCAAGTCTGAAAGGATTTCTGGCGGGGATTCATCCATTGCGTCCCTTATTGTTTCAATGATAACTTGAACAGAGCTTGATAATGCTTCCCTAATCTCTACTGATGAAATTTCAATCGCTTCAGGCAAACCTGTTATCAAGTTTCTTCCCCTTACATCAACAGTTTTTTCTTCTTTCAATGGATAAGCAGAACCTATTGCTATTTTCACTTTTTCTGCCATTTGTTCCCCAATAAATAAGTTGTATTTACTGCGAATGTATTCAATAATATCTTGATCTAATTCATCTCCAGCTACACGAAGTGATCTTGTTATTACAATGCCACCCATAGAAATAATGGCCACTTCTGTTGTTCCTCCACCGATGTCAACAACCATGTTTCCAGTAGCTTCATTGATAGGTAACCCAGCACCAATAGCTGCAGCAGCTGGTTCTTGTATCATATAGACTGCTCGTGCACCAGCAGACATAGATGCATCAAAAACAGCCCTCTTTTCAACTTCTGTAGCGCCCGAAGGTATTCCAACAACAATTCTTGGTCTTGGTAAAGGAACAATACTTTGTTGATGAGCTTTACCAATAAAATACTCGAGCATAGCTTGTGTAATATCATATTCAGATATCACGCCATCGCGCAATGGTCGTAAAGTGACTACATTGGCTGGGGCACGGCCTACCATCGCTTTTGCTTGTGCACCGATAGCTAAAGGTAAACGTGTTCTTTTATCTATTGCAACCCAAGATGGTTCATTGATGACGATGCCCTTGCCCTTGACATTAACAAGGGTATTGGCTGTTCCTAAATCAATGCCAATATCTAATGAAAAAAGTCCCAGCAACCAATTTATGGGATTAAATACCAAATTTATATCTCCAAGAATTCAATATCATTATTTTGAATGCTCGATTAACCGAAAAAATTATACCATACCTCAATTCGAGTAGATATTAGGAGCTTTTTAAACCAAAACTGTACGTTGACTTGGTGTGTTTTCCTTTCTTAGATTCCAAATCCCTGTTTCTAAGCATGACTTAAGGTCATCTCCAAGTGAAATTCTAATCACTTGGATCCCAAGGGCTATTAAGTTTGATTCTAATTCTCCAATCTGGGAAGTTACCTCAAGGGTCGACTTATCAATTAAGATAACGATAGGCAAAATACCCCTTCTTTGTATTTCAATAGCAGTATTTATTATCTGTGTGTCGATAGCAGGCGTTATAAGTACAATTGTGCTGCCGTGAGCCACAGTGCTAAGGACATGTTGTACTAGGATGTATAATGGAATTTCTCCGTTTGCGTCTAATAATGCTAAATTTTCTAATAATTTATCTAAATGTCTCTCCCCCCTGTTTGCCATAATCTGAGAACTGTTTTTGTCATTAGTCATCAATCCCACTTCACGATTTTGATAGATAAAAAACTTTGCCACTGATGCTGCAACGCTAATGCTATATTCTAAGGTGGAATATGGCAACTGAAACCTAGTGCGAAATCCCATCCAGAATAAAGAACCCTTAGATTCTTCTTGAATTAATTCGTCTATAAAACTCTCATGAATTTCTGTTCGCATATCAATAAAAATCCAGACCTCAGTTAAGGGGTCTTTCTCGAATTCTTTTACAATTAACATATCTTTGCGTACAGTAGTCGGCCAATGTATTCTACGTAAGGGATCGCCTATCTGGTATTCACGCACTCCTGCTGAAAATGGTGTAACTTCTGTTGTCTTCTGTCTAAATGCCCTTCCCCCAGGCAAAATGCCATATGGCGCAGGAAATTGCGATAATGATACCTGGTAAGGTAATACAAGCAAATGTGAAGTAGATGGAACCAGGATTGATTTTTCAAACAGCCCAAAAACATCTCCAGATGTTAAAATAGTAGGTCCTAAATTAAATATTCCCCTGTATCTTAACAATGTGGAAATAGAATAAGACCTCGATTGTTTTTTCCCAATATTTGTTATGACTTTATTTCGATCCGGTCCAGTTAATTCAGATTTATCATTTATCCTTACCCAATTTTTCACAAACCGTGATTGATTCACTACTTCAATCCGCTCAATAAAAATTTCTCCTACAGCTTGTCTTAAAGTTCGCACACTTCGCTTCACTTTTAAGCCTTGTAGTGAAAAAAAAGTCCAAACCCAACACCAAACAATAAATACTCCCCATATAATAGTTAATTTCTCAAGGATGTTTTTAATTGGATTGGATGGTACTAAAGAGCCAATAACAGATAGCGTAAAAATTAGTAACACCCACCAAAATGATTTACCAGGATGCATGTGGTAATTCTAATCTCGTACTTACTCGGATGCCGGTACGGGTAAGCTATAGATTATCTCGTCCAATATCTTGTCCGAATTGAGATCACGCATTCTTGCGGCAGCGCTAATGACTATGCGATGAGAAAGGACGGATTTCGCCAATGCTTTAACGTCGTCTGGCAAAACAAATTCCCGGCCATGCAAAGCAGCCCTAACCTGGCTTGCCCTAAAAAGTCCAAGGCTGCCACGTGGACTGGAGCCAAGAAATACGTCTGGATGTTCGCGGGTTTGGCGAACAATCTCTACTATATATTGTTTTACAGCTTGTGAAACAAATACTTGTTTGACAAGTTCTTGAATTTTGATAATTTCTTCAACATTAGTCACTGATCCTAGATTTAGAATTGGGTGATTTAGCTGTTGCTCTTCAAGAATCTTTATTTCATCAATAAGAGTGGTATATCCTAATTTTAACCGCAACAAAAAGCGATCTAATTGCGCTTCTGGTAAAGGAAAAGTGCCCTCATACTCAATCGGATTTTGGGTCGCCATGATAAGAAACGGTTCAGGTAAAAGGTGTGTTATACCATCCACTGTAACTTGGCGCTCTTCCATTGCTTCAAGTAATGCTGATTGGGTTTTTGGAGTAGCCCTATTAATCTCATCAGCAAGAATTACTTGCGCATGTATTGGACCATGTCGAAATTCGAATTCCTTTGTACTCTGATTGTAAATTGAAACACCAGTAACATCACTAGGGAGCATGTCAGGTGTAAATTGAATTCTTTTGAAAGAACAGCCTAATGATTTAGCTAAGCTACGCGCAAGCATTGTTTTTCCTACACCAGGCACGTCTTCAATTAATAAGTGCCCTTGGCATAAAAAGCCTATAATTGTTAAGGTTATAGTCTCATTTTTACCAATAATCACTTTGGAGAGATTGTCTTTTAACTTTTGACCGAATAATTGAATTTGGTTTACATTAATAGGCATTTGATTTTTCCGTAAAAACCTAATAACACACTAATAAAATTTTATCATGGATGCTAAATCTTCTATTCGCAGAAAATGGACTTGTATAATTTTTAGATGTTACAATTGAATAATGAATTTAATAGAATTGCGTATTAACCGATGAATATAGCACTTAGCCTTTACCGATTGCAAGTATTAGATACTCAAATCTCGCAATTATCACGACGTATCAATGAAATAGAGAATATTGTTGCTCAAGATGATGCAGTCTTGAAAACAAAACTTGATCTTGATATCAGCGTTTCAATTGAAAAGAAACTTCAAGGAGAATTAAAAAATCAGATTCATATTGTAGAAGATAAAAAAATCAAGTGGCAACTAAATCAAGCTCAGCTATTTAGTGGAAAGATTCGAAATCCAAAAGAACTTCAAGATTTGCAGTCTGAAAGCGAAGCCCTAAAGCGGGCAATTGCTAAATTAGAAGATGATCAATTAGAAAAAATGATTGAAGTAGAAGAAGCGCAGGCTGAGATCAAGAAAGCTGAACTGACATACAACCAAGCAGTTGGGAACCAATCATCCCGGAACGCCCAACTCTTAGGAGAGAAATCCAAAATTGAAACTGAATTACCTGGTTTGATTTCTCAAAAAGAATCAATCATACCTACCCTTCCAAGTGATGCATTTGCTTTATATTCAAATCTATTAAAAACGAAAGCAGGTGTTGCTGTAGCTAATGTTAAAGAAGATAGTTGTGATGCATGCGGTTCCACATTGACACCGGGAGAACTACAAGCCGTCAGATCCCCTTCAAGCACAGTACGTTGCAGATCCTGCGGCAGAATTTTGTATAAAGCATAATTAATTAAGTTACTTGTTTCGAGAGCCCAAAATGGCTTCTCCAATTCTAACGATTGTTGCCCCCTTCTCTATTGCAACTTGGTAATCAAAAGATGTCCCCATAGACAATTCTTTCCAATTGATAGTTGGCCGATTAATCTGTAAGTATTTCTGTAATTCTATTATCAAGTCATAACAAGGAATCGAATCTCGTGGATTGATGCTAAATGGCGGCATGGTCATCAAGCCATGGATTTCAATATGCTCATAAGTTGATATTTTATCTATCGTATTTAATAGTTCCTGCTTATCTGAAATTCCTGCTATCCTGAAGCCGCTTTTGCTAATTTCTCCACTAAGATTTACTTCTAATAACACAGGTAATTTCATTTTCCTTTGCTGGCAGTATGTGTTTAGTTTTTCAGCCAATTTTTTGCTGTCCAACGAATGTACATACTGATAATTTTCACAAACCAATCTTGCTTTCCGACTTTGAACATGACCAATCATATGCCACTCAATGTCGTTCATTTGATTTAAAGCATTGATTTTTATCAACCCTTCTTCGGCATAATTTTCGCCAAACCTACGCATTCCACATTGATAAGCAGCTTCTACTACTTCAACAGGTTGTTTTTTGGTCACAACAACAAGTTTGATGTCTTCAGGATTTCTCCCTGAATTTTTAGCAGCTTCTTCGACGTTCTGAAGGACTCGAAGGTAGTTATTAAGAATTTGTTCCCGATACTCTGCTGTCATTGGAAATTTTAATTTACTCCTTTAATCCCATTATTACACCAAAGCGACCGGTTTTTCCATTTTCAGCTCTATGAGAATAAAAATCCTGCAAATTATGCGCGGTGCACAAATACGATTGTTCAATATTCTTCACACCTGCTTCTTCAAGTGTGATTTGATTAGCCAACCAAAGGTCTAAGTAAGTGCCTTCCGGATTATTTTTCAAAACTTGTTCAGCATTCTGGCCAAATTCTTCTTTGAACATCTTCACAACATTCTCACCAATTTGATAGCAATTGGGGCAGATTGAAGGACCAATCCCAACTAGTAGATCTAAAGGTTTACAGCCATAAATGTCACCGGCATATCTCACAGCCTCAGCGCTAATTTTGTGAACTGTACCTCTCCATCCTGCATGAACTATTCCGATCACTTGCCTAATTGGGTCATAAATCAAGATAGGCACACAATCAGCAAATCGCATTAGTAAAGTCAATGCCGGATTATCAGTAAATATGCCATCGGCATGTATGTGTGCTTCGCCTTGTTTTCTTGGGCGGTCAGCACTAATAATATTCTTGCCGTGCACTTGCCAAACATCAAAACGGCTTTCAAATGGTCGGTTAAGATATTTAAAGATAATTTTATGATTCTCCAGTACATCATCAGGATTATCACCGACTGTACCACCTAGGTTAAGAGTGTGATATGGCGCTTTGCTTACACCTCCCTGCCTTGAGAAGATTGCGTGATCAAGATTCATACCAATCAAATTTTCAAAGCAGAACGATTTTATTCCTGATCTTGTGATCACTCTCATTTTTCTATTCGCTTTATTATTCCGCTTTAGTTTGATTTATTATCGCGTTTTTGATTGCTATGCTAAGACGAGTCTCAGCGATGGATTCTTCTATATAAGGATAACCGTACCAAGCAGTAAAGAGACCAAACATACTACCAGAGATAAATCTTAACAAGGGTGTGCTCTCACGTACTGGGAACCAAGATAATAATGTCCATCCTAACTGACTAATTAATTGTGAAAAGCCATCGATACCAATAGGGATGATCCCAAATAAAATCCACACATACCATGGAATTGGTTTAATCTTGTTGCCAGTTAAACTAAAGAGTAATCCAAAACTTAATATGGTTAAGTAAATAGCCAAGTCTCGCTGACATAATGCAGTTTTATACCCAGCAATTTCATTGCCAAGAAAATTTCGTGCCATCAATAAATCTTCGCTATCATATCCACTAATTTCCTCATATGTAGATACGCCTTCAATACCGGCTAATTCTCTAGGATAAAAAAGTTGCTCACCAAAAAGGAAAAAAGACCTGTATGCGAGTTGATGGCATAAGGGACTATAGATTTTGTATATTACATTAGCAGCTCTTGGCATTTTGTATTTCATTAGAACTGGAGCTAGTATAGGCAAGCCTACATAAAGTAACACAAGCAAATTAAAAAGTAGCATGTAATGCTTTGAGAACCATGCAGAAAACCTATCAGATTTTGTACTAACAGGTAGGTTTGTAAAACTATCAAGCGTTAACTTATCTTGTTTTTCTTGTGCAATTTGGATTTTTTGCTGAGTCTCATGCAAAGCAAATTGAATATCGATTTCCTTATTGGGTTTAATGATCCTGAAGGAACCGATATCAAGAATCGGAAGTTTATTTATAAAAGCATTCTTAACATATTTGGTTTTTTCTATGTCAATAACATGCATCTGATGTGGATAATCTTCCTGGTAGTAATCCAAGATTTTCATTATGTTTGGAATTTGTGTATTAGTGCTCTCATCAACAAATAAATATAACTGCATCATAATAACTCTCATCGATAAATTGTTTTATAGTAACACCTTATCAAATAATAATTATCGTTCATTACTAACCATAGTAAACATAATTATCTATTGTAGTAGATTTAGATACCATAATCGAATATTGTGCCAAAGTTAACCAATTTTTGATAGATTCCTAGGAATAACAAAATTCCTACAATGATCAAAATATATCCAACAATTATCTCTAGGTAATGTAATAGCTTAGCATATTTCTGTAAAGTCTTGGTTATCCACCCGACTCCAAGGGCGGCAATTAGAAAGGGTATTCCCATGCCTAATGAATAAAAAGCAAGCAATATCGCTCCTTGTCTAATTGATTGACTCGTTGCTGAAAGTGTCAAGATCAACCCCAGTGTTGGACCGATACAGGGTGACCAACCGGCAGAAAAAAATACACCAGTCAAAAATGACGTAAATAAGGTTTGGGTTTTCATTCGTTTTGAATGAATTCTCAGGTCATAATATAAAAATGGTAACTTTAAAAGGCCGGTTATGTGTAGGCCAAAAAAAATTATTAACGCCCCACCCACTTTAGCCAGAACTGGGGCTAAGTTAATTAATAGCCGGCCTAGAGCAGAGAATGTTATCCCAAATAGAATAAAAACTGTTGAGAACCCAATGACAAATGCTAACCCATGAAGAAATGAGTTTGCGAGTGATTGCTTATACGTAACTGATGAATCTTGATTAATTGTTCTACCACCTAAGTATCCAATATAGGCGGGAACTAAAGAAAAAACACAAGGAGAAAGAAAAGATGCCAATCCAGCAAAAAACGCAAGACTGAATGAAACATTTAGGGAGGGCACTTTTATATTTAGCCTATCACTTCGACCAAGGTGGAATTACCCCATCCTTGATTAATTAAATCGCCAGGGTAATAATCAACCGAAGGTTGGGACCAACGCCAAATCCATTTTGCATCTTCAGGCTTGCAGTTTATGCATCCATGGGATAAGGGCGAACCAAAATCATTATGCCAATATACGGAATGAATAGCTGCGCCATTTGTGTCAAAAAGCGTTGTCCACCCAATACCAGATAGATCAAATGGTCCTGTTAATGCCCCAGAACTCATATGGGTACTTATCATTTTCCGCCAAATTGTGTGCATACCAGTTGGTGTCAACCATTTCCCGCCTACTTTTGCCCCTGAAGTAATTATTGTATAAAAAACCTCTCTTTTCCCTTCAAAACAAGTCAAGGTGTGATGATTAAGGTCAACAATGATGTGTTTTTCGCCAATGCCTGGGTTTATGGGTTCAATTTCCTCGGATGTGATGGGTCTGCACGCTGTTGCATCAACCCAGTAGCTGTCAGGAAAAGCGCCAATTTTTTGCATCAAAAGGTACTCCCATGCCCCATTTACTTGGCGTACGTCATAGGCCCAGAAAACTTGACTGTAATATATCCTTGGAACATTCTTTTCCTTGATCCAAAATTGTGTGTTATCTTTATTGCCAACCGGTTTTATGTCTACAACAGGGACGGTTATTTCCACCCACATACCTAAGGTTCCGTCTGAGTTTTCTGGTAGCATACTAACCGGCTGATTCGGTAAATTTTTCACAGGTTGCACGTAAGGCCCATAAATGTAACCATTCGGGGTTTCTACCCACTTCTGGTTATATCGATTGTAGTCTAATTGATTAGCGATGACTTCTTGTTTCCACTCAACAATTTCATCACGCCAAACATAACCTAAATTTGAAGCATTTAAATTTGGCTCAGCCTTTAACTCAAACCGTGCACCTTCATCACCAGCACAAATTCTACCTAATTTAATTTTTGTATCTGTATTAATATTATTCACATTTTGTAGCGATGGCAATTTAGGCATCGCTAATGTGCCAAATGTTATTGCAGATAATTTTAAAAAGTCTCGCCTTGTTAACATACACTCACCAAAAAAAGAATATTCTTAGAAAACCAAGAACCCAATAATTATTGCTGTTATGGGAACTGATACATTATCAATATTATCAAAAGGTAGGGATTCGACAATTATTGCGCTTATACATACGATCAATAATTTTGATAATGTCTCTAGAAGGCTTAACTGGAAAAATCCTGCAGAGATAAATATTGCCAAAATCGTGAATGAAAATATTAAACCGCCCATAAACATACCAAGGGAACCTACCAAGGATTTGCTTTTTGACCAAGGAATAGGATAATGCTTTCCCCACCTACTACCTACCAAATCTGCAATACCATCTCCACCGCATAATATCATCAAAGCCACTATACCAATTGGCGAATATCTCCAGAATAGAATAGTGATAATTATAAAAACAATTCCATAGTAAAGAGGACCCTTAAGAATCTCCTTTGGGTCTCCGGATCTGGAAAGGGATTTTATTATTCGTTCGTCTTTAATAATGCCGATGCCAGCAAAAATAAATTGAACAGTGATCAGTAAAGGCACTAATGATGCAAGCCATCTTGCTGAAATTGTCTCGCTAAACAATAACCAGCATAATACAAAAATTGGACCTGTTCCGATATGGACAATTTTTCTACTAGTTGAACTACTAACCAACCCTTTCTGGGAGAGAAATTTACAGAAGGCTAACCATAAGAAAGCAATTAAGAACGTGATCAAAAGGGCAAGTAAATTGTTATTTATCATAAATTATGTCTAATCGGGTCTTCTAATAACTTCTACCTCGCCGATTTTCCTCCCGCTCAACATCTCTTTTTTTGATTGCATCACGTTTATCGTAAAGTTTTTTACCTTTAGCCAAGCCAATTTCTAACTTTGCTCTTCCTTGCTTTAAGTACATTCTGATAGGAACTATTGTCATACCTTTAATCCGAACAGCATCATACAATTCTGAAATTTCACGTTTATTTAATAAAAGTTTTCTTTCTCTATCTGGTTCATGTTGGTAGGCGCTGGCATGTTCATATGGTGCAATGTGCGCACCAACTAACCAAGCCTGTCTGCCATCAGTTCGAATGTAAGACTCTTGAAGGCTGACTTGACCATCTCGTATTGATTTAATTTCAGTTCCTTTCAATACTAAGCCAGCCTCAAGCACTTGTAAGATTTGGTATTCAAATCTTGCTTTTCGATTAGTAGAAATTACTTTTACATCCATAGTTTTGAGTTAATAAAAAAAATTGATTTATTCAATACTTCCGTATTGAATGTCAATAACAAATTTAAGATCAGCCTCGCCTTAATAAGGCAATAAGACCAATAAAAATACCCAATCCACCTAATCCAATGATGATAAAACCCATAGGGATCCCACCAGGTGCAGTTGCCCCTTCTTCTATAACAAAAGTAGGAATACTTAGCGGAGGAGGTTCTGTATACGTTGGTAAACGTGTGGGTTGCGCAGTAATGATAAATTGAGCAGCAAGTGTAGGATCAATTGTTTTAGTTGTTTGTGGCGTAGATGTGGGCGGTGGCTCTACTAAAGGTAGAGGGCCACCGATGAGGTCCACATAACTTGCGTACACCCAACCTTTGCTACCTGGGCCGCCTGGATACTCGATTTGAATATAATCTCCGTACTGACCGATTGCATTGGCTTCTTGCCCCACTAGTAAAACACCAATTTGTTCAGTTAAGGCATTGGGTCCTGCCCGTACATTGATCGGATCATTTACTGTCGTGATCAGCTTTACTATTACATATGGACCCCTAGGTGAGCTTGTGACTGTAGGAATAGATACAGTTGGAAATTGAGCAAGGGCAACATGCAAATTCTGAAATAAGAATAACCCAATGATCAAACTGAGGCCAAGTATTATGTAAAGTGTGGTTATTAGTAATCTTTTTTTCATAATTATTTAAACAAATCCTACTTTCAGTACCGATTAGAGATTATAATCTATAAACATCTAATAATTGCTTAGGAATGGTTCTGCAATGAGTGTAAAATTTTTTCACGGAAACATAAACCCTGACGATATTGCCAGAGATATTATCGCCTATTTTCATCGCGGGAATTTCAGAGTCCAAAAATTTGGGACAGATAGTCATGTTGCTGTTCAAATAGCGACGAACCCCTATGCAAAATCTGGCGGAAATACAGCATTGACGGTTGCGATCCACAAAGCTAAGGATGGCATCAGTGTGCAATTGGGTCAACAAGCTTGGTTAGGTATTGCGGCAAGCCTAGGCATGACAGCTATTTCAGCCATTCGCAATCCATTCTCACTTCTCACCCGCATTGATGACTTGGCTCAGGACGTTGAATCATTGCAGCTAGCTGAGCAAACCTGGAAAGTCATTGCAGAATCAGTCCGACAACATGGAGCAGGATTTGCCTTATCGGAAAGGTTACGCAGAACAATCTGCCCTTATTGCCATACTGCTAATGAAATTGCAGCTGGAAGGTGTATTGCCTGCGGTGCGCCTTTAGGTGAAGCGCAACCTAAAACCTGTTCAAACTGTGGGTTTGTTGTGAAAAGATCTGAAATTAAATGCCCAAATTGTAACGCTGATCTTCCAGAATAATTATTTACCTTCTTAAAAATCATTAATTAAACCAAAACCTGTTATCTTTTCTCATAAATTCATCTGCGCCTGACGGTCCCCATGTACCTGCATTATAGTGAGGCAATTTCATTAAAGATCGCTCTTTCCAGGCATCGATTATTTTATTTGTGTACAACCAAGCCTCTTCAACCTCATCACTTCTGGTAAATAATGTCGCATCGCCATTGAGGCTGTCTAACAATAACCTTTCATAAGCCTCTGGTGGTTCACCTCCAAATGTGTCATGGTAACTGAATCGCATTTTTACAGGTTCAATTTGGTGAATTGGACCTGGAGCTTTAGCTCCTAAGTAGAGTGAGATGCCCTCATCAGGCTGAATATCAAAAATCAAGAGGTTTGGAGCGTTGCCAGCTAGATTTCGGGCTCCAAACAAAGCCAAAGGTACTTGTGTGAATTGAATAACAATCCTTGTTACACGTTTTGGCATTCGTTTACCAGACCTCAGGTAAAAAGGCACCCCAGCCCAACGCCAACTGTTTATGAATAACTTTACAGCCAAATATGTTTCAGTGACCGAGTCTTGCGCGACGCCAGGCTCTTGATGATAACCAACAACTTGGTTTCCATCAATTGTGCCTGAAATATACTGTCCTCGGTAAGTATTTTCTACCACCTCATCTGAACTCAATTTACATAGGGATTTTAACACTTTTACCTTTTCATCCCTGACTGCTTTTTCACTAAATTCAGAAGGCGTTTCCATGGCTGTCAGAGATAACAGTTGTAAGAGGTGATTCTGAAACACATCTCTAATAACACCCGCTGTTTCATAATAACCCGCCCTAGTACCAACACCTTCAGTCTCAGCCACAGTAATCTCAACATGATCGATGTAATTACGGTTCCATAATGGTTCAAAAATCCCATTTGCAAAACGAAAGGCTAAAATATTCTGTACCGTTTCTTTGCCTAAGTAATGATCCATTCTATATACTTGGTCTTCTGAAAAGACTTTGTGTATTTCTTGATCTAGCTTTCGAGCAGATTCTAAATCTGTACCAAATGGTTTTTCGACAACTATTCTGCGCCATCCATACGTACAGTTTTGCATTTTTTGATGTCCAAGATTCAGAATGATAGTTTTATATGCATCTGGAGGAGTCGCAAGGTAAAATAAGGAGTTTTTCACCCCAATCTCCTCAATCTTTGATTGAAGTAATACATACCCATTCTTGTCCTCAAAATCCGATTGAATGTAACATGCGTTACTGAATAAAGAATCAATGACACTTTCATCTACAGGTTGATTTCGAGCAAATTTTTTTATACCATTTCCCAATATTTCCCGCATTTTTTTATTTGTCCAGTCCCGCCTGGCAAACCCAATTATGTAAATAGGGGCGACAAATCGATTTGTCCTAGCGTTTTCATATAAAGCAGGTAGCAGCTTTCTTGAGGCAAGATCGCCAGTTACACCAAAGATAATTATGGCAGTTCCTTCTTCGCAGGTTGTTTTTTGCATAGATAATCCTTAAAGTATTGTTATTTATTAATTCTGTTTTTAATTTTCCCTTATAATCATATTAAATTATATGGTCTTTTCATAATTATGAACTTATTAAAAGATCTGGTGACATATTAATTAATTTAATAAAAAATTAGGTTGTAGTTTATTAATTCAAATTAGCTCATCTGATTCGACATCATTTTTTTATTAATAATTCTGGAGAAATCATGATTAGATTAGTAACTGATACCACCTGTGGAATTCCTTTGTCCCAATTGAAATCAAAAGGCATTGAAGTACTTCCCCAGATTATAACATTTGAAGATAAGTCATTTCGTGATGATTATGAAATTGACACAGCCACATTTTTGAACTTGCTCAAGAATGCCTCAAAATTACCTGGCACTGCTGCGCCGCCACCGGCCTTGTACTCCCCCATATATAAAAAATGTATTAAATCGGATGAAACAATTTTAGTCTTAACCCCATCGAGTGAGGTGAGCGGTACCTTTAGAAGCGCGACAATTGCAGCGACGGAGTTCCCAGACGCGGACATCCACATCATAGACACAAGAACTGTTGCTGGTGGATTTGGAACTATGGTTTTACAGGCTCAAAGATTAATAGATGAAGGTTTGAGTATTGAAGAAATCAAATCACATGTCTTGACATTAATGAAGCGTGAAAGAGTATTTTTTATTGTTGATACCCTTGAGTATTTATATAAGGGAGGCCGTATTGGGGGTGCATCTGCCCTTATTGGTAGCATTTTCCAAATTAAACCCATCTTAACGATTGGCAATGGTAAAGTACAACCCTTTGATAAACAGCGCACTTTTAGACAGGCCCTTGAATCAATAAAGAAGCGGGTAATTGATTTATGTAATAATAATCCAGAACCATTATTAAATATTAGCCATTGCGAAGCAGAATCAATAGCTATAGAATTGGCTGAGTATTTTGTAAAAGAATTAAACTTAAGTGATGTGCCAATTTACTTACTACCACCAGCAATTGTAGTGCATGGTGGGCCAGGAATAATCGAAGTATGTTGTTTTGAGGTTAATCTTACCAATACTAAACCTTAATATGCACGAAAACTTCCCAGCTTTCCACAGTTCACAATAGTTACTTATGAGTTATACAAAATTGAATAAAGCCTATATTCTGTTAAGTCTATTGGATTCTTCTGCATACTTGAGGATTTTCTGGCATTTTCTACAATGACTGGGTAATCTCTTGCTGTAACTCCAAAATCTGATAATTTTCGAATCTCAAACTCACTTTTAAGTTCTTCAAGGATTTTTATACAATCTTCATTTGAAGCTTGTTCATTTTGCAATAGTAATTTTGCTATTTCAGAGATTTTTACGAGGTATGCAGAGCTTTGATCAGTCTCTTTTATTGCAGCAATATTTTCGTGTAGCACAGCAGGTAGCAAGCTTGCACAAACTTCTCCATGAGGTGCGTCAAACATACCTCCAATTACAGCTGCAAACCCATGCACCGCACCTAATCCTGCATTTGCTAAGGCAATTCCTCCAAATAGACTGGCTAAGCTCATATCTTCCCTTGCTTTTATATTCTCAGGTTGGTTATAAGCTATCCGTAGGCTTCTTGCAGCCCTATTTATACCTTCCCTAATAAATGAATCCGTCATAGGATTAGCTCGTTTTGAAACATAGGCTTCAATAAGCTGGGTTAATGCATCCATCCCTGTGCTAGCAGTTATTGCTTTAGGCATTGAAATCGAAAGCTCAGGATCCACTAATGCAATCTTTGGAATCATCATTGGACTTCGTAAGCTCACTTTGAGTTTGTGTTCAGGTGATGAAATTACAGCATTTTTTGTAACTTCTGTTCCTGTACCTGCCGTAGTGGGCACTGCAATAACCTCAGCAGGTTTTTGCGTAATTGGCTTCCCTTGACCTATTACTTCAAGGTAATCTAATAAGCTGCCATTATTTGTCATCAACACAGCAATAGCTTTCGCCGCATCGATAACACTTCCACCGCCAAAGCCAATAACAAATTTACACTTTGTAAGTTTTGAAAGCGCTAATCCAGCTTCGATTGTTTGAATATTTGGCTCTTTTGTGACATGAAATGTTTCATAATCCACATCAAAACGTTTCATTTGAGAAACTAGTATTTCTAAATCAACACTACCACCCCCGCAAATGATTAATACTTTGCTACCTAAGCTTCTTGATAACTCTCCAATTTGATTAATCGCCCCTATTCCAAAAATAATTTGTTCCGAGGTCATAAACTCAAAGTTCATTTATTCACCTCCAATTTTCATCTTCCGGAAAAATATTCTTTAAGACAATTTTTTGTCTTGGTTGAGCCATCATATCAATAACACTATCTTTCCATTTCTTGTAGTGTTTTGTTTCCCAATGCTGCGCTTGGCCATCTTTTGAATAATACACTTCAACAAGTGAAAATTTTTGTGGATTGTCTACCTCTTGGTAGAAATCAAAACGGACTATGCCAGGCTCTAAGATACTATGTTCTGCATTGTATAGGGTAATATTTAAGAAATCACTTATGTATTCTGGTTTTACTTCTATAGATACTATAACTATATGCATGCTCATCTCCGATCAAAAGGTTTTTTGAAAGTATACTAAATAAATAGATCTAAAATTTGATTAATGAAAACGACTAATTCAAGGTGCTGATGCCCCCTAATAATTCGAAAATTGAGTTTAACCCAAGTGCAATGGTTTTATACATAGATAATGATTTATTAATCATTAACAAACCTTCTGGATTACTATCCATTCAAGATGGATATGACCCAAACCTCCCTCACCTATTGACAGTTCTCGAACCTGAATTTGGAAAACTTTGGGTAATACACCGCCTAGATAAAGAAACAAGTGGGATTGTAATTCTAGGTCGGAATTCAGAAACGCACCGCTATTTCAATCGACTTTTCCAAACAAGAGACATTATTAAGATATATAAGTGTCTAGTAATAGGATCACCTTCTTGGAATTGTTTTCAAGCAAATTTCCCACTATTTGTCAATGCGGATCGCCTACATCGAACCCTGGTAAATCCACAAAAAGGGAAACCAGCCCTAACTAGTTTTTCTATCATTGAACGTTTAACTGAACTATCATTACTAGAATGCCAGCTTTTTACGGGGTATACGCATCAGATTAGGGCGCATTTATTTCATTTAGGTTACCCAATCTTAGGAGATACACTTTATTGCCTAGCAAAAGACAGAAAAATTGCAGCTGAAAATTATGGGTTCAATCGTATTGCTTTGCATGCTTCTTCGGTCAGTTTTTCTCACCCTAAGAATAAACAAGAGTTAATAATTGCTGCTCCCTACCCTCCAGATCTTAATTTGTTAATCAACCAACTGCGATTAAAGCCATAGCCCAGGATGAGCTTTCCTGATGGATACATAATCTGAGCCTGCAATAATGAGATGGTCCAATAAATCAATATCAAGTAGTTTCCCTGCTGATATGACAGAGATGGTCAGATTTACATCCTCAGGGCTTTCTTTTGGATCTCCACTCGGATGATTATGCACCAAGATAATTGACTTCGCATTATTCCTGATTGCCATTTTGAATACCTCACCTACACGCACAGAAGAACTGTTAACAGAACCCTTATACAAACGATCTTTCCCAAGAAGCCGATTCTTAGTATTCAAAATGAGAACCCACAATTCTTCTTGTTCCTTACCAACTAGTTCATAGCCCACAAGGCTAATAACATCTGCAGGTGTTGATATTACTGGGTCTAGTTCAATTTTCTCTTTTGATAATCGATTTCCTAGTTCTACAGCCGCTTTGATTTTGGCGGCTTTCGCTTTGCCAATGCCTGACATTTCCACAAGTGCAGAGTAATCCGCCTTTTGGATACCAGATAAAGATCCAAATCGCTTTAATAATTGATTCCCTAAATCAATGGCATTTAAACCTTTCCGACCTGAACCAAGCAAAATTGCTAGTAATTCCCCATTGCTGAGTACATTTGCCCCTTCTTTAATTAATCTTTCCCTGGGTCGGTTAGCCTCTGAAAGATCAGATATGCGAATATATACCTCATTGTTATCCATAGCCTAATTTTAACTAATTTATATGAACTGAACAAGTCACCAGATAATGTCTCATAAAGTGGTGTAAAAAGGATTGACAAAAAAGTCATCGTGTGCTTTCTTGAAGGTATCAGAAACCAAAAAAGAAAGGAGAAACACGATGACAAAGATAACTATAGCATTACAAGATTATCTACGCAAGATGGGCATGGACCAGGATAAAGACTTTTTGAAAGAAAGCGTGCGAGTAATGAGCCAAATGGTGATGGAACTGGAAGCTCAGCAGATGACCGGTGCAGATCTGCACGAACGCACACCTAAACGGAAGAATTACCGGAATGGGTATCGGGAGCGGATCTGGAAAACCAGAGTAGGAGAGATCGATCTTCGCATACCTAAACTGCGGGAGGGGAGTTACTTTCCCAGTTTGCTTGAGCCGCGCAGGCCATCAGAGAAAGCACTGCTGGCAGTGGTACAGCAGGCCTATATTGAAGGTGTGAGCACACGTAAAGTGGATGCCTTATTGAAGTCAATGGGATTGACAGGGATTGATAAGTCAGCTGTTTCGCGCATTTGCAAGGAATTGGACGAGGTGGTAGAGGATTTCCGCAATCGTCCGCTGGATCGACAATATCCTTACATGTGGCTGGATGCGTTGTATTTGAAGGTCAGGCAAAACAAACGCATTGTGAGCCTGGCGATGGTCATAGCGATTGGTGTCAATGAGTGGGGAGAGCGAGAATTGCTTGGTTTTGAGCTGGGTGCCAGTGAGAGCGAGGCATTCTGGATGGAATTCCTGCGTTCTCTGGTACAAAGAGGGCTAAAAGGTGTCCAGCTGGTCATCAGTGATGCTCATGAGGGACTGAAAACAGCTGTTGCACAGGTGCTGAGTGGCTGCAGTTGGCAAAGATGTCGGGTCCACTTCATGCGCAATTTACTCTCACATGTCCCTCGCGGAGACCAGGCAATTGTAGCAGCTGCATTGCGCACTGTCTTTGCACAACCGGACCAGGCAGCTGCTCGCCAGCAATTGAAAGTTGTGTATGAGGTCATGGTGGCTCGCTGGCCTAGAGCTGCGGAACTGTTGATCAACGCGGAAGATGACATTCTTACTTACATGGCTTTTCCCAGGGAGCATTGGACAAGAATTTACTCGAACAATGTCCTGGAACGTTTGAACAAGGAGGTGAAAAGAAGGACAAATGTGGTGGGTGTATTTCCTGATGAGAATTCTGTTATTCGTCTGGTAGGTTCAATCCTGAGAGAACAGGCTGATGAATGGCAAATTACCAGGAGGTATTTCAGCCTGGAGTCAATGCGTAAATTGTTTGAACCTCAGCCTTTGCTAATGGCTGAACCAATTCCTTTTACCCTTGCTCCAGTGCATTAGAATTGTGATACTTTCATGAATTCACACTTTGAATTTACACCATTGACAAAGACGTAAACAGTCACCATGTTATAATTTTATTATCAGTGAAGTAAATAAATATGATTACACGAGTATTTCCTGGTGAATATAAAAGCCTTAGCGAAATCAGTGATTTTGTTGAGAAACAAGCTGTAATGGCTAATTTCAATCCAAAAGAAGTTTACTGTATTCTTACTGCTGTTGATGAAGCTTGCTCAAATATTATTGACCATGCCTACGGCGGTGAAAATTTAGGCCTAATAGAAATCTCGATTGAATTCGATGATTCTGCTATTATTATCTCAATTTTAGATGATGGTTTACCCTTTAAACCGAATGAAGTACCATATCCGGATATCACAAGTCCTTTGGACTCCAGAAAAGAAAGGGGGTTAGGTGTTTTTATAATGCGCAAGTTAATGGATGAGGTTGAGTTTGATTTTTCTTCTTCATCAAGAAACAAACTCGTGATGACAAAATACCGACCAAAAATTGAGTGAATCAACAATGGTAATTAGCAATTCAGTTTACTTTGAAAAATTGATAAACTTAATTTCCGATCTATCCCAATCACTTTCTCTTAATTCACAAATTAATACAATAAAGAAATTCATCATTCAAGAATTTTTGTCGGATTTTTACTATTGGAACCAATCAACAGCTGACGAGAAAAATATTGATGATCAAAAACCTGACGATGATTTTATTAAGTTACTTAATGAAATTATTGTCAAAAAACATGATTTTATTGGATTTCAAAATGATTATTACTGGTTCTGCCGACCTTTGCTAAAAAATGATTATGTATATGGAGCAGTAATTATTAGGAGACAATCATCTCCGTTTAGTTTTCATGAAACCCAATCCTTTCTATTAATAAGTGATTACTTATCCCTGGCTAATCAAATTGAAAACCTCAATCAGCAAAATCTTATCAACAACAAACAACTAGGATTAGTTCGAAGTGTTGTCGGGCAGTTGGTTGATGTGACAGATTTGAGTGCTTTGGCACGAAAAATTTGCCATTTAATTCAAAATACATTTAATTATTATTATGTCGCTGTATTTACCATAGAGCCAGAGAAGGATGAACTTGTTTTCCGAGCAAGCGCCGGAGCGCCTGGATCAGCCAAACCTAAATTTGAATACTCCTCCACCGATAAATTGGTGATCGGCGAGCATATTGTAGGGTACGTCGCCCAGAGTGGCAAGCGTTTGTTAGCTAATAACGTTGATGAAGAGCCGCGATACGGCTACCTTGAATCTCTCCCTGAAACAAAATCAGAGGTTGCTTTACCTCTGATAAACAATCAAAAAACAGTGGGGGTTTTAGATATCCAATCCGATAAAGTAAATAGCTTTGACCAAGATGATATCCTAATTTTGGAGGCACTATCAGATAACTTAGCCATTGCAGTACAACGCGTGCGCCTCATCCAACAGATAAATTACCAAAAAGACCAACTTTCTTTGATTAACAAGGTAAGCCAGGCAATTACAGCTATTTTTAATTTAGATGACTTATTAGAAAAAGTCGTGCAGCTGATCCACAATCAGTTTGGATACCCTTTTGTTCACATTTTCTTGCTGAATCCTCAGAACAATTCTGTCGACTTCAAAGCGGGGAGTGGATCTCGTGCTAAGAATTATGCCAAAGGAAACATTTGTTATAGTTTGGATTCTGAGAAAGGGATGATCCCCTGGGTAGCAAAAAATGGTCGTGTGATGAGAGTTGGCGATGTAACAAAAAGTCGAAAGTTTCTTCCCAACCCGATCACGCAAGACCAAACTGGTTCAGAGATTACACTTCCTCTGATATTTGGAAAAGAAATATTAGGCGTGCTCGATATCCAAACTAACCTAAATAATGCCTTTTCTGCTCAAGATGAAGCCAATTTAAAAACACTTTCAGCTAATGTAGCAACTGCAATACGCAATGCCAACCTATATCGATCTGAACAATGGCGCCGGCAAGTTGCAGAAAGCTTAAGAAACGTAGCTCTATTACTCACAGCCCATAAAAAAATTGATGAGATCTTAAAGATCATTCTTGATGAATTAGGAAAAATCCTTCCCTGTCATTTTTCTGCATTTTGGCTGCTTGAAAATGAATTAAATGATGATAATCATCAACAATCAATTCAATTAAATTTAGCTGCTTACAATTCTCAATTCAAACATCTTGAGCTGCTTTTTGCTAATGGAATCAGCATTGAGGGTTCTTGGTTGGCTGATTCCCTGAGCATGGAAGAACCGCTTATCAGGGATGATTTAAATTTGCGTGATCCAATTGCTGATCAGATAGGTCTTAAGGGCAATTATTCTGCCATTTCTGCACCGTTAATTGCGAGTGGCCGACTTTTAGGTCTTCTCACACTTCATCATGATTCTAAGGGTAGATATGGGATTGAAACAAAAAAAATAACCTCTTCTTTCGCAGGTTATTCAGCTATTGCGATTGAAAACTCACTGCTATACAAATCATCTCAAGAACAAGCTTGGGTATCAACGGTCTTATTACAGGTTGCCCAAGCAACACAATCCCTGACCACAATTCCGGAATTGGTTTCCACAGTTGTACGCCTCACGCCCCTTCTGGTTGGTGTTGAGGGTTGCGGTATATATCTTCGGGAGCACGAAACAGGTAATTATTATCTTCATGCAATATATGGTGAAGCATTTTCAATTGATGACATTGACAACCCTATACTAATAGACAACAACCAATGGTTTGAAAATCTTAATACCAATCATTTACCAGTAATTTCCTCAAACGCAATAAACGATCTAAATCTTCCGCTGGAAATTACCAATAACCTAGATCAAAAAACTTTAATTCTTTTACCTTTAATCACTCGCAATGAATTACTAGGTGCATTTTTATTAGTACAAAATTCTCCGTTATTACAAACAAATGAGAACTATTTTGACGATAAGGAAAGACTAGCAATCATCCAAGGTATTACTCAACAAACAGCAATAGCGGTAGAAAATATTCGCCTTTTGGAAGAAAAACAAGAGGAAGCATACATCTCAGCAGTTTTACTCCAAATAGCACAAGCAGTTGTTAGTTTTTCTAATCTCCAGGATACGCTGGAATCAATTATTCACACGATACCAATATTAGTCGGGATAGATTGTTGCATTATTTATTTGTACGATGAATTGCAGGACCAATTTACAGTCAATCATATTCATTGTTCAACATCATCAGAAAGTTCTTTAGAAATTAAAGAGACAAGTTACATTACATCTGAATTTCCTTTATTAGAAGCAATAAAAATTACAAATAAAGCTTTCTTACATCCCATTGAAAGAATTTTACCGCCTGAAGACTGGGACTTAATAATTCCTGATGAAACAATTCGGGATTTCACACAAATTTTAGGCAGCCCCTACAACCTCATTATGGGTTTTCCCTTATCGGTAAAAGGAGAGTTATTCGGGGTTATGTTAACTCAAGAAACATCATCAGTAAGAAATCGCAAAAGACGTTTCGAGCTACTGCAAGGTATTGCTCAACAAGCAACATTAGCAATACAAAATGATCAGTTAAATCGAGAAAGAATTGATCGTGAAAAGTTAGAAAGAGAATTTCAACTTGCAAGAGATATTCAAAAAACATTTTTGCCAGAATTCTTACCCCAAGTTGATGGCTATGAGTTTGATGTGCGCTGGCATACCGCCCGTCAAGTGGGCGGGGATTTCTATGATATTTTTAAGATAAATGAAGAACAATATGGATTAGTCATAGCAGATGTTTCAGATAAGGGTTTAGCAGCCTCACTTTACATGACCGTCGCCAGGACATTGTTACGTGCTGTTGCCCTAGAATCCGTCTCTACTTCAAAAACACTTGAACGGGTTAATGATCTTTTACTTCTTGATTCTCAAAAAGGCTTCTTTGTTACCACCTTTTATGCCATTATTAATCCGAAATCAGGCCAAATACGATACTCAAATGCCGGACACAATCAACCTTTTGTGATTTCAGAAAAGACAAAGAAACTTGAAACATTAAAAAGCAGCGGCATTGCTCTTGGGGCAATGTCTAAAATAAAATTATCTGAGTATGAAATGACTTTATCACCAGGAAATTCGCTAATTCTTTACACAGATGGTGTTACCGAAGCCACTAACAACTTAGGGCAATTCTATGGCACCAACCGATTTTTGAGTGTAATTAAAGAGAATATTGGCAACGATATAAACTCAATTATTGATAAAGTGGAAAGTGACTTGAGTGATTTCAGAAATGGCGCACCCTACAGCGACGACACTACAATACTGGCAATTAGACGAATTCCTTTATTGGCAAATTAGCGCTGGAATTTTTAGATTTCGTAGAATCGAATCAACAGATGATCCAAAAACAACTCCAAACAGAGAGGTACTGCTGTAACCACCTAATAAAAGAAAATTGGCATGAAGTGTTTCAACTGCTCTTATGACTAATCTTGTCACATCACCCTTTTCAAATAAATATTGATAATTAATCTTCATTTTATTCAAATAACTTTTCGCGTAAGAGACCTGTAATTCAATATCGGCTGAACCATCATCAATCGAAATGATCCTTAGTGTTGAACCATACCTCGCTGCAAAGTATGCCGACATAAACAAAGCTTCTTTGCTTTTTGGGCTTCCATCATATGCCAATAAAATCTTATCTAGATCAGTAACCTCTTCTCGAACCACAAGAATTGGTCGCTTACTTTTTCTTAATAGGGCTGAGAATCCAGAACTCAAACGGTCAAAAATGTTATCAGAAGGTGCATAAATAAGCTTCAATACAAGAAGATCATTTAGTAAACTATAATCGTGTACTAATTTTGTTATTTCTCCTTCAGCAATCAGTAACTTACCATACTGACCTGAATTATGAATCCTATTGTTGAATTGATTAGTTAATTCCTCTGAAAATTTGCTATCGATGCTTTCGCCATCAACCACGTGAAGACCTCTAATTTCACCTTCTTTGTTGCGATTTATCCTAATTGCTTGTTCCAATGCATCCCAACCTGATTCCAGCCCATTGAGCGCTACAAGGATATGATTAAAGAGATAATTATGCTTTGGGATTGGTAATAGTGAATTATCCGATTCATATGCTTCTAGATTTGTATCTATCAATTCCTCAATATACTGCTCACCCCTTTTATTAATATTTTGAAAGCTTTTGCCTTCCTGAAAGGCCATGTGGTCTGCTGCAAGCTCAGCACGAATTTGAATACCTAACTCTCTTTCTAATATAGATTGATGATCCAAAATCCATAGATACAAGTCTGTTACCGTTTTCTCCTTGAATTCAACCATTAGACCAGAGTCATTAATTATTTCAATAACAGGCGAGTAGATATGTTCAAACCAATGTTGAACAGCCTCTTCGTAAGGAATCTCACGTTCTTGTTCTATGCCCATATAATGCCTATGCACTCTTATATGCTCAATAAGCAGCTCATATAAACCAGGGAATGTAAGTGTAAAATTATGGTCCGGTAAAATATAGTCTAATCTTGTCTTTTCTAGAAAGTTAACATATTCTTGCTTAAGAATTAATTCTTCAGGGGACACATCTGGGGTTATTGGTACCCTTGTTTTTATCTCAGTTACGTAAGCTTCAATTTCATCCATGCCCATTTGCTTAGCAATAGAGACCCTGTGATTACCATCAAGTACAAAGTAAACCTCCCCCACTTTATAAACGCTTATTGGGGGTACACCTATACCACCAGGTTTTACCATAGCAGTTTTCACACTTGCCCATCGTGTTACATCGCTATCCCTTAAAGGTAAAAAATTTCTATCGAAGTCGTAATAACGCCCAACGCTTCCAATTATGGATTCAAGTGGAATAACTTGCAATCCTTTTTCAGTTTTTGCACTGGCATGCAATTTTTCCGAAATTTCATCAAAAGGAAGCAAATCCAAGGACTTTCCAGTTATGCTAGCCCAAAAATGCTGTAAGGCAGCTTTGGATCTTGCCCTATGAAAATCTTCTAATGCACTTTGAAATGTAGTTCTTTCATCAACCATATACTTGTGTTCTCAATATATTACGTCAATTTATAATTAAATTTTTCCATCAACAAATGCGGTATCATATTAACAATGCATTTCCAAAAAGCTCACTGTTTTATTGATATATTCTATATTATAGAAGAAAAATAACAAGAAAACTTACTGATGATATTTTTGATTCGCTATTGAAGTAATCAATAATTTCTTCCATGCTATAATTTCGGCTAGCATATGACAACAACGAACGAATTTACACCTATCGATTACTTAGTAATTGGGCATATAACAAAAGACCTCTCTGAGACAGGTTTCCGTTTAGGGGGCACCGCAACCTTTTCTAGCCTTACTGCTAAAGCTTTGGGCCATTCTGTTGGCATAATTACTAGCTGCAGCCCAAGCACGGATTTTTCGAACTATCAGAATATTCAAATTTTCAACAATCCTTCTTCTGAGAATTCTACATTCAAAAATATTCCGACGCCTCAAGGCCGCATCCAATACTTATACGAAAAAGCCAACAAAATTTCAATTTCGAAAATCCCTTTAGTATGGTCAAACACACCAATTGTTCACTTAGGCCCCATTATTGATGAGATTGATCCCCAAATTTTTCATAGTTTTCCTGACTCAAAAATTTTCTTAACTCCACAAGGGTGGTTGAGAGAAGTTGATGATAATCAACATGTATGGCCAAAAAAATGCGACCTCCCAAAGGAATTGCTGAACCGCGCGAGCGCAACCGTAATTAGCATCGAAGATGTCAATGGCGATGAAGATCAAATATCCGATTTAGCAGCGCTCTGTAAAATTCTTGTAGTCACTGAAAACAAATATGGAGCACGGGTCTATTGGCACGGAGATGTTCGGTATTTTAGCACACAAGAAGTACAAGTTAGTGAAGACACCGGTGCGGGTGATATTTTCGCAGCTTGTTTTTTCAGCCGCTTATTTTTCACAAATGACCCTTGGGAATCCGCACGTTTTGCTGTGAAACTAGCAGCTTTATCTGTAACGAGAATGTACTTGTCTAGTATTCCAACCCTCCAAGAGATCATTAAAGCAAAAACAGACTTTATTTCATAATTTGAGGCTCTTAATGGGATCGGGAAAGGTTTACACAATTGTTAATCAAAAAGGCGGTGTCGGAAAAACAACAACTGCAATTAATCTCGGTGCATACTTGGGGCACTTCGATCAGAAAGTCTTATTGATTGATCTTGACCCCCAGTCTAACGCAACTTCTTGTTTGGGTATTAATAAGAACACTGTCAAATCAGGTACGTATGAAGTTCTAATTGGTTCTCAGTTTCCCTTAGAATTGATTTTACACAATACTCGATTCAAATTATCACTTCTTCCATCATCACCAAACTTGGCCGGTGCTGAAATTGAATTAATTGATTTGGATGATCGAGAAAAGCGTTTAAAAAAAGTAATTGATCAAATTCGTTACAGGTATGACTACATTCTAATTGACTGTCCTCCGTCGCTCGGATTATTAACACTTAACGGCTTGATTGCTGCACTAGATGGTGTGATCATCCCCGTACAGTGCGAGTATTTAGCCTTGGAAGGTCTTGGGCAATTAACACACACACTTAACCGAATTAGAACCAATCTTTTTCCTCAATTAAATGTTCGGGGAGTGGTATTAACGATGTACGATGGCAGAACCAACTTATCGGCAGATGTTGCACAAGAAGTTCAAAAATTTTTTTCCGATAAAGTGTTCAATACAGTTATCCCCAGGAGTGTCCGCCTTGCAGAAACCCCATCATTTGGAATGCCCATAAACATTTATGCACCGGACTCAAGCGGGGCTAAAGCATATTCAGCTTTAGCCACGGAGTTACTTAATTCAGATGGAGTGTTGATTCCCAATTACTAGGAGAAAAAGATATGGCAAGAAGACCAGGCTTAGGAAGAGGCTTAGATGCCTTAATTCCCAGTGAAGGTACCTACTTACAATCAGAATTGGCCTCAGAGCAAGTAACCAAAATCCTTATAGAAAATATAACTGCCAACCCTCAACAGCCTCGAAAGACAATAAATCTAAACGAACTAGAGAGCTTAGCTAGTTCTATAAAAGAATATGGGGTTATTCAACCAGTCATTGTTTCAAAGTCAGAGAACGATGATCAATATACTTTGATTGCAGGTGAACGACGCTGGCGTGCTGCAAAAATTGCTGGATTACAAGAAATACCCGCACTGATTAGATCGGTTACACTTCAAGAACAATTAGAATTAGCTTTAATTGAAAACATTCAGAGAGAAGATTTAAATCCCATTGATCGAGCAACTGCTTTTCAACACCTTATTGATCAATTTTCTTATTCTCATGATGAAATAGCAAAACGAGTAGGCAAAAGCCGGGTAAGTATTACAAATAACTTAAGATTATTAAACTTACCTGCACATGTTCAAAATGCAATAAAGGAGGGCTTGATTACGGAAGGGCATGGGCGCGCCTTGCTTATGTTAGATTCTGAAGCTGTTCAGTTGAATGTTCTTGCCTCAGTCTTGACAAATGGATATTCCGTAAGAGAGACCGAAGCTTTAGTAAACAAACATTCTGCTAAGAAAAGAATGCTCCCAAGAAGAAGTGAGAAATCATTTGAAATCCAGGATTTAGAAAATCGATTACGGACCCATTTAAAAACAAAGGTAAATATCCAATCTGGAAAAGATGGCGGGAAAATTACTATTTTTTACTATTCAGCAGAGGAATTAAATAGTATTTTAGATCAGCTTTTTCAATCGGAGTAATCTTGATTACTTTCTTTAACGCAAACATTTTTGATTCTGTAACAGAATCAGCTATTGCCATCGATGGTAATAAGATAATTGCTTTAGGTTCTGATAAAACAATACTGGATAATTATGGGAAAGTCGCAGATAGTTATAATTTGAATGGCATGACTATGTGGCCAGGCTTGATAGACTCACACATCCATTTAGGTCAACTTGCTCGTAGTCTCAGGATAGTTGACTGTGAGACAAAAACATTAGCGGATTGCTTAATAAGGGTTTCAGAACATGCAGCATTGCATCCAGAATTCAATTGGATAGAAGGTCATGGATGGAATCAAAACGAATGGGAAGATGCTCACTTTGGCACAGCCCAACAACTAGATACAGTTACAGGTGATAGACCAGCTTACCTGACGGCAAAATCACTACACGCAGCCTGGGCTAATTCTAAAGCCCTTAGTTTGGCTCAAATAGATGAGAGTTCCAAAGATCCAGAAGGCGGGGTAATTATTAGGGATCCTGCCGGCAAACCAAATGGCATTTTACTTGAATCCGCAATGAACCTAGTTGAAAGAATCATCCCGAAAAGCTCACCAAATAGAATAATTGACGATCTAATGATCGTTCAACAGCATCTTTGGGAAATGGGGATTACCGGGATTCATGACTATGATGGTCCTGAAGTATTTCAAGCACTGCAGTCACTGAAAGGCAGAGATAGACTTAATTTACGCATCCAAAAAAATTTCCCAATTTCAGAATTAGAAAATCTTATTACGATTGGCCTCTACAGTGGTTTTGGAGATGACTTACTTCACACAGGATCAATAAAGTTATTCGCTGATGGGGCTCTTGGACCTCAAACTGCAGCAATGCTTGAGCCTTATGAAAATTCAGAATCAAGAGGCATTCTTTTACTTTCAAGACAAGATCTCTTTGATATTGGAGTAAAAGCTGTTAAGAATGGTTGGAGTCTAACCATTCACGCTATTGGGGATAAAGCAAATCACGACGTATTAGATGGATTGTCTGATTTGCGAAAGTTTGAAGATTCCCATAACATCCCCCATTTGCCCCATAGAATTGAACATGCACAACTTGTCCAACCTGAAGACCAAGTGCGTTTTAAGATGCTTGGAATAACTGCTTCTGTTCAACCAATCCACTGTACTTCGGATATGAATAATGTAGATAAGTACTGGGGATCTCGGGCATCAAATGCATATCCTATCCGAAATTTACTAGACCTGAAAACACATGTGGTTTTTGGCTCTGATGCTCCCGTTGAGTCTGCCAATCCTTTCTATGGCATCCATGCTGCAGTTACCCGGAGACGGCAAGATGGTACACCGAACCCTGAAGGTTGGCAGCCTTCTCAACGAATTACAATGCGCGAAGCCGTCAATGCATATACTATAAATGTTTCAACCCTTTCCGGTATGGAAAATCGGTGTGGCAAAGTACGCCCCGGTTATTATGCAGATCTCATTGTGTTGCCAGTCGATCCATTTGTCATTGCTGAACAAGATTTGTATAAGATAAAACCTGTGCTAACCATGGTTAATGGGCAGGTTGTGTACAAGAGTTCCAATTTATAACACTTTTGGAACAAGTAGTATTATATTTGCTTTGTTGTACCTAATTATGGTTTCGATAGAACCAGTCAACACTAATAATCTTCAAGAAGTTGCACTTTTTCTCAAAAAGAGTGATCTTGTTTATCGCCATTTAGATTGGCACACACCCACCGAATGGTTAGAATACCCTGCTTTTCTTGTATTACGTGAGGATTATCAATTAAGTGCATTAATTTCTTGTGCGCCTGAAATTAATGAAGCTGCATGGATAAGGGTATTTGCTTCTAAACATCATCGAGATTACGAAGAAGATTTCATTTCTCTGGTAAATAGCGCATCATTTATACTTAATGAAAAACATGTAAATGAATTAGCCTGCCTGGTTCTAAATGATTGGATCGAGCCTATTCTTATTAGTGCTGGTTTTAATTCAGAAATAGCAGTTGTGACATTAATTTGGAAGGAATTACCAATAAATAATCTATTAATTTCTAATTCTGATCTTATTATTCGAAAGATGATGCAGAGGGACTTAGAGACAGTAAACTTGTTAGACAACACGGCTTTTCCTCCTTTGTGGCAAAACTCATTACCTTCCATAAATAAGTCTTACAACCTTTCTTTTTACAACACAGTAGCACTAATTAAAGGGGAAATTGTCGGTTATCAAATTAGTACAATTTCGTTTGATGGTGCTCATATTGCAAGATTGGCAACGAGATGCGACTTTAAAAGGCAAGGAATAGCTACAACTTTACTCAGCAATCTAATCGCCCATTTTCAAGATTTGGGAATGATGAAAATTACAGTAAATACCCAATCCAATAATCTTGCCTCATTGAATTTGTACAAGAAGTTGGGGTTCTTACAAACTGGAGACAAAATAAAGGTTTACACGAAAATGCTTTAATTAGTACAAACTTTTAGAAACATTACTCTAGATATTTACACGTGTTTATGAGAAAATTCCTTTCAGCAAATAAACTCGGAGAATATTAATTACATGGCGAATTACAAGAGTCAGAGAGAACAATTACGAGAAAAAAGATTAGAGGGGCAAAAAAGACAGTTAAGAACTGTACTAATTATACTAGGTGCATTACTTCTTCTCATTGTCGGTCTAATTTTCTTACCAAGACTCCTAGTATCTAAAGAGACTTTGACGAATCAAGTTGGCTTTTCTATTGGTGATCCTAATGCACCTGTTAGTGTGGAAGAATTCTCGGATTTTCAATGCAGCCATTGCAAGACTTTTTCTCAAACACTTGAACCTGAATTTATTGAAAATTATGTTGACACGGGAAAAGTCTATCTAACTTTCAAGAATTTCCCAATATTTGGAGAAGCATCGGAAAACGCAGCTGAGGCCACTTATTGTGCTGCAGACCAAAACGCCATGTGGCAATACAAGAAAGCTTTATTTAGTTTCAGTTCATTTCAAGATGCTTTTTCAGATAACAACTTAGTAAGTTATGCCGAATCGCTAGAGTTAGACTCTGGGGAATTTCAAAATTGTTTGGAATCTGATAAGTTTGTTTCTGCAATCCAAGCTGATATGGCAAACGGAAAAAACCTAGGAATTCAGGGAACACCTTCTTTCTCGGTTAATGGAATTATCGTTTACTCCAACGATTTAGTTGCCACAGTTGAATCGCAATTACTCGATAATTAGGTATGAATGTAAGGCAAATTGGCTTAGAAATTAATCGCAAATTTCGTTAGTATCCAAACTATTATTGGCGTTGTGATTAGTGCAGGTAAAAAGCTGCCAATCCTGATTTTCTTTATTGTTAACAAACTTGAAAAAGAAATGCCAATTAGGATAATCCCCCCAACTGCGGTCATTTCAGTTATCATAGATTCTGTAAATACCTCACTCATTACACCAGCGAAAAGACTAATTCCACCTTGATAAAGTAACACAATTATCGCAGAAAATATGACACCTATCCCCATCGTTGAGGCAAAAGCCATTGATGCAAATCCATCCAATATTGCTTTTATTGCAAGCATAGAATAATCGCCTGTAAGCCCATCTTGTATTGACCCCAATATAGCCATCGGACCAACACAGAACAATAGAGAAGCTGTCACAAAACCTTCTACGAATAATTTATTTGACTCTGATTTTATAAATTTAGAGGATAGGTCCCTTACAACCTGGCCTAATTTATAAATACCTTCCTCTAAGTGCCACCATTCCCCCAAAATTACGCCAATAATCAAACCTCCTAGAGGGATGAGAGAATTATTGGATTTAGAAAATGAAATAATGCCATAACCAAGAGTAAATAAACCCAATCCACTTATGATGGTGCTTCGGACTTTTTCATTCAAACGATTACCGATAGTAGTACCGAGTATGCTACCGATAACTACGGTAATGATATTAATTATTGTTCCTATCATAATGATGTAGACTTGATTTTTGGGGATTAATTACTGTTACTCGTTTCTGAAAGCTCAATCATGAAGCACAACATAGATAATCGATTTAAGTATTTAATTAATATTTTATCCATGTTTTCGTAATGATTCGCTAGGGCTACAACCTCACGTTCTGCACGGCGAATGATTGTTCTAGCCAAAGCTAAAAAACCACTTCGCGGTGTGTCACCAGAAGTGATAAATGATTCTGGCATCAAAGTTTGAGATTCAATCGCAGAAATTTCCCTTTCTAACCATTCGACGGCTTTGTTATCTATCAATCTATTGCCTTCAGGCGCATATGTTGCGCCAGCCAATTGTGCCATTAACATGTATAAATCTTTTTGAATTTGTAGAATTGTTGCTTTGTGGTTATTTATAGTAACAAATGAACGCGCCAACCCTAAAGCTGCCCAGGCTTCATCAACTGCACCGATTGCCTTGATCCTTAAATCAGCTTTAGAAACAACACTTTCTCCAATTAGATCTGTAAAACCTTGATCGCCTTTAAAATTTGATGTCATGAATCTATCTCTCTGCCCTACTCGTTAATGCTTGTTTCTGTGGATGATGGTTCTTGTGATTCAGCTAAGATATACCAAGTATTTACTGAATTGAAACGATCACTGTAATCATATAAAGGTCCTATACTTACATTATTTATTTTTGACTTTATGGCGTAGTTGTACACCGGATAAAATAAAGGTAACGAGGGCATTTCCTGCTGGAAAATGATTTGAAAGTTCCGATACAGCCTTGTTCTGTCGGTGTAGTTAGAGTTTATCCTAGCTTGCTCTAAAAATTCACTGGCTGATCGATTGTTCCATTGTGCATAATTTTGCCCAGCCTGAGCTTGTGCCTGCCCCCAGAAAGGATAAGGGTCAGGGTCAGGAGTACCACTTAAAGCTATATCTACCAAGGCTGCTTCATAGTTACGAGATTGCAAGTCAGAGATAACCCCTTCGTAGGATTTCTCAACAATTTCTACTTGGACTCCGATTGCCGACCAATCTTTTTGTAGCATTAATGCGATTTCTTTATAAACTTCTATTTCAGGAATTAATAAATCAAAAGAGACTGCTTGACCTGTTTCGGTGATCAAACCTTCTTGTTCCTCATCCACCACCATATTAAGTGATGCTAAGATTTGCCTAGCACCTTCGTTATCAAAAGCAATTTTTTCAATCTCATCATAGTAAGCCCAATTGCCAGGCATGATGGGGCCGTGTGCAATGATTGCTTGCCCTGAAAAGAGATTATTAATGATCCTTTGCCGGTCAACAGCCATCATCAAAGCACGACGAAAGCTGGCTTCTTGAAAAAAATTCACAGCCTTGTTTTCGAGATTCAGAAAAACAATATTGAGGTTAGGTTTTCTTGCGGAGAATAAATTTACATCAGGTTCACCTAATACAGACATTAATATGTCGCTCGATACATTCCCCAAACCCTCAACTTCCCCATCTTGGTAAGCCGCCCAAGCATCCCCAATAGAATCATAATACTGAAATACGATTTCATCGAGATAAGGCCTACCCTCATAGTATTCATCAAAAGCCTTCAATACTACCCCTGTAATTTTTCCATCTTCAACTAATAAACGGTCAAATTTATATGGACCACTGCCAATTGGCGCAAGATTAAATGGATGATCTATCATCTCATCTAGACTTAAATTGCCAAGTAAATGCTCAGGAAGAATCTCTACTGCCAAGTAGTCTAAAAATGGGGAGAATGCTTCAGGTAAAGCAAATTGAATACTTGTATCTGAAAGAACATTTACTTGAATTTCTTGCCAGAAATTTCGTAAATCTTGTGGAATTAAGGCATTACCGCTTTTCAATAAGGATACTGTAAACGCCACATCATTAGTGGTAAATGTTGTTCCATCGTGCCATTTTAAATTAGGACGCAAGCTGAAAGTATAAACAGTACCATCCTTCGAAATACCCCAGGTTTCTGCTAAATCTGGTTGCGGTAGACCAGCCGCATCAAACTTCACCAAGCTGCTAAATAACAAGCTATCAACATCTCTATCAGGTTGGTTATAAATATGCAAAAAAGGATTCAAGCGCAGAAATTCGCCAATTAACGCTTCTGTATATATTCCACCACTAATGGGGTTTGGCGTAATTGATACAGGCTGGCTGAAAGAATCTTGTTGCAGCAATAATAATACACCAACAACTAATCCTGTAATTAATATGAGTAATAACTGCCATCGATATTTTTTCATATAATAAACCAAAAAGGACAACCCCCAAGGAAGCGAGTCGTCCCTAGTAATCTATTTATTATTTGTGACGATCCTTTTTAGGTTAACGAATATCACCTTACCCTGTAATTAACACTGTTATAAGTGCTAAAAGAAAGAAGAGTGAACTTAAACCAATAGTAATCCAGAATAAGATTTTTTCAACACCACGTCGTTGTGAATAAACACCGCCAGTATCGCCACCAGTGAGACCGCCAAGCCCAATGCCTTTACTCTGAAGTACAACACTGGCAATGAGTGTTATTGATGTAATGATTATTGCAATACTTAAGTAAGTTCCCATGCATACCTCCAAATTATTAAACAGAGCTGATTATACCTAATCCTCGCTATTCGTCAACATCTGTATAAATTACGCAAAATTAGCCATTATTCTTAATGATTATATTCTAAATTCTACAAAGATTGAGATGATATAATGACTGTTAACAAAAATGATAAATCGCATTTTCTTTTTTTGATTAACCAAATTTCTTTGTTTCATATTTTACAGAAAAAAAGTCAAATTTTTCAGGGTGTAATCAATGTCTGCTTTACCTATTTTCTCATACAACAAATCGGATTCGACATCAATAGTTAGGCTACCTAAATCTTTCATAATAGCGCTTTTAGCTTCATTATTTTCCATATCTTTTGTATTGTCAGATTATTGGAATATCCCCGCAAATAATAAAACTAAATTAATTATTTTATCCATAACCATAATGCTAGGTTTTTTTTGGAGTCTTAATTCAGCGGGAGACCTAACTGTAAAGATCAAACTTAAGCCATCATTAGTTATCATTGTTGTCGTTATTGTCCTTATTGCAATAAATCTAGCTGCATTGAATTCTTCTATCCCTTGGAGAGGTGATGAAGATCACCATATCAATAAAGTCCTTCACTTAATGGAGCGCGTGCCTTCGAGAATCCTTTTTGGTTTTTTTGTGATCTGGCTGATTATTTTATACTTATCACTCCACAAACCAAACCTTGCAATTATAGTTGGTTGCCTTTTCCTATTATTGCTTATTATTATTTTATTTAATAATGAACCTATTGCAAGTCTCCGTTATCCCTTCATAAATTATTGGTTCATTTTTATTCCCTCAAAAATTTTTTCTTTCTTTTTTAGCCCGAATCAGGAATTCCTTTTCAGAATCGTGCCATTAACATCAGTAATTCTTCTGTCATTATTTTTTCTTAAGAATCTACCCCTCAATAATAAGCTAATTTCATTAGTTTGGGCACTATCAATTGGCTTCATGCCAATAATTTTCTACTATTCTTCGATATTATATTTGGAATTTCCTGCAATATTACTGATGACATTTGTCTGTTTTAATATCGAAGATCTAATTCAATCAGATATAAAAATAATAAAAAAGCTTCCTAGCTGGTACGCCCTTTTATTGGTTGGATTAATAAAAGAAACTGATCTCCCATTTATTTTTTGCTTTATCCTAGTCAGATTAATTTACAGAATGTGGATTACCTCAATCGCAAATCATGCTTTAGCGGCTAAGGACAACAAACAAGGTCAGACCTTCCTCCCAATTATTAAATCTGAATTATTAGTTGCCTTTTCAACCTTAACGCCAAGTATTTTTTACCTAGTGCTAAGAAGCTCTTTCAGCTCATATCGTCAATATTCTCCTACTATTCATAACTTAGTAAATTTTCAATTATATGCAGTATATTTTCGATCGTTTATCGAGCAGTTTGGATTATTCTTTTTGTTTTTCTTGATTGGCAGTTACATCTTATTAAAAAAGAAAAAGCACAAGTCGCTAGGATTTCTCTTTCTATTAGTATTGTTTTACACGATTTTTTTCCTTTTAGATGAAAATATCTATGTCGGATACAGCCGATTTAACTTACTATTTTTACCACCGATATTAACTGCTTCGTATTACTTCATAATTTCGATTTTTAATAATCGGAAAATGAGCTTAATTTTATCAGTAACAACGATCCTTATTTCGCTGATCATCTCACCAGTCAACATTGATGGCTCAAAGGAGCCATTATGGGGCAATTACCTAACCGATACTTCAGAACATTATTTTCCTACTAATGAAGCATTGACTTGGATTAAAGAAACATATCCAGAAGACAACTTGCTTGTGGGAGGATTATATTATCCATATTACTTTGATTTTTATTTTGATAAACTACAATGGCAACCGGATGAATTCGAGACATATTACTCAGATATTGAAGAATTTAATGATGAAAAAAAAATGTCTAAGTTATTAGAACTTGCAGAGCAGCATGATTTTGATCATGTTCTTTTCTTTGCCATAAATTCTGAATTACCAGAATTTGAACACAGCTATTACAAACAAGAGGCAACATTTTCTAACCTGAGTCATAAATTGATTTATTTAAGCAAATCATCAAATGGTGAGTTAAAATAATCTCCATTAATAATTATTTCACTCTCAATTTTATGTTTAAGTGAATACATTGAATAAGGAATAACCAGTGATAGAAGAAAACTATTATTTTGATCCAGCAAAAAACGAATTTGAAAATGCTCGAATTTCACATTGGGATAAAGTAGCCAGTAATATTAATAAATGGCATAAGGCTGGAAAATACTACCATCAAAGACTGATTGAGATTTACAACAACATGGTTTATCCTGGATCAAAGATCTTGGAAATTGGATGTGGCAATGGTGATTTATTGGATAGTATTGATTCAGACAAAAAGATAGGTATTGACTTTTCACCTGCAATGGTAAATCTAGCGCAAATTAAACATCCTAAACTTACAATCATAAATGCACATGCAGATAATTTTCTATTGAATGAAGATTTTGATTATATTATCCTCTCGGATTTATTAAACGATGTTTGGGATGTTCAAGCAATATTTAATAATATAAAAAAGTACACTAAGCCTAATACAAGAATTATCATAAATACTTACAACCGTGTATGGGAAGTACCGCTTGGATTAATCCGAAAACTAGGCTTGTCAAAACCAAACTTAGAACAAAACTGGTTGACTGTACCAGATATTTCTAATTTGCTCGAACTTTCAGGCTTCGAGGTTGTTAGAACAACCCAAGAGATTCTTTTTCCTGCCAATATCCCAATACTTAGTAAATTTCTAAACCGATTTGTTGTTCGCCTTTGGCCATTTAACCACTTTGCGTTAACCAATATTATTATTGCTCGGTTAAAGCCAAATATCTTTGAAATTAAATCTCAATCTAAGGTAAGTGTTATAGTTCCCGCAAGAAATGAAGAAGGAAATATTGAAGAAATTATCAGGCGCACACCTGACATGGGCACAAGCACAGAAATTGTTTTTGTTGAAGGTCATTCAACAGATAATACTTTAGAAGCAATAAATCAATCCATTACTAAATATCCAAATAAAAATATCTCGGTTTTTACGCAGTTGGGGAAAGGCAAAGGGGATGCTGTTCGATTAGGTTTTTCGAAAGCCAGTGGTGATGTATTAATGATTCTCGATGCTGATTTAACAGTTCCACCAGAGGATTTACCCAAGTTCTACGATGCATTAAATAACGGTACCGGCGAGTTTATAAACGGTGTTCGTCTAATTTACCCAATGGAAGATGAAGCAATGCGGTTTTTTAATCTTCTTGGTAATAAATTTTTTAGTTATGCTTTTAGTTGGCTTTTAGGTCAGCCAATTAAGGACACACTTTGTGGCACAAAGGTATTATGGAAAAAAGATTATGAGAGAATTGCAGTAAATCGACTTGTATTTGGCGATTTTGATCCTTTTGGAGACTTCGACTTGATTTTTGGGGCTGCTAGGCTGAATTATAAAATAGTCGATTTACCGATTCATTACCGAGCGCGAAAATATGGGTCTACTAACATTCAACGATGGAGACATGGCTTCTTATTGCTCAAGATGGTGGCATTTGCTGCAAGAAAATTAAAATTCATTTAGAAATACTTTTCTAAAAATATAAGTAAATATTTTTAGAATCTGATTAATTGCTAGGTAAAGTAATTATTCGCTTCATTGGATAGAATTGACTAATTAATCAAGGATTTGCCTTAACGACTAAACATGGAAGAATTAAAAATCGGCTTACATATTCATACTTCATATTCAGACGGTACTGGAAGTGTCGAATGTGTTTCTCGCTCAGCCTTAATAGCAGGCCTAGATGTAATCATCATCACTGACCATAATTTATGGGTACAAGATATCGAAAACTACTTACAGAAAGGTCGAAGAAAGCTGCTAATTTTATCTGGGGAAGAAGTGCATGATAATACGCTCAGCGATGAGAAAAATCACCTTTTGATCTTCGGACAAGACCGCGAACTAAGCCCCTTTGCCAATGATCCGCAACGATTAATTGATCAAGTAAAAAGTTCAGGTGGTTTATCATTTCTTGCCCATCCCATTGAAGATAAACTGCAAAGATTCGGTGAGAAGGAATTTTCATGGAAAGATTGGCAGGTTAGAGGATATTCTGGGATTGAATTATGGAATTATATGAGCGAATTTAAAACGCGTTCTCAGACTGTCCCAAAGGCTTTGCTTCATGCCCTCATACCACACTTCATGGCGGTAGCTCCTCTTAACGAAGCATTGAGACTTTGGGATAATCTCTTATTATCACAAACCAATCCGGTTATAGCAATTGGAGGTGTTGATGCCCATGGTCTACAAAAGCACTTAGGTCCAATAAGAATAACCCTTTATCCTTATGAATTTCTTTTTAAAACTGTCACAACACACCTTTTGACAAATAATAAGTTAACTGGATCAATAAATGAAGATAAAAGAATGGTATATGGTGCCTTAACGCAAGGGCATGCTTTTATCGCTTATGACTTAATATCTCCTGCCAGTGGCTTCCGATTTTCTGTTTATAACAAAGAAGGCCAATTCTGGATGGGCGACAGAGTTCAAGCAAACGGTGGGTTAACTTTTCAAATTCGTCTTCCTCGCAAAGCCCACGCTCGCCTACTCAAAGATGGTAAGGTCATAAGAGAACATTTCGACAGAGAGGTTCTTACCCACATCACATCTGAACCAGGGATCTACCGATCTGAAGTCTACTTAAATTATTTAGGGAAAGAACGCGGTTGGATCTTCAGCAATCCAATTTATGCTATCTAAATCAGCCTTTAATGACAATCAATGGTCTCAGTGAAGCTACCTTCCTCGCTAATCCTGCAGCTACCACACTTTCAATAACAAGTGATACATCCTTATAAGCATTTGGGGCCTCTTCAGCTAAACCAGACAAAGATCCAGCCTCAACGTAAATGCCATCATCGAGCAATTGATTTCTTAAAGTTTGCCCATGAATACTCTTTTTTGCCTGTGTTCTGCTCATTTTTCGACCCGCACCATGAGCACAAGAAGCAAAAGCAATTTCATTGTTCTTATCGGGTCCCATCAGTACCCAAGATTGTGTCCCCATGCTTCCTGGAATCAGAACCGGTTGACCAATCTTTTGATATTCTTTGCTTAAGCCCGGAGAATTAGGGGCAAAAGCACGGGTCGCACCTTTCCGATGAACGCAAACTTCTCTTTGAACCCCGTCAATTTTATGTGATTCCACTTTGCCTATATTGTGTGCAATATCATAAACCTGTTTCAGGTAACCATTATCAGAGTCCGAATAAAATATTTCAGCAAAAGCTTCTCTCACCCGCTGAGCTATAACCTGCCTGTTTACGAAAGCATAATTCGCTGCAGCCCTCATTGCTGCTAAGTATGCTTGGCCTTCTTTTGATTGAATTGGTGCACAGACAAGTTCCCTATCCAGAATTTTTATTTTGTACTTCTGGGACAAATTTTGTAGGTCTCGGACATAATCTGTACAAACCTGGTGCCCAAACCCCCTTGAACCTGAATGGATTTGAACAACCAAGCAATCCTCAAATAACCCCATCAAGTCTGCCACCTTTTTATCAAAAACCTTCATAACATAATCTACTTCAATAAAATGATTACCAGAACCTAATGTCCCTAATTGGGATTTCCCTCTTTCACGAGCACGAGCACTGACAAAAGAAATATCAGCATACCTAATGAACCCCATGTCTTCGGTTCTATCTATGTCTAATGGATCTGCAAGACCATTTTTTAACGCCCACCTTGCTCCTAGACTACAAATAGCTTCCAGGTCAAACTCAGACACAACGACTCCTTGCTTATTCCCTAATCCGCTTGGACAAATTCGATTGATTGTTTTTGCAAGGGAGCACAGCTGATTTTGGGCATGGGTTTTTTTAATTTTTGAGGCAAGCAAACGAACGCCACAGTTAATATCATACCCGATTCCCCCTGGCGAAATTACGCCGTTCTCCATACAAGCAGCTCCCACCCCACCAATTGGGAAACCATAACCTTGGTGGACATCAGGCATCACTGCGATTTGTCCTAACATACCCGGCAAAGATGCCGCATTGATGGCTTGGTCGATGGCTTTGTCTATTAATGCTAATATAAGAAGCTCTTTCGACGCAAATATGTGAACTGGTATTTGCATATCTTCACGAAATGAAGAGGGTAATTGCCACTCAAAATCTGATATTTTCTTTAAGTCGTTAATATTTGGCATAAAAATAACCTACAAGTTAAACATCAAAAACAACTAACGCTTCGAAGTGATCACCATTCTTATGCACTTCTAATTCGCTGAAAGTCGCAGCCTTTACAAACCGATCTATTTTGGAAATGGATTTCTCTTCACCAACAAACCTGGTACCATCATCAGTACTGGTCATGCAGTGAATTACAAACGCCTTACCTTCTTCTATCATAAATATCATCTCATTTAGGAAATCTACTAATAAGATTTCTATCTTTTCTGAAGGAAGATACAGGAGAGTCTTTTTTGTTTGCGCGTTTTTATCAAATTCTATTGAGCTTAAATGATACAAACCATCAAGAGCTGCTTTGAAAAAATTATCTAAACAATCTCCCCAAATTTTTAAAGCCACATCTGCTGGATGAGCTAATTCAGAATATCCATAATTATTTGAATGATCTATCATTGGTATAATTATTATACTGGAACCAGCCTTATGAACGAATTCCTAGACATTATTGAGAAACGCTTGAAGTTTTTATTTGAAGATAGCTTCAACTTATTCATAAAATTTGATAAAGCACATTCTTTAGCAAAAAGAATACCTTTACTCATCAAACAAAACCTAGTAAATGATCAATTTGGAAATATCATAGCGCCTGATATCATAAAAATCACTATTCGGTCTGGGGAACAAGAAAGTTGGCGTGATGCTCAAGAATTTCTAAGTAACATTGCTAAGGAAATATGCCAGGCAGGTGAAGAATTAGGTTATAAGTTCAATGCATACCCAAGAATTATTATTATTAGTTCTGAAACGATAAACCAAGACGATTATGAGTTGGAAGTTGAATTCACATCCATTACAGAAGTAATAGAACAAACCTCAGTATTTGACATTGCAGAATTGACTCAACCCAAATCTCAAATACCACAAAATGCATTCTTAATAGTTAATGGTAAACAATCATACCCTTTGGATAAAAGTCTAATATATGTTGGTCGGCGTTCCACATCTGACATCCAAATTGAAGATCCTCAAATTTCAAGAGATCACTTGCAACTTCGCGCTCATGATGGAAGATTCATTATCTTTGATCTTGACTCAACTGGTGGCACCTTAATAAATGGAAAAAGGATCAAATCTGCCTTTCTCTTCCCCGGGGATGTAATCACAATAGGATCCTCTCACCTGATTTATACGCAAGATATGACAGATGGTTACTCATCAACAACAAAACTGGAAATCGAAAATTAATATATGACAGCCATTATTTTGCTTGTACTTAGAATATTATTAGTTATTGTTCTATTTTTATTCATTTTTTGGGCTTTTAGAGTGATTTGGTTAAGCCTAGATCTTGATAAGAAATCTACCAGGAGAATCAATAATTCTTCATTAAACCTTGAAATCTTACAATCAGAATCACCAATATCAAAAAGATTTGAGAAACAAGAGGTGTTAGTAGGACGCGACCCAAATGCTGACTTTGTAATCAGTGATAATACTATTTCAGCAAAACACGCCCGTTTCACCTTTAAGCAAAATCATTGGTGGATTGAAGATCTAAATTCAACAAATGGTACTTTTCTAAATTCTATTCCTACTGAAGAACCTATGATTGTCACTGATGGCGATGAGGTCAGATGTGGCAAAATAATGATTAAGATATCGTTTTTATAACAAAAACACATTGGATCAAAGGAGTAAGAATATGTCAACAAAAATCGTGTTAGGCGTTATTGGAGGTTCAGGCCTCTATAATTTTGAGGGTCTTAAAAATCAACAATCCATAGAAATCGATACACCATTTGGAAAGCCAAGTGCACCAGTCGTTATAGGAGAATTAAATGGGAGACATGTAGCCTTTTTAGCCCGGCATGGTCTTGGCCACACTATTACTCCTAGCGAAGTTAATTACCGAGCGAATATTTATGCATTAAAGTCTCTAGGTATCCAAAAGGTGATAAGTGTCAGTGCCTGTGGCTCCTTAAGAGAGGATTATGCTCCTGGCGATATAATTATCCCAGACCAGATTTTTGACTTCACTCACAAACGCCAAAGGAGCTTCTTCGACCAAGGTATTGTTAGTCATATTAGTGTAGCAGAGCCGTTTTGTAAAAAATTAAGTGCCCAATTAAAAGATTCCCTTGGCAACGAACATGTTAAAGTACACATGGGCGGCACTTATATAGCAATCGAAGGTCCGCGATTTTCAACCAAGGCAGAATCACACTTGTACCGCGCCTGGGGAATGTCGATTATTGGTATGACCGCAGCACCAGAAGTATTTTTAGCACGAGAAGCTGAATTATGCTATGCAACAATGGCACATATTACTGACTATGATGTCTGGCATGAAACAGTAGAACCTGTTACGATAGAAATGGTTGTTAAGACTTTACTAAACAATACGGCTGTGGCACAGAAATCCATCATCAATTTGGTTGAAAGTTTAACAGAAGATGATGATTGTGAATGTCATCAAAGCCTAAAGAATTCAATAGTGACCAATCCAGCATTGATTCCAGAAAAAACCCGTGAAAACCTTGACATTTTGGTTAATAAATATTTAGGTTAAGCAGTGCACAATTTTAAGTCAATCTCCCTAGATAAAAATTTTATAATCCAGCGCAACTTACTAATGATAGCCGGATTGTTTATAATTTTTTATGCATTGATTTTATCCATTTCGCCGGCAGTAAGACTTCACGCTGGTTGGCAGGAATCTAAATGGGAACATTGGATTTCTGTATTGGTGTGGATAGTTTTACTAATTCTTTTAATACCTCAAATTAATAAGCTTTTACCGAAACACGATCCCTTCCTTATCCCGATAGTCTTCCTTCTTGGCGGATGGGGGATGCTAATTATTTGGCGTCTTTCACCAAATTTAGGCGGCAAACAAACCATTTGGTTTTCAATAGCAAGCTTTGTATTAATCTTGGGATTAAGGATAAAACAGCTATCTGATATCTTACAACGCTATAAATATCTTTGGTTTTTTTTAGGGTTAAGCTTGTTGGTTTTAACCTTGATCATTGGCGTAAACCCTATTGGTAGTGGTCCAAGGTTGTGGCTTTCATTTGCCAATATCTATTTTCAACCATCTGAACCGTTAAAGCTGCTGTTGATAATTTATTTATCAGCTTTCTTTGCGGAACAAATACGCTTAAGAAGCCAGCTCATCCAGTCGATAATTCCAACTATAGGAATGATCTTTTTAACATCTGCCCTATTAATTTCTCAAAGAGACTTAGGCACAGCAAGCATTTTTCTTTTCTTATATCTTATTATAATTTTTGCGACAAATTATTCTAAAAAATTGGTGTGGATTATCCCCTTGAGCTTAATTCTTGCAGGAAGCATTGGGTATTATTTGTTTCCCTTGTTGAAAACGCGAATTGATTCTTGGTTAAATCCCCTAGCGAATGCAAGTGGCTCCTCTTATCAAGTTATTCAAGCATTAATTAGCATAGCCAGCGGTGGCCTTTTTGGGACCGGCCCAGGTTTAGGAAGCCCAAATTTAATCCCGGTCGCAGTTTCTGATTTCATCTTTTCTGCAGTGGCTGAGGAAATGGGCTTTTTTGGGACTACATCCATTATAATATTGTTTTTACTCCTAATATCACGTGCAATTGAAATAGCAAAAAATTCTGATACTCCATTTGAGAGATACTTAGCCTTAGGAATAGCATCATACTATGCTATTCAATCTTTCCTAATTATCGGCGGTAATATTGGCCTTTTACCATTAACAGGTGTTACCTTACCTCTTCTATCTTATGGCGGATCATCTCTGTTAACTAGCTTTCTTTCCCTATTGATATTACTTGTTGTTAGTGATTATGATAAACAAGAATCGAGCAAACATTTTTCGAATAAAGCAATAGTTAATATTGGTAAGTTATTTGTCGTATTTTCAACCTTACTAATAATAGCCAATGGCTTCATCGTCTTATTTAAAGACAAAGAACTGATCTCCAGAAAAGATAACCCACGCTGGGTAATAAACGATCGTTATTCACCTCGAGGATATATCCTAGCCTTGGATGGATCTCCTATTAGTTCAAATATTGGACAACCTGGTAGTTACCAAAGGCAATCAAATTATCCCCCCCTCGGTTCCATTATTGGATACACAAATGCGTTATATGGACAAGTCGGCTTAGAAGAAGCGCTTTACCCCTATTTAAGAGGTTCAGTTGGTATCCCATTTCAAGATCAATGGATACATCAAATACTGTATAACCAACCTCCAGAAGGTTTAGACATAAAACTAAACATCAATTTACCATTACAAAAAATTGCAGATGAACTGATGAAGGATGAGAAAGGAGCTATTGTTCTCTTGAATGCAATAACGGGTGAGATCAATGTAATGGCTTCACATCCTTATTACAATCCAGAAACAATTATTGAAGATTGGTCAAATTTAACTAATGATCCAAATTCACCGCTGATTAATCGAGTGACACAAGGTGCATACCCTTTAGGGTCTGCAGGAAATATCATATTACTTTCCTCCCTTCTTAGCGATCCAGGAAAATCTATTTCTGGTTTCGCTCTTACGAATCAAATGGACTCATTCTGCTATGAAGGCATAAAGGCGGCTAATTCAGAAATCAATATAATCAAATTTGGATGCCAAAAATCTTATCAAGAATTAGCAGGGTTACTATCCCCAAAAAATTTGATATCGACAATGGATTCAATGCTATTATTCTCTGCACCGGCTTTTATACTACCTGTTCCGCAACCTCCAGAAAAACCGGATATGATCAATGATATACCTAAGTTTCTCAATGGAGATACAGGTTTTTATGTCAGCCCAATCCAAATGGCACTTATTACCGCTTCATTTACAAATGATGGCATAATTCCCAAACCAGTTTTAGTTAATAGTTACTTGGACGTAAACGGAAATTGGCTAGCTTTTCCCCATGATTTAAAATCAGTACAAACCGTACCAGATTATGCAAGCAATCAAATTATCGATTTTCTTGCAGATGAAAGTAAACCAATCTGGTTCAGCATTGGTCATGTGCTTAATGATAATGAAGAAGGCATAACATGGTACTTGGGCGGCACTCTGCCCGATTGGCAGGGCTCGCCACTGTCAGTAGCCATAGTATTGGAATCAAATAATCCCGCCTTAGTCCAAAAAATCGGATCCCAATTACTAACAGCAAACACAATAGCTGATAATTAACCTTTTAAAACTCTTAAAAACTTTCTCTTACCAACTTGGATTAGCCCTTTAGCATTCACCTCTGCGTTGAAATCAGCTACTATTACACCATTAAATTTAATGCCGTTTTGTTCTATAAGTCGCCTTCCCTGGTTTTTGCTATCGATTAATCCAACATCTACCAAAATATCTAAGAGCAATTTTGGCTGATCTAATTCATAGGTCGGAATATTTTCAGGAATGTCCCCTTTTTGAAACAGGGTAATAAAATGCATCTTAGCTTCTTCTGCTTCTTTTTGGCTATAGAAAATTGAAACGATTTCAAATGCTAATTTCATCTTTGCATCACGGGGATGAATTGATCCCTTATTAAGAGCTTCACAAAATTCATTGACTGTGTCTGTCTGCCAACTTGTTGCAAGTTTCGCATACTTTGGCATAGCTTTATCAGGGATACTCATTACTTTGCCGAACATATCCTCTGGTGTTGTGTTTAAGGGAATGTGGTTACCAAGTGATTTGCTCATCTTCACTTCGCCATCAGTACCAGGCAGTATATCTAAAATGATACCGATGTTTGGTTTTTGCCCATAATAACTCATGATTTTTCGCGAAGCAGTCATAATGTTGAATAACTGGTCTGTACCCCCTACCTGGACATCTGTTTCTAAAACATGTGCATCATAACCCTGCATTAATGAATAGAATAATTCATGCAAATGGATTGGCTCGTTATTATCCCAGCGAATACGGAAATTTTCTCTTGTTAAAAATTGTTGAATTGTAAAATTTGAGGCTAGTTTAATTAAATCGGCAAAGGATAATTGGGAAAGCCATTCTGCGTTGTATCTAATAATGGTCTTTTCCCGATCTAATACCCGGTAAGCTTGCTCTGCGTATGTTCGTGCATTTTCTAGAACCTCATCAGGGGTCAATTGCGGGCGCAACTTATCTTTATCGGAGGGATCACCAATCAGGGAAGTGTAGGTGCCAATTACAAATGTGACTTCATGACCTAACTCTTGGAATTGTCTTAATTTACGCATTGTCACCGTATGACCAATGTGAAGGTCTGTAGTCCGGGGGTCATATCCGCAATAAATTTTCAATGGCCATCCTGACTGCTCTGCTTCGATTAGTCGATCCTTTAACTCTATAGCCATTGCATGTGCCATGTGCTGATCGCCATATTCAGTTCCCTGCATCAAGTATTTTACTTTTTCATCAATATTCATTTGATACCTCCAACCAAAACGTCCTGCTTTATATTAAAAAAGCGCCTGAAAATCTCAGGCGCATTATCTACTCCTGATTTATTGACCAATTACTGAAAATAATAATAATAAAATTTCATATTAAATAAATTATACCAAGAATGAATAATCTCAAATTAAGAAAAAATTCTATTTCTTGTCACATGTTCATAAAATAGTTTCCTTGAATTTTCCATCATCAGATTCTGATATAATCCGATTTGGTGATCTCATGAACACAAAGGTTCTGGTTTTAAATGCGAATTTCGAACCAATTAATGTAACCTCAATACATCGTGCAATAAATCTCATGTTTTGTGAAAAAGCGACGTTAATTCTGAACGGACGCGGGGTAATTAAGACCATAAATAAAGAGTTCCCAATTCCTTCAGTAATCCGGTTGAAAAATCAGATATCAAGACCTCGACCACAAGTTCACCTTACCAACCGTGAAGTCTTTCGAAGGGATAACTATACCTGTCAATATTGTGGAAAATCAGAAGTACAACTTACAATTGATCATGTAATCCCGAAGCATCTTGGTGGGAAACATGTTTGGGAAAATGTTGTGACAGCCTGTCAACGTTGTAATCATCGAAAAGGCGGCAAGACACCAGAAATTGCTAACATGTTTCCAATTCAACCGCCTTCAATGCCTCCTGCTTCAGCCCGTTTCCTATTTGGAAAATATTTACCAGTAAATAAAACCTGGGAAACCTTTATTGATAAATGGTGAAAAAAAGCAGGAGGGTAATGACCTCCTGCTTTATTAATTCAGATTTGAGCTTCTTGTTATTCTTGTTCCTCATCAAGGCTGTCATATCCTTGATCTTTTGATAATTCATCAACATCGACTTCTAATTCTTGATTAAGTACGGCTGTTTCAACTTCTTCTTCAGATATCTGCAAGTCCATCTTTTCTTCTGTTTGTTCCTCAACAAATTTTACCTGAGAGGTAGCTATCTTTTCTGCCCAAATAGTATGGCGCAAGATCAGTAAGACTGATGCTGCTATAGCTACTACGGCCATGAAAGTTTGGTTAATATTTAACCCTGCTACTGGGGATGGGTCCAATCTTAAAAATTCTAAGCCAAACCGAATAAGAGGATATAAAACGAGGTACAAGAAAAATATGTCTCCCTTAAATAATTTATTTTTATATTTCCTGCCAACTAATAACAAAATACCTGCAACAAGTATATTTAGTAACGATTCATATAAAAACAAGGGGTGGTAAGTTTCAACAGTTTCAAAACCAGGTAAACGATGCAAGGGGTCAATTTTAATCACCCAAGGCAAGTCTGAAGGTGACCCATAAACTTCCTGGTTAACAAAATTACCCCAACGGCCTATCGCTTGGGCTAATGCCAAACCAGGTGCGACAATATCAGCCCATTCTAAGAAGCTATCATTGTGCTTTCGTGTATAGATCCACAAGGCTAAAGCGCCACCAATAACGGCACCAGGTATTCCTAGCCCGCCTTTCCAAATAGCTAACATTTCTAACGGGTGAGTAAAATAATAATTGGTCGTCAAGCCCATCTCTACCATTGAAGCAGGCGGGGTTAAGATATGCCAGATTCTCGCGCCTAATATGCCACCAATTACTATCCAAGGCAGCATATCCCAAATCATTTCGCCATCTTTTTCACGGCGTTTTGCTTCCACTGTTGACAACCAGGCTGCTACAATGACACCTGCCATAATAATTAATGCATAATAACGAATAATAATTGGACCAATTTGAATTCCTTCTCTCATGTAATAAACCTCCAGTTATTGGATACTATCTTTTAGGGCTTGTTTTCTAACGAAATAAAACCGCTGTATAGCCGTAATATTACCAAGTAATGCTATGATTGCTAATGAAATCATTGGCTTACCTAAAATAATGCCGGGAATAAGGATCAGGTACCTCTCCACCCGGGTGAGAATACCTACTTTTGCTGAATAACCAAGGGCTTCTGCTTTTGCACGCACATATGAGACCATCACTGATCCTACGGCGGCAAAATAAACCAAAACGCAGCCTATCCACTCATCAACCATAATGAAATGAACTAGCAATCCTGCAAGTAAAACTAATTCGTCATAACGATCTGTAACAGAATCGATAAAGCTACCATATTTTGATGGTTCATTTTTCAACCTTGCCATTGCCCCATCAAGTGCATCAAAAGGACCAACTAACATTGCCAACAAACCGCCCCAAAATAGTTTACCCCAGCCGATTAGTATTGCTGCAACGATATTACCAATTAGGCCTGAAATTGTAATAATATTTGGCTTAAGACCAAGGTTAATGAGAAAACCAGCAATCTTATCTAAGATGCTTTTGAATGTTTTTCTTAAGAATAATTCGATTGAAAAATTACTTTTTTCCGTTTCTGACACAAGCTCATCCTGTTATTAAGTGTTATATATGCTAATCGTAATTAATTTCTACGTCAAGCAGGCACATAAAATCTAGTCTACATAATCATTTTATATATGTTTCTCAAGAGATATTCGTTTAGCACTAATTAATAGCTAATTAGATTCATCATGATCAATAAGGATCTCTCGGTCTTTTCCTCCGCTTTGAGCAGGTCCTAAAATGCCCATTTCCTCCAATTGATCAATTAATCTTGCTGCGCGAGGATAACCAATTCTTAATTGGCGCTGCAGGTAAGAGGCACTAGCACGCTTATCTTTTCTCAATATCTCTACGGCTTTATTAATCAGGTCATCTTCACCATTATCATCGCCATTATTTCTAAGATCCTCCTCCCAAGGTGAAGCATCTTCAACATCAAGTGGTTTTTCTGTCATTACGATCGCCTGGTCTTGTTTACTTTCCTGCCACCATTTTATGACTCTATCGAGTTCTCGATCGGTTACCATAACCCCTTGAGAGCGCTGAGGCATGCCGACTTCAGGATGTAAAAAGAGCATGTCTCCCCTGCCCAATAAGGTCTCAGCGCCATTGGTATCCAAGATAACGCGTGAGTCTACAGATGAGGCTACAGTAAAAGCAATTCGCGTAGGGAAGTTAGCCTTAATCACACCCGTTACCACATCAGTGCTAGGTCTTTGTGTAGCCACCACAAGGTGCATGCCGACTGCCCGCGATTTTTGCGCCAACCGTACGAGTGCATGCTCAGTTTGGTCAGGTGCGCTCATCATCAGATCAGCTAATTCGTCAATCATGATAACAATCCTAGGAAGAGTAGCTTGCCCTGATCTACCCATTTTTACGTTATATGAATCCAAGTTTCTTGCATGTACTTTTTCCAGTAATTTATAACGGTAATCCATTTCTGATGTTGCCCACCGCAACACACCCATAATGCGTTCGATATCTGTTTCAACCTGTCCAAGGAGGTGTGGCAGGCCATTAAATCGGTTTAACTCAACCATCTTAGGGTCAATCATGACTAATTTCAACTCTTCAGGTTGGTTATTCATAACCAAGCAAGTTGTCAAAGAGGCAATACAAACAGATTTACCTGAGTTCGTAGTCCCGGCTATCAGCAAATGCGGCATTGTTGCAAGGTCAGATACGACTGGTTGGCCAGATACGTCACGTCCTAAAGGGATAGCTAAAGGAGAATTAACTCTAAAAAAAGCTTCAGATTCCAAGATAGGTTTAAGCCGAACAATAACGTGCTTATTATTGGGGACTTCCACACCAACATAGGACTTGCCTGGAACAGGTGCTTCAATACGTAATCTTTCAGCTTTTAATGCCAATGCTAGGTCTTTAGCCAATCCGGATATTTGTGAGATACGAATTTTGTGACGATCTTCTGTTCCAGTTTTCTCAATATAGCCTGGTTCAACAGCGTATTGGGTAACAGTCGGTCCAACCCGATAGCCAACCACTTTAGCAGGTATACCAAACTCAGCTAAGGTTTTTTCGATCAATCCTGCGGTCATATTTATGGTTGACTGGTCTGGGCTATAAGATTTTTCTTCATCAAGCAGGGCCAATGGCGGTAGAGATACTGCTCTTTCTGTTTGAGGCACTTCTTTATCGACTTCTTTATTTTTCTCTACCTTAAAAGACTTTCTAAATTCAGGCGGTATATAGGGTTTTTCTACCTTTCTTGCAGTCTTGCTATTTATAGCCGTTTTTTCACCAATAACGAGGGGAGATGGATCTTCTCCAATGACATGGTTCTGAATGCTTATGGATTCCGTATGACCAATTTGATGATTTAAGTGAGTTTCTAATCGATTAATTATGTTAAATCCGATGCCTATTAATATAAGCAGGATTACAGTCAATAAGATAAATCCTCCCAACCTACCAATAAGGGAGCTAAAAACTTCAGCAATCCCCCAACCCACAATACCACCTAAACTCAATCCGCTTTCAACATCAGTAATAGTAGGATTATTAATTAATGATATTAAACCCAAGAAAACAAAAACGGCAAATTCTATAGCTACAATTCGGCCAAGTGCGATCTTCTTTGCCGGGTATTTCCTCCACCGGACAACAATCCCCCCAACGATTATACATACCAATGCAAGCAAGTACCGACCAATGCCGAACCATCTTGCCAAGTTAAAATCAACTTGATCTATCATTACCCCTTTTGTAATTCGCAGTGATCCTAATAATAAGATTAACCCTAATGCAATCAAAAGCAATCCAAGCAGATCCCAGCCATATCGCATCAATCTCGATATAGCTGAAATGATCTTTTCTTGTTGTCGAAATCCAGTCTTAAGTAAGTTTGGTTCAGAATAATCCTGATTCGTATTCATTTTTTCAGGTAGTTTTGCCATAGCTAATTAGTTCCATTACACAAGCTAAATTTTAATCTTTTTTAATCAGTTTCTATACGCTAAATCTTAACTCTTACCTGTTGTCCTTTCCTCAATAATTTCCTAAAAGAAATTTCATTGATATCTTTTATCGAAGAGATTCCTTCAATTCCACTTTCTAACTGAGTAAATGCACCTTAACTTTTCACACTAGTAATTACTGCAGGAACAACATCACCTTTTGATAAGATTTGCTGCTTATTATGCCATGGATTTTCTTGTGTTTTCTTATGACTTAAAGAAATTTCTCGATCAGCTTCATTGACCTGGTAAAACGACAGCTAAAATTTTTTGACCCATGTTAACAATCTCTCCTGGTTGGTCTTCTTTAGCCCAAGATAGTTCTGAGATATAAATAATTCTTTCCAAATCACATAAGTCCTCAAAAACACCAAAATTTATGATATTTGTTACTACACCTTCAATAATATTGTTTTGTGTTAATACCCGTAATGGATTCTTACACTTTTCCTCTCCAGCTAATGCAGCTTTTTCAGACAATCCAATTAGGTGCGATAAAGGTACAAAACCCTCAATGCCTTGAGAGCTTACTATTACGCCCTCTTTGATATGACCTTTTTCGGTCAAGCGAAATACTCAGTCATTATCTTTTGCTTTAGTGATGTAACAACAAATTAAAGGTGTATTTTCATTACTTTCTTTCAAGGAAAAATTACTAGAAGATTCTTTGCAATCATCATTGATTTTCTAGACATCAGTTAACACTGTTTTGTCCCAATTTCCATTAAGAATAAATCGCATTTCTCCCCAGTCTTCATCCAACTCGCTTACGCAATTCATTTTCTGATTTTTCCCTCACTAAACTGAAAAGTTATCAATAACAAGCAATCTCAAACTTATCCTATTTCTGAACTTTCATTTTGACTATTTAGTTCTAATTCAATGATTACCTTAGCAACAGCTTCAATGGCTATGCGCTGCTTTCTATACAAATCCGCTTCTGACATTGCTAACCGGGAAGCAATTTCTCGCACCTTTTTGCCTTCTATAAATTTTAATTCCAAAATATTATACAAAATCCACTCACCGGTGAACTTTCTATCCCCTTCTGGTTTCAATTGATCAATTGCGTTTCTTAATATTCCCCTGAGTGCGTTGGCATAATTACCATCATATTCTTTTAGGGCATTTTTCACTAATTTCATCTCCATCAGAGGACTCTCGGTCAATTTCGGCCCGCCCCAAAAATGAACCAAAGCATCTTTCACCCAAACTGTAAAATCCTCGACTGGTAAATCTTCCTGTTCAGTAAAAATCTTCATCCGGTCATAGCGAGAAACAGCCCTTAATTGCTGAATGAAATTGACTTGGGGTTGTAATTCTTTTAAGGAATTTAGAACCTGCTGCTGTGTTTTCCGGTCTCTCAAAGCTAATGAAGCACGCTCCACAAGTAAATGCACAGCATCTATCTGCTCTTCATCCATATCAATATCAGGACCCCACATAAAACCACATAAGCCCAACAGCGTATCCCCATTTTGATGGTTTCCATTAATTAAAGGCAAGAGTATGAATTCTCCCCATCTAAAATAAGAATGCTCAGTTGTATTTTCATATTGCTTTGTTACAATTGCAACTTCATTCCATTCTATTAGATCGAAAACCTTTGAGTCTCCAGCCTTAATAACATAATCAACCTCATCATTATTAAAAACAGCAATAAATGATCCTGGTACTTGCATACGATCGCAAATTGTTGCTGTTACAACTTCCAAGAACTGATCCAAATCCTTCCTGGTTAATAAGTGATCCTCTAATGACCTTATCAAGGAAAGGTCCTCTTTATCGGACCCATAAAACAACCACTTTTCAAAAAAAGGCACTAAGATTGTGAGCAGGTACTCTAAAATTAAGATTGTAGCAACCATAATTAAAGGCACATATGCAACATAAGGATCACCAAAGAACTCTCCAATTCTCCTGACAATGGTCGTCATTCCCAAAGTGACTGAAGCGACAAAAGGTCCACGAAGTAACCATTTAAATAAGCGACTCTTAACCACACGGTCAGTCCAGGTGACGCCAAAAAAGGCAACCGAATAAGCCATAACAACTAAAAACGATGCAACAATAACAGCACCAAGGGTCGCTAGACCCCAAAATAAAGCGGGATATTGGTTAAATATGCCAGTTCCATGAAATAAAAATAGATATGAAGCCATAGCGGGTGCAGTAGCACCGGCAAAAAGGTAAATTAATCTCCGTCTTGATGTGGTTGTTATACTCCGCTTTACAGCCCTGGCAAGATTGTAAGCAGCCATCAACATCACCCCAGCATAGTAAAGGGCAAATAGGTTTGTATAAAGCGTTCGCTCAAGGAATGGACTTGGTCCGGTTCCAATAATCAAATCTCCAATCAAAATTCTAAATGGAATTAAGATGAGCAACAAAAATGATAAAAGGTAAATGAACTTTACCGCAAATCTTCGTTTACCTTTGCTAAGTTTTCCGGTTAGAGTGAGTAAGGCATCTGAAAAATGCAAATAAGTCGCTGGTAAAAAGACCAGTCCCAACCATTTTAAACGCAACCAATATTCAATTACCGCCCCTGAAGTGGAAACTACTGCAAGTGTCTCTGCTGTATAAATAAACACTGCACAGGCTAAGATTAAGGCAAATGACCGCGCAACGCGGTCTGACAAATTAAACGCTAAGGCATAAAACAATAAAGAAACAGCTGTTATTGCAACACCAGCAGTTGCAATTTGGCTGATTGTCCTGATGATAGCTGTCCAACCTATTTCAGTAAGGATCATTAGTTAGCTTATTTATTAATGTAGATATTTACTATAAAATAGCGCCATATCCTTATTAGGGAAATATTGATCTTGATATCCACAGAATTGATAACCTAATTTGGTAGCCATTTTTATCGCTGGATCATTTTTAGTTTGGAGTTCCATAATAATGGCTTGGTTGTTACGCCTAACAGCCCATTCTTCACTTGCCAGCAAAATACCGCTGGCAATCCCCAATCTCCTTTTGTCTAATTTTACAACTAGGTCGCGCACCCTTACTATGCCACTGGCGTTCATTTCTTCTAAGGTTACATAGGATATTATTTCCTCACCAATAAAACCGATAAACATAGCATTTGCTTTTTGCCAAGACAAAATTAGATCATCTCCAATTCTTGGATAGGCTACATTCATCGGACGAGGAAGTCTAACTTTCCTGAAATTCACCGAAAATAAGTTAGTCTCTTGGGTCATATCCATCTGCAATACATACTGGCTAACGTAATTATGGTTGAGAACAATTAAGTTTTCTAAGTCTTCCTGTTTTGCAGGTCTAATTTCAATTTCAGGCATTTGAAAAACCTCTTTTCCTATTTTTTACTGACTTGGCACTACACGCAAATTGATTACGCAAGCCTGTTGTTCAATACCCTGGTTATCCAGCGCAACAAGTTTTAGTAAGTAATCACCAGGTATCAGGGAGTTAGTATACCAAAAGCCAATACTTTCATCTTTACGCAAATCACTCCCAGCTGCGACTGTAATCCAGTTTATCTCACCAATCGGCGAATACTCATATTTATAGGAACCGAAATTTGGTGTGTTTACAGTGCCAATTATTTCTACCACACCGCTTACTTCTTCACCTTGAACTGGGAAACTGAATGCCAAGATTTCTGCTTCACAATTGCTCTCAACACCTTCAATATTTGCTTGAGGGTAAGGTGTGGGTGTATTTGTTGAATCAGTTGGAATAACACTGGGCAAGGTTGCAGTATTCGTCGATAATACCTCAATTGTACTTGTTGCATAGGTAGCTTGTTGGGGTAATTCTGTTACTAAGAATGTTGAAACTACAAATTCGGATAGAAGCAAAAGCCCCATAAAAGCCAATATCCCTACAATCTTAATGATCTTACGCTGAGCAATTTCTCTTTCCAAACCAAAAACTGAGTTGCGAAATTCAGTTATTGCAAGAATAAGTCTTCTGACATAAAGTATGGTTATAAAACCCAGCCCAAAATAGACGAGCAGCTCTATATCAGAAAGAAATTGTATGATGCGTTGCATATGTGTATTACAGTTACTTCCTAACTTAATCCATCTTTAACTGAATATTCTTTTCTCATAGCTTGGCTAAGACAGCATTAAGTAAGGTTATCAATTTTGGAACAATGGTCTTTCCAGCAGCTAAAACTTCTTCATGACTGGCCATGTTTGTTCCGTCTGGATCCACTTTATTAGTAATACCAGAAATACCTAACACTCTTAAGCCACCATGAGAGGCAACAATCGCTTCTGGGACGGTAGACATTCCTACTGCATCAGCACCAATTGCCCTCAAAAACCGAATTTCCGCAGCTGTTTCAAACGATGGACCAGAAAGCCACACGTATACACCATTTTGACAGCCGAGTCTATTTTCATCACTTATTTGTTGTGCCAAGGCTATTAGTTCAGGTGTATATGTTTTGCTCATATCTGGAAAACGTGGCCCAAATTCATCAAGGTTCGGGCCCACCAATGGGTTAGATCCAGTCATTCCTGCAAGGGCAATGTGATCAGTGAGAATCATTAAATCACCTGCAGAAAAATTCGAATTGATACCGCCCGCAGCATTAGTTAAGATCAAAGTTTGTATACCTAATCTTTGCATCACCCTAATAGGAAAACCAATTCGTGAAATACTATGGCCTTCATAAAAATGTGTTCGACCTTGTAAAACAATCACAGGTTTCTGTTTTATCATGCCAATAACCAAGTGACCTTTATGACCCGCCACGGTAGATACCGGCCAGTGAGGAATTTCATTGGTTGGAATAATCACTGGGTTTTCAACTGAGTTCGCGAAATCACCTAACCCTGATCCTAAAACAATACCGATTTCTGGCTTTAGAGCAGTCTGCAAATTAATGGCATCCCTAGCTTCATCAATTTCTTGCATAGTAATATATTCAGACATGTTTTACCTTTCTGGTTTTTATCAAGATATGGTTTTTTTATTATATCATTTGGGGTCGTTATACGTTGGATAGGCAAAACAATTAGTTAGTGTAACATTGTTTCTGTAAAATCTTGAACCTTAACAAAAGTAGTGAGTCAGAAGTATCCTAATAAGATCACAACATCTGAAAAGGAGAACTAAATGACTCACCAAAAAAATTATAACCTTTCATCAAGCTTAATTGAAGAACTAACACAAAATGGACTTAAGGTGATTCCTGAACTTGTCCGGGTTATACTCAACAGTGTGATGCAAGCAGAGCGATCACAATATCTGCAAGCAAAGGCCTACGAACGAACGGAAGAACGAAAAGGGCATGCCAATGGATACAAGCCTAAAACGGTCAGGAGCAAGCTTGGGGATATCACCTTTGCTATTCCACAAGTACGGGAAGGAGGCTTTTACCCTTCGGCGCTAGAAAAAGGCATGATAAGCGAACGAGGTCTGTTGATAGCATTAGCAGAAATGTACGTCCAGGGCGTGTCAACGAGAAGGGTTAAAGCCATAACAGAAGAACTGTGTGGTGTTGAGATTTCAGCTATGCAAGTTAGTCGGGCAGCTCAACAGCTAGACGAAATCTTGCAGGAATGGCGAGAACGGCCACTTGGAGAGATTCAATACCTGTATGCCGATGCTAGTTACGAAAAGGTCAGAGAAGCTGGACAGGTACGCGATGCCGCTGTTTTGGTGGCCTCCGGGATCACTCCAGAGGGTGAAAGGCAGGTTTTAGGGGTCTCTGTGTCCTTGAGTGAACATGAATCGCACTGGAAGGCATTTTTGAAAGGGTTAAAGGATCGTGGTATGCATGGTGTGAAATTAGTGATCAGTGATAATCATGAAGGCCTGAAGGCAGCCAAAAGGGCTGTTTTGGGAAGCGTACCATGGCAGAGGTGTCAGTTTCATCTGCAGCAGAATGCACAAAGCTATGTTCCAAGACAATCCATGAGAATGGAAGTAGCAGCAGATATACGAGCAATATTCAATGCTCCAGACCGAAAAACGGCTGAGGAACATCTTGATGTAGCGATCATAAAATATGCACAAATTGCGCCACGATTAGCAGCTTGGATGGAAGAGAACCTAGCAGAAGGTTTCACGGTCTTTGACTTTCCGCTTGAACATCGCAGGTCTATAAGGACCACAAATAGCTTGGAAAGAATCAACAAGGAGACTCGCAGAAGAACCAGAGTGGTTGGCGTCTTTCCTAACGAAACTTCTTGTTTGAGACTTATATCAGCAAGATTGATGGAGATCAGTGAAGAATGGCAAATAGGCAAACGTTATTGCGCTGGTAAGTCATTCGATTGTTAAAGTACAATGGGTCTTTCTGACTCAAATTTACAGAAAAAAGGTTGCATAATCAACAACTAGAAAAAAAGTATAAAGGATCAACAAAGAGAAAACTATAAAGATAATATTCCCTTTCATATGTTATTAGTAATTTCATTAAATACCAAGCTAAAAGTAAATTTGCTTAATCTTTGTTACAATTATTATCAGCTCATAAAAATTCATTATTGAAACAGATCATAAATCTCCTAGGTATTCATAAAACTGAGTAGTGAATTAAAAAGGGATTTTGCACATCAGTTAAAAAATTTTACCTATTTGGTGATAACAGAAAGTCAAATAATTAAGTACAAAATCAGGAGAAATTTTGAAATGTCAAAAATCGCATGGATCGGAACAGGTGTCATGGGAGCGTCCATGGCAAAAAATTTACTCAAGCATGGACACGAAGTCTACCTTTTTAACAAGACTCTTACAAAAGCAGAAAGGGTGAAAAATGAGGCTGGGGGTGTCGTCTGTACCACGATTAAGGAAACAGTGCAAGATGTAGATTATATCTTCACTATTGTTGGTTATCCTAACGATGTTGAAGAAGTTTATATTGCTGAGAATGGCATTCTAAAAAACGCTAAGAGAGGCGCTTTGGCAATAGACATGACCACATCAAAACCCTCGTTAGCAAAAACAATTTATAACGAAGGCAAGAAGCTTGGTGTCCGTATCATGGATGCCCCTGTATCAGGCGGTGATACGGGCGCCAGGAACGCGACCCTCTCAATAATGGTTGGCGGAGACCAGCAAGACTTTGATGAAGTGAAACCACTTTTAGATTGCATGGGAAAAAATGTCGTTTACCTTGGCCCCGCAGGAAATGGCCAACACACCAAGGCAGCTAACCAAATTGCAGTTGCTGGCGCAACTGCAGCAATGACCGAAGCAATTGTGTATGCGATTAATGTCGGATTAGACCCACAAAAAATGTTGGAAGCAATCGGCGCTGGCGCTGCAGGCAGCTGGCAGATAGCCAACATGGCACCACGTGTATTAAGGGATGATTTAGGCCCAGGTTTCTTTATCAAACACTTCATTAAAGACATGAAAATCATCAAAGATGAGATGTCAGAGCGCGGAATCTCCCTTGAAATGCTAAATACTGTCTTAGGTCAATACGAACAAATGGCCCAAATGGGTTTTCAAGATGATGGAACCCAGGCGTTAATCAAGCTGTATAAATAAAATAATGTTAGCCATCGATTGATACCTCAGGCTAGCATAATTGAATGATTAAGTTTAATACTTTTACTGCACCGTACTATTTAGCACATTGTTAATGCCATAACAGCTTTTTGTGCATGCAGTCGATTTTCTGCCTGGTCATAAACAACTGAGTTTTCTCCAGTTATGACGCCATCTGTTACTTCAATATTGCGGTCAGCAGGCAATGGATGCATATAAATTGCATCAGGTTTTGCCAGCTTCATTCTTCGTTCGTCCATAATCCAATCAACATAAGAATCTTGCAGCGCTTTACCTTCTTTTGGGTCAGCGGTTGTAAGCAATGGACCCCATGACTTTGCATACACAACATCAGCCTCACGACAGCCTTCGTCCATATCATGGACAATTTCAAAACCTGTATTGAATTTTTTAGCTTGGGCTTTTGCTTCGTCTACTATGTCAGGCATGAGACTGAATTCTTTAGGGTAAGACAAAACAACATCCATGCCAAAGCGCGGTAACTGCAGAATGAGTGATTGCGGCACGGAAATGGGTTTTAAGTATGAAGATGCATAAGCCCAAGAAACAACTACCTTCTTTTTTCGCAAGTCGCGGCCTTTTTTTTCAAAAATGGTCATGAGATCAGCCAGGCATTGAAATGGGTGGAATATATCACACTGCATGTTTAAGACGGGTGCTCGAGAACTTTTCGCAACTTCATTAAGGTAAGTGTTACCAAGTTGCCAATCGCAGTGGCGAATAGCAATAGCATCGAAATATCGTCCGTATATTTCACCAATTTCCATCGCTGTATCGCCATGAGCTATTTGGGTAGTCTTGTTTTCAATAAAGGCTGCATGGCCGCCTAATTGAGCCATACCTGCTTCAAATGAGCCACGGGTGCGGGTTGAAGTAAAGAAAAATAACATGGCTAATACTTTATCCCTTAATAAGGGATGAGGAATATTGAGCGCACGCTGCCGCTTAAGGTCAAACGCAACCTCCATAACAGTTTCTACTTCTTCTTTGCTAAAATCAAGATCTCCTATCAGGTCTCTACCGCGTAAATTCGTAATCATTTTTTCTCCTTAATATTTTAAAGTGCAATTTTTTGCCTTAAGATCGCTGAAATTAACGCATAAAATTCCGTTGCTTTCACAACATCATCAAGTTTAACCGAATCGTGGGTGGTGTGAGCAGTAACTTCATCACCTGGGCCAAAACCAATACTTGGAATGCCTGCTTTGCCCGCCCAATATATCCCATTCGTGCTGAAATCCCACTTGCCAGAAGGAGTCTCCTGCAAACCGATCAAGGACCTGGTTTCCTGGCCAGCCTGCACCAAAGGATGGTCCTGTTCTAATGACCAAGCGGGGAAGTATTTATCTACTTTAAAAACAAATCCTGTATAGGACGGTTCATCATAAAATAATTCTTCAATTGTTATGGAGTCTTTATCTTTCTCTGGGATCAATGCCTGCACTTCACTGACTACTTTTTCTTTTGTTTCACCAAAAGTCATCCGCCGATCTATAAAAATTACAGCCTCATCAGGGACTGCATTGATACTGGGCGTTTTAACCAGCATGTCACTAACAGTTATTTTCCCATTGCCTAAAAACGCATGATTGCCTAGTTTTGGCTCTAACTCACTAATACCCTTGATAATTGGTAGCAGTTTGTAAATCGCATTATCCCCAAGATGATTACTAGCAGCGTGAGCGCTGCGTCCTTTTGCGGTCACTTTGAATTCCAGCCGGCCTTTATGACCGCGATAAACATTCATCTTTGTTGGTTCCCCAATTACGACAAAGTCCGGTCTTACTTTTGGATCAACCTCAACAAAAGAATTAGGCGCAATACCATCACACCATTCTTCCATATTACCAAAGTAATAAACTGTCCAACCCTCCAACAAACCCAAATCACGAGCAATGGCAAGACCATAAACCATGCCGGGTGTACTGCCCTTTTCATCACAGGCACCACGCCCATAGAGCACCCCGTCTTCAATCTTCCCAGTAAAAGGATCCCATTCCCAAGCATTGGGATCACCTATCCCTACTGTATCTATGTGAGAGTCAAAAATAATAGTTTTTTCTCCTGTACCAATCCGCCCAAAAATATTTCCCATTACGTCAAAGCGCACCTCATCATAGCCAAGATTTCGCATTTCCTCGGCAATGCGATTGCCAACATCACCAATTTGTGAATCCATGCTGGGAATAGCTACGATATCCAACATAAATTGGATAATCTTTCCGCGGTACTGATCTACCTTTAATTTAACTTCTTCATGTACAGACATTCTCTTACTTCGACCTCCGTAATTTTTCTCTAAAAATACATCTTTGATAACTTAATCCTAAACCAACCGCCGATCTTTAACACAAATGAATAAAAACCACGAAAAAACTATAGTGTGGCGATAACATTTTTGTCGAATGGGGTTCCAGGCACAAATTTTCCATGCGTATGCAGACCCAGGAATCTTCCCTCATCATAAATGAGCCGGCCACGGCTAAAGGTTTTTTTGACTTTACCAGTGATTTCCTTCCCTGCATATGGAGTATAAGCCCCTTCTACTGAGTGAAGCATTTGGTCTTCAAGAGTATAACTTGCCTGGGGATCAAACAAGACTAAATCAGCATCTGAACCAACTTTTATTGTACCTTTTTGTGGGTATATTCCAAAAATTTTTGCTGGATTAGTGCTCATGATTTTCATTAATCTAACAAGGTTTATCTTCTCTGGTACGACAACATGACTAAACATTGTGGGAAGTAAAGTCTCAACACCAGGTAATCCATTTGCTGCATCAATAAATGAGGTGGCCATTCTTTTCTGTTGGCGCGTGTATCCGCAATGGTCAGTACCAATCACATCTACTTTTCCCTGCAATAACAATTGGTTCATTGTTTCAACAAGTTCAATTGGACGGATTGGTGGTGAACAAACGAACTCCTCGGGATGCGCACCATCAAATACCTCATCATTTAATAAAAAATATTGTGGGCAGCTCTCAGCAATTACATCTTCACCCCTTTGACGCGCTTGAGAAATTAATTCTAGTGATTCCGGTGTTGAATTATGGACAATGTAAAGTGGGCTATTGGCCCTTGCAGCTAAGGCGATCATGCGTTTTACAGCCTCAGATTCAGCGTTCGCAGGCCGGCTTTTTCCATGATATTTAAGCAGTGTTGAGCCTTGATAAATAAGCGCAGTTCTTGCACTTTCAACAATAAAGTCATCTTCTGCATGAATTTGAACTAAGAAACCAAGTGCATTACTTAGCTTCAATATCCTTGAGATCATATTATCATCAGCATATAACATTGTTTTTCGATATGTTGTAAACAACTTCATGCTAACAATACCCATCTCAACCAATTCTTCTAATTCATTTTCTTGCCCGGAAGAAGTATCGGCAACAATGGCATGCAAACCATAATCAATATTCACATTTCCATCTGCTTGCTTTTTACGTTTAAAAATTGTTTCCAGTAATGATTCACCTGGCACTTGGGTGGCAAAATCAATAACAGTAGTAACGCCACCGCAGGCTGCAGAGCGTGTGCCAGTATTGAAATCATCTGCAGTTGTGTATGACCCTGATTCGAGGTAAAAATGTGTATGAGCATCAATCACACCAGGTAAAACCAATAAATTGGAGGCATCATAAATCTGGTCAAAATTTCCATTATCCGCAAATTCACCTATAGCATCAATTTTTTCTTCTTCAATAACAATGTCTGTTTGAATTTGACCATCTTCAAGAACGACATTCCCATTTTTGATAAGTATTGCCATCTATCCTCCATCGATCATATTGGGTGAGAAAAAATTTTCTTTACCGCAATATAGCTAATCCATAACATGTAACAACATACTGCTTCTTACCAGGTATATCAACACTCGGCTCATAATAAAAAGGTAAACATAACCAATTAACTACAATACTCCTGTATTATAATCTTCAGTCACTTTCCGTACAAAATTTTTGCATAATAAAAGTAAATAATACTTCCACGAAATTTGTTATTTTCAAATTTGGAATGAATATCGTCATTTCCTATCAACTAATGACTGGATGGTTCAAATTTTTATAGGAACAAGGTTCGTTAAAATCTAGGTTTAGAAGATCGACACCTAATTATGATATTCTTATTATTTATTCAATATGCTTATATAATAAGAGAAAATAAATTAAAGGATTAAGAGAATACAAGATGACCAGAATTGACTTGCAAATTGAAAAGGATCGTTTAGCTCGAACTGTTAAGCGTGTTCGAGAACGAAACATTATTATTCCCACTTTTGCCCAACAAAGAAATCCTGAGCTAATTCCAGAATCAATAAAGAAAGAATTAGCTGAAATTGGTTTATGGGATTTACATCCACGGAACCTTTTCAGGATTACATGGAAAAATGAAGCAAAGGAAAGCGGTGGACAATTTGGTGGATTAAATTTTATCGAGTTTCCTTCAAGCCTTACAGGCACAAACGCTAGAATAATTGGATTGGTGGGAAAGTGGTTCCCAACAGGCTGCCATAAAGTTGGCGCAGCGTTTGGATGCCTTGTACCAAGGTTGATCACTGGTCAATTTGACCCAACTACGCAAAAAGCTGTTTGGCCTTCAACAGGCAATTACTGCCGAGGTGGCGCGTACGATTCGTTTTTACTTGCCTGTGACTCGATTGCAATACTGCCAGAAGGTATGAGTAAAGAACGTTTTGAGTGGCTTTCAGAAATTGCCAACGAGGTTATTCCAACCCCAGGTAGCGAATCCAATGTGAAGGAAATTTTTGATAAATGCTGGGAATTACGCCGCTCTGGGCAAGATTTGATGATATTTAATCAATTTGATGAATTCGGAAATTACCTTTGGCATTACGACATTACTGGCCATGCACTTGAGGAGTTATCAAAATTGCTCATTAAACCAGGTCAATCAGTGCAAGGGCTTGTTTCAGCGACTGGCTCTGCAGGCACTTTGGCATCCGGAGATTATCTAAAAAAGGTATATCCTCATCTGAAGATTGTCGCAAGTGAAGCTTTGCAGTGCCCAACTTTATTAAATAATGGCTTTGGGGCACACCGCATTGAAGGCATCGGCGATAAACATGTCCCTTGGATTCACAACTCACGTAACACTGATTTCGTAACTGCGATTGATGACAATGCAGTAGTCAATCTTGCCAGGTTATTTAACGAAGATCAAGGCAAAGACTACCTCGTAAACGAAGGCGTACCTGAAGTAATTGTCAACCAACTTGACCTACTTGGATTTTCCAGTATTTCCAATTTGCTCTCATCCATTAAGTTTGCTAAATATAACGAGTTAGGGTCAAATGACATTGTGCTGACTGTGTTAACTGATTCAATGGAACTTTACATGAGTCGACTTGTTGAAATGCAAGCTGAAATGGGTACATATTCCAAGGAAAATGCCATCAAAGACGATGCAAGATGGCTAAAAGGGTTAGGTATTGATTACGTTGAAGAATTAGGTTACTACGAGCGCAAACGGATCCATAATCTGAAGTATTACACATGGGTAGAACAACAGGGCAAGACCTATGAAGAGATCCAGGCACAATGGTACGATCCACAATACTGGATTGAAATTCAAAATCAAGTTGACGAGATTGATCCTTTAATTGATGAATTTAACGCGCAAGTAGGTTTGATTTAGATAGTTGTTCACTAAATGGTTATGAATTAGCAAACTACATTCTATTGAATTAATACAAAAAAAACATCTAAATTACCTTACAACACTTTAATCAAAATATAAAAAACCCACCATATTGCCATGATGGTGGGTTTGTCTTTAAAACAAATATAACAGGAAATAGTGCTAAATTGGCTTAAGCAAAAGAGTTAATAACAATAGCCTTGAGGGTAAAGGGTTTTACCCCTTATCACTCTAATATGCTAGATAGCTTTTTGATATACACGATGATTCTTGTAGAACCGGACACCTAAATTCTCCAAGTCCTTACGCATTTGTTCAGCCGTTTCAGCAACTTGGGTTAGTTCTGAATGCTTGAATTGGCTGCTATTGGACATAGATTTCTGTAACTCAGAATAAATTATCGCATTTCCGCCTAATCCTTGATATTCGGGCAGAATACCGACCCCATTAAAAGAAATCCAGTCTGTACTTTTAATTTCACGAAGTAATCTTACTAAATCTAACAGACCAAGGTTTCCTTTATTCTTCTGCATAGCTCTAGAAACATCAGGGAACGGGAAGGTAAAGCCAACTATTTCACCACCCTTCAGAATCACTTTCAACAAATGCGGATGAACAATAGTGATAACATTCTTCACCACAAAATCAACTTCTCGCTTAGATAACGGATAATATTCCCAATTATTTACAAAGGCTTTATTGTAAGCTTCGCCTATTCTTGGAGCCCATTGTTTTAGATGAGCTTTATTTTTAAATGACATCACTTCAAAAGTTCCACGCTTCTTGGCGATTTCCGCCGCTTTTTGTACTTTTTCTGGCAAGATAAATTTATTTGGAATTACATAACTGGATACAAAATCAACAACTTTGGTAAAACCCAGGTTTTCAACCAAATTTCGATAGTAAGGATAGTTGTAATTCATCATATTCATCATTTGACGATGTTCGAATCCCTCAATTTGAATTCCATACCCGTCTAATGGGCCAAACCCTTTTGGGCCAACCAATTTGTTCATGCCCCGTGCTTTTGCCCATTGGATCACCTTGTCAAATAAGGCATTGGCTACTTCTAGATCATCAATGGCTTCAAATAGATAAAACTCTGCATCTGCCGCGTTGTGATATTCGTTAAAGGGTTTATTTATAAGGGCAGCAATGCGACCAACCAAATTGCCATCTTTTTCTGCAACAAAGAAATCCGCAATTGAGTGTTCATAGTACGGATGTTTCTTCGCGTTCATCATCATGTGAATATCAGATTTAAAAGGCGGCACCCACTGAGGACAATTCTGGTAAAGTTCAAATGGCAGATTTACAAATCTTTCCCTTTCTGTTCTTGAACTTACATTTACTTGCTTTACATGTATCATTGAATTATTCCTTTTCCTGAATTAATAATTGCTAAATTATAATGCGTTGCAGCGAAATTCTGTTTCTATAAACACTTTATTCCTACATGAGTTACTTGCCTTAGTTCTGAGCCTGATATATAATCTGCCTGTTAATTAATGGAAGACTTAAAGAAAGAGGTAATACAAAATGATCGATGTCAATGAACTCCGCAAAGGAGTTACGTTTCAATTAGATAGCGACCTTTACAAGGTACTTGAATATGCTCACAACAAACCTGGTCGAGGTTCTGCAACAATTCGGATTAAAGCACGGGACCTACGCAAAGGCACAACCCTAGAGATGACATTTATTTCCAGTGATCGCGTTCAGGATATTCGCCTTGACTATCACAATGTTCAATATCTGTACCATGATGATAATTTTTATTATTTCATGGATATGGATACCTTTGATCAACCTGCAGTTCCTATTGAACTGGTGGGTGAATATGCTGGCTATCTTAAGGAAAATATGGAAGTCAAACTAACCTATTTTGGTGATGAACCCTTAGATATTGAACTTCCGACTAGTGTTGACCTTTTAGTAGAAAGCGCTGAAGCATCCGCGAAAGGAAACACAGCTACTGGGGTTACAAAACAGGTAACTACGGAAACTGGTCTAAAAGTTCAAGTACCAAATTTTGTAACTGAAGGTGACACGATCAGGGTAGATACCCGCACGGGTTCCTATGTCACACGCGTTTAATTTTTAACAGCTAAATAAAATCGATTTGAAATTATAGAATGACCAAAAAAGCAAATGAAAACGCCATACGGTAGAGACTGCCCTTACTTCTATGGTGATTACCACCGTGGCAGGCAAATTGAGGAATGCCGGTTGATTGATAAACCAAATCAACCAAAAAAATGGCAACCAAAATATTGTGCCTCCTGCCCAGTTCCTGATATTGTCATTGCTAATAACTGCCCAAACATGATTTTGAGTGCTGATATAAAAAAGATATTCTCTTTTTTTCAGAATAAGGTGATTGTCCGTGCTTATTGTACGAAAGCACATAAGGAAGTCAAAGAGCCCAAAATCGGCTGTGGTTTGTGTCATGAAATACCAAAAAACCTTGTAGTTGGGGAATAAAAGCATTATCCACGGATTATTAGAATCTTATAAATAATCCTGTACATACTATTATTGTCTTTCCATTGTTGGTATAATTTCAAAATTGCGCTAAGATAATTTGCGCAAATTCGGAGGTTTAGGTGAATTCACGTAATCAATCTTATATCATTTACCTGATGCTATTCATAGCCATCATTGCAATGGTATATTTTAATTTTAACCAACAAAGCAGTGAAACCAACGCTGTACCCATCAATCAATTAGCTGCAGATATTTCTGCAGGTAAAGTCTCCAAGGTGATTTTGAATGAAAATCAATTATCCATAACTTACAAAAATGGAGATCTCAAGGAATCATCAATTGATCCAAACTCCAGGTTAATTGAAGAATTAGTCCTGTTAGGCGTTCCAGCAGAAAAGTTGACCGATCCCAATTTGATTATTGAAATCAAATTACCTGGCATATGGGTCGGTTTACTCAGCGCAGTTGGTTACATCCTTCCATTTTTATTTATGATTGGCTTATTTTGGTTCATTTTTAGGCAAGCACAAGGATCAAATAATGCCGCGATATCATTCAGCAAGTCAAAAGCAAGGATGTTTTCGGGAGAGCACCCAACAGTCACCTTCCAAGATGTAGCTGGTGTTGATGAATCAAAAGAAGAATTACAGGAAGTCGTCGAATTCTTGAAGGAGCCCCAGAAATTTATTGCTTTAGGCGCTCGCATTCCAAAAGGTGTACTTTTGGTCGGTTCTCCTGGCACTGGTAAAACCTTGATGGCAAAGGCTGTCTCAGGTGAAGCTGGAGTTCCGTTCTTTTCCATTTCTGGTTCGGAATTCGTCGAAATGTTTGTTGGTGTTGGTGCAAGCCGCGTTAGAGACCTTTTTGAACAAGCTAAAAAACACTCGCCTTGTATTGTCTTTGTTGATGAAATCGATGCGGTTGGAAGGCATCGTGGAGCAGGTTTAGGCGGCAGCCACGACGAAAGAGAACAGACATTGAACCAATTGCTGGTAGAGATGGATGGATTTGATACAGACACGAATGTAATTATCATGGCGGCAACAAACAGGCCTGACATATTAGATCCCGCCTTACTGCGCCCTGGTCGCTTTGACCGCAGGGTCATGCTTGACAGGCCTGACATGCGTGGTCGCGTTGATATCTTGAAAGTTCATGTAAAGGGTAAGCCCATCTCCCCATCCCTTGATTTGGAAGAAATCGCCCGCTCAACTCCAGGCTTTGTTGGTGCAGATATTGAGAATCTGGTAAACGAAGCTGCAATCTTAGCTGCTAGGCGTAATAAGAAGGTCATCGAGCAGGGTGAGTTTGAAGAAGCAATCGAACGTGTCATTGCCGGGCCAGAAAGAAAGAGCCGGCTAATTAGTGAAGATGAAAAAAGAATTATTGCATACCATGAAGCAGGCCATGCAATTGTAATTACTGCCTTACCGGAAGCAGACCCTGTTCAAAAAGTGTCAATCATTTCTAGGGGTATGGCCGGTGGTTATACCTTGGCAATGCCACTTGAAGATCGTTTCTTAGATTCCCGCCGCAAGCTCTTTACAACCATGGTCGGGTTGCTTGGCGGTCGTGCAGCAGAATCAATTATCTTCAATGATATAACATCCGGGGCTTCAAACGATATCGAAAACGTGACCAAATTAGCCCGGAAGATGGTAACACGATTAGGTATGAGTGATGAACTAGGCCCGATGGTGTACGGTCAAAAAGAAGAATTGGTCTTTTTGGGTAGAGAAATCTCTGAGCAAAGAGATTATTCAGAAGCCGTTGCCCAGAAGATTGATATTGAAGTACAGCATTTAGTCAATAAAGCTTATCTAGAAGCCAAGGATATCTTAATCAAATACAAGGAAAAATTGATCGCTGTTGCTGAAAAACTCTTAGAAACAGAAACGCTTTCCAAGGAAGAGTTTGAAGCAATCTTTCCTCCCCCAGTGCCCAAAAACAGCGGCACACCCGAGTTGGTATAAAACACAGAGGCTGTCCCAAAAGTCTGGGGCAGCCTTTTTTTGTTTTTATTTCTATAATTTATTTATTTGCCTTTTTATAAACAAAGGAGGTTAACTTATGAGTCAGCTCCTTTATTGGTCAAATATTACTTACTATAGTGAAAATGAATGTAATCCACCATTTTTTTGACTACCTGTTCATCATATTGAAACCACTTAATTTCAGGATCATCTGGTTTAAACCAATTGGCCTGCCGCCGCACAAAGAGCCGGGTTTTCCTTCTAATTAACAAAATTGCGTCTTCAAGTGTTATCTCACCATCAAGAAATCGCGTTATCTCCTGGTACCCGATTGGTCCAATTTTTAATAGCTGGGCCCGGAATCCCTGGCTAAGTAAGTGTTTAACTTCTTCAATAAACCCATCTAGAATCATTTGATCAATTCTTGCATCGATACGAGCATACAATTCAGATCTAGGCATTGCAATACCCAGGGTAAGCAAATCATATGACACAGGTAGTTTTTTTCTTTGTTCAGAAAAGCGGCTTCCGGTTAAGAATATCACTTCAAGAGCTCGAATGGTTCTCCGCATATTTCGATGATCGATATTCTTGGCAGCCTCTGGGTCAACAACAGCTAGGCGTTTATGCAATTGTTCTGAACCTATTTGATTTGCCCAATTAATAATGGCGTCTCTAATTTTTTTGTCAGGAATTTGTCTAGGAATCTTCCAACCCTCTGTAACAGCTCGAATGTACTGCCCGGTACCACCGACCAAAATCGGAATTTTTCCTCGAGAATTGATGTCCTGAATTATCTCTTTGACTCGCTCCTGGAAAATTGCCAGGTTCCATTCCTCATTCAAGCTAGTTACATCGATCAAATAATGAGGTATTGATCCCATTTCTTCTAATGTAGGTTTGGCAGTTCCAATCTCTAATTCCTGATAAAAATACCGAGAATCTGCAGATATTATTTCAGCGCCCAATTCCTTTGCTATGGCTATTGCTGTACTTGTCTTACCTGATGCAGTAGGCCCTACTAAAATAACCAATTTTTCCATTCTAAAAATTATTCCATAACTAAATTTTGAAAATGGGTAATTAATGGTGAACTCGCCAAATATTTCCCTTCAATAGAAATTAAGTCAATTTGCCAATTATCTTTAATTTCTGGGTGGCATTCTAAGAAGATTAGAATGGAATTTACCAAGTGATCATTCTTCGAATAGGTGTAGGCTTCTTCAGGATAACCAAAATGCTTGGAAGTACGTGTTTTTACTTCAACAAAAATTAATTGATCATGCAACTGAGCAATAATATCGATCTCACCATACCTGGTATGATAGTTTCTCTCAAGGATGACATAACCCATATCTATTAAGTATTTGCAGGCAAGGTCTTCTCCCCACCTGCCAACTTCATTCTTAAACATCAAATTCTTACTCCATCCAGCAATGTATTAGACAAATAATACCTCAAATTGGATTATTCAAATTTTTGAAAGCAGAAAAAATTAAGGCAGTACTTTTAAGATAAAATTACTAATTAACTAAATTGAGGATCCATAGATGGCGATCGCAGAAATTATTACAATTGGCACAGAATTATTACTAGGTGAAATTCAAGATACAAACTCAAAATTCTTGGCAAGAGTGCTCAGGGATATTGGCGTAGATCTTTACAGACTTACCACTGTAGGCGACAATCCTCAGAGGATTGCGGCAACGATAATAGAAGCGCTGGCCAGGGCAGATATAGTGATAACAACTGGCGGTTTAGGTCCGACAGTTGACGATCCTACCCGCCAGGCTGTCGCAGAAGCAATGGATGTTGAGTTGGAATATCAACCTGAGCTTTGGGAGGTCATAATTTCGCGTTTCAAGCGCTACAACCGCCAACCTTCAGATAATAATAAAAGGCAAGCATTTATCCCAAAAGGGGCAAAGGTAATTGAGAATATGGTTGGTACAGCCCCTGCGTTTGTATTTGAAAGTGATCAGAAATCAATAATTTCATTACCCGGTGTCCCAAGGGAGATGGAATACATAACGCAAAACTTTGTCCTATCTTACTTGAAAAACAGGTATTCATTAGAGAATACCATTATCAAAGCAAGGGTCTTACATACGATTTCCTTAGGCGAATCGAGCATTGATGAAATAATTGGCGACCTAGAAACACTCTCAAACCCTACTGTTGGCTTGCTAGCCCACCCAGGTCAAACGGACATCAGGGTTACGGCAAAAGCTCCATCGGTGCAAACTGCTACGGCTATGATGGAGCCCATTATTGAAATGCTTTATTCAAAATTGGGTAATTACATTTACGGGGAAGATGAAACCAAATTAGACCAAGCGGTTGCAGACCTGATAAGCCAACAAAATTTAAGAATTAGCATTATTGATAGTGGCCTAAACGGGCAAATATTATCTGGATTAAATGAATATATTCCTGAAAGAGTATCTGGTTCAATAATTAATGGACCGGTGTCACGAGACACACTTTTGAATATTATGAGAGAATCAAGCCAAAAAGATGTTGATCTGGTTTTAGGTATTCGATTTATTGTAGATCAGCACCGCCAAGTATTATATTTAGCGCTTATTCAGGGTGACAAATTACATGAAGGAGAAAGATCATTTGGCGGTCCCCCTGGAGATGCACCACTTTGGGCAGTTAATTCAAGTCTTGATTTCATACGTCGCAAAGTGTTGGATAATTAACACTGAGCAAAGAGAGGAATAGAAATGAATAAAGTTGATTTGATTTTGAAAAATGCAATCGTCGTAACTATGGATGAAAAATTTCATATTTTCGAACCTGGTGCGCTTGCTGTTAATGGTGATCAAATTATCGCTGTTGGACAAGAAGATGATTTGTTAGCTGCTTATGATGCAAATGAGACAATTGACTGTGGTGCTAAAGTGCTTCTGCCAGGTTTGATTAATGCCCATACACATGTTCCCATGACACTTATCAGGGGTTTAGCAGATGACCTCCGTCTTGATGTATGGCTTTTAGGATACATGATGCCGGTAGAAAGGGAATTTGTATCACCAGAATTTGTCCGCTTAGGGACAAAATTAGCTTGTGCTGAGATGATAAAAAGTGGTGTTACATGTTTTGCAGATATGTATTACTTTGAGGATGATATCGCAGAAGCAACTGCAGAAGTTGGCATGCGTGCTTTGCCTGGTCAATCAGTAATGAAATTCCCAGCACCAGACGCCTCATCCTTTGAAGAAGCACTCATCAAGGCAGAAGAATTCATAAAAAAATGGGCCGGGCATCCATTAATTATCCCCACCTTAGCCCCACATGCTGTTTACTCAACGACGCCTGAAATCCTTGAAGCTTGCAGTGAATTAGCCAGAAAATATGATGTACCTGTGCAAATCCATATTTCAGAAACTCTTAATGAAGTTGAGGATTTGCGTGAAGAACAAGGTATGCCTGTCGTACCTTATGTTAAAAAATTTGGTATTTTGGAAACCAAGATGATTGCGGCACATTGTGTGCACATCGATGAAGGTGAAATGAGATCTTTACAACATGCAAATGCTGGCATTGCCCACAATCCCTCATCAAACATGAAACTGGCATCTGGCTTTGCACCAATTAGCAGGATGCTAGATCTAAACCTTAATGTAGGCATTGGTACTGATGGCCCAGCTTCGAATAATGATCTAGATATGATCGAAGAAATGCGGCTGGCTACATTTATTGCCAAAAACTTTACTGGAGACCCTACTGCAATGCCTGCCAGACAAACTTTGGCGATGGGCACAAGTATTGGCGCAAAAGCTTTGCATATTGATCACCTAACTGGCAGTTTAGAAGTTGGCAAGAAAGCAGATTTGATTCTTATTGATTTGCATACGCTTCATAACTCACCCAGATTCAAACGAGACCCGAATGGCATCTATGCCCAGATCATTTTTGCGGGCAAAGCGACAGACGTGTCAGATGTGATGGTCAACGGAAAATGGTTGATGAAATCGAGACAGTTAACGACAATTAATGAGACGGAATTACTCAATCAGGGAAACATTCTTGCAGAAAAAATTGACCAATTCTTGACTAGTCGTGAAAAATCCATTCTCTCAAAGCTTATTGCAATTGGTGGTGCAATGGAAGAAGAGAGCTTTGAAATTCAAGCTAAGATCAAAATTGCTGACCCAACCCCAGTGCTTGAGGCTTTAAATAGTCAAAACATAAAAGTATTACGAAAACGACATTATCATGAGTTTGATAAGTACTTCACCTTTGAAGATTCGAATGAAGGATTATTAAGATATCGAGAAGATGAATTTCTGAACGATAAAGAAGAAATAACCAAAGTCCGTTCCAGACTAACTTTGATTGGGCAAACACGTGAGGACGCGTTCCAGGAAGATGTCATGCTCTCCCGTAGTCGTTACTATGCACCAGCAACACACAGCTTGCGATTTTATAGGGAGTACTTCCAGCCAATTGGTGAAATTGAGATTGAAAAAATGCGCCAACGTTTTTTAGTTCAATTTAAAGACACAGAATTTTTTGTCAATGTTGATACAATGATTGAACCTGCACTTGGACATTTTGTGGAATTAAAGAGTCGAACCTGGGGAAAAAAGGACGCCATTAGTAAATCAAAATTAATCCTTGAACTCATAAAACATCTTGGCCTTTCACCAACCGAGGTTGTCACTGAAGATTATATTCATATTGTCAAAAATCATATTTAATTATTAATAGTAGAGAGGATTTATGCCTGAGAAAGATAAAAGAATTAATGTGCTTTTTGCTGCTGCTGAGGCTGAACCTTTTATTAAGGTTGGCGGCTTGGGTGATGTCGCAGGTGCGCTACCAATTGCAATACAAAAGTCAGGACCGCAATCAGTCGATATCAGGCTTGTAATGCCCTTCCATGCAGCAATTAAAGAAAAACAATTGCCAATTAATCGGTTGGGGTCATTTGCAATTAATTCAGGCTTGGGTACGTCAGAATGTTCAATTTACACGATTACAAATGACGGACTTACCGTTTACTTTTTGGATAGCGAAGCAATAAATCATGAATCCCCAGTCTATCACGCCAATCCCGTTCAAGACGGACGCAAATATGCCTTCTTTTCGGTTGCTTGCGTTGAATTGGTGAAATTTCTAAATTGGGAAGTCGATATTTTCCATGCCAATGATTGGCATACGGCAGTGGCATTATACGCATTAGCCACAAATTACAAAGATGAGCAGCTTTTTCACAAAACAGCCAAAATCATTTCCGTTCACAACATGCCATTCAATGGCTATGGCGCACAACCGGCTTTGACCGAGTTGGGTATTGTACCGAGCAACGATAGCTATTTACCTGAATGGGCAAGATTGACCCCACTACCCCTTGGTTTAGTCTCGGCAGATAAGATTATCGCCGTATCTGAGGGATATGCTAAAGAAATATTGACCCCAGAATTTGGTTGTGGATTAGATGAGTTTTTAAAAACGAGGTCAGAACGAATTATTGGCATAGTTAATGGTATTGACACCCATATTTGGGACCCAGTTACCGATCCTTACTTGGTTCAAAACTATAACCAGGATAATTTAGGAGCCAAAGCTAAAAATAAAGCAGCATTACAAAAAAGCTTTGATTTAGATATCAACCCTAATATCCCGTTATTAACCTTAATCAGCCGCATGGATAACCAAAAAGGTATAGATATTGCTTTGAGAGGTCTTAACCGTGTCATCGGTCAAGATTGGCAGGCGATTATCTTAGGGACTGGTAATCCACAAATTGAAAAGATGGCATCAGACCTAGCGCAAATTTACCCTGAGAGGATCAAAACCGTCACGAAATTTGATCCAGCATTATCCCATCAACTGTATGCTGGGGCAGATATATTCCTAATGCCATCCAGGTATGAACCCTGTGGTATTTCGCAAATGATTTCAATGCGCTATGGCACTATTCCGGTTGCTAGGGCAACTGGGGGATTAGAGGACACAATTACGCACTATCGGGGTAATACTGAAGAAGCAACGGGTTTTCTTTTTAAGCATAAGTACCCTTCAGCGTTTGCGAATGGTCTACTAAGAGCACTAAACACATACAAAAATAAACCAGTCTGGGCTAGGCTACAACAAAATGGAATGAATAGAGACTTTTCTTGGCAACGATCAGCTGAAGCTTATGTTGAAGTCTACAAATCACTATTAAAATAATTAATTTTTGGAGGGTCAGGAATGAATATAAATAGATCAGCAGGCATATTACTTCACCCAACCAGTCTTCCTGGTCCAGATGGCATAGGCGATTTAGGCCCCGAGATTTTCAAATGGCTAGATTTCATAGCAGAAGCTGGCTGCCAAAAATGGCAAATACTGCCTCTAGGTCCAACTGGCTACGGTGATTCTCCTTACCAATGTTTTTCAGCCTTTGCAGGGAACCCTTATCTCATCAGCCCGTTATTACTTTTAGAGGAAGATTTACTAAAAATTGAGGATTTTATAGATAGGCCTGTATTTCCTAAGGACTTTGTTGATTACGGTCCAGCAATTATTTGGAAGAATACTATTATAGATCGAGCTTTCAATAATTTCAATAAATCACGGAAAAAGCAACTAAGAGAATCTTTTGATAGTTTTTATTTAGAAAACATCGATTGGCTTGAAGATTTCACAATATTTATGGCTATTAAAGAAAGTTACGGCGGTATTCCTTGGGTTGATTGGTCTTTAAATTTTAAAATGAAAGATTTTGATACTATTGAATCTTTCAAGCAAAAGCATGCAAAAGAAATTACCAAACACATTTTCCGCCAATGGATATTTTTTAAGCAGTGGATGCAAGTTAAGGATTACGCCCACAAATTAGACATCAAAATTGTCGGCGATATCCCATTCGTAATTGCATTTGATAGTGCTGATGTCTGGGCAAACCCGCATCTTTTCCACCTTGATGATAATCGTTTACCGACTGTAGTTGCCGGAGTGCCACCGGATTATTTTTCAAAAACTGGGCAATTATGGGGTAATCCCTTATACCGCTGGGATATTCATAAAGAAGAAGGCTACCAGTGGTGGCTTAAGCGCTTCAAGTCGGTATTAAACATGGTAGACATAGTCCGATTAGATCATTTTCGTGGTTTTGAAGCAGCTTGGCAAGTTCCTTTTGGAAATCCAACCGCAGAAATTGGGGAATGGGTAAAAGGTCCTGGACACGATTTCTTCAATGTCATAAACAAAGAACTTGGTGAGTTGCCAATTATTGCAGAAGACTTGGGCGTAATTACAGACGGTGTTATCGATTTACGGGACACTTATAATTTGCCGGGCATGAAAATTTTACAATTTTCATTTACTGGGGATCCTGATGACGATTTCCTGCCTCACAATTACCCTGTCAATTGTTATGCCTACACTGGCTCACACGACAATAATACAGCCTTAGGTTGGTATCAAGAAGCATCCGAAAGAGAAAGAGATTTTTGCCGCCGTTACCTGGCAGTATCTGGAGAAGATATTTCTTGGTCTCTCATTCGGACCTTATGGCAATCGGTAGCAGAAAATGTGTTGGCACCGATGCAAGACATACTCAGCTTGGGCTCTCAAGCCCGAATGAACTTACCAGGGTGTGCGAGTGGTAATTGGCAGTGGCGCATGCTTCCAGATGCCATTAACGACTTCATCAAATCAAGATTATACGAAACCAATTTCCTATATGGGCGATTGCCCCAAAAAGAAAAAGAAAAACATAATGCTGCGCTAGAATCTGAACTTACCGGGCAAGTCAAACCCCATTAATTTCGGGTTTTTCGAAATAATGTAAGGCTTATTCCAAACAGTATTAACGATCCACCAACAATTTCTAATAATGTCGGTGGTTCGTTTAATATTACAAAAGCTAACAGAGAAGAGCCTATTGGTTCACCGAGTAATGCCACAGAAACCGCAGAGGCAGGTAAAAATCGCAGTGCCCAGTTAAATAGAGAATGTCCAAATACCTGGGGTACCAAAGCGAGTAAGAAAAGCAATAAGAAAGTACTACTGGAATAGGAAAATAAATTTTCGCCGCGCAATATTACAACTAAAACCAGCCAAATTGCAGAAAATCCATACACTACAAATGTATATGATAAGATGCTAAGGTTTTGTCGTAACCGCCGGCCTACCAAGATATACCCTGCAGCCATAAAGGCGCCTAATAAAGCGAGTAGATTACCTAATAATTCTTTGCCGCTCAAAATCAAGCTAAACGAATCACAAGTAATTTGCCCACCAGTAATTGAACAAACATTTGACAGCCCAACCACGATTCCACCAATCATAGCCAAAACAAGGCCAAAAATCACATTCACACCGACTTTTTCCTTGAGCACAATTGGTGAAAGGATTGAGACCCACAGCGGTGTAGTTGTAACTAAAACAACCGAACTAGCAACGCTGGTATATTCCAGTGAGGTAATCCAACTGGCAAAGTGAACAGCAAGGAAGCTGCCCGCTAGGAATGCTTGTCTTAGTCGATCAGGCGTGTAAGTTTTATAAAAACTAGGTTCTTTAATAACCACAATGATACAGAGAAAAATCGCTGAAAAAGCCATTCGATAGGCTGCCACTATTAAGCTTGAAGCATCCTCTTGCGCATATCGAATCAAAACTGAAGCTGTAGAAACAAATAAAATTCCAAAGAATAATCCAAGTTGGTGTTTCCAATTTTTGTCTTGCATATTATCTTTATTCACTATTCAATCAATAATTTTCAATGTGATATGATAATAACTCAAATTTTTTATTGGAGGATAAATGACTCACGTAATTACTAGTCTTTGCCTACGAGATGGTGGATGTGTTGCTGTCTGCCCAGTTGAGTGTATTGTGCCAGGCAAACCCCAAGAAGAGTGGCCTATTTATTATATTGACCCGAATACTTGTATTGACTGCGGTGCTTGCATAGCAGAATGCCCATTTGGTGCAATATTCACGCTGCATGATGTGCCATCAGAATACGTTGCTGATGGGAATGAAATTCTCACTGCTCCAGTAGGTACAGAAGAATTTTCAGAAGCTTTTGACGGTTATGACTACGAAGGCAACCCTATTTATTTACCAGCTACGCGGAAATTAAGCGAGGGCGAAACAATTGACCTTACACCTGATATCCAAAGTAACCGAAAGTTTTTTGAAGTAGGTCCAGGTTATACTGCTGTAGAAATCTAAGTAAATTAAATCTGTAAATCTTCTGCAGCTGCCATCGCAGCGCCAATGATTCCAGCTAAGTTTTCCAGCTTTGCTGGGATTATTTTTGTTTTTATCTTTAAAAATTCCTCAAATTTATCATACTTGGCACTTATACCACCTCCAAGAACGATGAGATCAGGGTTAAAAAGAAACTCGTAAGTCTTAAGAACCTCTGTAAAGCTTTTACCCCATTCTTTCCAGGATAAGTCTAAAGATTGCCTAGCAGCATCTGATGCCCGATGTTCTGCATCTTTTCCTCGAATTTTAAGATGTCCAAGTTCAGTGTTTGGCATGAGTTGCCCGTTCAGGAAAAAAGCAGAACCAATACCCGTGCCAACGGTTAGAAAGAGTACAGTGCCTTCTGTTTGTTTTTTATCTAAACCAAAGCGTACTTCAGCCAGCCCAGCCGCATCTGCATCATTAAGCACAACAACCTTACAGCCAGTGGCCTCAGCAATAATGCCAGACACATCTGCTCTCATCCAAGATTTATGGACATTTGCCGCACTATAGGCAATTCCTTTTTTGATGATTGCTGGGAAGCCAGCGCCAATTATCTCTTTATAAGCAAGAATTTTTGTAATTTCGGCAATTACACCTGCTACATGTTTTGGCTTTGATGGTTCTGGTGTAGGAATTCTTATTCTTTCAGTAACAAGTTTCCCTGTCTTTGTGTCAACCACTGCACCCTTAATCCCGGAGCCCCCAATATCTATACCTAATATTTCCATGCTACCTCCAAAAATAATAATAAAAGCTACGGACAAGCATTAGACAAGTGTTCTTCATATGTGATTGCAAAGTTATGTTTATTTGAGCCATCACATGCAGCTCGAAAGTAATAGTAAGGTGTATCCGCCGGAAATGCAACGGCAGACACAGATAGAATATCGGGATTACAAATCGGGCCGGGAGGTAAGCCATCATTAAGATAAGTATTATACTCAGAGGTTACTTCCAAATCGGCATAGCTCAAAGGGGCTTTCCACCAGCCTGAAACAGCATCGTATCCAAGTGAATACTGAACTGTTGGATCAGTTTCTAATCGCATACCTATGTTTAAGCGATTGAAGAAAACTGATGCTATTAATGGTTTTTCTTCATCAATTACGGCTTCACGCTCAACTATTGATGCCAATGTTACTGCTTCATGGATTGATAATCCTCTGTCATTAATGGCCTCTTTTAGATCACCGCTGACCGCTTTGCCAAAACGCTCCAGTAAAGAGCGAACAAATTCATCTATTTTAATATTCCGAGAAAAAAGGTAATTTCCTGGAAAAAGGTATCCTTCTAAAGATTGATTAGGCACTGAATTAATTAATAAAGCCAATTCCTCTGATGGCGAATAAGCTAGTTGTATAAAAGCAATCCCATCAAAAGCAAAACCAGATTGATCTAAACTCTTTGCTATTTCTTCAATTCGCCAACCAGGCAAAATCACGAAAGGAATATCCTTGGCAAGCGGATCAGTAATGGCATCTGCAATTTCAGCTGGACTCATAGCACTAGAGAGGCTGAAAACTCCGGTCTGGACATTACGGTCCATTCCAAAATAAATAAGAAATGTACGAAATAGCTCAGCAGAAGGGATCAAGCTATCATCTTCTAATCGGAGACTAACTAATGCAACAGATTGTCCTTCTGCTATTTCAAATTTTGTTTCACCATTGTTGGCTAAAATAGGATCCCGTAATTGATCTCTTTCTCGGTATAGCTCAATCGGATAAGATATCCTTTGAATTAATGATAAAGAAGAGGACGCCCTTTTATTAAAATCATCCTGAACTTCATTTGGCAACCAAATTAGCAATAAATAAGTTATACCTGAAACAATCACAATAAGCAAAATCAAGACAGTGGCTAAGCAGCCGGTTTTAGATTTCTTCACCATCATTTTCCTTTATATTCTTAAAAACCTGAGAAGTTAAGAAATCATCCAGCAATATTGCTGCAGCCAGGTCATCCTTTGCTTTTGAACGTTTCTTCCTCGAAAGGCCAAGCGCTATCTGAGCCTCGGAAACCGTCTTGGTTGTGTTAGATTCATCCCATAAAATTACGGGTACATTTATAAGCTCTATTATCGCATTTTTTAACCTTTGAGAAGATCTAGCACGAACACCAACAGCCCCATTTGAATCCAAGGCCTGTCCGATAACAATCAATGAGCAGCCATGTTCTTTTGCTAAGCCAGCAATCGTTTGGGCATCAAACGCCCTAGACTGATGCGCTATTATACACAAAGGTCTTGCAATCGTTGCAGTTGGGTCACTTATTGCCACACCTATTCGCTTTTCTCCTGGATCTATTGCTAAAACACGCATTATCAATACCATAAACATCAATAACCTTGATGAAGCACCATAAAAATTATACAATAGAAACAAGTTGAAAATTTTTGATAAACAAAGGATACTTTTATGGAAATACAAAATTCTGTCATCAACAACGTAACTGTTTTCCAATCTGTTGCTAAAATCACCCGAATCGCGGAGTTTGATTTGACTCGCGGATCTAATAATTTGACGATTCCAAATTTGCCTTCAACACTTATTCCAGATTCTATTCGTATCCTGGTTTCCACGCAACAAAAATCACAACTTCTTGGCACATCTATTAAACAGATATTTCATTCAAAGACAATCAATCAAACTAGAGCTACTTTAGAGGCAGAGATTGATGCGCTTAAAGAAAAAATCATCGGCAAACAAGAACAAATTTCAGGACTGACCACACGTGTAGAACAGTTTGATAACCTCTTAAGTGAATCCCGTATCATTGCCCACAATATCAGCAATGGACATCTCTCTATTGAAGACCACTTCTCAATTGCTGAGAAAATTGACACAAAACGCGATGAATTTTTTAACAAGAAAGCTGAGGTGCACATTGAGTTAAAAGATTCCAAAACAGAGCTTGAAAGAAAACTGCATGAGCTTGAGCTTCTGAAAAGTCAACACCCCAAGATGAGTTATGAGTTTCAGTTTGATGTTTATATTGAAAATGATAGCCAATGTAAAGCTGAGTTATCTTACCTGGTTGAGAATTGCAAATGGGAACCGTTCTATGATTTTCACCTGCATGGTAACCAAGTAAATGTAATTTTTATGGCAAATGTCACTCAAACTACCGGAGAGAATTGGGAAAACGTGTCTCTTACCCTGAGCACCTCATCACCCTATATCGTCACGGAATTGCCTGAATTAGACCCATGGTTTATAAACGCATATATTCCCCCACCGCCAGTTAGACCGCATCTCATGAAGGCAAGTCGGGATATATCAGATAGTAGAGTTCTATCTGCTCCTGAGTCAAACAGCGCTGACCAAATGGCTTATATTTCAGAACCGCCCCAATCAACCATCCAACTAGAAGGATCTACACTCTTGTATGAAATGCCATTCAAGGTAGATATTCTTTCAATTGATGCACCAACAAAAGTTGCGATTTCAACCATTGTGCTAAAAGGCGTACTTGATTTGGTTATTGCGCCACGCCTAAGCAACACAGCAATAAAAAGATTCAAGACAGTAAACAACAGTGAATACTTGCTGATGCCTGGCTTGATTCATCTTTATGATGAATCGCTTTATGCCGGGAAAACAACTATCGAAATCGTCCCTGTAGGTGCGGAGATGGAATTATGCTTTGGTACAGACGATCATGTAAAAATTGAGCGTGAGCTGGTCAAACGACAAGTCAATAAAAAAGTATTGCAGGAAAGAAAGCTAAATCTATACGCATACAAAATAAAAATTACAAATAACACGAACACCGTTAAGAAAGCTGAGGTGCTTGACCAGATACCTGTATCGAAACATGAAGAGATCAAGGTCAAACTGGATGAGAGTCGCCCACAACCTACATCAACAGATGAACTAAATCGTCTAACCTGGTCAGTTGATTTGACTCCATATGAAACCAAAACAATTTTGTATGAATTTTCAGTAGATTCACCAAAAGACTTGATTATTCGTGGCTTGCCTGAGGTAATTTAGGAAACAGAGGCCTTTTTAATCTTGGCCTCTGTTCCTGATTTCAAGTTATTTATGGAATCCACTTACTTAGCGCACCATAAGCAGGTTATTGATTACTTACTTATTAGTTTTAGAGCTTGAGTAACAATATTAGCAGCAGAAAATCCGAATTCCTTCATAAGTGTATCCCCTGGGGCAGATTTACCGAACCGATCAATCCCAATCACCAACCCTTCCTGACCCACCCACTTCTGCCAACCAAGGGTTAAACCAGCTTCCACAGCCAATCTTGTTTTTACCGAAGGTAGCAAAACCGAATCCTTGTATCCCTGATCTTGCTCTTCAAACAGTTCCCAACTCGGAAAGGAAACCACTCTTACATTTACACCTTCAGCAGCCAAAAGTTCTGCTGCCTTGAGGATCAGAGACACCTCGGATCCAGATGCCATCAGGATTAAGTCAGGATCTTTGTCGCCATAATCGGCCAAAACATAGGCTCCTTTTTGTGTCTCGTTTGCCGGCGTATATACTGTTCGGTCTAAGGTGGGAAGATTTTGCCTTGAAAGTGCAAATACGGTGGGTTTCTGGCGATTTTTGACAGCATATTTCCATGCTTCCAATACCTCGTTAGCATCTGCTGGCCGAAATACCGTCAGACCCGGAATCATTCTCAGGCTGGTTAGATGCTCAATAGGTTGGTGTGTAGGCCCATCCTCTCCGACCCCGATCGAATCATGGGTAAACACCCAGATGCTGCCCATTTTTGAAAGGGCAGAAATTCGCACAGCAGGTCTAACGTAATCCGAAAAAACCAGGAAGGTTGCGCAATAAGGGATCAGCCCACCATGTGCATATATACCATTCGTGATTGCACCCATGGCGTGTTCACGCACCCCAAAATGGATATTTCTTCCTTCAGGTGTATCTGAGCTGAATGCATCTGATTTATTGATCCATGTCATATTTGAAGGGGCAAGATCTGCCGAGCCACCTACCAACTCGGGTAAGATATCGGCTAATAAATTAATGACTTTACCTGATGAAACCCTTGATGCCATACCTTTTTCATCAGCAGGAAATTCAACTAATTTATCTTGCCAATTCTCAGGCAGCTTTCCCTCCAACCTTCTTGAAAATTCTTTCGCTAATTCAGGATGATGCTTTTCGTAATTGGATAGCTTATTTTGCCATAGGGTTTGCTTGGCTTTGCCTTTCTCAACGCAGGTCCGGAAATGACTTAATACATCTTCAGGAACATAAAAAGCAGGTTTGACAGGCCATCCTGCCATCTCTTTGGATTTATTTAGTTCATCCCATCCGGGAGGCGCGCCATGCACCTCGGCTGAGCCGGCTTTATTTGGCAGCCCATATCCAATGGTTGTTCGGCAAATTATTAGGGAAGGGCGATCATCCGTTTTTGCTGTATTAATGGCAGCATCTATCGCCTCAATATCGTTTCCGTCATTAACATACTGAACATGCCAGCCATATGCTTCGAACCTTTTTCCTCGATCTTCAGTAAACGCTACTTCAGTCGACCCCTCAATCGAAATTCGGTTGTCATCATACAGGTAAATTAATTTTCCCAGCTTCAAGTGCCCAGCAAGAGAAGCAGCCTCACCAGAGATACCCTCCATAAGGTCCCCATCAGTCACAATTGCATATGTGTAATGATTCACTACATCGTATGTTTCTCTATTGAATTCAGCAGCCAAATGAGCTTCGGCAATTGCCATGCCGACGCCATTGGCAAATCCCTGGCCTAAAGGACCAGTTGTAACTTCTACGCCAGGAGTATGACCAAATTCTGGATGACCAGGTGTTTTACTATCTAATTGGCGAAATCTTTTTAATTCTTCTATAGGTAAATCGTAACCAGTAAGGTGTAAAAGGGTATACAAAAGCATCGATCCATGACCACCAGAAAGAATAAATCGGTCTCTATTTGGCCAGGAAGGATCACTCGGATTGTGATTGAGATGCCTCATCCAGATGGTATAAGCCATAGCAGCAGTGCCCATTGGAAGTCCAGGATGACCAGACTTAGCTGTCTGCACACCATCTGCGGATAAAAATCTGATTGCCCAAATTGCCTTATCAATTAATGCTTTTTCATCCATTGCCTACTCCTTGAATGTTTGTATTATTGTGATTATTTTTCCAATTTTACCATGTGGGACTGTGCAAGGTTGGGAAATTCTATTGCTTGTTTTAGATTAAAATTCACCATATTAGCGCTAACAGGAATGAAACGTTTTGAGTAAACAAAGAGATATCTCGATAATTTTTATAATAATTCTTGTTTTTTCTGCAGGATGGATTGCCTATTCAGCCATCAATTACTCAAATCCAATTACTAATTTTGAAGCGCCATTTCCTGGTTTTGATGCTCCACAATTTTCAGTAAGCGATTCTGCAGGTACCATCATTAATTCCTCAAATTTCCACGGGAAACCTGTCCTCCTTTTTTCATGGACATCATGGTGTCCAATCTGTAAATCTGTCATGCCAAACTTACAGGAGGTATATCTGGAATTTCAAAAAAATGATATTCAAATAATGGCTGTCAACATATCGTTACAAGACCAGGTCGAGGTCGCGCAAGAGTATATAGCTCAAAATCAATTTACTTTTCCCATTTACTATGATTTAACTGGTGATGTAGCAAATAAATACAACATAAGGGGTTTCCCAACAACTTTTTTGATTAATAGCGAGGGAATTATTATAGAGCAATTGGTTGGCGGCGGCTTATCCACAGCTTACCTGCTTACACAGATGAGTATTATGCTAGGAGATAATTAATGTTTCCTGTGATTAATATTGGACCTATAGCAATCCAAACGCAAGGCTTAATACTAATAATTGGTTTTTTGTTTGGCATTCAGCTGATGAATCAATTTAACAAATCCGAAAGTACCAATGCTTCAACCATGGAAAACATGATTTATTGGTCTTTAATCGCTGGCATTATTGCAGCTCGTTTGGGTTTTGTCCTAATACACATTTCAGTATTCCTAAAAGATCCCCTTTCCATTTTCTCACTTTCGACTACCATGCTGGATAATTCATTCGGCATCCTTGTGGGGGTCATCACCGCCTTAATTTATGCACAAAAAAAAGAAATACTCAACTGGAAAACCTTAGATGCAATTGCCATTTTCCTTTCTGTATTAGCACCCGCATGGTTTCTGTCTTTGTACGCCTCTGGCAAAATGAATGGTATCCCAACTAATGTGTCGTGGGCAGTTAACCTTGCTGGGCAAAATCGACATCCCACGCAACTTTATTTATTCGGGTCGAGTTTAGTTTTCGTCATAGTTATTTTAGTCATTACTCAGATTTTCAAACGGAATCTTCCACAGAAACAGGGCATCATTGGCCTATCTTTTTTGAGTTGGCTTTGTTTTTCTCTTTTGATAATACAACCCTATTTCGAAAACAGCCCTATTATACTTAATCGAATTCATTCAATGCAGTTATTTTACTGGTCAATTTTGGCATTATCCTTTTATTTAATGCATTTATTACTGAATAAGAATTATGGCGACAATCAATAATTGAGGTGACTATGGATCTGACTGGAAAGACAGCACTTATTACGGGGGGAGCAATAAGACTTGGAAAAGCCATCAGCCTTGCTTTGGCTAAGGAAGGCTGTAATTTATTAATTCATTACAACCGCTCAGACACATCGGCTCGCTCAGTAGCTAAAGATGCACAGCATATGGGTGTTAAGGCTTCAATCATTCAAGCTGACCTTAGTGATGAAGAACAAGTAATAGAATTAATTCCGAAAGCGCTCGAACTTGTTGACCACATAGATATCCTAGTAAACAATGCAGGGGTTTATTTCAGGGGAAAAGGCTTAGAAACTGACTTTGAATCCTTAAATACCCAGTTCACGATTAACCTTTTTGCACCATTTTTACTCACAAAAGCTTTTGCTAAGCAACTTCCAGAACCCTTGAACGGTAAGATCGTAAACATTTCTGATGCTCGGGTCTTCCATCAACAGACAGATCATTTTGCTTACCGCCTTACCAAAGCATCTATAAACGAGATGACCGTAATGTTTGCACTTGAATTAGCCCCACGAATAACTGTAAATGCTTTAGCGCCTGGAATTATGCTGCCTTTAGCTGGCTATGAACACATTGACCTTGATGAGTTAGCAAAGAAAAGAGTCCCTCTTGGAACAATTGGCAGCCCTGAAATCGCCGCCAAAAACGTCCTTCATATTCTTGATCAAGATTTCATGACTGGTACAATCATCCGCTTGGATGGCGGCGAATTTATCCAGTAACCGATTTTCTTTACCGTGCTGGAATTAGGTAAGTTTGTTTATACCAATTCATAAGCATTTTCCAATCACCGCCTCCGGATTTAACCTCTGAAAAGGAAATTTCCTTTAACCGGTTATCTAATAATTTTCTCAAAACCGAGTCTTTAAGGTATTCATTTTTATAATCATGATAAATACCAAATTGGGAAATATAACACCAAGGGGCTAATGAAAATATTGTCTGTTGATTGATTTCGATTGGCTTATAGGGTATCTTGGATTGTTTTTTACAATTAAGAATAATATCTTCATAAGCTTCCATTTGATGCTTGTAAGCAAAGCGAGATAAAACTTTCTGTCTGTCCACATCTGAAACGCGTCTTTGTGATGATAATATTTCTGCAGCAATTTTCGCGGTCGCTTCATAATCCCCATAATCTACTTTATGAATCAGGTCATCAGGTAAGTTTGTGCGATGTACTCCAACTTTAGCAACTATACTAGGGGTTTTACAGGCTAATGACTCGTAGGCCACATTACCAAAAGCTTCAATGAAGTAGCCCAAACTTAGGGTAAGGTCGCCTAAAGAGTAATATGCGGGCATCATGTCCTGCGAGAGCCATCTGTGGAATATGAAATTCTTCTCTAGGCCATTATCCTTTAATTTTGTCTGAATATTTCGGTAGAATTCCTCATCTTCGTTTGAAGACATACCTGGCAACCACTCTGGTATCAAGACCTTTAAGTTCCTGATTTGATATTTATTTACCAATAGCTTCACGACTTCGATAGTCTCAAGTAATCCTTTACCTCTTTCAGGCCTATGTGGATGTAGAATAATCCGATCAGCAATAGGATCAATTGGGATTAAGGGTAATAATTCTTTGTAGGATTTTTCATAAAACTGCCCAGGATCAATGCCATTATTAATAACCTTAATCCTGCCTTGTATGTCTGGAAATAATCGGCCCATTGTTGCTCTTAACACAGATGCTGAATAATCTGATACAGCGATGATGGCATCAGCAGCAGAAATAAATGATCCCAAAATTGACTCTGGGTAAGTATTGTCGCGATAGGAAATCACAGTCGGAATGTCATTATGCAAGAAAGGCAGCAGCAGTTCACCGTCGTGCATATAGAAGCGATCAGCCTTACTTAAGTAAGCACTTACGGTTTCTGCAATATATGCCAAATCTCCAGGTGAAATATTATAAGGACCGGGAAATGGTTGTTTAAAATTAAGGATAGGTATAACCTTAACATTAGGCTGCCAAGAAAAAGGTTCAGATTGGCTTTCGCCTTTTGTACACAAAATGATCACTTCATGACCTGAGGCGCCTAAATATTTGCTGATGTGAAACAAATGTTTTGACGCCCCACCAGTTACAAAGCCTTGGTAGATTGGATTAATCGAAAACATTACAATTTTCATAAGGTCACCTAAACAGAGATAAAATTACATATTATAAGAACTCGAAGGAACTGACATGGATAAAATAATCATAACTGACTTGCATACAATGGGAATTATTGGTGTCAAACATCCTGAAAGGGATATTCCACAAGAGATACTCATCAATGTCACCCTTTATAAAGACCTCAAGCTTGCAGGCTCAACTGATTCTATCCATGACACCATTAATTATTCAACTATAGCAAAGTTCTTAACTAGCCTTGTTTTAGAATCAAGCTTTTACACAGTCGAAGCATTGGCCTCACATTTAGTTTCCAACCTTCTTGATCAATTTCCAGCATACGCAGTTCGGATGAAGGTCGAAAAAACCCAGGTAGTTAAATCTGCTCAAAGAGTAGGCGTGGAAATTTTTCGCAAACAACATCAAAAAATTACTTAAAAATGCAAGCTTTGTGCACCACGCGAGATATTGTTTAAGAACTCCATTCTCGTGCCCATTTGGGTGCGAAAAACGCCTAGCATAGCAGATGTAGTCATCCGTGAATCGTGCTTTTTTACACCGCGAATCATTGAACACATATGCATCCCCTCTACAACAACGCCAACACCCGCCGGTTCTAGAACAGCATCAATGAACTCCGCTATTTGCCTAGTCATACGTTCCTGGACTTGCAATCTTCGTGAGAACATGTCTACAATCCTAGGAATTTTTGAGAGACCGATTACTTTATTTGTTGGTATATAAGCCACATGTGCTCTACCCAAGAAAGGAAGCATGTGATGTTCGCACATACTGTAATATTCTATGTCGCGTACAATGACCATTTCATCATAGGCAACATCAAATAACGCATTATTGATGAGCTTTTTCGGATCCGCGCGATAGCCCGATAAGAGTTCATCGTAAGCTTTAGCGACACGTTTTGGCGTATCTTGCAATCCCTCTCTTTCTGGGTCTTCACCTATAGCCAGCAAAATCTTTTTCACCGATTTTGCCAGTTCTTCAAAATCAACTTCGGTATCGCAAAAAAGGTCAGCTATTTTATTAAGATGATCATCACAATTTATTTCCATGTTAACTCCATTACAAAAAACAATTGGTTATTTAACAAACAACTTGCAGTTCAATTTACAGAGCTGCAAGTCTAATTTGTATAATTATTTATTGTTACCCAATCACTGGGTCAATCAAACCAAATGAACCGTCACGCCTTTTGTACAGCACGTTAATTTTGCTAGTTTTTGCATTGTAAAAAACAAAGAAGTTTTCATGTCCCAGCAACCGCATTTGTTCTAAAGCTTCATATTCATCCATAGGGATAAGGTTGAAACTTTTTCGGCGGACAATTTCTGGCTCAGCTTCCTCTTCATATTCGTACTCTAAAGTTTGTGCACCTGAAGCCGGTATGCCATCTCCCCTATTTCGCCAATGTTTGCCTTTAAATCTTTCAATTTGCCTGGACATTTTCTCCACCGCTTCATCAATTGAGGCGTACAGATTGTCCGCTCTTTCTTCTGCCCGAAGGATAAAACCCTTTCCTCGTATGGTCAGTTGAGCAACAAACCGATCAGCAGCATTGCGTGCAGTTTTGACATAAGCCAGATCAACACGGCATTCTCCAATCTCATTCAAATACCGTTCCAGCCTGGACACCTTCTTTGTGGCATATTCCTTAATCCTGTCTGTCATTTCTAATTCTTTTGTATAAATATCAATTTTTATTGCCATGGTATCCTCCAATTTGATATAGATAAATTATATTATATTCCTTCACGAAATAACATGCTCTTTTGTATAGATTGCGTGGGCCAAAGAAAGACAATAGACTTTTTTAGCACCTGCTTCTTTGAGGGCAGAAGCTGCTGAGTCCATAGTCGCTCCGGTTGTAATAACATCATCAACCAATAATATGTGTTTACCGGAAACTAATCGTGAGTCCGCCTTGAATGCTTTGTGAACGTTCTGCCTTCTCTCTTGGATTGAAAGTCCAACTTGGGATGGTGTATCTTTGATGCGGACAATTATTTGAGGTTGGAACTTAGCACCATAATAAAGTGCTAAGGGCAATGCCAATAAAGCTGATTGGTTATATCCCCTTTCTTTTTGGCGATTTTCATTTAAAGGAATTGGTGCAACCAAATCAAAAGACCAAGCCAAATTCTGATAATAATCGGTGAGGATTTTGGATAACTCAAAAGCTAAACCGATTTCCCGTTGATATTTTAGCTGGTGAATGGCATTTCTAATTGTGCCCTCATACCATGCTACTGCCCGCATTGCGTCAAAATTTGGTTTTAATCTTAGGCAACGGGAACAAATACGTTTATTAATTAAATTTTTTCCGCATATCTCACAAACATGATTGCCAATCCGACGGATATCGAAAAGACAATCAGAACAAAGTGCCTCCCCCTGCTTTCCACAACCCACACAGCTTGCCGGGAATACCCAGTTTAGGCTATGCCAAAATGCTGAATATGCTTTATACGCAATTCCGAAGAAATTCATGATTATGATTAACTCGAAATAATTCAACTGTTATGAATTACTCTTATCAACCTAATATTTCTTGTAATGTACCCTCGTAAAATAATTGGAAGGCAGGCCAAAAAAGGGTCACTAAAGTAAATATAATCAAGAAAACAAGAATAATTATTAAAATATATTCAAGTATTCCCAAGCCATGGTCATCAGAAAATAACGGCATAATACCTCCGTCTTTCATAAGGTTACCTAATTATAGACCAAATTGATTGAGGGTGTTGAAATAAATCAAGAATATTGATAAATGCTAGAACTGAGATGGATCAATTGAATTTCAGTTGAATGGTGCAATATTCTTCTAAATCAGAACCCTCAAAATTGACTTATTTTACCTCTTTTCCAATAGTAGCGACAGTAATCCCTTGGTTACATAGCCACAGTACTGTTTGTCTTGAATCCGATACCCGTCAAGATCTTTACAATGCGTTTTAGATCTAGGACCATGGCAGTGAAATAAGCTTGAACAATATATCCCAACAATCCCAGGTAACGGCAGCGGCCTAACCCATGGTTTTGTTTAGCCTCACCGAATTTACGCTCTATCTTATAACGCTGCTTCAAACCTTCTTGATACTCGGGCATAGCAGATAGCTCTTCCCAGGGCTGTTTGTTTTTGTCTTTCTTCTTGGTACGAATATCTCTCAAGCGGATAGCAGAATTCAGGTGGCGAACTTCCAGGTAATAATGATTATTGCCATCATCATAGCCTCTATCAGCGGTGTAGGTTTCCACGGCCAGGTTTTGATCCAAATCGTGGTCAACCAAGGAACAGAAATGATGTCCATCATAAGCATTACCAGGGGTGACTTCTAAGCTAGTGATCAATCCATTCTCGGCATTCATGCTGGTGTGCATCTTATACCCCAAGAAATATTCCGTTTGTTTGACGTCCTCCCCTTTTTCATTCTTTACTTGGCGCTGGTGCTTGACACCCCATTGGGCATCTGGGTCACGAGGACCTTTGCCTCCTTTGTGACGTCTCCTGTTCTTTTGAGTGTTCACATTGGCGGTCGTGTGAACACTGTCTATTACTTGTACGGTCCCAAAGTGTACACCTTGTCTGGTTGCCATCTGGATAATCTCACTGAGCATTTCCTCAAATATTTGCAGTTTTCCGCGTTTCAACAACCGCTTTTTGAACACACTCAAAGTGGAGTGATCTGCACATCGTTGATCAACCCCCAAACCAACAAAGAACTTAGCAGGTAAGTTCTCATTCACAAATACCTCTACCTCTCGTTCTGAAAGGTTATATAAGTACGCTATCAGCATAATACGCAATAATTGGGCTGGATCGAAGGGCGGCCTCCCAACAACTCCTTCCCCCTTGTATAAATCAATCAATTTTTGAGTGAAACGTTCCCAATCGATGAGCTCTTTCAATTTCCGAAGAAAGTGATCTTCAGGTACAACACGTTCATAGATGTAATCTCCAAAAAATGATTGTTCACCAGTCTCTTTATAGCGTCTCTTTTCCACCATGGCATCTCCTTCCTTTTTATTGCCCTAATTGAATCATAGATGCCTTTTTTCGTCAATTAATCACTTGTTTTTCAACAGTCTCTTGATTTATAATTGATATAATAATTTTTGATAAGAGAAACAATATATTATCTATTGGAAATTGCAGTAAAAATTGTATAGAATTAATGAAAATCAATATTAGTTACCAGGAGGAACAATGAGCGATATTTTTGATAAGGTTGTTGGAGATCAAGATTTCATAAAGAAGATCCTTGCGAAAATCCCCGGCTTCAAAGGCTACATAGAACGAGGTGATCGACGCATGTCGGATAAACTTCTGCGTGAACAAGTTGCGAACGATTTTGAAACGCAATATCAACGAATCTCCGGGTTGCAACGTGAATTACTTTCACATGGCGGATTAGCCTACATTGACGATCTAGAAGCTGCGGCGATTAAAATCAGGCAATTTGTAGACCGCGTACGTACTGCTTCTTACGGTTATGCAGGCATATTTGATGCGATTAAAATAAAGGAAGAAGAACTTGCAGCTGTTTATGAATATGATTCTCAATTGCTCGATATGGTTGATGAAATTTCTCGAGCGATTGACAACGTTGAAGCATCCATAGGTACAGATGGCTTACCAGCATCTATCAAACATCTAACCAGCAATGCACAAAGTTGTATTGATGCCTTCAATAAAAGGTCTGAGGTCTTAAAAGGTCTAAACACAGTTTCTGAATAAGAACGGACTTTTTTTGGCACTATGAATTAGGTTTATATATTATGGAGAATAAAAATGGCTAGAATTTTTGATGTAGTTGAATATCCAAATGAAATGCGAGACGAAATTGTCCATCGTTTCCCAGAAACTGGACCAGCAGATTTACGTATTGGCTCTCAGGTTATCGTTCGTGAATCCCAGGCCGTGGTTTTCTTCCGCGATGGCCGTGCGCTTGATGTGTTAGGCCCCGGCCGGCACACAATTACAACTGCAAACATCCCCTTGTTAGTCAACTGGATAGGCAAAGTCTTTGGCGACCGCACACCTTTTACAGCCGAAGTATATTATGTATCAATGAAAGAGTTTGCTGACCGAAAGTGGGGCACACCACAACCGATCATCGTCAGGAATCCCGGCGTAGGCTTAGGGGTGGCTTTACTACAAGGGTTTGGGACGTACTCCTTCCAGGTGAGTGATCCACAACAATTTGTCACCCAATTGGTTGGCGCTCAAGGTGCTTATCGCACCTCGGATATTGAGAATAGGCTCCGCACAATGCTTTTATCCAAACTGCAAGATGTACTCGGAGAGACTACTGCAAGCAGCAATGTACTTGAATTAATTGGTCTCACAGACGAATTAAGTGCAGCTGTAAGGGCTAAATCTCAAGATGATTTTCTTGCTATAGGTTTACAGCTAAAATCTTTCTATATCGGCAATCTTAAACCCTCAGACAAATCTGCAGAAGAACTGCGGGCAATGGGTATGCTCGACATGCAAACTTACACCCAGTTGCAAGCAGCTGACGCGATGCGCGATGCTGCCCAAAACCCATCCGGTGGTGCAGGGTTGACCGCAGGAATTGGCGCTGGTATGGGTATTGGTAATGTCTTGAGCGGGTCTTTAGCTGGCATGGCACAACCACAACAGCAAGGTCAAGCAGCACCAGCACCTGCATCTGCTGGTATCCCAGACGTTATGACACCTTCAGAAGCAGCTATCTTCATGAAAGTTTCTGAGGAAGATGTCATTGCTGCAATTTCAGCAGGAGACCTCAAAGCTCGCAAAATTGGCAGTGCTTATAGAATCAGCAAAGAAGCGCTTCAAGAATTTTTGAAAGGCTAGCAACACCAAGGGCTTGGCACTTTGCCAAGCCCTTTTTTGATTTACCTGCGTGGTATAATCTCCGTGCACTAAATTAACCAATCACGGAGATTAATGAAACTTCACGAGTATCAATCAAAAATTTTCTTCTCCCGTGAAGGCATTCCAGTACCTCAAGGAAGACTTGCATCCACCCCCATTGAAGCAAAGCAAATAGCCGAAGAATTATCATTTCCAGTCGTATTAAAGGCTCAAGTTTTATCCGGCGGTAGGGGCAAGGCAGGGGGTATTCGCTTAGTTAGGCATGCTAATGAAATAGAAGAAGAAGCATCTGCAATCCTTGGAAGTCGAATAAAAGATATTCCCGTCAGGAAATTGTTAGTTGAGAAAGCAGCTTCAATCCGACAGGAAATTTATTTTGGCATGACAATCGACAGGAAGTTAGGCAAGCCAATAATTCTGGCAAGTTGTGAAGGGGGCGTTGATATTGAAGACATCGCAAGAACAGCCCCTGAAAAAATTGCCAAGGCAGTAATAGATCCCCTACTGGGGTTGCGTGATTACACCATAAGGGGCGTTGCAGCTGACATTGATCTGCCAAGAGATTATTGGCGGGACTTTCGTAAAGTTGCAGGGGGATTATGGCAGGTTTTCTGCAAATATGATGCTTCGCTTGTCGAAGTAAACCCCTTAGTGATTACTACTGATGGACAATTAGTTGCTTTAGATGGAAAAATTACAATTGACGATAATGCATTAATGCGACAACGAGAATTAATGGACCTGAGAGATTTATCTTCAGAAAGCCCAGAAGAGATCGAAGCCAGAAATTTTTGCCTCTCCTACATTCGTTTGTCAGGAAATATCGGATGCCTTGTCAATGGCGCAGGTTTAGCCATGGCAACAATGGACAACATTAAATACTGTGGTGGTGAACCAGCAAATTTCCTTGACATCGGTGGCGGCGCTAGCAGTGAAAAGGTTACAGCAGCCATGCGCATTATCCTGTCAGACAAAAGCATCAAATCTGTGTTAATTAACATTTTTGGCGGTATTACCCGTTGTGATGAAGTGGCTCAAGGGATTCTATCTGCCCTCTCTGAAGTAAAGTCCACCGTCCCAATTATTATCCGTTTAGTTGGCACAAATGCAGAAGAGGGTAAAAGAATTCTACAAACGGCGAATCAAATTACAGCTGACAGCCTCTTTCAGGCCGCAAAACTTGCCGTTCAGGCGACCCAGGATAAAGTTGAATGAGTATTTTTATTAATAAAGAGACAAGGTTAGTTGTCCAAGGCATAACTGGTAACCAGGGACTATTCCACACCAGGCAAATGTTCGAATATGGAACAAATATTGTTGCAGGCACAACACCGGGAAAAGGTGGCGAGTGGGTTCTGGATGGCAAAATTCCAGTTTTTGACTCGGTTAAATCTGCGGTGGATATGACTGGTGCTAATGCAAGTGTCATTTTTGTTCCAGCTCATTATGCAGCGGATGCAATCCTTGAAGCTGTTGATGCTGGTATAAAGCTTATAACCTGCATCACAGAAGGCATCCCTGTTCATGACATGATGTTAATCAACAGCTACCTCGCTCACACACAAAGTCGATTAATCGGACCAAATTCACCTGGTCTACTAACACCTAGTGAATCCAAAGTGGGCATCATTCCAGGTAATATTGCCATCCCAGGAAACATTGGTGTAGTTTCTAGGTCGGGCACATTAACTTACGAGGTGGTATATGCACTAATGAAAAAAGGATTAGGCGTGAGTACCTGTGTAGGCATTGGCGGCGATCCAATTATTGGTACTTCTTTTATCGACTGCCTTGCTCGATTTGATTCAGATCCGCATACTGAAAAAGTTGTGCTGATTGGAGAGATTGGCGGATCTGAAGAGGAAGCAGCCGCTAAGTTCATTGCTGCACAGATGACGAAACCAGTCTTTGCTTACATTGCCGGAGAATCTGCGCCACTTGAAAAAAGGATGGGGCATGCTGGTGCAATCATTGAGCAAGGTGTTGGAACTGCTAAAGAAAAAATAGATTTACTCAAAAATGCTGGTGTGCAAGTTGCCCTTCACCCGGATCAAATTCCAGAAATAATTATTGAGGGCATCCATTAAAATAATACGGAGATGTTTTACTCCATCTCCGTAAGTTTTTTATTAAAATGAATTACTACTTACTTAACAATTCTTCAATATACTCTACTGCATCTTTTACTGTGCGGATGTTTCTTGCAGATTCATCTGATATATTGATATCAAATTTCTCGCAAAATCCATCAATGAGAAAGAATTGATCCATGGAGTCAGCTTTTAGATCTTCTATGAATCGTGTGTCTAATGTGATTCCCTCACCATCGATTTTGAGTACTTCTACGATAACTTCCTTTACTAAATTGAATGTATCAGACATTTTTACCTCTTCAAATTTTTTCGATAATATTATACAACGTAATTACTTAAGAATTAAGTCTAAGATTAGTAGATATATATATAACACAATATGAATAAAAAAGATGCAATAATTCAATCCCGCAAGGCTGACCACATCCGCATTAACTGTGAAGAAGATGTTCAATCTAGCATATCAACAGACCTTGAAAAGGTGCATTTAATTCATGAGGCTCTACCAGAATTAAACCTGGATGAAGTAGACATATCGACAGCCCTCTTTAATAAACCCATAAGCGCCCCTATTCTTATATCTTCTATGACAGGGGGAACAGCTGATGCGGCGAGGATCAACAAGATGTTGGCTAAAGCAGCCAGCGAACTTGGATTAGCATTGGCAGTAGGTTCACAAAGGGCTGCCATTGAGCAGCCTCAATTGGCTTCAACCTACCAGGTAAGACAATTTGGTCCAATACCTTTGTTGTTTGCCAATCTTGGTGCTGTCCAATTAAACATGGGATATGGCATTGATGAATGTTTGAAGGCTATTGAAATGATTGAAGCCGATGCGCTCATTTTGCATCTTAATCCGCTGCAAGAAGCCCTGCAACCAGATGGCAACACGCATTTTGCTAACTTATTATCAAAAATTGAGATGGTCTGTAAAAAATTGCCCGTGCCAGTGATCATCAAAGAGGTTGGTTGGGGTATTTCAGCTAGAACTGCTAATATGCTTGCACAAGCGGGAGTAGCTGCAATTGATGTGGCTGGCGCTGGGGGAACATCCTGGTCACAAGTTGAATCTTTCCGTATTTCAGATGCGTACCAATCTGAAATTGCGGGCACTTTTAAGGGCTGGGGTATTCCAACAGCTAAAACTATCCAATTAGTGAAACAAAATGCGCCAAACGTGCTGATTTTCGCTTCTGGTGGGCTTAGAAATGGGCTTGATATCGCAAAATGCCTGGCGTTAGGGGCAAAACTAGGAGGTTTAGCCCATCCTTTACTGCTTGCAGCCAATATCAGCTATGCGCATTTATTAGCAACCTTGGATAGATACATCAAAGAATTGCAGATTTGCCTATTTCTGACTGGTCGAAAAAATATAAAAACGTTCGATACTTCGGTCATTTTTGAGGACAATCAATAACTGTGGAAAACCTGAATGCTAGAATTCTTCATGATTTTGAAAACTTCTTAGAAGAAAATGTCAAAGCATTATGCATTGATCAATCCTCTCTTTTTGCAGAAATGGTCAATTACCATATGGGGTGGTTAGACAGTAACCACAAGCGCGGCAAGCGAATTCGGCCATTATTATTGCTTTTAAGTGTTGGTGCTTGGGGCGCAGATTGGAACACTGCCCTGCCTGCAGCTGCCGCTATTGAAACGCTGCATAACTTCACTTTGATCCATGATGACATTCAAGATAACAGCGATGAAAGGCATGGCAAAGCGACTCTTTGGAAGATATATGGCATTCCCCAGGCAATCAATTCTGGAGACGCTATGTTTGCTATATCTCAGCTTCTTATCTTAAAGTTACAGGATCATTATGATGAGAGTGTTGCCTTACAGGCCAGTACCATTTTGAACCAGGCTACACGAGATTTAGCCTACGGTCAATTTTTAGATATTTCATTTGAGCAAAGAGAATCCGTCAGCACGCAAGAATACCTGGAAATGATAAAGCTCAAAACTGGTGTTTTGATCCGCACCTGTACTAAAATTGCTGCCATACTTGCCGGACAAAACCAAGGCATTGTGAGTGCTGCGGCAGAGTTTGGCCTCAGTCTTGGCCTGGCATTTCAAATTTTAGATGATTACCTGGGGGTTTGGGGTGACCCTTCCACAACAGGCAAACCGGCTTCTATTGACCTTATCGATCGCAAAAAAAGCCTGCCTATTCTATATGGGTTAAGCAAATCAGAGGAATTCAATAGGCTCTGGAAGTCATCAACAATGTCAGTAGAAGAAGTAAAAGCCCTATCAAATCAGCTATTGTTAATTAATGCAGATAGCTATACGCAATATCATGCAAAATACTACACAGATCTTGCCCTTCGTGCATTTGAAAAACTCAACCTGGGTCAGAATGAGTATGGTGAATCCTTGGTAGGCCTAGCTGACGCTTTATTATCAAGAAACAAGTAGCGTAATTAAAAGTAAATTGATGAATCCTCATTGTTTTGCATATTTCATCTCACCGCACGGCTTCGGACACGCTGCTCGTGCGAGTGCTGTAATGAATGCGCTGCACAACAAACTTCCTGGTATTAATTTTGAAATTTACACTAGTGTACCTGAATGGTTCTTTAGGGATTCTTGCATTGCACCCTTTAATTACCATTACTTGGTTTGCGATGTTGGCCTAGTCCAAAAAACAGCCACTATTCAGGATCTTGACGAGACCTTAATTAGGCTTGCGCAACTTTATCCTGTTCATGATTCGCTCCGAGGTAAGCTTAAACAAGAGCTGCTTGAAGCTAAATGTTGCGGTATTATTTGTGATATTTCACCTTTAGGTATTGAAATCGCAGACTCAATTGGCATCCCCTCATACTTAGTTGAAAATTTCACTTGGGATTGGATTTACGAGGAATACAAAACCTCCCACAAAGGCTTTTCCAAGTACATAAAACACCTCAAAAGAAGCTTTGGCAAAGCATCTTATCATATTCAAACTGAGCCAGTATGTGAAAGCTCAGAAAAGGCATTGTTCGTGCCCCCTATCAGCAGGCTTCCTAAGCACTCCAGGTCAGAAACCCGCAGTAGCTTAGAAGTATATGATAACCAAAAGTTAGTCCTGATTACTATGGGTGGCGTTTATGATACTATTAATATATCCCCCAAAATTAAATCATTTAAAGAATGTGTATTTATTCTCCCAGGCAGCAATCAGACTTTTTTACGAGAAAATAACGTAATTTACCTGTCTTACCATTCTAATTTTTATCATCCCGATTTAGTGAGCGCTGCCGATGCTGTTATTGGCAAGGCAGGCTACTCTACCCTGGCTGAGATTTTTTATGCCGCTGTGCCTTTTGGATACGTAAAACGTGAAAATTTCCGCGAATCCCCAATCCTTGAAAAATTCATTAAGGACAAAATGAAAGGCATATGTATTCCCAAAGATGATTTTGAGACCGATAAGTGGTTAAATCGCCTCGATGATATCCTAAATATTAAGTTAGCTTCACGAGTGCAACAACGTGGTAATGACCTGGTCGCTGATTTTGTTTTGGATTCTCTAGATATCCAGCTTACCGGATAACAAGGCAAGACTTCCATTTGCTAGCAAGGCGGCTGCTTCTGGTAAGCAATCTTCATCAATGTCAAATCTTGGGTGATGGTGGGGAAAATCCAAACCCCTAGAATGGTTGGCTGAGCCAACAAAAATGAAACAACCGGGAATATTCGCCATAAGGTATGACATATCTTCTGATCCCATGGTGCGCATTTCTGAATCGATTTCAGCTTTTGAATCCATGCTTTGGAGGAGTAATTGCATCAGCCCAGCAACTTTTTTATTGTTAATTACAGGTAAGGTAACTTGAGTAATCGTAATTTCAGCTTTGCAATTCATAGATGCTGAAATATCATTGACGATTTTTTCAAATCGCTCAATAATTAAAGCCCTGGTTTCGGGTGTGAAGCTTCTGAATGTGCCCTCCATCTCCACAAATGGGGGAATTACGTTGAATGCAGAACCGCCTTCAATATGTGTAATACTCACAACCCCAGCCTCAAGAGGTGCAATACTGCGCGAGACAATGCTTTGACAGGCAGTAATAATAAGTGCTGATGCTTGAACTGGGTCTACTGCTAAATGCGGAACAGCACCATGGCCACCTTTGCCAATAATCTTTACTTTAAAATAATCGCCGCCAGCCATGCAAGGCCCATTGCTGATACCCCACCATCCAACCGGTTTTTCATTCCATACATGCATAGCTAGTGCGTAATCAGGTTTAGGATTTTCTAATACACCATCCTTGATCATGGCCAAGGCACCCCCCTCAACAAAGCCTGTATTGCCTGGACCTTCTTCTGCGGGTTGGAAAACAAATTTTACACTGCCTGCTAATTCTGCCCGATGTGCACTTAGTATTTTTGCCACAGTTAATCCGGTAGCAATGTGACTATCGTGCCCACAAGCGTGCATAACGCCTTTATTTTGTGAGACATAATCTGTTTGGTTTTCTTCAAGTATTGGCAACGCATCCATATCAAACCGGAGCATAACAACCGGGGATTCCTTTTTCCCAGCCAGCATCCCAACAACACCTGTTCTGCCAACACCCGTTGTAACTGTAAAGCCTAAGTCTTGCAATGTATCTGCAACAATCTTTGAAGTGCGTTCTTCTCCGAACCCCAATTCTGGATGTTGATGAAAATCTCGTCTCATTGCCTGTGTGTAAGGAAATAGTGCCTTTGCTTCAGATAATAAATCCATGTCTACCTCCGAATTATGATTCTGTGGAATTTTTCTTCATAAACTAAATTACCATGCTCATCCTTAGGAAGATTATCGACCATGCGTTTTTCAAAAGCCAATACGTCTCCTATTTGTGATCGGTGCTCTATTAATGCGCTTAATCTTTGCAGCCAGTAAGCTTTAATGTCTAGAATGATGTTGGGGTTGCTCGTCAGACTGAGCCAAACTTCCTCTACAGTGTGTGGTCGAATACCCTCGTCGAGTAATTCCGGGAAAAAATTAATATTTCCGGCTGCCGGAAATACTGCATCGATAACCACCTGCCCAGCAGCCCTGTGATCAGGGTGGTTAATATAACGTCGATTGCTAAAGTAGTTTTGAGGGTCACAAGTTACAAGTATGTCAGGTTTATGTTGCCGAATCACCTTTACGATTTCTTTTCTCATTGCCAAATCAGGTACGATATAGCCATCCTCATAATTAAGAAAAGTAATCTCAGAAACACCTAGCTTTGACGCAGCCTTTTTCTGCTCTATCTCCCTAATTCCCATCAACATTTGTGGTGTAATTTTGGGATCATTCGTGCCCTTATCCCCTTTGGTCAATAAGCAGTAACGCACATCATGGCCAAGGTTTGTCCAACGGGCAATAGTGCCACCTAAAAAAAATTCTGGATCATCTGGGTGAGCCAGAATTATTAATATTCTCTTTTTATTTTCCCAACCTTCGTGGTTGTCCATCACTTCCTTCTACGGCGGCTGCGGCGACTTTGCTTTTGGCGGGTTGATTTTGTAAAATTTTTCTTTTCTGGTGATGTTTTCTCGCTGGGAGTAGATACAACCTGCTTAGTGCTGACTATTTCTACATCCATTTCTTGAAAATATTCTTTTTTCTTTTGTGGAGGCTCCGGAATTATTATTTTCCCGGTATCTAATTCTTCTTTTGTAAATTGATGTGGTCCTCTTTCTGGTAAATCAACCACAACAGATTGGCTTAAGGGCAACACTTGAATAACCCTGCCCTCACCCAAGGGTGTTTGGATAATTTTCTTACGCTTCGGTAATGTCTTCCTGGCTTCTTCGTATAGATCATATTCATAAAGAAGGCAGCATCTTAGCCTGCCACACATGCCTGTTATCTCGGTTGGAGTTAAGGAGATATCTTGAGTTTTAGCCATGCGAATAGAAATAGAATTAAACTCAGAGATAAAAGTCGAGCAACATCGTCTTTCTAAACCACAAGCACCCATCCCCCCAAGCGCTTTTGCGACATCCCTTGGTCCAATCTGCCGAATTTCTACCCGTAAATCTGGAAACTTTTGAGAAATTTCCTTGTGAAAGGATTTGATGTCTAACTTTGGTTCAGACTCATAATTGATGTAGATTGTTAAACGCGTCGCATCAAAGGAGTATTCAGTGGAAACAACTTTCATCCCTTCCAGAGTTGATTTTTTTACATGCTCACGGACAATGTTAAGAGCTTCAGATTCTTTTTCAGAAATCATTTGCCTCAGCATGAGATCGCGCGGGGTGGCAAGTCTCTCGATCGGTTTAATTTCCTCTTTTATGCCTTCGGGATTGATTGCTGTCTGGGCCACTTTAGCCAGTTGCAGCCCCCGAACTGTGTTTACGATCACATGGGAGTCAATAGAAACATCTGGATGTTCAGAAGCATTAAAATAATATATCTTTCCAACGGGCTCAAACTGAACACCGATTATATGTTCTTCACTCATAAAATTAAATTATAACATCCAGTTTTCACTAAGCCAAAGAACGGATACTGATTTCAGCTGCAATCAATTTGGAAATTTTCAGTAAAGCTTGAGCTGATTCTGATTCAGGGGCGAAGAGAACAATTGGGCGACCGTCATCACCACCCTGCCTAATATCTGTATCTATTGGGACAGTCCCTAAGAATTTTGCGCCAGAAAGTACAGCTAATTTTTGACCGCCACCTTCTCCAAAGACATTCAATTCTGAGCCATCTGGTAATCTCAGGTAGGACATGTTCTCAACTATGCCTAAAACAGGTACCTCTAATTTCTCAAACATGGATACAGCGCGAAATGCATCATCAATGGACACTGCTTGAGGTGTGGTTACAATGACACCACCAGAAGGTGGTATTGTTTGGACAAGCGAGAGTTGAACATCGCCAGTGCCAGGTGGAAGATCAACAATTAGGTAATCAAGCTCTCCCCATTCTACATCGGTCAAGAATTGTTTAATAGCTGAATGAAGCATAGGTCCACGCCAGATTAATGGCTGTCCTTCCTGAACCATAAAACCAATGGACATAATTTTTACGTTAAATGCAACAGCTGGTTGAATTTTCTGATCTTCCACCATTGGGGGTAATTGATGAATGCCCATCATCATGGGTATATTTGGGCCGTAGATATCTGCATCAAGCAGGCCAACCTTGGCGCCAGTCTGAGCCAAGCCAACAGCTAAATTAACTGCAACCGTGCTCTTGCCCACACCGCCTTTACCAGACCCAACAGCAATGATGTTTTTAATTTGATGATCTTGGTTGAGCTTTAGTTTTTTATCTTCTGGCACTTTTGCTTTCATCTCAATGTGAACTTCTTCTGCACCTGTAATGGCGATTACAGCTCGCCTTGCATCTTTTTCAATCATATCCCGTAAAGGACATGCAGGCGTTGTTAATTCAATCTTAAAACTTACTTTCTTGCCTTCGATAGTTACATCCTCGATCATGTTCAAACTGACCAAATCACGTCTTAGGTCCGGGTCAAGAACAGTAGATAATGCCTTAAGCACTAAGTCTTTGGTTATTTCTTGCATAAATAACTTTCCTTTCTATTGCTTATAAACTTCAACTTCGAATGGGTATTGTATCACTCGATAAGGCTATGTCAAGCTGAGCGGTTTTTATTACTCAACAGTGACAGATTTTGCCAGGTTTCGAGGTTGATCTACGTCTAATCCCAATAAGGTGGCAATATGATAAGCAAATAACTGCAGAGGGATAGTTGTAATTACTGGGCTTGTTAACCAAGAGCATTCTGGTACCCAAATCACATGATCTGTTAAGTTTGGAATCAATTCATCGCCATCTGTTGCCACCGCTATGACCTCTCCACCCCGAGCTTTTGCCTGCTCAATTTGACTTATCATTTTGTCATACCACGGATCCTTCAGAGCAATAGCCACAACAGGAAGATTTTTATCAATCAGCGCTATTGGTCCGTGTTTCATTTCGCCAGCTGGGTATCCTTCTGCATGGATATACGAAATCTCTTTTAATTTTAGAGCACCCTCATAAGCTATGGGCATGTTTATTCCCCGACCTAAATACAGCGTACTGCGCATATTTTTAAATCTGTCCGTAAGTTTTATAATTGCACTTTCTCGCTCAAGTGTTAGACTTACTAAAGACGGTACTTTCAACATGTCACGGATCAGGGCTATTCTTCGCTTATCCGTCAAAGTCCCACGTATATCTGCCAAATAAACTGCCAACATGTAAAGATCCAGCAGTGGGGCTGTGAATGCTTTCGTAGAGGCAACGCCAATTTCAGGACCAGTTTGCATGGATATACATCCATCCGCAATCCGCATCGCTTGGGACCCTATTGCGTTTACTATAGACCAAACCCTGGCACCTTTCGATCGGGCTTCTTCCATGGCAGCCAAGGTATCTGCAGTTTCGCCAGATTGGCTGATTGCTAACACTACAGTATTTGCATCTAAAATTGGATCAGCATATCGAAACTCAGAAGCAATCATCACCTCAACTGGAATGCGAGCAATATTTTCTATCATTACTTTGCCAACCATACCTGCATGTGCTGCTGTGCCGCAAGCAGTAATGAATATTTTATTTATAGATTTAGCCCTTTCAGTATTTAAGTGTAGATCAGGTAGAATAACCCTATAAGTGTCAAAATCAACCCTACCGGCAAGTGTATCAGTCAGGGAGCGCACTTGCTCGTGCATTTCTTTCTGCATAAAGTGTCGATAAATCCCTTTTTCTGCGGCAATTGGATCCCAGGCAACCGTTTGGATATCGGGTTTGATTATTTTTCCTTCTAGTGATGATATCGATAGCGAATCTTTGCCAACCACAGCTAACTGAGAGGACTCCAAGAAAATCACTCTCCGTGTATGTTCCAGTATAGCCGGCAGGTCACTTGCAACAAACATTTCGTTTTCACCAAAGCCAATGACCACCCCACCGGCGTTACCTATCCTGGCACAAATGATATGTCCAGGTTCTTCAGAGCTCATTACAACAATTGCGTGAGCACCTTTTATTGCTTTAAGCGCTTTTTCAACTGCCAGCTTTAGGTCGTCATAAACTTCGTAATGTTTGTCGATTAAATGGACAAGGGTCTCAGTATCCGTATCGGATTGAAACTGGACTCCTTCAGCAGTTAATTCTTCCCTGAGCGTAAGATAGTTTTCTACAATGCCGTTATGGACAACAACTATTTTTCCAGAGTTACTCAGGTGTGGGTGTGCATTTTTTGCGCTTGGTTCACCATGAGTTGCCCACCTGGTGTGTCCAATCCCGACTTTGCCTGATATCGGCTGGTCATGTATTAATGCTTCTAAGCGATCTAGCTTACCCATATCTCTGCGGATTGCGATTTGTTCGCCATCATAAACGGCGATACCAGCCGAATCATATCCTCGATATTCCAGCTTTCTTAATCCTTCAAATATTATGGGCGTCGCATTTTTCTCGCCGATGTAAGCAACAATACCACACATACTTCACCTCAATTTCTTAAAATAATATTAAAGCTATCAACAAGCCTTGCAAGATATGATTTAGAGTGCTTCTCAGGAAATCTGGTGATGATATCACCAGGGAGGCATCCGCCGAACTTTCGATTTTCCCATTTCAATGGTTAACCTCATCTCGCAATGAGGAACCTCCACCTCGTCGCCCTAATTATTAATTGGGCCAGGCGCTTTTTTTCCCTAATCAAATCTTTCTTAGTACTCTAATCAAATTTAAATTATAACCTAACAAACCATGCATTAGAATATGTAAATTAATTACTCCAATTCGCGCAATTGGCGTAAATCTGTCTCGGTATCAACATCAATGAGCATACTTTGATCGTGCCAGTCAAAATAAAATGGGGTAACCTTTGAGAATATCGCTCGACCACCCTGGTCGCCCTCAATGGTTTTTAGCAGGTCAAACATATCAGCTGAAAAGTAAACCGGGTTTCCTCTTTCCCCCCTAATAAGAGGTGCAATAATTGGTTTTGCAGTTTGATAGGCTTTTTCCATCAAAGCACGAATAAGCATTGGGGAGATTTGGGGTTGATCAGCCAGCAAAAAAATTACGCCGCCAACATTATCTGGCAGATCTCTTAGACCTGCCTTGATTGATTTGCTTTGACCCTTATGCCACTCATGATTTTCAATTAAATCTACCTCTTCTTCTACCAGAAGTGGACCTAGTTTATCTCTATGAGCGCCAATAACCACACGGACTGGGTCTAGATCAAAAGATTTCGCAGTCCTGGCGATATAAGTAATAAAGTCGCTATCGCGCCAGGCCTGTGTCTGCTTGATGCCCTTAAACCGGGTTGATTCACCTGCAGCCAATACTATCCCGGCAATTTTATGAAAACTTGCAAAAGTTTCGGGCTCCTTGCCTAAAGCAGCCACTGAAATATTTGCATAGTTATTTAGTAAGTTTCTTGCTAACCTACCTGCTGCAGCTTGCAGGAATAGATCATCTGCTTGATTGATCAACAAAAGTCGCTTGGCACATTTTGGTATGCTGGCTAAATAACCATTTTCTTTATCAGAAAGTGACCTCTCCATAGCGGTTAGGTCAATGATCGATCCTTTATGAGTTCCGCTTAGTCGTGTAAATTCATCAACCCTGTGTACCCACTGCTCAGTCAATGGTTTTTGATATGCTTGCATCCCTACCACAACAACAACATGCGTGGCAAATCCGGGTATAACAGGCTCATAGCTAGCAGGTGCCTTGATAGGCTTCTGCCTCGCGCCATCTGCTTCTATCAGCATTGGGAAATTAAAGCCATCTGCTAATTCCTTGAGGTAATTTAGAGAATCCTCACCCAAAGCATGCAGCCTTTCGTCTCCATTGGATGGGCCTGTAATTAGATTAATCCCTGTGAAACTAGGAAAAGGCAACATTTTTAATTCATCAAGGTCATTCACAATCCAATGCTTATCAGCTAAAGCAGCCTGCCATACACCAAGGTGGGTTGTTGTGGTAACAATTAAAGAACCCCCAAATGCTTTTGCCAAAGAAAATATCGCGCTAGTTTTACCACCAGCGCCAACAAATGCAATCTTATCTGATTTTTTTAAGTGGAAAGCTTGGTTCAGAAGCATTATTCATGCCATAAACTTGTCAGAGCTTTTGAATTAGATAACATTACTTCCAAAACGCCCCCAGCAATAGCCAAGGCTTTTTCTGAAACCAGTTGGCAGAGGTTTGGATCTCGGCGCGGGTCAACATCGCCAATTTTCATCCCTTTATGGACCCTAATGCCATCATGTGCCATGCCACGAATCATGCCATCAAATGATGACAAAACAGGAAAGCCATCTACATAAGCAATGATTTCATCCTTTTCAACAAAATCGCCTATTGTTTTTTGGGGTCGTAAGATTCCTGCTTGGGGTGCATGCAGCACGCGTTCTTTTGCAAATCCAAGCACCTCACCAGCTATCCCTGTATCTGCAATTGCACTCCCCTGCCAAATTACACGCCCTAGGGTGTGCCCGCGCTTCGATTCAACCACCGCATCACAATCCTTACCCGCGTTAAATCCTGGTCCAATTCCAATTAGCATGGCATCTGAGTCAATTTTTTCTTCTGGGGGTTTCTTCCTCATCCTGCCATCAATCAGCACTAAGGGTTTGAGTTCACGCAAAACTGATAATTCTGGGTCAATAATGACAGGGATTTTTCCGAGGTCAATAATTTCTATTGCTTCGGACAAATTGCTCACTAAGACAGCCGAAACATCCTCAACCTTCACTTCTCCTTGATAAACGGCCTCTGAAAACGATACAGAGCGGCGCACGGTTAACGGCTCTGACAGTTCACAGATGATAAGCTTGATGCCTACGCGATGCAGACGAATGGCTATGCCACTTGCTAGGTCACCACCACCCCTAATAATCACCAGGTTATCCACTTAAATTTTCCCTAATCCTTGCAAGACACGTTCTTGGGTTAGAGGAAAATCAGTAAACCATACTCCAGTTGCATCATGAACAGCATCAACAACAGCCGAGGCGAATGGTAAGTATGGCATTTCGCCCATTCCCCGCGCACCTCGCGGGCCTAACGGGTCCGGTATTTCCAAGATAACTGAATCAACCTGGGTAGGGATATCCAGGATTGTTGGAATCAGGTAGGTGGACATCATCGATGTTTTCACCATGCCCTTTTCCTGGATAAATTTTTCCATAAGAGCATAACCAGCTGCCTGTACTACCGCGCCTTCAATCTGGCCTTCAATCAATTTAGGGTTAACCGCAGTGCCAACATCATCAACACAAATCACTTTATTTAATGTGACTTTGCCTGTATCCACGTTTACCTCTGCTTCAACAGTTACAGCAACGTATCCATAGGTGATATTTGGCATACACTGTCCATTTTCCGGGTCATAAGGTGTAGTTTTAGGCGCCCAATATGTAAAGTCGCCAACTGCAGGCCTCTCTTCAGCCGCCCATTTTTCAAGTGCCAATTTAGCAGCGCCGATAATCGAATTGCCAGCCATAAAGGTCATGCGCGAGGCAGAAACACTTCCTGAGCTTTTTGATGTTTTGGTATCCGAAAATTTCAAATCAATTCTTTCTAAAGGCAAGTTCAAGGCATCAGCTGCAAATTGTGCAAAGACTGTATGTGCACCTTGCCCAACTTCAGCACCAGCATGGTAAAGCACTGCCCGTTCTACTTGGTCCGTCCCAAATAATTCAATCCTTGCGTGGCAGTTTTCATGATAACCAAATGAGAAACCAATATTTTTATACCCACAAGCAAACCCTAATCCTTTGCGAACTCCTTTGCCCTTGCTTTGAGACTCAATCGAAGTCACCCTAGACCATCCATTTGCACTTTCCTGCCAACCCGCTTTTTTCGCACTGGTTTCAACAACTTGCTTGATGGATACTCCTTCTGGTAATTTAGTTCCTACAGAGAGAAACGACCCTTCATCAAACAGGTTGCGCATACGAATTTCGATGGGGTCGATATTCAAAGCTTCAGCCAGACGAGCAATTTGCATCTCTGCTAAAAAGTTAGCCTGAGGCCCCCCAAAACCCCTGAATGCACCACCTGGAACATTATTGGTGTATACAGCTAAGCTATCTGTTTTAACATTGGGTATGTCGTAAGGTCCTGTGGTTAATAGTGTTGCATTACCCAAGACCTTCGTTGAGGTATAGGCATAAGCACCGCCATCAGCAATGAGCAAGTTTTCTGCTGCTAAAATTTTACCCTCTTTCGTTGCACCCCATTTAGCTTTCATCTTAAATGCATGGCGCTTATGATGACCGATTATGGATTCTTCTCTATTCCAAATGATTTTTATCGGCCGATCAATACCCCTTTCATGGAGCCGCAAAACGCCTAACGCCAAAATAATTTGAACTGACATATCTTCACGGCCGCCAAAAGCACCACCAATTGCTGGATAAATTATGCGGATTTGCTCTTTGGGCAAGTTCAATGCATGTGCTATTTGCTCTTGGTCTTCATGAGCCCATTGTCCTGCAACAACAACGGTTATAAGTCCATCTTCATCGAGATAGGCTAACCCTGCTTCTGGTTGAAGATAAATATGTTCTTGTACAGGGGTATAGTATTCCTCCTCAATCACAATGTCACATTGATTGAAGGCAAGGTCGACATCACCTTTTCGAATTTTGTAATGACAAAATTCGTTCTTCCCCAGTTCAGGATGTATAAGGAAGGCGTCAGCTTTCAGCGATTCCGTAGCATCTTCAATAATGGGCAAATCTTCATAGACTACTTTGATTAAACTTCGAGCTTTGTTAGCAATCTCTTCTGTTTCTGCAATCACTACCGCAATTTGATCGCCAATGAACCGAACACGATCAGCGTATTCTTTTTCAGACCCAGGTCCGCACAAAACTGGTTGATCGGGAAATGACAATCCATATTCGTTATTGGGAACATCCTTAGCTGTCAGGATTGCGACAACACCTGTTATAGCAATGGCAGAAGTAATGTCAACATTTTTTACAATGGCATGCGGTCTCTCTGAAAAGAATACTTTCATATACAACTGGCCTGGCATATTAAAATCCCCAGGATACATCGCTTGGCCTGTCACCTTGGCCAGTGCATCCACCCTTTTTATTGATTTTCCAATGTAATTAGATTTACTTTCCATCATGCCTCCCCAATCTTATTCATCTTTTTAGCTGCCGCTTCAACGGCTTGCATGATTTTATAATATCCTGTACAGCGGCATAAGTTGCCTGTAAGAGCTTGTTTAATTTCACCCTGGCTTGGAAGCGGATTTTCATCAAACAGCTTCACCGAAGACATCACAAAACCCGGCGTACAAAAACCACACTGCACCGCATCATAATCAACAAATGCTGACTGTACGGGGTGAATCTCACCATTTGCATTAATGCCTTCAATGGTTGTAATTTTCGCGCCATGTGCTCTAGGGGCTGGCACCAAACAGCTCATCACTGCTTTCCCGTCTAAATATACAGTACAAGCACCGCACTCACCTTCGCCACAGCCCTCTTTCGTACCTGTCAATCCAGCATGATCTCTGATCAAGTCCAGTAAGTTTTTCTGAAGTCCATCAGTAAACCGATACTTATTACCATTGATTGTAGTAACAATTTCGTTACTATTCCATGGGGTAGAAAGTGCATGCGCATCTGTTACATTACCGTCTAAGCGAATAAGTGATTCCGGCACAGATTCCCGCCATTTATTACTTGCAAGTTTATCAAGAGCCTGCTTTGCAATCACCCCCACCATATAAGAGCGATATTTATTTGATCCACGGATATCCGAAATGGGTGAAGCAGATAGGCTTGTCAATCGAGCTGCTTCTTCAATAACTGGAGAGTCAAGTAATTTCCCTTTTAGAAACGCCTCAGCTTTTTGGGCATGGATAATTGTTGGGGCCACTGCGCCTAATGTAATAACTGCCTCATTGATAAAGTCATTATCCATATCAAGCAAGACACAAATATTGATAACTGAAATCGCTTGGGCTTCTCTTAAGGCGGTTTTGATAAAGAAACCTTTTTGGCTCTTCGATTGACCTTTAAATATAATTTCTTTTAAAAACTCCGTTGGTTTCTTTACCGTTTTCCTGACACCGAGATAAAAATCCTTCAACTTTACAAGTCTTTCGCCTTGTGTTGAAACCAATAAAACACCTGCATCCATTGCAAGTAAAGGGGTGATCGTATCATTTGCAGGGGAAGCTGTCACAAGATTTCCAGCAACTGTGCCGCGATTTCGTATCTGTGGGGATCCTATTTGCCAGCAAGCTTGCATTAATGGAAACGCCTGCTCTCGAATTAAATCTGATTTAAGAACATCATTATGTGTCGCTGTTGCCCCAATATGGATATATCCTGCCTCATCTTTCCAAATATGATTTAGGCCAGGAATTCTTGAGACATCAATTAAAGTATGCAAATCGGGATGTAAATTGCGTTCTATCTCAAGCATGATATCTGTACCGCCTGCAATAATGTATGTTTTAGCCGGTTCGGTAGAGAGATTTCTTATGGTTTCTTCAATTGAACTAACCAGTAAATATTTCTGCCACATAATGGCCCTCCAATAAAAATAAACTCATGCAACGCTTTTCTTGGCTCTAAATTTTATGATTTCTGCGATGATGCTGACAGCAATTTCTTGCGGTGTTTCAGCACCAATATCTAGGCCGATTGGGCAAGTCACACGGTTAATTTGATCCTCAGATAGCCCAGATTCAATTAATTTCTGTCGGGTATGTTGCCAACGCTTCCGCGAGCCAATTAATCCAATGTAAGATGCAGATGTCTTGAGTAAATTTGGCAGCCCCTTGACATCCACTTCGGATCCACGCGTAACCAAAATTAAAAGCGTTTGTGGGGTAATTTTCACTTGCGCAGGTATGTCTTCCATAGCAATTGACAGATAAGCATCTGCGTTAGGAACAATCGCTTCATTACAATATTCAGTCCGGTCGTCACTTAGAAACACGCGGTAATTTAACCATTTTGCTAGGCGAACCACCTCACGGCCAACGTGGCCAGCACCAACAACAATAAGCGTGGTGGGCTGCAAAATTGGTTCAATATAAATTCTCATCTCGCCTCCGCAAAGACCAACTGCTCCTGAATCTGCCTGGTTTAATGAATAAGAAATTAGTTTGGGTTCGCCATCTTTCAATGCAACCAAAGCACTTTGAAGGACAAGCTCCTCAACACCGCCCCCTCCAACAGTGCCACTAAAGCTGCCATCCTCATAAACCAGCATCTTACTGCCTGCATGGCGCGGAACGGACCCATTTGTCTCTACCACAGTGCAAAATGCAACAGGTTTTCCTGCCTTTTCAGCTGCTGCTAATTCTTCATAAATTGACAAGCTTTATTCCTCCAATAATGAGAATACTAATGGTAATAATTGCTTTTTTCGGGAAACAACCCCATCTGCCAAAAGAGACCCATCAGCTAATGGACGGTACGGAAGTTCATCTAAGGCAGGCGGAGCATCTTTAAATATTAACCTGCTAGAGCCCTTTACAACGTCAGTGACCATCAGCATCGCAAAATTCAAGCCGTTGCGGTTTTTAAGCATCGCAAGAGCATCTTTTAAAGGACCAATTAAAGCATCAATTTCATAAATATCTGAAACCTCTGCTTGGGCGATAGCAAACCGAACACCAGCTGTTTCGTAAATCTTCATATCCGTAGAAACAACTGCTTCAGGGTCTTGGGTTGTTAAACCTGACCCTGCTGTTACAACTTTCTGGCCATAGCTTTGTATGGTCTCCTCCTGTAGAGAACTGCCAGGTACAAAAGCCCAACGTGCTAGACGTTTAGAAGCTTCCTTGTCTCGCGGTGTCGTCGTAGGTGAAGTCAATATTAGCGTATCAGATAATAAACCAGCCAATAGAAAACCTGCTATATTGGGTGGTGCGGATAAACCAGCTTCTTCAATTTGCTCGGAAACCAAAGTTGACGTGCTGCCAACGGTATCCACTGTAAATTTGATTGGTTCATAGGTAGATGGGTTACCTAATCGGTGGTGGTCAAGAATTTCAAGCAATTCAGCTTCTTCTAATGAAGCAAGCGCTTGCTGGGCTTCGTTATGATCTACCAAAATCAATTTTAGACGCGGTGGATTTAATAAATCTCGTTGCCGGCAAACGCCTAAATAACGCTTTTGTTCATCAACCACCCAAAATTCATCTAACTCCGTTCGCAACAATCTGTTAATTACATCTTTGATCCTTGTTGATGCCTGGTATTTCGGTATTTCTGTTTCAGCAGCTTCACGACAGGGAATATCCAGCAATTCATTCAATGTCATATCACGGTAGCGAGGGTGAGGTCCCATAACCCGCCGCAAAAAGTCAAACACACTGCGACCGGTAATCAATCCATAAGGGGTTCCATCAGGGTTAACTACAGGTGTAACACCGCCTGTTCGCGAGAGGATCGCCCAAGCTTCATTAAGCGATTTTTCTGGCGTTACGACATCTAACCTGCGCATAACCGACTCAAACCTCGGAGATGCATCCGTTAATAACATCGGCGGTTCCATCTCAAGTAACTTCAGTACAAACGCTGTTTGGCGATTTATTGCACCTGCCCTGGCAGCAACTGCTTCAACACCATCTCTTTCACGCAGCAGCCAGGCATAGCCCATTGCCGAGGCAATTGAGTCGGTGTCAGGATTGATATGCCCAATAACATAAACTCGGTTTGATTTTACTGGAGTAGGAACTTGGCTGCTGATCATATTTACCTCTAATTTAAAATTTTACTTGTTTTAGTCCAGACCACACTTTTTCTGGTGTTACTGGGTTATTCAAAATTGAAACACCACAAGCATCCAAAACAGCATTGCCAACTGCTGGCGCAACGCCGTTCATTGGAATTTCGGCTACCGCCTTTGAGCCAAAGGGATGAGTTGGTTCGTAAGTTTCAATGAAAATGGTTTCCATTTGTGGCATTTCATTTGCCTTGAAAATATGATAGTCATTTAAATCAGTTTCTCGCGCTTTACCCTTTTCGTCGTAAACCATTTCCTCACAAACACCATAGCCTAAGGCTTGAGCCATGCCGCCTTCAACTTGTCCAGATGCTGTGACCGGGTTGATAATGACGCCTGCATCTACAGCCATCACTAATTTTTCAACCGTAACCTGGCCTGTTTCAATATCAGTTACTACCTGAGCAAATTGAGCTGCAAATGGAGGTGGTGAACTATGGGATACATGCGAAGCAACTGCCATAATTTGCTCTTGGTCTTTGTGGTGCAGTGCATGCAGGGCAATTTGTTCAAAGCTAACAACATGTCCATCAGTGCTGATGGCCTGCCGGTCTGAAAGAAACATTTGTCCAGGCTTGGTTTCTAAGCCATCGTCACTAAGGATTTGAGCAGCCCGAATTTTAATCCGTTCGGCAACCAAATTCGCAGCTTTTATGACAGCTGTACCTGAAATATAAGTTGTTGATGAGGCATAAGCGCCTTTATCAAAAGGCGTAAAATCTGTATCCGAAGAGTATACGATGATATCTTCCAAAGGAACCCCCAATATTTCAGCTGCCATTTGGCCTAGTACCGTGTCAGACCCTGTTCCCAGATCAGTCGCACCGACTAAAAGATTAAACGTACCATCATCGTTCATCTTTAAGCTTGCACCGCCCATATCTAAGTAAGGAATTGCTGTACCTTGCATAACCATCGCAACGCCAATTCCTCTTTTTAGGTATGGTTTCCCTGGAACAATGTGCCAATCGAGGTTACCATACTTTGCATCCCAATCAATAGCTGCTTTTCCTTGCATGACACATTCTTCCAGCCCAACCGTTTCAACTGTTTCTGGGTTAGGTTCTCGGCCCTCACTCCAGGCGGTGCTGAAGGGGTGCAATTCACCTGGGCGTAAAGCATTTTTCAACCGGAATGCAATGGGGTCCAAGTTTAAGGCTCTAGCAATTTTTTCCATCTGCCGTTCAACCGGCCAAAAACCCTGCGGCACACCATAACCACGATAAGCCCCTGATGGCGGTGTATTTGTGTAAACAATGTCAGCATAGAAGCGGATATTTGGTGATTGACGATATTTATCATCGCCAACATAAAGCGCCATTGCTTTATGGCCAGTGTTGCCTGTCACAGTTAATGCATGACAGCCATATGCGCCAGTGTCACTGAGGGCAATCATTTCGTTTGCAGTGATTGTCCCATCATTCTTAACCCCCGTGCGCAGCTTAATGCGCATTGGGTGTCGAGAACGTGAGGCAATGAATTCCTCTTCACGGCTCATTTCATAGAGCACTGGTCGACCAGTGGCAATTGTAAGGTGTGCAGCCACATCTTCAATTAATACCTCTTGTTTATTGCCAAACCCGCCTCCAATACGCGGCTTGATCACCCTGATTCGCTTTATGGGCAAGTCCAAAACTGGTGCAATTTGCCTGCGAACATGGAACGGCACCTGTGTGCTGGTTCGAATAACCAATCGATCATCTTCATCCCAATAAGTTAGGGTAACATGCGGTTCTATATGGGCTTGTTGAACCTTAGGCACCTCGTATTCTTCTTCAAAAATGTGATCGGCCTCTTTGAAACCTTCGTCTACATTCCCAATATCAATCCTGATTTCTGCAGCCAGGTTCCTTGATGGGTCTGAATCAGCAAAATTGACATATTCAGGTTCATCATGAATGACGACACTTTCCTCTTTCATAGCTTCCCGGGTATCTAAGATCGCTGGCAATTCCTCATAATCAACATCAATTAGGCTCAATGCCTTTTCAGCTATTGCAGCACTTTCAGCTGCAACAAAAGCAACCCGATCTCCAACGAATCGCACTTTTTTGTCAAGTGAAAACATATCCAAAGGTCCTGGAATAGGGTCTGATTGCCCAGCAGTCGAATAAACAACTCTGGGAATGTCTTTCCAGGTTAAAACAGCTGCCACACCAGGCAATTCTAAGGCTTTTGAAACATCGATTCTTTTGATATTTGCATGGGCTACAGGGCTGCGTAACACCTTGGCAATCAGCATTTTGGGCATAGTGTAATCAGCTGTAAAAGCCGGTTTTCCTTGCACCAACTTGACTGCATCAACTTTTGGCTCAGGATGTCCTACAACTTTATGTTCATGAGATGCTGTCGTCAATTTTAAGCGGGGAAAGATACCTGTCTTTGTTAATGTTTCAACTCCACCAGAAAAATCTGGGGGGAGGGGAAAGTCTTCTGAGGGAAGAGGGATGCTAATCGCTGGGCTAGCATTTTTTATCTCAGGGACATCTTCACCCCTTAAGATCGCTGCAGCGCGCAAAATAGCTTGAACAGGCTTAACATAGGCAGTGCATCGGCATAATATCCCAGATAAACACTCCCTGACCATTTCTTCAGTAGGGTTAAGGGTTTTTTCTAAAAGAGATTTAGCAGCCAGCAGCATGGCAGGCGTACAATAACCACATTGAATTGCACCGGTATCAATAAAGGCTTGCTGTATAACATTTAAACCCTCCGTCTTGCGCCATCCCTGCCTTGGGTGTTGACCCATCGCCTCAACCGTTTCAAATTTGTGCCCTATGGCTTGGCCAACTACAAACATACAGCTGTTAATTGGTTGCCCGTCCATTAATACTGTACAGGCACCACATTCACCTCTAACACACCCACCTGATTTTACGCCCAGTAACCCTAATGTTCTAAAAACATCCAGCAAGCGTGTTGTTGGATCAATCTCAAGGTCATAGTCCTGGCGATTTATATTCAAGGTGATTTTCATCTTTACACCTCCTCTTTATCAAAATTTGCGGGGTCTAATTGCATCAGGCAACGGGTCGATAAGACTTGCGCCATCTCCTGGCGATAATCCGCACTTGCCCATTCATCACCCGCGTTTTGATACGCATGCTTTGCAGAAAGCGCCGCCCGCTCTTTTTCAAAACCCTCATAAGCCAGGATCGGAAATTTTCCATAACCACCTAGGGCTATCCGAATACGCTTATCAGGCCATTCAGTTATAACCGCACAAACAATAGGCCTATCCAATGGAGTCCTGGCAACATAGTCAAAAGCAATTTTGTAAGAGGATTGCCATTGAATTTTTTCGAGATAATTCCTTTGCGCTGTTATGAGTGCCTGGGTAAGATAGTCACTTAATTGCATAGGCTTATCGTCACAGCCCAAAAACAAGCTTACATCTAGCGCTAACAAAGCAGTTGTTAACAGTGATCGTCCATCAGATGCTAAGAGATGTCCTGCAATGGTCATGCTATTACGGACATTCCTGCCGGTTTCTAATTGGATAATCGAACGCACGCCAGATTCTGCTATGTCGTGATCAGCAATAGCTTGCAAGGTGACCATGCCCCCAACGTTAACAAGGTCCTCGGTGACCTTAATGTGATCCAACTTTAAAGCCTGCAAATCAATCAAAGTGCAGCCTTTCGCTTGAAAGTTGACCTCAAAAGCGCCTCCCATTAGGATGAAAGGATCGATTTTCGGGTCTATAAGCAGCGCACAAGCCTCTTCCTTTGTTTTTGGTCTGATATATTTTTCTGTCATTATTCCACCTCATCTGGATAAACTTGCCAACCCAACAAACTTGGATCTACCTCATCAATTTTTTCCTGTGGCAAGTCCACAAATACACCTTCAGCCTCAGCAAGTACTGTCCCGTCTTCTAAAAGAACTTGGCTTTTAGCTTTAGCTATTCTTCCTTTTCGTTGTCCAGCAACACCTATTAACAATAATTCTTCATTGGATGGAACAGGTTTTCGATAGCGGATATTTAATTGCACAGTGACCATGAAATCATTTGGACCTTGCATATGTGATCGACCCGCAGCTTCATCTAGCATGGCTGCTATAACGCCACCGTGTACCATGCCGGGATATCCCTCGTATAAGTCTGCAATTTTCACTTTCGCTTTTACCAGTCCTTGCTCGTTTGCAAAGAAATTAATCTTTAAACTTAATGGGTTTTCTCTACCGCAAACGAAACAATTCCTTGAAGCTGGTTGTTTTTCCATATTATTTGACTGCAAATGTGTCAACTAGCAATTTAACATTACCGCCAACTGGGTATAAAATCGGGCAAGTACAACCATGATTTATATACTCTTGCACCTTAGCCCTTGCTTCAGCAGGTGTGCCGCTAGCTGTAATGCGATGAATTAATTCGTCGTCTACCAGGTGCTTTGCACTTTGGATCTGCTCATGGGTAGCAGGCCACCCCAGGATGGATTGAATCTTTTGAACGACATCTTTTGAAACACCGGATGCTTTTGCAATGTGTGGTTGTTGAGCCAGGTATTGGGTGAGCAGCTCCCTGGTTGTGTCGATTGCCTTATCATGGTCTTCATCCACAGAGCAAACCACCAGTTGAGGTCGGTCAAATTCCTCTAAGGTTCGTCCTGAAAGTTTTAAACCTTGCATCAGTTGTTCTATGGCATTATCGTTGTACTCCACTGGTACACAATAATTCATGACCACACCATCAGCCAATTTGCCTGTCATCTCCAACATCTTTTCGCCTGTCGCACCGATGTAAATAGGCACATTGCGAGGTTCTTTCCTGCCATGCACAACATCAAGTTCGATGCCGTTAACTTTGACAAATTCACCTTCAAATGTGACCCTTTCCATATTTAACAAGCGGCGCATAATAGTAATGGTTTCTTCCATGGCTTTTAAGGGCTTGGTCCTATCAATGCCCACATTTTTAGCAAGCGGGTCCCACCATGCCCCGATGCCACAAATAATCCGGTCAGGGGCTAAGTCGTCAAGTGTAAGGAAGGTTGAAGCGAGTAACCCAATATTGCGAGTCCAGTTGTTGATAACGCCAGAACCTACTTTTATCCGTTTTGTAACAGCTGCATAAGCGGCCATAGGCACAATGGCATCGCGAACCAAGCGGCTTTCTGCTTGCCACACCGCCTCAAATCCTCTTTCTTCTGCATAGCGAGCATAGTCTAACCCGTCACGCAGGTCATGTGCATCCTGTAAGTAGAGTGCTACTCGTTCTATCATTTTCAGCTCCTTTTTAGTTAATTAATGATCTTTGTTTACAAATTCTTTAATAAAAGCTGATCTTCCAGAAATTGTAAATCTTCTGGAAGGTCTAAATCTACACTGATGTTTTGGTTTTCAATGATTTCCAACTTTGCGCCAATACTCATTGCCTGGATGGCATGTTTGCTGAAAGAGTCATGACCAAATGAAAAAGTTATCAGGTCTAAGGGACTTAGTAATAAAGCATTTGTTCCTTGCCTGTGCCTGTCTGGCGCAATGACTAAGCACGGTGGCTCGGGCATAATATTAATTACATCATCAACATCATATGCCGTCAACAAAGGTAAATCTGCAGGAAGGATCAACACCCCATCAACGAAGTAATTTTTTGCATACTCCGTTGCTTTAAAAAGTGCAAGATTTAAGTCTAACTCACCTTCTTCCGCCATTGAATGCAACCCCAATTCATTTGCATACTCTAGCACACTACCGTCTTGAGAAATCACCAAAATATCGCTTATCCGTTCAACTTGTTTTAAGATGTGTAGAGTATTTTGAAATAGTGTGTTATTCAGTAAAATTCGGCGCGCTTCAGGCAAAACTTCAGACAAACGCGATTTGCCTTTATTCAATGGTTTAACAGGCACAATTGCCCAAAGATGCATTAGCTAACCTCACCGTTCAAGATGCTTTTTCCAAATTCAATCACTTTGCTAGCAAGCTTAACCCGGTCATCTTCATCCTTCATGATTGCATTCGTTTCAAAGTAAATTATACGCGAAGGAACACTAATTTTTACTTCTTCTGTGTCTTTTGTATCAATGACTAAACCCACAAGTATTTGCTTATAGTGATGCGCAACACTTGTTACACTTGGATTTATCCCCAACTCTAAGAACATCTTTGCCGCTGGACCTTTAAGCGCTTTTCCACCCACAATAGGCGATACAGCAATAACCACCTTGTTTTCAAGTGCATTCCGAACGCCTCTAACGCCAAGTATAGGGTCGATGCTTACAAAGGGATTGGAAGGGGAAATAATTATTAGATCTGCTTTTTCAATTGCTTCAATTAATCCTGGGCTTGGTCTTGCGTGATCAATACCGGCGAATTCGAAACCCATTACCTTAGGTTTAAACTTACGATGAACAAAATATTCTTGAAAAGAAATGATCTCATTGTCTTCAGTATGAACTAAAGTTTGAACTGGATCATTGCTCATTGGTAAAACTTTGCATTGCACGCCCCACTTTTTGCAAAAATCTTGCGTAATTTCAGACAGGCTATCACCTTGTTGAAGTCTCCTTGTCCGCTCAAGATGCGTCGCTAAATCTTTATCTCCCAACTGGAACCAGGTTGGCGCTGCTAATTTTTCTAAAGCACTGAGCACCTGCCAAGTTTCATTCGCTAAACCCCAACCAGTATCAGGATTTGCCAATCCAGCCAGGGTGTAACAAACCGTGTCTACATCGGGTGAGATATGAAGACCAAAATGCTTAAAATCATCGCCTGTGTTGACGATAATTGTTAAATCGGTGTGTGCTAGGCACTTCGCTAAGCCGAAAACAAGCTTTGCGCCGCCCACCCCTCCTGCAAGAGCAACCACATTAATGTCATCGTGAATCATGGTTTAATTACCTAAACATATCATGAGATTTTGATCTAACAAGCTCTTGAGAAGTGCTTTCCCTGAGCGCATAAGGAAAGCCCCGTACATGAACGACGGGCGTTCCTTCGGCTGCCTGCCCCATCAATAACGAAGCCCCAGCAGCTAATTCATCAGCAGCAGCAACAACTGTTACCCGCAATTTGTAATCGTAAAGATCTGGTTGACCGCGTAAATCAACCAGGGCTGGAACGCCAGCTAAACCAATCGTCATGCCAATTGTGCCCATCCGCCAGGCGCGTCCGTGAGAATCTATGATCATCACCCCAATTTTCTTACTGGTTATAGCTTCGATCCCATTTCGGATTCTTACCGCTGAGTCGTCTGCATTCTCCGGGAGAAGTAAAACCCAATCTTCAGGCTCACCCCAATTGCCTTTTACATTCGAATGATCAATGCCGGCATTAGCACAAACAAAGCCAGATTTATGCTCTACGATGATAGTCCCTGGCCTGGTTCGCAAGACCTCATTGCTTTCTTGCAAAATCAATTCCACCAATTCAGGTCTTTTCTCAACATATGCTGCTATCTCCTTGGCTTTTTCCGAAAGCTGAACAGTCGTCAGGTTGAAAAGCCTTCCTTCTGCCTTGGAAACAATTTTTTGAGCAATAACAATAATATCCCCATCTTCTAAGAAAACCTCATTTGACTTCAGGGCATCAGCAATGACCCGACCCAGATCATCGCCAGCTTTAATTTCTGGGATCCCAATAAGCGAAGTCAGAACTAATGGCGCTCTTTTCATTCTGCGGTGTCGATTCCTGTAATGCGGATACCCGACGCGTGCACCTTATGCTGAATATTTAGACCAATTAATACCGAAGTAAGCCCTTCGACTACGACCGCATTTTCAATAACGCCAGCATCCCAACCTTTCAGACCAACATCCCTTACTAATCCAAGGACTACTTGACGTGCTTCTTTACCGCTGCCACATACTAAAACATCACAGTCAACATCTTCATCGTTCATTAATCGCTCATGTGATATATTCTGGAAAGCCGCTACAACCTTGGTTTCAGCACCTAAGATTGCTTGTGCTTCTTGCGCTGCGCTGCCCTCTGATGGCATTGAAACTCGTGTAACCTTTGGCGGCACTAACGGCACCGTTACATCAACCAGGATTTTGCCTTGTAAGTGAGGCTTCAGCGCTTCCAAAGTTGGCCGATGTGCTGCATAAGGCACCGTAATTGCAGCAATATCACATAACTTAACCGCACTTTCATTATCCATACCCTCCAAGCTAACAGCATGTTGCGACTGCAGCTCATTAACAGCAGCCAAAGCTTTTTCTTTACTTCTCGAACCAATAATAACTTTATGCCCAGCCTTAGCCCAGCGATATGCTAATCCTTTGCCTTCTTTACCTGTTCCGCCAATAATCGCAATAGTATATCTATTTCGGTCATCCATTATCGAACCTCCTATTCTATTCTTTCCCATGTTTTTTGAGCATGATTCATTGCTTCAAACGAGATTTTTTCCTCGTCAAGTGTGGTTAATTTTCTATCTTTCATTAATACCTTACCAGCAACGATCGTTGTAGTAATTTGACTTTCCCTGAATCCAAATAAGATATGCCAAGGTAAGTTTCCTGCTGTTAGTGGAGTGAAGGGATAATAATCGACAAATATCAAATCTGCAGCTGCACCTTCTGTCACAGCCCCAATCCTTAAGCCATCAAATGTTTGCCTAGCTAATTCCGCGTTGTTTTCCACAGCAATCTTTACCAGGTCATAACCATTCATGCGCCTGGGATCGTGATGCTGGTCTTTATGAATGAGATAAGCTGCTTTCCACTCATCCCACATCGAATTTGAAAAACCATCATTACCCAAAGCTACACGCACACCTTTTGAGAGCATTTCTTCAATGGGTGCTACCCCCACCGCATTATTCATATTGGAGCGAGGTTGATGCGTTAACCAAGTTTTAGCTTTGGCAAGGAGTTCTATCTCGTCAAAATTTGCATGAACGCCATGCGCCAAGATGCTGTTCTTTTTTATTACACCGGTTTCAGCAAATCGTTCTATGACTCGCTTGCCATACTTGGCTAGGCTATCCTCTTGATCAGCAATACCTTCAGCCGCATGGGTATGGAAGCCAATACTATCAGGGCATGCTTCCAAACACTTTTCAAGTGTCTTTTTAGAAATAGTCAAGCTAGCGTGCAATCCAAAGTGCGCTTTTATCCTGTCTCCTATTAATCCTTGTTGAACTTTGCTGATAAAGCGTTCATTTTCATAAATACCAGCTGAGGCACGTTTCTCACCATCTCGATCAGTTACTTCGTAACAAAGGGAAGCCCGCAAGCCCGAGTTCAATACTTCTTCAGCAATCACATCTAAAGAGCCATCAATGGCATTCGGTGAGGCGTGATGATCAAACAAAGTGGTCGTACCATGCTTGATCGCGTCAATCAAACAAACTAAAGTGGAGTACCTTACGCCATCATAGTCCAGCGCTTTATCAAGCTTCCACCAAAGTTTTTCTAAAATTTCAGTAAATCCCTTTGCCGGCTCGCCTGGAATAGCCATGCCACGTGAAAAAGCGCCATAAAAATGAGTATGTGCGCAAATATTTCCCGGCATCACATATTGATTTCTTGCATCTAATACTTCATCCTCTGGGTACTGGTTTACTAGGCTTGAATAAGATGTAATTGACTTAATGACCCCGTCTTTAATATAGATAGCTCTATCTTTAATTATTTCATTTTTATTCCCCCACGTAATAATTTTGCCATTTTTTATAATCATGTTACCCTCTCGTTAACATTAAAAGACAGTTTACAGACAGACTCAAGTAAAAATTATAGTTTGTATTGGCTGAAAAGGTAGTTTGGTTTTTTGTCATCTCTAAACACAAACATAACTAAAGTTTTATGATTATAGCATAGGGACTTTGTAATTGTTAATTACAAAGACCCAGTAACAAGAAACAGCAGATGAAGTCAATGCTATAATTCTGCCAAGATTTAGGTAAATAATAAAAGCTCTTGTTCTAGTATTAAACATTTGTAGCAAGCAAAAAATCAATCCAAGTCAATTGCAAAGTTGAGTATTGATACCATATTGAATACATTTATTAATATTGTCAACTATTTCAATTACAAAATTAAAAAGGAAGCATAATGGATTTACTCGTTATCGATAAAGTAAAACAAGCACAAGCCATTCTTAAAGAGCTTAATCTGGATGCCTGGCTTATATTCGTCCGGGAGACTTCAGCGATGAAAGATCCTGCTTTAACACTTGTTTATGGTGAACATGACCTAACCTGGCCTTCAGTTCTCTTGATAACTGCTAGAAAAGGCTCTTATGCAATTCTAGGCAGGTATGAAGCTGTCACTGCCCAGAACTTAGGCGCATATGACAAAGTAATAGCTTATGATCAAGACATCAAAAAATCCCTTCAAGAGGAACTCTTAAGCATTCAACCATTAAGTATTGCTGTCAACATTTCAGAGGATGACGTTTTGGCTGATGGATTGTCGCATGGGATGTACCTGACGCTCCATAAGCTATTAGAAGGCATTAAGTTTCAAGATCGAATAACTTCATCAATCAACCTGATAAGCGCTTTAAGGGGTAGAAAAACGAAAACCGAAGTTGAGAGAGTCAAGAATGCAATTTTAGAAGCGCAAATCATCTTGAACAAGACAATTGATTTTGCTCAACCAGGGATGAGTGAAAGTCAAATTGCACACTACACACAGGATCTCGTTCTTCAAAACAAATTGGACTTTGCCTGGACTCCCTCAAATTGCCCAATCGTTAATGCCGGTCCCGGTGCAGATGTGGGGCATAATGCGCCTTCTACAAGGATCCTGCAGCGAGGGCAAATTCTCCATTTTGATTTTGGGGTTAAGAAAGATCTTTACTGCTCGGATATTCAAAGAGATGTGTATTTCTTGGCAGAGAAAGAATCGGAAGCACCAACACCAGTTATTGAGGCTTTTAAGATCGTTAGGAAGGCTATTCAAAACGCTTTTGAGGTGATTAAACCCGGCATGATGGGTGTTGATGTCGATGCAGTTGCTCGGAAGACAATACTTGATGCTGGCTATAAAGAGTATATGCATGCAACCGGCCATCAGGTAGGCAGGATTGCTCACGACGGGGGGTGTTTACTCGGGCCAGCTTGGCCAAGATACGGAAAAACGCCATTCCTCAAAATTGAGGAGGGACAGATTTTCACTTTAGAATTAGGGATCAATCTTGAAGAGTATGGCTATCTAGGGCTTGAGGAAGATATCTTGATCACCCAATCAGGTGCCGAATATCTTAGTGATCCTCAAGTTGAATTAATCATTAAATAGCGATACTTTATTGGTCGCTTATTCTTTTCTACTTGGTTAATTCGTATAATTCAACCAGTACACCATTGGCTGATTTTGGATGGATGAAAGCCATCTTTCGGCCTGGCAGTTCAACCGCGGTTTGGTTAATTAACTGAATTCCTTTATCTCTTAACATATCTAAAACAGATTCAATTTGATCAACTTCAATACAAAGGTGGTGCATCCCCTCACCGCGTTTTTCCAAGTATTTTGCTACGCCAGATTCACTGGTCGTTGGTTGCACAAGTTCGATCTCGGAATCACCAATCGGAATGAATGCTACTTTTGATTGCTGGGAAGGTACATCCTCAATATGGTCTAATGTTAACCCGAGTGCATCATGCCAAAATGAGAGCGACGCATCGATGTCTTTTACTACAATTGCTATGTGATTTAATTTCTTTGCTTCTGCCATGATTAAGGTTCCTTGATTATATGAATGAGGGTGCCTGGTATTCACCCCAGGTTTTCCTGAGTACGCCGCAAATTTCACCTAAGGTAATGTCATTTTCTATGCACTCGATAAATATGGGCATCAAATTATCCGAACTATTAGCCAGGTTTTCCAGGTGACTTAACAACTCTGATACCTTTTCCGCATTGCGGTTTTCTCTCAAAGCTGCTAATTTTCTGCGTTGCGTTTCTTCAATTATTGGATCAATTCTCAACGATTCCAATGAGATTTCTTCTTCAACTAAAAATTGATTTACACCAACAATAATTTCATCTTTTGATTCCATTCTTTTTTGGAATTCATAGGACGAGTCTTGAATTTCATTTTGCATGTAACCCGTTTCAATTGCTTTCAACGCGCCACCCATTGCATCAATTGTCTCAATATAATGCTTAGCTAGCCGTTCGATCTCATCGGTTAGATGTTCAATCAGGTAAGACCCAGCTAAGGGATCAATCGCATCAGCAACACCAGATTCATAAGCGATGATTTGTTGTGTGCGCAATGCAACTTGGACCGCCTTTTCAGTCGGCAGCCATAAAGCCTCATCCATGCTGTTTGTATGTAGGGATTGCGTCCCGCCCAAAACTGCTGCTAAAGCTTGCAGGGTTACCCTGACAACGTTGTTTTCCGGTTGTTGAGCGGTTAGTGTCGAACCTGCTGTTTGTGTATGGAAACGCAATTTCCATGAGTTAGGGTTTTCTGCCTTGAATCGTTCTTTCATAATCCTGGCATAAAGCCTTCTTGCGGCACGAAACTTCGCAATTTCCTCCAAAAAGTTGTTGTGTGCGTTGAAAAAGAAGGATAACTGTGAAGCAAAGTCATCTACTGCCAATCCGGCATCAATAGCTGCTTGAATATAGGCAATCGCATTTGCTAGCGTGAAAGCAATTTCTTGTGCAGCAGTTGAACCAGCTTCACGAATGTGGTATCCAGAAATGCTGATCGTATTCCAATTGGGCACATCTGTTTTGCAGAAATTAAAAACGTCTGTAATCAACCGCATAGAAGGTTTTGGAGGAAATATGTAAGTGCCGCGTGCAACATATTCTTTCAAAATATCATTTTGAATAGTGCCCCGCAATTTCGAGACCTCAACGCCCTGCTTTTTTGCGACAGCAATATAGGCAGCTAGCAAAATAGCTGCCGGGGAATTGATTGTCATGCTAGTTGAAACTTTGTCTAAAGGTATTTCCTTAAATAAAGTTTCCATGTCTTGTAATGATGAAATTGACACGCCTACTTTTCCTACTTCGCCCTGCGCAATGGGATCGTCTGCATCGTATCCAATTTGGGTTGGCAGGTCGAAAGCAACAGATAAGCCAGTTTGACCTTGCTCTAATAAAAACCGATAGCGCTTGTTAGATTCTTCAGCGCTAGCGTAACCAGCATACTGCCGCATTGTCCAAAAACGACTTTGATACATTGTGGGCTGCACACCCCGAGTGAATGGATAACAACCTGGAAACCCTAAGTTTTCCATGTAGGTTTCATGATCACATGCAGGGGTATGGATTGGCGGTAATTCTATGCCAGAGGTAGTTGTGAATTTTTCTTTTCTTAGTGGTGTACGGTTAATCGACTTTTTGTAATAATCTTCTTCCCATTTATCGAGATTTTCTTCAAAACTCATAAAAAACATCCTCCTTAATTCTTATTACCGTGCTTAAGTATACTCGAATCAAGGCAGATTAAAAGCCCATCCCATATGCGGTTGTTATATCCAATAATTCTTTTTAATATCAACAAATAACCTGAAAATTTTTACTAAAAAACCTTGCTTGATCAGCTCTTGTCTGGTAAAATCCTGTGGCTTAAAACGTTGTACCCTTCGTTTGATAGCAAAAATATTAAAGCTAAGAAAGGGCTTGAAAAATGAAAGTATTATTAATTAAAGATGTTTACAAATTAGGTAAGGCTGGGGAGGTGAAGAAAGTCGCCGATGGTTATGGCCGCAATTTCTTAATTCCCCAAAAATTAGCAATCCCTGCTACAGCAGGTGCGCTAAAACAAGCAGAAAGCATTGGCCAAAAGGCTACAGAACAACGTGCTGTACTAAATAAAGAATTAGGAAGCGTTGCTGAAGTAATTAACCAGATAAAGCTTGAGTTCTCTGTAAAAGCTGGTGAAACTGGGAAATTATATGGCTCTGTAACAAACCAAATGATCGTTGATGAATTAAAAGCCAAGCATCATATCGAGATTGATAAACGGCAGGTCGCTATGGAACCTATCCGCACCTTGGGTGATTATCAAATTCCTATTCACTTAACAATCGAGCTTGTCCCAGAAGTCAATGTTGTGGTTCGCAGAGAGGGCGAAGTTGTCAAAGAAACCGTCAAACCAGTTAGTGAAATTGTTGAAGTAACTGAACAAGTGGAAGTCGTCACAGAAATTGAAGAAGTTATCGAAAACGAGTTAACCGAAGAAGCAGAATAAATTTCTTCAAATTACCCAGTAAACATAAACCGACCTGATTTGAGCATATTGTCATTCAGGTCGGTTCTTGTTAGAATGAAAAAATGTTAGAAGATATCATTCAAAAATTAAAACAGGCTCGAGAGCAAAAAGATATTCCTCTTGAAGAAATAGCCAGTCAGACCCGCATCAGGCTCTCATTACTGAAGGCTTTTGAAGATAATGATTTCTCGGTTGTCGGGTCAGAAGCTCAAGCGCGTGGATTCTTGAAATTATACGCCTCCTACCTTGGCATTGATTTCGACTCCATATCCTCAAGGACAGATCTCAAAACCGAACAACCTTTCTTAACTGCCCCGATTGAAAATCAAGAGGATCAGATTCAAATTGATGAAGTGCTTCAAGAACCTGTAAAAAATCCTATTTCTCCAACGAATCTACCCAGTGAGGATAAACTCTCAAGTAATGAAATTGTTGAACAGGTAATTATTGAGGAAAAACCGGGCACACCTTCAGAAGAAATCTTTAAGCAAATTGGACAAGAATTGCAGAACAGGCGCAACTTAATCAGTCTTTCATTGCAAAGTATTGAAGATCAAATCCACATTAATTGCGATTATTTGGACGCGTTAGAGAAAGGGGAGATAAACCTTCTGCCTTCAACAGTACAAGCACGGGGAATGCTTCAAAATTATGCACGTTTTCTTAATTTGAACACCGATACAGTCTTGCTGCAATTTGCTGAAGCATTACAACAACGACGTTTAGAAAGCCTCTCAAAAACGCGCAAGCAGTCTGCAAGAGTCAAAAAGGCATCTGCAGTAACATTATCTTTAAAGAAGTTCTTCACCCTCGATCTATTCTTTGGCTCTTTCCTGATTATCGGTATCTTGACTTTCTTAATTTGGGGAACCATAAATATGGTTAACAATGCAGAAAGTGTACAAGTAACAGAAGACCTTCCAGAAATTGCTGATGTTTTAGCTGCTACAAACGTCTTGATCTTAGACGAATTTGAAACAGAAGAAATAACTGAAGAAGTCAATCCAAGCGAGGAAATAAATACAACCCCTACGCCTCTTTTTACCCCAATTTTCAACGACTCGATCTTTCAAGTTGTGGTAATTGCCAATCAAGATACCTGGATAAGCGTTTTAAGTGATGATGAACAGCTCTTTGAGGGTCGCCTTTTAGCAGGGGATGTCAGCACTTTCACAGCAGAGGAGCAATTGGAGATAACAACTGGAAATGCTGCCGGTTTGCAAATTTTCTTCAATGAGGAAGCACTGGGTCCCGTTGGCTCTATTGCGCAGGTTGTAAAACTAACATTTAATCCTAGTGGATTAGTCCGACCCACACCTACAGCCAGCCCCACCCCAACCCAGACGCCGAACCTCACTACAACAGTTTCTCCAACAAATACACCAACTAGAGAGCCATAACTTGCAATGAGCCCTAAAAAAGAAAAGTATTACATTCTATCTCTGGGGTGTGCGAAAAACCTAGTCGATTCAAACGCAATGGGGCAATTATTGCAAAAAGCAGGTTTTCAACCCACAGATAACCCTAGAAACGCCAAGTATCTTATTGTCAACACTTGCGGGTTTATTGAAGAATCACGCATAGAAAGTGCAGAGTCAATTGCTCATTTGGTGCGGACTAAGAAACCGCACCAGGAATTAATCGCTGCTGGGTGCATGACCCAACGCTATCAAAATAAAATGAACAATATGGTACCCGGTATTGATGCAATGTTTGGAACAAGACGCTGGATGGATATTGTAGAAGTTATAAAACAGTCAAACAAAGAAAACCAAACGCGGCCATACTTACACTTCCCCTTTTCAGAAACGATGGGCAAAGATGAGAGAGAAGCTAACGCATTTGCTTTACAAGGCAAAAGCAGCTACCTCAAGATTGCAGATGGCTGCCGCAGACAATGCGCTTTTTGTGCCATCCCAATGATCAAAGGATCTATAGTCAGCCGGCCTATGGAAAGCATTTTAAACGATGCAATAATATTGCAAGAACATGGCGTACAGGAAATTAATCTAATTGCCCAAGATATTACCGATTACAAATTTGATCAAAACAACAAAAATGGTCTAGTCGAGTTGCTCCAAAACATATTAAAAGTAATCCCTTCCGTTCCTTGGATCCGCCTTTTATATACTTTCCCAGGTTATGTTTCAGATGAACTTATTAATCTCATGGCGCAAAGTGAACAAATCGTCAATTATTTGGACATGCCGCTTCAACATGCGGACCAGGCTGTTTTAAGGTCGATGCAACGTCCTTCTGATATGGATTGGGTACGCAGCACAATTGAAAAAATGCGCCATTTGATGCCTGACCTGGCATTGCGTACAACTTTTATAGTCGGCTATCCAACCGAGACTGAAAAAGCATTTTCGACTTTGTTAGAGTTCGTCAAAGAAATGCAATTTGATCATGTAGGTGCATTCACTTACTCGTTTGAAGAGGGAACACCCGCGGAGAAACTTGGTGACCCTATCCCATCGGATGTAAAAGCAGAACGATTAGAGCTTTTGATGCAGCTCCAGGCTGAGATTAATTTTAAAAAAAATCGTTCTCTCATTGGAAAGAAATTAAATCTGCTGATTGAAGGACGAGATCTGGATAATAACATCATTATCGGTAGGACATTTCGAGATGCCCCAGAAATTGATGGCTTAGTAATCGTAAACGGACAAACAGAAAGTGATGGGCTGCTTCCTGTAACCATCACAGGTGCCAGCACGTACGACCTTTATGCAACACCCAGCTAAACAAGCAAAATCTGCCATAAGCGGCAGTCTTTAATTAATAACCAAAAAACCTTTGATTTTGTTAAGGCGTTGGCTCTGTTACTATCGGTGTTTCTTCCGTAGGCTCGACAATTTCAGGTGTTGGCGTGGGGGTGAATTCAGTTGGTACTTCTGTCGGTACCTCAGTCGGCTCTTCAATTGGTGCCGAAGGTGTTTTTTCACCTTGCTCTATACCGCCTTCACATAAATCGACCATATTGATAGCAGTAGGTTCCAATACTGGGTCATTAACAACGGCTAATGACATGTAATAATAATCTTTTGCCATGCAGAAATCACCAGCGGCAGCGAGTTGATCGCCATAACGATATAAAGCAATGCGATATCTTTCTTTCGCCGTCATTCCAGAGCCATCACGCAAGTTTGGATATGTTGGTTGAATTTGCGAAAAGTATACAATGACCTGTTCCCAATTAACTTCCCAAAAACTAGCGCCTGTTAGATACAACCTAGCCCAGTTTCTTATACCCTCAGAACTGCCATCCAAAGGTGCGAATTTTTCTGCCAAGGAAAGATCGTAAATGCCTGGTTCAAGGTTACCACCACCAATTTTTTCCACGCCCCTATTTCGTAAAGCGATGTAATAACAGCCATCTACCTCAATCGCCCGATAATCCAAGTTCTTCTCTCGTAAGGCATTTATAGCCATAATCGCTTCTTCCCAAAGCGATTGCTTCATCAACTCGACGATGGCGTTATATATTTCTTCTTCACCTCGAAAATCTGGGGTAGGCGTAAAAGTTGGTTCCAAAGCGATAACTTGCGTAGGCACGGATGAAGTCGGAAGCGTGTTTGCTTTTACAAGAACTTGCCTTAATAATTCTGAAGCACCAGGGTAAGTTGGATCCAATGAAATCACGTATTCGATACGCTGCTTTGCCATTTGGATTCGATCATTTTCATAATCCGATAGCGCTAATTCGTACTGCTCAGCTGCACGCGCTAAGACAGTAGATTCTTCATTTGCTACACGGCGGGTAATACCATTCTGGTAGCCCCAAAAAGCGCCTAGTAAAATGACCAAAACCATCAGCAAGAATCCAAGCAAAATCCAAGCTACATTTTTTCTGTCCTTAGTTTTCTTATCCTTGTTTATGTTAACCAAAATAGGATTGGTATCTTCTGTTAAATTCATGGCTGCTATTATACCCTAATTGACTACAACTTTAGCAGTTGTAATAATTCCCTCTTAAGGATAAAAAACATCGGAACTAATCCAATGATTAAGGCGAGCAATGCAGTAAAGATCTTAGTGCCGACAAAGGGCAGATAATTCATAATGAGCCAGGCAATGAGTCCAGAAGTTAACATGGCAGCCACACCTCTGAATATCGACCCTTTGAGAAAAAGTTTGTCTTCTAATGACTTATTAATAATGACCAAAAGCGACAAGGCTTGAATTGAATAGGCAAGGCTATTTGCTAAGGCAATTCCAGGTGCATCCATATGTGGCATTAATAGGAGGGAAAACATAATAAAGAGTACGAAAGTCATCAAAGATGCGAATAGCGGTACTCTTGCATTTTGTTTTGCATAAAAAGTGCGCACGCCAATTTCAACGAGCACATGACCTAATAAACCAACTAAGTAGGCTTGGGTTGTAAAAAGAACTTTCATAGAATCATTGGCATTAAAACCAAAGGCAATCTCAATCAAAGGGAGTAGTGATATAGCAAGGATGACAGCAATTGGTAATGTAATTGCAATTAATACCTGGACAGCATTTTCAATCCGAGCTTTAAATGCCGTCCAATCTTGTTTGGCAACATATTCAGATAGTGTAGGTAAGAGCGCAGTTGCTATGGTAGTACCTATTATTGTTTCTGGTACTTGCATAATCCACCAACCATATGTTAAGGCTGATACAGCACCCACCTGTAGCCTAGAAGCGAGGTTATCTTGTGCCAAAAAGATAAGTTGAATGGCAAGCATACTAATCATGCGCGGACCCATCAAATCAAGTACCTTAATAACATGAGGATCTTTTAGATCAATCTTTAATGTCCACTGAAACTTGTACTTAATTAATCCAGGCACCTGAATTAATAAGTGCAACATAGCACCAAAAATAACACCGTAAACTAATCCATATACACCCTGACCAAAGGCTGGTAACTGGATGCTACCAAATCGCATGCCCTTCTCAGGTGCAAGGATCACTGCACCAAAAATTTGCCCGAGATCATAAAGGATTGGCGCTAAGGCCGGTAAAAAGAAATGTTGGTTTGCTTGGAGCGCCCCCATCACTAAGCCGCTTAAAGAAAAAATAAGGGTGGCAACCAGGTTTAGGCGCATAAGGCTAACTGATAGTGCTTGTTGTTGTTCTGTAAAACCAGGCGCAATACCAATTTGGCTGCTAATTAAGGGTTTTGCCACCAAGGCAACAACGATAGACAAAGCAGCGGTGACTAGGAAAGCCAGGTTCGTAATTTGCGAAAAGAGCTTCCAAGCTCCTCTTTTACCTTCCTTGGTGAGCACTGAACTCAAAACAGGAATAAATGCAATGGCTAATGCACCACCAGAGATAAGGGCAAAAAGCATATCCGGTAAATTATTGGCTGCATTAAATACATCCAATTCTGCTGACAAGCCAAATTGACGCCCAATGATCAACTGTCTCAAAATGCCTAATCCCTTGTCAATAGTAAAAAGGATAGCCAACATTAACGAAATGCGGGTGATTTTGCTAATTTTTTTCATAAACTTTCCTGTTCAAAAGCAATTCTTTCCCAGAATTATGCCATAAGAATTACAGCCATAAAATAATAGACTATACCATGTGCTTTATAATTAGAAAAACAAAATCGAAACACTGCGGTGAAGGATCGTAAATGACACCTGAAAAATCCAATGGCAAGCTTTTTATTGTTGCCACGCCAATCGGACATCCTGAAGACATTACCCTGCGTGCTATTAAGGTATTGCAGCAGGTTGATGAGGTTATTTGTGAAGAATTATCAAATGGTTCCAGGTTACTTAAATCCTTACAAATCAGCAAGCCTCTCCTTACCCTAAACGAGCACAACGAAGACGAAATGATCCAAACGGTTTTGGTAAAACTGATGGAAGGAAAATCTTTTGCGTTGATTTCAGATTGCGGCACGCCAGTTTTTGCAGATCCCGGTCGTCATCTGCTGCAATTGTTATCCGAAATGAAAATCCCCGTTTCGCCAATTCCAGGGGCGTCTTCACTGATGGCCGCCATCAGTGTATGTCCTTTCAACCTGCAAAAATTTTTATTTTTAGGATTTCTGCCGCCTAAATCAGAACAAAGAATATCATTACTTAAACGCTACCGCAGTACAGACTCACCCATAATATTGATGGATACCCCATACAGATTGACACGTTTGCTGGAAGAGATCATAAAAGTGTTTGGAAAAAAGCAGCAGGTCTTCCTCGCCGCAGATTTAACTTTAGAAAAAGAAGAAATCGTAAGAGATACAGTTGAAGAGGTGTATAAAAAAGTGCAGAATAAGAAGAAGGAATTTATTCTTATAATTGATAAACCAACAAAAAGAATATGACATCTAAGGCTCATCGATTTATTGAGATTCACCAAAACAAGGTTGCATTGCCTCTTTTCCTTCCTGATGCGACCTTTGGAGTAGTGCGCAGCCTAAGCAGCCAAGACCTGAGAGCTGTCAATATTGATGCCCTGGTAATGAATACTTTTCACCTGATGCAGAAACCAGGTAGCACGACCATAAAAGCACTGGGTGGTTTACATAGAATGTGTGATTGGCAAGGACCAATTATCACCGACTCGGGCGGCTTCCAGGCTTACTCCCTCATCCGCCAAAATTCAAAATTTGGCAGCCTAAATGAGAAAGGCATTTTATTCAAACCTGAGGGATCTGACAGGCGCATCAACCTGACCCCTGAAAAAAGTATTCAATTGCAATTCGCCTTTGGTGCTAATATCCTGATCTGCCTTGACGACTGTACCCATGTCGAATCTCCTTATGAAGAGCAGATCCTTTCCATAGAACGCACAATCAACTGGGCAAAACGTTGCAAAATCGAATTCGTACGACAAGTGTCTACCAGAAATCTATCTGAGCAAGAAAGACCAAAGCTATTTGCAGTTATCCAGGGCGGGGGATATAAAGATCTCCGCCAGCGTTGTGCAGAAGCCCTTCTTGAAATTGGTTTCGATGGTTTTGGGTTTGGCGGCTGGCCTTTAGATTCGGAATCAAACCTCCTAATAGACATACTCTACTTCACCAGGCAGCTAATTCCACCTCAGTATCTTATCCATGCCCTGGGCATTGGGCATCCTTTCAATTTGGTTCGATGTTATTCCATAGGATACGATTTATTTGATTGTGCTATGCCCACAAGGGATGCCCGCCACGGCCGGCTATACGTTTTCACTGATCCTTCTATGATTAATCCTAGTACCCCTCATTGGTTCAAATATATATACATCAATGATGAGAAACATAAAAAAAATAATGCACCAATTTCTGAGTTCTGTGATTGCCCATGCTGCAGCCAATATTCATTGGGTTATCTCAATCACCTATTCAATATTAACGATAGTCTTTATATGAGGCTGGCAACCTTGCACAACCTGAGATTTATGTCTATGTTAACAAATCACCTCCACCATGAGTCATCCTAACCAAAATAACATTGATAAGCTTGTTGAAGAGGTCATAAAAAGGCCAAAATACCAGCACATCATGTTGGATTTAATCCTCTACGTAGGTAAACAAGAACTTGGCAAACGAGATTCATATAAATCTGCCTTGAAGGAAACATTGACAAGACTTCATCAGGTTGGCGGTGCTTACCTTAACCAAAAAATTAATTATTCAGATTGGCTGATTCAGTTTTCCAACCTCGCCAGTCCTTCAGACTCTGAATTTAAAAAAACCTGCCTGCGAATGATGCAACTGCATGCCTCCACCAAAGAGAGGGTCCCAATAATTGAAAATTTATTTTCAGAGTCTTTGAGTCAAATCGGGCCTATTCATTCTGTAATGGATTTAGCGTGTGGGTTGAATCCGCTGTCAATTCCCTGGATGCCCCTCGTGGAGGATTGTGTTTATTATGCCTGCGATATCTTCACCGATATGGTAGATTTTGTCAATGGCTTTATTAATCTTTCGAAATTAAAAGGAGAGGCTTTTTGCTGCAATCTTGCTGAAAGTATTCCTGCCCATAAAGTTCAATTGGCGCTTTTGTTAAAGACTATGCCATGTTTAGAGCAACTGGATAAAAGAATTATTCCTCAGATATTGGAGAAAATAAATGCAGACCATCTTTTAGTATCCTACCCTGTCTATAGCATCAGCGGTAAACAAAAAGGGATGATGAGCACTTATAAGAACCATTTTGCACAATTAATCATGGATTCCAAGTGGCATTCACAAGAATTTGTTTTCAAATCTGAATTAGTTTATTTGCTTTCCAAATAAGATGCCTGAAGAAGAAATTATTAACAGTATCAAACAATCAAAGAAATTCAGCAGCATAGATTTGCCTGACGACTTAATGTTACATATCCTTGAACAGGAAAAACAAAAATTCTCTTCTCCTAAAAAAGTTGAAGAAGCGATGCGTAAAAAACTGCATAATATTGTTGCACCTTACTTAGATAAAACTGATTATCTATACGAATTAAGTATAATGGACAATAATATTAAACCTGAAGATCCTTTTAAAACCAAAGCTTATTGCACAAATATACTTTCAAAACATGCTTCAACAAAAGAACGATTACCTATCTTAGACACTTTTTATGCTACGCTGTTTTCCCTTATCGGCAAACCGCATTCGATATTGGACCTTGCGTGTGGCCTCAATCCTTTCACCCTGCCCTGGATGCCATTAGATAAAACGATGTTTTATTATGCTTATGACATTCACAAACCACGTATTGATTTCATAAATCGATTCTTTAGCCTATATGGATTGCCCCAACTTGCAGTTCACCAAGATATCCTTGTTACGCCGCCAATTCAAGAATCAGATACTGCCTTCTTTTTTAAAGAAGCCCATCGCTTTGAAAAACGAAAACCAGGCTGCAGTCGTACATTTTGGCAGGCGCTCAATGTCAAGACAATTTTAGTGTCTTTACCGACTGAAGATTTGAAACATCACCACAACCTTGTGCCGAGACACCGTCAATTCATAGAAAAGACCACCCAAGGTTTAAATTGGATGATTGATGAACTGCTATTTACAAATGAAATTGTTTTTGTAATCTGGAAAAATTAACCTGTATGGCTTCATCAAATCTACCAAAATTATCACCTCAGCAGCTCTTGGATCAAAGCCTTGAGCGTTATCAACCTTATCTTGAGCCGCAAGCTCTCAAAACTATGCTTGCTGAAATAGAGACCTCTCCCAGCCCAACCATCCGTACTAATTTGCTCAAAGCGGATCCCGAAGTCGCAATGCCATTTTGGAAAGACCATTACGGATGGGAAACAGAGCCAATAAATTTTTATCCTTATGCCTGGAAAATCCTCAATGCCGACCAATCAATTAGCAAAACGATTGAGCACCGGATGGGTCAATATTACATCATGGATGCCGCATCCATCCTACCAGCCAGCTTGTTTAAGCTCGATCAAAAAGACAACCAACTCATCTTAGACATGGCTGCGTCACCAGGCGGGAAAACAACCCACATAATTGACCAAACTGGAGATCACGGTTTCGTCTTAACGAATGATGCCAGCTTAAGTAGAATGCAAGCCTTACGGGTCGTGATGCAAAATTGGGGAGCAATAAATTATGCCATGGTCAATTTCCCTGGAGAAAAATTTGGCGACTGGTATCCAGAAACGTTTGATATGATTTTGTTGGATGCACCATGCAGCATGGATAACCTTCGGCCTAGTCCTTCTCACCCAGTTCGATCAATCACAGAGAGTGAAAGGGAGCGCTTATCTCAGCGTCAGGCAAATCTATTGGTCAGCGCATTTAAAGCACTCAAAGTAAGCGGCCAATTAGTCTATGCGACTTGTAGCCTTGCCCCTGAGGAAGACGAAGCCGTTTTAGATTTTCTAATTAGATCATTTCCCGGCAGAGTTAAAATCGAACAAGTCTTGAAGGATGTCATAAATGCACCAGGGTTAATTTCGTTTGAAGGTCAAGATTTCGATTTGCAAGTAAAAAATAGCCTTAGAATTTGGCCGCAAGTAATTGGCAGTGGTGGATTTTTTGCTGCCAAGATTTCTAAGTTAGATTCTGTACCTTCTAACCCTGAAACAATACCTTCGAGACCTTTCACTGCAACAGGTCTAAACCCCTTACCTGAAAAAATCATTAATTTTTTAGTTGATTTATTTAACCAGTATTATGGATTTTCATTAGAAGACTTAAGAAAAAAATATCAGCTTGGCCTATATAACCGCAATGAAACTTTTTTTCTCATTCCTGATTTTTATATAAATAAGTTTCAAACCCTTCCATACCATACTTTAGGCATGCTGCTAGGGAAACAAGCTGGAAATACATTTATACCATCGCATGATTTTATAAGCCGCTTTGGCCACCATTTTAAGACTGGTAATTTTACGTTATCCCCAGGAATGGAAAACGATTGGATACGCGGCGCAGATATCCGCGGGAAATTTGATAGTAATTATCCTAATGGAACTATCGTTGTTGTAAGAGACTCACTCGGTCGCAACTTCGGAAGCGGAAAAGTGCTTGCCCAACGCATCAGAAATCTTCTGCCGGCTCGTGTAGTGCAAAGTCGTTAAATCGACATCATAGTCCAAGTAATTTGTGGTCGCTTTGCTTAAATCAGAATAATGCCCTCTGTATCCTTCGGGTAAGAGCGTAGCAAGTTGGTACATTATTTCATCTGTAATTGCCTGGCGTTCTTCTTTACTTGGATATGTATGATTGTTTATAACCTTAAAAGGTTCCCCCACTTCATATTTAATATAGGTTCTCTTTATTTTTTTTATATTGATTTTAAATTTTTCATTGCCATAGAACACAACTGGCAAAATTGGCACACCACTTTTTAAAGCTAAAAGGACTATGCCAGTCTGCCCCCTTATTAACTTGCCATCATTTGTCCTCGTACCTTCTGGTGAAACAGCCAGAATTTTGCCTGATTCTAATGAGACCAAAGCGTTGTCAAAAGCTTTGAAATCAGCTGTACCGCGTTTAATAGATATAGATCCCCAAGTATTAAAAAGGTATTTTAATATTGGTTTGTCAAAGGTTTCTTCTTTTACTAGGCTAATAACTGGACGGGGATAAAGAAAAGTGAGAGAGACTGGTGCATCAAGAAAGTTAATGTGATTACCTACAAGGATTAGTGGCCCATTTTGTGGGACTTTTTGTAAAGCAGAATAATCCACTTTACATAAAACTGCTAATAACGATTTTATGACTGTATGAACAATTATCTTTCTTAATGGCATTGTTACTTGCCTGTTATTAATTCAATTTGCTTGGGATGCATTCTAACACGAAGTGAATTGCCCTGTTCACAAATAGTCTCCCCATCAGCATGTACCGGCAGGCTGCCATTTAGGGCAGTAATTTCTAAGCTTGAGCTGAGTGGCATACTTACTTTTGGATGGCCTACATGAGTACCTGACATAATCTTTGTTATTAATTTCAACACTTCAATCCTGCCTGTTTGGCTTACGATCATCAAACTAAACAAGCCATCATCTGGCTTTGATTCTGGTGCCATCATAAAGGTGCCGCCCATGCGAATACCATTCATCACCGAAACAATTAAGCAGGGCATTTCTAATTCCTGGTCATCCAGTTTAATCCGAAGCAAAGGAGCGTTAAAGTACAAAAATATGGTTTTAAGCGCTGCAATAATATATCCAGGTGTACCTGATAAAAATGAAGGTAATTTTGCAGCTTCAAAACCGACAACTGTATCAAATCCTATTCCAATCCCATTGCCAAAATATTTTCCATTTGGGTAGTCTCCGCCAATAACTTCGCCGATGTCAATTACTTTGCTTTTACCAGCCACTAAAACATCTACAGCGCTTTTCAACTCTGGTGGCACCCCCATGCTGCCAGCAAAGTCATTGCCTCGGCCAGCTGGTATAAGCCCTAATTTTGGGAGGGTCTTTCCTTCAGTTTTAGCCGCCATTAAACCATTTATAATTTCATTGGCGGTACCATCCCCACCCACAGAAACAATCACGTCATAGTTTTGGTCACAAGCTTTTTTCGCTAATACAATGGGTTGTCCAGGATGCTCTGAGACAACCAAGTGATAATCTAAGCCCTTTTCATTTAATGCTTGTTCAAGCTCAGGTTTTAATTTTAGCGCTGCGCCTTTGGCTGCAGAGGGATTCAGGATAATAAAATATTTCAACATTAATTCCAGTACTCCAATTATTAATTTATTTTAAATTTAATTTATCATGAAACACAAAATAAAAGTGAATTATAGCCGATATGTAAAAATTCACAGGTCTGGAAAGAGTAATCAATTGAAGACATGAAAGTAAATCATGATTCATTGAGGTAATCACTTAACTGCTAAATGTATGCATAATGATTGCTGATCCAACAATAGCAGCAGTCTCCATCCTTAATATTAAACGTCCTAAAGAAAGAAGGGTTACGTTATTTTCTAAGGCAAAATTAATTTCATCTTGTGCAAAACCACCTTCTGGGCCAATGATCAATGCAACCTTTTTAATCCCTGGCAAAGATGAATCAACACTAATATCTTTAAGTGTCATAGATTGACTTTCAGCATCTTCCCAGGCCAAAAAACAAATGTCGTAATTATCCTTTAGCATAGCAATTAGTTCTTGGAAGGAACTTGGATGATTTATTTCTGGCAACTTACCGCGCCGAGATTGTTCTGCTGCTTCTTTGATAATTGATTCCCATCGGCTGAATTTCTTTGCATCTACATATAACTGTTGAACAAGGCTGCGTTTTGAAATGAAAGGAAAGTAGCTTGAGACGCCAACTTCAGTGCACTTTTGTAGAATCCACTCAAATTTTTCTCGTGATGTTAGGCTGAAAAACAAATGCAATTCCACCTTTGGCTCGTTCTTTGAAAGTTTTCTTTCCAGAATGTCCCCTGTTATTGGCATTTGATACACATCACCCAAGCGCACTGTGTATTCAAAATTGGAATTATCTAACACCAACACCAAATCACCTGTCTGCAGGCGCAGGACATTTGTGAGCTGATGACTCACATTACTTGGGAACTCAACATAATTATTGTGAAACTGTTTTTGCGTTAGAAAAAATCTATGCATTTTTATACTTCCATGTATACTTAATCTCACTGGAGATAATATTTTGGATAATAAAGCTGCACCGAATAAAGACAACCGCCTAACACCATATCAATACGTCGATATTGTAACGGTAATCTTTACATTGGTGTTGGTCATCAGCAATATCGCTTCATCAGCAAAAATTATTGACTGGGGCATCTCGATTTTTAATATACCACTTTCGTTTGACGCCGGCACATTATTATTTCCAATTAGCTACATATTTGGTGATATTCTAACAGAGGTGTATGGCTTCAAGAGAGCACGGCGTATCATTTGGATTGGATTTATTAGCTTGGTTTTTTCTGCTCTCATTTTTTGGCTCATTAGAATTATGCCTGGTGAAGCGACCTGGCAAGCTACTGTAGGACAGGAGGCCTTTGATAAAGTGCTTGGTGGCATGAGTCATGGAGGGATCGTTGCGGCCAGTATTCTTGGCTACCTGGCTGGTAGTTTCTCCAATGCCATCATCATGTCTTTAATGAAACTGCTCACAAAAGGGAAATATCTGTGGATGCGGACAATCGGAAGCACTTTAGTTGGTGAGCTGGTTGATACAAGCGTTTTTATCTTAGTCGCATCGCTTGCAGGGATTTTCCCCTGGATCTTATTTTATTCGCTTGTTTTATCTAACTACATTTTCAAGGTCGCTGTTGAGGTCCTCATGACCCCATTAACTTATAAAATCGTTAACTTTCTAAAGACTAAAGAGGCGGTTGACATATTTGATGATCGCAAGAATTTAAACCCATTTGCCTTTTAATCCAAGCCATCTCTATTCCCTGCAATCACCACGCAATACTCTCCGCGAATCTTTTCATCCTTGAATTTTTCTATCATCTCGCTAATCGAGCCTCTATAAACCGTTTCAAATTTTTTCGTCAGGTCATTGGCAATAGCAATTCTGCGATCGCCAAAAACCTCCAATGCATTCTGCAAAAATGTCTGCAATCGATATGGGCTTTCGTAAAATATGAGTGTGTGTGGGGAGTCAGCATCAACTTGAAGAAAGCGCTTCCTTGGTCCCTCTTTATGAGGTGGAAAACCCCTGAAGGTAAAGCTGTGTGGCGGCAAATCAGATAATAGCAAGGCCATGATCGCTGCGGTTGGGCCTGGAATAATTGTAGCACTCAGATCATTCCTAATAGCTTCATGCAGTAGAAGGTAACCCGGGTCTGAGATGCCTGGTGTGCCGGCACTGGTGACCAAGGCAATATTTTTACCTTCTATCAGCATAGCGATCAATTTAGGGGTTACTTTTTTCTCATTGACCACGTTTAAGGCAACCTGTGGTTTCGTAATTTCATAACGCCTGAGCAAAATACTCGTCTTTCGTGTGTCCTCACTGGCAATCAAATCCACTGATCGAAGGACTTCCACAGCCCGAAAGGTCATATCGCTAAGATTTCCAATAGGTGTAGCAACCAGGTATAGCATTTAATTATCCCTCTGCCCCTAAAATCAAATTTGCCTGTCTAATAGTCTCTTCGGCGTTTTGATGATGGATAGCTCGCATCCCAAGTGCTTCTGCTGCTTGGGTGTTTTCAGGTAGATCATCAATGAAAAGACTTTTCCCGGGGATAGAATTTAATCTACCCAGGGCAATTTCGTAAATCTCACGATCAGGTTTTGCATACCCTTCTTCAGCTGAAATAATTATTTCATCTGTGATTTGATCAAATCGATAAATTTTTTCCATAGTCTTACGGGTTTCATCGCCAGCATTGCTCAAAATACCAACTTTATAAGCATTCTTTAAACTTTTCATGAAAGTCATCATCGTCTTATTCAGTCTTTTTTTAGACATCATATTTCGTTGAAATAATGCCATAATCGCTGAGGGTATTTGCCATTTCTTCGCCAATGAAGCCCATAAATCTCTTTCTTTGATCTTACCGCGCATAATATCCCAGAATAATTCAGAGTGATTTGGATCGGTAAACATCTGGTGGATTTCTTCATCCTGATGCATCTTGAGGATTCTTAGCCATTTGTGGAGATTCCGTGACTCCGGCATGTCATACAAAACCCCGCCGAAATCAAATATCACTGTATCAATTTTCCCGTTGCATGGTGTTTCAATCATTCCAAAATTCACCTAAAATAAAACTCAAACAATATTACCATCAACAACCAATATTGACCTATATCCGATCATGTTAGAATTGAAATTAATTGAGTTAATTCGACACAGGATTTAAACATGGAAAGAACCGTACCCATTCGCTCGTCTGATGAAATAGATTTATATCTTCGCACAATTTATTCATTACTTCGGTCAACCACCGAGGTGCATATTAGATCCTTTGAAGAAGTTCATGCTGGGATGAATTCATCACTGCATTATTTAGCACGCGAACAATCTCCGGATGTGTCTGCCCTGATTTACAGCTTGCTGAGGCTGCCGGAGTGTATTTTTCGTGTAAAAACAGTACTCTTAGGGCAGAGTGCAAGTGTATTTGCTCAAAATGGCATTGAAGCAATCGAAAGCTGGGAGGAAGTCTCAGCTAAAGCACGCAGACGCAAGAGCTTTTTTGACGGCACTGAACGCCTAGCAAGTTTTATAGCTTCCCGCTCTGACATTGATGATGTGATCCCAACCCTGACCGCCCTACAAATTGAATGGAACAAATTACACCAGCTCCTCCAAGATATTCCAAAAACACTTATTCAGAAAGCTTTACCCAAAGACAAAATTGCTTTTTCTGATTTAGCATCGCGCCTCAAGATGGATACAGATGATCTAGGACGGCTTTATGCTGTTCTCTCAAACAGCTTTAGCGATACACTTGAAATCATTTCTTCTAGGAAATGCAATTTCCAAATTCGGCTTTTAAGTGGATCCTTAAATGATTACAGAAGGGCAACCCAAGCTTGGTGGAATAATATACAAACCCAGTTTCCAGTGCTTAAAGATCGCCCTGTCTACTTTATCTCGAGTAATACACACAGTATTACCAACCCCCTATCAGGATTTGCTTTGCTGAAGAAAAATGAACTCATCGCGTATGTAAATGATGCAAAACAATCTGCGCTCCTGGACGAATGGCAGGACATCGAACATCAAAATGTTCCTTCCAGCCCTGAAAACTTTTTTTATTACTTACTAAAAAAATACGAGTCTCAATCAGAAGGAAAAACCTTGCTCGCAGAACAAGAAGCTTATGAAAAAGAACATGGCATTCATCGCATCCCCAGCGAGCATTCATTTGACATTGAATGCCAGGTCATTGACCTAAGTAAACTTGATCCCAAAACGATTGACCCGCGTATATCTCCCTGCCCTTGCACAGACGATTCTTTACCATGGGATTTTCTGTCAGAAAGCAATGCAGTAATTATTAATATTGATTATCCCTTAGGCTTGGCTGCCTATAACTTGCTTACAAAGATTGCTGAGCACACCAACCAAATTTTGGGAATCTACATCATGGGGAAAGCAGCCAGTCTGAATGGCGTTCGCGGAGATGTGATTTTGCCAAATGTTGTGCATGATGAACAATCTCAAAATACATTCCTTTTTCAAAACACTTTTACTGCGGCAGATGTCTCCCCTTATTTGATTTATGGCACTGTTTTGGATAATCAAAAAGCTGTTAGTGTAATGGGTACATTTCTACAAAATGCGCAAATTATGGATGTGATTTATCGCGAAGGATATACCGATATTGAGATGGAAGCAGGACCATACCTATCTGCCATTTATGAACTGTCACGCCCGAAGCGCCACCCGGTAAACGAGATAGTCTATCTGAATAATTTGCCGTTCGATCTTGGCATCCTTCATTATGCATCTGATACCCCAATGACAAAA
>JAXGNE010000011.1:0-193470 GCA_040768105.1 Anaerolineaceae bacterium
GGTTCTGGATCTTCCGATCAATGATGAACGATTCCATCCAGCTTTCGATCAGATCATCATCTATCGTATTTGGTACAACCCATTGATTAAGAAGCGTCTCAGTCATGTTAAGTCCCTTGTTTTATCAAGGTCTTCTTAATTGTAGGTTGAGACACCGGCTACTGCCAAGCCCCCATTGTTCGTTTTCAGCTGGTGGTCATAAGTTAATTGGATTTCGCCATTGATTAACAGACAATGGCGAGGGTGGGATTTGAACCCACATCCAATGGCTTATGAGTCCACTGCTCCACCATTGAGCTACCTCGCCAAACCAATTCCCGTAGGAATGTGTCCAAAATATTACTATGCCTTTGGGCTTTTGTCAACGGAAACATGATCTTCCACTACCAAAAGTTATTTTCTTTAGAACTTTGAATGTTTTACTGTGAAGATACTTGTTTTCCTGGTCAAGTTTAAATTCTCCTTGATTAATTTTCAATTAATAAATTATAATATCCAATAGGTTTTCAAAACCATGGGGGTTATTTCTCGGCGTTTTATCTTAAGGAGCAACGATGATATGCCCTAATTGCAAACAAGCAGTCCCTGACAGCGCAAAAGTATGCGGTTATTGTGGTGTACGCATAAGAATTGCGGAACCCGAATCAATACCATCGCCCTCAGATTTTCATAAAGAGGAGCGTGTCTCAACACCTGAGATTGTAAAAGATGAGAGCCAAAAGACGAGAAAAAAGAGGCTCTGGCTGATCCCAGTTATCTTTTTCGGTGTAATACTTTTTGTGGTCTTATCCTGGTTTGCAACTAATTTAATTGGTTCACTCCGTGCTAGGAACAATGCTCCACCTATTCCGACAAATGCTCCAACCTTAGTGGTTCAGGCCCCAACCCAAACAAAAGCACCGACTGCCACAAAGGTTGATTATCCTGAAACGATTGTTGTGGAAGCATATGTTGAAGAGGAAGGAATCATTCGCCTTTCAAGTCTTGTTGAAGAAACTAGTGCGGGCGAATTTAGAGGATCTTTCCCCTACAACATTCCTGTCTCTTTTGGGGTACGCACCTGTTCACCGACCAATGAAGAACTAATAAATGATATCCTGGGCATCCGATACTGGAACTGGTATGTTGATTTAAAAGATGTCACGATGAACATGACCCGCGAGACAATCATTACAGATGAAAATGCATGTCTATACTTACGAGGCATAATCCGATCCTGGCCGTTAGGCAATCACGCCATTCGCTTTGCATTCAAAGATAATGAAGGAGAAGGTGAATGGATCTATATGGTTGAAATTACTGCAGAGTAAAAATTGCCTGTTCCTTAAGCGTTTCGGAAATTCTTGGTTTTCAGCAGAGGTGAAACAATGAGATGCAATCACTGTGGTTTTGAAAATCGGCAAGACGTAAGGTATTGTGAGGAGTGTGGAGAATTACTCCCGCAGAGTCAGGATTCCAAAGCCCGAGATGGTTTATTCCCAGGTAGCAGTCAAACCTGCCCGGATTGTGGAACTATCAACCGGGAAGGTATCAAATACTGTGAATCTTGTGGGCACCTGTTAATCCCAAAGATAGAGTCCTTTCCACAACAGCGCATCAGTAGCGGCATTCCCTGTAAAGTCTGCAACACGATCAATCGTCCAGGGGTAAATAATTGCGAGCAGTGCGGTGCGCCAATCGGGTCCTCTGATAAAGAGATTTCTAAGACCAAACAAAGAAAACCAGCGTTTGCATTTGCCATTGCTGGCATTTTGGTTTTAATCATTTTTGGATTTCGGCTTTGGCGATTAATCCCCGTGCTATTTAAGCCCCCAACGATATACTCCTATACCACTGAAGCACAATTTCGCAGTGAGGCTAACAACCCAACACAGCCAGCTTTGGTTAATGACAATTCGCCTGAAACAAACAAGGCGGAAATACAAGCACCAAAAGCTCAAATCCCACCAGAAAGCACAAAGAAAGCCTCGCAACCCCTAACACCAAGTAAGACAGCACAACCCTCCAGATCCACACCGATACCAACAGTAATCTTTGAAGAAGAAGCTGATGATACCATTCCTCCTGCAACTATTCAGGGCAGTAATTTGACATTTGAAAGGCAATACTCATTTCAGGGCGGTGGCGGAGAAGTGCCTGATGACGACAGGGACGGCCTGAGCGACTTGCTTGAGCTGGACCTGGTAAATATGTTCTACCCTTACTTGATTTTTAGCAGTTGGGAGACACAGGACACAGCAAATACAATGATGCGCCTTTTCCAAGCCAGCCCAATTTCAAAGTTTAATACTCAAGGATTACCTAATTTTCAGAACAACGGCTATTACGGTCCCGAAGGGGTTTTGCTGACCTTTGCCATGGTATATGATAGAGATGGAGGGACTGTTATTCCTATTCCAGACACATTTGAAACTTGGATTAAGGAAATTGAGTTTGAGCATGACGGGGATGTGGAAGTGCTGCGGATGGTTGTTGTGGAAGTACCAGGTAAACCAAACTATTGGCAGCCAGTCATGATCCTCATTAAACGCCACCACGACCCCGCTGAATACTATTATCCTTACGAATTTACATGGAGTGGCGGCCACCCATGGGTATGGGTTTCGGCAAGGAAACATGCTATGTATAGTTCATATGAAGCGTGTGATAACTATAATATTGCTGGGATACTTTATTTTGAATATTGTGATAATGTATCGCTGAGCATTCAAGATTATCAACCTGAAAACGCAGCTTATGTTCTTAATTCTAATGGAAGTGTCACAGCGGGTAATATCACTGCAAGCCCTGGCTTCAATGTAGGCGAAAGACATGCGCCAAATTATTATCGTTTTCCTGAAAACAATAAGGATCTCTATCGCAATCAATGGGTTTGGTCTGGTTCATCTGAGAGCATCAAGAATGGTTTTGATGAATCCAAACAATTTTGCGGTATTTACCAAGGGCCAGCAGCTGCTGAATCTGGTTGTTCCGGTGGAATCCATGAAAAATGGTGGCCTTTGGAGGATTACGCTGCCCAGGTTGAGCTAGCAAGCAAGATATCATCCTATGCGCAAAACCAGTACAAAGCCTGGTATGGGTCACGATACCAGGTGACATTCTTTACTGGCAATGTAAAAAATGCCGGAACTGATTTTTACATCGACCTTACTCTCAAAGGCAGTAAACAGACAGACCAGTTTTTCTTTGGCGACCTAATCAATCAGTATGCTCCAGCGTTTGTTCCCGGTGAGTTTGAAAGAAATACCCAAGATATTTTCAACATAGGTCATTATGATTTAGGCAATATCACAGGCATAAAGCTTCACACTTATTACCATTTAAGTTCACTGGATAAATCAGAATGGTTTTTAGACCGGGTGGAAGTGCTGGACAAATCTACGAACCAGACCTATATTTTCTCTTGCACATGCTGGGTCGATCTGACCTCCCATCACGATAATGATGCAGGACAGACAACCGTGGGACCAGAATTGGACCTGCAATCAAACTTGCCCCTGCTTGCCAGTGAAGGCTGGTACCAAATTGGCAGCGGGGTTGATAGCTTTAATGCCAAAGGTAAGGAGATCATTGCAGTAGACCCCACTACCAAAGACTTATACAGGTACAACGGCACGCCTTTCAGTTGGACGCGCATTGGCAGCCCAGCCAAAAGCGTTGCAATCAACGATAAAGGTGAGGTTTTTGCTATCGCGCCTGATGGCAACAGCATTTGGAAGTGGAACGGCTCACCTGATAGTTGGACGCAGATTGGCGGTTATTCGGCAGGCTTGTTTGCAGGTGGGAACGAATTATTCTCTGTTGAACCGGGCACAGGCGCACTCTGGCATTATGATTTTTCACCGAATTGGTGGACAAAAATTGGAGAACTTAATGCAAATTATGCAGTAAGTTACTTGGGAGAGCTATTTGCAATCAATCAAAATGGCGTGTGGTTTTGGGAAGGATCGATTGAAAGAGGAACACCCATACGATGGTCGCTCATTTCTGGTGCTTCGGATGGGAATATTTATGCTGGCGGAGCTAATTTATTCGTATCAGATCGTTCTTCAGGAGATATTTTTTATTATTTGAACTCACCCTATGATTGGATAAAAATTGGCGGACCGTCCTCCAGTTTTACTGTTAATAGTACTGGGCAGTTGTTTTCATCATCTCAAAACAATGGTACCTGGATGTGGAATGGATCACAGTATGATTGGACACAAATAAGCAGCATCGCCTTACGCAACTTGGTTGGAGGAAATTATCAAATTTGTGGGATCAATCCTGCGGATGATGGGATTTGGTGTTTTGACACGCAATAGATCATTTTTATGTTCATGAACAAGCAGCAATATGATCTTGTTTAACCACTTTTCAGCAATACCCCAGCTACTATGGCAAACTGGCCAAAATGATAAGTGGCCATAACCAGAGGATGGGCGAATTTAAAACGATTAACAAATCGATCATAGGCCAGCATCATATCTGAGCTGAGAAAGAGGAACCCACCCAAAGTTACAAGCACTGCAGCGAGGCTTGGCCAGGAGGGTTTAAACAAAGAAAGTGCTGCAGAAGCAGTCATGGTTGAAAGCGCTGTTGCATAAATTAGTATTGAGAAGCGCAATTTTTGCAAGTTTGAATTTTTCGTAATTTCTCTCTGTAAAATTCTAAAAATGAGGTATAACAGGAGAACAATTAAACAACATGCAAGCAAACTGGGAAGCAGTGGCGGTAAATCGAGATTAAAGCCAGTAATGTAAAAAACCTGGGCAATAAAAAAACCTACCAACCCATGAATGAACCACCTAGCTGGGTAAAGCAACAATATATCTCCTGCCAATGAGGCTAACAAGCCAAACAAAAACCATAAGTATTCCTGCTTGACACCCCCGAGTTTTACAAAAAGAGTGATTAAAAAAATCATGACAAGGGGCTTGGTGATTACAAAGGTGCGACGTTTTCCACAACAAGCAGACCACCAATTAAGCAGCGATAGGGTTACAATCCCGCTAATCAGTGCATAATCCAGCCCATTCACTTAATGCCCCCATCAGAGACATAGCCAAACTGCTTGAGTACCTGGGGATTATTGCGCCAGTTCTTTTCCACCTTTACAGATAAATCCAGGTAAATCTTGCGGTCACTCATGGCTTCAATTTCCTGGCGGGCTTTTGAACCAATTTGTTTAATCATCAGACCACCTTTGCCAATCACGATCCCTTTTTGTGCTTCCCGCTCGACAAAAATTGTGGCTTTAATGAAGGCGTTTTGCTCATCACGTTCTTGGTATTCATCCACGCGAACAGCAACAGCATGGGGCACTTCATCTTCCAGGTACTCTAGGCAAGCAGCCCGAATCAGATCGGCCGCGATCTCACGTTCATAATAATCAGTTACCTGGTCTTCCGGGTAATACTGAGGTCCTTCAGGCAGATTTTCTATAATCATCTCGAGCAATTTATCCACGTTTTGATTTTTCAGCGCTGAGATTTCAATTGCATGCGCTGTAGAGGCAAGCGCTTTGTAGGCATTGATATTTCTTGTTTTAATAGGCTTAGGTGCAAGGTCTGCTTTATTTAACACCATAATAACTGGTGTGCCAGGTACATTTACGGTGATTTCATTTGCTAAACGCTCATCTTCAGAATCAGGCAGGCTGCTGAGGTCGACCAAAAACAGGATCACATCCGAATCATGCAAGGCGGACAGCGCTTCTGCATTGATGAAGCTGCTTAATTTATATTGAACTTCATGCAGACCCGGCGTGTCAATAAAAATAATTTGTGCGTTTTGGGTGGTTAGGATCCCTAATTGCCGCTTGCGGGTTGTTTGCGGGCGGATCGAGACCGCTGCTAATTGTTGGTGCAATATTTCGTTCATCAGGGTACTCTTGCCTACATTTGGTTTACCAACAATGGCAACAAACCCCGACCTAAATTCTGATTGTGAGTCTGTCATAATATTTTTCCAGCCTTTATCTAATCATTAACTTATCAAGTAATCTTTCTGTTCAGCATGCCCTTCTAAACGCAGTAAGGCTGCTTTGGTTCGAATTCCCTGGGGCGCAGCAAAACCATGTAAGCGACCATCAGATCCTATTACCCTGTGGCAGGGCACGATTAATAAGATCGGGTTACGCGCTAAAGCTGATGCCACAGCTCGTGTCGCATTGGGTTTCCCAATTGACCCCGCTAAAGCTTTATATGTTAATAGCTGTCCATACGGAATGTTAATACATGACTGCAGGACAAGCTTTTGAAAATCGGTCAAACAACCGAGATCTAAAGGCACGTTAAAACGCTGCAAACTGCCGTCAAGGAATTGATTCAGTTCTGTTAATGCTGCAGTAAGGTGTTGAAATGCCTGCAAGTAGTCAGATGTAGTGCTTGGTTGTTCGCCAGCCGCAATTTTCCAAAGCGATACGCGCGCAACGCCTTGATTTGTAGCTGCTATATAAACTGGACCAATTTCAGAAGATGATAATTCACCGAATAACATAATATTTCCAATCAATAATTCGAAACCATATCAATATAACCACGTTCACGTGCCACGTGGTCAAAGCGGTAGAAAGCGAACAAGCCCAAGGTGGAGAACAGAACCGCGGAAATGCTTAAGATGGTTAGTAGTTGCAAATTGCTTAAGGATGCAAACATAGGAAAGGCTGCAGCAACCTCAGGCATTAGAGCCCGCCGGATAAGTACCAGCCAATAGCTGACAGGGATGACATACCCTATGCCCTGCAAAAAGCTTGGTAAGACACTGAGCGGGAAAATTGCTCCACTAAAAATAAACATAGCTGCGCCAACCGTTTCTCCAAGCGTCCAGGGATTATTTTTGATTACCAGGGACCAACCTCCAATGATAAATCCCAAACCGGCCATCATGACGAATCCAATCAGCATCGTAACGACGAATAGCAGCCAATCAATTTGTTGAAAATCAAGGGGAAGCTTGAAGAAAACGACCCCAAAAAGAAGTGTAATGATGACAGAAAGGATGCGGGTCAGCACAGTTGCAACACTACGCCCTACTAAGTAAACAGTAATATGAATCGGGGCTATGTAGATGTATTTGAGGGTGCGGTAATGTTCCCGATCGTCTATAATTCCGAAGGAAACTCCCTGTAACACTGCGCCAACCAGGATAAAAAAGGCATTGCCAAGATAAATGTAGGCAAACATCGGCGAGGAAAAATCTTCCTGGCTAATGATACTGTACATAACAATAAGAATTGCTGCGGAAGCAATCGGTTTAATAACAGAATAAACAGCAAACAGGAAAGGGTCTGTCCAGTTTGATTCAAGCAACCAGCCTAAAAAAGTGGCAGACTTGAAAGTCATCCAAAGGGTCTTAAGGTTGAATTTGTGTAGTATTTTATCCATGAGCGCCTTAGCTTAATCGGTCTGTAAGCCTGCCTTCTTGGATAGCCAGTTTTTCCATCTTTCTAAGCATGAAATGGGCAGAAATCAAGAAAACAATGCTGAGTCCTAGTAGGATGATTACTTCAAGTTTAACTGAAAGAAAGCCCAATAGCGCACCAGAGGGAAAAATCAGTTGGCGCATTGCATCCATGCCAAGCGTTAGCGGAATTATTGAAGCGCCCATGGCTAGCCAAAAAGAAAAAGCCTTGATTGGAAAGTAGAACCCTGACAGGAGAAAAATCGGCTCTTGGGCAAGGCTTGCTAAATGCCAGGCTTCACGGTTCATCAATAAAAAACCCGAGGCTAACATCATACCCATACCATAAAGGGCGACCATGGTGAGTAAGAAAACCGCGAAAAGCTGCCAGAAACTCACGACCGCATAAGGCACTTGGAATAGCCAGCTTCCAAAGATGAGGATGACAAGCGCTCTCACAGTGGTGGCGAATAACCCACCTAACGCCATGCCTAATAAAATGGCCATCATGGAGGTTGGTGCCATGATGTAAAGTGAAAGATTACCGGTCTCTTTTTCCCAGTAGAGTTGGCTGGACATGGACCAAAGTATGTTGATCCAAAAGGCAGTCATTGCACCGCCCAAAACAACGAAGCCAATGTATTCTTCAGGCGCATTGAGAGCACGGTAGACAAAAACATAACCCACCATGGACATGAAAGGAAAGAAAATGTCAAAGAAAAGCCAAGAAAGATCACGTTGGGTGCCGATCACGCGTGGATAAGCTCGGCCGATAACCGTCTGAAAGAAAAGCCGCCAGTTTAATCCTGGCTTTGGTGATTGTTCAGCCTGCATTTTCGACTTCTTTCATTGATTGACCGACTAGGTCAACAAAAACATCTTCTAAGGTTGCTTCGCGTTTGTGAAGGTTTAATAAATGGGCACCTTTTTCTGTCAGGAAAGCAATAAGCGTAGAAAGGGCGTCATCTTGCTCAAGAATAATCTCCAACTCAGGATTTTCCTGGTGTCGATCTATGGCAGCCTGGCGAACGCCAGGCAGTTGTTTGAGTAAGTTTAAATCAGAATCATCACAAGCATTGAGCGTCAGCTCGTATATTGCGGATTGCATCAGTCTTTGTTTTAGCACCCGAGGAGAGTCACAAGCCAAGATCTTGCCCTGGTTAATAATTGCCACCCGGTCACAAAGCTCATCTGCTTCAACCATGTAATGCGTGGTCAAAAGAAGCGTTCGTGTTTGGTCCTCATTTACCCAATTACGGATGAAATGGCGGATATCACGTGAAGCGCCTACATCTAAGCCAAGTGTTGGCTCATCCAGGAAGAGAACACTTGGGTTAGTCATAAACCCGCGCACAATATTCATCTTTTGCCGTAAACCAGTTGATAGTTCGCTGCTTTTGGTGTTCGCCCGATCAGACAACCCAACAATTTTTAAAAGGTCTGCAATTTTTAGATTTGCTTGCTTGGTTGGAATGCCGTAGAACTGCGAAAACATCCATAAATTTTCGCGGACCGTGAGCAGCCCATATCCAGATGATTCGCCACCAGACACCATGTTTATCTTTTGGCGAATTTCTGGTGCATGGGTGTTGACATCAAAACCCATTACTCTGGCCGCCCCACTTGTAGGCGCAAGCAAAGTCGTTAATATCTTAATTAGGGTCGTTTTGCCAGCACCATTAGGTCCTAAAAGGCCAAATAACTCGCCTTGCCTGACCTGGAAGTTGATTTTATCCAGTGCTAATAAGGTCTTAGCAGGTGTTTTTTTGAATTTTTTGACCTTGTAAATGCGGGTTAAATCTGTTGTGTTTATTGCGTCCATGCTTCAATCTTACTCCAGCGAACGATTATATCAAAATCGTAGGGTAATCGTAGGTTAAACGTCAAGCACCGTTAGAGGAGATGTTGTATTATATAGTCGAAAGGGCGACTTCTCTTCTTCTCCTCCTTAAATCTAGTGCCGGGGTCGGCGTCTCCGGCACTAGCTGATTCTACCAGCAAATTTCATTTTGAATTAGATATAGGTTAATACTAGTGCCTAGGTTGAGTAATTAATGTCACAATAAGGCACAGCCTCCACAATCTTCTTGCGACGGTTTGCCATGAAGCTAGCGCACCAAGGATCCAAGTTATCTAAGTCCATGCTGCGGTGGATTAAGATATAAAGGTCAATCTCCCTCAAACGCAGAAATAGCGGGATTTGCTGCAACCAGGATGGATCTAGGTCATTAAATTGAACATATCCTTGCCAGAAATGCCGCAAAAAAGCTTCTGCTTTGGCAAGTTCTTCTGGTCTCGTGCAGTCATGTGAAATAGCATAGAATAACGCCATGGCAATATCGTAGACGAACCAGGCATATTGGCAGTCATCAAAATCAAACAGGGTTATCTTGCCCTCATCGGTGATAAAGAAATTACCCCCATGAAAGTCAATATGGCAAAGTCCATAATTAGATGAAGACTTTGGGAGTTCGCTGATCGCTGCTGCAGTCTCTTTATATGCCATCAAAACAGGTTCATCACATTCTGGCAAATATTTTCTTGCAGATGCTTCCATCACGACTAAGTCATCTTCAATACTAAAACGCTTAAACCTTGGTTGACTGGGATTAAAATCTTTACTTAAGCGGTGCAGCTTGCCCATGAAGCAGCCCATATTAAAAAAAAGAGCAGGCCCAAATTCTGTTTTCTTAGGTGGTCTGCCAGGTGCTTTTTCAAACAGTGTGGTCAAAAAGAATGAACCATCCACAGCCTGGATCTCTTCAACCAGCCTTCCTGCTTCAGAGAAAAATACTTGCGGTACTGAAAGGCCTCCCTCCGACAAGTAATTCAGAAATTCAGATTCACCACGGATCAAATCTGGGCTGCGCCGAGCACTATGCCCTATACGAAGTATATAATCCTTGCCATTCTTGCTAACTTGATAAATAAAGCTTTCAAAACCATCCAATAACGTTGCTGTAGAACATTCGATTCCATAAGCGTGCAGCGCTTGTTCGAGAATGGTTTGCGAAAACAATGCGGTAACTGATTTGTCCATGTTTGTTCTGTTGATTTTATCAAGTTATGACATTTATTGTTGAGTTAAAGCTTGTTGAATTTATACCTGATAAAAAAAGATAAAAAAGCTAAATCTTCATCAAATTTCCAGGCGACCTTCACGAATTCTTCATAAGTTCTTGCTACAATAATGACCAAGCAACAAGAATAAGCTTGTTGAACATAAAGAACAAGGAGTAAAAAATGAAAAAATTAGGATTAAGTTTACTAGTAGTGGCCATTTTTGCCATTGCATTCAGCACAGTCAGTTCTGTTTACGCACAAACAGAAACCCCAGGAACGCCTTTTAATGGCAATGAAAATCACACTGGTGCGTATGGACGCTTTGCCCGGGGTAACCGCAGCGGCATGATAGGAACATCTGGTCAACTGGATGGTTTAATGCATGATGAGATAATCAGTGTTTATGCAGAAAAACTTGGTTTATCCGTTGAAGTATTGAATGAGCGTTTAGAAGCTGGCGAAAGCATGGCTGACATCGCCCTTTCAACTGGTATGACTTTAGAAGATTTCCGAGCATTAAATATTGAGGTTAGAGGCTTAGCAGTAGAGAAAGCCCTACAAAACGGGAAATTAACCCAAGAACAAGCTGAATTAATGAAAGCTCGTGGCTCAAGAATGGGCAATGTTTCTGGTCTGCGAGGTAACTGGCAAGGTCGGTATGGCCTGCAGGAATGCCCAAACACCCAAACTACCCCGTAAATCGTATAAAATTTTACAAATAGGATGCCCTACAAGACAGGCATCCTTTTTTTATTTAAATCAGGATAGACGAGAGATTACCCTTGACGACTTATTCATACTGTTATGAACTGAAACTATTCTTTTAGATTGGGACTGAACTAGAAAAATTCCATAGGTAATCGGGTTATAATTTGAGCGCAAAATTTTTTACACTAAATGGAGGTAAATATGCCTACTGATCGTCAAACATATCCTATTGAAATTGCCGGGCTGCACCGTGAATTACCACTTTTTGAAGTCAAACCAGGATTGAAGATCGCTATTTTGAATATTTTAGGTGATGTAGAACTTGTGCAAGCCAGCGCTAGGGCTTTAGGGGAATTGTTGAAGGAAGTCCCTTTTGATGTTATTGTGACGGCTGAAGCAAAAAGCATCCCAATTGCTTACGCCCTGGCTTTGATAACCGAAAAACCTTATGTAATATTAAGGAAGGATTATAAACCCTACATGGGCAAGACTATTCAATCTGAGACACTGTCTATTACTACTGGGAAACCACAAGCCTTATACTTAGATGAAAAAGACCAGGCGCTAATTAAAGGCAGCCAAGTGCTCATTGTTGATGATGTGATCAGCACTGGTTCGACCTTACAAGGTATCCGGCTTATTGTGGAAAAAGCAGGCGGGAAGGTTATAAAAGAAGCTGCCATCCTGACTGAAGGTGACCGTGCCCAATGGATGAATATTGTTTCCCTTGGACACCTGCCTGTTTTTGGCGCGAACCAGGTTGTGGATTAATTAAGTTATGCATATTAGAGTTGGATTAGAAAAAGGCATTGAAGGCCGGGTGTTGGCGTGGGCATTAGACTACCCAGGTTGTTTTGCATACGGTGAAGACGACGCAGAAGTGATGATCAGGCTGCCATTAGCCCTGCTGAAATACGAAATTTGGATAAAAGATCACACGGATGATCCATGGGTCAATCTTTCAGAGATGGACTTTAATGTGGTAGATATTTGGCATGTTTACAAGATCGATGAAGACTATAATCCTACAGCTGAAGGCTACGAGGTCAATGCCTGGTTTAGAGATGATTGGCGTCCACTATCGCATGATGAAATTGTGCAGGCTTTAATGATTTTTCAATGGCAGCGAGAAGAACTCTTGGCCGGTATTTCAACATTACCTGAAGAAGTTTTGAACCGTCAATTTCCAGGCCAGAAATGGAATATCCTGGGCATTGCAAAACACGTAGCCAATGCTGAGAGCTGGTATCTTAGCCGGATGGGTTTTAAAGTACCTAATAGGTCAGAAATGCCGCATGACCCAATAGAAAGATTAAGGCTAACCCAGGGTTTGGTTGAGCAACAGTTCCCTTCATTTGAAGGGCTTGTAAATGTCTTAGGAATAGATGGTGAATTTTGGTCATGTAGAAAGGTTTTAAGGCGAACGCTTTGGCATCAACGGGATCATATTGATCACATAAAAGAACTCGCTTTTCGATAGATAGCATTAGTTAGTTAAAGCAAATCAGGCGCCTCACCTGCGCCTGATTTACTTTTTTACTCACCAATAATCAGTTGAGTCACAACCAATTCGGTACCAGGAACAAATTTGAAAGGAGAGAAACAATACTTGTCCGTTACCGTTTATAAATTTATCATATTATTTTTAATAAAATTCAAAATTATTGTTATGGTTATGTTAAATATTTGCTGAGAATTGTTAAATAATTGAAGAAATCTTGATCTCCGATTTTATATTTTATTGCGTTTAAATGGACTTATGCTATCATTACAAGCCTAAGGGACAATTTAAAATGGCCAATTGGAAGCGACTTATCTTATTTACATTAATAAATATTATTATTTCAGCAACAACTGTATTTGTTGTCCTTACAATATGGCAACAAACTCACCCACCCGCCCAAGTTCCTACACCAATCGTGATGGAGCCTGTTGAAGAGGTACTACCTAGCGATAAGGACACACCCACAGCAGCTGATGAAGGATTACTTACTGCTGGTGGTGAGCTGACTATTGACGGCGTTTTTGGCGTGGGTAACCATGCCATGGAATATATTCTCATCAGAAATGATAGCCAAGCGAGTCTAAACCTGCAAGGATGGCAAATTTCAACGCCTCAAGGCATTGTTTACAACTTTCCTAGTTTAACTTTAAACCAGGGAGGTGCAGTTAAACTTTACAGCAAAACAGGCAATAACAGCGTGATAGAATTATTTTGGAATGCAGCTGAGGCTATATGGTCACCAGGTGATCAGGTTGACCTGTTCGATCCATCTGGCAATTTACATGTCAGCTATCAAATACCATAAGAAGAGCATCATGTCACAAGCACTTTATCGTAAATGGCGCCCAGTTTCATGGGATGAGGTTGTTGGTCAAAATCATATTGTTCAGACTCTGCATAACGCGGTTGCTACTGGAAAAGTAGGTCATGCTTACTTGTTTGCAGGACCAAGGGGAACAGGCAAAACCACTTCTGCACGCTTATTAGCCAAAGCAGTCAATTGCTTAGACAACGACCTTGCCATGCGACCCTGCAATGCGTGCGTAAATTGCGTAGGAGTAAATCAAGGACGCTTTTTAGACCTGATTGAGATTGATGCGGCATCAAACACAAGTGTGGAAGATGTGCGTGAATTGCGGGATAAAATCAACTTTGCCCCATCGCAAGGTCGCTTCAAAGTCTACATAATCGATGAAGTACATATGCTATCGACGTCGGCTTTTAATGCATTATTGAAAACACTAGAAGAACCCCCACCCCATGTCATCTTCATTCTGGCCACAACGGAGATTCATAAAATTCCAGCTACAGTGCTTTCTCGCTGTCAACAACACGAATTTCGGCGCATCCCAGTTCAAACTATTGTTGAAAAATTACAGCTTTTATGCGAGAACGAAGGTATAGAGATTAATAATGAGACATTAACTCTCATTGCTAGGCAATCAACGGGCAGTTTGCGAGATGCAATATCACTGGTGGACCAATTGTCTTCTCTCACTGGTGAAGTGACCTTAGAAATTGCGCAGGATATCTTAGGTACTGCTACCAACCAGGTAGTGATCGATTTTATCCAGACAATTATTGATTCCAACAGCGGTGAGGGGCTTTCAAAGATACATCAAGCCCTGGATGCCGGCAGCGATCCGCGCCAATTTGCTCGTCAAGTCGTTGAATACTTACGAAGCCTTCTGCTCGTCAAAATGAATTTACCTGATCATATTGATGCGCCATTGGATGTCAAGAAAAGCATGATCCAACAAGCCGAAGCGTTTGAATTAGGGGGCCTAATCAATGTCATAAACGCCTTCAGCAATGCCGCCAGTGACTTAAAAGCGAACTGGCAACCTGGCCTTGGTTTGGAGTTGGCTTTAGCCAATGTTATTGTTAAAAGCCTGCCAGCTAGAACCACTGAAATTAATACCCAGGCTGAGTCAAATACCTCGGCAAATGATGCGAAAGTAGAAGGTATTAAACCTCTTGAAAAAATTAAAAAGGTAAAGACGTATCAAGCAGATCCCAAGCCTACTTTAGACCAAGACCATCCAAAAACTGACAAGCCAAACAACACTGTCAATCCCTCAAGTACAGAAGGGATGAACTTGAAAACCATACAAGAAAAATGGATGTTAGTTAAAGAAACCGTTAAGAAGGAAAACCCAATCACTGAAGCCTTACTTAATTCATCCAGGCTAATGGGTATCCACAATGACAGCCTCATCATCAGTTTTAGTAGTGATCTACTTAAAGACAAGATGATGGCTGGGAGAAACATCAATTTGACAACAAAGGTGATGAAACAGGTTTTTGGAAAAGAATTACGCTTAGAATGTATGGTCGGCAACCAGTCAAAGATTGACAATAAACCAAATTTTGATTTCAGCAGTGATGGTATGGTGGGCACTGCAACGCGAGACCTGGGTGCTGAAATTGTTGAAGTAGATTAGTAAAAAAGAAAGATAAGTGAGGAGAATCATGGCAAAAGGATTTAAACAGCCACAATCAGCGCGAGGTGCTGGAAATGTTATGTCACAAATCGCGAAACTTCAGGAACAAATGGTTCAGGCACAAGAAGAGTTAGCCAATGAAACAGTCAGTGAGACAGTTGGCGGCGGCGCGGTTACAGTAGTTATGACTGGCGATCAACAATGCAAAGCGATCAAAATTGACCCAGACGTGATTAAAGATGGCGATGTTGAAATGCTGCAAGACCTGATAATCAGTGGGATAAACAAAGCAATGGATAGTTCAAAGGCTTTATCTGAACAAAAGATGGCGCCTTTCACCAATATTTTAAGCGGCATGGGCATGGGGAGATAAGTAGTTAATGCAATCCCTACCAGCATCAGTTCAAGATGTCATAGATGCATTTGCGCGCCTGCCCGGAATAGGTCCAAAATCTGCTTCCCGATTGGCATTTTTCCTTTTACGCGCACCTGACGAATTTTCATCAAGCCTAGCAAACGCGCTCCTAGCAATTAAGAGCGCTACGGGAACCTGTGAAGTTTGTTATAATATCACTCATGCAGAAAATCATCTATGCGAAATTTGTGGATCAGATGAGCGTGATGAAAGCCTGATATGCGTGGTAGAAGAACCTTTAGACGTCTTAGCTTTAGAGAGAACAAATGCTTTTTTTGGGCGATACCACGTTTTGCATGGAGTCCTCTCCCCCATTGAGGGTATCGGCCCAGATGACTTGAAAATCTTTGAATTGATGGAAAGATTAAAATCTGGGTTGGTCAAGGAAGTGATTTTGGCCACCAACCCCAGCATGGAAGGCGACGCAACTGCACTTTACCTGCGCCAAAGAATTCAACCATTGGGTATCCGAGTTACAAGATTAGCACGCGGTTTACCTGTAGGTGGCGATGTAGAGTACGCAGACCAAAACACCCTTCTGCGAGCCTTAGCTGGCAGGCAAGAGATGGATTAAGAAGGGTTTGCGCTAAACCCCAACATCCACAAGAAAATTAGATATTCTCTTTAAGGATCCTTCCTAAAAGAGATATTCCATCAATGATTTTTGCTTCAGACATACATGAATAATTTATCCGGCAATGATTCTTTTCTTCCTTGACTGGAAAAAAGGAAGCGCCAGGTACATAGGCAACTTTTGCCTGGGGGAGCGTTTTCTCGCGCATCAGCGCTGTTGCATCAACATGTTCAGGGAGGGTTAACCAGGTAAATAATCCACCGTGGGGGTTAGTAAAAGTGATATTGCTTGGGAATGTTTCCTGGATCGCATCCAGCATCAAGTCTTTTTTCTTTTTATAAACATCGCGGATCAGTTGAATTTGCGCATCAATATCGTAACTTTCCATAAACCGGTTTACAGCATACATGTTTATGGTCGAATTTTGCGTATCAGCGGCCATCTTGAGCAGGCATAATTTTTCTGCTAATTCTTTTTCAGCTATCACCCAACCAAGCCTTATGCCTGGGCATAATATTTTTGAAAAGGTTCCAAGCTGTATTACCCTTCCTTGAATATCTAAACTTTTTAATGAAGGTATTGATTTGCCTTCAAAACGAATTTCACGATACGGGCTATCTTCTAAAATAATCACATCGTACTGATTCGCTAACGCGATCAGGCGTTTGCGGCGTTCAAGACTCATGCTTATACCTGTAGGATTTTGGAAATCTGGAATGGTGTAGATTAATTTCACCCTAGGATTGGTTTGCAAAGCCACTTCTAATACATCCAAAATCATGCCATCTTTATCCATCGGAATGGCAACATACTGTGGCTCGTAAGGATTAAATGCAATCAAAGCACCAACAAAAGTTGGGTTCTCGGTGATAATGATGTCCCCTTTATCAATAAACATTTTTGCAACAATATCAATACCTTGCTGGGCACCTTGGATCATAAATAAATTTTCTAAGCTACAAGAAATGCCTTCTGTGTTTTTTCGATTTATAATTTTTTGGCGCAAAGCCGGCAGCCCTTCAGATGTTGTATATTGCAGTGCTAACTTGCCTTCCTTCTCTAGGACATGATCATAGACATGCCGGAGTTGTTCTACCGGAAAAATTTCGGGATCTGGAAAGCCACCACCAAATGAAATGACTTCTGGGTCTGCACCTAATTTTAATAGTTCCCTAATTGCTGAGGGTTTTACTAATGCCATCCGATTTGCGTAGTGATACTTCATGACAATCTCCGTTACTGAGTATGATAATTATTAGGCTAAAATTGCCAGTAAATTATAATGCCCAATTAAAAAGCTTTTGATTATCAAGGAACTTCTTTGCCATCCAACAATTAGTAGAACATAATTTCAAGCTTCAAAAAGCCCTAAAGTATTTTGATTTATTGTTATTTCGCAATTGGGCACTTTTTAATTACTAGCTGCTTTGGCTGTCCTTTAGTGAGCGTCTGGCTTTTCTTAGTCCTACAAGCCCTTTTAATATTTTGTTATTTAGCAGGTCGACAAGGCTTTGGATCATGGGATGCGATAAGCCTGCCATACTGAATGATCTGAAGGGCATATCCATAACCATTGCCATGACCATGCGCTGCATAGTTTCATCCTGTCCATCATCCAGGCGTGACACATTGTCCATTCTTTTAGTGAAAATCTTAAAGAGCTGTCTGCCTATAAAGGTTTTTTGGGCATCGGACAAAGTGGAATTAACAGTGAAAGGCTGACCATCTTCATTTCTAGAAATCTTTGCACCCAACACCGTTTCAAATTGGTCAACCGGAATTTCAAGTGGATCAGCAGCTAAGTTGTAATAACCTGGTGCTATAGCGGTGTAATCTGGAACGATTGCTGTCGGTTGGGTGGATTGAATTGCAATTTCTGCTTGTAGGTGTATGTCTTTTGAAGAATTGCCAACCAAAACCTGGTAAGCACCACTTTCTACATGCCAATCCTTTAAATTTACATTCCAATAAGCAAAAGCACGCTTCCCCAACTTAAAGGTAACTTCTTCTTCTTCACCAACTTTTAATAAAATTTTCTTAAATGCCCGCAGTTCTTTTACAGGTTTGTAAATAGATGAAGGCGGCGGAGCAATATAGACCTGGATGACCTCCTTGCCGTCATATATCCCAGTGTTTTTTACTTTCAGCGTCAATTCAAGAATTTGATCATCTTGCATAACACTGTGGGAGAGTTTAAGGTCTTTAAATTCAAAGTTTGTATAAGAAAGCCCAAAACCAAAGGGAAATAACACATTTTTCCCAGCTTTTTCATAATAACGATAACCAACAAAAATACTTTCACGATATTCTGCATTCAACCTATGCCCGAAATATCTGTAGGCAGGGTTATCGTTTAGGGCAAGCGGATATGTTTCACTGAGCTTGCCTGATGGATTAACCATCCCTAATAGTAAATCTACGGTTGCAGCCCCTACACACTGACCGCCCAAGCCCATCAGCAATACTGCTTTAACCTGGTCTAACCAAGGCATCCGCATTGAACTGCCTGCATGCAAAATAACCACAATATTGGGATTAACGGCAGCCAGTTTATGAATAAGATCATTTTGTTCTTGTGGAAGATCAATATGCGTCCGGTCAAAGCCTTCTGACTCGTATGAATCAGGCAGTCCCGCGAAAACCAATACGATATCCTTTCTTACTGCTAACTCCACTGCTGATTGTATCAATACACTTGGATCAGCTCTGCCGGTTAGGTCATAACCACAAGCAAATTCATAATCGACCCCGAGTGCATCAAAGGATTCAAGCGCACCTGTAAGCTTGTGAGGATTGATTTTGCTGCTGCCTGCGCCCTGGTAACGCGGTGTTTTAGCAAATTCCCCTATCACTGCTAGAGAAGTATTTTCTTTAAGAGGCAAAATTTGACTATTCTTAAGCAATACAGCAGATGCAGAAGCAAATTTCCTGGCCAGTGAATCATGTGCGGTAATGTTATACGGCTCCCCAAAACAATCATTTGCCTGGGATTTCTTAAATATTTTCAGTAAGCGCAACACAGTCTCATTCAAGACAATCTCACTTAAAGCGCCGCTCTTAATTGCCGAGACAATCTGGTTATCCCTTGTTGGCCCTGAATATGGCATTTCAAGATCTAATCCAGCCTTAAGCGCACAAAGACGATCATCCATAGCGCCCCAGTCAGTTATAAATAAGCCTTCAAATCCCCACTCTGAGCGAGTTATATCTGTGAGAAGCGCTTTGTTCTGGCACATATAGATGCCATTGACTTTGTTGTAAGAACACATGATGGTCCACGGTTTGCCCTTTTTGACTGCAATTTCAAAGGGCAGCAAGTATATTTCCCTGAGCGTGCGTTCATCAACAATTGAATCATTGATCATACGGGCAGTTTCCTGGTTGTTCGCGACAAAATGCTTTAGGCTGGTGCCCAATCCCAGGCTTTGAACACCACTAATCATTGCTGCGCTTAATTCGCCAGCCAAAAGGGGATCTTCAGAAAAATACTCAAAATTCCTGCCGCATAAAGGTGAGCGTTTGATATTAACACCCGGACCCAGCACAATTGAAATATTTTCTTGGAGCATCTCTTCACCAATAGACCTGCCCAATTCATAAAGCAAATCACAATCAAAGGAACAAGAGGTTGTTGATGCAGTTGGGAAACAAGTTGCTGGTTCACTCCGTCCAATATCAATCTGATTTTGTGGATCTTTTATTTGTCGTAGGCCGTGCGGTCCATCAGTCATCATCACGGAAGGAATGCCTAACCTCTCAATTGGCTTTGTATGCCAAAAATCCATGCCCGAGCAAAGGCTGGCTTTTTCTTCTAAGGTCATCTGGTCGATTAGGTACTGCAAATTTGTATCCATGAATCTCTCCTTTACATGCATTAGCTTAGAAAGCTGACTAATTATAATGGTTTGATTCCCTTACCCATCGAACTCGAATTAATAAAAAGGCTTAGTTTATAATTAGAAAAATAGAAATATCCTTTAGCGATCGATAATACTTGTATTAGGGCAAGATTTAACATGTAGAGATTGCAATCTCTTTAAGTAAGCAGCTTCGATTAGTAACAGGATTGATTGGAAATAATATGTCAGAATTCAATCCCAATAAACTACATGTCACTTTTTGTCCTAAATTGTCAAAGCAGACGGAGTTTATTCCAAGAAAATATACGCTCACACACTCAGATTTAACGGGTGATTTATTTCTAGCTGTAGGTCCTGAGTTCGATTTTCACGAAATTCACAAGTTTTACACCAAACTCATGAGAGATGAGGTATTGGGAGAATGGATTATCGATGGTAATATTCATTTACTCATCCACTGCCACGTCAGTGGTGGATTTGAATTTGGCCCTGCAAGGTGGAGAAATTCAATTTTTAAGAATCACTTACCCATGGCGCTGAATGCGATATGTTATGGGGATCGGAATATTATCGCAACAAGTGCAGATATGCAAAACGCAGCTGTCTTAGTGCAATTCCATGCCAGGCAGAAATCGCTTGAGCGCACTGAAAATTGGGGAAAAGTGTTTGATTATTTATAACAAAACGAAGCTTACAATAGATGAAGCCTCGTTTTGTTTGTGCAAAGTTTGGGTGAGTCAAAACAGTAAATTTCTTTTACTCAATGTTTGGTTTACATGTGATGCAAATGCCTAGCACCGACAAAACTAAGACCCTTTTCGGTCAACTTCTTAGCGGTAATGTTACAGGAGTCAACCTTGTCCAAGAAATTGGTTAATAAATGATCCCAATCACCGCTAGAGATAACCTCTTCCTTTGCACGAAAATAGTCCAGCAGGTCCGAAGGATGAGCTCTATTTGCATCAATTTCCAATTCACCGCCTTCATGTTTTGCAGCAATATTGGCTACATGGTCAGCAATTTCAACCAGCTCGTCTCTGCGGTTGTAGGGCTGGATGACAATGCTCTTTTGTGTTTCGGTGATGTGGTGTTCAAAGCGAATGACCTGTTCAAAACCGAGCGCCTTACGGAACTCTGCTGTCAATTCCATCGTGCGGTTATTAATAGCATTAGACCAGTTAAAACCAATAAGGGGGGAGGTGCCATCCTCCCGACTAAATAACTTTGCCATCATCATGATCCACAAGGCATGATATGGATTATCAGAGCCGAAAAAGACTGAGATTTTGAATTGGATATCTACGCCCAATTTATAAAGCATAAATCCAAGCAAAATAGTGCCTGCGTTGAAATTGAAGACGTGTTGTACACCATAATTCGTGTAATAATACAAGAATTCATCCAACCACATCAATGCATGCTCATTCGGTTGGCCAATACCACCAAAGTAGCCAGTTATTGTTGGGGGCCCACCCAGGTGCGGATTAGACCCATCTGTGCCCTTAGTATCTAAAGTCTCCACAAATGACGCCCCAATAATATCTAAAGCTGCAACAATGGCTGGCAAATCGCCATCTTGCTCTGACTCCTTCATCTTTCTCACAGCGATGAACCTTCCAGGAACTATCATCTGGTTAGCAATTGCCTTATCTAAAACAACACGCACCCAGGGAAAATATTGAAGCGCAGAAACTTCCAGGGTAACTGCAAATTCATCTTTAAAAAGAGTATTTTCCGCAGCTGTACCTAAGACTTTCTGGCGGTAATCTGAAATTGATATGAATTTATTCTTATCTCGCTGCTCAATTATCCATTTTAAATCATCAATATAACCAGGTGCTTTTTTCTTGATTTGTTTGAAGAGCGATTCCAAGGCTCGGGATTCTCTATGCTTTTGATTAATCTCTTCTGGCGTGCCATACTTCGAGACAACAGCCAAGAATTCCTTCATTACTGTGCTATTTTCATCCAAGAGAATTTTATTAATTGACTCTAATTGCAGGTGAGAGATTTTTAATATATCTGGCATTGCAGTCATATCCAGTCCTTTCTTAAAATATTTATAAAATTCGGTAATCAAATAATGCTCTAGATATTTGCGTTATAACATTTTTAAGAGCTCTTCATATTCCTCATCAGGCATGCCGAACCAATTTTCAGGGGCTGGAAAAGTCTTATCTGTCACTTCTTGTACATACTTATGCAAACCCTCACTTATTGCAGCGCCAGCGTCTGCAAAGACCTTCGCCATGCGCGGCTTAAATTTTGGGTAAAGGGCAAAAGCATCGTGGTAAATCAACAACTGACCATGCGCATGCAGGCCTGAGCCCAATGACATGATGATGCAGTTTTTTGCCCTTTCGGTAATGAGCTGGCAAAGCCGATCGGGTACTAACTCGAGAAGAATCATGTATACACCAGCTTCTTCAAGCGCCTTTGCATCATCAACAATTTTCTTTGCGGTTGCGGCGCTCTTCCCCTGCAAGCGAAAGCCGCCTAATAAACTGGCACTTTGCGGTGTCAAACCCAAATGCCCTACCGTAGGAATGCCGGCATTAACAATACCCCTGACTCGATCAGCCATTTCTGCACCCCCCTCAAGCTTTATAGAATCACAACCAGCTTCAGCCAAAAAGCGACCAGCGTTCTTGATGGCGAGTTCAACAGATGGTTGGTAACTCATATAGGGCATGTCACCGATTAACCAGACATGCGGTGCACCACGCCGCACAGCTGCGGAATGTCGAATCATATCATCCATTGTGACTGGCAGCGTGCTATCATAACCCAGCATTGTCATCCCTAAACTATCCCCCACCAAGATCATATCAACGCCAGCTTGATCCTGAAAGTGGGCTGTTGGGTAGTCATAACAAGTTAACCACGTGATTGGTTTTCCATCAGCAACTTTCTTAAACAACCCTGGTAAACTCATTTTTTTTCTTACTTCAGACATTAGATCTCCTTTTTTTGAAATTTACTTTGCTTGAATTAGGTCGTAATCATCACATACATAGATTCTCAACAAAGAATACCCTTCCATTAGGTCAACACTAAGAAAAGATCAAGCGATATAGATGACTTTACCGATAATTATGCCTTGCTAAAATATTATAGATATACGGAGTATGACTTGGTGAGTCTCCGTTTCAAAAAAAACTAGTAACTTGTCTAAAGTAATTTTATCTCATCTTAACAAAATTAGACAAAATAAACTTGCTAATAAACTTGTTATTCACAAAAAAGCAAATTATTTTAGAAACATAAGCCAACTTATCAAAATTTTTGCGATTGGTTTTTGATGATAACGAATAGGCAGGTGATTTTTGGTTTTTTGCTTTTACAGTATAATTTTTCTTACGGAATCGTTTCCAACAATTAAGGAGATTTTTATGACATTAGCAGGTGCCCAAATTAGGCAATCATTTATCGATTTTTTTGTAGAACGGGGACATACCATCGTGCCATCTGCGCCACTTGTTCCTGGAGGCGATGCTACGTTATTATTTACAAATGCTGGTATGGTGCAGTTCAAAGATGTGTTTCTAGGGACAGATAACAGACCCTATACCAGGGCTGTTAATTCTCAAAAGTGCATGAGAGTCTCTGGTAAACACAACGATTTGGATGAAGTCGGACGCGATAATACGCACCACACTTTTTTTGAAATGCTGGGAAACTGGTCTTTTGGTGATTATTACAAACAAGAAGCATTAGCTTGGTACTGGGAATTATTGACCGAAGTTTGGAAACTTCCAAAAGACCGTCTGTGGGCTACATATTTTAAAGATGAGCTGAATTCTATTCCAGATGATAATGAGGCAAAGGAAACATGGCTTGCTCAACCTGGCTTTAATCCAGATCATTTGATTGGCTATGGACGAAAAGATAATTTCTGGGAGATGGCTGAGACAGGTCCTTGCGGACCATGCAGTGAGGTTCATTACGATTTTGGTCCAGAGGCATGTCGTTTGAAAGACGATCCAAACCATATTTGTCACGTTAACGCTGGGTGTGGTCGCTGGACCGAATTGGGCAACAACGTGTTCATTCAATACAACCGCTTATCAGCAGATATGCTAGTGCCCTTACCCCAAAAACATGTTGACACAGGCATGGGTTTAGAAAGAATAGTTTCTGTCATACAAGGTGTAAATGGAAATTATGAAACTGATTTGCTCTCGCCACTGCTTGATTGTGTGCAAGAACTAGCTGGCCAGAGCGACCACGACCGGGCTAATAACCTTACACCGTATAGAGTGATAGCTGATCATGTACGCGCTGCTTCTTTCCTGATATCCGATGGGGTAATTCCCGGAAATATCGGCCGAAACTATGTCTGCCGGATGATCATTCGCAGGGCAGCCCGCTTTGCCCGAAAACTTAACCTTATTGAACCTTTTATGGCAAAAGTTGCTGAAGTGGTCGTTGAAAACTATGGTGAGGCATATCCAGAGTTAAGGCGAAACCGCAACACGATTTTAGAAACTATCACACGGGAAGAAAAACGCTTTTCTGAGACTCTAGATTCAGCCACTGCCCAATTAAACCTGATTTTGGATGATGATGACGTGAAATCCAAAGGAATAATCAATGGAGAAGCTGCTTTTGAGCTTTATGCTACATTGGGTATGCCACTAGAAATAACGCGCGATATAGCCAGAGAGAGCAATATCAATGTTGACGAAGAAGGCTTCAAAAACGCCCTTGAACAACATCGCATCGCTTCTGGCGCTGGTAAAGCATTTGGAGAAATGCTAAAAACAGACCCGGAAGTCTACCAGTCTATCTTTAGGGATTTGGTAGATGCTGGCAAGTTATCTAAAGATGGAGTATTTTACGATCCGTATTCACGAATCTCAGTCAACGGGCCAGTATTAGCCTTGATTAAAGAAGGCCAACCTGTTGTAAAGGTTTATCCAAAAGATAAGGTTGAAATTTTGCTCCCTGAAACTTGTTTTTACATTGAATCAGGCGGACAAGTTTCAGATACGGGTTTAATTATTTCTGATGATGAAGGCAAATGGAAAATCAAAGTCATGGATGTTTTCAAACCAGCTGCTGGAGTCATTGTCCATATTGGTGAAGTCATAGAGGGCTCCCCTGAGATTGGAGAAATAGCAAAAGCAGAAGTTGATGCCCCGCGCAGAATTGATATTATGCGAAACCATACTGCCACTCACCTACTACACGCTGAGTTACACAAGGTATTAGGGGATCATGCCCGCCAAGCTGGATCCTTAGTTGCACCTGATCGCTTGAGATTTGATTTTAATCATCCCAAACCAATCAGCAAAACTGAGTTGCTAAAAATTGAAAAGCTGGTTAATAAAGCAATTCTTTCCAATTATGAACTAAATATTGTGATAAAGCCGCTGCAGCAAGCCATCAATGAAGGTGCTATGGCCCTCTTTGGAGAAAAATATGGTGCAACCGTAAGAACTATAACCATCGGCAAAGATGAAGATTTATCCTACGAGCTTTGCGGCGGGACGCATGTTGATGAAACAGGAGACATTGGACTTTTCTTGATTACCTATGAAGGCAGCATTGCTGCTGGCGTGCGCCGCATCGAAGCAGTGACAGGGTTTAGGGCCTATGAAATTGCCCGACAGCGCATGAATACACTGGATCAAGTTGCGCAATCGCTTACATGCGCCGCGCATGAAGTTACAGACAAGGTCGATACCTTACTAAACCATCAGAATGAACTCCAAAAAGAGATTAAAATTCTACGAGGTCAATTGGCTAAGGATAATTTTGCCGATGTTTTACAGAACCCCTTAACTGTAATGGGTATTTCTGTAATTGCCACAAGTTTGCCAAACGCCGATGTGGATACATTACGTTCCTTAACGGATATGTTCAAACAAAAATTTGATAGTGGTGTGGTCGTCTTAGGCAGTGTCTTAGACGAAAAGCCGTTATTTGTGGCAGCGATCACACCTGACCTCATCAAACTAGGCTTACATGCAGGGCAATTAATCAAGGCTGTAGCAACTGAAGTTGATGGTAGCGGTGGGGGCAAACCAGAAATGGCTCAAGCAGGTGGAAAAAATCCAAAAAAGATGTCAGAAGCATTAGATAAGGTCATTCCATATATCAAAGCCAACTTGAAACAAGTTTAAAAAAACAAAGAGACCACATGCCGCACGATATTACACCACTTAGGCAACAATACTTAGATATAAAACGCCAGTACCCTGATACAATCCTTTTCTTTCGCCTGGGTGATTTCTATGAAACCTTTGATGACGATGCCAGCATAACATCCAGGGAATTGGATATAGTTCTGACTTCCAGGCCTGTCGCCAAAGGCATCCGTGTTCCTTTGGCAGGTATTCCATACCACGCAGTTGACAATTACCTGGCAAGGTTAATCGAAAAAGGTTACCATGTTGCCATTTGTGAACAGGTTGGAGAGCAGCCCAATAAAGGGATATTCCCCCGTGAGGTAGTTAGAGTTATTACGCCTGGCACCGTAGTAGAAGAAGGCATTTTACCATCTGCTACGAATAATTATTTGGCTGCTGTAATCATTCAAGACCAACATGCCAGCATTGCTTATGCTGACATCAGCACAGGTGAATTTGCTGTCACAGAAATTGAAGGCCGCGATCTAATTAACCATGTGCGCAGTGAACTAGTCAGGTTAAAACCTGCAGAGCTATTATGGCCAGATTTGCTCTCAACACCCGAGGGGCTGCCTGGCTCGGTTACATCCTATCCATCTTGGCATTTTGAATTAGGTCGCTGCCAGGATTTACTAAAAGAGCATTTTAAAGTATCCAGTCTAGATGGGTTCGGTTTGCGGGCAAAACAGTTAGCCATCAGGACTACAGGCGCCATCCTTCAATATCTCCAAGACACGCAAAAAAGTGCGCTCAAGTTGCTGACTAGTTTAAACACTTACAGCACAACCGACTTCATGGTATTGGATGCGGAAGCCAGGCGTAACCTTGAATTGACTGAGACTATTCGGAATGGGAAGGTTGAAGGATCGCTTCTCTCGGTGTTAGATCAAACAGTCACGCCAATGGGTAAGCGCTTGCTAAGAAACTGGGTCAATAAGCCTTTGTTAAGTGTTAACTCAATTAATAACCGACTTGAACTAGTTGAATATTTCTATCAATACGGCATGACTAGGGTTTCAGTCATTGGCGCCCTGAAAGATTTCCATGACCTAGAGCGATTAATAAACCGGGTTGTATCTGGTAACGCTCGCCCACCTGACCTCGTTGCGATTCGCGAAGACTTGGCTTTAATACCACAGTTGCTTGAACAGATCCCAGATAATGAACCAGCTTTTGCTAAGCTTAAAAGAGCATGTCACACGCTCCCTCAACATTTAGCATTACTTCAATCGGCAATTGAAGACGATCCGCCCGCGACCTTAGCTAATACTGGTATTATTCGACCTGGTTACTCAGCTGAACTCGATAATATCTTAGACTCTTCAAGACACGCCAGAGAGTGGATCAACAACCTTGAATCAGAGGAAAGACAGCGAACTGGTATTAAGACTTTGCGTGTGGGTTATAACAAGGTGTTTGGCTACTACATTGAGGTAACCAGGGCACATTCGGACACAGTGCCTAATAACTACATCCGCAAACAAACTTTGGTCAATTCAGAACGCTTCATCACACCCGAACTAAAGGAATATGAAATCCTCGTTCTCAATGCTGAAGATCAAATCCACGAAATAGAAATCAGGGTATTTAAATCGATTTGCGAGCAGTTATCGATTGTTGCCCCGATGATACTAGAAACAGCCCAATTCCTGGCAAATATTGACTGCATATGCTCCCTGGCAACAACTGCCGCGCAAAATAACTATTCTCGGCCAATACTCAATGAAGAAAAATGCCTCGAAATCCAAGAAGGGCGGCACCCTGTTGTAGAAAAAGTAAAAACTGATGAGCGGTTTATCCCTAATGAAACTGTGCTTGAGCAAGGTGAAATCATCAGGGTTATTACAGGGCCTAATATGAGTGGAAAATCCACATTCTTGCGCCAGGTAGCCCTAATTGTTTTAATGGCGCAGATGGGTAGTTTTGTGCCAGCAAAGTCAGCTAAAATTGGGCTGGTTGACCGCATTTTTACCAGGATCGGTGCCCAAGACGAGATCCATGCGGGGCAATCAACCTTTATGGTAGAAATGATTGAAACAGCCAATATACTTCACAATGCTAGTGCTAGAAGCTTGTTGATCTTGGATGAGATTGGGCGCGGAACGAGCACTTATGATGGTTTGTCGATTGCTTGGGCAATTATTGAATACATTCACAGCCACCCCAAGCTTAAAGCTTACACACTCTTTGCCACACATTATCATGAACTGACCCAGTTAGCTGCGCTCTTACCAGGCGTAAGAAATTATAATGTTGCCGTGACGGAGTCTGATGGCCGGGTCATATTCCTGCATAAAATTATTCCTGGTGGGACTGACCGATCGTACGGTATACATGTTGCTCAATTAGCCGGTTTGCCTACGCCTGTAATCCAACGGGCAAACGAGATCTTAAAGCAATTAGAATCATCTTCAGGTACTACATTACCTGAAGATCAAATCAGTAATGCGCAACTTCGTCTTTTCCCCGAAAACAATCCCTTGATTGAAGCATTCAAGGAACTTGACATCAATTCATTAACCCCAATCCAGGCATTGAACTTGCTTTATGAATGGCGTAAACGCTATTTTTCAGAATCAGAATAATACTCAATTGAGGAAGTCTATTCATAAATCAGGAAAATTTCAATTATTGCGTGATATGAGTATGGTCATTTATTGTTAGGATATGCCAGCGGTAGGTATCCGGATAGTAATGTACCTTAGCAAAAGAAGTATTAACAAAGCCATACTGAACACCCATTGAATTAGGTTGCGGTGTTACCCCAGAAATAGCACGTAAAGCCTGGTTCATGATGCCGCCATGTGAGACAACCAGGTATTTTCCTGGTGGCCGTTTTAATAGATCAGCAATACCCTTTCCAGCTCTTAAAAAAAGTGCCCAGTCGCCTTCTCCAGTCTTGCCCATCAAATCAAAAGGGGTGTAAAAATCCTTGAAATAGTCTAATTTTGTGGCTTCGTTGCGATCAACCCCAGTCAATTCCCCGGTATCGCGCTCTAACCAAATATCGTTAATTTCTAAAGGTGTATTTAATGCTTGGCTGATCATTTCAGCGGTTTGGAGGGCTCTAGATAAGGGGCTGCTTATGATCAAATCAAAATTTACTTGTTCGGCGATCCAGCGTTTTATTAGAGATTCAACCTGGGCTTTTCCTCTCTCGGTCAGACTGGTATTACTCTGCCCCTGGAAGTAACCCGCCAAATTTGCATGAGACTCACCATGCCTAAGAAAAGTAAATTCATAATACCCAGCGTGCATCGCTATTCAATCCAGTTAAAGGTGCGGGCGACAGCTTTCTTCCAACCCGCATATAATTTTGATCGAGTAGCTGATTCCATCTTTGGCTCCCATACTTTGTCTTGTTGCCAATTCGCTTTTAATTCTTCAGTATCATGCCAAAAACCAACCGCTAATCCCGCTGCGTAGGCAGCCCCTAAAGCTGTGGTTTCTGCAACAGTAGGACGAACTACCGGAACATAAGTGATATCGGCTTGGAATTGCATAAGGAGGTCATTATGAACCATGCCGCCATCCACTTTTAGTGCTTTCAACTTTACGTTTGAGTCACTTTCCATAGCATCCAATACTTCCCTTGTTTGATAAGCGGTAGCTTCTAAGACAGCCCGCGCAAAATGGCCACGGTTGATGTAACGGGTCAAGCCGACAATAACTCCGCGCGCGTCACTTCGCCAATATGGAGCAAATAGACCAGAGAAAGCTGGAACAATGTAAATGCCACCTGAGTCAGCAACTGTTTTTGCAAGTTCTTCAATTTCAGGCGCTGATTTGATCATTTGAAGGTTATCCCGAAGCCACTGCACTAATGCACCAGTAATCGCTATCGATCCTTCCAAGCAGTAAACTGCTGGTGATTCACCAATCTTATAACCAACTGTTGTTAAGAGTCCGCTCTTGCTCTGAACAATCTTTTGAGCCGTGTTGATCAACATAAAACAGCCAGTGCCGTATGTATTTTTCGCTTCTCCAGCTTCAAAACAAGTTTGCCCAAATAATGCTGCTTGCTGATCACCCAAAATCCCAGCTACAGGAATACTTTCCCATGCACCAGTTGCAAAACCTAAGATTCCAGAGGAGGGTTTGATTTCTGGTAACAATTGCCTTGGAATACCTAAACTTGTAATAATCTCATCATCCCAGTCTAAAGTCTCTAAATTCATTAACAAGGTCCGAGAAGCATTCGTGACATCTGTCAGATGTAAGCCACCATTAACACCACCGGTCAGGTTCCACAAAATCCAGGTATCGATATTCCCAAATAGCGCTTGCCCTTCATTTGTAGCTTGTCTTAATCCGGGCACATTTTCAAGCAGCCATTTAATTTTTGGACCCGAAAAGTATGTTGCAATAGGAAGGCCTGTTTTTCTACGAAATCGATCCTGACCTCCATCCTCTGCCAATTGACTGCAAATTTGGTCTGTGCGCGTATCCTGCCAGACGACCGCTGGGTAAAAAGGTTTGCCAGTAGATTTATCCCACACAAGTGTTGTTTCACGTTGATTAGTAATGCCAATAACAGCAACATCATTAATCGATAGGCCGCTGCTTATGAGGGCCTCCTGCATCACCATTTGAGCTGAACGCCATATTTCAAGCGGGTCGTGTTCAACCCATCCTGGCTTTGGATAAAATTGATGGTGTTCTTTTTGGGCTGAACTAACTATCATGCCTTGGTGATTAAATAAAATCGCGCGTGTACTCGTTGTCCCCTGATCAATTGCCATAACAACCTGAGCCATTTTACCTCCGCTTATAACCAATTAACTAAACCATTCAGATAAGCATCCCCAGACATTACTTTTTTTCCTTCAGGCTGAACCAATTCAAGGACTAATAGACCTTCGGCAGTCCCCAAAGCTGGCAAACCATTTACAATGTAATGAGCTCCAACCTCACTTTGAAAAGTATCGTGAGCATGGGCTCCATGAACTTTTAATCGCATTCCTGCCACTTCATAAAAAGTGCCCGGCCACGGGTTATATGCTAAAACCTGCCTCACAATCTTTTCAGCTGGCCAAGTTAAGTCAATTATTCCATCCGATTTCTGCAGCCTTGGCGCATAGGTCGCCAACGAATCATCCTGAGGCATTGGCGCTAATAGGCCTTTAAGGTAAGAAGGCAGGACCTCAATAAGGGTCATTGCTCCTAAGTAAGAAAGTTGATCAGCGAGTTCACCCCCAGTCGTCCCTGGGCGTAAGGGAACATCACGCTGCGTAATAATCGGCCCGTCATCCAGACCTGGGCCCATTCGCATTATGGTTACACCTGTTCTGGCATCTCCTGCCAAGATAGCAGCCTGAATCGGCGCAGCGCCGCGCCAGCGAGGAAGCAGAGAAGCATGGACATTGACACATCCAAACTTCGGCAAATCTAAGATCGCAGGCTTTAATATTTGGCCGTAAGCAGCAACCACAATTAAATCCGGTTTAAAATCACAAAGTGCTAAAATGGCTGCTTTATCCCGCAGGGATTCAGGTTGGATGACTGGTATGTCTAATTGATTAGCTAAAGTCTTTATTGCGGGAGCTTGCATCTTTCGCCCTCTCCCTGAAGGCCGGTCAGGCTGGGTCACAACACCGGTAATTGGAAATGATTTATGTAATTCTTCAAGAATAGGTAAGGCAAATTCGGGTGACCCCATAAATACGATATTTGTATCCATGTGAAAAATTTTATCACAAGAGCAACCAAACACCTTACAAACATTTGTTTGCAGGTAATTTTGGAGTACAATTAAAATCAGATATAGTTAAGATTCCACGGAGGAAAAAATGACTGAAGAAAAAATTATTGATCCTAATATAACCAGTGATGATAAATTATGGGTATTGCTTGCCTACCTTCTAACCCCAATTGTTCCAATTATTATCCTTCTTTTAGAAGATAAAAAGGACCGCCCATTTATAAAGGCACATAATGTCCAAGCGCTTGTTTGGGGACTCGTTTATGGAATCCTTTCATCTGTGCTATCGGTTATCTTAATTGGCTGTTTTGTTGGTATTGCCGGTTTGGTACTCAGCATTATTTGGGGAATCAAAGGATACAATGGAGAGTATGTGACAATTCCAGTCATTACTGATTTTGTCAAGAAACAGGGTTGGGCATAAAATAATCTATTTACAAAGCGTTTAACGACAAACCGTGCTCTCAAGCACGGTTTGTTTATTTAATATAAAAAACTATAAAATATAAGGTACAACTAAAAAAGGTCTTTTATAATGATGAAAAACCAATTTATGAAAGAAGGTACCATGACTGATCAAATTTCTACCTACGAAGAAGAAAAACAGGCTCATACTGTCCAGAAGGAAAACATACCTACATCTGAAGAACGCAGTTGGGCAACAATTGCACACCTAAGCATTTTACTCAGCCTATTCACAGGTATGCTGGGCATTATCGTTGCCTTCATTATTTATCTTGTGTATAAAGATAAATCTAGATATATTGCCTATCATGCTGCCCAATCAGCCATTTTTCAATTGATTGTGTTAATTGGCGGTGGTTTCCTAATAACGACTGCTTGGTTGGTTACTATACCACTACTATTTATCCTGGTGGGGCTGCTTTTGTTACCTTTTACAATCATCATAAGCATGTTACCAACAGCAAGCCTAATTTACGGAGTAATAGCTGCAATAGAAACGAGCTCTGGAAAAGATTTTAAATACTGGCTGATTGGCGATTGGATGCGGGATATCTATCAGTAGAAGGTTAAAAAGAAAATGGCTAACTTAAGTGTGTCAGCCGTTTTTAAGTAAGAAACGATAGTTTACACAGGTGCTAGTGTGCCAGCAAATATCATCCAGGCAAGGGCTGTCTTGGCCAATAAGCTAAGAATGATGTAAACTTTTTCACCAAAAATATACTCTTTCCATTTCCCAACTTTTTTGTACTGTAAAACCATGTTTATCGCAAAGATGTTGAAAAACACAAAGATGGTGGGGATTATCGCATAAACAAAAGCTGGTGGTTTTGCGCCTGAGCTATTGATGGCACTCAAGAAATAAATGACAATAATAATCCATGGGATTAAACCAGCAATACTGCCGTAGATAAAAGCGGTCCAATTTGTCTTTTTGGTATATTGATTATGGTATTCCATCATAATTCCAAAAAGGTTCATCATGGCATTAATGCCGAACATAAGAATGATGCTGCCTAAGTCCCAGATGCCGACTAACATGCCTATTAATACAATCATTAATGATGAACTTAAGGCATACTCATAAAAGCGAACCGGGTTTTGCCCTTTTCTCAAGTTTTCTACATAGCGCTTATAGCCAATGGTGGACAAATAAAAATGCGCAGTGGCAGATAACAACAAGAAAACTGCCGTCCCTATGCCAAAAGGAAGCTCGTACCATAATTTTGGATCGGGTACTAATGCCCTATTCGCAATATCAAACTTTAAGAAGTTTGTGTAGATAGGGTAAGTTGTGTCATTGCTGACGATAATCATGAACACACCTTGAATAAGATGTAATAAGCCCATGATTGTGTTAAAATTTCTTAGACCTTTAAGTTTTATTTCAAAATTTTGATTCATATTGACCTCTTTTTTTCATAAGTATATAGCTTTATTGTACTAGATGTTAAAATTGTATAATGTTAGTATAATGTGTGTTTTAAAAAAATAAATGAACAAATTAACCAGTAAGGGAGTCAAATATGACTGAAGAAATATTAATTCTTTTTTATGGGACTAATTGGTGCTCTGACTGCAAAAGAGCACGAAGGATATTTTCTGAGTTAGAAATCCAATATAACTTTATCGACATTGATCAAAATAAACAAGCTAAAGATCGCGTCATCGAAATTAATAAGGGAAATAGCAGCGTACCTACGATCATATTTCCAGATGGTTCAATTCTAGTTGAACCCAACGATAATGAGTTAAGGATGAAATTACGAAATCTTAAACAATAAACCCCGCTGGAGTTTCCTATTTAATTCTGTTTCATTCCTCGGCTAAAGTAGAAGAACGCAAAACCAAGGAGTAATAAAATTAGGAGTGCTATTACTTTTCCAGAATTATCAGTTCGATCTTTAAAAGACGCAGAACTAACCAAACCCTGCCTTAATTGATCAACAAAGCTTGGATCAGGTTTTTGTGTTTGCAAATTATTTAAAAAACTTTTTTCCATTATTTACGTCCAATCAAATAATTTCGTTTTCTATAATCAATTGTGGTCTTGATCAGACCAATTGGTACTCTCGCCCAAATTAATTCGAGCACGCAGTTCCAATAGCGTGCGGTGGTATAAACTCTTGATTGCGCCCTCACTTTTCTTCATGATCACGCCAATTTCAGCGTTCGACAACTTATCCACAAATTTAAAAATTATCAATTCTTGGCGTAATTTGGGAAGATCGCTAATAAGATTGAGTAATGCTTCCACATCTTGATCTTTCTGAAATAAAATTTCTGGGACATCCGATTTATTCGTGAGCTGTGGAAAATCAACACCTTCGATTGAAATTTCTTTTATCTTTGAAACATCTCTATAGTAATTTGCTACAACATTATGGGCGATCCGGTAAAGCCATGCAGAAAAAGGTAAACCCATGTGATGATACTTGCCAATATTATTCAAAGCTTTATAAAAGACTTTTGAAGTTAGGTCTTCTGCAATTTGTATGTTTCCCGTGCGGAAATAGATGTAGTTATAAATACGGTCTACATAATTCGAGTATAGTTGACCAAATGCATCTGGGTCAGCTTTAGCTTTATTGATTAATTTAACTTCTTCTTTATCAATCTTCACAGGGTTATTCAATAGGTAGTCTCTGTGTTTGCTTATTAAAAAGGCAACTACCCTTATCACTTTTTCCTAAAACTCACTTATTATATATCTTGAATTCAACTTATAAGTGCAACTTTGAGGCGGTCAAAAGGGGCAAGCTGAGGTAACATAAGCTCTGAGACCGACAAGTCAAAGGAGCACAAATGCGAAACTACACTCAGCTTACCCAAGAACAAAGATACCAGATTAAGGCACTTTTGAACATGGGACACAATCAAAAAGAAATAGCCAGAGCAATTGATGTGAGTAACTCGACGATTAGTCGAGAATTGAAACGCAATCGAGGATTGCGGGGATATCGACCCAGGCAAGCTCAGATCAAAGCGATAGAGAGGCGCAAGCATAAAGTCACAAGGAGGATCACGGAAGCGACCTGGAATGTTGTCGAAGAGAGATTGAGGTTCGATCTTAGCCCTGAGCAAATAAGTGAATGGTTGACGAAGTATGAACTGCAATCTGTCAGTCATGAAACCATTTATCAGTATATATATGACGATAAGCGGGCTGGCGGAAACCTCTACAAACACCTGCGTTGCCAGAAAAAACGTCGCAAACGGGTGGGAACCTATGATCGAAGAGGGATTATACCTAACCGGGAGAGTATTGAAACCCGACCTAAGGTAGTAGAGACGAGATCCCGCCTTGGAGATTGGGAAATTGATACCATGATTGGAAAAGGACACCGTGGTGCTGTTGTGACCCTGACAGAGCGTAGATCTCGTTTCACTTTGCTGCGCACCATCCGTCATAAAAGTGCTGAATTGGTGGGAAAGACGGTCACAGAGCTGCTGAATTGGGTAGAGCATATCTATACCATCACTTCTGATAATGGGAAAGAATTCGCCAATCATCAATCTATCTCAGCAACGCTCTCAGCAAAATTTTTCTTTGCTCATCCATATGCATCCTGGGAAAGAGGGACCAATGAAAACACCAATGGCTTAATAAGACAGTACATTCCAAAAAATAGAGACCTTGATACAATTACTACTGAAGAAGAACTTTGGATCATGGATCGACTTAACCTTAGGCCTAGAAAATGTCTTGATTATTCCACTCCTTTCGAGATATTCTTCGGGCTAACAATTGCACTTACTAGTTGAATCTAAGTATCTATTTCATTTCCATTTTATTTCTTAATAAGATACAATATAATCAATGGGAACCAAGAGACGGATAAAAGTCAGTCTTATTGGGCTTACACATGTAAGTTGGCGCTACCTCTATTTAATTATCACAAATCCCTTTGCAATAAAAAAATTTAATTTGTTTCCCGTTCATAGACTGATAGTAATGTGTGTGGGAATAGTCTTTTTACTGGGACGAATGCAACTTAACAATCTTTTCTTCCAGGAGTATTTTTATGAATAACTTTCTTATTACAGAAAATTTAAAGAACCTTGACCCAGACATCTATTCCCTTGTGGAGATCGAGGCTGAGCGACAATTTAGGCGATTGATTATGATTCCGAGTGAGAGCACTGCACCATTGGCTGTAAGGCAAGTGCTATCCTCTTCCTTCACCAATATCTATGCTGAGGGCTACCCAAGACCTAATACACGCACGATGTCTCAATCCAAAATAATGGATTACGATTATCAACTTGGTAATTATAGACGATATTCTGACCCGCGATATTATAAGGGTGTGGAGTACGTTGACATGGTTGAAGCCTTAGCAAAACGACGATGTGCTGAGTTGTTTGCGACTAACGGGTATGAGGCAAATGACCTATTCGTTAATGTTCAGGCACTATCTGGGGCACCGGCAAATAATGCTGTCTATACAGCCTTCCTAAATCCTGGGGATACCATCATGGGAATGGATTTATTACATGGAGGACACCTAACCCATGGTTCGCCTGTTAATAGGTCAGGCATCAATTTCAACGCAGTTCATTACACTGTAGATCCAGAAACAGAAAAACTGAACTATGAAAAAATTGCAGACTTGGCATTTACATATAAACCTAAACTCATTGTAGCTGGTTATTCTTCATATCCTTGGATACCAGACTGGGTAAGATTTCGACAAATAGCTGATAGCATTGGAGCCATTTTTCTTGCAGACGTATCACATATTGCTGGGTTAATTGCTGCTGGTGTGGTAAATTCCCCTATTGGCCATGCGCATATTATTACTTTTACCACCCACAAGACCTTATGCGGCCCAAGAGGAGCTGTTATTATTTCACATGATAAGGACACCGGTGACAAGATTGATAAAGCAGTGTTTCCTGGCGAGCAGGGCGGGCCCCATATCAACACGATTGCAGCCCTTGCGCTGACATTTAAATTAGCTGGCACCCAGGACTTTGTAGAATTACAAACCCAGACAAAGAAAAATGCTTTAGTACTTGCAGAAACCTTAAAAGAAAATGGTCTTCGAATTCCGTATAATGGAACCGATAGTCATCTCACTTTAATTGATTGCAAGTCAGTCAAAAGCCAATCTGGAGTACCGCTTTCGGGCGATATTGCTGCACGCATTCTTGACCTAGCTGGCATAGTAGTCAACCGGAACACAATTCCAGGTGATCGTTCCGCATTTACGGCCTCAGGTGTTCGCTTGGGCACGACCTGGTTGACTCAGAGGGGCTTTAAGGAGGATGACACAAGGCAAGTAGGCCAAATCATAGCAGAAGTGCTAAACCATACTACGCCCTATCTTATGTGCGCTAGGGTGGGAAACAAAACACGTGCTAAGGTTGACTTCCATGTACTAGAAAATGCCAAAATCAAAGTAAGAGAACTGGCAGAATCTAAGCAAACTGCAGACAAGATAGAGACTCTCCACAGCCATCCCCACAGTTATTTCATAGATGATAAATTTGATGGACCAAAAGTAGGCTTCAATCTCTCCGGTGAAAAAATCAGATCATTTGTTGCTTTTACTTTTTCAAGTGATTTTGAAATTCTGAAACCTGATCAATCACAATTAACTAATTTAGTCACAAGCGTCAAGACAATAACAGGCACGCTAAGTTGTATTAATGAAGAATTATTCAATTTTTCTGTTGAAGCAAATGATGCAGGTTTGGCAGGATCTTGGTTGCAAAATTTGTCAACGGCTTACACAGTTTTTGATAAAGATCTATGCAAGAAAATCCCAGGTCCAATCAAAGTATCTGTTGTTGAACCTGTTGAATTTCCACTAATCAGTACTGACTCAATCAGTCATACCAAGCCATATTTTATCGGTATGCCGGCCGAAGAGGACAAAGCAGCGCTGCCAGAATTCACCTGGGTAGAACCAGAGAATGAAGTTCTCAAAAAGACACCATTAAACGAAGTGCACAAAGGAATCGGTGCAAAAATGATTGCATTTGCTGGTTGGGAAATGCCTGTTTGGTACAGTTCTGTTCTTGAAGAGCACAATGCTGTACGCACTGCAGCTGGCTTATTTGATGTCACTCATATGGGCGTTTTTCAAGCTGAAGGAGAAGATGCGGCCCTGTTTTTAGACTCAGTCTGTGCAAATGATATCCTTTCGCTCCGAATCGGCGATTCTTGTTACACACACTTCCTTGACCAACATGCAAATGTAATTGATGATCTCTTGGTTTACCGAAGAAATCAATACAAGTATCTTGTTGTTGTAAATGCTGCGAACGAAGAAAAAGACTGGGCTTGGTTAAATGCAGTAAAAGACGGCATTGTATGCATTGATTGCGACCGACCTTGGGCTGTTAGTTTCGGAAGAAATGTTATCCTAAGAAACCTTAAGGACCCTAAAGAAGGCCTGGACATGCGTGTGGATATTGCCTTACAGGGGCCTTTATCCCAAGACATCCTCTTGAATTTGGTTAGTGAATGCGATGGACGCAGGATTCAACGTCTAAAAAGAACCCAATTGTGCGAAAGAATGGTCGCAGGGTTAGATGTCGTCATTTCAAGAACGGGCTACACAGGTGAATACATGTGCTTCGAGCTCTTTGTTCATCCTGATCATGCTACAGAGTTATGGAATGCATTAATGGAAGCTGGCGAACCTTTAGGTTTGAAACCTTGTGGATTAGGCGCGCGCGATTCACTCCGCACTGAAGCGGGTTTGCCACTTTACGGGCATGAAATGGGAGGTGAATTTAACTTAGGTGTAAGTGAAGCTGGCTTTATGGGGTTTGTTAAAACAAATACACCGTGGTTCATCGGGCGCTCTGCTTACATTAAACAAGAAATGCAACGCCAGGGTGTTGTTATAAGGTTTAGGTTTGAGGACAAGGGTGTCCGCATGGCACATCATGGGGACCCAATCATCGACTCAAAAGGCAAATATATCGGTAAAGTAACTAGCTGTGCTATTGATCAAGATGGCTATCTCACCGGCCAAGCTTTCGTCGATAAAAAATACACAGTAGAAGGAACATCCATTTATATATATCAAAGTGCACCTGATATTAAATTAAAAGCACCTGCCCAATTAACATCAGGAGACAAAGTTGTGCTGCCTACGCATGCAAAAGTGATAGCAAGATTTCTAAAGTAAACGATTCTAAAAAAAGGAGATTTTTATGCATACCTCATGGGAACATCGATATGCCCATCGCACTCAGGGCATGAAAAGTTCAGCAATACGGGAATTACTTAAAGTGTCCTCATTACCTGGCATGATTTCTTTTGGAGGAGGTTTTCCAGCGCCTGAAGTTTTTCCAATTGAAAAATTTAAAGAAGCCTGTGATACCGTTTTAACCGAAATGGGCAAGCAGGCCTTGCAGTATGGCGCTACGGAAGGCTACCAACCGCTGAGGGAGTTGATTGCATCAAATGCTGGTAAGTATGGCATCCAAGTATCTGCTGACAACGTCCTGATCACCACAGGCTCTCAACAGGCCCTAGATTTATTAGGCAAAATATTTATCAATCGAGGTGATCGGATTTTAGTTGAATCCCCAACTTACCTGGGGGCACTACAAGCTTGGAATGCGTATGGCTGTAATTATGTAACCATAGACTCTGATGATGACGGGATGCAGACTGAACAATTGCACGATCTGATTAGTACAAACATCAAATTCATTTACGCGCTACCCAATTTTCAAAATCCATCAGGTACGACTTTGTCGTTAGAAAGGCGAAAACAACTGATTGAACTTGCTAACTCTCAAGGCGTGCCTATTATTGAAGACGACCCATATGGGCAGCTGCGTTATGAAGGAGAACATTTACCACCTGTGGTCGTGTTGGATGATGAAATTCGATCTAAGGAATTTCCAGTTTATTCAGGTAATGTAATTTACACAAGCACATTTTCAAAAATCTTGGCGCCAGGTCTGCGCCTTGCCTGGGTGGTTGCTCCAGTCGATGTTATAAAGAAACTTGTCCAAGCAAAGCAAGGAAGTGACCTTAACACCTCCACATTTAATCAGTTTGTAGCTTACGAACTTGCAAAATCGCCATGGATGCGTGAACATATCCAGACCATCAGAAAAGTGTATCGCGAAAGACGCGACACAATGCTCGAAGCATTAGAAAATAATATGCCAGAAGGAACAGACTGGACAAAGCCAAAGGGCGGTTTATTCCTGTGGGTCAAGCTCCCTGAAGGATGCGACACGACAAAGTTATTTCCAAAGGCTATTGAGGAAAAAGTTGCATATGTTCCGGGTGAATCTTTCCATCCCAATGGAGGTGGCAAGAACACCATGCGGTTGAATTTCTCAGCTTGCAATCCTGAAACAATTAAAATAGGGATTCAACGTTTGGGAAAAATGATCAAAGACCAGTTAAAGTAATACTATATCTAATAAAAAATGCCACTCGGTACAAGCCGAGTGGCATTTTTCTTTTAATGCCAAATTGAAAAATCTTGTAGTATCGAACCGCCAATGAATTCCCGTAGGATTGAGTTGTCTGGTATGTAATCTGTTCCGGTTGGTAAAAACCATTCAAGGAACTTTAGTAAGCGCTTGGCTTCCACATGTTCCCTTGTACCAAAAGGTACTTGTCTTAACAATGGTTCAACCAAAGGCCTCAAAGTGGTAAGTTCATATACAAGCGCAGAATTAAACATAACATCTGCATTTTCCTGGTAGGGAAAAATATGCTTTTTCTCACCTTGCCTGACAGACTCCCACCTTCTTATTGTGTCTTCAGCAGTGTAACCTCGGTCTCGTGCGTCTCGCAGTATTCTTCGAAGCATTCTTGTATCAGTCGTCGATATCCGATTATGCCTGTCAAGGTTTAATTGGGTTAGGCAGGACACATAAATTCGATACGTCTTATTTGTATCAAGATCCTCTAATAGGGAGGGGTTTAGACCATGAATACCTTCCAGTATAATGATCTCGCCTGATTTCAGTTGTACGGATTCACCCTCTTTACTTAACCCGCTTTTAAAATCAAAATATGGCAATTGAACTTCATTACCAGAAATTAGGTTCTGTACATCCTGGTTTAAACGTTGGCGATTTAATGCATTAATCGATTCAAAGTCTTTTGCGCCATTTTCATCTAAAGGTGTCTTTTCCCGATCCACAAAATAATTATCCATTTCCAAAGCAAAAGGTGACAAGCCTTGAGTTAGTAACTGAATTGACAATCGCTTCGAAAAAGTTGTCTTTCCAGATGAAGATGGTCCAGCAATTAATACAACCCGAATTTCTTCACTTCTCTTGGCTATTTCCTCAGCAATTTTTGATATTTGTTGATTATGTAAGGCCTCTGAGACAAGAATTACTTCATCAATATGGCCTTTTTTTATTGCATCATTTAATGCACCTAAAGAAGGTATGCCGAGTTTATTTAACCAATCACCATACTGTCGAAATGTATTTAATAAAGTCGGGTAATTAGTCATTGGTGTGAGATCGTTAGGTGAATGCCTACGAGGGAATCTTAAGATAAATGCATCTTTTACAAGTACCAGCTCATACCATTTAAGGTATCCTGAAGAAGGCACCATGTAGCCATGATGATAATCCCTATGATTGCCCAAACGATATAAAACCAGGTCCTTACGTTGCCGATACTTAAGTAATTTGACTTTATCTTCCTCACCTTGACCAGTGAAGTAAGCAACAGCTTCTTCTATAGGCACAACTTCACGAATAAAAGGTTCATTATTTTGGATCAATTCACGCATTTTTTTATCAATACGGTGTAATTCATCTTCATTAAGAGGCGCATGATTGCTGACTTGGCAATAATACCCACCTGATGAGACAGAGTGATCAATTGTGAGAATTGCCTCAGGAAAGCAAGAAGAAAATGCTGTCTCTAAAAGGAATGTTAAAGATCGACGATAGATACGAGCACCGTCCGCATCACTCATGTCCAAAGGGATCACCCTTGAATCCATAGAAATCGGGTAAGTCAATTCTCTCAAACTGCCATCCACAATTGCCCCAACAATTAAAGGTTCTTGATCCTTTTGAATTATCCTGAGGAAATCTTCTAAATTGGCAGCTCTTGGCCCAGTAATGATTCTTCCATCTGGTAAGGTGATTTCAACAGTTGGTCGATGCTCATTGCTGAGTATAAATTCTTTATTTTTCATTTTTGGTTCACTTTCATCAATTATTAATTTTGCCGTGTTACTCGCTTGCTGTCATCAGAGGGATTATGGCAAAGTCATCTATCGTTAATAAATCTACAGCTTTCGCTGAAGAAGGATAGTTACCTAAAATTTCAGTCTGGGATGGTTTTTTGCCCTCAGGCCAGATCAAGTCTATTATCCTGGTGTGGTTGTTGTCAGCTTGGGCTCCGCCAAAACGGTACTGCTCAGCTTTTTGAATGACATCTCGTACCCGCCAGACGCCTGTAGCAGGATAACCTTCTTGGCCTAACAATGCAGCTGCATAACCCCACTCGCTAGGTTCACCTTCGCCTAAAAATTCTAAGGGTACTCGAACTACAACTGCATTTTTCCCGGGGTCGACAAATATCTTGATCGCACTGCTAGCTTGAGAATAATCTTTAGGTTCCAAAGTCTGCACATCTGGTATCACAACTTGAGGTGTCCATCCCTCAACCCAGATAGCATAATCCCAACCATCATCCACTTTTAAGGCAGCGTTCCTACCAGGTAAGAGCATCCTCGCGCCTGTTGCTTGACCAGGATCTTTGTCAATATAGACATCAAAGGTCTGAACAGAAAAACCATTAGGCGAACCCCAACCATTATCAATCTGGCCATACAGAGAAAAAGTTAAGATAAGGCTAGTAGCATCATAACCTACTTCAAATGATTTTACATCAAATACCTGGCTTGCAAAAATAGCATCAGATGGGTAAGTATAAGTTCCTGGGCCGAAGTCATCTCCCTCTGGATCTGTGATCAATAGGATACTTTGAGCTTCACCCATATCTAGGATCTGGACTAAGCCAGGACCTCCAAAGGGGAACAGCGCGTTTTGGGACGATAATAATGAGACCAACCTAATCTCATCTCCTGACCCTAATTCTCCAAAAATTTCAAGGGGGATCTGGAGCTCAATCGATTTGTCTTTTTGAGCGGCGGAACCGACAGGATCCTCTCCTAGATTCCAGGTTTTTCCATCGGTTTTGTAAATATTTAAGCTGGTTGTCCCGGGCTCGTATTGGATCATCAAATCAGCAGAGATCCCGAGCATAACTTCACCCTGAGATGAAAACGCATTTCTAGGATGCAAAGAAGGTGTACTAAAATAAAATTCCAAGTTTGCGCTAGTGCTTAATATTTCATTGGTTTCAATTCTAAGATAAAGATTTTCTTTGTCCAAAATGTAATACAAACCACGGTAAGCGCTTGTTTTATCTCCCTCATAAAGTGCTGCAAATTCCCACGCGTCATCTTTTACCAAACCGTCGATTATTGGCGTTCCAGCACCCATCAAAGGAATTGTTGCCCGCACAGGTTGCGGTTGGATAATTGGGACATTCACGAAACTAGGCACTGGTTCGTCAAGAGACAGGTAAACCTGCCGTAGTAATTCTCTAAAACCTTGATCAAAATATGAATCCTGGCCAGAATCTTGGTCGGTGCCATACCACCAAAACCAATCCGAACCCTCAGCCAGGTACATGAAATCAAAAGCCTGTGCTAATTGATTTGAATCAGCGCTTTTCTGACCCGATTCATAATCTGCCAAGAAAGAGCGGGTTTGGGCTAGGTAATTCCAAGCTTGGGCTTCCTCACTTTCGCCAATCCAGGTATCGTAATTCGGGCTAAACCATGCCCCAGGGAATAGGTTTTCCAATTCACGTTGCTCTGGGAATAATTTTAAGTAATCAGATGGTGTAATAGTTTTTAACTTTTGACTTTCACTAAACTTTTTATATAAAGCGTTTAGAAATGCTTTGCCATCGTTATCATAATATTCCCAGGCATTTTCGCCATCTAACACAACACTTACAATGTGTGGGCCTTCTAACCCTTGGCTCAAGAAATCATCATGGATTGACTCGAGCCGATTAATTAAATCACTGGCTGCGTCCTCACCGCTCATACCTGAGTATGTAAACCCTACCTTATCTGATAAATTCCAATCTCTAAAGAATATCGCAACTTTGTTTCCAGCTTCATCCATGACGTAATAAGGCCGATACAAATCATCAGCTTGCTTGACTTTTTCATTTTCATCGCGAGTAAATGTATCAATCCCTAAGGATTTTGCCAATACGGGCTCACCAGTTTGCATGTATTGATAGCCTGCTTCATGCACTATCCCGACAATATCCTGTGCAACTGATCCCTCACCCGGCCAAAGACCGCGCACATCTTGCCCAAAGTATTCTTTATACATCTCTACACTTTTCGCTAAATGTGCCTTGGCATCTTGTGGGTATGAAAAAGCATTAGTCGGCATTTCTGCACTAGGGTTACCTACTAGAGCTAGATCTACGTTATAAATCAATGGCAAAATTGGGTGAGCATAGGGTGTTGTGGTAACTTCAATTACATTTTGTTTCTGTAATTCTGCATGGTAAGGAATAACTTTAATGATGATTGCTTTAATTGCATCAAATAATACGACTTTATCTGTTTCACTGAAATTTTTGCCTTTTTCAACAAGTTCTTTCAATGGTTCCTCTGCTAAATAATCCGGGTCAATCCAGGCCAAGTTAAACCAAACCTGTAAATCTAAAAAGTCCTGATCTGAAAAAGCGTCCAAAGCGGCATCAATCGCCAAGCTATCAGTACCAGCCCTCTTTTCTAATAATTCTTTATAGCGCGGAAAGCGGCCGATGACATTATCCCAATTTGCATCAAAAAATCGCTCAAGGATGAATCTTTTTTGTGTCTCGTCTAACTCGTGAGCAGGTATCTCTGCTAAAACCCAATAAATATCTTTTGCGCCATTTGAAGCAAAATCGTCCAGCTGTCTAATTAATGAAGGGGTTAAGTTAAAGGTGACATTTACACCCTCATATTGGGCAACAGTTTCTGCCATATCAAGGTAATCTTTTGTGGCATGTACCCGGACCCAAGGCCTAGAATAAACACCGGCTTCATCTTTATAATAAAGGGGCTGATGCTGATGCCAAGTTAGATTGACATATAAAATATCCTTATCAGCTTTGGGAGCACAACCAGATATTAAGCCAAGAATGATAGCGCTTAATATAACAACGCGTAATAAACTATTCGTTTTGTTCATAATTTCCTCCAATCACAATCACAATTGATTTTTATTAATTAATCAATTATCACATTGAGCTTTAATATCACAGCATCAAAGGCTTTAATAACAGGATCAAGCTGAAAACCTAAGAGTGCGCCATTACTATCAAAGTTAATCTCATTTAGACTACTCTCACCGAAAATCGCCTCTAACTGGTATTTTCCTGAAAGCGAACTTTCTTCTAATGCTATTGTACAATTTTCCAAATCCTGTTTCCCTAAATTAGCTAAAATTAAAAGAATTTCACTATCTTTAATCCTAAGGACCGGATACATAGTTCTACAACTGGATGTAAGTGGTAAATACTGCCCAGTTCTTAATGCGCTATAGTTATTCCGTAATGAAATAAGAGCCTTATAAGTATTTAATAACGATTCTGGATTCTCCATTAGGCTTTTGACATTTATTTCTTGCCAACCAGGGTTAATAGGTTCCCAAGGTATGCTGCTGGTAAAACCTGATTGAGCATTAGTTGACCATTGCATTGGCGTTCTCAACATCTCGTCTGGTTTATTACCTGTCATGCCAATTTCCTCACCGTAGTATATAAAAGGCGTTCCAGGTCCTGTCAAGTAAACAAAGGCTGCCAGTTTTGCTTTCTGGATATCGCCCTTATAAAATGACATTACCCTTTGTTGATCATGGTTGGATAAAAATGTACTGAAAGCTTGATCAGAGAAATACTCGTCAATATCCAGGTAAGATTTGATTATCCTGGAGGGTGTTGGTGAATAGATTGAATTCTTGATATCCTCGGCTAGGTCAAACATAAACAGCGAATCCAAGCCTGTATTCCCCCCGTATTTTGCTACAATTTGCAAATCAGCCCATACTTCGCCAACGGAATAAGCTTCCGCATCGATATTCTTATAGAATGAGCGCCAGTCTTGAAACCAGGCAATTGTTTCTGGTGTGTCCTGCTGGGCAAATCCTTCAGAGTATAAATACCTAGCAGCGTCTACCCTAAACCCATCTACGCCGACCTCTTCTAACCAAAATCGAGACACATCCATCATGGTTTTACTTACTGTAGGATTGTAATAATTTAGATCAGGCATTTCACTCCAAAAAATACCGTAATAATACAAGCCATTAATCGCCCTGTGCCATGGATTTTGCCCCCAGGGACCCGTCTGACGCGGGTTTTCATCCGCCCAAACAAACCAATCATGGTAATCTGAATTTGTGTCCAATGCAGATTTAAACCATGGATGCTTAGTTGATGTGTGGTTCAGAACTAAATCAATGATCACTCGGATCCCCCTTTTATCAGCCTCTTCCAATAGTTTTTTAAAATCATCCATCGTACCATAATCAGGGTTCACTGCGTAGTAATCCGTAACATCATAACCGTGATAAGATGGCGAAGGGTTGATCGGCATTAACCAAATACCACCAATGCCTAGATCATCATCGGTATTGGGATCACCATCATTAAGATAATCTAACTGCTCAATGATGCCATTGAAATCACCTTTGCCATCCCCATCGCTGTCTTTGAAACTTCGCACAAATATTTCGTAAAAGACAACATCACGCCACCATTCATTGACATCTAGGATTAATTCGGGCGTTGGGGTAACTGGCAAAATTGTCTTCTGGGTAGTTGAGGTATTAACTGTTTCACTAAGCTTATCTAGCGTTGACTGCGGTGTTACAGAAGTTCTGCAACTGGTAATAAGCAAGATTATGCATATAGAAATTATGAATAGTGCTTTTATTTTGATTTTCATATTAATCTCCAAATGAAGCGTTAGCAGTCTTTCTCCATCAGCTTTTCAAGACAATCTAAAACTTAGTTCACACAGTCAAAGTATTAGGGTTGTGAATTAATTTGCTGACATAAATCTAATTTTACCTGAATCCCTTCAAGATAATTACAGATAATTACGGTCATTTTGAGGTAATGATTATATCGTAATCTGTTTTTTACTTGACTAAGACAGCAGATGAGGCTAAAATTCACCTTCGTTGGTTTTACCGACAGAAAATTTAATGAGCGAAGGTAACCCAGGAAGGGTGAGAGGCGCTCGAAGGAAAAGAAAATGTCACAAAAAGAAATCATCATAAATGCTGAAAAGCGAACTTTAAAAGGAAAAAAGGTTGGTGCCCTACGCCGTCAAGGCAAGTTACCTGGTGTAATTTACGGCAGGCACCTGGAAGCTTTCCCGATCCAAATGGAAGCCCATGAAACTGGCCTAATATTACAACGTTTGACCTCTTCAAGCCTAGTTACCATTGATGTGGAAGGGGAGAAATATACCACCATCGTACGTGATCGCCAAAAAGATGTTATTTTCGGCAATTTATTACATGTCGATTTTCTAGCAGTCTCCCTTACCGAAAAATTGCGAACTATGGTTAGTATTGAATTGGTAGGTGAGGCACCCATTAGCAAATCTGGTGATGTGGTCATTGTTCAAAGTCTGAATGAACTTGAAATCGAATGTCTTCCACAAGATTTGCTAGAAAAGGTTTCTGTTGATATCAGTGTCTTAAAAGATATGAGCGATGTCATCACTGTCGAATCGCTTACACTAGGCAAAGATATTACCATTCTTACAGATTCTGAAGAGATAATTGCTTCTTCGACCTACGTGGCTCAGGAAGCAGAAGAAGAAGCCAAAGAAACTGAATCTGAACCAGAAGTTCTTGAAAAAGGTAAGCAAGCTGAAGAAGAGGCTTCAGAAGAAGAGCAAGAAAGTTAGATTTAGATTATTTGTCAACCTAACTATCAAATTAAACCAGGCTGTTAACGGCCTGGTTTTTTTGTTACTAAAATTTTGATTTTAGTAAATCAATCAACTCCAAAGTCATACTTGCACTCGCTCCCCAAAGTATTTCTCCATCATAAGGTAAAAAATAAATGACCTTGTATACATTACCTTGGTAATAATGGTCTCTTAATACCCAATTATCCTCTTCTGCTAGCCAATTGAGCGGAATTGAAAAGACTCTTGCAACTTCATCATCATATATTTTTAATGGGTACGGCCAATGAATTTGTCCGACAACCGGCGTTACTTCAAAACCTGATATTAGTTCTCTTGGGGCCAGCTTTCCCAGCACAGTCACGAACTCTGGTGATATACCGATTTCTTCCGATGTTTCCCTTAATGCCGTTTGGGTAAGATCCTGATCGCTTATTTCCCTAGCGCCGCCGGGAAAAGATACCTGTCCTTTATGGTCATTTAATCTATCCGACCGGCGTGTCAATAATAAATGCCATTCCCCCAAATCATGAAACAATGGCATTAAAACCGCTGCAGGCCGTTTTACTGCACCTGGCAAATACGGGTAACCTTCTTTATTTGAAAAAGCAATGTTTTCTTTAGATTCAAGAAGTGCCCTGATTTCATCAGTTGAAACATTGAGCATTTTCAATTTTCAACCTCTGTTTCAATGTCATTGAAATAACCAAGCACAGACCTGCCGTAGATCAAGAAACCTGTATGGGCAACCATACGATCAGTAGGCCGTATTCTTTCCCAATCTGTTTTGTAAAAACGAATCAAAATCTCACACACTTCCACAAAAATAAATCTCTCAGCTTTCAGTCGGGGTAATACGCGCGCAACTTGGTTTACAGTTGGAACAATTATGCCAATATACCCTCCAGGTTTCAATGACTCTTTTGCCTGAGAAATGAAATCATAAGGGTTAGGTAAATCCAGAAAGACCGCATCCATATTCCGTTCTTCAAACCCAGAAGCCACATCCCCTAACGTAAAAGTCACATACTTATCTAATCCAGTTCTTGATAAATTTGTCTTTGCCAAGGCTTGAACTTCGGGTTTTCTATCATAAGAATATACATGACCGCTGCTGCCAACCATATAAGCAAAAGCCGTCGTGAGACCCCCAGAGCCAGTACCTGCTTCTAATACTTTCTTCCCTGGGCCAATCCCCATGGTAAGTAACAAGTAGCCTATGTCCTTCGGATACATGATTTGGGTCGTTCTTTTAATATCTTTGATAATATCTGAAAGGCCAGGCTGCAACAGATAGAACGGATTGCCCGTGTGAGAATGTAACCTTGCGCCCCAAGGCTGCCCAATGATTTCATCATGACGAATTACACCACGATGGGTCTGTAATTCACCACCTATTTTTAATTTGATGATGTGGCTTTTATAACCAATCCCCTGTAGCTGAACAAGATCACCTTCATTTACAACAGCTATTTCGTTAGTTTCGCTCATCCAATATCCTTGCGCTGGACATCAATTAAACTCAGCCAATGACCAAAAAGTAAAAATATGGCACTAACAAAAATACCCATCCCAATATGCAAATTTCCAACATACAAAATTGATATCTGGTATTTTTCGCCAATAGCATGTCCCACCCAGAATCCAATCCAACTCAACACAAGATATAGAATCAGTTTACCTAGACCGCCGTCTTTCCAAATATGAAACAATGCCCCAATTAAAGTCGCGATAGCTAAACCAAATATTATTGTAGGAAACGTCATAATTTTACCTCTTCAGATTATTTATATACATACCCTTAACTATTTCACCACCACCTAGGCATTTTCTTCCTTTATAAACGACAACCCTTTGACCTGGGGTAATATCTCTAAGGCTTTCATCAAATATAACAGTAAATTCCCGATTCTGCAGATGATGGATCCTTGCTTTTAAGAGTTTTGACTTGTAGCGAATCTTGATATCATACCTTCTGTCATCAGTTTGCGGCAATTCACTGATCCAATTTGCATCTTTTGCAGTCAAAGCATTCTGCCTTAGCTTGTCTTTTGTACCAATAATTAAGATGTTACGTTCAATATTCTTGTCAATAACAAATAATGGTTCATGCCAAGCAATTCCCAAACCTTTTCGTTGACCTATGGTATAAAGTGCTAACCCAGAATGCCGCCCTAGAACTTTTCCGTCTTGATCAGTAATCTCTCCAGATTCAAGTAATTCCTTTGCATTTTCTCTCAGAAAATCTTCTTGCTTAAACCCACTCAAGAAACACAAATCTTGGCTTTCGCGATCAACGCTCTCTGAAAGTCCGAATTCTTGGGCCAATGCTTGTACTTCTTTTTTTTGAAGGTTACCCAAAGGTAAGATCATATGCCGCAAAACAGGTTGAGGGAGAGCACTCAATACATACGACTGATCTTTGTTTTCATCTAATCCCTTATGTAAAGTTACATCTCCATTCTCATCTCGTTGTAAATAAGCATAATGGCCCGATGCCAGTAAGCCGATTCCTTTACTCTGTACATACTCCAATAGGCTGCCCCATTTAATTAGTCTATTACACATGACACATGGATTCGGTGTCAATCCTTGACTCAACGCTGAAATATATCCTCCAATAATTTCCTCTTTAAATATCCTCTGAAAATCTAAAATGTCGAGTTGAATACCAAGCTTATCAGCAATCTTTTCTGCTCGGTCTTGTTCGACTGGTTTATCTCTCTCCCTACAATTCCAGGGCTTCAGACTCATATAATAACCCCTTACCCTAAATCCATTTTTAATGAGTAGGCTAGCAGCTACCGCTGAATCGACCCCACCGCTCATGGCTATAGCGATTTCATTTTTATTCTTTACCTTATCCATCCTGGTAATTTTACCTTCAAATATAAGCGAAACAGACTGATATAATTGCACCATATAGCTATTGTCATGAATAAATTTACTGACACACATTGCCACCTTGATTTTGATGTCTTTGACCATGATCGTAATGAGGTAGTTAAACGTGCCCAACAAGCAGGCTTGGATTTCATCTTAAATCCTGGGATTGATTTACCCAGCAGCAAAACAGGAATCAAACTAGCACATGATTATCCGGGCTTAATTTACGCTGCAGTGGGGTTTCATCCAAATTATGGTAGCCTTTGGGACAAAAACAGCCTAAATGGTCTTAGAATGCTGGCTAAGGACAAATCCGTACTTGCCATTGGTGAGATCGGCTTAGACTATTATAGGCAACACACACCCATAGATTTACAACGTGAAATATTGTTGCAACAACTAGACTTAGCGAAGGAATTAGCTTTACCGGTTATACTCCATACTCGTGAGTCTGCTAATGATATCCTGTCAATTCTTGTTAATTGGGTGAATTCCCTGCCAGATAACAGTAAACTCAAGACATACCCAGGGGTTTTGCATTCATTTAGCGATACACTTGAAGTAGCATTCAAAGCCATTTCTCTAAATTTTATGATTGGCATTACTGGGCCAGTGACTTTCAATAATGCAGCAGAAATTAAGAATTTAGTTGCTAATTTACCCCTACAATCAATTTTGCTTGAGACTGACTCTCCATTCTTAACACCTCACCCCTACCGGGGCAGGCGCAATGAACCAGCGAATATCCCATTAATAGCAGAAATGATAGCGAAACTACACAAAACAACAATTGATGGAGTAGCGGAAACAACTTACCAAAATGCCCGTCAGCTTTTTAATTTTCAAACGCTCACAAAATAATGAATATTGTTTCTTGAGGGTTAAAGGAGAGAAATGGAATCAAATGATTCTGAGGAAAGATTGCATAAAGTATTTAATCGTCTCACATGGCAGCTTCTTGAAGTCACTGAGAATGCGGCTATTGCCGCAGCCAGGGCTGCCGGTCAGGGAGATAAAGAGTTAGCTGACCAGGCAGCGGTCGACGCCATGCGCACTACCTTAAATAATATCGAAGGATTCTCAACAAATATTAAAATCGGGGAAGGAGAACGAGACGACGCTCCTATGTTGTTTATCGGCGAAAAATTAGGCTCAGGAGAGATGCTCATTGATATTGCAGTGGATCCCCTTGAAAATACCAATGCAACAGCCAATCTTAATTCAGGGGCGGTTTGTGTATTGGCAGCATCAACTTCCGGAGGATTGGTCGAAGGTTCTGACACCTATATGGACAAGCTTTGCGTTGGTAAAGAGGCTGCCGGTGTGGTGGATATTCGAAAAACGCCAGAAGAAAACATCCATAAACTGGCAAAGGCGCTGCATAGGGACGATCCCACTGAACTGACCATCACCATCTTAGACAGGCCTCGTAACGAGGAATTGATCAGGCGGGTTCATTCAACTGGTGCGAGAGTGCGATTGATTACGGATGGAGACCTGATGCCTTGCATCTTTACTTGCTTCAAAGGGGTTGGCGTACATGCCGTGATGGGAATAGGGGCTGCGCCGGAGGGTGTAATTTCAGCAGCAGCCATTAAACTGCTGGGAGGCGGCATGCAAGCCATATTTAAACCCAAAAATGATGCGGACCGTGATCGGTTAATCAAGATGGGCATTAATTTAGACAAGGTTTACACTCAAAATGACCTTGCACCTGGAGAAAATCTTATCTTCTGCGCAACGGCAGTGACACCCATTACAACGACTACCAAAGCTGTCCTGGAAGGGGTTAGTTTCTTCGCTGGTGGGGCAAAAACTAACAGCCTGGTTGTCTCAAATTACTTCATGAATTTTGTACCAACAACGCACGTTTTAGATAAGAAAATTTTCACTGAACGAAAGAGTGAATTTCGCTTGTGGTAAGTAATCAAATTAATTTGTAAAACACCATCTTCCCAAATAAATCCTGGGAGATGGTGTTTTTTTGGTTTTTTTTCGTAAAGCAACAAATTTATAACTTAACTGTACCAATCCGAAACAAAGGTCTGATCAGTGATTGGAGGACGAACGTAACCTATATCTTCTTGTCTGGGAGGTAAAACAATCGGTTCAGGAGTCAGGTCTTCATAAGGTATCTTGCTGAGCAAATGGCGCATGGTATTAAGCCTGGCTTTCTTTTTATCATCCGTATTTACCACGTACCATGGGGAAAGTTTGGTGTCGGTGAATTTGAACATCTCATCCTTCGCCCTTGAATACTCCACCCATTTTGATCGTGAAGCCAGATCCATTGGACTCAGCTTCCAGCGCCTGGTGATGTCATTTATACGTGCCTGGAACCGTTTCTCTTGCTCTTCATTGCTGACCGAGAACCAGTACTTAATGAGGATAATGCCGGATCGAATTAACATGCGCTCAAACTCGGGGGCACTACGGAAGAATTCTTCAACTTGTTCTTGTGTGCAAAAGCCCATAACCCGCTCAACGCCAGCCCTGTTGTACCAGCTGCGATCAAACAAGACCATCTCACCTGCTGCAGGAAGATGCGCCACATATCGCTGGAAATACCACTGGGTTTTCTCCCTTTCTGTAGGAGTTGCCAAAGCCACGACTCGTACAATACGAGGATTCAGCCGTTCAGTTATCCGCTTGATTACGCCCCCTTTCCCTGCGGCATCTCGGCCTTCAAAAAGGACCACAACTTTTAAACCCTTTTCTTTAATCCAGCCTTGAAGTTTTACAAGTTCGATTTGTAATCTTTCAAGCTCTTTTTCATAATCTTTATTGGATAATTCCTTAGGGTGTTGAGGTTTTTTATTTTCCGCCTTCTTCAAATCTTCATGATTCATATTCTTCTTCTCTTGCTGTTTAATTGCTTTTGATTCTTTATTTTTTTCATCAACCTTATCTTTGGCCATATCACCCTCACCTTACTAACACTATTTAGTTGCTATTTAAAATTTATTACAAATGAACAATATAAATATAAAGATTTAAAGATACATATACCTATTATACAAGAGTTTTTTTGAATATTTCCATTTTAAATTAAAGACATGTGTCATATATATTGAAAAAGCCTTACCTTCCTTTACGCTTTTTATACTTCCTGTTTATTTTCACGCCGGTAATCTATAAACCGATAGCCAACCCCTCGCTCTGTTAAGATATATTTCGGGTTTGTGGGATCTTCCTCGATCTTTTTCCTGAGGTAATTAATGTAAAGACGTACATAATGGGGCTCATCGCGGTATTCATAACCCCAAACTTTAGTTAATATCTGGTCATGTGTGAGCACCCACCCAGCATTTTTTACTAAGTGGTAAAGCAGGCGGTATTCTGTCGGGCGAAGTTGAATTAACTCACCATCAACCCAAATTTCATGCCGGCCAAAATCCATAACCAACCTGCCATCGACGTCAATTCTACCGCTCTCATCTTCCTCAGAAAACGAGCCACGCCTAAGCACTGCTCGAATTCTGCTGACAAGTTCACGCGGGCTAAAAGGTTTCGTCACATAATCATCTGCGCCAAGTTCCAATCCCTTAACCTTATCGTTTTCTTCTCCTTTAGCTGTAAGCATAATCACTGGCACTGAGGTGACCTCGCGTATCAAGCGCAGGACTTCAAATCCATCTAAGTCCGGCATCATTACATCTAAGAGGATAAGATCTGGCAGAGAATCTCGCAGTCGATCAATAGCTTGGCTACCGTTATAAGCCTCAACTACATCAAATCCGTCATGTTCAAGGTTAAGTCGGATGAAAGTCACCATGCGTTTTTCATCATCTACAACCAATATGCGATTCTTTTTTACGTTCATTTCCATCGTAATCATCCTTCTTATGAGTATTCAATCAGAATTACACTGGCATTATCCAACCCGCCAGCTTTATTAGCAGCTGTAATCAATTCAGAGCAGGCATCCTTCAAATGTATGCTTTTATTAATTATTTCCAAAATGACATTGTCTGACACCTGCCCCCATAAACCATCCGAACAAAGCAATATTTTTAAGCCGGGTGATAATTTCAGGCTACCGTGGTCTGCCTCAAAACTTTCAGTCTGACCTAATGCCTTGATAAGTACATTACGTTGAGGGTGTGTGGCTGCTTCAGCCGGGGTAATTTGGCCTAACTCAACCAAGCGTCTCACCAATGAATGATCTTTAGTGATCTGTTTGAGAGGATGCCCCCCCTCCAAAATATACAATCGCGTATCTCCGATATGCTCATATAATAAATTATCATCAAAAATAAGCGCAACAGTTAAAGTTGAACCACTGCCTGGAACCTCACTAAGAACAGCTTGTTGGGCGATTTTTACAGCTTCAGAGAGTATATTACTTACTTCTAGTTCATCTTTACTTGTTATGCCATAGGAGGATGGTTTAAATAATTCGCCCAAAACGTGGTTACAAACAGTTTGTACGGCTAAATTACTAGCCAATTCGCCACTAGCATGCCCGCCCATTCCATCTGCAATGACAAATAGCCCAAAATTCACAAACAAATCAAGAACGTGAACAGATGAAATAAAGGTAATAATGGCGTCTTCATTATGTTTGCGCTCAAGGCCTACAGATAAATCTGAAGCTGCATTAATGACTGGAAAACTTGAAATTCCTAGGGCAGTGCTTTGATCTTCTTTTTGGGACTTTCTTGATGAAGAACCATAAAGAGCATCCATTTTTTGAAAGAAGAATGAGTATGTCAAAAAATTCTCCTGTAATTATTTTTGTAACCGTTTTGAACGATTTAGTGCTTAATCATTTTCTATGACTTCAAGGAAAGGCTCAGCTGACCATCCAGTTCGTGTTTGATCGTATGGTGCTTCCAATTGCCACCAGATATAGTCACCTACTTCAACTGGCCCACCGATCACCTGGAACACTTCTTCGTCCATAGCAATAAATAAAACTTCCGTGTTTGTTCCTGCCTCAGCACGCATCCTCAAACCAGATCCTTCAGTACCCACAACCTGGACGTAAGCGCCAATACCGATCACGCCTGGTGGTAAAACGACTTGAACTGTCTCTGCCACTTCTACAACTTCGGTTTTAATAGGTTGTGTTGGAGTCTCGGTGGGTGAAGGAATGATCGTGATATCAGAAACCTGTTCAGGCTCTGTTGAAGGTGCTTTGTCTTGATTGGAAAGAAATATCAAGAAAAAAACTAAACCTATAAGAATGGCTGCAAGCATTATTCCAGCCAAAATTGTGAGGATATGAATTTTTGGAGACTCTTTGCTTTGCATCGATATTCTGCCCTTCTTAACTAACTGCTTCCAATTATAACAGCCAAAGGGCTATCTAAATCTTAAATCAGATGGCAATATTCTACATAAAATTTATTGGAGCTATTTATAATCTCAAGCATCAAAACTAACAAAGTGTCTATGGTGTATAATTTTTAATCATGCCAGACGCTATGCTACTAAATGACCGATATCAACTTGACGCTCCTTTAGGCACTGGTGGGATGTCCATAGTCCACCGGGCTAAAGATTTGATGTTAGAGCGTAATGTTGCCATTAAATTACTCCGTGAGGACTATTCAGAAGATGGCACCTTCAGGGAACGATTCAAGCAAGAAGCCCGCGCAGCAGCAAACTTGTCCCACCCTAACATCGTTACAGTGCACGATTTTGGCCTAGACCAAAAACACCTGTTTATCGTCATGGAATATATTCCAGGCACCGATTTAAAAACACTTATTCGGCAAAAAACACGTTTCAGTGTTGAAGAGACCCTCAACCTCATGATTCAAGCCTGCGCAGGCGTAGGTTATGCCCACCGTGCCGGATTAGTTCATTGTGATATTAAACCTCACAACATGTTGGTCACGCCAGATATGCGATTAAAAGTGACCGATTTTGGTATTGCCCGTGCACTCTCTACCATCCCTGCTGAAGAGCATAATGATGTTGTGTGGGGTTCGCCACACTACTTTTCACCTGAACAAGCTACAGGTTTAGCACCTTCGCCGGCATCTGATGTGTATTCACTAGGCATAATTCTATACGAAATGCTGACTGGCCAGCTCCCATTTACTGCTTCAGAACCAACTGAATTAGCCCGTCTGCACCGTGAAGGTCAACCAATACCACCAAGCCGCTTGAACCCATCTATTCCAAGACCCTTAGAAGAGATTATCCTGAAGGTTTTATCAAAAGAACCATCAGCCCGTTATCGCACCGCTGAACAATTAGGTCATTTGTTACTCTCTCTTTCTGAAGCAGAAACCCTGAATGGTATTAGCTCACGGTATAAAACCGGCCCTTATAAGATTTCACCGCCAAAGCCGATAGATGGAGCGATTTACAATCATGTTCCTGAACACCAAAACTTTGTTGAACAAGGTGAATACCAAATTTTGTCTGATGTTGAAAAGTCAGACATTGAAGAACCAGTCATTGATTGGCTCACTTGGTTGTTGGGCTTAGCAGCCTTTGCTTCCTTATTCGGTTTGATTCCGTTTTGGTTATATGTTTATCTCACCCTAAAACCATAAGAGGAACTTATTATGAGCATATTAATTTCCCCATCCATATTATCAGCTAATTTTAAGTACCTAGAGCGTGATTTGCTGGAATGTGAGCAAGCAGGCGCTGATTATATTCACGTTGACGTTATGGATGGCAGTTTTGTGCCCAATATCACCTTTGGTCCTGTTATCGTCAAAGCTTGTAAACAGGTGACAAAATTGCCCTTAGATGTCCATCTAATGATTCGAGAACCAGAAAAACATCTGGAAGCATTTGCGGATGCTGGCGCGAATATTATTACTGTCCATTATGAAACCTGCCCGCATATTCATCGCACCCTGCAAACGATTCGAGAATTAGAGGTTACACCCGGAATCACGCTAAACCCCGGTACAGGTATTGAACCACTTAAATACCTGGTTGGTGCTTTTGACCTAGTTTTACTGATGACTGTTAATCCTGGCTTTGGGGGTCAGACTTTTATTCCACAGATGCTCGAAAAAATTCACCACACCCACGAATTGCTCCAAGATGCTGGCTCAAATGCAATTATCCAGGTAGATGGCGGTGTAGAAGAGAAGACAATAAAGTCGATGTATGAGGCAGGGGCAAGGAATTTTGTGGCTGGTACGGCTGTGTTTCGACATCCAGAGGGGATACGACAAGGTATAGCTGCTCTTAGGGCAGCAATCTAGCCTTAAATACAAAAATCGCGGGTTAACGCCGCGACTTCTGTAATTAATCAGTGTTAATTACTTATATGATTTTGACAAGGTTTTTATACAACGCGCACAAAGAACCTTATGCACCTTTCGTCCATTTTCATATACAGTCACCCGTTGCAAATTTGGGCGAAACTGTCTTCTGGTTGCGACGAGAGAGTGGCTACGATTATGACCAAAAGTTGTTACCTTACCACAATGATTACACTTTGCCATCTCAATTTCCTTTCCTGCATTATAATAATTATTGGGTAAGTAAACCTGACCCAAACAGCTTTGTATTTTACCACAAGGTGAATAACGAATCAAGAACAATTTATAAGAGACTGTTGAAAAACAAGTGATTAATTGACGAAAAAAGGCATCTATGATTCAATTAGGGCAATAAAAAGGAAGGAGATGCCATGGTGGAAAAGAGACGCTATAAAGAGACTGGTGAACAATCATTTTTTGGAGATTACATCTATGAACGTGTTGTACCTGAAGATCACTTTCTTCGGAAATTGAAAGAGCTCATCGATTGGGAACGTTTCACTCAAAAATTGATTGATTTATACAAGGGGGAAGGAGTTGTTGGGAGGCCGCCCTTCGATCCAGCCCAATTATTGCGTATTATGCTGATAGCGTACTTATATAACCTTTCAGAACGAGAGGTAGAGGTATTTGTGAATGAGAACTTGCCTGCAAAATATTTTGTAGGTTTGGGAGTTGATCAACGGTGTGCAGATCACTCCACTTTGAGTGTGTTCAAAAAGCGGTTGTTGAAACGCGGAAAACTGCAAATATTTGAAGAAATGCTCAGTGAGATTATCCAGATGGCAACCAGACAAGGTGTACACTTTGGGACCGTACAAGTAATAGACAGTGTTCACACGACCGCCAATGTGAACACTCAAAAGAACAGGAAACGTCACAAAGGAGGCAAAGGTCCTCGTGACCCAGATGCCCAATGGGGTGTCAAGCACCAGCGCCAAGTAAAGAATGAAAAAGGGGAGGACGTCAAACAAACGGAATATTTCTTGGGGTATAAGATGCACACCAGCATGAATGCCGAGAATGGATTGATCACTAGCTTAGAAGTCACCCCTGGTAATGCTTATGATGGACATCATTTCTGTTCCTTGGTTGACCACGATTTGGATCAAAACCTGGCTGTGGAAACATACACCGCTGATAGAGGCTATGATGATGGCAATAATCATTATTACCTGGAAGTTCGCCACCTGAATTCTGCTATCCGCTTGAGAGATATTCGTACCAAGAAGAAAGACAAAAACAAACAGCCCTGGGAAGAGCTATCTGCTATGCCCGAGTATCAAGAAGGTTTGAAGCAGCGTTATAAGATAGAGCGTAAATTCGGTGAGGCTAAACAAAACCATGGGTTAGGCCGCTGCCGTTACCTGGGATTGTTGGGATATATTGTTCAAGCTTATTTCACTGCCATGGTCCTAGATCTAAAACGCATTGTAAAGATCTTGACGGGTATCGGATTCAAGACAAACAGTACTGTGGCTATGTAACCAAGGGATTACTGTCGCTACTATTGGAAAAGAGGTAAAATAAGTCAATTTTGAGGGTTCTGATTTAGAAGAATATTGCACCATTCAACTGAAATTCAATTGATCCATCTCAGTTCTAGCATTTATCAATATTCTTGATTTATTTCAACACCCTCATTTATAACAATGAGAGTAAATACTTATGACTGATCAAATTAACCCTCTGGGAAATATCTATATCTTTCCTCAAGCAATTGCAACCATAGCACGACAGGCAACTTTGCAATCTTATGGTGTTATTTCTTTGGCACCAAAGAACCTCTCTGAATCTGTCAAATTATTCTTCAACAAGAAGCTACCTTTTGGAATCAATGTTAGAGCAGATAGCACTGGCCTATATGTAGACATTTATATTATTGTTGAATATGGCATGCGCATAAAATCTTTGACAAATTCAGTGGCAAATACGGTTAGATACAACATTGAAAAAACAATCGGCATGCCTGTTCAACGTGTAAATGTGCATGTGCGTGGTTTACGGATCAGCAATCCCGATTAATAATTTATTCTTTTAAAAGTTTCAGGAATTATCAGGAGTATTATGAGTGGTAAGTCAAAAACCATTCTGGGTGAAGCTGAGCGTCATAGACTGCTGCAATCACCAGTAGATGGCGCAGGATTAAAATTATTGTTAGAAGCAGGGTTGACATGGCTTCGTACCAATCAACAGTATGTCAATTCTTTAAACGTGTTCCCTGTTCCTGATGGTGATACCGGCACGAATATGGTGCTCACCATGCAGGCAGCCTACGATGAAGTATGTCAGCATGACAGTTTAAATGTTGGTGAAATGGCGCATTCCTTAGCGCAAGGTGCGCTAATGGGTGCCAGGGGTAACTCAGGTGTGATTTTGTCCCAAATATGGCGTGGTTTTGCGCGTGCGATGGATCATTATGACACGATGGATGCTGCTTTATTTGTCCGTGCATTACAGGAAAGTAGAAGCACAGCCTATAAAGGCGTGGTCAGGCCAGTTGAAGGAACGATCCTAACTGTCATCAATGATATCGCTGCTGAAGCAGAGACCCGCTTAAAAGAAGGTGATAAATTGAGCGATATCCTGGTCAACATCGTAGATGCAGCAGATGAAAGTGTAAAAAACACCCCAGAGTTATTACCCATCCTAAAGCAGGCAGGTGTGGTTGATTCAGGCGGAAAAGGTTTATTTTTTATTTTTGAAGGTATGCTGCGATTACTTGAAGGAAATTCACTGGACACTTCTCTTTCTGAAATTAAACCTTTATCTGCCATGGACTTAGAAAACGCATTAGAAACGATTGAAGAAGGCCAGGACTATGAGGTCGTAATTGATTTTGTGCCCCATTCCTCATTAGATCTTGAAGACTATTATGCCAACTTGACGAAAATTGGCACAAGTATTCAAGTCGGCGAAGGTGATGGGATGTACAGGATGCATATCCACGTGCCTGCTGAAAACCGTTATTCCCCCATCGATTACACAATGGAATTAGGAACTATTCAAAAAGTCATGATGGAGAATTTGTTAGACCAGGTAAATAACAAGAAGAAAGACAAAGAAAAAATAAAACTGGTGAGTGTAAAACCGGATGAAGTAGCTGTTGTAGCGGTATCACCAGGTCACGGCCTCTCACGGATATTTGCCAGTTTGGGCGTGGCTGCAATTGTTGAAGGCGGACAGACCATGAATCCTAGCGTCAAAGAAATTCTTGCAGCTTTTGAGAACTTACCCACTGATAAAATTATCATCTTACCAAACAATAAGAATATCCAGTTAGCTGCAGAAAAAGCTGCTGCAGTTACAGTAAAAAAAGTAGCCGTTATTCCTACACGCAATACCCCACAAGGTTTTTCTGCCCTCCTGCGCCTCATGCCCGATGGAGAATTGGAAGAAAATGTTGAGGCGATGATGGAAGCAATCCGGGAAGTTGAAACCGGGGAGATCACAACCGCAACAAGGACAATAGAAATTGATGATGTGGAAGTCGAAAAGGGGCAAGTGATAGCTTTGCTAAATGGTAAACTTATTGCTTCAACTCAAACCATTGATGAAGCATGCAAAATCCTCCTCGAGAAAGCACAAGTTGAAAACTACGAGCGCATCACCCTGTTTTACGGTGAAAATATGCCTTTGAGCAATGTAAACAAACTTGCAGATTGGATTCAAACTAAATATCCAGAGCATGAGGTAGAGATTCACGAGGGCGGCCAGGCGCATTATCAATTAATTGTCGCAATTGAGTAGACTTTATAATTAATCATCATCCTGGCTTAATGCTAGCCAGGATGATTTTTTAATTCCTAATTTAGATGGTTTCCTAATTTTCTCCAATTCAAAGATTTTTTATTGGTATGATAAGATTATTAAAAAATTACAGGTTAAGTACTGAGTAAAACAATATGTCACTATCTTCAGAAAAACTATACAAAATATTTAAACTTGAATACGAATTTGGCTATGAAAACAAAGCGGTTGTTGGAGGCCTGCAAAGGCTGGCTGAGAGTTGGGTAAATGAAGCACGCGCAGAGGGCGTTTCAGAGTCGTTGATCCCTGCCATTTCATCAATTTTAACGCATTACCCGAACCTAAATATTGAAGAGCGGTGGGGAGCGCTTCAGGAAATTGGGGACCTTTTAGAAATTCGCATGATATCAAACCTACCCAAGCCAGATCAAACAATTACAAAAGGACAGGAAGTTTCCACTAGAAGAAACGACCAAACAAAAACGCTACCTAACAAATCTGTTCCAACCGGAAAAAGTGGGACCACCAATAAACCTGCTGAGGTCATCGAGCAGGTAATCCACACAAAAGTAAGCAAAAGGAATCAAGAAATTTCTCGAAATCCCATTGCGGATGTCAATGCAGGTTTAACCGCACCCATTACAGTAATTCGTGGCGTTGGTATCAAACAAGCACAGCATTTACACAAGCTCGGACTTCATTCAATTGAAGACATGCTCTATTTTTTCCCCCGCCGTTATGATGATTACTCGCAGTTGCGCACTATCAGTCAATTGCAGTATGGCCAGGAGGTCAGCATAGTTGCTTGTGTTCAAAGCATCAATACTTTTCAGACTAAACGCAGTAGAAAAATTACAGAAGCAGTTGTTTCAGATACGACAGGTTCAATCCGCCTGTTATGGTTCAATGCTGATTTTCACATGCGTTATTTGCGCAAGGGTATGTATTTATCAATTTCTGGCAAGACTGATTACTACTTAGGTCGTCCAGTCATTTATCATCCAGATTACGAGCCAATAGATCAGCAACAATTGCATACCAACAGGATTGTCCCTGTTTATCCACTAACCGCCTTAATCACCCAAAGATGGCTAAGGCGAACCATGTATAACACAATTTCCTTCTGGTCACCGCGCCTTGCAGACTTCATGCCGGATGGAATCCTGGACAAGACAGATTTGCCTGACTTACAGACAGCTATAAAACAAGTCCATTTCCCTGAATCTCAAGAAGAGCTTAATTCAGCCAGGCATCGTCTTGCTTTTGATGAAATTTTCCTGATGCAATTAGGTGTAATCCGTCAAAAAAGCCAGTGGCATGCATTGGATGGCGCAAGATACACTGTATCTGATGAGTGGTTTAATGACCAAATCAACAAATTATCTTACGGTCTGACCAATGCACAAATCCATGCAATTAGTGATATTCGCAAAGACCTTTCCAGTGGTCACCCGATGAACAGGTTACTGCAGGGTGATGTGGGCTCAGGCAAGACTGTTATTGCCGGTTTGGGTATGGCAATTGTTATTCAAAATGGTGCCCAAGCTGCGTTAATGGCACCAACGGGTATCCTAGCCGAGCAGCATTATCAGAGCATGATTAAGCAATTTTGTAATTCAGATGAAGGTCCTGCGATTCTAGAACCCACACAAGTGCGTTTATTAACCGGTGACACCAGCGCAAGTGACAGGCAAGAAATTTCAGAAGGGTTGAGCAGCGGCTGGGTTAAGCTCTTAATCGGTACACATGCATTAATTGAAGACCCCGTCAAATTCCAAAATTTGCAAATGGTCGTGGTCGATGAACAACATCGCTTTGGTGTCAAGCAAAGAGCTGCATTACGAATGAAAGGAAACAATCCCCACTTACTCGTGATGACCGCCACGCCTATTCCTAGATCGCTCCAATTAACCATGTTTGGTGATTTGGATGTCAGTGTGATGGATGAAATGCCAGCTGGTCGCCAACCTATCGAAACCCAAATATTCTATCCCATGGAAAGGGAAAGGGCTTACTCGCTTATCCGCAGCCAGGTTCTTAGTGGTTTTCAGGCTTTCATTATCTATCCGTTAGTTGAACAGGGAGAAAACGAAGAAACAAAAGCAGCGGTGGAAGAGCAGCAAAGACTTCAGCAGGAAATTTTTTCTGAATTAAGAGTTGGATTAATGCACGGCAGGATGAAACCAGACGAAAAAGATACGATAATGAAAGCGTTTAAAAATAAGGAATACGATATCCTGGTGTCTACATCTGTGGTTGAGGTAGGCATTGATATCCCTAATGCAACTGTAATGTTGATTGAAGGTGCAAATCGTTTTGGCTTAGCACAATTGCACCAATTTAGAGGGCGTGTCGGTCGGGGATCAGCTCAGTCATATTGTATTTTGATCCCAGAAACTGAAGACGCCATTGAAAATGAACGTCTATTGGTCATGACTAAGACAAATGATGGCTTTGAACTGGCTGAGCATGACTTGCAGCAACGTGGGCCTGGTGACTTTTTGGGTACTCGCCAGGCAGGGTTTGCTGATTTGAAAATGGCAAATTTGTCCAATATTCGTTTGATTGAACAAGCCAGGAATTTTGCTCAACAAACCTTTGAACAAGACCCTGACCTTGAGTCTGAACAGCACAAATTATTGCGCCAAGCCTTGGAACACTTCTGGCCCGTTTCTGATGGCGTAGGAGACATGAGTTAACATGAAGCGTGTTTTATTTCCTGGTTCTTTTGACCCAATCCACTATGGGCATATTGACATTGCCACTCGCGCATCAGCAATATTTGATGAACTGGTGATAGCCGTCTATAACCAGCCAATGAAATCACTCTTATTTAGTCCAGAAGAACGGATCGAATTAGTTAAAAAATCGGTTTCGCACCTAAAATCAGCTAAGGTAGTGGGATACAATGGTCTGACGATTTCTTTTGCCAAAGAAATTGGGGCTTGTGCGATTGTGCGCGGACTAAGAGTATTTTCTGACTTTGAGTATGAATTCAGGATGGCGCTTGCCAACAGGAGACTAGACCCAGAAATTGACGTCATCTCATTCATAACAAGTGAAGAGCATACTTTCTTATCTTCTTCTACCGTTAAAGAGATTGCTGCCCTAGGTGGTGATGTTTCCAGCATGGTACCAAAGCATGTCCAAGAAGCAATGACAAAGAAATTTTTAGATTTAGGCAGCCACCAGAATGTTGTACCTCTGAATTCATTAAGAGATTAATGAACTGTACATGATAATGGTAATTAATGATAAACTTCTAAGAAATATAAAAGGTATTAATCGGAAAGGAAACGGAGAGAAACATGGATATCCTTCACTTAGTAGACCGATTAGAAGAATTATTTAACGAAAGCCGTCCTATTCCTCTAACGCACAGCGTTATTGTAGATGAGAACCGTTTTATGGACATAATTGACCAGATGCGGGTATCCATTCCTGAGGAAATCAAGAAAGCTCAGCAAGTCAATGTTCAAAGGGATCGCATTTTAGCCCAAGCCCAAGAAGAAGCCAATCGCACCCTTGCCTTAGCCAGGGAAAAAAGTGAAAAAATGATCGAACACAATGAAATGACCCAGGCTGCGCAGGTTCGTGGTGAACAAATGATTGAACAAGCTCGCCGTGAAGCGGTGATGACTCAAAAAGAAGCAGATCGTTATGTTGTCGAGACGCTCACCAACCTTGAGGCAGAATTAACCAGGGTGCTTGGTCAGGTCCAAAATGGCATCAAGACGCTTCAAGCTGAAATCGGCATGGTTACAAAGCCCAAAGATGATTGATAAGCAATTAAAACTTACACTTTTCTTCAATAGATATCTTGGGATAATAACCTCAAACCTTAATGCCTCACTGAGGCATTTTTTATTTACTTCCTATCAAGTTATTATTGTCCACCGTCTCCTGCATGTCTTCGGCATTTTTCCTTGAAATCTTTCGACTTCCAGGGAGATATTGCAGCGCTTGTGCAAGCACATCATCCATGTGATTAACAAAAACGATCTGTATTTCTCGCCGTATTGCGGCTGGTACATCCTGTAAATCTTTCTCATTTTTGATTGGCAGTAGCACCTTTTTTATGCCAGCTCTCGCAGCCGCCAATACTTTCTCTCGAATGCCCCCAACAGGCAAAATCCGACCTCTCAATGTAATTTCGCCGGTCATTCCTATCTCATGGTGTACTGGTATCTGGGTAATTGCAGAAGTAAGTGCGGTTGCCATAGTGATACCAGCGCTCGGCCCGTCCTTTGGGATAGCACCTTCTGGGATATGGATGTGAATATCCACACTCTCAAAGTAATCATCTTCTAACTTAAAGAGTTTTGCTTTAGATTTAAGATAAGATAGCGCTGCCTGGGCAGATTCCTGCATCACTTCGCCAATCTGTCCTGTCAGTTGCAAATTGCCTTTTCCATCCAAGATTAACACTTCTACCGGCATTATCTCACCCCCATTTTCGGTCCAGGCAATGGCTGTTGCCACACCAATCTCATCTGTCCCTTCGGCTTCAGTTGTAAAAAACTGTATTGGACCAAGATATTTACTAACTGAGGCCGCTTTTATAATTCGTGGATAAGGTTTTTCTTCAGATTTAGCCCTAGCAATTTTTCGTAAGATAGACCCAATCTCTCTTTCGAAATTCCTTACGCCTGCCTCATAGGTATATTCGCGAATGATTTTTTTTAGGGCAGAATTCTCAAAACGAATTGAATCCTCATCCAAACCATTTTCTTCAAGCTGCCTTGGAATCAAAAACCGATTCGCAATCTCTAGCTTTTCTTCTTCAATATAACCGGGAAACTCTATGATCTCCATGCGGTCCATCAATGCAGGTGGTATAGTCATTAATGTATTGGCCGTCGTTATAAACAAGACCTTTGAAAGATCGTAAGAAACTTCTAGGTAATGGTCTGAAAACTCATTATTTTGTTCAGGGTCCAAAACCTCCAATAAGGCTGCAGAAGGATCACCTCGGAAATCAGCCCCAAGTTTATCAACTTCATCAAGCATGAAGAGTGGGTTTATGCTACCCGCACGGCGCATGGTCTGCAGGATTCTACCTGGCATCGCGCCGATATATGTTCGACGATGACCACGAATTTCCGCTTCATCTCGAACTCCACCTAGCGATAACCGAACGAAATTTCGTCCTAAAGCATCTGCAATTGAACGTCCCAATGAAGTTTTTCCCGTGCCAGGAGGTCCAACAAAACATAAGATTGGCTGGCGATTCTTCTTTGGTTTGAGACTTCTAACCGCAATATATTCTAGTATGCGATCTTTTGCCTTATCTAAAGCATAATGATTAGCCTCTAAAACTTGTTTGGCATGATTTACATCCAAATTATCTGCTGTGGAAAAACTCCAAGGCAAATCCAGGATCCAATCAATGTAAGTCCGAATAATTCCCACCTCCGGTGCCATCGGGGGCATTTGTTTTAACCTCTCAATTTCCCGGTTGGCTTGATTACGAACTGGATTGGGGAGTGGAGTCTTTTCAAGCTTTTCATTAAGCTCTATTAATTCTCGAGTCCAGATATCTCCCTCACCAAGCTCATTTTGAATTACACGGAGTTGTTCCCGTAAGTAAAACTCTCTTTGAGATCGATCTACTTCTGTTTGCACTTGTGCCTGGATTTCATCTTCAAGTTCCAGTACACTAAGTTCATCAGCGAGAAGTGAATTTAGCCTTTTTAATCGTGAAATTGGATCTGTATTAACTAATAATTCCTGCCTTTGTTCTTTGGGCAAAGAGAGGATTGTTGAAATCATATCTGATAACCAACCTGGATCAGAAATATTCAAAGAATACATGTAAGATTCTTCAGGCAGACTTTCATCCATTTCTACACAGCTCTTAAAAAGATCGCGTACAGACCGCATTAATGCTTCAACCCGTTTTGATGGCCGATACTGGTCTATCACCTCAATCGCTTTGACATAGGTAATTTTGTCAGCTGCTACCAATTCTTTTAATTCAACTCTTCGCCTGCTCTGTACTAAAGCCGTGTACTTCCCATCCTGCAGCTCAATTAGACGACCTACGGCTAATTCCACACCTATAGGCAAATAACTTTGGCCATTTTGGTCTTCATTTTCATCAAAGCTTTCAAGTAGAGCAATTACAGTGCGATTATCACTTTGCGCAGAAAATATGGCCTTGAGTGACTCTTCTTCTTTGATGTATATAGGAGAAATCATCCTTGGGAAAACAATAGGGTCATCCAAGAATATAACCGGTGCTGTAATCAAACCATCGTTATCAGGAATTTGATTTTGAATCCGGTATAACTCTTCTGTCCGCTGGTGGATGTTTACTTTAATGGAATCTCCATTGTCTCCTGGTGGAATAAAAAAATTTTCCTGATACATATATTCTCCAACTAAAAAAGTAATCTAGAATCTTACCATAATTACTTCTGCTTATGGATTATTTTTTAATTTCACGCCAAACTGCACGTCCAGCAGCTGCAACAAAAACGCTACCAGTTATCACAATGCCCATTTCATTTTTTGCTTCTTTCACCGCTTTCTGGATAGCCGCTTCAATCAAATAAATCGCTTCAGCTTTACTGTGATAAACTTTCACCTTCCTGAGCAACTCATATGGATTCATTGCGCGGGGATGAATTGACCTTGTAGTAATTACTTTTCTAACTCGGGGCAAAATCACCGACAACATGCCATCGATATCTTTGTCTGCTGACATGCCTAAAATCAATATAAAGGGGAAAGCGGGAAAATACTCATCAAGTGCCTGTTTTAGTTTCTCCATCGAGTCAACATTGTGTGCCCCATCCACAATAACAGGTGGTTCTTTTCGAAGTAATTCAAAGCGTGCCGGCCAATTGACATTCTTAAATCCTACCTTGATCGCCTTTTCTGTTATCCTTAAGCCTTCGTGCTTTGCAACTTGAAGAGCAGCGTATGCAGTTACAGCGTTGACAACCTGGTGCGCTCCCAGTAGAGGAATCACAAAATGCTTTGCTCTGCTTGCTTTTTCAATAGCTTCCAGCTGTACTTTTGACTCATCTAATGATTTACTTTTCTTCCAAACCTTAAAAGATTGCTCATCCAATGTATGGTATTTGTAATGATAGTGATAGTCTGCTCCAACATCAATCAAAAGTGATGATCTCTCAATGCTTATCCGCCTAATTTCATTCAGGGCTTCATCCTTTTGAGGGGAAACCACAACGGGACGTTTGGGTTTGATAATACCCCCTTTTTCATAAGCAATCTCCTTCAAAGTATTGCCTAAAACTGCCGTGTGATCAAAAGAGATCGAAGTAATCACAGAAACTAAAGGATTGACGACATTTGTAGCATCTAAGCGACCGCCTAGCCCAACCTCTACAACAGCGATATCGACCTGCTGTTCTGCAAAGTACAGGAAACCTAAAGCGGTAGTTAATTCGAAGGTAGTAATATCGGGTATTAACTCCACAACTTTTTTTAATTCACCGACTAAACGCACGATATCTGGAGGATCTATTGGATTACAATTCACCTGGATTCGCTCGGAAAAATCCTGCAAGTGTGGTGAGGTATATAAACCAACTTTATATCCTTGCGAAATAAGGGCACTTGCACATAACGCTGAAACCGAACCCTTACCCTTGGTACCTGCCACGTGAATTATTTTATATTTGTCTTGCGGGTTATCAAGGTGTTGCATAAACTGCCGCATGCGATCCAGTTTAAAATCAGCTTCTTTTTTATCAAGATGTCGTTTTAGGCTGTAATCAATAAATGAATATATGTAATTTAATGCAGATTGATATTCCGGATTGATGAGTACCATATTTTCGTTTTTACAAATACCTCTTTAACCCAAATCTAAATTTACAAGTGAAAATACATGCTTACAATCAGACCACGCATAATTTTGAAGCGTATGTTAATGATAATATGATTAATAGATTATGGAACAATAAGATCAATCAATAACACATAACCAATTGTTGCGAAATCTTCTCCCCGATGTTCGACCAACAAACATTCCCGGTTGAAATTGTCAAAAATTCGTTCCTGCATTGGTAATAAAGTAATAATACTACCCTCTGGAATGCGTCCATTTGCTGTGAAACCTTCATAACAACCATTGCGTGCATAAATATTTCGGATCGCTTCAGCAAAGATGATTGGTGTTGGGGTAAAAGTCTTTGTTGGAGTTGGAGAATAATCAGGTGTGGGTGTTAGAGTTGCTGTTGGTGTTAGGGTAATAGTTGGGGTAAATGTGATGGTTGGAGTCAGAGTTATAGTTGGTGTTAATGCTAATCGGCGTTCACGAACTGAATTACTGATACCTCGAATACCAAACGCAATGCCAGTTACAAGAAGGCCCAAAACTACTACACCTCCAATAATTGCTATCGCAAATAAGGGGAGTAATTTACGCTTCAGATTTATCACTTGCGGGTCTTGCGCGAATCGACTTCGCACTGCTTTACTCATTTTGATAGCATTTATCGCAGCAAGTCGATTCCCTGTTGCTAAAACTTGATTGGCGTTTATCAATGCAGTTTGGTATTCGTTTATCTCGTTTTGAAAGAGGTCAATTTCTGAATCCAATGCTTGTTCTTTATCACTCTTTCCATCAAGTTTGTTGAGCAGGGTTAGCTGATTCCTGGCATTATCTACCTGGTTTTGCGCCATCGCCAAGGTAGAGGCTTTTTTCGCAGTGTTGATTGATCTTTCAATGCTTAAGCTGAGATTTTTAATAATTGCTGGGGAGACCATATCTAAGCGATTGGATAAACGCTTTATTTGAGAAATATCGCCGTACTTTAATCGCATCCGTTCCAATTTGGCTTTTGTTTCCGCAAGCTTTTCTGCAGTTAGATCATTGCTTGAACTGGCCAGATCCCCAATCTCATCAAACAAACTCAGATCGTTGCGGATTTCAGTCGCCTTATCGATATACTCGGGGATAGCCACTGCACTAGCAGCTGTTTGTACCTTTGAAAGCCCGCCGACTAAATCGCCCAGGTTTACCAGTGACAAGCCTTCTTTGTACACCTCAAAGGCTTGCATTTGGTTTTCGAGATCATGGCGTAACTCCTCACCTTCACGCCAGCGTTTGATTCCAGCATCCTGAAGATTCTGAAAGGCTTCATCCAGATAAGTTAAAGCAATTTGATAGCGAAAAACTCTTGCAGCTGATTGCGCTTTACCGTAGGCTTTGCCAGCTTCAGGCGGTAAAGCAACCGATGGGATATTTCCAGTTCGTAAATATTCTTCTGCTTCGTTATGGTGCTCTTGCGCCCGTGCCCAACCTGGCTCAAGCTGTAACACTTTTTCATAAAGAGAGATTGCTACTTGGTAATTACCTTTATAGAAAGCTTCTTCCGCTTCATCCATAAGGGCTTCAGCTTCAGGATCATGCCTAGATTGGAAAAATTTTCTTAAAGGATCAATTTCATCGTCAGGATTCAATTTTGGAGATTTCGTAAGAGATGCTTGACCATTTTTATCACTTCCTTCGATTTCATCCTTTTGAGTAACAGGAGCAACCTGAGACACATGCTCTTCAGCTAACCTTCGTGTTCGTTCCCTTCTAACCTCTCGAAGCAAACGATGTGCTTCTTCTATTTCATCAATACTGACTTGTTCAACAGCCCTTTCTGTTGCTAAAGCTTCAAGGTATGTGGATAAGCCATTTTCAACTTCAATTAAAGCAGCATCATTAGGATTACTGGACTCAAGTAATTCGCTTGCTTGCCGGATCAAATCAATTAACATTTTTTTATTACCTTTCAAAGATAATGCGCGACTCTAATCGGTTACAATCGTTTCTTAAGAAGCAGTTCTAAAGCATCAGACATTTCACCAGCGGAGTCGAAGAATCCATCCAAAGCCTTTTCCAAGAAAACCATTTCATCCTGATTCAACCTTTTCTGAACATCGTATGGATAAGATGCCTTAAAATGCCTGGGCGAGTTTTCAATATCTTCTGGGCGGTTAGGACCAATAGCAACAGAACCCGGTGCCTGCCGACCTGTAAATAAATGATGCAAAGCTCTTGCGCTAAATTGTAGTAGGTCAAATTGCTTCAACTCTGGTGTAATCTTATCCTCTAAAAATCGTCCTATATTCCAGTCGATAATCATTACCTGTTGCCGCACATCATTCCAATAGTAGTGTAAGAGTTTGTGGTCTAAATAAATGATACCCTTTTCATGAGCTGTAGCTAAGGATTGAACAATTTGGATGGATGCCTTTAATACCTGGCGCATGCTTAAATTTTTTGAGAATTCGCCGCGTGAATATCCTGCATCAGTTAGAACATACAAATTGTCTTCCCATCGACGTTCTAGTAATAAGAATGGAAGCCAGTGCTCCTTCAAGCGTTGGTCAAATTCCTCAAGCATTAACTCAGTTTCATTTGGGTTAAATAAAACCATTTCTCCTTTAACGCCGTGGCCGCTACTGGCTAATTGTGTAGATTTGGTCAAAGGCGCAATTTCACCTGGCCAAATCACCCCCTCACCTGTTTGCAAGAAACCTGTCAGTAAGATTGGTGTAATTGTTGATAGGTCAGAAAGTGCGTTAAGGATTAACAATTCCTGTTTGAAGAGCGGTTGGGCATAAGCTAATTTATCATGTCGCATTATCTTTATTGCTGGATTCTTCTGAAGTGCCAGTTGATTTATGTTACCCTTTAGTAAAAAAACTCTAGCACTGGAGCCAGCAGCTTCTGGGACTGCATAATCATGCTGACTTGCTGTTAACCATGTATCTAAAGGCTCATCAAGATATAAGCCATTATTTGTTCCTAAGTTCAATGAAATCATCGATTTATTACATCCAATTTAATCGGAACAATTTTACCACCCCCTCAAGGTTAGTAATTGATTTGAATCTTCACCTTGCTTCGCTAATGTTGAGAACCATGCAAACAAAGGGTGCATGCGATCAATAGATTGCAATTCTTCTTGAAGTGCCTCATTTGAAGTAATATTGATCAACTTTTGGTAGGTTTTTTGCCATTCGGTTATTCTCGATTCTTGGTTGCTGCTTTTCAAGCCCTTATCCATCCTTTCCAGGTTAAACATCAAATCACCTGCACTGCTTTTAGAAAGGCACGTTCGACTCATAACTGGCTGATAAATAACATCAAGCGCATTCTTAATGTTTCGAGCATAATGGGCTAATTGGGTAAGTTCTTGGTAGACAGAAGCCAAAATATCCCGGTTGTAAAATGCAATAAGTCTTAGTGGCTGGTTTTGAGATTTTTCAATAGACCGCCAAAAAGCAGCAAAGTCTCTTTGTGCAGATTCAATTAATTGCACTAAAATCTCAGAATTTGTTAGTATCAAACCATCTTTTTCAATAGCCAACCAATTTTTGTAAGATAAGTGTAAGTTATTTACACAGTCAATAATCATTCTGATATCTTCTTTGTTCGATGATTTAGGGTTTGTGTTTTCCTTCCATTGTTTTTGCTTGATTAATGCGATAGTTGGCCTAAGAGTATTTTGCCAAAAGTTCTGTGCCTCTCTCGCAAGTATGATTAATGACCAATCGTCGCTGTCATCAATTTCAGCACCAGCACTGATGAAATTATCAGCTTGAATATACTTTCGCCAAGTAATTAATATCTGCAAAATTCTCTTTGCTTCACAAATATTATGCATGTCTTCCTGGAGACTTTGTTCTTCTGGAATTTCGATATCATCATTTTCAAGACTCGAAAATATGTTTGCAAAGGCCTTTCCGATTTTCTCATAAATGAAATAATAACTTGGAAGGGATTTCTTAATTTCGCCTAAGATAGGTGTTAGTGTCTCACCTCTGCGGAGATTGTCATGAAATTGATTGATGATTTTTTTTTGGTATCCATCTAGAACAATCTCTTTTTGAGGATGTTTTGAGTCATGTAACAGTAAATTATCATCATAAATCCAGGGAAGTGGTAAATCACTTTGTTCTGCCCAGGTCCTGATCGATTGCATATCTGGACTTGCTTTAATCATCGCAATAGATTGGTTAATAAGAGACAACCAGTTTGGGATTCCTAGTTTCTCTTCAACTTGCGGCTTTGTATTTTCCAAGCTCTCTAAAAAACTTATAATCGATTGATTAGATTGTGGTCCGGTTTTAAAGGAATTCGTCCATTCTTCGATATTTTTAAGATCTTGGTCAAGTTCGATTAGGCCTCCAAACTGTGGATCAAGTATAAATAATCCATGAATTTTTTTACGAGCTAACTCAAAATCTGAATCATTCCATGCATTGATCATGGTGCGTACATTGGCAATCATTTCATTGACGATATTAATTAAATTTCCTGGCACAGGTACGTCATTTTCAAGAAGGCTGATCAATCCAGTTCTCAGCCTCAGCAAATCATTCCCAAAGTAACCTTTCTTACTTGTAGCTGACCAATTTACAATCACATCGTCAATTGAGGCTGATAAATTGACCATTGAATCTAACTTATCAGGAGCACTTTTTTCAATTCTTTGCCTAATTAAGCTTACATGAAGGTCATCTGAAATCGTGTTTAAATAATCTATAGGTTGTTCCACAAAGCTATGCGTTTCTTGACGAAAATAATTAAATAATTGCTGCCATAAAGTTGTCGGCTTAATTCGATCAAGCATATCCTTTACTAGCCAAAGGCTTTCGGACCAGTCCTGGTTAAAGATAGAAACTAATAATTCATAAAATCCTTTAGATTTATCTATTTCATTGCTATAGGTTACCAACCTAATAAACTCCCAAGATTTATTCTCTTTTATATATTGGTCTGGCAGGCAATCCAATAAAGCCCGACAAGCTAGAATGTCTTTTCTTTGTGCGGATTTTAACAATAATTTCTTGGTAATTTGAAGAATTGGATCAATTTTGACTCCTTCACCCAAGAGGAGTATTGATTGATTGATTTCAATTATTTCTTTTAAAGCTTCAAGATTATCTGCCCGATCATAATATATTTGCTCGAGGCGTTTATATTCAATTAGACGAGCATGAAGATATTCATAAGCATATTCAACTCTCTTTTCTAATTGCTTAAGTTGGTGTTTGTCCAATTTAACATTTGATTCCAAAGGCCAACCAAGATCCCAAATCAAATCAGGTTTTGTTGGAAGTAAAATGCTTCTTATTTCTTGGATCATTTGCTGATAATCACTTAAGATTGAATAAGAGAATTCAGAATTATCTGCCTGTCCCAGGAGGATTTTTCCATTACCCCAATCGATGAAGTGAATTGTTTTTGCTTTTTTATCAAAAAATATATGATCAGCCTTTACATCGTTCCAAAAAATCCCTTTACTATGAATCACTTTAAACAAATCAAATAGTGCTGTTATGATACTCAAAAGATCTAATGTGGAGATCGATTGGGTATCTGAGCGTGTTGGTATTAACAAATCTGACAGAGAAACACCGCTAGCTTGCTCGCTGACAATAAAGTAATTTGCTGTTTTAGTTGTGCCAGGAATACTGGTATCATAAAGCCTTGGTACCCGAAGTAAGTTCGCATGTGAATTAATATCTAAACCTTCTAATTTAAATAGAATATCACCTTCAATTTCAATTTGCATAGCTTGTCGAACAATTGTGCCGCCTGTCGCAATTTGAAGTGGTCTTTTCAAAATACCCTGGGTTATTTTTCCCTCCGACTCAACCAGGAAAACTTCGCCAGCATCACCTTTTCCAACTTGCTGTATTACCTGCCATCGATTCTTTATGCCAGAATAAACTTTTGCCATACAAACCATTATACGTCATGAAAGATTAGCAACTAATAACGGTACAATGATAGTCGTAGTGATAACCAATTTACCAGAACAAACCTGTCAAAGGTTTCACCATAAAGTAATTGTAATGACCGACAGCAAAGACTATAATATTTATAAATGAAATAGAGAAGAAGAGTAAATCATGGAAAATAAACCCATATCAATAACCATAGAAAAGAAGATCAACGCCTCAGTTGAGCAAATATTCACCTCTTTCACTAATGCCACCAGGTTAAGACATTGGTTATGTCACTCGGCCACATTGGTTGCGGAAAAAGATGGTCGAATATATTTAGCTTGGGATAATGGTTATTATGCTGCCGGATATTATATTGAACTTATACCAAACCAGAAAATTGCATTTACATGGAGAGGAAAAAATGAACCGGATCAAACTTTGGTTAATGTGACAATTACTGCAGATGATGATAAGAACCTTATCAGGCTCGAACATACAGGATTAAGAGAAACTGTTGAGTGGGAGAATAATTACGATGAAATCAAGAATGGTTGGATAATGAGCTTGGATAATTTGGGGTCTGTACTGGAAACAGGAATCGACTTAAGAATTAGTAAACGGCCTTTGCTTGGCATTTTCCCTGCCCCTTATGAGGATGAAGATGGGAGCAAAATTCCAGTTAAGTCAGCCATAAAAATTAATGATGTCGTTGAAGGTTTATCTGCAGATATATGCGGACTGCAAACGGGCGATATACTTGTGAAAATTGCAGAATATCCAATAACTGATTGGTCAAGCTTAACCAATGCTATAAGTCAGTTTAAAGCTGATGACCAAGTAAGAATTGAATATTATCGTGCAGGGAAATTAGCTTCATGTGAAGTTAAGCTTTCTCCACAAATCTTGCCTAAATGTCCAGAGTCACCAAAAGCTTTAGCAGATGAGTTAAAAGTAAATCAAACTAAAGTGCTTGAGCAAATGATGTTACATTTACGAAACATCACTGATGAAGAAGCATCATTTAAACCTGAAGTTAATGAATGGTCCATTAAGGAAATTCTCGCACACCTGGTGCATACAGAACAGGAGTTGCAGAACTGGGTTAACCAATTAATTCACAGCCAGCAACCGTTAATCGATGATGAAATTGGTAATCACAATGCCTGGGTTCAAGCGACCGTCTCCCTTTACCCCAGTTTACACCAGCTTATTGAGTTACTAAGATCAAACCTTGAAGTCACAAGTGCTTTTATATCTTTCTTACCTGAAGAGATAAAACAAGATAAGCTTTTATTTTGGTACTTGGCATATCAAATAGTCCAGTATCCAATGCACATGCGCTCACATATTGAGCAAATTAAGAAGAATCTCCAATTAACACGCAAATAATAAAGTTACTCAATTGGTCAAATAAAAAAAAGGAGGAAATGCTTTGTATTTCCTCCTTTATATGATTTTTTACCTCAGGTCATGGGTAAAAAAACCTAAATCTATTTTCCGTAGTTATCTTCAAAATCCCTCAAGAACTTGACAAGAGCCTCTACGCCTTCTTTTGGCATTGCATTGTAAATGGAGGCACGTAGACCACCAACGCTCTTGTGGCCTTTGAGATTATCAAAACCAGCAGCTTTAGAGGCAGCCACCACTTCTGCATCCAGCTCTTTGCTTTCAGTAACAAATGGAACATTCATAACTGAGCGATCTTTTATTTCTACCGTTCCTTTGAACATCTTGCTCTGATCAAGGAAATCATATAAGACCGCTGCTTTTTCTTCATTCATCTTCTGCATCACTTCTAAGCCCCCAATTCCCTGCAAATACTTAAACACTTTTCCACATACATAGATAGCCCAGCAATTGGGTGTGTTGTACATGGAGCCATTTTCCGAGTAAGTATCAAATCGCAGGTAAACCGGTATTCTTGTATCCACATCCGGGTTGATTAGATCCTCACGGATAATTACAATCGCTAAGCCAGCTGGTCCAACATTTTTCTGCACACCGCCATAAATCAGCCCATAATCAGTAACCTTGCATGGTTTAGAAAGGAACATCGAAGATTGATCGGAAACCAAGACTTTCCCCTTTGTGTTGGGCAGTTCTTGGTAAGTTGTACCATGAATAGTCTCATTTTCACAGATATAGACATAATCTGCATCCTCTGAAATGGGCAGGTCCGACACATCAGGAATGTAGCTGTAACTCTTATCCTTGCTTGTAGCTAATAATTTGATCTCGCCATACTTGGTTGCTTCTTTGTATGCCTTTTCTGACCAGCTACCTGTCACAATGTAATCAGCCACCCCGTTTTTCATAAGATTCATTGGAATCATGGCAAATTGCAGTGTTGCCCCGCCTTGGACAAACAACACCTTGTAATTTTCGGGAATTCCCATCAAAGCCCGTAGATCTGCTTCAGCTTCATCAATAATGGTCTGGAATACTTTACTGCGGTGACTCATTTCCATCACGCACATACCAGAACCCCTATAATTCAATAATTCATCCCTGATTTCTTCCAGCACAGGTAAGGGTAACATGCTAGGTCCTGCTGAAAAATTATAGATTCGGTCGTATTTCATATTTTTTTCTCCTTTAATATCATATTATCAAGTTAAAAATTCCATATCCCTTGTTGCCTTTTTTATTTCACAGCTATTAAAATATAAAATTTGTTTTGAAAGACTCTGCTTGGAAAATTTAATCGATAGATCATTATTAATATGATCAGAATTGATCTGATAAGCCAACGGTAAGTGAGAATTGTTGTCTTTATCCAACATAACAAGCGTTAAAACACTTTTGGATGATATTTTGTGAACTCTCCTTCAGAATCCAATACCTTAACGCATAATTGATTGTACTTGCCCTTTAGAAGTAGGTCAAGAACAATCTTTACATTAAAGAATATTGTAAAGTGATTGTTTTATTGAAACCTATCCAGTTATTTCTTTAATATTTGGGTTGAAATTTAATTGTTATTTCATCCAGGAATTGGATTTCCTTTCCGCTGTTATTCAATCAAACAAAGCAATGAACGAAAATTTATTGAATTATAAAGTAAGAAAGCAAACTAACAAAACAGTAACTAGCACCTCAATAGAGTTCGAAAAAATGAAAATTTGAACGATCTGATCAAATTTACTTTAGAGATTTAACAACCACGACCGTGAAATCATCCTTTATCAAAGAGTCTGCTGCCGATCCTCCTACTTCTTTCCAGAGTGATTGACACAATTCTTGAGCGCTTAACCTCTGTCTTTTATTTATTGACATGCAAAATTGAGGTAAACCTGGAATGTCTTGCTTATCATCAACTGATTCACTCAAGCCATCACTATAAATGATCATAGTACCCCCAGCTGGGATTCGGATCCTTTCTTCATCAATTTCAATCTGTTCAAAGATGCCTACAGCCTGTCCAGTTTTACAAGGGACAGGCAAAAACGCATTATCAGCACTCAGCAACAGGGGTTTCGGGTGACCTGCTCTTGCATAACTAAATTCAAACGTTTGACAATCGAGGATCCCATATAACAGCGTCACAAATAAGTCCGAGCAATCAATTTGAATTAGGTGGTGATTAACTTGGTGGAGAGTGTTACTTGGATTGTTATTTCTTAGTGCTTCCATTCTTACAGAAGAATACGCGAGAGCCATTAATAGAGCAGCTGGCATACCTTTATCGCAAACATCACCAATTACAATTCCGATCTTGTGATCATCCAATACAATAAAATCATAAAAATCACCACCTACCTGCTTGGCAGGAATCATCAGTGCCCCAAAATCTAACCCTGAGAATTGAGGAATTGTTTTTGGGAGAATCGTTCGTTGTATTTTGCCAGCCAAGCGCATTTCTTGATCTAACTTTTCTTTCTCAATCATAGCGGCTTGGGCAATTTTTAATTCCTCATAAGCGTTCGTGAGTTGGCGATTCTTCTCGCGCAAATCTTCAATCGTTAATTTTTCAGAATATTCCAGCCTATTACTATAAAGGCGCAGCATATCAATAGATAAGTGAGGATATTGCATCAACATAGTTTCCAACCAAGCGAATGACACGCGCAATGATCTTACATCTGAAAGAGCACGTACACTGGCTGTATGTGTGCCTTCACTTTTAAATCGACTCATTTCACCGATGATTGAATTCGGTTTGATAATCCCTAAACATCGTTCATCCGATGTCCCTAAAGATTTAATGATTTCTACTTCACCTTCCACAAGGATATAAAAGAATTCATTTTCCAGGCCCTCGTATAACAAAACTTCACCTGCTAAGAAAAAATCCTCCTGAGAAATTTGTTTTAACGCTAAGATTTCGCGCTTTGGAATATTAGTAAATAAGGGAATTTGATTGATAATTTCAAGATTCATTGGATTTTTTCTTTACCTGGTTTATCGTAAGTAAATTTTCAACTTAGTCAATATAGGCATTATGTAAACAATTCATGGTTTGATTGACCTACACGAACTGATCAACTTTGTAATTAATTTTGCAATAAATAGTAGCTCCTGCACCAAATAGGTGAAGGATTAATAAAAATGTTGAACCAATAATTTACTTACCCCAGGCTAAAGGTGGGTCACCGAGCCAAGACCAGATCTTGACTTCTGCCACCTGGGCCGTGCTGGGAGGTAGAATCTGGTATTCATGGGCTGGGTCGCTGATGATCACCCATTTTTCCCCATCCCAATATGCCAATTTGAGCTGTTGAATATCACAGTTGCTTTGCTGAACATCATCCAACCGATAATTGATACGTAGCTCAAGTGGTGGGTCGAATTCTAAAACGGGTTCTTCAGGGTTATCCCTCAGGAAGAAAGCCAAGTTCGCAATATATCGAATGAACGTTAATCCTCCAGGAATTACAGGAATCTCATCAGGGATTGGCAGTTCTCGGGGCACGATTTCATTTTTTAACCCAATCTGGGTAGGTATTAGAACACTAATACCTGGATAATGATAAGCTGTTTTTATGACCAAATCTTCTCTCATTTTTTTCTCCTTTACGTTTTCTGGTTCAAATTTGTCTTTGTCCTAAATTTTTTGTCTCGCTGATTCGCATAAGCCAGTAATTCACGGTTCTCAGGTACTTCTTTAATAAAAGTCTCTCGCCATTCTGTTTCTGTAATCTTAGCAAGCTGATTCTCAATTTCTTTGAGCCCAATTTTCAATGCATGTTGAAACATTGATGTGTCCTTTAATGCGTCAAATACCTTGACACAGGATAAAATGGCAAGAATTGGAAATTCTAGGCCTTGTGAGCTTTCTTGATCTAAATAGCTAATAATTTGTAAAGCAAAATGCTCTGCCCCACTGGCATCGCCAGATTTAAGAGCTAAACGTGCCAAGCCAGCTAATGCTTCTACAATACCAGAGGTTGTACCAATCATTTTAGAAGAATCACATGCTGAAACATATTCTCTTTTGGCCTTTATCCAGTCACCCGCAGATTCGTAAGCAAGCCCAAGATAAAATTGACGTGAGGCTAAACCTCTCTCGTCCCCAAGCGCTTCCAATTTACCCAAACTGAGTCCTAATGTCTCACAAGCAGCTTTAGGTTGACCCATCCGCCATTCAGCCAAACCAAGGTTTAACAAGCTGTAAGCTTCACATCCTAATGCACCTAGTTTTCGTGCAATCTTTAATGCCTTTTCGAGCAGATTTTGGCCAATTTCATATTTACCAAGGGAAAGAGTAAAGTAACCCAGGTTGATCAATCCAATTGTTTCACCGAGGCGGTTATCCTGTTTTTTATTGATATCGATCACTTGCTGCATCAACGCCACACTTTTGGATATATCCCCGACTGCCTGGTAATAAGGCGCAATATTTGTTAAAGCCCGCGCCAAAACATCTGCATCTCTGGTCTTTTCTGCTATTTCTAGCGCTTCTTCTGTCAATGTCCCTGCTGCCCGCAAATCACCTTCGCTTGTGAGGATAGAAACTTTCATGGGAAGTACAAGCGCTTGCATCATTACATACCCTGCACGATTTGCAGCCTCGAGCGAAAGGTTGAATGCGTGCAATGCTGCCCTGTTATTCCCCTCACTTATCGACTGACTACCTATACGATAATAAGCTTCTGCAAGCAGTTTATCATCATGCAGTTTTTTTGCTAGGTTGAGTAATGTATTATCGTCAGTAATGCGAGCATCTCTTTCGCCTAGCATACCGACCGCCTCATCATGCCCAAGCGTAGCACGCCAAAGGCGAGAAAAATCTTCTTTCTTGATGAGATTAAGCGCCTTTTCAAATAAAACCTTCGCTTCAACCATTGAACATTGATTGATTGCCCGCTCACCTGCTTTAATAAACCAATCCACAGCGAGATTTTTTTCATCACTTTCTAAATAGTGAAACGCAATTAACCCCAGGTGCTCGGATATCCTATCACCAGCATTATCTTCAATCCATTTCGCAACTTGTTTATGGTATTTGCGGCGATGCCTAATGAGAACAGTTTCATATGCCTCATCACAAAATAAGGCATGTTTAAATTGATATTCCTGGTTACCTGCAATGCTTGAGCGCTCATGATGATAGATAAGTCCACGCTCACGCAGGCTATCAAGCCTTGAGTAAATTTTTTGTGATTCCAACTCATCTGTTGTTAATATTCTCAAAATGCCATCCCAAAACGTTTTCCCAATAACAGCAGCATGTTGCACCACCAATTTTTCAGCAGGCGGCAAGGAATCTAACCGAGCTTGCAGGATGCCTTTTAAGGTTGAAGGCACATGCAAAGTAGCTAATTCATCAAGTCTTATCACCCAAGGTTCTGGTTTTGTTTCAATTACCCCTTCATCAATGAACATCTTAATCATTTCTTCAATAAAAAATGGATTCCCTCCTGCCTCATCAACGATGCACTTATGTAATTCTCCAGGAATGTTTTCAACCCTAAAGAGTATTTCATTAATCAAAGACCTGCTTTGCAAACGTGAGAGCTTTCTTAAATTCAATCTGGTGAAGCCCTCGACGCCTTCACCCCATTTTGCACGTTTTTCAAAGAATTGCGGCCGTACTGTACAGACAATCATCAGTTGCGTCTCACGCCATTTACTTAGCTCGTTAACCAGCTCAATAATAAAATCAAGTGTTCGATTATCCATCCAATGAATATCTTCTAGCAATATCAATAAGGGCTTTTCGGCTAGCCTTCGCAGGTAGTTTTTTAGGTATATCTCAGCAATTTCACTATATGATGCATCGCCCAGTAAATGGCTAATAGACGGGCTGGCTGAAAAATCAAATCCAATTAATTGACCAATCAAATCAGCCTGTTCATTTTCAATGGTATTAATCGTCCCCCTGCGGAATTTCTCTAAAGCCATGAGGCTGGTGTCTGATTCTAAAATACCGAAGTTCCTGGCAAACAAATTACGCAACACGCCGTAAGGCACTTCCTGTGTGCTTTGAATTGAACGACCTCGCAAAATTTTGGGCGAATTTGTTTGCGAACTAAGCCAACCTACAAACTCGTTTACAAGGCGGGTCTTTCCGATCCCCGGTTCTCCGCTAATTAAGACCAAAGCGGTCTCCCCTCCCTCGATAGCATCTTGGTACAGATTCTTTAATGCGGCTATCTCAGGTTCACGCCCAATCATGGTCGTCTCTACGCCCTCCAGTCCGCGCTTTTGAATCCGCAGGTAATCAGGTTTACGGCCAATCACCAGGTATGTTTTTTCGCTCTGCTTCCGCCCTTTGACGATCAGAGGCTCTAGTAATTGAAAATCAAACAGATCGTGGACGTGCTGGTAAGTTGCTTGACTGATAAGCACTCCATCTTTAGGGGCATTCTGCTGTAGACGAGCTGCCAGGTTGACCGCATCACCTAAAGCTATGTACTCTAATGTTTTATCTGGATTCATTTCACCGACTACGACCAATCCAGTGTTTACACCTACCCGGACGTGAAAATCTTCAAGAACCTGGCCTATTTTGAGCTTTTTTGCATAGTTTTGAATATTTGAAACAGTCGCTAATCCTGCTAAAACAGCCCGTTCCGGATCATCTTCACGCGCTGAAGGTGTGCCAAAGTAAGCTAATAAACCATCGCCCATAACCTGGATAATTGAGCCATCAAATTCTCGAATAGGTTCTAGTAGGCAAGGATAAGCATCGCTCATGATTTCAGCTAATTTTTCCGGATCAATACGCTCTGCAAGAGTCGAGTAACCTGCAATATCTGCAAATAAAATGGTTACAACCCGGCGCTCATATGGATCCAATTGCGGTAATAATGATTCAGCCAAATGGTTAGAGAGATGGTCGACTTTTTGAGAAATGGAAAGATCAGGATGGGTTTGAACCGACAAGCGCATACCACATTGAGGACAGAATACTGCCCCATTTTCTATGATAGCACCGCACTCAGGGCATCTTAGCTTGAGTTGAGCACCACAGGTGGTGCAATAGGATGCCAACTTGGCGTTCTCAAAACCACATTTAGGACACTGTATCACTAGTGAAGCTCCAATTCTGATCTTATAAAGAATAAACTTTGTTAAATATAAATATTAACAAGAGCTAAGTTTATAAAACCTGCAGCTTTGTGACCATCTCAATGAATGTAACAGGTTTAATGAAGAGGAATATTTTCACGCTTCGATCGTGGTGATGGCTCTTAAAGTATATAAAAATATACTTTTAAAATCAACTTTCTCACTGTTAACAGTGAGAAAATTATTGTGATGTCTCATTTGCGTTAAGTTAAATTGTCCCTCTGAAGGAAAGGCAAAGTAATGGACTTAATCGCAGCACCCAAAAGGTCCTTTTCCTAAAATGGATAGCATCCAGCTTCAATTGGCACGCGATACACGGCCAAACCAGGTTCGTCCCATTCGATCCAATCGCAGTGAGGATTGGCATATAAAACAACGATCTCTGCAACACCCTTGCTAAATGTTTCAATTCCATCTTTACGGTTAAAGTAATTTGAGCAATTAATCGGTTGTCCAGGGTTTTTAGCTGGATAAAGCTTAATATACCAGTTATTATCAAATTCCGTAACCAGGTGCTCGATAGCCATCAAATCTACGCCACTATTATTTGTAAATTGATACTCTGCACAACACTGGTAATCACTTGAATTCGCTTTGCCAAATAAATCACTTGTAACCACGTTTTTTGCTGAGTATTCGCCTTTATAAACGACACACGCATCTATCGGGCAAGGCGCATCTCCTGGAGAATTCAAACATTTGGAACCGAAACTCGAATCAGTACCTGATTCATCAATGGTTGGGGAGTCTATTGGCTTTGGCTCTTCTGCTTGAGTTGCTTCTTCGTCGTCTAAACGGTGAACCCAGTAATTTGGTGAAAACAAATTACAGCCGAGTGAAAACAAAATCACACAGGCGATGATTATTAAAGAAATGGAACGATACGAAGCATTTTTATTATTCATTTTTCTCATCGTGGATTCCTTAAAATACTAAATTATCTTTGGGGTTGTTATTATTCTGGTAAAAAAACTTACACGCTACAATATTTTAACCTATGTTCATCTAATTCAACCAGCTTTTTTTATTTGACAACCAGAAAATTATAAACAAATTCTGGGACACTACGGTCGGGGATTTTTGGGAAACAAAATCTAACTTTCCACCTGTGCGCCAGGAACAGACCACAGAACTGGTCGATTATGCAAATGATTAAGGGGTTCAAGGGGTTCAAGGGGTTCAAGGGGTTCAAAGGTTTATTGTTACATCAAGTCCATCTTAGACCTATACTGAAGCGCTTCGGCCAGGTGTGCCTGGGCAATTGCCTCCGAGCCAGCCAGATCAGCTATCGTGCGGCTGAGCTTCAATACGCGGTGATAAGCTCGTGCCGTGAGTTGCAGCTGTTTCATAGCTACTTTCATCAAGGCCTGGCAGGCATCATCCAAAACACAATACTGACGAATCTGGGAGGGATTCATATCCGAATTGCTGACCAATGGCGTATCTTTGAAGCGTTCCAATTGCCTTTGCCTGGCTTTCTCAACCCGTGCCTGTATCGTCGCGGAATCTTCAGCTAGCCTCTGCGTGCTCAATTTTTGATAGTCCACCCGCGCAACATGGGTAAAGATATCAATCCGATCCAGTAATGGGCCAGAAATCTTCTTTTGGTAGTTGGTAACTGCAGATGGTGAACAAGTGCAAGGCTTTAGATTATCTCCATAGTAACCACACGGGCAGGGATTCATCGCTGCTACCAGCATGAAATTTGCCGGGAATGTCAACGATCCGCTTGCCCTGCTAATCGTCACCACCTTATCCTCAACTGGCTGCCTGAGCACTTCTAAAACCCGTGTACCAAATTCTGGTAACTCATCCAGAAAAAGCACCCCTCGGTGTGCTAAGGTAATTTCACCCGGGTGCGGCCAATTGCCACCGCCCACCAAACCCGCATGACTAATAGTATGATGCGGTGCACGAAATGGCCTGGTGCGAATCAGCGGGATATCAGCCGATAGCATATCTGCCACTGAGTAAATCCTGGTAACGTCTAGTGATTCATCGATCGTCATGCGTGGCAAGATGCCGGGAATTGCCCGTGCTAGTAGTGTCTTGCCCGCCCCTGGAGGACCGATCATAATCAGGTTATGCGCACCTGCTGCTGCCACCTCCAAAGCGCGTTTGACATACTCCTGACCTTTTACTTCACTGAAATCGGTAATCGCTACAATTGGCACATCCTCTGGTAAGATCTTCTTGACAGGTTCTAATTGAGTTTCGCCAATTAAGTGAGAATACAAACTTGAGAGTGAGTCAACCGGGTAAATTGAAATATCGGGGATCAAGGCGGCTTCATGGGCATCTGAAGCAGGAACGAAAAGTTTTTTGAAACCTTGTTCGCGCGCTAGGGCGGCCATCGGCAATATCCCACGTACATGGCGGACACTGCCATCCAATGATAGCTCACCAATAAACATCGATTCCTCAATACACTCGGGGGCCAGCTGGTCTGTGGCCACTAGCACGCCCACAGCAATGGGCAGGTCATAGACAGGACCTTCCTTACGTACTGAGGCTGGCGCAAGATTCACGGTGACTTTCTTTCGGGGATAAAACATACCGGCATTTTTGACTGCCGATTGAACCCGTTCTCGGCTTTCTTGAACTGCCATGTCAGGCAGACCAACGATAATTGTTCTGGGTAACCCGCCACTCGTATCAACCTCGACCTGTAAGACCACACCATCTAAGCCGATAATTGAGCAGGAATAGACGCTAGCCAACATGCACTAAGTTTATGGGAAAGCTTTGCTTAAGTCAATACGAATTTGACCCGTTTTGCTTCAAGTCAAGCATGAACTACATCATCATATTTGTCTATTGATTGTACAAAAAAAGATAAAAATAAATAAATTCTTTCCCCTTACTTCGAATGCAAATAGAATTATTTGATAGTGAAGAAATTGTTAATTTATTAGCTTTATCAATATTTCGAGCACCGCAGCGCTTTTGTGCCTGTTATTAGATCAAAACTTTTATGATATTTCCTATGATAAGATTTCGCTAAAAGTTTGACTTTGACAGGAATTTGTTAAGCTGTAATAATCTTTGCCGTAAGGTTCAAATACTCTTTATAATAATTTCATCAGGTATATTAGTAATCAATGACATGTTTTACATTTTGGAGGATAAATGGATCAAGATTCTGTTTACATACCGGTCACCACATTAAGGAGATTTATCCGTGATTTTCTGATCAAAGTAGGCGTTCCAGCAGATGATGCAGAAATATGTGCAGATGTCATAATTGAATCAGATAAACGAGGAATCGAATCCCACGGAATCGGTCGCTTGAAGTATTACTACGATCGGATCAAGTCTGGGCAGCATAAAGTTGTCACAAAATTTGAGGTTGTTAAAGAAACACCCACGACTGCTGTTGTAGATGGTCACCATGGCATGGGCATGGTTATTGGGACCCGCTCAATGCAAATGGCAATTGATAAAGCTAAAACTTACGGTTTAGGCTGTGTCGCTGTTCGTAATTCGACCCATTATGGCATTGCAGGTTACTACCCCACCATGGCGGTTAAGCAAGGCATGATTGGGATGTCTGTAACCAACGCCCGACCTTCAGTTTCTCCTACCTTTGGCGTAGAACCGATTTTAGGAACAAACCCTATCGCATTCGGTGCACCAACCGATGAAGACTTTCCTTTCTTATACGATGCCGCGACTCCGATTACTCAACGTGGGAAAATTGAAGTGTTAACAAGAGAAGAAAAACCAATCCCTGTAGGTTGGGTCATTAACCAGGATGGAAACCCTATAACCGAACCAGCTGAAACCCTAACTGCACTTAGCGAAAAAACAGCCTCGCTGCTTCCACTTGGTGGTTTTGGTGAGGTTCTAGGCGGTCACAAGGGTTATGGGTTGGGAACTATGGTGGAAATACTTTCTGCCTCATTACAATCGGGCACATTCCTGCAAGCCTTATCTGGTTTCAGCCCAGATGGAATAGCTCAACCTTTTAGGGTCGGTCACTTTTTCTTGGCAATAAATATCGAGTTCTTTGTTCCGCTTGAGGAGTTTAAACACACAACTGGAAAATTATTAAGAGAATTAAGAAATTCTAACAGAGCACCTGGAAATCCTCGAATTTATACTGCTGGTGAAAAAGAATTTGAGATGGGAAAAATTACCTCGCAACGGGGAATAAGAATAATTCCTAATTTACAAAAAGAAATTAAATATTTGCAAAAAGAGTTGGACTTAAAGGACTACGAATTCCCATTCTAACCTCTGAAAATTAGATTTACATGACAAGAGAAGAAAAAATAGATTACAGTTTTAAATGAAAGTTGAAAGAATTTTGTTTTTTGAATGCTAAATCGGATTTACGATCCACCTAATAATTATAAGAACCATTAAGCCAGCTCTAACTACCCGTGTATAATAGATTTTGTTATGGCGACTTGTTTGGAATCTTACCTTGGAAAATAACGAAAAAAAGATAGCCTTTTTCTTACCTGACCTGCGCATGGGTGGTGCTGAGCACATGATGGCAGTAATCGCCTCAGCTATAGCCAAGCGTGGATATATAGTCGATTTTGTGCTGGTAAAAGCGGAAGGCCATTATTTATCACATTTAGATGAAAAAGTGCGAATAATAGATCTAAACAAAAAATCGACCTATCTTAGTTTATTTGATTTAATCAATTACTTTCGAAAAAAGAAACCAGATTTTGTATTGTCATCCCTTGATCTCACAAACATAGTTGCGTTGTTAGCGCGGTCTGTTGCTAAATATCCTAAGTATTCAATTATTCGATTGGCTAACACGCAGTCAATAGTATCTCGCTCACCAATAAAGAAAATAATAGAAAAATACTTAATAAAAATTCTTTATCCAAAAGCAGATGCGATCGTTGCAGTGTCAAAATCCGTATTGGAAGATTTTAAATTTTACACAAACATCAATCATCCATCTATTGAGGTAATTTTTAACCCCATAATCAATGAAGGCATAGCTCAAAAAGCGATTGAACCAATTAATCATCCATGGTTGAATCCAAAAACAGTGCCAGTGATCATTGCTATTGGGCGATTAAGTGAACAGAAGAATTTCAGCTTGTTATTGCGGTCCTTTGCGAAAGTATTGCAAAGCACAAAAACCCGATTAATCATTTTTGGGGAAGGTCCACTGAGATCAAGCCTAGAATTTTTAGTAAAAGAATTAAATATTCATGATTGGGTTTTATTACCTGGCATGGTAGCAAATCCATATAATTATTTGAAGAATGCTGATCTTTTTGTCCTATCATCTAATTACGAAGGTTTGCCCAATGTATTAGTTGAAGCGCTTGCTTGTGGTTGCCCAGTTGTAAGCACTGACTGTCGTAGCGGACCGAGGGAAATACTGGATGGGGGAAAATATGGCATTCTTGTTGAACCAGATGATGATGATGCATTGGCAAACGCAATTATTCAAACTCTGAATAGTGAGAAAAGAATAACACCATTAACTTGGCTGAATCAGTTTTCTGAAGAGGTCATTGTTGGTAAGTACTTAAACTTAATGAACCATCTTACCAATCCTAAGGAAAATTAGATTTTCTCCAATAGTAGGATTTTTAATCTTAAGCAAATGTTTTATAAAAAGATATTTGAAATACTAAAAAGAGCAGTAAGCCATTTACCTAAAGTTACAGGTGATATTGCTATTTATGGCTTAGGTGGCTCATTAATGCAAGTTGTTGGTTTGGTTACCATACCGATTATTACCAGGATACTAAGCTCAACAGAAGTGGGAACACTAGATGTTGTCAACGCAACCACGAATTTTATTCACATTTTACTAGCCTTACATCTTGTGACTGGTTTAATGAGATTCTTTTATGAAGTCTCAGAAAACTCAAAACAGGACAGAAAAAAGATGGTTTCCAGTGTCTTTTGGTTCACTTTGATGTTCAGCATAGTAATTGTTGGGTTTGTTGCACTATTTAGCCAGAAAATTTCGACTATGCTTTTTTCTAGTGGAATTTATTCAAATGCAATTATCTTAGCGACTGCAAGCATTCCATTTGCAGCGATTAAGGAGATCTTTGCTAGTGCCCTGCGCATGCAGCGCAAACCCGTTAAGTATCTCATCATAAACTTACTACATGCAATCATCAGCTTTGGATTGATCCTGATTTTTATTCTCCGATTTAACCAAGGCATAAATGGCTATTTCACAGCCCAAATAATTTCTGGAATTTTTGTTTCAATTATTAGCGGTTATTATTGCCGTGATCTTTTAGGTTTTAGCTTTTCTAAGAAATGGTTTGCTGACATTGCTTCTTACAGCCTTCCAATGCTACCGGGTGGATTACTAAACTGGGGCATGATGTCGATTAATCGAATTTTATTAACACAATACACTACCGAGACACAGATTGCCTACTACAGTGTGGCTACAAAAACCTCTAAAGTGATTGAACTTGCGGTTTCTGCTTTTATCATGGGTTGGCTGCCTGTTTTCTTGGCAAATATTAATAGTAAAAGTTTTCATCTAAAGCTTGATAAAGTATTTAGATACTATATATACGCAACAATAACCCTTTCAGCACTTGTCACCTTATTTGCAAAAGAATTTTTTTATATCCTTGCCCCGACTGAATATCAAGTTGGCGTACCATTGGTTGCATTGTTGTGTTTAAAACAAGCATTGACTGGCTCGACCTATACATACACAGTAGGGATTACACAAACAAAGAAATCATATTTTGTCTCGATATCAACAGGAATCGGTGTTATCGGTACAATTCTATCCAGCCTGTTATTATTACCAAAGTACGGGATTTTTGGGGCAGCAGTTGCTGATGTAATTGGGATTTTTATATACACACTTCTAATGTTAATATTCTCCAATAATTTGGTTAGACTGGAGTTGAATTTTAAACCAATTGTTTGGTCAATCCTAGGATTCCTGATTTTCTGGATTATCAGTATCAATTTATCCTTTGGGAACCTCTACTTAGATTTTATGTTTCGCCTTGTTTTGTTGGTGATCTTCTTAATAATTCTTTTTGTTATAATTGATCGCGGTTCTATTCTTAATCTCTTGAAGAAAATATTTTTAAGTGAAAAAACAGAAAGAACAACTAACCTGTAAAATGTCATTTTAAATGAAATCAAATCCCTTAATCTCTATCCTAATTCCCTGTTACAACTCCAGAAAGTTTATTAAAGACACCATTAATTCGGTATTTGAGCAAACATACCAAAATTTTGAAATCTTATTAGTCGATGACGGCCCACCAGACCCAATTGAAGATATTTATAAGGAACTCGATTCGCCAAAAATAAAATACTTCAAGATTGAAAATTCAGGCCCAGCCAAAGCCAGAAACTTTGCTGCACAACAAGCTCAGGGAGAATTTGTAGCCTTCCTCAACCACGATGACATTTGGACACCAAGAAAATTAGAAGAGCAATTACAAGGACTTGAACAATGGCAAGCTGTATGGGTTGCTTCCGGACGGCTTCAGGTTAATTACTACAATAATAAAATTTTATCAAAAAAGAAAACCAAGGATTACTTCAAGGATGTTTTCTATGACATCCTTGAAAAAAAGTATCTTTGGAGCTTTTCTTCTGTCATGATCAAAAAAAGTGTTTTCTTTGAGGTTGGCATGTTCAACGGTGACATCTGGTTCATGGATGACCGTGACTTATATTTACGAATTGCCAAAAAGCATCCCCTGCTCTACTTATCAAACATCCACGTATTGGACAAGGTGCATGCCTCAAATATTACTTCGAATATATCTATGCAAAGAATGTTTGACATTCATGAAACGGTGATCAATAATGCCAAAAAACTTGACCCGAACTTGCCCGAGAGTGTCATAGAAAATTCAAGACGCATGATCTACCAGACTGCTTGTATTGAATATCTACGCGCAAATGACATTCCCAACATGCGAAAAATGTTGAAATTGCTCAAGTGTGATGCTAAAAATGTCAAAATTATTCCATATCGTTTGTTAAGTCTAATCAATGATGACATGATAAAAAAAATAATGATCCAGGTTCGCAAATTAAGGGGAGTATTATTCAAAGATAGACTATATCCCTCAGTTAATCGGAATGACCCTTAAATTCGAGACAACACACCAAACCTTTAAATGACATTAAATATAAATACCTCCAGAGTGAAAAGAATTGCCATCTTTATCCCCACCCTCGCTGGTGGCGGTGCAGAATCAGCGATGGTAATACTTGCACAAGAATTATCAAGACGAGGCTTTCTTGTTGATCTAATTCTAAAAAAGGCACAAGGAGAATTGCTTGCCAAAGTTCCACCGGAAGTAAATATCATTAATTTTGATGTGCCTGCCATGAGGCATACACTAACAAAGCTTGTAAGGTACATCAATCAAAAACAACCGGATACGATAATCTCAGCCTTGGAATTACCCAATGTCGTTTCTGTTCTTGCGCGAATTCTTGCAAAGAGTAAACCAAAGATCATCATTTCTATACACGGGATCATATCAAAACAAAATCCAATTTATCACAAATCGCTTGACAAGGTGATTTTTAAACTAATCTATCCTAGAGCCGACCACATCGTGGCTGTGTCCAATATTTGTGCACAGGATGCGGTTAAGTACTTGCACTTGCCTCATTCAAGAATCAATGTCATTTATAACCCGGTCATTGACGAGGGTTTTTATAAAAGATCAAAAGAGCTGAATCATTTTTCTATCACTGAAAAGCAAAACTACAAGAAAATACTTAGTATTGGCAGGTTAGAAAAAGTAAAAGATCATCAAACTTTGCTGGTTGCATTTAAAGAGATACAAAAGAAATATTACGCAAAAATAATCATCTTAGGCGAAGGAACATATAGGAAGGAAATTTCTAAACGGGTGAATGAAATGGGCTTGGAAAATGATGTGATAATGCCGGGCTTTATCGATAACCCACTACCAATCATTGAAGAAGCTGATGTCTTGGTAAATACCTCAAAGCATGAATCCTTTTCTATTGTGATAGTCGAAGCCTTAGCTTGCCATTGCCCTGTTGTAAGCACAGCCTGTGGCGGACCTGAAGAAATATTAGCGAACGGGAAATTTGGCCACCTCGTCCCTATTGGCGACCATAAAGCCATAGCCGATGCAATTGAGAAGGTATTTAAGGGGGATTTAAGATTAGCTAATCCCGAGTGGTTAGATCAATTTTCTATTGAAACAAGTGTTCAGAAGTACATAAACTTATTATCATAAATCCAGAATCCTTACACTTGCCTTTTCAAATGAAATACTAAGAAGTTCATCAAGCTTTTTATCTCTTTCGAAATTCAATTTATCCCTGAATTTTTACACGTTATAATATCAAAGCGGTTCTCAAGCGGTCTAAGAATTATTTACAAATAATATCTTAGACAATAATCCAAAAACCGCTAAAACGAGGATTTTTTATGTCTGCATCACACGTAACCAAAATTGGCATAATTGGAACAGGTTTCATTGGCGGAGGCTTGTTAAAAACAATTAATCTATTTCCAGATATGGAAGTGAGTGTCGTTTTAACGCGCAGGAGATTGGATACGTTTCCTAATAATTCAGCCTACACAAATTCAGTTCAAGAATTATTAGACAAAAGTGAACTAGTGGTGGAGTGCAATGGCGACCCGGTATATGCAACAGAGATTGTATCTAAAGCATTGGAAGCAGGCAAACCCGTAGTCACCATGGATGCCGAATTGCACATTACTTCGGGAAATTACTTATCGCAGAAAGGTTTGTTAACCGAAGCAGAAGGAGATCAGCCAGGTACTTTAGCGGCCATGAAAAAAGATCTGGTGACCATGGGCTTCAATCCTCTTGTCTATGGTAACCTTAAAGGCTTTTTAAATCTAAATCCTACACTAGATGACATGAAATACTGGTCAAAAGTGCAGGGAATCTCCCTGGAACAGGTCACTGGCTTTACAGATGGCACTAAGGTTCAAATTGAACAGGCGCTTGTTGCTAATGGATTAGGTGCTGTTATTGCAAAACAGGGAATGTTTGGACTGCTAAGTGATGATATTGAGCAAGGCGCAGCCTTATTAGCTGAAAAATCAAAACAATTGGGGCAACCCATCAGCGATTACCTCTTATGTGACCCTAAAGCAAAAAAGAAGTTCCCAGCTGGTGTTTTCGTAACCGCAGAATATGATCATCAACAAGCAGCTGCACTAAAATATTTGAAATTGGGAGAAGGGCCTTTTTATACCATGATAAGAAATTATCATCTCTGCCATCTTGAAATACCAAAAACAATCAGGCAAGTATTGGAGACTGGCAGTATTTTATTAGATAATGGAAAGCTTCCAACAGCAAGCGTAGCGGCCATTGCCAAAAAGACCTTAGAACCTGGTGAGAGAATACAGCGTGGTTCAAGGAATTTCCGAATCCGAGGTGAAGCTATATCCATCTCAGAATTCCCAAACCATGTTCCGGTCGGATTAATTAGCGATGTTGTAATAAGACAAAAGGTAGAGCCTGGCCAAATGCTAAATTTTAACGACATTGAAATACCAGATAGTTTAGCAAAACAAGCATGGAATTACACACGGAATTTGGCTTCAGCATAAATGGGCTAAGCTCATTTCCATGATACTTCCACATGCGACATGTAACCACAAGTAAGATCGGTAGCATAAGATTGAAAATCTTTCTATTAGGAACAAATATTACGACTGGGGGTGCTCAAAAGGTCTTACTTGACCTAGCGAAATGGTTTTTTAACCAAGGTATCGATGTCACGGCAGCGTTCTTTTATGATCGTGATAATCTTTATGAAGAGTGGAAATCTCAAAACTCATTTCCCATAATTTGCCTGGATGCGTGGTCAAATTCTGACAATAAAATTCAACGATTTGCCAGGCTTGCAAAGGGTTGGTTCAAACTATTAAAAAACTTAAAACATGGAGAGTATTCAGGCATACTAACTTTTACCCATGACAGCAATTTACTTGGGCTACCAGCAGCTTGGTTAGCCGGGGTCCCAATTCGTTATGGATCCCATCATGTAAGATATCCAAGCCTGTCAAAATTTCGAATACTGCTTCATAGACTGATAATAAACAGTAGGATTGCGACTGGATTAATTGCAGTCTCAGGCTTTACAAAGGAACAAGCAGTGGAAGAGGGAGTATCTGATAATAAAATAAAAATCATTTACAACGGTATTGACCCTCAATTATTCTCTCAAAAATGTACAAGTGAAAGTCAGCCTATATCAGATAAAGATAAATTCATCATCCTCTCAGTTGGAAGATTAGTTGAACAAAAAGGTCATGCTTACTTAATTGATTCTGCTTCAAAAGTACTAGAAACTTTTCCAAATGCGACTTTTTACCTGGCAGGGGATGGCCCATTATTTAATTCCTATAAGTCGAAAATTAATGATTTAGGCTTATCTGGGAGATTTGTTCTCTTAGGCAACCGCGATGACATACCAAAATTATTAGCGGATTCCGATTTATTTGTCTTTCCTTCACTTTATGAGGGCTTACCCATCTCTCTCTTAGAAGCATTAGCGAGCGGTGTGCCTGTAATTTGTTCAGCTATACCAGCAGTATCAGATATTATTTGTGATGGACAAAATGGTAAATTAGTTCCTGTTCGTGATTCGAAAGCACTGGCCAAAGGCATTATCGAGGTGCTTTGTAGTGAGACATTGCGAACTAAGTTTTCAATTAATGGCGGGAAATTAGTAGAAGAGAGATTTTCAATTTCTAATATGGGGTATAACTATAAGAAATTATTTGAGGTAATTTATTAATATGCTGTGGAAAAATAAAAAATTATTGATCCTCATAAAGGGATCAATTTCCATCTTTTTGATTTTTTATTTTTATAAATCTTTGGATGAATTATTCCGGTATTACCTTCCGCTATTTACCAATACTACGCGCATTCCTATTTCCCTCTTTGCTTTCATACTACTGCTTATTTTCCTTATTGCTTTTTTGCTTGTACATATCTGGTATTTCAAATTGTTAGAGCGTTTTACATTATTTCGCCCTAAATCTTCCTCGATTAATTGGGGCGTTGGAGTCATATTTTCGCTGGTTATAAGTTGGTTGTTATTGCATTCGCCATATGCAGTACTTTTCAATTTTTGGTGGGTCAAAACGATAATCTTGATTTTTTCAATTGGTTTCCTAAGCTGGTTATTAACCGAGGAACAAAATAAGGTTTATTCATATTTTGGTTTTCTAAAAGCGATCGTTTTACTTTCTAGCTTCATTATTATCGCAAACGAACTTCAAACAGCAAGCAGCTACCCATTTTCTTTAGGATGGTCTGAGGGCAATCGTTTGTGGGATTATTCAATATTATATGGGCGAGATCGTTATCAAATTGCAGCAGATAAATCCATCCCTGTCTATACATCAGTAGGCAGGCAAAGTCTGTGGGGGCTTGTTTATCTGATCCCAAATGCCTCAATTTTTCTTGCCCGTTTATGGAATGTCATTTTATTTACAGTGCCTTATTTTGTATTTGGCCTGGTAACTTTTTATAGGAAACACCAAAAAATTGATGTGTGGGTTATGCTTGGACTTTGGGCTTTCCTTTTCCTAAGAGGCGGGCCAATATATACACCGCTTGTACTTGCAGCAATATTGGTAGCAACAACAAGAAAAATGTCGCTTTGGCTAAGTATCATATTTATTGCGATTGCAGGATATTATGCAACCGAATCCCGCTTTACCTGGGTGTTTGCAGCAGGTATGTGGGCTGCATTAATCGCATTCCTAGATACTGAATCCAACCTGTCAAAAAGCACCAAACAACGGTGGTTACGGGCAATAATCCTTGGGTTATTTGGCGTCTCTTTTGCTTACTTTATGCCTAAGTCACTAGATGATGCCCTCTTATCCTTCCTGACTGGTGAACCTGGTGCAGTGAACCAGGCAGCAGCAGTATTGGCATCTGGAGAACAAGGCATTGCAGTTTCTGGCCTTAGCGAACTCCTAGGGCGCCAGCCTCTATTGTGGCGGAGATTATTACCCAATCCAACTTATACTCCAGGTATTTTACTCGGCCTGCTTACAACTGTCGGCCCTTTGATATTTTTCTTGTATTTGCTTGGAAAAAAGATGCACTGGAAATTGGATCTTTGGCAAAAGTTGTTACTTTTGGGAGAGCTAATGGCTTTTCTAATCGTGGGACTGATTATCAGTGTAAAGATTGGTGGCGGAGGCGATTTACACAACCTTGACATGTTTCTTATAACATTGGTAATCGTTAGCGGTCTGATTTGGCATGCTGATGCGAAGGATGAAATTCAAGCTATTAGTAAAAACAAACCGATCCATAAATATGCTTTGTTCCTTGTAGTTTTTATTCCAGCCTTGCTCGGTGTATTGAGTACAAAACATATCGAAATTCCATCTAAGCAAGTAGCACAAAAAGGAATAAACAATATTCAAAGTGCAGTTGACAAATATAAGAATAAAGAAATTTTATTCATTGATCAGCGACAGCTGCTTACTTTTGGATTCATAAATAATGTCACTCTCGTACCTGAATATGAAAAGAAACATCTTATGGATATGGCCATGGCTAATGATGCCAATTATTTTAAGTCTTTTATTGCTGACATACAGAATCAACGTTTTTCTTTAATAATAAGTGAACCCTTATATGTTGCATATCAAGAAGTTAATTATGAAGGCGGTTTTGGACAAGAAAATAATTCTTGGGTAAACTGGGTTTCGATCCCAGTATTGTGTAACTACGAATCAATTGAAATCAATACTGATCTTAGGTATGAATTATTTATTCCTCGGAAAGGACCCCTTCCCAAAGAACTTATGGATATATGTCCGTAATTTAACAAAACCAATTTTATACAAATCCTTATCTAGGTTAATAACAATTCTATACAGGTAAAATATCTCCTCATCATATTCACCAATGTTATAATAAACAAAAGTCAGAATTGCTTGGAGAATAAATCTATGGATTTATCCATAATTGTGCCTGTATATAATGAACAAGATAACATCCCGATTCTTTACGAAGCTTTGTTAAATGTTAGCAATTCTTTTAATAAAAGCTGGGAATTGCTTTTTGTCGATGATGGAAGTCAAGATGGAAGCTTAACTGTTCTAAAAGAATTAGCAAACAAAGATCCAGAGCACGTTAGAGTCATTTCTTTTAGAAGGAATTTTGGCCAAACGGCGGCCATTGCAGCTGGCATTGACCATTCTCATGGCGAAATTATCGTTTTGCTTGATGCAGACATGCAAAATGATCCTATAGATATCCCCGTTTTATTATCAAAACTTGAAGAGGGCTATGATGTTGTCAGCGGTTGGCGCAACAAACGGCAAGACAGCTTTGTATCACGAACCTTACCCTCACAATTAGCCAATAAACTTATTTCCTGGGTAACAGGAGTACACTTGCATGATTTCGGCTGTACCTTAAAAGCCTATCGAAGAGAAGTTATAACCGGTTTTCGTCTTTACGGTGAAATGCACCGATTTATTCCTGTTTATGCAAACTCAGTTGGCGCGAGAATCACTGAGGTTCCCGTCAATCATCACCCAAGACGTTTTGGCAAAGCCAAGTATGGATTGGAAAGAACTATTAAAGTCGTTTTGGATTTGTTCGTAGTTAAATTCTTAAATGCGTATGCCAGTAAACCTATTTATCTGTTTGGTGGCGTGGGGATTTTTCTCATATTAATCGCTCTTGCCCTGATGCTATTCTTATTAATTCGCCGGGTAGGGTTTGGTGTCTCAGTATTTGAATCACCCTTTTTTCAAATGTCCACGATGGTTTTTATTCTCGGCTTCCAGTCAATACTCATGGGATTAATTGCAGAATTATTAGCGCGCACTTATCATGAATCCCAAGGTAAACGAAATTACACAGTGCAAAAATATATCAATTTCCCAGAAACCGAAATTCCGAAATTTAACCAAATACCTAAGTAAATGAATATCCTTGTCCTAACTCACGAATATCCACCCATAGGCGGTGGCGGAGGGAAAGTTGCCCAAGATTTATGCCAAGGTTTAGTAAAACGAGGTCACAACATCTCCGTTTTGACTGCCCACTATGAAAATTTACCCGAAAACGATAGTGAGGATGGCATTCAAATCATTCGGGTTAAGAGTGGCCGGAAAGAAGCCTACAGGGCTGATTTTTGGGCGATGCTTGGTTTTATTTGGGCATCATTTTGGAAAGGTTTAAAACTTTTTAAGAAAGAACAGCCAGATCTTATTCATGTTCATTTTGCGGTCCCTAGCGGTGTTAGTGCTTTTCTATTACACCTTTTTACCAAAGTCCCTTATGTTCTAACTGTTCACCTCGGAGATGTTCCCGGTGGTGTTCCAGAAAAGACCAGCAAGTGGTTCAGGTGGATTTATCCATTAACGCCCCCTATTTGGCATAACGCCGCAAAGATTTCAGCTGTGAGTGAATTTACACGCTCTTTGGCACTAAAGCATTATCAAGTCCCTGTTGAAGTAATTCCAAACGGTGTTGACCTCGAAGCTTTGGACCCAGATTTTATTAAGGTTCATAATCCACCAAAAATTGTCTTTGCAGGCCGTTTCATGCCTCAAAAAAACCCACTCCAACTGGTCAGATGCTTGGCAGAACTTAAAGACCTAGCTTGGACTTGTTCATTAATTGGTGATGGACCTTTGTATCAAGAGATTGTCAAAGAGATAAGCATCCTCCAAATTCAAGATCGCATGCAATTTACCGGCTGGATTACGCCGGTACAAGTAATTAATGAGTACCGCTCAGCAGATATTATGTTCATGCCATCACTTTCGGAAGGGTTACCGGTCGTAGGCGTACAAGCTCTTGCAATGGGTTTAGCCTTAGTCCTCAGCCGCGTTGGAGGATCTGTAGAATTAATAGAGCACGGAATAAACGGTTTCTTATTCGAACCTCATGATAAGGACGGTTTTGTTTTAGCACTAAGGGAATTAATTTCAAATCCCCAAAAATTATTAGCTTATCGATTAGCTAGTCGAAAATTAGCAGAGAAATTCTCATTAGATAGCATAATAATGCAGTATGAACAATTATTTACAGGGGCAATTGCGCAAAATAAAATTTACTAGACAGAAAACTACTCTAAAACATTCCCTCTAATTTGCTTGGCAAATTTTGCATATCGCGAAATTAAGTGAACCCAACTGCCAGATAATTTCCCATCAAATGAAGCTGCACCTAATACACTGCGGAGTTCATCAGCATTTTTAAAAATAGGTAATTGAAGCACAGCCCTGCCTAATTCCACTGCTGAATGAGCATCTGATCCAACCATTCTTAAGAGTTGATGCGCTTCTGCAAATTCATCCGCCCTTTCATTGAAAGCTGGTTTAACACAGCGGGCATTGAAAACCTCAATTGCATCAATGAAAGGTAATAGGGCTTCTAATGTGCCTTTTTGCCAAGTGGAGCCTCTCATCGGGTCAAAGGGATGCGCGATGCTAATAAATGCTGATTGCTTTTTTAATGCCTCAATCGTTTTCATTGGGGATAAGCCGCCAGGCACCAGGTCACTAAGAAAGTACGCTAAGATTTCTCCCTCAGTAGTCTGGATCTCTTCCCCCACAATAACTCTTTCTGGATCTTTTCTTTTTGCTTCTAAAGCCCCTCGCACTTGATCATGATCGGTGATGGCAATCTTATCAATTCCCTTTTCTCTACACGTTTCTAGGATCGATGAGATTTTGAATAAACTGTCAGGTGAATAAATTGAGTGACAATGAAATTCTGCTTTGATCAATTGAGTCATTATTCTTTATAAATCCTGGGAAGCCTATCAGCCAGGCCACAAACCACTTCATAGTTTATGGTGTTCCAACGCGCTGCAACCTCATCAACGCTGATCATTTCATCCCCCTGCCTACCGACTAATATAACTTCATCGCCAACTTTTGCTTCAGGTACATTATCTAACTGCAACATACACTGATCCATGCAAACTCTACCAACGATATCAACGCGTTTCCCATTAACCAACACTTGTTGACCATCCACCCTGCGGAAACCATCTCCATATCCAATTGGGATGACTCCAATGCGCTCATGCTTTTTTGTTACGTAGATTGAACCGTAACTAATGCCACTATTAGGCGGATAGGTTCGGAGAGAAGTAATGCGTGCTTTCCAGGTCAGGGCGGGTTTAAACTCAAAACCTAATTGCATGTTTGGTGCCGGGGCCATGCCAAATATAGCATTACCTGGACGAACCAGATCATAGTGAGATTCAGGAAAGTTTATAACTGCCGCTGAATTGGCTGCGTGGACTATAGCCGGTTTAAGACTCTGTTTTTCTAAGTAAAAAAGCAAATCATTAAAGATGTGTATTTGATTGGGGGTTGAGTCAGATTCAGGTTCATCTGCGCGCGGAAAATGTGTAAAAATTCCATCCACCGCAATATTTGTGCCTTTAAGACCAGATAAAAAGCCAGGAACCTCATTTGGCAGCATCCCTAATCGCCCCATACCGGTTTCAACCTTCACATGCGCATGCAGCTTAGCCCCATTGATGCGTGCATAATCTAAATAATTTGCAGTCAATTCTGGATCAAAAATAGAAACGACAACCTGTTGATCAATCGCATCAGGTATTTTTGCCGGCGGGGTATAGCCTAGAACAAGAAGCTTGCATGATATACCTGCGCGTCGAAGGGCAAGTGCTTCTTCGATACGCGCTACACCACACCAGGTCGCGCCTCCTTGAATGGCTGCCTGCGCAGCTGGACGTGCCCCATGACCATATCCATTGGCTTTAATGACAGCCATTACTTCTGCACCAGTCATCTTCTTTATTTGTCTGACATTACTTTTAATGGCATTCAGGTCAATTTCCAGCCATGTTGAATAAGTATTGATTTCCATAGCAGGTAAGTATAAACCTCCTTTTGATGTTCATCAAGTAACAAATATATTGAATTAGTGAATGGTTAGTGGAGTACTCTTTAATTATATACGGCAAGAATCAATAGCAAGAAGGTATAATAACCGGGATGTTTGAGTTCACCATTCACAACACAGATAACTACGCCCGAGTTGGCAGCTTTAAAACACCACATGGTGAGATAATCACACCTATTTTTGCGCCGGTTGGCACCCAGGCGACTGTTAAAGCAGTCACGCCAGCCCAACTAGAGGAACTAAGTGCAAGTATGGTTTTAGCCAATACCTATCACCTTTACCTGCGTCCAGGTGATGAGTTGGTTGCCAAACTAGGCGGGTTGCATCACTTTATGCAGTGGCAAAAACCCATATTGACTGATTCAGGTGGTTTCCAGGTCTTTTCTTTAACTGATATGCGCAAAATTGATGAGGATGGTGTCACTTTCAAATCACACATTGATGGATCTACACACCGCCTTACACCAGAAAAATCAATCGCTATCCAAGAAAACTTGGGAGCAGATATCATTATGGCATTCGATGAGTGCGCACCACCCAATGACTTGGCATACTCAAAGGAAGCAATGATCCGAACCCATATGTGGGCTGAGCGTTGCATTAAAGCAAAGAAAAGAAACGACCAAGCGCTTTTTGGGATTGTTCAAGGGGGTGTTTTCGCAGACCTGCGTGAGGAATCTGCTAGGGTCATATCCTCGATGGGTTTCCCAGGTCATGCAATCGGCGGCCTTTCTGTTGGTGAATCCAAAAAAGATATGTACCACACCATTGAGGTAGTTAATGCTGTCTTACCACCCGATAAACCGAGATACCTGATGGGGGTCGGTACTTTTGAGGACTTAATTGAAGGCGTTTGGCGAGGTATCGATATTTTTGACTGCGTCTTACCCACCCGCCTTGCGCGTCATAACGCTGCCATGACACGCTATGGACGCTTGAATGTGATGAATGCCAGCTTTGCGACTGATGAGAAACCCCTAGACAAAGAGTGCCAGTGCTACACTTGCCAGCATTTTTCAAGAGCCTATCTACGTCACCTCATTGTCGCCAAAGAAATGCTTGCTGCTACGCTCCTATCAATTCATAATATTCACACGCTCATTCATCTGACAACCGATATGCGTTTGGCTATTCAAAATAAGACATTCGATAGCTATGCGAAAGAAGCGCTAACAATTTATAGATCTAAAAAGACACAGTAATACCTACAACCTGGAGATAACATGACAATCATTCAAGCAATTATTTTAGGCATCGTGCAAGGGCTGACGGAATTCCTACCAATATCATCTTCTGCGCATCTTGTATTAGTACCTTACATTTTTGAGTGGGATCTAGCCAGTGCCGAAGCTTTTCTTTTTGATGTGTTAGTTCAACTAGGTACGCTAGCCGCAGTAATAGTCTATTTCTGGAAAGATTTGATCGCAATTATTAAGAGTGTTTTGTCAGGCATAAAGGCAAAACAGCCCTTGAAAGAATCCGATAGTATTTTAGGCTGGATGATCATCCTCGCCACTATCCCGGCAGGTTTGGGTGGCATTTTGCTCAAAGATTATGTTGAAACTGCTTTCAGCAGTCCAGTAATTACTTCGGTTATGCTGTTTATCACAGCAGCTTTGATGGCTATCTCAGAGTGGGTCAGTAAAAAAACGCGTGAAATTGAAACCATTAAACCTAAGGAAGCTTTATTGATTGGTTTTTTCCAAATGCTAGCTATTTTTCCAGGCATCTCTCGCTCTGGTGCAACCATATCTGGTGGATTAATTCAAAATTTCGATCGCAAGGGATCAGCTCGTTATTCATTCCTGATGTCAATCCCCATCATGATGGCAGCAGGCTTATTAGCCCTTGTTGACCTAATCAAAATGTCATCGTTATTTAGTTTCCTTCCAGTTTTGGTTATTGGCTTCCTAATAGCAGGCGTTGTAGGTTACTTTTCAATTGCGTGGTTAATGCGCTTCTTGAAGAAAAGTTCACTGTATGTTTTCTCGCTTTATTGTGTTTTAGTGTCTATTTTGATATTAATCCTTCATAATGTTCGCTAAATTTCGTACAACGTTATTTTTTACAATCGTTTCCTTTCTCTTGGCTAGATGCAGCGCACCTTTGTCCCAAGCGCCTGAGCTAGAAAGACCAATTATTAAAGTACAGATTTCCCCATTAGCAACACACTTACTAGACGAACTCAATTCATGTGCTGAAAAACAGGGTACAATCAAATTATCAGTTCATACTATTCCTGCTCATAAAATGAATCCTGCAGACTATGACTTAACCATTCACCTAGGTATTAATAAAACCTCAGATCAGTTTGTCAGCGTTTTGGGATATGAGGAGATTATCTTGATTACACATCCTGATAACCCACTGGTACGCATTTCAGAGGAGGATATTAAACAAGTCTTCATCGGAGAGTTTGCTAGCTGGCAAGAAATTCAAGGCGCAAGCACAGTCACAAATTTTGACCATCCAGTTTCTGTTTTCAGCTATAGCCCAAATGACGAACTGCATCAGTGGCTGATTCAAGATTTGCTACAGATCGAGAAAGGTCAATTAAGAGTGCAATTTGTCGGTTCACAGGAAAAAATAATAGAACAGGTTAATAATACTCCTGGCGCAATAGGATACATTTTAAAGTCACAAGCAGACAATCAAGTCAACACAGTAAGCCTTGATCCTAAGGACGACCTTAACCTTACTATACCCGTCCTATCCATTACCAATGAAGATCCACAAAACGAATTATTTAGTTTGTTATTGTGTTTGCAAGAATAGATGTTGATTAATATCCATAGTTAGTTATTTGCCAACAAAATTCCTGTAGACTTCCTAATAAAAATGCCGCCCTTTTCTACAATGATGTTTTGAAAGTAATCTGTCAACGCCATTTTCCTTGAGATCGGCATTGTTTCTGTAATATCCCACATCGAGTAAGCATACTCAGTGAGTAACGCTGCATCTGTCACCCACAAATTCGAATCGAACAATATTAATTCTACATTTGAAAAGTATTGCCTTAACCAAGGTTCGCCATTTTCAAGGCTGAAGCGACGGTGTTTGATAGGGTCAAATTGATAAGCAGGCTCAAATTGGTGCAATAATCCATAGAGTTCTTGCATGTGGAACTCCCCATTTGTGGCAGCCATGAGCTTGCCAGGTTTTCTTAGAACCCGCTTTATCTCTGATAATGCCCTATCAATATCAGGAACGTGGTACAGCATGTGGTTGGCAGTGACCAGGTCAAAAGATTTTTCAGCAAGTGGCATATTCTGAGCATCAGCAACAAAAAATTTAAAACAGTTACGATCGACTAAAGCCCGCTTTGCTTCACTTAGCATCCCTATAGAAAGATCAGAGAGAACTATGCTACAGTCTTCAGGGAATTTGTTTGCATTCGACCGCCATTGCACAGCATTCCCACAACCTAATGCAAACACTGACAGCCCTGGTTTAATATTTAGATGCTTAAAAATAAAATCCGCCCATTTCTCTTTGTTTGTGCTGAACTTTTCATGAATAGATATGCGTGCATTCAGGTTAGTCGATTGCGCATACTGCTTCCCTCGCAGGTAAGCTTGGTCGGACATTCTTTGATTCATTTATTTTTCCTTATGATCACTTAAATATTCTACGATATTGATAAAACTGTACAATAATTATCTTGTTTCCTTGACATGTCATAAATCTGGTGATAAATTATTTACATGGGGGATTAACCCCACTAAAAATCTGTTAAATAGAAAGTGGAGATGAAAACAATGTCTGAAAGGTATCAAGGAATTATTAAATGGTTTAGCGCACCTAAGGGCTATGGATTTATTGGTTGGGACAATGGAGAGGATATTTTCGTTCATTTTTCCGCAATTGAAATGGATGGTTATCGCCGGCTCAAAGAAGGACAAGCGGTCGAATTCTCTATTGAAGAGGGTCCAAAAGGCAAACAAGCAGCCAATGTAATTCCAATAAATAAATAATTATCTGCCTTGTCAAAAGCTTACCTAACCAGGCCAGCTTTTTGTTTTAAAATACACCAAAGAAGTATAAAATGATTTTTAGATATTCTTCATAAGTATACTGGCGGCCTAATTCTGTCTTCCACCAGGTGTAATTTCGATACCAGTGATCACGAACTGGCCTTACCTGCACATCAATATCACTAGACTTCAACTGACTCTCAAAAATAATCCGCGTCCTTAAAGTATGATAAGGATCAGTAATTATTATAAGTGAATCTATGTCATGCTCTAAAGCCAATCTTCGAACAGCTATAGCTTCATCAACCGTATTAAATACAGTTGAACCAGTCACAAAAATATTTTCTTGGGGAAATGATTGCCGAACAGCCGACCTGATAAGTTCATCCCTGGCAGCTTCATCAGTAAAAGTAATAATTAAGTAATCTGCATAATCACTTTTATATAACAGCACGGCCTCAGAAACGCGGTCTCCAGAATCACCACTCAAAGCAACCACCGCGTCTGCCTTTTTTAAGGGGTCTGCGTGAATTAAGAAACCGCCAATTCCTCTCAATCCAAGGGAGATTATAACGGGCAATAATAAACAAGCAAATAATACTACTGCAGAAATAATTAATATTAAACCTGGGTTTATTTTTTTATTTGCTTTTATGACACTCAAATTAACTTACCTGTCCTATTTCAATTTCTTTCTTTCTTTCAAAGCCTGGCGCATTTTTTCTAGTGCCTCAACAAGTGTAGATCGGGGTGTGCCAAAGTTTAAGCGCAGGAATCCTTGTCCTTCTTTACCGAAATCCAAGCCATTGTTTAATCCAACTTTGGCATTATCCAAGAAGAATTGATAAGGAGATGGCTCAAGATTCATTTCTTTACAATCCAGCCAGGCTAAAAATGTACCTTCAGGCTTAGCCATTCTAACCCCTGGCAAGTAATTTTGTATCTCTGTGTATAACCAATCACGATTAGCCTCTAGGTAGGCTAGTGCTTCCCCCAACCACACATCGCCATGTAAATAAGCTGCCCTGGCTGCGGTGAGAGATAACAAGCAGGGCGTGCTAACCAAACCAGCCCTAGCACGACTATAACTTTGGCGCAAAGTTGGATCTTGAATGATTGCCACTGAGGCATGTAACCCTGCAATATTGTAAGTCTTACTTGGGGCAATTAAAGTTATCGTCCTAGCAGCAATTTCCTTATCCAAAGAAGCCATAGGAATATGTCTATGCCCGGAATAGATTAAGTCACAATGAATATCATCGGAGCAGATAGTAACATCGTGGTCCAGACAAATTTTTGCCATTCTTAACAACTCATCCTTAGTAAAAACCCGACCTGTTGGATTTTGCGGATTGCAGAGCAAAAAGAATTTAAGTTTATGATCAATTATTTGTTTCTCGAATAATTCAAAATCAATGCTGTACTGATAGTCAGCCCCTCGCATTAAGCTATTTTCAACCCGCTGCATACTAGCATTATCAATTGCACTAAAAAAAGGTGGATAAGCTGGTGTTTGAAATAAAATTGAATCTCCGGGTGAACACACAGCTCTCAAAGCTAAGTTAAATCCAGTTACTACCCCAGGGACAAAGCAGACATCTTCCGGACTAATTCGCCAATTGTAAAGACGAGCCATACGATCAACAACAATTTCTGGCAAATCCTTAGGCACCAAACCATACCCAAAAATGCCATGGTCAACACGCGCATGTAAAGCATCTATTACCTCAGGTGGACAACGAAAATCCATATCAGCAACCCATAAAGGCAGCACATCTTCCCCATAACGACGCCACTTTAGACTTTCAGTGCTTCGACGATCGATAACTTCATCAAAATTCATGTTGACTCCTCTGTTTATTGTGGTTTTCTAACGATTATAATCTCAAAAGTAAGGAATGGTCATCAAGCAGGTATCCGTATCACTTACAACAAACAAATGGCCAACGAGTTTTTTGATAAATCTCATTATCCCGTGTAGTTAATATTTCTCATAACATTTATCGGACAATAAAAGCATTTGCTAAATTTGTGAGTTTCTGGATATATCAATTAACCTGCAGAGATTCATTTCTTAGGCTAAAATTCAGGTAGAGCAATTTATTTTCACAAAACTAGTTATTCAGAGCTATCAATCGCTTAATGCGCGCGCAATCTACTTTTAGGCTATGAAAATGAAAAACACAATAAAGACACCCATCATAAATCTAGAATTTTCTCCAGATTGGCAAGATTACCAGTTGCTTGATAGTGGAAATGGAAAAACGCTTGAACGTTTTGGTCCATACAAGCTTATTCGCCCAGAGCCCCAAGTCATCTGGCAAAAATCATTGCCTAAAGAGGATTGGGATGCAGCTGATGCAGTTGTGCATGAGGTTCAAACAGAGTATGGCGGCCATTGGCACCTGTTTAAGCCAATCGAAAAACAATGGGTCATGCAGTACAAATCGCTGAAATTCCAGGTGCAATTATCCTCTTCCAGGCATATGGGGATATTCCCTGAGCAAGCCAGCCACTGGGATTGGATAATCGGTCAAATCAAACATAGTCAAAAGCCCTTAAATGTACTAAATCTATTTGGATACACCGGTATTGCAACGCTGGCTGCAGCACAGGCAGGCGCAAAGGTTACCCATGTAGACTCGTCTAAGCATGCTATCAGCTGGGCGAATTACAACTTGAAGCTTTCAGGATTAACAGGTAAACCAGTTAGGTGGATCGTAGAAGATGCCTTGAAGTTTATTCAACGAGAAGCCCGCCGAGGTAACCGTTATGATGGCTTAATCTTAGACCCCCCAAAATTTGGACGCGGGTCGGATGGTAAAATCTGGGATTTTTATAAGAGCATGCCAGAGCTCTTAGAAGCTTGCCGGGGTGTTCTATCAGAAGATGCAAAATTCATTGTCCTGACCGCTTATGCAATTCAAGCTTCATCTGTGATCACAGCACAAGCCTTACAGGAAATCCTTAAAGATAGAGCTGGTCATTTAACAACTGGGGAGCTTGCCACCAGGGAAGAAAGCGGTGGCCACATCATTTCACATGCCCTGTTTTCCCGCTGGACTAATCGAAAGCCTGCTTAATTTTATTGTTGTTCTTTCAAAGACACTAAGACTTTATCAACCCTACGGCCGTCCATATCAACCACCTCGAAGCGGAGATTTCCCCAATCGAATACTTGACCGCTTTTTGGAATGCTCCCCAACTGGTACATGACAAAACCGCTCAAGGTGCGATATCCAGCCTTGTCTTCTTCAGGTAAATTCGAAATCTCTAGGATCTCTTTCAATTCATCAATCCCAATTAACCCATCAAAAAGCCAAGATCCATCGCTTCTTTGAATGGCATCTTGCTCTGTGTCCTCACTGTCTTGGGCTATATCGCCTACAATGGCTTCTAAGACATCATAAAGCGTTACCATACCCTGTGTGCCGCCATATTCGTCGATAACCAGGGCATTATGGACGCCAGAATTACGAAATATTTCAAGGGCTTGCAGTGCAGCAGTATTTTCCGGGAAAAATACCGCTGGTTTTATATGAGATTCAAGGTCAAAACCAGGGCTTTGGATATCAATTCCCAGTAAGTCTTTAATGTAAATAACACCGAGCACTTCGTCCAAGTCACCTTTGCCTACAGGAATACGAGAGTATGGACTGTCTATCAGTTTCTTTACTATCACTTCTGGTGCGTCTTCTATGTCAATCCAAACTAGCTCTGTGCGCGGTGTCATCAAAGACTCCACGCGTCGATCTCCCAACCTAAAAACGCCTGACACCATGTCTTTTTCAGCATCTTCAATTACGCCAATCTCTCGACCTTGTTCTATAAAGACCTTGATTTCATCTTCGGTGATGCTTGGCTCTTCGTCTGTGTTAATCCTGAACAATTTCAAACCGATATTTGTTGAGGTACTCAGTAATTTCGTTAAAGGTCTGAAGATTTTTGTTAGAACGCGTATTGCTGGAGATAATTGTGAAACTACATTTTCAGGTTTGCTTACTGCTAAGCGCTTGGGGATTAATTCACCTAAAACGATCGAAAAATAGGTAATGATAATCACAACGACTACAAGCGCTACCGTGTCAACATAAGGTGCATTCCAACCAAGTTCATGCAGCCAGGCTGCTAAGGGCCTTGCAAGCATTGCACCACCAATACCACCAGCCAAGGTGTCAATTAGGGTGATCATAATCTGAACTGTGGAGAGATATTGGCTGTTTGGATCGTCCAATAAAAATAGGGCATCTGTTGCGCCAGAATTTCCCTCCTCACTGCGCTGTTGGAGCCTGGTTTTCCTAGCTGAGACCATTGCAATCTCATACATAGCAAAAATTGCATTAAAAAAGAACAAAACAAGGATAACAAGGATATTTACTAAAGGGTTCATAATTTAATTCTCATGATTAATTAAATAATCTTCTTTTCTATCTTAACATATAAAGCAAGTTTGTGTAAATTGATTAAAGATTCTTCTCTAATCGTTGATAACCAGCACCAAAGAGCCCGACCCGTTTATTCGATTCCAAAACTAAATTCTTGACCTTGTAGCGTTGTTCCTCGAAAAACTTGCGCATTTGTGAGTTTTGAAATTCAATTACCGTCGTAGCTCTTTTGTACCCCTCAGCACGGGCTTGCTTTTCTAATGATTTAACCAGTCGTTCACCTATTGCTTGATTTTGGTACTTATGCAAAACAATCAAGCTGTTAAGTACAAAATCATCACGACCACCTTCATTGAGAAAAAAGAAGGGCAAAAATCTATGAATCAATTTTAATTTCAGCTTTAGAGGATAAGAGGCAATTAATTTTCTGAAAAATCTACTGTTAAGCTGCTTTAGAGTCTTTCCCGGAAGGATAAGCGCCAAACCTGCCTTTTTTTCGCAGAACTCAATAATTTTTACCTGCTCAAAACTATAACGATGCCTAGGCTGTAAAAAGAGTTTATACAAAATTTGTTTTGCCCGTTCTTCTTTACCCATTCCGATGCCGTATTGCGTAAAATGTGGTAATGCAGCAAATAACAGCTTGGATGCAAATTCAGCATCAGATGGAAGCGCTTGTCGAATTGATATTTGCGCGTTTTCTACCGATCCAACCTTTTGTTCGTCACGGGCTCTCATTACACCCCGAGGTTTGGACTTAGGTCTTGAAACTGTCCCTTTATTTACATTAGCTTCAATTTGCTTTTGACCTTTTTCTGATTCCTGGATTGATTTTTTATGCTCTATAGAGGATTTCATGTTATTAACTCACACGGCAAAAAATCTGTTCTGTTATGATAAAGCAGCATTATGGACTCTTCATCGATGTCAATTCTTGATATGGAACAATTATTTAGAATAATTCGAAATTTGAACTGCTTATCAGAATCTAATTTTTCTTGAATATTAAATAATTGTTTAAAAATTTTTCGGTAAATGCCACCATGAGTTATCACTCCAACCCGGTCATCAGTGCCAAGGTGTTTCCTTTTTAAGAAATCAATGATCCGCTGAGCTCTCAATGCTTCATTCTCCCTAGGTTCAATACCACCTGCCCACCAGCCTCTCGCATCAACCTCCTCTGGAAGTATTAATTTTGGGTAGTGATTTTCAAAATAAGTACGGGAATGGCCATGTTGAATATGAATGATCTCTTCATCCCCCACCTGTTCTTTTAGGAATATGCCACCTATCTCATGCATATCAACATGTGCTTTCAGTTCAATTCCAAGCCGATCCGCGATGATCGAACCGGTGTGAACAGCTCTTTCCATCAAGCTGCAGTAAAGGTGAGTAAGTCCATATCCGCAGGTATTCTGTACATCAATCCAATGTTTAACTACTTCTGGATGACTTTGAGCTAAGAAATCAGCGGTATATTGAGCTTGTTCTATCCCCTTACGCGTCAAGGTTGGGTCTGCCGTTCGGCCAGTATCCTTATATTCATCAGTATCCCAATGGGCATTATTTACCGACTGTCCATGACGAATGAAATATAGCTGCATAAATTTCTCCTACAAACACAAATTTTTAGTCTAACTCGTGAATCTTTACAAGGTAATCCAAGCGATTTTGAATATCTGGGCAATCAAAAGGATTCTTTCCATAAGAATCTGGAAATTCCTCTTGTTCAGCCAAGGCACATAAGACAGCCTGGATATTTTCTTTCAGTCCAAGGGGATCATACCCTCCTTCTAAAATGAAAAGGATTCTGCCCTCACACAATTCTTCTGCTAAGTCAATTAAACGTTCTGTAAATGCATGATAACCCGTTGTGCTGAAGGCTAAACCGGTCAATGGATCAGCGATGTGACCGTCAAAACCTGCTGAAATGAATATCATCTCTGGCTCAAAATTTTTTAACCACGGTTCAAAAATTCTTTCAACAATTGGCTCAAAAACCTCATCACAGGTGTTAAATGGTAGTGGCAAGTTTATAATCCGGCCAGCGACTTGATCATTAAGGTTCCCGGTACCTGGGTAATAATCTTCCTGGTGCAAGGAGAAAAAGGCAACCCGTTCATCTTTCTGAAAAATCTCCTGTGTCCCATTACCGTGATGTCCATCAAAGTCGATGATTGCGACACGTTCCAACCCCCTGGTTAAAGCATCGCGAACTGCAATTGCAGTATTATTCAGTAAACAGAAGCCTGATGGCTTATCCCGGTTAGCATGATGGCCTGGTGGGCGAACAATTGCAAATCCCCTTTTACTTTGGTCACCTTTTTGGACCATACGGCTAAGAAGTAAAACTGCACCAACCGCTTCACGCATAGCATCGCATGTTTGGGCAGTAACAAAAGTAGGAGCTGACTCGATTTCATGCAAGCCTATTGAACAGGCAATTTTTAGCGAAAGTAACATTTCAGGAGAATGCACAAGTAAAATTTCCTCATGTGTAGCCGGATTTGCTTTAACAAAGCTAATGCCCTCATACGGTGGGCTTTTCACCCAGGATTGCATTTGTGAAAACCTTGCAGGGCTTTCAGGATGATTAGCCATCTTATGCATTTCTGATTCCACAAAGGAACACAAAACCTTAATCATCATACTTTCCTTTCACTCCCATTCCATTAATCGCAGTAAAAATGCCTGTTGGCTTATAGTATTTAACATTTTACCCCAAGAATTATTTCCAACTTAATTTGTTCAATTTACAGTAAATCTCTCCTATCTAATAATCTTTTGTCTATTTAAGGTTAGTGATTTTCTAAAAATTCATTGAAGCTTTCAAAATATTTTTTTTAGTTTGTCCTAATTTGTAACCGCCTAATAATCTAAGCCGTTGAAATTCAAGGGAGTGGTATAATCCCTTGGCAAAATACAAAACAATGAAGGTTGAATGAATTTATGCTTGACAAATTAAATGCAATTTTAGAAAGATTTTCTGAGTTGGATAAACGCCTGGCAGAAGCAGGTAGTGATTACCAATTAATGGCTGATCTTTCCAAAGAACGTTCAGATTTAGAGCCATTGGTAGTGAAAATCCAACACTACAAAGAAGTCTTACAAAAAATTGATGAAACACGTACATTAACAGAGACCGATGATAATGAATTGAGCGATTTAGCTGAATTAGAACTGACCGATTTAATAGACGAACGAGACAAGCTCGAATCTGGATTAAAGACCATGCTAGTCCCTAAAGATCCCCGTGATGATCGTAATGTCATCATGGAAATTCGGGCGGGCACTGGAGGTGATGAGGCAGGTTTGTTTGCTGCTGATCTATTCCGGATGTATTTACGCTACGCGGAGCTTTACCGCTGGAAAACTGAAGTTATGTCGATCAATGAAACAGGCATTGGCGGTTTAAAAGAAGTAATTTTCACTGTAAAAGGTAAAGGTGCCTTCTCACGTCTTAAATTTGAATCGGGGGTGCATCGTGTACAGCGTGTCCCAGAAACGGAATCGCAAGGCCGAATTCATACCTCAACGGTAACAGTGGCTGTTTTGGCTGAGGTAGATGATGTAGAAATTGAGATTCCAGAATCTGATATCCAGATGGATGTTTTCAAATCAGCTGGTGCTGGTGGGCAAAATGTCCAAAAGAATATGACCGCAGTGCGCATAACGCATATCCCCACAGGCATTGTGGTTGCTTGCCAGGATGAGCGTTCACAACTTCAAAACCGCATGCGTGCACTCAGTGTCCTTAAAGCACGCCTCTTTGAAATGGAGCAGGAAAGACGCAATTCTGAACAGGATGAAAAACGCCGCAGCCAAATAGGTTCGGGGGAGCGCTCAGAAAAAATTCGTACATATAACTATCCCCAATCGCGTGTGACAGATCACAGGGTCAACATTTCATCTTACAGTCTTGTTGGAGTAATGAACGGTACTGAATTAGATACTTTTATTAATGAATTACAATTGGCGGACGAGGCTGAACGCTTAGCACATTTTGAAACAAATGCCTGATCTCTCCATAACAGCCTTGCTCTCCGAGCTACATAAGCAATTAAATGGCATAATAGAAGCCCCACATGAAACGGGGCTTTTATTGATCGCCCACGTCTTGAACAAACCCAAAACTTGGGTATTAGCATATCCAGAATGTAAGCTAACCTTATCAGAACTAAACCAGGTTAAGCTACTAACCAAACGCCTAGTTGCTGGTGAACCACTGCCTTATATAACAGGGATTCAAGCATTTTATGGTTTGAATTTCAGAGTTAACAAGCACGTATTAATCCCACGGCCTGAAACCGAGCTACTTGTTGACGAAGCTTTAGCATGGATAAATCAAAATTCCCAAGCAATATTAGCAGTCGATGTTGGCACTGGCTGTGGATGTATTCCCATCTCTTTGGCAACTAACAGTAAAAACATAAATTTTATAGCCAGTGATATCTCGATAAAAGCCTTAGAAACGACTAAAACCAATATCATTACCCAACAACTTGAAAGCCAGATAAGTTTGGTTCAATCCGACCTACTTAGTGCATTTAGATGCAAGTTTGACCTGATCTGTGCAAATCTACCTTACATACCGACTTCTAAGCTAACAGATGTCAATACTTTGGGTTTTGAGCCTTTGCAAGCTCTAGATGGCGGTAAAGATGGCTTAAGTTTGATTAGACTTCTCTTAATTCAAGCGAAACAGCGCATCAAGACACCTGGCCTCATATTGCTTGAAATTGAACCAAGCACAGGTTTAGTCGCAATAGGCGAAACAAAAGATATTTTTCCTAATTCAAAAGTGAGTTTAATCAAAGATTTATGTGAGCGTGACAGATTGATTAAAATAGAAGTAGGCGCTTAGGATGAATAAAACTAAAACCCAACTCATGTCTATACAAGATCCACAAGCTATCCCTATTGCCTGTGAGATCATCAATAAGGGAAAATTAGTCGTCTTCCCCACAGATACGCTGTATGGCCTGGCTGCTAATGCATACAATGGCAATGCCATTCAGGCAATTTATGCTGCAAAAATACGCACAATTGATAAAGCTATTCCAATATTAATAGGCAGTTTTAGCCAACTACCGCACCTTATAGAAAAGCTAGAAGCAAGGGTGCTAACCTTAGCCTCAGCTTTCTGGCCAGGTGCTCTCACCATAGTCTTAAACAAAAACCCTAACCTACCAAAAGAAATATCACAGTTTTCAACCGTAGGTATACGCATGCCTAATCACCCATTTTCTCTGGCATTACTCCAACGCTGCGGACCATTAGCAGTAACAAGTGCGAATATCGCCGGCGCAACAAATCCTAGAGATGCCAGGGAAGTACTTAGACAATTGGATGGAAGAGTAGATTTAATCATCGACGGCGGTCCAGCCGCTGGAGAAATTGCATCAACGGTCATTGACTGCACCCAGGATGAATTAGTCATTATACGCCAAGGCCCGATCAGTTTGGAAGCCTTGAATAAACATTGGAGGATCAATCGTGATCACAATTAGCTCGCCATTCCTTTTTCTTTCTATTGATTCAAAAACAGGGAAGTATGAGCTGCGCTCAAATAATGATCAGTGCGTGTCTATAACAGAAGCAAACCTTGCCGTCTCTTTACGCGTGAAGGGCAAACGAGTCAACTCACATTCCAATAATTGGCAGCTAAGCCATACCGATAAAATAGAAACCATCGAAACCTCGAGTGGGCTGGCCAAAGCTGCGCATCTGCACTATACACTCGGCAAACAAGACATAACCTGCCATGTTACTTTTGCCTTGCTACAAGATCATCCCCTGCTCTTGCTAATGATGCGCCTCGAAAACCAGGGTAATACACCAGTTTTTCCAGAAGACATAACGCTATGTAATATTCTGCCTGGTGCTTTTCAAATAGCAGGGAATAACATCACAGACCCAGTATTCTTTAGCAATGGCTGGCAGTCTTGGTCTCCCAGCCGTGCCTACCACATGGGTGATAAACAGCAACGCACCAAATTGGGTTTCCTATCCAGGCCAATGATTGTAAATCAAGGTACACCAATACCCCGAACCAAAAATCATTTTTCCAGTGACATGTATGCTTTGTTGGCAGATTTTCAATCAAAGCAGGGATTGGTTGCAGGATTTTTATCCCAAAAACAGCATTTCGGTTCTCTTGAAACCCATTTCCTGCCTGCCCCTTCGTTGAAAATTTGGGCTAATGGAGATCAAGCCAGGGTAGACCCTGGCATGTCCATAGAAACGGATTGGCTTGCCCTCAGCTTCACCAAAATTGATAACGACAATCCATTTGCAACTTACCTTGGGGCAGTCAACCGTGAAAACCAGGTTAGATTACCCAAAGAAGTACCTTTTGGGTGGTGTTCTTGGTATTACTATTTCACGAATCTCAAAGCAGAAGACATCCTCAAAAACCTAAATCAAATCAAGGCTTTCCAAGAAGAGCTTCCGCTCAAACTGATCCAGATTGACGATGGTTTTGAAAAGTCAGTTGGCGACTGGTTCGAATTTAATGAGAAATTCTCTAAAGGTGTAAAGCCTCTTGCTAAAGAAATACAAGCCAACGACCTTACACCTGGGCTTTGGCTTGCCCCTTTTATCATTGAGAGAGGTGCAAAAGTTTGTAAAGAACACCCGAATTGGCTACTGCGCAATCGTTTTGGTTTCCCGGTCAATGCCGGCTTTGGTTGGAATAAGTTAACCACAGCGTTAGACTTAACTAATCCTGAAGCGTTAGCATATGCCTGTGATGTTGTCCGCACTGCCGTACATACCTGGGGTTTCCCTTACATTAAGTTAGATTTTCTATACGCAGCAGCCTGCCGAGGACAATATCAAGACCCGACCAAGACACGTGCCCAGGTCTTGCGAGCTGGGTTAGAAGCGCTTCGTCAGGCAGCTGGAGATGACACCACCATGCTTGCCTGTGGGTGTCCCTTAGGATCCGCAATAGGTTTATTTGAAACCATGCGAATCAGCGCAGATGTAGGCCCAAGCTGGCAGCCTGAATTTTTGGGTATATCCAAGCCATTTCTCCAAGAGCCAAATATGCCCTGTGCGCGCAATGCCATTCAAAACATTCTTACCCGTGTCCATTTAGATAAGTACATGTGGGTAAATGACCCGGATTGCTTATTAATTCGGACGGATTCGAACTTAACCTTACCAGAAGTCCAATCCTTAACCAGTGCAATTGCGCTTACAGGTGGTTCGGTTTTGCTTTCAGATAACCTCTCTGCGCTACCAAAGGAGCGCCTGGATATAGCAAAATTATTGGTCCCTGTGATCACTTCACCCTGCAAGGTGATCGATTTATTTGACAAGCATCTCCCAGAAAATCTGAGCGTGGACCTGGAAGGTCCAGCAGGTACATGGAAATTAATCGCGATGTTCAACTGGCAAGATAAAAAACATAGTAGGATATTTGACTTTAAGTATTGGGACCTAGACCCAAGACTTCAATACATTGCCAGAGAAATCTGGACTGGCAAAATAGATGTTTTACAAAACTCATTGTGCATTGAAGATATTCCAGCTCATGGGGTTAAATTGTTTGCGGTTAGAGAACATTCTAACGATCGAGCCAATTATGTTGGTAGTAACCTACATATCTCACAAGGCTTAGAATTGTTAGAGTGGCAGGTAAAAGAGAATGAGATTTTTTGTTTGATGGCATTACCACGAAAGGTAAAAGGAGAAATATTTCTGTATTTACCTAACACGCCCTCCGTGATTATGCAGGGTGATATGCAAATCCCCTATAAGGAAATAGGCTTTAATCTTTATGCTGTTCCAGTTATGTTCATCAAAGAAACACAACTAAGGATTAAATTCACCTAGCAACTACTTCGATCACATAATTATATTCTTAAGAAAAAATAGCCACCAGAGTTCTGATGGCTATTTAGATTTTGCATTAATTTATGCTTTTGGTTCTTCTTCAATAACTTGTTTCTTCAGCTTCTTATTCGCCCGACGTTTGCGAATAGCTTTTACAAGGAAGTAAGCTGCAACGCTCAAAGGGATCAGGAAAGGTAAACAATATATTCCCAGCCAAATTGCCGCGGTGCCAAACCATTGCAGGGTATTAATTAATGCTTGCGCTGCATCCCTAGCAATACCTTTTGGTTTCCATCCTGCAATTTCAATGGGCTGCAAGGTTTCCTCAGCTACAACGTCTACAGAAATTGCAGAAAGCGCAGCAGATTCTTCCAGGTACTTAATGTGCCCTTTCAACACCTCTATTTCACTGCGAATGCTTGTCAATTCCCTAAAAATATCCAATGTATACTCAAGGCTGGTGGCTGTATCTAACAACTCGACCAATTGTGCTTCGGCAGCTTCCAGGTTCCGTAAGCGAGATTGCGAATCAACATAATCTGATGTTACGTCCTGGCCGCTCACGTTTTCATTTATGACTCCCGTTTTGGGGTCGGCAGCCATTGCCTTGATCTCGGCTAATGCTTCATCAAGGCGTTCTGCCGGTATCCTAATGGTTATGTTCCCCTGTGGTACCTGGTTTCCGCTTGACAGTGTTCTCTTATAGATATTAGATGAGACCACAAATCCACCCATCTCGTTTGCCAATTTTGAAATCGCGTCCAAGCTAACGGCTGGATCTTTTACAGCGATACCCAAAGAGGCATTCTTTATTATCAATCGTTCCACTGCCTGCGCTTGTACCCCACTAGCGTTGGTATATTCCTCTTCAAGCATTGGTGCAGCTTGTGGCTCAGCTTTATCAAATTCCCTGCCATAATATTCAGCTGCGGGCATTTCAGCTGGCATTTCAACACTCATTTGCTCACTTTTTGCAGATGCGCATGATGATAATAATATTAGCCCTAATAAGACAATTGAAATCCAAATCTTCTTCATTCTATATCTCCTTTAGAATCTTAATTCTGGCTTCTAATAATTCGACGAAAATCAGCAATAATTTGTTCCAAAAAAAAAAAGAAATAGCATCAAGTAAATTTATACTATTATAGATTAATTATAGTTGAGAGGTTAAAAGCCATCCCGCAAACGGAATGCATGGACGGTTGGAAGACCATTACTTAGAATGCGCTCTTGCACTGCAGCAACATCGTATGCAACACGTCTTTGTTGCCAGGTGAGTTTTTCACTTTCAAAAATCATGTACGCTGCGAGTGGATTACGGTCTCGCGGTTGTCCGACTGACCCAGGATTGATTATTGATCGATTCGTAAGGCAAATCTCTTCATTCTGACTGAGTCTTCTTACATTTACATGCCCGTCTTTGTTTTGTTCATAAATACAAGGTAAATGCGTATGCCCTACCAAACAGAATCTTGTCTGATAGTATGAAAAGTTGCTTTTTGCAGTTCTTGCATCAAGGATATACTCCCAAATTGGATTACAGGGGCTACCATGAGCTAGAGTGATATCTCCAACAACCAGACTTTCTGGCAGAATTTCTAGGATTCTCATATTTGCAGACTTTAAGGTCTTATTTTGCCACTGTAAACTCATTTTTGCTTCGTAGTTAAAGGTGTTGATATCTATCCTTCCCAAAACAGCAGCATCATGATTACCAATTATCCAGGTCAGGTCGGGGATGTCTAGCAATCGCTCAACGCACTCATTTGGGTCTGGCCCATATCCAACCACATCTCCCAGGCAGTAAGTTGAATCGACCTCACCAGCGTCCTTTAAAACAGCTTCTAAAGCGGTTTTATTGGCATGAATGTCAGAAATAATAAGGGTGCGCAATGTATTCTATGGGATGTAATTTACAAAAGTCCAATTCCCATCTGTTACTTGACCACTGGAGTTAGTGCCGACAAAAGCCATCCAGCTATTGCCAGGTTTTAATGGGAAAATGTTGCCATCTTTATCAAAGAATTGGATCGGTGAGTATCGACTTGTCGCTCTCCAGGTGGTTTCGTAAGCCTGGCCATCTCTAAAAACAACCGCTCTTCTTCCACCACTGTTATCCCACACGTCAATATCATGCAATGTAGGCAATTGTTCTGTATAGTACGCATACAGGACAATCACGTTTGAGAATGCTAATTGTTCACCCGTAAGGCGATCCACCAAGGGGATCATCGTCATGTTGTTAGAGCTATCCACCTCATCAATCCAGCGCATGTACTTCTGCCGGCCTTGGTCATAAACCCACTGTCCTACGTTGTTTGCACCATAGGTCAGGGATAGTTCAGCACCTGGCAAGGCGCTTTGTTGCGGTGGCTGTTGGTCAAAGCGCATACCCGTTAGAACAGGATTGGCAATTTGTGCACCTCTACTGGCAGCAATGTTTGTCAAAGCTTCAGAATCGCCAAAAACACTGATGACAATGTTCCTCCCGTCATCACATATACCAGGGCAGGTATTGGGTCCGCCTGTAATTGCTCTATTTCCTAAAAGAGAAATGATGTTTGAATATACCCTTGCATCAGCGCTCTGGAAACCCAGAATACCCTGATACATACTGGTCAATTGAGGGTCTACCAGTCGCCCTGATCGAACAGGACCAATCTGGTTAATATCTTTTCCGTAATATAAGCCCATAAATCGATTAGCACCAACCCCCATGTAGTACTCAAAAACAATATCCGCAAATGATAAACCTGCATGAGGCCTGCCGACAGCCGGGTAATTAGAAACCTTAACCAAAACTGGCCTGCGATTTAATAACGAGGGGTCTGCTACTGCTAAACCTGTTAGCGGATTTACGCCAGTAGGGAAGTTATCAGGTCCGCTTGGTTCAATTAACGGCGTTGGTACAAATGTTGGCGTTGAGGTAGCCGTTGGCTCGGGGGTACTGGTTGCTGTTGGAGCAATTGTCTCGGTTGGTGGTACCATAGCCGTTAATGTTAGTGCAACTGCGGTTTGAGCTGGCTCATTTAATTCAAATGTAGGTGCACAGGCAGTCATAACTAACAATAGTGCCAAAACAATGAAAATCGCCAAGTTTAGTTTTTTTATTACCATCAGAACTCCTTAGGCATTATTGTAACCTAAAGAAATCCCATACCTAGTTTAGGATGAAAATCTGTATAAGTTGAATTATTATTCTCATTTGGAAGAAATCTCGGAAATGATGCAAGCAACGACATCAAATCGATTGAATTGAGGCATAAAGTAAATCCCCTGCACAATTGGTCTCAAGTCATTAATTAATTCCAAAGAAATATTAACACCTTCTTTTGAGCCTTGCTCGCCCGCTTTCTCTATACGTTCTTGAATACTTTCTGGGATTATAATTCCCGGCACTTCATTATGTAAGAAACGCGCATGCCTGTCTGACATTAATGGCAAAATACCAGCTAAAATTGGCACTTTCCACTCACCAAAGCGAGAGATATAAGCATCAATAAACATTTTAGCTTGTTGGGGATCAAAAACTGGCTGAGATAGGAAAAAATCAACACCAGATTCAACTTTTTTGTTGACTAATTTTATCTCCCGGGTAATATCTGTAGGGGTTAAATTTATCGCGCCGCCAACAAAAAATGAAGTGGGTTGGCCAATTTGCCCACCGGAATGGTCCACACCCGTATTAAAGCCTTCCTTAATTAATTTAATTAACCCAGTTGGCACAAGATCATAATTATCCATTGCATCAGGATAATCGCCTATCGCAGTCGGGTCTCCCATAACGACGAACACATTTCGAATGCCAAGCGCATGCGCTGCCAACAAATCTCCCTGAACCCGCAGGAGATTCCTACCTCGGGTCGGAAAGTGCAATGTAGTCTCCACATTTAACTGGCTCTGAATAAGATGACATACAGCCCAGGGACTCATCCGCATACGCGCCATGGGGCTATCCGCCACATCAATCACATCAGCTCCAGCATCTGCCAGCAAACTTGCACCTGCCAGTAATTTGTGCGACGAGAAGCCGCGGGGTGGATCCATTTCAACCGCAGTGACGAATTTCCCTTCCGCTAACTTTTTTTCAAGCTTAGATTTTTCATTTTCGATAGGGCTTACTTCAACCACCACAGATTCAACCACAGACACTTCTTCTGTAATTGACTCGATTGGTGTATTGATAATTGTCTGTTTGATAATGGCAATATGTTGCGGCGTCGTACCACAACAACCGCCTATAACCTTGGCGCCAGCCCGCCAAAATGCCAGGGCATAATCTTTAAAATAGGCTGCACCAGCAGGATACATGATCCGTCCACCAATTTGCTCTGGGAAGCCAGCATTTGGCATAACAGAGTAGTTTGCTTCAGGATGTACTGAATGCATTTGCTTCAAAATGCTCAGTAATTGAGAAGGCCCACCAGAACAGTTGACTCCGATGAGATCTGCGCCAAATTCAAGCATCCGTGTGGCCACCTTGATCGGATTATCACCAAGCAAAGTATGCCCATCCCGGGTGAAAGTCATCGAAGAAATCACAGGCAGTTTCGGCGCAATTTCTTTTGCAGCGCCAATTGCTTCACGCACCATGTAAAGGTCTGTCATAGTTTCTATCAATAACAAATCAACCCCAGATTCCACCAGGGCTTCGATTTGCTCACGGTAATACGCCCTTGCTTCCTCAGGTTGCACTCGTCCGAAGGGCGCTAATGGAACCCCTAATGGACCAACATCTCCTGCAATCAGCACATCTTTGAATGATGCAGCAACCACCCTCTGTGCCAAACTGACTGCTGCCTGGTTGATCTCCTTGACCTTGTGTTCCAAATTGTGGCGATCTAACTTAACAAAATTAGCGCCAAATGTGTTGGTTTTGATCATCTCTGCACCGCTTTGTATGTACTCCGTGTGAATTTCAGCGATTAAGGCTGGTTGTTCTATGTTTAGATAATCAAAACACTGGTCAAAATTTACCCCACGAGCATGTAGTAATGTACCCATTGCGCCATCGGCAATGATGGGTTTTGGATTGTTTTGCAGACGATCGAAAAATTTGTTTTCCATTTTTACCTCTACATTTTGGGCTTACTTTAAGAGCTGATCCAACCTATTTACACCGATATTGAAATACTTGGCCTCAGGGTGATGCACAATAATTGCTGCCGTAGATTGTTCAGGTACCAACTGGTACGCAGGTGTAAGATGCATGTGAAGCATTTCTCCGACAGGCAGCAAATTAAATACTTTTTGATGATCAGATAATTCTGGAATGGCTGGATAACCCCAAGAGTATCTTAACCCTTGCGAGGATTGTAAATCAAGCTCTTGCCGAATGTGCTTGTGGATATAATCTGCTGTTGCTTCTGCCATTTGAACTGAAAAACCATGGGTGTAAAAAGCTTCAGTGTATTCGTTTTTAGATTCCAATTCAGCAAACCGTTGTGAAGCAAACTCACCAACCGTCACAACCTGCAGGGCGACAACATCCATCTCTTGAGAGCCTATTGGTAAGAAATAATCTGCTAGGCATATTCCTTCTCCACCCCTTTGCCTGGGGAAGCTAAATCGCTCAACTTCTACCGGTTTTTCCAATTCAATCGTTTGGGGATCAAACAAAACCAAATCATCACCGTCAGACTGGGCTGGCCAATATCCGTAAACTGCTTTAGGTTGAAGCCACTTATTTTTTTCAGCATCAGCAAGCAGCGTAGATAAGCGTGTTTGGAAAGAGCTTTGAATTTTTTCCCACTCCGCACCATGGGCATTTTTAGCACCCCAAGATAATCTGAATAACTCATTCAAAGATAAATGCTTAGCCACAATTTGCAGTGGCATCTGGTCAACAAACCTAACACCCCACTTTGTGACATTGGGGATAAACTTTGGTGGACGAATTTTACTAACCTTAGATATTAAACCGGGTTTAGCAGATCGAGTGCTGCCTGTCCCGTGTTCATGATCTGCCTTTCTAGAAGTTTCATCAAGAAGCGCTTGCTTTCGTTCAGGGTCAGATAAAGCATCCATGACAGATAGCCCTTCAAATGCATCCTTGCAGTAAAAAACCCCGCCTGGATAATAATTTCCAGCATCTGTTTTTAGAATTCGCCAGCCAAATCGGGGATTGATGGCTGCCCCGCCAATTAATACTGGAATTGGTAAGCCTCGCCTATTCAATTCATTTACAATTAAGGGCATTTGTTTGCTGGTGCTGACCAATAAGGCACTCAGGCCAATAGCATCTGCCTTTTCTTTGACTGCCTCACTGATGATTGTTTCAGCAGGCACTTGCTTACCAAGATCCATTACAGAATAGCCATTATTTGAAAGAATTGTCTTAACGAGGTTTTTGCCAATATCGTGAACATCACCGTATACAGTGGCTAATACCAATTTGCCTTTACTGACGCCTTGTTTTCTTTCTAAAAATTGTTCAAGATGTGAAACCGCTTTTTTCATCACCTCGGCAGATTGCAGCACAAAAGGCAAAATCAATTCCCCTGCCCCAAATTTATCGCCTACTTCTTTCATTGCCGGCAGTAAGACTTCATTTAAAACCTTAACCGCATTGATTGCCTTGCTATCCGTTGAATCGCGATTTAAGATTTCATCGATATCCTCTTCAACACCTGCTTTATGCCTTCTCAAAATTTTTAACCTCAACCGCTCTTCTGCAGCTAGGTCACCCATCTCATCGACCAGGCTAGATGAAGGCTGATTTTGCGTCTTCACATTCTCAAAATGCTGTACCAGATGGCTCAACGCGTCATCCTGCTGGTTAAAGATCAGATCTTCAGCTAATTGCCTTTCTTCCTGGTCAATTTCTGCGTAAGGTTTAATATGAGATGGGTTAACAATCGCCATATCCAAACCAGCCTTGACGGCGTGGTATAGGAAAACACTGTTAATGACTTTTCGGGCACTTTGGGAAAGTCCAAAAGAGACATTGCTGACCCCAAGTGAGGTGTGTACGCCAGGTAAGTGTGTCTTTATGTTGCGAATTCCTGCCAGTGTTTCAATAGCCGAGGCGGCATACTCTGGGTCGCCAGTAGCTAAGGTAAATGTCAATACATCAAACACCAGATCCTGTGGCTTCAAACCTAACCCCATAGTAGCCAATTTAAAGAGGCGTTGGGCTATCTCTAGTTTACGGTCTGCAGTTTTTGCCATGCCGCGTTCATCAATGGTCAGCATCATCAAGGCTGCGTTATATTTTTTTGCTAATGCCATCACCCGCCTGGCTTTTTCTTCACCAGATTCTAGGTTTGTTGAATTAATCAAGCATTTTCCTGGTGCCTTTTTTAAAGCAGCCTCCATAACCTCTGGTTCGGTTGTATCGATAATTAAGGGTACTGGTACTTCAAGGGATAGCTTTTTGACCAAATTTTCTATTAGCACAGATTCATCTGAGCGTTCTGTTAAGGCAACGCATACATCCAATCCATGCGCCCCAACTGCGATTTGTTCCCTGGCAATATCAATCATGCCATCGTAATCTTCCTTCAGCAGCAGGTTTTTAAACTTCTTGGAACCTTGCGAGTTAAGCCGTTCGCCAATTAGAAAGGGCGCAGGTTCTTGTTTTATGGATACCGCTTCAATGGGTGAAGCGAGCCAGGCACTTTCTTTAATTTCAACTTTTTCAATTTTATTACCACTTGCTTGTTCAACCAGCAGCGTGATGTGCTCAGGCGTCGTTCCGCAGCAGCCACCGATTACCCGTACGCCGTATTGGGAAACAAATTCGCCAAGCTGCTCTGCAAAAGGTGCTGGCTTCATAGGGTAAACAGCCTCGCCATTAACATTTAAAGGCAAACCTGCGTTTGGGATGCAGGATACTGGAAGTGTGGTATTCTCGCAAAGGTATTTTATAGATTGGCGCATATGCTCAGGTCCTGTGGAGCAATTTAGACCAATTACCGCAATTGGCAACCCTTCAAGTATTGCCAACGCAGCAGAAATATCTGTGCCTAAAAGCATGCGACCTGTAACATCTAGTGTCACTTGCGCTTGGATGGGAAGGCATATGCCAGTTTCTTTAAAGGCTGCCTGGATGCCAATAATGCAAGCTTTAACTTCTTGAATGTCTTGTGAAGTCTCAATTAACAATAAATCGACCCCGCCCTGAATTAAACCTAAGGCTTGTTCTTTAAAAATATCCGCTAATTCGTCAAAGCTGATATCTGACATTTGGGGGTCATCAGTCGAAATCAACTTACCTGAAGGCCCCATTGAACCAGCAACTAAGCGAGGTTTTTCAAGTGTCGAGTATTCATCAGCCAGCTTTCGAGCTAAGGCAGCGGCTTTTTGATTGATTTCAACGGTTTTATCTTCCATGCCATATTCGGCCAGGGTCAGGCGATTAGCACGAAAAGTATTTGTTTCAATAACGTCCGCGCCAACATCAAGAAACGATCTATGCACCGCTTCTACAGCATGAGGTGCAGATAAGATCAGGCAGTCATTACATCCCGCAAGAGTTTTCCCACCAAAATCCTGGTCGGTTAAATTTATTTTTTGCAGACTTGTGCCCATAGCACCGTCAAAAACTAAAACGCGCTGATCAAGAGCATCCAGGTAAGATCGATTAGTATAAGCTTCACAAGCTGACATTGTTTCTCCGATTTGATTCCGTAATTATAAAAATTGCCTCTCTTTTGAGAGGCAAAAAATTCTTTCGAATATTGAGCCTCATCTTCCAGAATCTGACATTAATCGATTCTGACGGAATTGGCACCCTAATTAATTAAGGTTGCCGAGGTTTCAACGGGCCGTTCCCTCCACCTCTCTCGATGAGAAGATAGCCAAAAGTCTATCACAGGAAGTCATCGACGTCAATTAAATTCTTATAAAGCTACTGGTTAATCTAGTCAATTTAGGATCTCGTTCTTGACAACCCACAAATAATGATACCTATGCGAAATGCCTTGAAAATAAAACATAATAATCTTGATTTGAGTATCTTGCATTATAATAAATATACTATGGAGACATCAAAACATCACTCATTTAAAGAATTTCTGCCTTCTTTCTTAATCCTCACCCTTTTCGGATGGATAGGTTTGATCTTGGTCATAATGTTGTTATTACCAACCTTAGGCCCACGTTGGTTATTTTACTTCTTCCTGATACTTGCTATTTCAGGTTCGATTATGCCGGTCGTCTACTATCTTAATAAACGTTTTCCTTCTAATCCTCTAGCAGAAAAAACAGTAATTATCAGGCAATCTATTTGGTTTGGTGCATTTGCAGCAACTATTACATGGCTTCAAATGGGAAGAGTACTTAATACAGCTTTAGGATTGATCCTTGCAGGGGCATTTATTTTGATTGAATTGCTATTGAGGCTTTGGGAACGCAGTCACTGGAAAACAGAGGCACCAGATACTTAAAGTATGATGGATTTAAGCATAGTTCCATCAGTTGATAAATTACTTAACTCGCCCAACGTTCACAAACTAATTGAAAGTTTCGGCCGACTTCTCACGCTTTCTGCTATCCGCGAAGTACAAGAAACCCTGCGTCATTCTCTTCAAGAGGGGAAATCCCTACCCAGTCTAGAACTAATAGAGGATATGGTTGGTGCCCAAGTATTGGATTGGCTGAAACCTTCACTTATTCCTATCATCAATGCAACTGGCGTTATCCTACATACCAATCTTGGCCGCGCGCCTCTCAGCCAAGCTACAATCAATGCAATGATGTCGGTTTCTATCGGCTATAGTAACTTGGAGTATGACCTTCAGAAAGGTAAACGGGGTTCTCGCCTGGTTCATGCAGAGAAATTATTATCCCTCCTAACCGGGGCTGAAGCTGCCTTAGTAGTTAACAATAACGCTGGTGCGGTTTTATTAGCCCTATCTGCCTTGGCAAAGGGCAAAAAAGTCTTAATCTCGCGAACGCAATTGGTCGAAATTGGTGGTGGATTTCGCATTCCAGATGTGATGCGGCAATCTGGTGCGAAATTGTTTGAAATTGGTACAACCAACCGCACGCACCTGGCTGATTATGAGCAAGCCCTTAAGGAAAATGACATAGCAATGGTCTTAATTGCCCATCATTCCAACTTCAAGTTGCTCGGGTTTACCACTGAACCAAGCATTGCAGATGTGGTCACCACAGCTCATCAATATAATGTACCTGTTCTGCACGATCTGGGCTCTGGTGCTTTAGTCAATTTAGGAAATTACGGCTTAGCTCACGAAACAACTGTTCTAGAAGCGCTTGTCTCTGGCTGTGACCTGGTTTGTTTCTCTGGTGACAAATTACTTGGTGGGCCGCAAGCTGGCATTATCATTGGTAAGAATAATATGCTGACACGTATACGAAAGCATCCTTTAGCCCGTGCACTAAGGTCAGATAAACTTTGCCTTGCTGGTTTGTCTGCAACCCTAGCCCACTACCTAAAAGATGAGATCGATCAACATATCCCCCTTTACCAGATGCTTTCGCGCAGCGCGGAATCGCTAAATCAAAAAGCTACGGAATGGAGAGATATATTAGGAACAGGTCATGTTATAAAAGGTCAATCTACAACCGGCGGCGGCAGTTTACCTGAAGAGACATTGGATACTTGGTTATATGCTTTAGATTCTAAATCTCCAAGTAAGATCTTGGCAACTCTCCGTAAGTTGAGCCCACCTATCATCGCCCGCATACAGGATGACCAGGTGGTTTTTGACCCGCGAACAATCCTGCCACATCAAGAATATGACTTTATAAGCGGACTCAAACAGCACTTGCAAACAATGAAGTGATTAGGAAAAACAAATGAAAAACAACTTAGATCAATTGATGACAAAAAATAATGCTGATGCAATTTGGATCAGCGGACCAACCCAGCACAATTCAGCAATGGTTTACATGACCGGCCTTGCCCACGTCACCAGTGCAGATTTATTCAAGAAACTTGCTGAAACAGCTTATTTTTGTCATGGCCCAATGGAAAGAGATGAAGCGGCAAAATCAGGTTTTCATCTCATTAATTACGCCAAGTATGATTATAAAGTATGCCTTCAAGAAGCAAATGGAGATTATCTCCTTGCGAATGCCATACGGTACAAACAAATACTCTCTGATATAGGTTTAAGCAAAGGTCGTATTTATCTCTACGGACAGGGTGAGATTGGCAAATCTTATACCACTTTAAAGCATTTATGTGGTTTACTTCCTGAAATAGAATTTATTGGCGACGGTAAAGATTCGATCCTGATGGAAGCACGTGCCACTAAAGACCAGGATGAAATAGCTCACATCAAAAAAATGGCATTGCTCACGACTACGGTGGTAGGCAATACTGCAGATTTTCTCACCACTCATAGTGTAAAAAACAATAAACTAGTCAAAGAAGATGGCACGCCCTTAACAATTGGTGATGTCAAAAAGCAAATTAATTTATGGATTGCCCAGTTGGGCGGCGAAAACCCTGAAGATACCATTTTTGCAATAGGGCGTGATGCTGGCGTCCCCCACAGCAATGGCAACCCAGATGACCACCTAGAAATCGGCAAAACCATTGTGTTTGACATTTTCCCCTGTGAGGCTGGGGGTGGTTATTTCTATGATTTCACCCGCACTTGGTGCCTTGGGCACGCACCAGATGAAGTCTTAAAGACATATGAACAGGTTTATTCAGTCTACAATACGATTACTTCAGAGCTTAACCAAGGTGTTAATGCAAATGTTTACCAAGAGCGAACTTGTGAGCTATTTGAAGCTTATGGCCACAAAACAATTAGACAAGACCCACAAACCCAATCAGGGTACGTCCACAGCTTAGGCCATGGCGTGGGATTAAACGTCCATGAGAAACCTTGGTTTTCAAGACCTGAAGATGATACGAACGTCCTTCAACCTGGATCAGTTTTTACCATTGAACCTGGTCTCTACTATCCTGAAGAAGGCTTTGGAATCAGGCTTGAAGATACATACTATGCTTTAGCCAATGGAAGCTTTGTGAAATTTGCTGAATACCCTATGGATCTTGTGTTACCGATTAAAGGATGATAAACATGGACCAAAAAGAAATTCGCATCTTAGGTATTGAAAGCTCATGTGACGAAACGGCAGCTTCAGTAATCACAGACGGCCGAATTATCAACAGCAGTGTTATTTCGAGCCAAATAGATCTGCACAAAAAATTTGGCGGAGTTTTTCCCGAGCTAGCATCGCGAGAGCATGTCAAGTCAATTTACCCGATTGTAGAAGAAGCCCTTGAACAAGCCCACACCAGTCTGCAGGATATCGATGCCATAGCAGTCACACGTGGGCCAGGTTTGGCCGGTTCTTTAGTCGTGGGAGCTAACATGGCCAAAGCACTAGCCTTAGCTGTCGATCTGCCAATTATTGGGGTTAACCACCTAGAAGGACATATTTACTCAGCTTGGTTATACCCGCTTGGCACAAAACCTTCTCCAGAACCAGAATTTCCACTAGTAGCCTTGCTGGTTTCTGGCGGACATAGTGAGTTAATCCTTATGAAAGAGCACCTCAAATACCAGCGCCTTGGCGGTACTCTAGATGATGCCGCTGGCGAAGCCTTTGATAAAGTTGCCCGGCTGCTCGAGCTTCCTTACCCCGGTGGGCCTTCCATTCAAAAAGCAGCCAAAGGTGGCGATCCCGCCGCCTTCAATTTTCCGCGCGCCCGCCTTACTGACACCTGGAATTTTTCTTTTAGCGGGCTAAAAACAGCCGTGCTTCGCACAGTTGAAGACCTAAAAAGGTCTCACCAAGAGTTACCCATAAAAGACCTGGCTGCCAGCTTCCAAGCTGCTGTGACTGATGTTTTATTCGATAAGACGATAGCTGCCGCTGAAAAGTACCATGTAAAAGAAATTATTGTTGCGGGTGGTGTCAGCGCGAATAAAGCGCTAAGGGATGCTTTCCGCTCACAAGCCCGCTTCCGCGTGCATATCCCGCCCATTTCATTGTGCACCGATAATGCAGCTATGATTGCCGGTGCAGGCTATTATCACTACAAACATTCCAATCTGGACGATTTGAGTTTTGATGTTATGCCAAATTGGCCTTTATCATACCAAGTGTAACCTTTAAAGATAAATTTACATCTAATGACTAACGAATACAATAATGGAAAATTTTTAGATGCACTACATAGTGGTGACAAAAAAGCTTTTGCTAAACTAGTCGAAGATAATTCTGAATCAATCTATAGGGTTGCCTTAAGGATGTTGAATAATCAGCAGGATGCAGAAGATATCCTGCAGGAAACCTTCATCAAGGCGATGAAATACCTACCAGATTTTGAAGGAAGAAGTCAATTATCAACTTGGTTGTATAGAATTGCAGTGAATGAGGCATTGATGTTGATTCGTAAAAGAAAACCTGACTTTATCTCAATTGATAACGAAATTGAGACAGAACAAGGCGATTTGATCCCAAGGCAAATTGTTGATTTTTGTTGCATGCCTGAGGATACTTTGCTGAACAGTGAAACACAAAGTCACATATCAGCAGCAATAGAAACACTTTCCCCGGCATTAAGAGCCACATTTATTTTACGAGATATATCTGGCTTATCCACTAAAGAGACAGCTGATACATTGAATATCAGCGAATCAGCGGTCAAAACCAGGCTTTTACGCGCTAGAATGGATTTGCGAGAATCCCTCTCAAGTTACTTTTCTTCCAGGATGGTTGATTATGCATAATCATTCTGATTTGCCATGTTGTGAATTAATAAACCACCTTGGTGAATACTTAGATGGTGAATTAGATTCAGAAACCAATGAGCTCATCTCTGAACACATCGAGTCTTGCTATAATTGCCAAGTTGTTGTCAACACTTTATCAAAAACAATTCAACTATGCAAAGATAGCAGCGAAAAAATCCACTTACCGGACGACGTTCACCAAAGACTGCTTGAGAAACTCAACTTAGAGTAAATAATTTTTATGAGGGAATTAAACAAATTTATTGAACCTAAGTTAAAGAGTAATTTGAGCGAGATAGAAATAAAACAACCTGGCTGTAATAATCAATTACATCGCCTAGAATTAGGTACTATCTGCCCTTACTGCAGGAAAGGCCGCATACATTACAACGGGCTGCTCAATTTAGAATGTTCTAAATGTGGCGTGACACAAACAGGTGCCTTCACCTGATAACAAATTATCGCATCCAGTTCGGATAGCATCGGAGGATAATAAATAAATGGAAGCAAAAGTAACTTGGAAAGGTGACATGACCTTTATCGGACACGCAGACACTGGCCTTTCAGTTCAGTTAGACAGTGCTGAGGCAGCAGGTGGTCACAACGATGGTTTTCGCCCAACAGAGCTGATTGCGATTGGCTTGGTTGGCTGCACAGGTATGGATGTCATATCTATCCTGCGTAAAAAGCGCCAGGAAGTGACTGCATTTGAGGTCAAAGCCCATATCATCCGCGCTGATGAACACCCAAAAGTATTTACAAATATTGAAATTGAATACATTGTTGCTGGGAAAAATATTGACCCTGCTGCCGTGGACAGGGCTGTTCAGTTATCAGAGGAACGTTATTGTCCCTCCATTGCGATGCTGCGCAAAGCTGCAGAGATTACTAATCGAATCACGATCCACCAGGTTGATTAATAATTACTTTGGACAAAAATAATGAGCTTACCAGAAAGCCTAGTAAGCTCTCTTTTGATACGAATCAGCATCTGTTACTGCATAATGGTCGGGTAATAGGTTGTTGACATTACGTATCATGGGAATAAAGTAGGCAAATACCACTACGGATGCTGTCAGCAATCCAGCTAATGCAATCAAGATGCTCATACCCACACCAGGTCCCAATCCAAAAATTGGTCCAAGCCATCTTGCTAATGTCGAGTTCGAATTTTGCATAGCAGGTTCCATGACCTTGTCAGCCAGGGGGCCAGCAATGAGCATTGAAATAGGCGCTGTTATTTGTGCGACCAGCCGCCGTACTGAAAAAACCCTGCCCTGTACCTCTGGAGCAACCTTAGCCTGCCAAATAGCTTGGTTACACCCATTTCCCATGGGGACCGCCAGGTAAAGCAGAAAGAGTGCAATGAACCAGAGAATATGAAACCCGGAAATTCCAAACAGAAACAACCCAAAAAAGCCCGTAACAAACCAGCTTCCCAATACCCCCAGGATCTTCTTTTTCGGACCTCCCCAAGCGGTCAGGATCAAGCTGCCAGTTAATCCACCGATTGCTCCAACCGAGTTAATGCTTCCCAACAAAGTTACATTATTGTTTGACCTTGCCAAAATCATCGGAGTCAATAGCGAAAAAGCTATTGAAGAAAAGAAGTTTACAAAGAAAAATGAAAGTTGAATTCCCAGCAAACTGGCACGTTCAAAGAGATATTTGAATCCAAAGGCAAGCTCGTTAAGGAAGTTCTCCCGAGATTCTTTTGTCAGCTCTGCTTTGTTCAGCGCCGGTATGGACACTATCACAAGCATCAGGAGACCAAAAACAAGTGTCACAAGATCTACAATAATGATACCTGTTAACCCAATTTTTCCAATCAATGTAGCTGCGAGGATCGGAGCGAGAATGCCTGACCCAGTTTCTGCCATTGAAATCATGCCACTGGCATGTCCATACTGTTTCTTGGGGATCATAAGAGAAATGGCTGCTGAATAAGCAGGCCATTGGAATGCACCAAATATGCCTGCAAACATAGACGTCGCATAAAGATGCCACATCTCCAGTTTTCCCATACTTAACATGATCAGGATAAATAAAGATGATAGTGCTGTAGCAATATCGCTCAATGCCATTACCAATTTACGATTCCAACGATCCACTAATACCCCTGCAATAGGCGTGATTAAGATCATCGGCGCAAAGCCAAAAAAGCCCACTAAAGCTAGTGGCGTGGCTTGACCAGTTTTTTCCCATGCCCAAATACCCAGACCAAAATGTGTCATTGCAGAGCCCATCAAAGAAAATACCTGCCCTATCCAAATTAATACAAAGGCTGTCATCCCCTGCAGTTTCATTTTCTGGATTTTAGAACTCATTTTTCTTCCATATTAACAATCGACTTCGGTTAAGTTGTTCTGGTATATATGAATATTGAGATTTTACTACTACAATCAATAATAAGAGCAACCTATTCTATGTTAATATTTTTGTATAACCAAAATGTGGTTGGTTTGTACATCTTGTAGATTCTGGTAAAATTCACAAACAACAAAAATATGAAATCACAATTATCAAAGGGTTTCCTAATAATCCTCATTTCTCTATTGATTGCTTCTTGCAGCCCTACGCAAGTAGCACAAACTTTGCCAGAGCCTTCTGTTCATATGGGTGCACTAACAAGCCAAGCTACTGAAGCAATTCTGCCCAGCCCAACCCCAACGATTACGCCTACTCAAGAAGTGTTAGATACACAAGATTCGAAGAGAACTCTCTACGAAATCAAACTCACTTTAGATTTTTACAATCAATACGCTACGGTCAGCCAAAGAATAAGCTACACAAACGCATCTATGGATACTATTGACCAATTGATGTTGATTGTGCCACCTAAATATTATCAAAGCAGCTTCCGGCTGGAAACCATATCGAATCAGGATGACCAGTCAATCACCAATTACGCTTGGGATGGTGCCCGTCTGCTTATTCCACTTGCCCCCGCTCTTGAACCAAATGCTGATATTGTGCTCAACATTGATTATGTTTTAGTCTTGCCGGAGCGAGAGGGCACTTTTGGAAAGGTCGGTAGGCAAATTAACCTGGCAAACTGGTACCCCTTTATCCCGCCTTATAAGAGTGGAGAAGGTTGGGTTGCACACGACTTGCATGTTGTCAACAGCTTTATGGTTGGTGAGCATTTAGTTTATGACAGTTCCGATTTTCATGTTTGGCTGAAGTTTACAGATCGAAAAGAAAACATGAAAGTTGCTGCCACCGTCCCTGGGGAGGAGCGCGAGGGGTATCTCTATTACGAGGCTGACAAGGCACGCACTTTTGTCTTTTCTGTTAGTGACGTTTATATCATCCAGGAATTAGAACAAAACGACATTACCGTCAGGTCTTATGTATTTCCCGGCCAGGAAGCCAATGGCTTAAAGGCAATTGAAATTGCTGCCCAGGCAATAGATTTTTTCAGTGAAATTTACGCCCCCTACACACGAGATCTATTCTCGATAGTAGAAGCAGAATTTGTGCATAATATGGAATATGATGGCATGACTTTTATCAGTAATGGCATCATCCAATTCTATGATGGCACACCAAAAACAAACCTAGCCATGATTGCTCCCCATGAAACCTCACACCAGTGGTTTTTTGCGCTGGTTGGCAACGATGCAGCCATGGAACCATGGCTGGATGAAGCGCTAGCCACTTACTCTGAGCTTCTTTTCTACGAACGCTACTACCCAGATTTTCTGGATTGGTGGTGGATTAGTAGGGTGTTCTACTACGAACCAAACGGTTATGTCAATTCAAGCATTTATTTTCCGGGCGGCCACAACCCTTACAGAGATGCAGTTTATTTAAGAGGCGCATTATTTATGCAGAAATTGCGTGAAACTATTGGAGATGATGCTTTTTTTTCGTTCATCAGAGACTATACCCAGAAATATGCCTACCATATTGCAACAGCTGATGATTTTTTTGAAACGCTTTCAACGCATTCAAATGTAGATGTCAGTCCAATATTAGCTGAATATTTCATTCCGTAATTCCAAAAATAATTATTATTTGAATAATTGGTGTAATTAATCAATAGTTTTCGGTTTACATAGAACTTGACACCTTCAATATCTAAATGTTATGATGCTGCGAGGAGTAATAAATGACAGATAATTCTTCTGATAATGAATACTTGGATAATGAACTTCACTTGGAAGGAATAAATCCAAATGATATCGAGCAAAATAATAAAAAAGAAAAAAGTGACAAACCTGGATTTTTACAGATTGCGCTAACAACACTAGCCACAATAACAGTAGTGCTTTCCTTATGGGGCATTGGTACGCTTATCCTGAAAAATCTTGTCAAAGCTGAGACAATTGACCCGGAACTTCCACTCGCTAGCTTGCCTACCCCTCTTGTAAATTATGCAACACCAGTATTGGAAGAAGAAAGTGCTATTGGTGATCTATTAGGCACTTTAGAAGCCCAATCTCTAACCGCCACGCCAGCTGGTAAAACCATAATTAAATATATTGTTGAAACCGGGGACTCTATTTTCAGCATTGCAGAAAAATTTGGATTAATGCCAGAGACGGTTCTCTGGTCGAACCGCTACACCCTTGGTGATACACCTGACGGGCTTTATCCTGGGATTGAATTGCTTATCTTGCCTGAGGATGGCTTGGTCCACTTATGGAGCGCAGGAGAGGGATTGAATGGCGTTTCGAGTTTTTATGGGGTTAAACCACAAGACATTGTCAATTATCCTTTGAATAATTTAGATCCTGTTGTGGTTGGCGAATTTTCGAACCCAAACATTGCCCCCGGCACCCTGCTGGTTGTCCCTGGTGGCACGAGGCCAACCGTATCTTGGGTCGTTGCCAGAGATAACCCTGCCGCTGGTTCCTCATACCTTGGACCTGGTGCATGTGCAGGTTCCCTTTACGGCGCTGTAGGTACTGGATTTTTCACCTTCCCGACTGTTAACCATTTCCTCTCAGGATACGATTGGAATCCACCTGTGCATAATGGCCTTGACTTTGATGGCGATTCAGGCAGCCCTATTTTTGCCTCAGATACTGGTCTGGTCGTCTATTCTGGCTGGTCCACCAGGGGCTATGGTAACCTGTTAGTCGTAGACCACGACAAAGGCTGGCAGACCATTTATGCGCATCTTCTGGACGGCAGTTTTGTGCCCTGCGGTACAAATGTATACAAAGGAGACATCATCGGTTATATGGGCTCAACTGGCAACTCTTCAGGCCCACACTTACACTTTGAGCTGCGGTATAACGGTGAGGCTGTTAATCCTTGGGATTATTTATATTAGGCTAACCAGGAAAAAATCTGGCCAAACCTTTAATTACTCGAATGAGATAAAGCTTGCGTTATTGGGATTAGTGTTAGCAATAACAGATCTATCACCTTGAACTAAGTAACCCTTATATGGTTCAGAGCCCTTTTTTGTGATCCAACCTGAAAGATTAAAAGGAATGATACTGTCAGCTAATATCCACTCGCCATTATACTTGCGTGCAATGTGAATATGTGTTCCGGTTGAGCGCCCACCCTCACAAGATGGGTGTCCGATTCTTTCTCCCGCCTCCAAGACAGTGCCGACTGGCACCCTGTCTTTTTCGGCTATATGCAAGTAAAAGATCACCCAGCCAGTGCGTTCAACGCCATCAAAATCAAGGTCTAACACCAAGATACCCGGCCCTGTCCTAACCACCAAACCTGGAGCAACTGCAGTAGCAAATTCGTCCGATACTGCACACCCGCTCACACCTGAGGGTGGGGCGAAATCTACTGCTGCCCAGGGTGCCAGACTGCCCCAAGCCGTATGCGGACCGCCAGTATAAGCCCAGGTTTTACCTCTTTCAAATGGCAATATCAATTGTGGTTGAACTAAGCTGCCTGGAATATGCGGTTGATTGGTCGACCATGGATCTCCAAATAAGTCTGTATATGTTTTAGCAAAACCATTTGGACCTATCGCACGTAGATATTCTTCCCCATCCACAAGTCGTGAAAAATAATACTGCAGAGAGACGGTTGCGGCATTCTGCCATGGGTCTGTGTTTTCGATCTTGCCATCCAAGTGTTCAAAAGTAATTAATTCTCCATTGCGATATTTGTAATACCCATCATTAAGCAGGGTGGAAACATATGATATCTGTAAGTAAACCCCTCGGTTCTGGATCACATCATGCCCTAAAAATTTGCTTTCATTAACATAACTGCGTTCTGGGTTTGATAGGGCACCGGTTTGGTACTCAATTAGTGCCAACAATAACTTCGGGCTGATGCTGTAATTGACACATACCCAATCCAACATTTCAGCGGCGTTCATTGTCTTCCCTTGGGCAAATGTTTTGTAACTCTTAAACCAACCTGGTTGCACATCTAAAAATGCTTGAATGTCAAAGCCGATTACGCTCGGGCCATTAACAAAAGCAGAATCGGGTATGATTTGAAAATCCGTGCCCCACAAAGATTTGTAATAAATTGGGATTTGCATAGGAAAGCCAGGTGGCATGGTGGTCGCATCTAATGGGATGATAGGATTTGCCTCCCTGATTTCAGCCTCTGTAGTATTAAAACGAACAGCTAAGGCTGAAAGGGTATCCCCAGTCTGGGCGATATATTCTACAAGTGTTCCAGGTTCATAAACAGGCCTAGTTGGAAACGGTGTCGATGGCAGTGATTGTTCCTCTAAGGCAGTTACATTAGCTGGAATAATGTATCTTGGCCTTTCAATTTGTGTACAGGCTGATAACAGAAACCCTATTATCACAATAATTGAAAGTATTTTTTGATTTTCTTTCATAAATGTTTAATTAAGCCTTACTAATTAAAGCCTTTGAAATGCTTTCATTCCATCGGGTGTTAATTTATAACACACTTTTTTCGACAGGTACTGTAACCAAAGTTGTGAATTTTTCATGGGTAAATTCAAAGGATAATCTTAATTAACCATATCTATCAAAATTTTGTGTCAAATAAAATGGTATTAATCTTCTCGTTGGATATGAGAGGCTGATGAACTTAGTACATTTGCCCTGATAATGCGGTCGTCTTTTATCAGCCAACCTGAGTACACTTGGGAACCAGCTTTCGCTTTCCAACCACTTAAAACGAAAGGTAATGCCCCATCAGCCGGCACCCATTCGCCGTTATATTTTCGGGTGATGTGAACATGCGTGCCGGTAGCTCGCCCGCCCTCACACGATGGATGCCCCAGTTTATCACCCATTTCAACCCAGGTGCCCTCTGGAATCCGATGATCGGTAGCAATATGCAGGTACACGATATTCCACCCAGTTTGTTCAAAACCATCACCATCCATGTCGATAACAACCGCACCATTCTCAGAGCGAACAACTAACCCTGCCGCTGAAGCGACAACCCACTCAGGTGAAGCAACACAACCAGACTCTTCACTGGGTGGGGCGAAATCTAATGCCCCGCGTACTTCTGCAGCGCCCCAGGCTGCATGAGGACCACCGGTAAATGCCCATATTTTTCCTATCTCAAAAGGTAAGATCATATCTGGTTGATTTACTGATGTGGTAAACAAAGGCTCAAAATTTTGTGCCCGCAACCAGGGGTTCCCAAACATGTCATGATATAAATTTATCATGCTGTTTTCTTCGTAAAGGATACCGGCCCACTGTGTAATTAAATTCTTTTGAGCAAAAAAGTACATCAAACCTGCAGAACCGCTGTTCAAATCTGGAGCAAGCCGAAGAAGAGTGCCATCTGGAAATGTAATAGCAACCAAAGTACCTTCCCGCCAGCCATAATAACCTGTTGCAATTTCACCAGCTGCCCAAACTAACTGGTGATACAGACCTTTCTTGTTAATGTCTAACTCGCCCATTGGGTAATTGGTGGCTGTGGCAGATTGTGGTGCGCCATAAACCCAATTACTTTGGTATTCTAATATCGCTAACAATAATCGAGGATTTATAGAATATTCTTTAGCCACTCTTTTCACAATATCAGAACCGCTTGTTAATCCAGTCGCATTCAAATACTCTTTGTATGTAGCAAGGTACCCGCTAGCGACATCAACAAAAGCCGTGACATCAAAATCAATAGTAGAAGGTGAATTTACAACCTCACTATCAGGAAAAAGCTTTAAAGGTGAGCTGACAGAATCTAACCTGGGTGGTATGAGCAATAATTGGCCGGGTGGGATAAACCCTTCTTCTGGCAGTTCGCTTGTTGAAGTGATATCACCTTTCTCAACTCCAAAATGAACCGCTAAGACTGGTAAACTATCCCCGCTTTGAGTATAGTACAAAATGGGGCTATCTTTTGAGTAAGTGATTGCCTGAGCCTGGGTAGGTAAAATCGGCAAAGGAGTTGGTTCAATGTTTGGTGTAGCGGTTTTATCAACTTGAATTGGCGTGGGAGAGATCAATAACTCGGCAACTTTGCTCGGTTGCATTGGCGTAGGTTGTACGAAAAGTAGGTTTTCTTCAGCTTTAGGAGCTTTAGCTGGTCTAACCATCAGCATCCCCACGCCTGTCGAAATTAATACAGCCGATAGAAACAATAATCGATTTCTACGACGTCGCCGCTTTAGTGCGCGAGCTCTAGCGACCGATTTGGTTAAACTCAGTTCGGCCGTTCCAGGCTTCAAGTGTCTGTTCATTATTATTTAAATACCCATCATATTCTATACCAGCGCTGGCAGGTATCCAATTATCCATTATAAATGGGATCTCGCCATAAGCCGAGACCCAAACCCCATTGTATCTTCTTGCGATATGCACATGTGTACCCGTTGAATAACCTCCTTCACAACTTGGGTAACCAATTAAATCGCCTGCTTGTAAGTAAACGCCTACCTTTGCCCTATCTTCAGTCGCAATGTGCATATAAAGAATTGTCCATCCAGTTTGCTCCGAGCCGTCGCCATCAAGATCTTGCACCACAGCACCATTTCCTGAGCGCACGACCAGGCCATCAGCTGCAGCAACAACAGGCATTTTGCTCTCAAAACAACCGTAGTCTTCACTCATCGGCGAAAAATCCAGCGCAGCCCATGCAGATCCATTTCCCCATCCGCCATGTGGACCACTTGTGTAAAACCAGGTATCACCCGAGCGGAATGGTAATTGCATAGTGGGTTGCTCCGCTGATGCAGGAATAAGCGGCTCATAAGTAATTCTAAAAGGATTACCAAACATTTGCTTGTAAAATTGAAATAGACCATCAGTGGATATAGCTTGTTTCCAGTCATCGCGTCCATATAACAAACCCAGTAGATACTGTACACCAGCGGTCCCGTTATTGATGGTGGCATCTATCCGCATCACAGTGCCATCTGCCAAAACCCAAACAGCCAATTTATTATCTTCCCAAAGAGTGTATCCCCTGTTTAATTCATTAGCAGTCCATGCTAACTGTTTGTATAGGCCTTTCCTATTTGGATCTCTTAAGTTCATTGGGTAATCAATCGAAACGCTATCTTGGTTTCTTATTGTTACCCAACCATTTTGATATTCTAATAAGGCCAGCAATAACCTAGGGTTCACTGAGTAATCAGAGGCCACACGCCTTACTATTTCAAAACCCGATAATTCTTCTTCCTCTACTTTTTGTGAGTAGGTCGCTAAAAATCCACGAGATTGAATGATAAACCCTTCTATATCAAAATCTTTTGCAGCAGGACTGAATACCAATTCTGAGTCAGGAATAATTTTGAATCCACTAGCTAGTTCGTTCGCAGAAGAGGGCGGAATATTAAAGATCTGCCCCACCTCTATCAGGTTTGGATTTTCAATTTCATTATTTGCCAATATTTGACCTACTGAAACCTGGTGTGTAAGTGCAATTTTTGCAAGGGTATCACCAGGCAAAACAATGTATATCACTTCCTCTGAGCGTAATGTTGGTAGTACCTTTGGCAAATTTGGCGTCGGAGTCATCAATGGTACATTATCTTCAAGCGCTATTTCCCCAACAAACACCTCACTAATATCCTCTTCGCCAGGATCTGTCTCGTTAGATACTTGCCAGGGTTCATATCCCTCTGCTTTATGCTGGCATGCAGAGAGAATTAAAAGCAAAAATGCAAGAAAACCTACCAGGCAAATTTTTCTATAGTTTTGCATTTAATAAACAACTCGTATCACTCTAAGATAATTCATTCAATTACTAAATAACGGTTACACTTTTCATGCCAGCCAATTCTTAATAATAACCCGAAAATCGAATTTTAGGTTGCTGAAAAGTGATAATGCTTGAAAATCTGAGAAGGGAATTAATTATAAAGTATTCTGCATTGACAAATAGACATTATCGGATAGAATAAAACCCGTTAGCCGAAGTGGCGGAACTGGCAGACGCGCTACGTTCAGGGCGTAGTGAGCAAGCGCTCATGAGGGTTCAAATCCCTCCTTCGGCATTTATTATTTCTCCATTAAGGTTTAAACAAGAAATATCCTCTTCTAATACAGTTCATTAAATGGTACAATTAATGCAACAAACTAATTATGATTGATTTTAAAAAATTATTCGAAAAATTAAAAACAATAAAAATATCTGATCGAAGAATAATCCTGGTTGTGATTATTGTCATTTTAGTATTATTGATGATGGATTTCAATAATCGCATGGTTGTTCTGCTCCGGTTAAACCAGCAAAGAGACCAACTAAGCACACAAGTTGTTGAATTGGAGCAAACCAAGGCAAAATTCGAAGAACAAGTTGCTTACGCAACCTCAGAAAGAGCGCTAGAAGAATGGGCTAGAGAAAAAGCCCGCCTGGTAAAAGAAGGAGATGTGCCAATTATTATTCTTCCCCCAGCTCAACAAAAAATCTCGCCTACACCAGTGCCCACTCCAGAAGTAATAACCGTTTCACGTTGGCAAGTGTGGCAAGCCTTATTCTTTGGAGATTAATTAAGCAAGTTAGTCTAATTAAATAACGAAACAATGTATCCCCATAACACAATGGGGATTTAATTTTTTTTCTTATGATAATTCTTTCTCATATTCAACTCAGCGCCATTGAAAAACCCATTAGCGCAATTGAAATCTCAATATCACCAGATCTGAACAGGTCATACCTTAAGGTGGTTCTTTCACCAGAGGGCTTGTCGTTTCCAAGTGGTGAAGTGCTTGATTGGCAGAACATTGAAAAGATAAAAGCAGATAAAAATGGGTGCTTTTTAGTTGTTAATAACCAGGCTGAAAAAATTCAAGCTTTTTCTGATCGCACCGGTCAACTTTACAGCCTTATGCCCACCAGTGCAGCCCCAACAATGCTTATATCTGGTATTCCCATGCACAGGATAAAAGACACCGATCCTTGGCAGGACACACAAGCAAAGATTAAAGCTATGGGGAAAATTTTCGGTCCATTACTTGACACGAACACGGGCTTAGGATATACAGCCATTGCTGCATCAAAATATGCTTCAAAGGTATTTACAATTGAAATAGAACCAACAGCCTTAGATATATGCCAAAAAAACCCATGGTCTGCAGGTTTGTTCAGCTCACACAACATCACCTCAATTATTGGTGACAGTTTTGATATTGTTCAGGGTGTGCCCGATGAATATTTTAATCAAGTTTTGCATGACCCCCCTACTTTTGCGCTTGCAGGGCATTTATATTCACAAGAATTCTACGCAAATATCTTCCGGATATTAAAACCAGGCGGCAGATTATTCCACTATATCGGCAATCCTGAAAGTAAAACTGGCTCAAGCATGACTGGCGGCGTAATTAATAGACTGCGCTTAGCTGGATTTGAGAACATTATCCCCAAACAAGCTGCCTTTGGATTGTTAGCCACTAAGCGTTAGCATTTTCTCATTTCTTTTTGGGCCAAAATCATGCTTACCTCACCAAATAACACTTTCAAGAATTGTCATCCCGCCCCGGTAATTCTCAAGTATAATTTTTAGGTTATGGACATAAAAGAGCTCACTGAAAAAATGCACGAATTTGTTAGCGAAAAGGGCTGGTATGATTCCCAGTCTTCAAAACAACAATCGCTGCGTAACCTTGCCATTTCTTTGAATTTGGAAGCCAGCGAGGTTTTAGAAATATTTCAGTGGACAGAAACTTTAAAGGATAAAGAGTCATTGGCCAGTGAATTGGCAGACGTAAGTTTATACTTACTTCAGCTTGCAAGCATCGCGGACATAGACTTGGAAAAAGCAATACTGCAGAAATTAGCGCAAAATCATACCCGAATTTGGGAAAATGACTCTAAAAAGGATCAGGCATGACCAGGATCGCGGTTTTTGGCAGCGCTGGTCCAAAGCCTGGCGATAGTCTATATGAAGAATCTCGCCAATTGGGTAAACTTTTGGCTGAAGCTGGCTTTGATGTAATCACCGGTGGTTATATGGGCACGATGGCCGCGGTCTCTCAAGGTGCTGTTGAAGCAGGCGGGCATACCATTGGTGTGACCTGTAAAGAAATTGAATCTTGGAGACCTGTTGGTGCCAATGAATGGATTAGAGAAGAATGGCCAGCCGAAACGCTTATAGATCGCCTAAAACTGATTACACATGCTTGTGATGCTGCCTTAGCCCTGCCTGGTGGGATAGGCACCCTAGTAGAGATTAGTTTGACATGGAACCAAATAGTTGTGCAGTCGTATAAACCAAAGCCCTTAATTGCGATTGGACCAGGATGGCAGAAAACTTTTCAGGCATTTTATGAACACTTAGGTGAGTACACCCTCAATTCATTTCGTCAGTGGCTTGAATTTGCACAAAACAATGAGGAAGCGCTGCTGCTCCTTAAGAATAAACTAAGAGAATTAAGATAAAGAAATACCTGCAACTGGGTAAGAGAAGAGAGAAAAATGGAAGAGAAAAAATTACCAACTAAAGAAGAAAACTATTCAGAATGGTACAACCAGCTGGTATTGAAGTCAGAGCTGGCTGATTACGCCCCAGTGCGTGGTTGTATGGTAGTACGGCCATATGGATGGACATTGTGGGAAAACATTCAAAAAACATTGGATAACCGATTTAAGGAAACAGGTCATGTTAATGCTGCCTTCCCGCTTCTCATCCCAATGTCATTTCTTGAAAAAGAGAAGGAACACGTGGAGGGTTTCTCCCCAGAGCTTGCCGTTGTGACTCATGGCGGTGGCGAAAAACTTGAAGAGCCTTTAGTGGTCAGACCAACCTCTGAAACGATCATTGGAACGATGTATTCTAAATGGATTCAATCTTATCGAGATCTTCCGGTATTAATCAATCAATGGGGAAATGTTGTCCGTTGGGAAATGCGCACCCGCCTTTTCCTACGTACACTGGAATTTTACTGGCAGGAAGGTCATACAGCCCACGCCACCGCAGAAGAAGCACAAGCTGAAACATTACAGATGTTAAATGTATATCGGGATTTTGCTGTTAATGAAGCAGCTGTACCAGTGGTACCGGGCAGAAAGAGTGAAACCGAAAAATTTGCTGGCGCATTACGATCCTATACTATTGAAGCCATGATGGGTGATACGCGTGCCTTACAAGCCGGTACATCCCATTTCCTTGGTCAGAACTTCGCCAAAGCCTTTGATATTAAATACCTTGATCAATCAAATGAACTGCAATATTGTTGGACCACATCTTGGGGTTTATCAACCCGCTTCATTGGGGCAATCATTATGACCCATGGCGATAACCAGGGATTAATACTGCCACCTCGTTTGGCGCCCATTCAAGTAGTCATTGTGCCGATATATCGCAATGACGCTGAAAAATCGCTGGTGATGGAAGCTGTCAGCAGGGTTTCAGCAGAGCTTTCAGCATTCAAAATTAAAATTGATAACCGAGAGGAACTCACCCCAGGCTTCAAATTCAATGATTGGGAAATGCGGGGTGTTCCCCTGCGCATTGAAATTGGGCCAAAGGACGTACAAAATAATTCTGTGGCCATTGCCAGGCGGGATGTTCCCGGCCGTGATGGTAAATCCTTTGTTTCACAGGCAGGGTTAGAAAATACCGTAAGAAATATGCTCGAGACAATCCAATCGAACCTCTTAGAAACAGCAACCAAATTCCGTGATGATCATATTTTTGAGCCCAAAGATTACGGCGAATTCAAGTCTATCATCTCAGAAGGCGGGTGGGCTTATGTTTGGTGGTCTGACAGCATCGAAAATGAAGCCCGCATCAAAGAAGAGACTAAGGCCACGATCCGCTGTTACCCACAGGAAGATGGACAGGAGGAAGGAACCTGTTTCTATTCTGGCCAGAAAACAAAGAACAAAGTGTATTTCGCACGAGCTTATTAGAACAAAGTTTGGCTTAAGAATAATTTTTATTTCTACTTACAATGCCTGCTGTTGATCTCGTCCGCTTACGATCTCAGATTACTGAGTTAGTTAGCCTTATCAATGATCCGAAATCATTCCTGCAAAAATTCCATGATTTACTGGAATTGTATAATAGTTGGACACTCAAAAGTGGGCAAGACATACCATCCAAGCCCTTGACTAAAAGCTATAAAGTACCCCAGCAAATCATAAAACAAATTGAGTATAAGTTAGCAGACCAAATAAAGACAACACCACAAGTTATCCTGGATTTGACTGATGCATTATGGCAAGATGAAACGCTTGAATCTAAAAATTTAGCAGCTTATATTTTAGGTCAAATGCCGCTTGAATATTCAGATCAAGTAAAAGAACGCATTTTAACCTGGTCTGAAACAAGATTAACCACTGCTGCCCTGGATACATTATTTCAAAGAGCAACCTCGAAACTCGAACAAGAAAAACCAGGGGAATGGCAAGAGCTTGTGCTTGGATTCTTAAATCACTACGACCCGGCCATGCAAATTCTAGGTTTAAAAGCCATTGCAAATGTCATTGAAAACCCCACCTTTGGAAACATTCCCTCGTTATTCAAGATCATCCGACCTTTTCTGCAGGAGCCAAGCGATATCACCCAAAATGCATTAAATAAAGTAATTAAAGCCTTAGCGAACAGGACACCTATTGAGACAGCCTACTTGCTTAAACAAGTTTTGGCAGATAATCCAAGCAAAACAGTATCTCAAAACATCCGCCGCTATGTTCCATACTTTCAAATTGCAGAACAGAAGAATTTACTTGACTTAATTAGAAAAAGCAGTAATTCCTGAATTTCTTACAAATACTGCTTTTCAATTCAATAGTCTTTACCTATATCTTAATAATTTTTGAAAATAAAAATAAACTGCACCTCCGTCTTGGTTTTTTTCCAAGTTTGGGGGTGCAGTTTAATATAGGCTCTTATTTAGTAGTTGAAAGTTTTAGAACAAGTGAAATGCTGCAATAATTGGTGCAAAAAGCGATGAAACCAGGGACATAACCGTAATTAGTGTATTAAGCGATGGCCCAGCTGTATCCTTGAAGGGATCACCAACAGTATCACCTACAACCCCAGCCTTGTGTGCTTCAGAACCAGGGCCGCCAAACTTACCGGTTTCAATATACTTTTTTGCATTGTCCCAAAGACCACCAGCATTTGCCATCAGCAGGGCAAAAATTACACCGGTGAAAATCGCACCACCCAAGAAACCGCCCAAAGCATCCGGACCAAGGATAAGACCTACAATGATAGGCAAACCTACCGCCAGGAACGCTGGCAAAACTAGCGACGATAAGGCACCCTTAGCAGCTAATCCAACACAAGATGCGTAATCAGGTTTTTCTGTACCAGCCAAGATACCTGGTTTTTCACGAAACTGTCGGCGAATTTCCTCAATCATATCAAAGGCATTATGGGTCACTGCTAACATAGTCAACGCGCTGAAGAGTGGTGGTGTCATCGCGCCTAGCAAAACACCTGCAACAACTAAAGGTTCACGTAGGCTGATATCAATCGATATGCCTGCTTTTTCCACAACTTCCGCATAGGCAGCAAATAGCGCTAAGACTGTCAAAGCGGCTGCACTGATTGAAAAGCCCTTTGTAATTGCTTTCGCGGTATTACCCGCTGCGTCCAAAACATCTGCCCGTTCGATAACTTCTTGATCCATGCCAGCCATTTCAGCAATACCCCTGGCATTGTCCACAATTGGACCATAAGCATCCGCAGACACAATCATGCCGCTAATCGACAACATGCCCACAGCGCTAATACCAATGCCATAGATACCGCTGAGGCCAGTAGCTTGGGCTACCTGGTATGAAATCAGGGTAGCTGCAGCAATGCCAATAACTGAAGGCACAATTGAGATAAGCCCGTAACTGAAACCAGTAATGATGTTTATGGCTGATCCAGAACCAGAAACACGGGCTGTCTCTAAAACAGGCTTGTAATTCTCTGAGGTAAAGTAATCGGATGTAAAGCCAATAATAATACCCGCCACAATACCTGTAATGGTTGTCCAGAGGATGCCAATATTCAAATTACCAGCTAAAACCAAAATGGTCACTAAGAGCGCAAAAAAGATACAGGTAATAACAGTACCTCGATTTAAAGCTGGGCCTGGTTTTCCATTTTCGCGAACCCGAACAAACTGAATACCAATTAATGAGGCCAAAATGCCCAAAGTGCATAAAATCAATGGCAGCACAGTATATTGATACTGGTCATTCAGACCAAATGAAGCACCTAATAACATGACCGCGACAACGCTGGCGACGTAACTATCAAAAATATCAGCGCCCATGCCTGCCACATCACCGACATTGTCACCAACATTATCAGCTACGACTGCGGGGTTGCGGGGGTCGTCCTCAGGGATACCAATCTCAACCTTTCCAACCAAGTCAGCAGCAATATCTGCTGTTTTGGTGTAGATACCGCCACCCGCTTTTGCCAAAAGGGCTAACATTGATGCCCCAAAACTAAAACCAAGCACTGCCTCAGCTTTATTGGTGAACAAGAAAATGAGGCTCATGCCGATAACTGCCAGGCCGACCATTGCTAAGCCCATTACAGACCCAGCATAGAATGATAGCCTAAACGCTTTGTTAAGGCTGTCCTTAGCAGCAGTTGCCGTGCGCACGTTGGCTTCAACAGCAACACTCATGCCCATATATCCAGCAACTGCTGAACAAAGCGCACCAAGAATGAATGAAAGTGCCATAACAAGCCCGTTGCTCGGTGAAATTTTAAGCCCTGTTACAGCCATATCTTCAAGATTAAAACTAAAAAGAACAGCAATAACAACGCCTAAAATTAGCGCTATTGTTGTCAGCGAGGTATAAAGACGCTTTAGATAAGTCTGAGCGCCTTCCTTAATCCATGATGCGACTTCCCTTGCCCGCTCTGAGCCAGGTTCTTGTCTCTTAACCCAGAAAAAGAGGTAAATAGCAACACCAATTGAAACCACACCCCCAAATATTCCTAAATAAATCCAAAATTCAAAATTCATCACACTCTCCAAAATATTATTTTATTAATCTTTTTAGCGAACTACATATTTGCTGAGCGCCACCAACGGTAATGTTCTGATCGTAAGCTTTCTTGGCTTGGAATTGGGAAGTATTTCAACTGCGTTTTGTTGCCTAAGAAAAAGCCATTTTTGATAGTACGATATGCAATAGCGCTGCTGTGTGTGCGGTCGACCATCTTAGTAGAAATGTATTTTGTCTTAACGTCAGATAAACATTGACGTAAATGATCTGTATTTCGATAGGGTAAGTCATCGATTAAACCCATATCTGGGTCCTGTGCAAGTTCACCAAGTCGCAGTTCGGTGAAGCAGATAGCTGGTACTGTGATGAGTGAGGTAGGGGTATTCACAATCAAATTGAAAAATTCAACCGGGTCCAACCTGCTTACAACTAAGGGCGTGACGGGAACTATTTCCTGGTAAAGATGTAAACCCTCATCCTGTAAAGGCAGTTCTTTGCCTTCTTTCAATCCTAAAGTGCGGCCATCTTGTGTTGTAAGATATAAAGCCTGTACCATGTTCAAATCGATATGCTCAAGAACCCGGTAAACACTGACATAGATAGATGATTTCGGCCGACCGTCCTCATGAGGCACACATCGCTGCACGGCTTCATCGATTTTAAAGAACGGATGTCTGAAATTAGTATCAATTTCAAAAAAGATTGCTTGCCCTCTTGATTTTTTTGCTGATCCGACCGCATAATAGGTGCCGAATTCTTCTGGCTCCAACATTGAGACAATAAATGCTTCAGGGATTAATGATAGAAAAAAATGGATTGCCATACCTTCCTCCTTAAAGATTTGTATTGATTCCGCTCTTGGATTTTGGCGAAATTGATTTATTTTAACACTCTTTAATCAATTGTGCAGCACAACTGGTTAATTAGGGGTATTTTCCCTTGTTCAACAAATTAATTCGAATATCTTTAAATGCAAAAGCCCTGTAAAGGGCTTTTGCTGAGTTTTTTGCTGTAATAAATTTTTGTTAATTTCTGTTTACAAGCCAGTCAATAATTAGCTCTTTTTCTTCTGGACTTATGTTAGCGCCATATCCGATCATTCTATTTAAGATGGTATTCCACTCTTCACAGGTGCGCTCTTCTCCTAAAATAAAATCCAAAGTGTGATTACCAGCTGCCTTTTCTAAAATTAGCGCTTCCATATCAATTTCCTCAACTGGGTAAATTGACTCCTCCTGAACAATAACTTGTACTTCTTGTGCAGGGTAAGCTAATTCTTCGTCACCTTCGGTTTCATTGGAGATTATCGCTTCTTCGGGGCGTACTTCCTCCACGGTTTCATTTTGTACCTCTTCAACCACTTTCTCAGATGAAGTTGGGGCACAGGCAGCTAAAATAAAAGCAGAAAGCGCTAAGATCGAAACTAATTTGAAAAGGTTCTTCTTCATTTTTTACCTCGCATAAATATCAAACTCTTTATATATATTACTAAATAGAAAATCAAAAATCAAATTAATTTTTAAATTGTATAAGGATGGTATAAAGTCCTATTTTTCTTTGTTGGGTTTTCCAAAAAAGCCTAGCTCAATCCATGTTTACAGATGAAAAATACTCAGATGTTATTTGTTCTGAACTTTCATCAGCACGCACACAGATGTAGGGCAAGAATAATGGATGATGCTCAGCAATTAACTCAAGCATGGCACGCCCTACACGCCTTATTGAGAAGTGGGCATTTTCATTACAGCGCAATTTGCTGAAGTGAAATAACTCCCTCAAGTTCAGTTCAAATAACACCCGTCGATTAAAAGCATTGGGCACAACATAAGAGGCTACTGGAGGAATTTCCTTTACAATTTGCTGGTAAGTCTGTGCTGCATTTCGCATTGCCCTCACAAATACATCTTCAACACCAGCCTCACTTATTGCACGCGGCAGTGAAAACCCAAGTGTCGCTGTTAGTGGTTGGGCTGTCTGGCTCATCATTCTATGGCGTTTGAATTCAAAATATGCCCCCTGGTCCATCAATGCCTCAAATTTATAGCTGGTGTATTCCAACTCACGCAGTGGTACATCAAAATCCCCGGCAGACACGAACAATTGCCCCACCAGATCTTGGCGTTCTTTTTGAGACAATTGATGCACCTGATCCAAACAGCTCTGGTAACCTTGCATTCCAAACCGAAATAACAATGCAGCTAATACTTTCAATTCACCTTCAGGATCAAAATGCAGTAATTGAATCCAAGGTTTTTTTATGGCGTTGTTTGTTTGATTTGCTGCCCCTGCATAAACAGTTTGAATTTGATCTAAATTATCAATTGGGGTAGCGTATTTGACTAATGTTGGCAGTTCCTGTGTCGCAACTTGTTTAACTTCTTGCCCAATTGCTCGAACTTCAGCAAGCTGAGAACTCAACATCTTTTTGATGGCGTATTCAAGCGCCCTGGCATTCATTGTTACACCAACATTAGCCATCGATGCAGCAGGTAAGATAAACCGACAAACATCAATTGCAATAACCCGCGTTCGATTTTGCCATGCTTTTTGAGATTCTCCCTGGTTAATAGGAAACTTAGCCTCAGCCCATTTTCTAAGGTAGGGCAGTGCATAGGCATATGTTTCGAAAAGGTTTCTTACCGTTTCCTGGTACAGTTTTTCGAGTTCAGTGCCGTGCATTTCCTCCGGTATAACAAAAGCATCACTATCCCACTCTTGGTAACGAGTTGATTTTTCTGTATAAGAAGCCAAGCGATTGCCTTCAATTGTTTCAATGGCCAAGCGGGAGACGTTTTCTAAAGCTAAATGCAAAACTGCATGCTCTGCAACGGATGCATGACCGTATCCAACAATCCATTTTTCACTAAACTTTGATGATTTTTCTTCATCCAATTCCGACGCGATTACATCAAAAGACTCAGGTGATCGGGAAGTCTTCGCAAATGTTACAGCGATGGTTTCTGCGCTTAACTGGGAGGGGCTCAAGCGATAGATACGACGGGTTTTACTCATTTTCTAATAATCTCCTGGCTTGATCTTTATCTCGCATGATTTGGTCTTTCAATGACTGAACATCTTCAAATTTTATCTCATCCCTTATTCGGTCTACAAAAATAACTTCAAGATGTTCTCCGTAAATATTACCATCGAAATTAAGCAACAAGGTTTCAATATTCGGTAAAAGGACATTCTCAAATGTTGGTCTCAAACCAATATTTGTAACCCCAGCAAAACGCTGATGATTTACAATCGCGCGAGTAGCATATACACCATTCTTTGGTAAAAATTTCAGCCTATCAAATGACAGGTTAGCTGTTGGGAAACCAAATTTCGAACCGGCTTGTTTCCCTTGTATGACAATGCCATCAATCGAATACTTTCGACCTAATAGTTTATTTGCTAAGGCTACATCACCTTCAGCTAGAACTTTCCTTATAAGGTTTGATGAAACAACTATGTCATCTAAAACAAAAGATGGAATAATTTCGTGTTTGATATCCAAAGTTTGAAACAATGTCTTAAGACTTTGAATTGTACCTTCTCGGTTTTTACCAATGCTGAGGTCTTTTCCAGTTACAAACCCTTTAATATTGAGTTGCATTGCTAACTTGTTAATGAACTGGCTTGCACTTTGATTTGCAAACGTATGTGTGAAAGGAAACTGGATAACAAAATCAAGCCCGCTCTGCCTTAACAATGCCTTTTTCTCATGCTCAAGGCTGAGATAAAAAGGATCTGTCTGCTCATTCATAACAATCTTTGGATGCGGCCAAAATGTGATGAGACCTGCTAATGCATCATCTGTGTGTGCATACTCCAAAAGCGCTTTAACTATGGCTTGGTGTCCTAAGTGGAAACCATCAAAATTACCGATAGTGAGCCATACCTTGTAACCTAGAACTTCTTCTAGATCAGTAAAATAGTCCATAATATTAAGTTCTCTCGTTACTTATGCAAAAAAATAACCCTACTTTGGCAATAAAAGTTGGGTTATTTCTATTGTTTAATAAAACCATCACATGAAGAAAACTTTTCTAGGTTGCCATTCTTGGGTGTCTTGATCATACTCAAGCAGTGCAACAAGCTCGCCTTCCTCACTGATCGCTCTTGCCCATTGACCTTCAGGCATCACCTCTATTGCAGGCACACGATGGCCATGACGTACCTCATCTACTTGCTCATAGGTTAGTTCCACTGAATACCAGTCACTGAGTGCTTCTGCGGCTGGGATGAGGTACTTATACCAATCACCATTGATAAATGCTTCTTGTAAGCGGCGCAATGGCACAGCATCTCTGAGCACAAACTGGCCGCTTTTAGTCCTTCTAAGGCCTGTCAGGGTGGCACCACAGCCTAAGATCTCACCCAAGTCGTATGCTAGTGAACGCACATAGGTACCGGAGGAACAGTAAACATCGACCACAGCCTCAGGTGGATCCCATTCTAATAGTTCAAGCGAATAGACATTGATCTTTCTAGGTTCCAGATCTACTTCTTCACCATTCCTTGCCATGTCGTATGCTTTTCTTCCACCCACTTTGATAGCGGAATAAGCCGGGGGTTTTTGTTCAATTTCACCAACAAAGCCCTGTAAAGCCTCTTCAAATTCCTCAGAGCTGATCTCAACGGGCGATCGGCGAGTTACTGACCCCTCACTATCATATGTATCGGTTGTAATACCTAGGCGAATAACTGCTTGATACCGTTTATCAGAAGCAGAAACGTATTCACTCAATCTTACAGCTGGGCCGACTAACACAACTAACACCCCAGAAGCGCGCGGATCTAGCGTGCCAGTATGCCCAGCACGGCGGATGTTTGTTCCGTTGCGAATAATCTGTACAACATCATGAGATGTCATGCCTATCGGCTTGTCAACCACCAGTACGCCAGAAACCGTGTTCTTTATGTTTAAGTTTTCTGATTCCATTCTTACTGCCTCATTTATCTTTCTAATTTAAATTTTTGATTTTCCTCACAATCAATTCAATTCATTAGCAAAGATTTAGTTTCTTTGATAACTTCACGACTTACTTGTGATAATTCCCCTTGGATTTCAGCACCAGCCGCAGCTTCGTGGCCTCCTCCTCCAAAGTTAAACGCAATCCCAGAAACATCAATTCCTGAATTTGACCGCCAACTAACTTTTACGATGCCCCCGTCTTGCTCAACAAAGATCATCGCGATTTTGGCGTCTGCAGTACTGGAAAGAATATTTATCAAGTCTGCATCATCGTTCTCAAAATAACCACTTTTAATTCTATCACCAAGCGATAAACTTGTCCAAACGAGGTTATTTTCCTTTACTATTTTGAGTAATCCCTGCCCCCAATAGCGAATCTCTTCAATCGTCCTGCCGACTAGAGCCTTTTGATATAGGTCAGGCAAATTTGCCCCATTATCCATGAGGTCTGCAACCAGTCGCATTGTTTGTGAGTCAACGTTTGAGGTCCTAAAACCTATTGTGTCACCAAGAATACCCGTCAATAAACTCGAGGAAACATATTTATCCAGTGATAAGCCCCATAAAGGCATATGCAAAGCCAAAATCGATGCAGTCGCGACTGCTTCATCCTCAACTAGGTTTACTTTTCCAAAATGAGTGTTAGTTTTGTGGTGATCTATGACAATATCTGGTACCGGCATTTCTAAAAGCAGTGAGCCTGTTCTTTCTAGGTCGCTGCTATCAACGACAACGCATAGCTCATAATCATTTTCAATAGATTGTTTAACACGGTCTGCTGAGGCTAAATGATAATATTTTCGGGGTAAACCATCTTCCAAAACCAATTGGACTTGTTTTCCTTGTTGGATCAAGGCGTGCCCAATTGCTAAAAGTGACCCAATTGCATCCCCGTCTGGTCTTTTATGAGAAACCACAAGGATACTTTGAGACCCTGATAACCGTTCTTTAATCTCCTGATCAATTCTGCTAGGCAACATCATCAAATTCCTCATCAGCTTGATCATCGAATTCTTTATCAAGCGCTTCTTGATCTGCAGTGCGTATCTGCATTAATAATGTATCAATCCGATCAGCTTTTTCTGGGGTTGGGTCCCAATAAAAGCGCAGTTTGGGCATAACCCGCAAGTCAATTTCGTTGCTTAATTCATATTTCAAGAATCCACGCGCATGGTTTAAAGCCTCAATAGCTTCTTTTGCCCGACTTTGGCCTTCCACTGCGGAGATATAAATATTAGCGTAATCTAATTCTCTATCAACATTGACCTCGGTTACAAACACGCCATTTAACCTTGGATCTTCCATTTTTCCCTGTAAGGTCAATGACAGCACTTGTTTGATGCGATCATTGATTCTTTTTAAACGTACTCCCGATGGCATTTTATCCTCCTTGTCTTCGTTGAGTAAATCACTCATTACCCGCCAAATTTCTCCATTACATAACATTCAATAAGGTCACTGACTTCGAAAGCGTCGAAGTCTTTTAGTGTTATCCCGCATTCCATTCCTTCGCGAACTTCGCGCACATCATCTTTTTCTCGTTTTAGGGCTAAAAACTCACCTGAAAAAACTTCAGCATTATCACGGATGACCCGTACCTTGGCATTTCGTCTTAATTCGCCATCAATAACCCGACAGCCGGCTGCCATACCACCTTTAGAAACCTTGAATGTCGCCAAAACTTGTGCTTTACCGATCGTTTTTTCTACCAATTCAGGTTCCAAAAGACCGCTTAACGCCTTCTCTATATCTTCCAACAAGCGGTAAATAATTTGGTAGAGTCTAATAGAAACACCTTCAGTCTCAGCCAGTTTTCGTGAGGATGCATCTGCCTCAACAGCAAACCCCAGAATGATCGCATCTGACGCTGCTGCAAGCATGACATCGCTTTCTGTTACATTGCCTGTTTCTGCATGGAGAACATTGATAGAAATATCTTTTTGTTCTTTACCTAAATCTTCAAGCGAATTTATGATAGGTTCCAATGATCCCTGCACGTCCGCTTTTAGGATCAATCGCAGTTCTCTAGCCTGGCCAGACTTATACTTAGCAAACAATTCCTCTAGGGTAACCCGTTTATTTTGGCGCAAAGATTCCCTGGCTGCTTTTCTTTCAGCAACAAACACACGTGCTTCTTTATCACTTCCAACAACCTCAAAAAGGTCACCCGCTTCAGGAAGGCTGCTTAATCCCATCACAACAACGGGCGTTGATGGGGATGCTTTCTTGACTCGCTGCCTGCGCTGATCAAACATGGCCTTGATGCGGCCGTATCCCTCCCCGGCTAAGACAGTTTCCCCTAGCTTCAGGGTACCGTTTTGCACTAACAAAGTAACCATCGGTCCAGTCGTTCTGTCTAATTCTGCTTCAACAACGGTTCCTAAGCACTTGCCTTTTGGATTGGCTTTGATAATTTTGCTGTCTGCGATCAGCAAAATAGCTTCCATTAGGTCTTCCAAGCCCATTTTGTTTTTTGCAGAAACTGGCACAACCATGGTATCCCCATCCCATTCATCAGGCACTAGGCCGATTTCAGATAGCTGCCTTTTGGCAAGATCTGGATTTGCTTCTGCTTTATCGATCTTGTTTAATGCAACAACAATGGGTACTTGTGCTGCTTTTGCATGATTTGCAGCCTCACGCGTCTGAGGTTTAACACCATCATCTGCAGCGACCACCAAAACAACAATGTCAGCACCTTGCGCACCACGGGCGCGCATGGAAGAAAAAGCTGCATGTCCTGGTGTGTCTAAGAAAGTGATCAGCTTGCCCTTGTGTTCAATCTGGTATGCACCAATATGCTGTGTAATGCCACCTACTTCACCACCGGCAACATTTGTGTGCCTGATCGCATCCAGCAAAGTTGTCTTGCCGTGGTCAACATGACCTAATATCGTCACAACCGGAGGCCTATCCTCAAGTAAAGCGGGGTCCTCATCCAGAATCATCTGACGCCATAATGGCAATTCACCAGTTTCTTTTACCTCTTCAACTTCTTTTTGTTCCATCTGGGGTTCAAAACCCAATTCTGTTACAACCACTGCAGCTGTATCAAAGTCTATTTGCTGGTTAATACTTGCCATGACACCATTCGCCATCAGTACTTTAATGACTTGAATAGGGCTCGTTTCTATTAAATTAGCTAATTCTCTTACCGATAGACTATATGGAATTTCAATTATCTTATTTCCATCATCGCTCATAAGTCACCTCCAATTATTTTTCTCATTAAAAATCTCAAATATCTGAACTTTCGATCAAATTCCGAAAGCTTCAACTGATGAGCAAGACAGGTTGATGGAAATTTACGCCATCTTCAGTTTCCTTGGATCCGTTCCAGGCAAATCTTGTTCTTGAAGGTCACTCTCGTGATTCGGCAAACTTGCCATAAAACGCTCTAAAGCTTCTAGATCTTGCTCCTCAATCGTTGTGTGTAATGCACTCGCCAGTGATCCTTTTAATGCTTTTACCCAACAAGACTTTTCATCATGTAGGTAAGCACCACGGCCGGCTTGTTTGCCCGTTGGGTCAACTACGACCCTGTTATCAGTCCTGACAATCCTTATCAGATTGCGCTTAGGCAATACCTGCCGGCACCCAACACAGGTCCGTTGAGGAATATGTTTTACACGTTTCAGTTTCTTCGCAGCCACCACCATTTACTCAGTATCAACTCAAATGATTAAGCGATTACCAATCTTCCCAATCATCATCACGTTTATGTTTGCGAACTACTTTAGCTTCATCTTTGTCCGGGTCATATTCAACTGCATAACCCTTTTTCTTCTTGCCTTTTTTAGCTTTTCCACCGGTCAGATCCGTAGACTCATCTTCTTCAGTGCTGCCTTCGACATCGCGAGCATAATCAAATTTCACTTTGCCAATATTGAATAACTCTTCGAATGTCTTTTCTTCTTCTGTAGCTAATTCTTCAACTTCCTCAGTTTGAGGCTCAGATACTTCCTCAGCTTCTTTTACAGCCACGACTTCTTCTGGTGCCTCAACTTCAAGTTCTATCTTTACTTCTTCCTCAGGGAGTGTTTCTACAGCTTCAATTTCGATTTCAGAGGGCGTAGCCTCTTCAACAGCTTCTAGTGCTTCTTCAAGCTCAACTTTTTGCTCTTCAGCAAGTTTAATGTTATCCACAAATTCGAGGATCGTTGAGAATGCCTTTGGTCCTATGCCATTATAAGATAGTATTTCGTCAGGATCCATGCGGACTTTGACAATCAAATCACCTAAAGTATCGATCCCTGATTCCTGTAAAATAACCAGGATATGCTCGCTAAGAGATACATCTAAGATCGGAATCTCAAAAGCAAGCTGGGGAATGCTATCCAAAACTGCTTTAAGCCTTACCTGGGCTGCCAGGTCTTCTGCTTTTCGATCGGCTTCCTCACGCCGCTCAATGCGATCAACAAACCGCGCCATCAAGCTGTAGTCGTCTTGAGAAAGTGCACGGCCTTCTTCTTTCTTTACAAGTAATTCTTGAATCTTTTTCGCTGTCTCTGCTTCTTGAAGTGCAATCTCAGCCAAGGCAGGTGTCTCTTCTAATTTAACTAAAGCCTTACTAGCAGCTTCAGAGAGACTCATGATGTCAATGCGCCAACCGGTCAATTTTGCAGCCAATCGTGCGTTTTGTCCCTCTCGACCTATTGCCAGGCTGAGTTGATCTTCTGGTACAACAACCATCGCAGTCTTATTTTCTCCACCTTCAGCGTTCAAATAAACCCCAGCGACTCGTGCTGGGCTGATGGCTTTGGAGATGTACACAGCTGCATCATTACTCCATTCAATCACATCAATTTTTTCATCATGCAATTCGCGAACAATGGTCTGGATACGGACTCCCCTTATGCCTACACATGCGCCAACCGGGTCAATCCCTTGTTGTGTAGCAGAAACAGCGACCTTTGCCCTTTGGCCAGGTTCCCTAGCAATGGACCTAATTTCAACAATGCCGTGATAAATTTCAGGCACTTCGTTTTCTAATAAGCGCCGTAAAAAGTTGCGGTGTGCGCGAGAGAGTAAAATTTGCAACCCCCTGGGGGTATCTTTTACTTCGTAAACGTAAGAACGGATACGGTCATGCAAGCGGAATCTTTCCCCAGGAATCATATCCTTGCGCTGCATGGTGCCTTCTGCTTTCAAATCAAGGCCAATTGTTGCCTGCTTTGAGTTAACTGCTTGAACGACACCACTGACAATTTCGCCAACCTGGCGTCCATAAAAATCAAATTGAGCTGCTTTCTCAGCATCCCGAATGCGTTGTTGAATCACTTGCCGTGCAGTCTGGGCTGCCACTCTGCCAAAGTTTTCAGGCGTTGATTCAACCAAGACCAAGTCGCCAATTTCGGCATTAGGGTTAACCTTTCTTGCTTCTTCTAAAGTAACTTCAGTTCGATCATCTCGAATAGACTCGGATACTTCCTTTTCAGCAAAGACCTTTACATCGCCAGAGTCCATATTGATTTTCACCTGGACGTCTTGAGCAGTAGAAGCATTAACAGATTTCCTATAAGCAGAAACCATAGCAGATTCAATTGCAGCAAGGATGACATCCCTGGGCAATTGTTTCTCTTCCAAAACTTCATTGAAAGCTAAGGTAAATTCGGTCTTCATAAATAATTGTTACTCCAAAACTAATAGTCTGTAATATACAGAAAAGTGGGGTAAACCCACTTTTCAACTCGAAAAGTATTGCAATGTTTCTACAACAACAGAATATTATCACAACTTGATTTCAGATGCAAGTTTTTTAATTGGAGACTGTTGAAAAACAAGTGATTAATTGACGAAAAAAGGCATCTATGATTCAATTAGGGCAATAAAAAGCAAGGAGATGCCATGGTGGAAAAGAGACGCTATAAAGAGACTGGTGAACAATCATTTTTTGGAGATTACATCTATGAACGTGTTGTACCTGAAGATCATTTTCTTCGGAAATTGAAAGAGCTCATCGATTGGGAACGTTTCACTCAAAAATTGATTGATTTATACAAGGGGGAAGGAGTTGTTGGGAGGCCGCCCTTCGATCCAGCCCAATTATTGCGTATTATGCTGATAGCGTACTTATATAACCTTTCAGAACGAGAGGTAGAGGTATTTGTGAATGAGAACTTGCCTGCAAAATATTTTGTAGGTTTGGGAGTTGATCAACGGTGTGCAGATCACTCCACTTTGAGTGTGTTCAAAAAGCGGTTGTTGAAACGCGGAAAACTGCAAATATTTGAAGAAATGCTCAGTGAGATTATCCAGATGGCAACCAGACAAGGTGTACACTTTGGGACCGTACAAGTAATAGACAGTGTTCACACGACCGCCAATGTGAACACTCAAAAGAACAGGAAACGTCACAAAGGAGGCAAAGGTCCTCGTGACCCAGATGCCCAATGGGGTGTCAAGCACCAGCGCCAAGTAAAGAATGAAAAAGGGGAGGACGTCAAACAAACGGAATATTTCTTGGGGTATAAGATGCACACCAGCATGAATGCCGAGAATGGATTGATCACTAGCTTAGAAGTCACCCCTGGTAATGCTTATGATGGACATCATTTCTGTTCCTTGGTTGACCACGATTTGGATCAAAACCTGGCTGTGGAAACATACACCGCTGATAGAGGCTATGATGATGGCAATAATCATTATTACCTGGAAGTTCGCCACCTGAATTCTGCTATCCGCTTGAGAGATATTCGTACCAAGAAGAAAGACAAAAACAAACAGCCCTGGGAAGAGCTATCTGCTATGCCCGAGTATCAAGAAGGTTTGAAGCAGCGTTATAAGATAGAGCGTAAATTCGGTGAGGCTAAACAAAACCATGGGTTAGGCCGCTGCCGTTACCTGGGATTGTTGGGATATATTGTTCAAGCTTATTTCACTGCCATGGTCCTAGATCTAAAACGCATTGTAAAGATCTTGACGGGTATCGGATTCAAGACAAACAGTACTGTGGCTATGTAACCAAGGGACTACTGTCGCTACTATTGGAAAAGAGGCAAAATAAGTCAATTTTGAAGGTTCTGATTTAGAAGAATATTGCACCATTCAACTGAAATTCAATTGATCCATCTCAGTTCTAGCATTTATCAATATTCTTGATTTATTTCAACACCCTCTTAATTGCATAGTAGTTAGTGGCAACATTGAAACAAACATTAAGCTTGATTATTCCGCATTCTTCCATGCTATTCGGTATAATTTTTATACTAATCTACCAAAGGAGCAATATGAAGGATTCATCATCTTGGTGGCGCAATGGTATCATCTACCAAATTTATCCCCGTTCATTCAAGGATACCACTCAAAATGGCTTAGGTGACCTAGATGGCGTCGTCCAAAAGCTGGATTACTTAGCTGATTTAGGTATCGATGCAATTTGGTTATCCCCCATTTACCCAAGCCCTGATGTTGATTTTGGTTATGATGTAGCTGACTACTTCGACATAGACCCACGCTTTGGTAGTCTCCAGGATTTTGATAACCTGGTCAGCCAAGCCCATCAACGTAATATCCACATTATTCTTGACCTGGTCTTGAACCACACATCAGATCAACATCCATGGTTCAAAGAAGCTTTGAAATCTAAGTACAACCCATACCATGACTGGTACTTATGGCAGGATCCTTCTGCAGATGGCGGGAAGCCAAATAATTGGTATGCCGTATTTGGTGGTCCTGCCTGGGAATACGTGGCAAGTCTCAACCAGTATTACTACCATATGTTTTGCAAAGAGCAACCAGATTTAAACTGGAGAAATCCGGATGTCAAAGAAACCATGTTAAATGTCTTCCGATTTTGGCTCGATAGAGGGGTAGATGGGTTTCGTCTGGATGTCTTTAACATGTACTACAAGCATGAAAATTTTCTAGATAACCCGCGCAAACCAACCGGGTTACGACCTTTTGATCGGCAAGACCATTTATATGATGTTTCTCAAGAAGATATGTACCCCCTGATCAGTGAGATTCGTGAGATATTAGACTCTTATGAAAATCGTTATGTTGTGGGAGAGACATTTCTTGCCGATTCTGAACATGCCAGTAGTTACATCGGCCCGGATTTACTTCATGCAGGCTTTGACTATGGTTTTGCAAATAGCAAATGGCAAGCAAACCAATTTTCCTCGGCCATAGAAAAATGGGATGCATTACATCCTGAACCAAAGTGGCCTAACTATTTCTTAAATAATCACGACACACCGCGTTCTGCAACCCGTTTTAAGAGTGATGAGGCTGATAACAGGTGCAAGTTATTAGCTGCTATGCACCTTACTTTACGGGGTACGCCTTTTTTGTATTACGGCGAGGAAATTGGCATGCGCGATATCCGTCTAATGCCCTGGCAGGTTCAAGATCCGGTGGGGAAACGATATTGGTTTGCTGGGCAAGGCAGAGATGGATGCCGATCTCCAATGCAGTGGGATGAAACTGAGCATGCTGGATTCAGCAATGCCAAACCTTGGTTACCAGTGCATCCTAATTACAAATCGCGAAATGTCTCTAAGCAATTGAAGGAAACAGGATCCCTTATAAATTTTTATAAACAACTAATCAATGTACGCAGGCAATTTGATGCATTAAATTCCGGATCTATTCAGTTAATTCCTACAGGTCATTCTTCGATCCTTTCTTACTTAAGAGTTTATGAAAATCAAGCGATTTTTGTTATACTAAACTTCAATAAAGATCCAGTAATTTTCAAGCTCCCAGAAACTTTACCAAAAAGGCACTGGAAAATCCTATTTGCACAAGGCTTAGCATTAGATTCCGAGTTTGCTGATTCTGAATTAAAACTTCAGGGTTATGAAACACTCTTGTTAATTGGACTTTAAAACCTTATAATTATTTAAGTTAAAAAACTATCAAGCAAAGAGAAAAAGAGAGATTTGCCGATGGATAAACCATACATACCTGGCAATTCCCTGCCGCTGGCCATGCCTTTGGAACGTTTTCTGCCTCCTTTAGAACCAGGCATGGTATTAGACTGGATAAAGCCTTCCATTCCCAAAGGATCCTGGCTGCTTGATCCTTTTGGGAACTTTCCCTTGCTAGATTGTGAGTTAGCTAGGGCTGGGTATCATGTCCTTATCACAGCAAATAACCCGATCCATACCTTCATTTTAGATATAGTCGCAAATCCAATTAAACAAGATGAAATTGACTTGGCATTAAAAACGCTCTCAGAAACACCAATCCAAAATTATCCATCAATTGAAGCTTATATCAGGTCGTTTTACCAGTTAGCCTGTCCAAATTGCGGCAGTGTTCTTGAAGTTAATCACTTCTACTGGCGGAAAGATGAGGACAGCCCTTATGCCTATGCAGCAAATTGCCAAAATTGTGGTTTGGGTGGAGAACAACCTATCACGCAATCCATTTTAGGCCAAATTAAGAAACTCCCCCCTATCGGGCTCCATCGTGCGCGTGCGCTCGAAAACGTTGTTTCCATAGATGATCCATTACGGGCACAAGTTGAAAATGCGCTTAATTGTTACTTAGAGCGGCCTTTGATTCTCATTCAATCAATTATCAATAAATTATCGACCCTCAAGATAAGTGAAAAACAGAAAAGGGTTTTGTATGCCATCATCTTGCATGCTTGTGATCAATCGAATACATTGTGGGCACATCCAATCGCACGAGCAAGACCAAGGCTGTTAAGCACCCCGCCCCAATTTCAGGAACCAAATCTTTGGCAGGCTTTCTTATCTTTTACAACAACTTTTCAGCCAAATGATGAACCGATTTCCTTAAAAACCTGGCCTGATAAGCCGCCGCTTAGCGGAGGGATTACTTTATTTAAAGGAAGGTTGCGTGACCTTTACCCCGACCCAACCGCAGCAATGTTCCAGGCTGTTGTTGCCGTAATTCCCAGGCCTAACCAAGCATTTTGGACACTTTCAACCATTTGGACTGGTTGGCTATGGGGTAGAGAAACAGCTGCCTCCCTTAAAAACGTTCTTTCCAGACAAAGATATGATTGGAACTGGCATACAAATGCCCTCTATTCTGTTTTTAAAACTTTACATAAACTCAACACAGAAGATACACCTTTGTTTATGTTAGTACTCGAAAATGAACATGATTTTTTGGCAGCAAGCGCTCTTGCAGCAGACTCGGCGGGATTTAAATTAGAGGAAATTGCCCTATCTGGCGATCATCAAACTGCGCAATTAAAACTAACCAACACCTTACCATCAGCCTCTCCGCCTACTATAAGCCAAAGGCAAATTGCTGCTCAAGAAGCATTGAGCCGTCATCTAGAAATTCGCGGAGAGCCAACAACCTACCAGGTTTTACATGCAGCCATTATGGCAAACTTAACTGAAAAGAACGCTTTAGGTAGAGTGCCTGATCCAAGTTCAGACTTATCAGTAACCGAGTTACATAAACATATCGATCCGGTTTTTATTGATCCTAGCTTATTAATTCGTTTTGGAGGCGGAGCTACATCATTAGACACAGGTCAATATTGGCTTAAGCAACAGCCCCCAGTAACGTTATCACTTAGTGATCGCGTAGAGCTAATTATTGAAGAAGACTTTCAAACAACGCAAACCCAAAATTATAAAGCCATACAACATAACATATTTGAAGAATGTAAAGGATTATTTACTCCTCCAAGAGAGTTAATCTTAGCTTGCTTGAATGCCTATGCTAATCCAATCCCACCTGATAATCTGGACTGGCTAAGGAGACCTGGAGAAGAGATAAAAGCCCGAAGCAAAGATATCCAGGAAATGAATAGCTTGCTTTTGAAATTATCTAAAATCTTAAAGTATCAGCAAAAAGAATACGAAAGTATCGTATTGTGGGGTGAAGAAATCGAATACCCTGAATTTGCATTTTATTTGACAACAAAAGCTATCATTACCCCATACCTGTTCGAGAAGAATACACAAGCCAAAATGAAAATAATTCTCTTACCAGGTAGCCGCGCTAACCTATTGGCCTTTAAAATAAAAGCAAACCCAAGCCTTCAATCAGAGTTAGAAAAAAATTGGCGAATCGTAAAATTTCGCCAACTTAGGAATATCGTTGAAAACCCTCTGCTTACACGTGACTTATTTGCCTCTTTGATTGGTGAAGACCAGCCTGAGTACCAAGCCTCCCAATTAGCCTTGTTCTAATTACTTTTACTCAACTACTGTTGGTGTAAAAGTAGGCTCTAAAGTCGGCGTTGACGTCAGCGTAGGTGCTTTAGTTGGCTCTAATGTTGGCGTGCTGGTAGGTTCCAAAGTCTGAGTTTGCGTAGGGCTTGGAGTCGGGGTTATTGTCGGTGTTGAGGTCGGCGTAGGTGTGGGAGTGGGTACAGCCATCCTGACAGTAATAAGTTTTTCCGCTTGGGTATTTATTGTACTTCTAACGGTAATTCGCAATGTGATTGTACCTTCTTCAATATCAGCTAAATCCCATTCATAAATCTTATCTGCTGCTTTATATGGTTCATTTTCCCAATCAACCAATACGTCCCAATCTTCAGGTTTTTCCCCCAGGCCATATTCAATCCTAAAATCTTTGAAATTCGAAGTTGCATCAATTACCCCCACCAAATCCAGGGGTGTTTCACGAATTGTTTGTCCATCAAATGGATTAATCAAATTGATAAATACCTTAGAGTCACTAACTTTACATTCCCGCTCAGGCAAAAAGAAAATAGGATCTGGGAAACCCATTCGTTCAGCCCAGCTCTTGCCAGAGTCATTCTCAGTCAACCAGCGCTTGGCTGTCGGATCACTAACATTGATTGCCATTTCTTCTTCAACGAAATCTGCACAGGCAGGGGATGCAATCAAACCCGTCCAAGTATCAATTTCAACCTCAGACCATAAGTCTTCTTTCTTAGGCAATGGCAGTTGATCGGAAGCAAAAATTTCTGACCGCTGTTCCGGGCACCACTCGGATGGTTCGGTACCTGATATTGAACAGATTACCCTATCAACAATACCAACCGGCCTCACAAAATCAGAAGGGATACCACCTTTTAAGTATTGGATACCATACTGCATTAATTGTGCCCAAATCGGTGCAGCCCCCGTCAATCCAGATGTATTCTTCATTGGTGTGTAATCTGCATTGCCAACCCATACCCCAATAACAAGATCAGGTGTATATCCAATTGTCCAGTTATCCCGAAAGTCATTGGTTGTACCGGTCTTTGCTGCGGCAGTGAAGGGCAAATTAATCACTGGGTTATTTCCAAAAGCTGGAATCCTGGCATTTTTATCCGATAGAATAGAAGACATCAGGTACGCATGCTCAGCCCTGATAACTTGGTCACCCGCTGGAGCTTCATATTCGAAGATCAAGCTGCCGGAGTGGTCAATTATTTTAGTAATTGCCACAGGGGCTATACGGCGGCCATTATTGGCAAAAACTGAATAAGCGCCGGTCATTTCTAATAAACTTGCTTCTCCTCCACCCAGGCTCAGTGATAAACCGTAATCAGCACGATTTAGACTGGTTATCCCTAAACGTTTTGCCACTGCAATCAAGCCATCTTCTGTTGGCGTGGTTGGGTCATCATAAATACCAACAAATTCTAAGGCTTTTACTGCGGGAATATTGTATGAATTAGCTAAAGCAGATCTCAGGGTAACCGGACCATGAAACCTGCCATCGTAATTGACTGGTTCATAAGCAGGCCGCGTGTCTTCAGGATTACCAGAAGGTGGAAAACCTGAGGGGACATCCCATATCAAGGTCGATGGTGTCCACCCTTTTTCAAAAGCAGCGATATAAGTAAGCGGTTTGATAGATGATCCAGGTTGTCGAGTCTGGGTCAGGGCCATGTTAACCTGGCCGCTGATCGCTTCATTATAGAAGTCAGCAGATCCAACCATAGCTAAGATCTCCCCAGTATTGGGTGCTATAGCCACAACAGCGCCGTTGCTGGCATTATTTTCCTGCAAAGCAGCCAATTGTTGAGTGACGGCTTGCTCTGCTTCGCGTTGCAGCGTTGGATCCAGTGTTGTAAATACGGTAAAGCCAGAGCGGTATATCGTTTGGGGGTCAAATTGTGATTCAAGAAGAGATTGTATGTATACTACCCAATGGGGATATTTCATTTGAAAAGTTGGTGGGGTAAACTCATAAGCCTCTAAAGTCTCCGCCGCTTCCAATGCCTGGACAGCATCGATACACACCTCTTCTAAACCTTCACCAATATAAATACAATTCTTTTCTAAGCTCATTTCATACATCAAAACCAACACATCACGATTGCGGGATAAAGTACCTTCACGGTTTTTGAAGATATCATGGTCAGCTGGAGACTGTGGAAGGCCAGCAAGAAAAGAAGACTGCCAAAGAGTCAAATCTTGAGCAGATGTATTGAAGTATGTCTCAGCAGCAGCTTCAATGCCATAAGCCATACTGCCAAAAAATATTTCATTTAAATAAAGTTCTAGGATCTCTTCCTTAGAATAGCGCCGGTCAATCTCAGATGCTAACACGATTTCACGCGCCTTTCTTTGGTATGACTGTTCAAAGCGTTCATCAGGCAGCAGTAGCATGCGTGCCAATTGCTGTGTGATGGTTGAAGCACCTGAAACAATTTCACCAGCGGAATAATTCTGCCAGAGCGCACGTGCAAGTGCTATGGGGTCAAAACCCGGATGGTTGTAGTATTCTTTATCCTCTGTTGCAATGGTGGCTGCAATCAAAAAGGGTGAAATTCTCTCTAAAGGTACAAAGGTACGTTTGCCAGCATTGGGATCAATAATCTCGTATAAGATGTTGCCATCGCGGTCTAAGATGCGCGTGGTCTCAAACTGGGACGCACGTGCCCGTAGCTCGTTCACATCTGGTAGAGAGGAAGCAATCCGGTAATACTGGTAAACAGCAAATGATCCAAGTGCTAAGCCAACCAGGACCATAATAAACACAAATGCTAACATCAATCTCACAATACACCCCTTTGTCTTATTAGGCGTTCCATTTTTTTTGTTTTGAATAACCTGCTGAGTTGTTGATTTTTTTTCTTTTTGCTTCTTTACATTTTGAATAGAAGGTTGTTTTGCCTTAGGCGTGACCATGCTTGTTGATGGGTATGCGGTTGGCATCACATGGGTCGCGTTCCAGTCCACTTCAGGGACAGGCTGAGGAGCAGGGCTCTCAATAATTGGTTGGAAGCTTGCCGGCGGGGGAATGGTAGGAATATCATCATCCCCGCCAGGAATTCCAGCTTTACCGTCCATACTTACTGATAAATTTTTATCGTTAGCTTTATTAATTGGTATTGAATCTTTTTGAGAAGCACTCGTCAAACCAGGTTTTGTTTCAGCTGCCCAGTGCGTATTATACCAACCCTCATCAATTAGAGGTTCATAGCTCGCCTTGTTTATTGTCGGTTTTGGCAGGTCTGGCTCATGGAAATTATCTAGCTCAGAAAACCAAGCCTGCTGGGAAGTTTCGCCCGTTGTTGCATTTGACTCTTGTAATAGATTCAAAGTTGGGACTTCAGTTGATTCCTCGTTGACCAGCTTCGTATCAACTTTTACTTGCTGGGTGTCTTCCTCGTCAATGCTTGAAATGTCAATTTCTGGTTCAGAATTTTCTTCTGTTTCATATTGCGCAATAGGCATTGCTTCTTTTGAAGGGGTTTTTTCCAAATCCGGCTGATCAGCTGTAGCTAGATTATTTGTTATGTCCGCATCAACTACATCGAAGCCGCCCTTCTCTGCTGATGCTTCAGTTGATTCCAAAAGTTCATCACTTACTTGACCATTTTTTGCCAAATCCAGTTCTTCATGGGCTTCTAGATCATTAACTGGTGATTTGTCTATTTGAGGGTTTTCTTCTTCTACCATAAGCTTATTTTAACATGTTTCACCTTCCTGCTCTTAACGCTCCAAAGCACATATTTGTTCCATCAGGTTTATGCTCTTCACGTTACATGTTAAAATTCTTGTATGTTAGTGCATCCCCTTAATGTAGATGATCCCTTTAGTCTAATATTGGTTGCAGACCAGCGGTTTTCTACAACCTCTCCTGAAAATGATAATGTTTGGGAGCTTCATTTTGAAAATCACGCGCCTATTGCGTTAGAAACGACATTTGGCTTACGGGCATGTCATATGCGCATTTTTCACCAGATAACAGTATCCGGTCAAATAATAAATCATCCAGCCCAATATTTTTCAAAGCCTGTAATTGACAAAATTTTTCCAAATTATTTAAGTATTTTTGGATGGTTAATAACAAATATATCTATACGAAATGATTTTTTGATTAGAAACAATAATCTCATAACCGGCCGAATCCAATTTTCAAACTATAGTCCAATCGATCAAAGAGTCAAATTCGACATAGCTGCCGTTTTAAAGCCTCTAAACGCAGGTTATTCAATGAAGCCAACTATCCACAATTTATTGCCCGTACTACAAGGGCAAACTGAAACGCTCATTGTTTCCATGGTAATGAGTGGTGGTCCAATGACTCAAGGTAGTCCCTTTCCTTCTCTAACAACCGATTTAATCCTTCCGCCCAATGAACAAGTAAACATTGTATGGTCGTGTACAGTTGATAGTGACAAAATCGCAGGCATCGAGGGAGCCCGAAAAGCGCTCAATTTCAATTGGGATGCAGAAGTAGCCCAGGTCGAAATGGTTAATCAGGCTAATTCTATCAGCATCAAAACTGGTGACCCCAAATGGGATGCTGTTTTTCACTTGTCACAGACGGCTGCTTTCAGTTTGTTGCACACTCCAGATGATACCGATCAACCGCCAAGGCCAACCCTCTATCGAAACTCTGAGTCAATTCATCCCAAGGGTATTAATACATCTTTGAGAAATGATGATCTATCAATCCTCCAGCTTTACCATTTATCTCAAGTGCTTTTACCTGCAAACGCAGGTCTAGTTAAGAAATTGCTCTCAAATAGCTTATCAAAAAGATCTACGCATTTTAAAGAAAATTTTTCCACACCCAAAATTCCTTTATTCCCATTGATTGCCCAGTTGGCATTTCAAATTTATGAAATCGATTTTGATCTAGATTTTTTAAGACAAGTTTATCCTGTATTGGTGCAAAACCTACTTACTTGGTTTAATACCGATCAAGATGTAGACCAGGATGGTGTACCTGAGTGTTCTTCTGCATCAAATATAGGGTTGACTTTCAACACGCTTGCTGATCCAATCCACACATCAGGTGAACAAATTAACCCCGCATTCTTAGAGAGTCCTGCATTAGCTGCTTTAATCATCGCTGAATACAGTGCCCTGAAGCAAATCGAAAGAATTCTCAATGAGATCAACCCTGCCCAAGAACTAGATAAGCTTCTTAGAAAGACAAAAACAGGCTTGGGAAAAATGTATCAAACAAAAAATAAATGTTTTAACTATCGAGACCGAGACTCACACGAGTCACCAAATGCTGAAATCCTCTTCAGCAGCAAATGTCTTCCAAAGATAGCCATCAACAAAACATTACTTGAGACTAAAAGATTGCATATTATCCTGGAATTTGAAGATAACCCCGCTCAGCCTTTTTCATTAATAATTTGTGGAATAGATGCAACAGGTCAAGATGTTCTTGAAGAATTTAATTTTAGGCAGCATTTTTTGATTAATGAAAAATTGAGCATCACAAGCAAAAACCTATATAGCCAATTACTAAAAATTGAAATTTTTGGGATCACGCCTTTAGGGCACTTAAAAGTTCAAACATTAGGGCTAGAACAATTAGATATAAGCTGCCTTGCACCAGTCTTGACAGACCTAATGACAGAAAAGCGTTTATCCGCATTGATCGATCATAACATCCTGCTTGATCATCCTGCTTACCAGTACGGCATCCCAGAGAATATCCCTACAAAGGATCAATTATGGAAAGAAACGCCAAATGCTATTAATTTTCCTTGGAATCACTTGATCCTGTTAGGACTCCGTAAACACCATCAGAACCAATTATCCTATACATTGTTTTCTCGGCTGATGAGTTTATGTGTCCAAACGCTTGAGAATCACCACGCTTTTTTTGAAAATTACAATCCTGTCTCAGGCAACCCAATTGGATATAGAAATGCCTTAAGTGGATTAATCCCCATCACTTTCTTCTTGGACTTAGTGGGTATCAAAATATACTCGCCTAAGAAAGTTCGTATTTCGGGCGAAAATCCCTTTCCATGGCCAGTAACAATTCATTTTTGCGGTTTAGAAGTCCACAGAGCGGGAAGAAATACAAAAGTCACTTTAGCTAATGGCCAGACAATACACCATTACGGCACAGCAGCAAAACTGTTTGAAGCCAGGTAAAATACACATTAGAAAAACTAGATTTGTGTGTAAATGAAAAACAATAAAACAATCGCAATCTTTCAAGCCTTACTGGCAGCTATCCTATTTGGTGCATCTGCGCCCCTGTCAAAACTGCTTGTGGGAGAAGTTGACCCTGTCGCCTTAGCATCGCTGCTCTACCTAGGCAGTGGGATCGGGGCATTATTACTAATGGGGCTGCAGCGCGTGAAATATCAAGGGCAAGCGCCTGAAGCAAGATTAAGCTTCCAAGACTTACCTTGGCTGCTTGGTGCTGTTGCTTTTGGTGGCATCATCGCACCCATCGTATTACTGGTGGGTTTACAAACCACGCCAGCTTCAACTGCTTCACTCTTATTAAATTTCGAGAGCGTGGCTACTGCTTTAATTGCCGGCCTTTTATTTCGGGAAGCCATAGGACGCCGCATTAGTATTGCCATTCTCCTCATCACGACTGCTAGTATCATCCTTACTTGGGTTGGGAAGGCCTGGGGGTTTTCTCTCGGCGCAGTTTTAATCCTTTTAGCAGGTATCTTGTGGGGTGTAGATAATAATTTCACTCGTCAAATTTCGGCTAAAGACCCCTTGATGATAATCTTGATAAAAGGTTTTGGGGCTGGTACATTCTCCTTACTTATGGCCTTTGTTTTAGGACGATCCTTTCCTTCATTTGCAGCGATTACTGCAGGATTATTAATCGGTATCCTCTCCTACGGCCTGAGCATCCAGCTGGTCATTTTATCAATGCGGCAATTGGGATCAGCTCGTGCATACGCCTTATTTGCTGCAGCACCTTTCGTAGGCATGATTATTTCATTATTCTTACTTCGTGAAAACCCTGATTTGCGCATATGGCTGTCGCTGCCCCTGCTCTTATTTGGGGCTTGGTTGATGCTGAGCGAAGATCATACCCATTTACACCAACACGAACCGCTAGAACATTACCACAAACATACGCATGATGATGATCATCACCAACACACAAACCCGTCATTTCCTCCATTGGTTGATGGCACTCACGCCCATCTGCATAAACATCAAGCGCTTGTTCACAACCACCCCCACACGCCTGATCTGCATCACCGGCATACGCATGAGCAAAATGAAGTGAGTGCAGAATGAAAAAGAAATTCAAAATTTTCTTAATCTCACTAGGAATATTAATCCTCATAGTACTTTTAGGATCCGCGATATTTAATTACACCACCCACAAGACAAACGCAAGTCTCGTGACATCTGGCATCGAGAGAAAATACCAAATCTATGTCCCAGAATCTTACGATCCCGATAAGTCAGTGCCCCTCATCTTTAGTTTTCATGGCTTATCAGGTTGGGCCACCCAACACGAGAAAACAAGCAACTGGAACGCCCTTGCAGACCAGCACGGTTTCATCGTTGTTTACCCTTTGGGTACTGGGACGCCACTGGGATGGAAAACAAATAACAAAGCAGTCGAAGAAAGTCTTATTCAAGCGGAAGTGACTTTTATCAGCGATCTCATCGACAAAATTTCAGCTGACTACAATATCGATCATAACCGTATCTATGTCAATGGCTTTTCAAATGGCGGGGGGATGTCCTTTCTACTTGCTTGCCAGCTTTCTGAGCGAATTACAGCGATGGGTGGCGTTTCAGGCGCTTACCTAACCAGTTGGGATTACTGCCAGCCGACTCATCCCATGCCTGTTATTGCCTTTCATGGAACGCAGGATGAAGTCGTATCATACGCTGGCGGTCCATCAAGCTCATTTGACATTCCTTTCCCAAATATTCCCCAATGGGCTGAACAGTGGGCTGTGCGTAATGAATGTGATCTTAATCCAAATGAAACTTTGATCAATCCTCAAAACACCCTTACTGGTTACCAAAATTGTCGCTCAGGTGCGCAAGTAATCCTTTATTCAATCCTTGGTGGCGGTCACGCCTGGCCAAACGGGATCCCCATAACGAAGCTTTTCCCCGGTCCTGTCGAACCAGGCCTTGATGCGACTGGGCTAATGTGGGAGTTTTTTAGCCAGTTTTCGCTTAATGATTTATAAACGAAAAATACTTATATAAATCTGACCGCAGCCCATACAAAAACTAAAAATACAGGTCATTTCAAGAGTATGTTAAAATTAAATGTGACATTAATGCACTACATGCAACCTTGAACTTTTTGGATCAATTTTTCATACGAAAGGAGCCTACATGAACAAGATACAAAGAAGCTGGACCTTAGCCAAGGCTAGCCTTGAAGTTTTACAAAAAGATAAAGAATTATTAATTTTCCCAATAATATCAAGCATAGGTGTGTTTATTGTCACCCTGACCTTCCTGGTTCCTACGCTGCTCAGTAATTTTATAGATAACGTAGTCCAGACCGGCATACCTGTATTTGGTTACGTTGTGATGTTTTTGTTTTATCTTGTCCAATATACCGTGGTTTTCTTCTGTAATACTGCGCTGGTTGGTGCAGCCATGATTCGTATTCGTGGCGGCGACCCAAAAGTAAAAGACGGCTTTAACATTGCATACTCCCGGTTTTTACCAATCCTCGGGTGGGCGCTGGTATCTGCTACGGTTGGGGTAATACTCAATATGTTATCTAGTCAATCAAAAGAAAGAGGACGAGGGCTTGGTGCGATCATTTCAAAGTTATTTGGTGCTGCCTGGAATGTGGTCACCTTCTTAGTTGTACCAGTTGTAGCAATTGAAGGATTAGGCCCAATTAAAGCCATCGAGCGCAGCTGGAATTTACTTAAAAGGAGCTGGGGAGAACAAATTTCAGGCACCCTCTCCATTGGTGCCGTATTTTTCCTGGTTGGTTTCGGGTTAGTTCTACTGCTTGGTGGTTTAGGCATAGGTCTGACGATCTGGCTCGAAAGTGCAGTACCCGTTATTGTTTTTGCAGCCGTATTAGTATTGGTATTAATGGCACTTGGATTGTTTAATACCACCCTGAGTGGCATTTTTTCTGCCGCCGTGTATGCTTATGCAGCAGATGGACAGGTAGGCTTGATAGACGAAAGCCTGGTTAGAAGTGCGGTGATTGCTGAGTAATTGTTTTGAAATTATTCTTTAGTGCTAGGCCTTTTTAGGAGATATACGCCAAGTATAGCAAACAGCAATCCAATGATCATTCCAGTAATTTGCGCCCAGTGCATACCTGGGTATGATCCAATACCAATATAATCGGCTAAGAGCGAGAGGATGAATAATAGCAAACCTAGTATGAAAATCAATATTATTTTTGTATGCTGTGACATTGTTTCCACCTCATATTAAAAGAAACCTACTACATCGCAATTTTATTTAAGTTTAACATAATTTTATCATTTTGATGGGATATTCTAATTATTGATCATTAATAATTCAGTAATAACTGGCTAGTAGTGAATATCATCAGGAAAAAAAGTATTAATCTAATATTGTGATTTTTTTAACTTATTCTTAGTTTTATCTGCTTGACAGTGATTTTCGCTAATGATAACATCTATTAATGACAAAATATGCGTTATTTAGTCATCCTGGGGAGGGTATTAAATCAGTTCCTATGTGGTTATGTGGAGAGCCAAGTAATAGGATTTTGTATACCCAAACCAACCTATCGAAAAATCCTTACCAAAAATTCTTTTAAGGAGGAATGCTTTAATGAAGCAAAATAGTTTGTTGACCAAGTGCCTCTTACTGACACTAAGTCTGATATTAGTATTTTCAGTGTCAGCATGCCGCACGACCACCCCACCCGCTGAAGAACCCCCACAAGCGGAAGTGGAAACTGAACCTGAAGTTGGACCATATAAAATTGGTATCATGACAGGTACTGTTTCACAGGGTGAGGAGGAATACCAGGAAGCCATGAACCAGATCGCCAAATATGGCGACAAGATCGTCCATGCCACCTATCCTGACAACTTCTCAACCGAAACTGAGACCACCATCTCCCAAGTCGTCCAGATGGCATCAGATCCAGAGGTCAAGGCGATTGTGTTTGTTCAGGCAATCCCTGGGGCAGCCGCTGCGATTGAGAAGGTCCGAGAAACCCGTCCAGACATGCTCTTCGTGGCTGGCGTTCCCGCCGAAGATCCTCCAGTGATCGCTGGCAAGGCTGATATCGTCATGCAAGTCGACGAAATCTCCATGGGCCGCACCATCCCCGAGTTAGCTGCCAAGATGGGCGCTAAAACCTTCATCCACTACTCCTTCCCGCGCCACCTGTCCTATGCGACCATCGCGCGACGTTTGGAAATCATGAAGGAAACCTGTCTTGAACTCGGCATCGAGCTTGTCGAAGTCAACGCACCCGATCCAACCGGCGATGCCGGCGTATCCGGTGCACAGCAGTTCATCACCGAGGACGTGCCACGACAGATCGCTACCTATGGCAAGGACACCGCTTTCTTCTCCACCAACTGTGCCATGCAGGAACCCCTCATTCGCACCATTTGGGAAAACGGCGCTATTTACCCACAGCAATGCTGCCCAAGCCCATACCATGGATACCCGGCTGGCTTGAATATCGATGTCTCCGGTCATGAAGGCGATGTCCAATACATGCTCGATCAAATCGCCATCAAGCTCAAGGAAAAAGGTCAAGAAGGCCGTATGTCCACCTGGGGCGTTCCTATCAACATGCTCATGATCGATGCTGGCGTCCGCTATGCCATTAAGTTCGCTGAAGGGCAAGTGACTGACCCTGGTGACGTTGAAGCCTTCAAAACAGCCCTTAATGAGGCTGCTGCAGGTCGAAATGTCGGGAATATCACCGTCTCCAATTACAACGAAGACGGCGTGAACCTTCCCAACTTCCTCATGCTGCTTGCTCCTTACTACGATTTTTCACAAGGCGCATCAGCTGCCAAACCTGAAGTGGAGCCATACAAAATTGGTATCATGACAGGTACTGTTTCACAGGGTGAGGAGGAATACCAGGAAGCCATGAACCAGATCGCCAAATATGGCGACAAGATCGTCCATGCCACCTATCCTGACAACTTCTCAACCGAAACTGAGACCACCATCTCCCAAGTCGTCCAGATGGCATCAGATCCAGAGGTCAAGGCGATTGTGTTTGTTCAGGCAATCCCTGGGGCAGCCGCTGCGATTGATAAAGTCCGCGAAACCCGTCCAGACATGCTCTTCGTGGCTGGCGTTCCCGCCGAAGATCCTCCAGTGATCGCTGGCAAGGCTGATATCGTCATGCAAGTCGACGAAATCTCCATGGGCCGCACCATCCCCGAGTTAGCTGCCAAGATGGGCGCTAAAACCTTCATCCACTACTCCTTCCCGCGCCACCTGTCCTATGCGACCATCGCGCGACGTTTGGAAATCATGAAGGAAACCTGTCTTGAACTCGGCATCGAGCTTGTCGAAGTCAACGCACCCGATCCAACCGGCGATGCCGGCGTATCCGGTGCACAGCAGTTCATCACCGAGGACGTGCCACGACAGATCGCTACCTATGGCAAGGACACCGCTTTCTTCTCCACCAACTGTGCCATGCAGGAACCCCTCATTCGCACCATTTGGGAAAACGGCGCTATTTACCCACAGCAATGCTGCCCAAGCCCATACCATGGATACCCGGCTGGCTTGAATATCGATGTCTCCGGTCATGAAGGCGATGTCCAATACATGCTCGATCAAATCGCCATCAAGCTCAAGGAAAAAGGTCAAGAAGGCCGTATGTCCACCTGGGGCGTTCCTATCAACATGCTCATGATCGATGCTGGCGTCCGCTATGCCATTAAGTTCGCTGAAGGGCAAGTGACTGACCCTGGTGACGTTGAAGCCTTCAAAACAGCCCTTAATGAGGCTGCTGCAGGTCGAAATGTCGGGAATATCACTGTCTCCAATTACAACGAAGATGGCGTGAACCTTCCCAACTTCCTCATGCTGCTTGCTCCTTACTACGATTTTTCAAAGTAAACTAAGCATGAGTAATTAGACTCCACAAGGCGCCGGCTTGCTTAGACAAGCCGGCGAACTTTTGATAAGTTACAGGAGGCAAAACATTGGAAAACCAGTACTTATTATCAATGAATAACATTTCCAAACAGTACTCCGGCAATCGTGTTTTAAAAAATGTTAATTTACAGGTAAAACCAGGCGAAATCCATGCCCTGGTAGGAGAAAATGGGGCCGGAAAGTCCACCTTGATGAATATCTTATTTGGAATGCCTGTAATATTTTCTACTGGGGGGTTTGATGGGAACATTCAGATTGACGGGCAAGATATCAATATCGATAGTCCCAACAAAGCAATGGCTGCAGGAATAGGTATGGTGCATCAGGAGTTCATGCTCATTCCTGAATTTAATGTTACCGAAAACATAAAAATTGGGCGTGAAATAGGTGAAACAACTGCACTCAGCAAAGTTTTTGGTGACCTTTTAGAAGTCATGAATTGGAAGAAAATGTCTGCAGATGCCCGAGCTGCCCTGGATAACATTGGCATGGACATTGAAGAATATGCCAAAGTAGCCGGTATGCCCATTGGATATAAACAATTCGTGGAAATTGCCCGGGAAATAGACAAAACTGGTATCAAACTGCTTGTATTTGACGAGCCAACTGCTGTCTTAACTGAAGGCGAAGCCGAGCGTTTACTTGAAATTATGCGCCTTATCACTCAAAAAGGGATTTCCATTATCTTTATTACCCACCGCTTGGCAGAAATTATGACCGTAGCAGATAGCATGACAATTTTGAGAGATGGTGAATTCGTCGCTAGGAAAGAAGTCAAAGAAACAAACCTGATTGAGATCGCCCAATTGATGATTGGCCGCAAAGTTGAGAAACTTGTTGATGACAATCATATGGGAGAGCGAGACCTATCAGATGAAAGAATAGCTCTTGAACTCCGAGATTATTATGTGGAAATGCCTGGTGAACGCGTGCGGGGCATGAATATCAAGGTTCGCGAAGGCGAAATTTTTGGTTTCGGTGGCCTTGCAGGACAAGGAAAAATCGGCATTGCGAATGGCATCATGGGTCTTTATGACACAAGCGGAGAAGTAATTGTACATGGTAAGAATCTTGATTTAACCAAACTTGGTGAGGCACTGCGCAACAAAATTGCATTTGTTTCTGAAGATAGGCGCGGTGTTGGGTTACTGCTAGGCGAATCTATTGAACGTAATATTATCTTTTCCGCTATGCAGGTCAATGAAGAGTTCTTAAATAACATTTTTGGGCTAAAAATTCTGGATAAAGCCAAAGCCGAAAAGCATACACGCGATATGATCAAACTATTGGATATACGTTGTACTGGTCCTAACCAGGCAAGCGGTAGCCTTTCTGGAGGCAATCAACAAAAAGTTTGCCTTGCGAGAGCTTTAACCATGAATCCAAAGATCTTGATCGTTTCCGAACCAACCCGCGGAATTGATATCGGTGCAAAAAAGCTAGTCTTGGAATATCTTGCAAAAATCAATCGTGAACAAGGCACAACCATTATCATGATCAGTTCAGAATTGGTTGAATTGCGCTCACTTTGCGATCGCATTGCCATTGTATCTGAAGGTAAAGTGTTTTCCATCATGACACCAGATGCACCAGATGCCGCTTATGGTTTGGCAATGGCTGGTGTAAGAGAAGAGGTGTTAGCATGAAAAAGATAAAAACCATTTTTGATAACATCGGCTTACCCAGGTTGATCATTGGATTATTCTTTGTTGGTTTAGTTATTACCTCGCTTGTTTTAGGATTTGATGCCGGACCCTTATTCAGCGATGTTTTACGCCGCTGGTTGATGTACGGGATCCTGGTCTTAGCAATGATCCCGGGTGTACAAAGTGGCATTGGCCTCAACTTTGGCATTTCACTTGGCATCTCTGCAGGTCTTCTAGGGGCAGTGCTTTCTATGGAGATAAGCTATTTAGGCAATTGGGCAGAAAAATTTGGAGCTGGTAGTGCCTGGTTAACCCTTTTACTAGCACTCACTATTGGAATTGTCCTAGCAGGTATTGTAGGTACTTTATATGGCTTGTTGCTCAATAGGGTCAAAGGCTCTGAAATGACTGTTTCCACATATGTGGGATTTTCCGTCATTGCTTTCATGAACATTGTCTGGCTTTCTTTCACTTTTAAGAATGGTGAATTGAGCTGGCCACTGCAAGGAAAAGGCCTGCGCAATACTGCCAGCCTTGCGGGAAGTTTCGGCGGAATTTTAAGCAACCCAGATGTTGTAAAAAACACTCAACCAGCCTGGCTGCATTGGTTAGCCTTTAGAGTCGGTGGTGTGACCATTCCGCTAGGTTTAATATTAGTATTTGCTCTCTGCTGCTTTATTGTTTGGTTGTTTTTCCGCTCAAAATTAGGTATAGCAATGAGCGCAGCCGGAGAAAATCAGCTTTTCACACGCTCAAGCGGTATCAATGTTGATCGCAAGCGTATCCAGGGTACTGCTTTTTCAACTATTCTTGGCGCAGTTGGCATCATCATGTACGCCCAAACTTACGGCTTCTTACAGCTTTATAATGCACCTCTAATGATGGGCTTTGCAGCGGTGGCATCAATTTTGATCGGTGGTGCTTCAGTCATGCGAGCCAAGATTTCCCATGTCTTGATTGGGGCACTTCTATTTCAAGGCATTCTGGTCACAGCCTTACCAGTGGTCAATGAAGTCATCGAAATCGGAACCTTACCAGAAGTACTTAGAATTATTATTTCGAATGGCATCATCCTTTATGCACTTTCAAAGACGAAAGGTGGTAACCAATAATGAAAAACAATAATTTTCTCAAGAAACTCGGCACCTACCTCTTTGAAAATAAGGTCATGATTGCCTTTGCAATCGTCTGTATTGGCGCAATCATTGTCTCTAAAAGCCCGATGTCATTTATTGTCGACGGCGTAATTACCCGCATTGGCCGGAACACCTTTACAGTATTGGCATTAATCATCCCTGTTGTGGCTGGCTTAGGTTTGAACTTTGGCATTGTCATTGGTGCGATTGCTGCCCAGATTGCTGTGTTTTGGTCTGTCTATTGGGGCTTTCAAGGCATCCAGGGTATGCTCATTTGCTTGCTAATGGCAACGCCTTTAGCGATTCTCTTTGGTTTCCTCGTTGGAAAGCTTTTCAATAAAATGAAAGGCGCTGAAATGATTGCAGGCCTCATCTTGGGGTTCTTTGCCGATGGCTTATACCAATTACTCTTCCTGGTAATCATTGGCGGCGTCATCCCCGTAGACAACCCCACCATCATTATTTCTGGTGGTGTAGGGGTTAAGAATACGATTGACCTCACTAATAACCTAAAATATGCCATCGATTCTGTGCGTATGGTGGATATGATTACCATCCTCTTTTACGCTATGTTGATTATCACAGCAGTTAAGGCGGTATTACACTTATTGAAGAAATACACCTTTAAAAAGCCAGATGCGATTAATTTCGGGATTATTGCGGTAATTTTTGCCCTTTCTTACATTCCTGTTATAGAAAGGTGGCTATTTGCAGATCGGCTAGTACTTTTGCAGGTTCTGACTATTGCATTAATAATTATCGGCTTGCTGCAGGTGTACAAGATTGTGAAAGAAAAATTGATTAATAAGAATGCAAATTTTTTGCTTGCAAAACCAATTTTCACGATTATCTTATGCGGGGTCATATACGGTCTAACCTATATCCCAAAAGTGGAAGATGTTTTGCTTACAGTGAAAATTCCACTGCTGCCATTTATCTTGATCGCCCTCTTATGCCTGTTCAACCAGAAAATATTGGATACGCGCTTTGGGCAGAATATGCGTACCGTTGGTCAAAGCCAGAGCGTTGCCATGGCTTCAGGTATCAATGTTGATCGTACCCGCGTCTTGGCGATGATCATTTCGACTGTCTTAGCCAGTTGGGGGCAGCTGATTTACCTGCAAAACATCGGCACCTTCTCAACTTACGGGGCACACACCCAAATAGCACAATTTGCCATTGCTGCCCTGCTGGTAGGCGGCGCATCAGTGCAAAAAGCAACTAATCGGCAAGCCCTTATCGGTGTGTTGCTGTTCCACACACTCTTTATCGTGGCACCTCAAGCAGGTAAAAACTTATTTGATAATGCCCAGCTCGGTGAATATTTCCGGGTATTTGTCTCCTATGGCGTGATTGCGTTATCATTAGCCATGCACGCCTGGAAGTTGGTGAAGAAAGAGATGGCACCTACCTCACAGGATACTTAGTTAATATCTGAGGCGAAGGTGGCGCAAATTAATGAGTAAAGTTGAAGTAAAGAATAGCCGTGGTCAATAATTCCTCGGCTATTTTTGTTTTATGGGACAATAATTTTATTTTGTTACAAAATTTTTTTGCAGAATTATCCGTGAACAGAGGTAAAAATGGTTACTAAGGTCGAACCGAATCCAGCCAATCTTGAAAAGGCAGCTTTATTGATTATTGATGTCCAACAGGGTCTATTTGAAAAGAATACACCCATTTTCCAGGCAGAAAGATTAATCCAGAACATCCATAGCTTAGTAGAAAAAGCGCATAGTGCAAAAGCACCTGTTGTTTATATTCAGCACAATGATGATAAATACCTGGTCAAAGGCTCCAATAGTTGGCAATTACACCCAGAACTAAGACCAGAGCCACAAGATTGGCAGGTCTATAAAGAGCATGGTAATGCTTTTGAGAAAACAAATCTGGGTGAATTACTGACCAGCAGACAAATAGGTAAGGTGATTATTGCTGGGCTAGTGACACATGGATGCGTCAAGAACACCAGCCTGGGTGCTTTAGAAGAGGGTTACCAAGTGATCTTGGTTGGAGACACCCACAGCAGTTATAGTAAAGATGCTGCTGCTTTAATAAGCAAATGGAATCACGATCTGGCAGAAAAAAGGGTTGTGGTTAAGAAAGCAGGAGAGGTTAGTTTTTAAGGAATCCTCCAATTAGTAAGTTCTCAATCTTTTATGAATTAAACCAATGGCCTATAACAAAATGGGGAAATGTGTTAATAACACAACCCCCAGATATGGGGGTTAGGGTAGGGATGAACGGCTATATATAGGCAGTGAGCGTGCAGGGGCTCGAACCCTGAACCAATGGCTTAAAAGGCCACTGCTCTACCATTGAGCTACACGCCCGACAAGGAACAATTTTAGCACGTGTTAATTATTGCGTCAACCGGAATTTTCTCTCTGTTTTATTATCGACAATACAATAAATGCTAACCTACCCCGCCGCGGCGATCTCTTCCAGCAGTTCCACCACGGTCAGGACGGTCTGGCGGGTGACCTTGGGGGAAGGGATGCCCTGGCGGACACAGTCCATGAAGTGTGAGAGTTCGCTATGGAACATGCCGGTGGGCGGGAGGTTGATGCCGGTTGGGATTTTGAGGGTTTCTGCGGTATCAAAGACGCGCGGGGGTTTGTCAAACTGGTAGGCGGTCAGGCTGCTGCCGTCATTCACAACTACCGCGTTTTCAAAATAGACGCGCCAGCGGGCGGTAAAGGGGATATCGGCGTTGAACCAGGCGGCTTCAGCAGCCACGTTGAGATCTTTAAAGGTATAAAGGAAGCGGTAGTGTTCTTTGTAGTCTTTGCCCTGGCCGGCACAGCTGGTAAACTGGAAACGCTCGGGCTTGCCAAACAGGCTGATGATGACATCCAGGTCGTGAATGTGCAGGTCAAAGGGCAGCTGGCCGCTTTTTTCCTTATCGAACAACCAGCCATTTTGCACCCAGCGAGGGCAAGCGGAAAGCCTTTCAAAGTGAGCATCTAAGGGTTTGCCATATTCATGGCTTTGCACCAGGCTGCGCAGCACTTCTACTTCCTTGGTAAACTGCAGCACCTGGGCAACAAAGAGCTGTTTACCTTTCTGATCTGCTAAGGCGACCATCTCAAGCGCATCTTTTTTGTGCAGGGCAATGGGTTTTTCGGTGATGGCGTGAAAGCCCAAGGATAGGGCTTGCATGACATGCTGCTTATGCAGGAAGGTGGGCGTGCAGATATCTACCACATCCACTTGCTGGTCTGCTGCCATGGCGGCGATATCCGGGTAAAGGGGTAAGCCCCACTCGGCTGCGTTTTCACGACTCTTCTCGGTCACGTCGACAAGCGCGGTCACTTCGCAACCGTCAATATGGGCGTAGTTGTGATAATGAACCGTGCCCATTCCGCCCGTACCAACCAATGCCACCTTAATCATAAGATCTCTCCTTGCGAGGTTATTTTGAAGCAAACTTACTGGCTAGATTTCCAGCCCAAGCCCTTTTAAGTAATCATAGGAGGTCTTGACCGCCTGGTTTACTTCGTCCAGGTCCTTTGAGCCGGCGCTAGTGAACTCGATTTCTATGCTCAGGGGGCTGGTGTTGCCGGCTTTATCCAGCTCTGAGAGGATGCGCGGAAAATCGACATAACCCTGACCCAAGGCGGGGAAGTGCCACTCATGCGCGCCGCCGATTTTATCTTTGATGTGCATATGTCCAATTTGATCCATGCAGGCGAGTATATCTTCTAGCGGATCCTCGCCAGCAAAGTAAATGACATTGGCGGTATCATAGTTGATCATGACGCGTTCTGAGCCGACCAAATCGACAATGCTTTTAATGATTTGCCCGGTGGCATGCTCACCGTGGTTTTCAAGCACCAATTTCAAGCCATAGGTTTCGAGGTGTGGGATGAGCGTGCGTATTTGATCAGCAACCGCCTCATTTGAAAGCACGGCTTTGTCTTCCAAGTGGGCTTCACCAATGGACGAGACAATGTAATCACAACCAAAAAAGTTTGCCAGGCGCATGTTATTAATGAAATCAGCAATGCGCGCTTTATCCATCAGGTTGGTGTGCCCGCTCATCGAGAATGGCACCAAGTTTGCGGCTTGCAGCTTTTCCTTTACAGCCCAAAGCTCGTTCAAGCTCATGGTTGGAAAGACATGCTCCGTCCAGCCTTTGGTGGCGGTCAGCTCAATGTACTTAAACCCGGCTGCGCTGATGCCAGCGATGGCTTCTTCAAGGGTATAGCCGTGGTAGCAGTTTGAATTTACAGCAATTATCCTTTTTAACATGGTTACCTTCCTTTCACAAGCGGTTTTATTTTAGTTAGTAATCATTCTTTTCTATTTGCAGCGCTATATCACAAATTGTGAGAGGTATTTTCTTGATAAAGCCAGGCTCGCCAAGACCTTTTCGCGGCTGCCCTCAAAGGCACGGTCTTCCACCTCGACACAAGCAAAGCCATCGTAGCCGATATCGGTCAGGGCGGAGACAAATTTGCTCCAGTCCACGTCGCCCAGGCCAGGCAGTTTAGGGCTCATGAAGTCTAAGGGATAGGACATGATGCCATAATCATTGAGCTTATCGGCGTGCATCTTAATATCTTTGAAGTGCACGTGGAAAATGCGGTCTTTAAACTCGTAAATCGGCTTAATATAATCCATCATCTGCCAGATGAAATGGCTGGGGTCATAATTGATGCCGAAATTTGGACTGGGGATAATTTTGAACATCTCGCGCCAGATGCGGGGCGAGGTGGCCAGGTTTTGCCCGCCGGGCCACTGCTCATTGGTGAAGAGCATGGGGCAGTTCTCGATGGCCACTTTGACACCCAACTGCTCCGCTAAAGCAATAAGGGGCGGCCAGATGGTTTTGAATAGCTCGAGATTCTCTTCCACTGTCTTGGTTTGATCGCGGCCGATAAAGGTCGTTACCAGGTTCACACCCAGCTTGGCACTGGCAGCCATGACTTTTTTGAGGTGGTCAATATTTGCTGCGCGCTTTTCCAGGTCTCCATCCATCGGGTTTGGATAAAAAGCCAGCGAGGAAATCTGCACGCCTTTTTCCTGGGTGTAGGCAAGGATGGCGGCGGCTTTTTCATCGCTTAAATCTTCCACATCGATGTGGCTGACGCCGGCGTAACGCCGTTCTGCTTTACCGCGCGGCCAACAAGCAACCTCAACGCACTGGTACGAATACGCAGCGGCTGTATCAATCAGCTCTTCAAAACTCCAACCGTCTAAAATTGCGCTAACAAAACCAATTTTCATATCAACTCCTATGCTTAATCATGATTAATAGCAACGGGCATGCCGGTTTGTGATGATTCGATCGAGGCAAAAATTACCCGCATAGACTTAAGTACTTCAGCCCCAGAAATCTCGGGCTCAGTATTTGTCACTAAACTATCAACAAAGAGATCAATGACACCTGATTTGGTCTGGTCTTCGTTAGTTTGGATCTTATCCAGCTCAAACAAGATGCGCTCGCCGCTGTTGAGGTTGACAACGATGGCAAAGTTTGGATCATCGTAGATACGCATGATGCCCTTGGTGCCGTAGAGGATGGTGCTGTTATCTTCCACGCCGTAATGCGTCCAGGAGGCGGACATGGTGCCGATTGCCCCGCCACTCAGGCGATAGATGCATATGGCGTTATCGTCGACACCGATTAGGCTGCCGGTGGCATCGCGTTTATCGAGCGTTAGCAAGCGGGCAGTGGTTTCTACAATGGTTTGATCGGTCAGAAAATGAATTAGGTCGGTCTTGTGAATGCCCAAATCTGCCATGGCACCCATCACAGCCTGGTTTTTATCGAAGAACCAGGTATCTTTGCCGGGGTCAATGCTCCAGGTTTCCGGCCCGGCATGACCAAAAGTGGTGCGAAAGGTGACCAGGTCGCCAATCAAGCCCTCTTTTAGCAACTGCTTGGCTTTGACGTGGGCTTTGGCAAGGCGTTGATTTTGACCGATCATCAGGAAACGCTTATTGGCTTTTGCTGTTGCAACCATCGCCTCACAATCTTCAAGGGTGGTCGCCATGGGTTTTTCACACAAAACATGTTTCCCCGCATTCAGGGCTGCGATAGTGATGCCGGCGTGAGAATGATTAGCTGTGCAAACACTGACCGCGTCAATATCTGTGTTGGCTAAGAGCGCTTGGTAAGAGTCATAGGCTTTTCCGCCATATTGAGCTGCCAAGGCTTGCGCACGTGCCAAGTTTAGGTCATAATATGCCAAGATTTGTACCTGGGGATGCTCCGCATATTCTGGGATATGCCGCTTTTGAGCAATTTTTCCACAACCAATGATGCCTACTTTGATCATTTTTAAGTCTCCGTTCTTTGAGTGAGTTTTATGAGTTCGATTCTTTCTTTTGTAAGAGCACCGAACCAATGACAATCACGCCCTTGAAGGCTTCGCGTAAGAATGGGGGCACACCCACCAGGTTCAACAGGTTATTCATTACCGCGATAATCAAGGTACCCAAGACAGTGCCCAGGATAGTCCCTCTGCCGCCAGACATGCGCGTCCCGCCGACTATGACCGCTGAGATGGCATCCATCTCGTAGCCGCTGCCGGCATTAGCATAATCCATCGAGCCAATGCGCGAAACCTGCAGGACGGCAGATAGGCTTACGAGCAAGCCCATCAAGGCATAAATGCGATTTTTAACTTTGTTGACATTGACGCCAGAGAGCTTGGTGGCTCGCTCATTTGAACCGACCGCAATAACCTGCCTGCCGAAAGTGGTGAGCATTGAAATGATATGTAAAACAATGGCCAGGATTAACCAATAGAGGATCGGCATAAGCAACTGCCCACCAATTTGCAGGCTGGCGATGCTTAGAAATTCCTTTGGTACCGTGGGGTTATAACCGGTCATGAACTGCTGCGTGACCGAGCGGAAAATCTTCATGGTGCCGAGGGTGACGATGAAGGGTGGTAACTTGCCCTTGGTGATCAACAAACCGGTGACTTGGCCTAGTAATACGCCACCGATGACGGCCACGATAATGGCAATAATGAAGGCGGGCGTGCCGGTGATGCCGGCATTGAGCAAGATACCCTTGGGGCCGATATCAATCATCATCATCACCAGCGCCCCAATGGCAACCAGGGTAGAGCCGACCGAGAGATCAATTCCGCCGGAGATGATGACCAGGGTCATGCCCAAGGCAATGATGCCCACGCCCGAGTTATTGCGCAGGATATTGATCCAGTTTTGCAGCCATGTGCCAAACCAACTGCCAACGGATGGAAAATCAAAACCCAAGGCAATGGTTTGTAAGATGATCATCACCAACAAAGCCAAACCGGTGCTAAAAAATGGTTTGGTCTGCCACTGGGTCGTGATCCTGGTTAGAATAGACTCACTTGATTCACTTTTTAAATTCTTCATTGTCCCTATCCTTGCTCAGTTTAAGGATACGCCTGTTGCCAGGCGCATAATATCGTGTTCATTCATGGTTTCACCAACCACCTCACCCTGTATAGCCCCGTGATACATGACCAGAGCACGGTCACAAACCCGGATCACTTCTTGGGCTTCGCTGGACAGCACGATGATGCCAACACCTTCATCGGCCAGGTTCAAGATGATATCGTAAATTTCTTCTTTCGCACCAACATCCACACCCTGGGTTGGGTTATCTAAGATGAGTACTTTGGGCTCTGTATTCAGCCACTTTGCTAGGACCACTTTTTGTTGGTTTCCGCCTGATAAACTGGTGATCAGGTCTGTGCCCCTCTCCAAACGAATCTGTAACTTGCGAACCTGTTCAGTAAATTTTTGGTTTTGCAGGAATTGATTAATAAAGCCAAACTTGGAAATACGCGGCCAGGAAACAATTGAGCTGTTTTCAATAATTGTCATATCTTTAATAATGCCATTTTCCTTGCGATTGCGCGGCACATAGCCCAAGCCAATATCGACTGCCTGGGTTGTGTTTTGCACTTTAATCGGTTTTTGCTCAAAATAGACCTGGCCAGAGTAATCCCTGGCTGCCCCAATAATCGATTGAAAAAGCTCGCTGCGGCCGTCACCCAACAAACCAGTTATGCCCAAGACCTCCCCAGCGTTGACTGAAAAAGAAATATCATGAAAATTCTTATCATCCGACAGTTTATCTACACGCAGTACTTCGTGAGAATCCTTCTTTTCACGCTGTAGCGCCATGGTGCGAATCTCATGTCCTACCATCAAGCGAGCCAAATCTGAAGTTGTGACATCAGAAACCAAGCCTTCTGCCACTTTTACCCCATCGCGGAGAATCGCAAAAGAGGTGCAAATTTGCATGACCTCGTTCAGCTTGTGAGAAATAAAGACAATGCCTACGCCATGATCCTTGAGGGTGCGCATCATGTCAAAAACACGCGCAATTTCGGTCTCGGTGAGCGAAGAGGTGGGTTCGTCCATGATCAGAATGGATGCGTTCATCATCAAGGCGCGCGAAATTTCGACAATTTGCTTGTAAGAAGCGTCCAAATCCCTGACCATCGTTCTTGGATCCAAGTCCAGGCTCATGCGATCAAATAGTTGGGAGGTTTCACGGCACATGCGCTCGGTATCTAAAAAGCCGTTTTTTTGTTTCAGCTCACGCCCAATGAACATATTTTCATAAATGGATAAGTCATTGATGAGGTTGAGCTCCTGGTGAATGAAGGCGATGCCTGCATTGAGGGAATCCGCTGGGGTGCGAAAGTCCACGAGATTGCCATCCAGGTAAATTTCGCCTTGATCGGGAGGCAGGACGCCACCCAAGATGTTCATCAGGGTAGATTTACCAGCACCGTTCTCTCCCAAGAGCGCACAAATTTCACCAGGTACGATTGAAAAGCGCACATCTTTCAGTACCTCGTTAGCGCCAAAGGATTTATAAATACCACGCATCTCAACATTCATGATATTGACCCTGCTTTTTTGTGAATGAGGCTATGGCTATGCCATAGCCTCATTGTTTTCTAAAACGTTATTGCTATTTAGCTTGTAAGATACAAAAAGCTAAAGATTTAGTACGGTGAGTTTGCGTCTAAGAACTCGGTGTAATTGTCGCGGTCCACAATGGTGGTCGGGAGCACTACAACGGGCTCAACTGTCTCACCCTTCAAGATTGAAACTGCCATATCAACAGCATCGCGAACCATGGCCGGGCTGTAGAGCGCAGACTGGATCCAGATCTCTGTATTTTCGGGCATCATCTTGAAATATTCCTGCATACCGCCGCCGCCGGTGATGACTTTGATGTCAGTGCGGTTGGCTTCTTTGATGGCCTGCAGTGCGCCGATGGAGGTTTCGTCATCCATGGAATAAACTGCATCAATCTGGGGGTTGCTGGTCAGGATGTCTGCCATGTCTTTGAGGCCGTCTTCGCGAGTGAACTTGGTTGCATAGGAAACGACTTCCATGTTCGGGGCGATTTCTGCCAAGGTGGTCATGAAGCCTTCCCCGCGCAGTTCAGATACTGAACCAGAGGTGGGAACTTCCAACATGACAACTTTGCCTTCGGTGCCAATTTTCTCGACGATGTAATTTGCACCCTGGACGCCCATATCGCGGTTATCACCAGAGAGGCGATAGACACCTTCTGCATCAATTACGATATCGAAATTGACGACGACAACACCTTTATCAATGGCAGCCTGGATCGGCACTTCCATACCTTCCCACTGTGGGAAAGCAACAATAGCCTGCGCACCCCAGGTGAGCAAGTCATCCAATTGGGCTGTCATTTCTTCGGCATTGCTGCTGGTGTACAGCTTGTATTCGATTTCATCTGACAACTCTTTTGAGCGTTGTTCGGCGTTGTAAGCCACTGCAGCGACCCAACCGTGGGTCACAGCCGGGGCTAAGATGCCGACTTTGTATTTTCCAGCCTCAGCTTCGGGCGCTGCGGTTTCTGGTTCGGTTGATGTACAGCCTGCTAAGGCTGTGGTAGCCATCATGATGGCTATGACGACAAATAAAATTTTCTTCATGTTATTCTCCTTAACTAAAGATTTTCAATTTAATTAACCGGCTGGTCTCACCATGACCCACCGGGTTAATCCAAAATAAGTGGCGGCGCAGATGATTCGCGGATGATGAGTTGATGCGGCAGCACCACCTCGCGCGTGTAATCACTTGCATGCGAAATTTGGGTAAAAAGCAGTTCTGCGGAGTGCCTGCCCAGCTCATAACAGGGTTGGGCAACCGTTGTGATGAAGGGATGGAACATAGTCGTATGCTCCACATCATCAAACCCAATCACGGTGACATCTTCTGGCACACGGTAACCCAGTTCTTGCGCGGCAATTACAGCACCAAGCGCCAGCGTATCAGAAATACAAAAGATTGCTGTTGGCATTGGATCAGTGGTGAGTAATTCTTTTGCTTTCATTTTTCCGCTCTTAAACGAATAATCATAAGAGGCATGTTTAATATACTCGTCCGATAGACTGATATTATATCTCTGAAGCGTATCTAGATAGGCTTGTTTGCGCAAATGGGTTGACAAGTAATTATTTTCACTGCTGATGGTAGCAATACGGCGATGCCCGAGACCGACTAAATAATCGATTGCTTCTTGCGTGGCAAGATAATTATCGATGGATACCCGCGCAAGCTGCAAATTAGGATCGTATTCACTGCACTGGACGAGCGGGAATTGATCGGCATACTCTTTGAACTCCTGGCTGGAAAGCGTATTGGCCATCAAAATCACCCCGTCAGCACGGTGTCGTTTTAACATTTCTAAGGCTTCCCGTTCACGCTCTGGGGCATCGGAGGTGTTGAAAATCACGGCACTGTAACCCAGGTTACTGAAGACATCACCAATACCAGCCAGAATGTGCGCATAATATGGATTTGTAATATTTGGGGAGAGGATCAGGATGACCCGGCTTTCGCTGCGCCGGAAGTTCCGTGCTAAGAGGTTCGGCTCATAGGAGAGTTTTTGAATGGCCGCCGTGACCCGCGCTGCGGTTTCAGGATGCACAACACCGGTGTCATTTAGGAGCCGTGAAACGGTTGCGACCGAAACGCCAGCCTCTTGTGCAACATCCTTGATCGTGGTCATGCTCTCCTTTTCAGAATTCCGCCTATCATTTGGGCTCGATCTGTTGATGTAATTGATTACTGTAATCCATTACATCGTTAAATGAAATAATAGCATTAGTTTAAAATTTTGTCAATATTATATTAAGGTGGGTATGAAAGGCAAACTTAGCTTTTCAGATCATCTTGGCTTATACTTATTAAGCAAACAAACAATAATAATCCTTTCACTAAACAAACCAGGAGGTTTTTAGATGTCCGTAAAACATATAAACCAAATCGAATCCACCCCCGTCAAAGACGGCGAGGGCGTAACTAGAAAGATGTTAATTTCACTTGAAGAAGCGCCTAACTTTGCCATGCGCTGCTTTACCATTGACGTAGGCGGGTTTATGCCCAACCACACCAACCTGGTGGAACACGAGCAATTCGTGATCCAGGGTAAGGCACAGATCGCAATTGGCGAGGAACTTTTCGAAGTAGGGGTTGGGAACGTGGTTTTTATCCCGGCTGATGTGCCGCACTGGTACAAGAATATCGGTGAGGAGCCATTTTCTTTCCTATGCCTGGTGCCCAACCAACCTGATAAAACCACGCTGATTGCTGCAGCTGGTTGTTAGGCAGACCAGTTTGGCCTTGTAATAGTATCAAGCGAAATAACACAATTTTCAGGAGCGTCACTTATGAACCAAGCATTAAATAAACTAACCCAAGCTTTTGGGCTGTGGCCCTCACCCATCACACCCGAATTGATCGGCCAGGGCATGCGCCTTTCGGACGTGCAGTGGGCAAAGGACGGTGAGACACTGGTATGGTGCCAATCGCTCTCGGGAAAAACCAGCATCCTAGCCAAACCAGCCGGCGAACCACCCTATGAGCTGACTGGTCCGTTGAACCCCAGCGGCGGGGTAGGATACGGCGGCGGTGAATTTTGCACACTCAAGGATGGGGTAATCTTTGCGGATAAAAACGGACGGCTTTATGCAAGGAGCTTTAGCGCTGGCGCGCCCATGCCCATCACCCCAGCCTTTGGCAGCGCTGCATCGCCCTGTGCCTCGCCAGACGGCAAGTGGGTGCTATACATCAACACCTATGAAGACAAGGACACCTTAGCCCTGGTGGACGCAAAAGGGAAACACTGGCCGATTAACCTTGTCCAAGGTGCAGATTTCTACATGCAACCAGTTTGGAGCCCGAATGGCAAGGCCATTGCTTGGGTGGAGTGGAACCATCCGAATATGCCCTGGGACGGCACCCGTTTGATGTTCGCCCTCTTGGAAGGTGAGCCAGCAAAGATTATTGAAATGCACCAGTTGGATGGCGATAAAGAAGTGCCCGTATTTCAACCCGAATTTTCGCCTGATAGGCGCACCCTCAGTTACATTACCAACCGCGGGGAGTGGGACCAGTTGGTTTTGCTGAACCTTGAGAGCGGTGAGAAACAAATTTTGCTGGAAGACAAGTCACTGCTGCGGCCGGCCTGGGTGCAGGGATTGCGCAGCTATGCCTGGCATCCTGATGGGCAGGTTATTTACATCATCGAGAGCCAAAATGCAAGCCACAGGCTGCTGTGCGTGAACGTTCATACCCAAACAGTCGAACAAATAGACCTGGGCGATTACATCAACCTAGGCCAGATCGACATCTCCAAGACTGGCAAGCTCGCATTGATTGCCCAATCACCCCGCATCCCAGCGCGCGTGATTACACTGGAAAACGGGCAGATAAAGATTGCGGCACGTTCACAAAGCGAGTCTATCCATTTGGCAGACCTGGCTATGCCAGAGCACATCGAATGGCCGACATCTGATGGCGCACATGCTTACGGCATTTATTACCCACCCACCAACCAGCATTATTCGGCTGAGGGGCTGCCGCCGGTGGTGGTTGCGATCCACGGCGGGCCGACCTCGCAGGTCAGTATGGGTTATGACCTGGACGCAGCCTTCTTTACCAGCCGCGGATACGGCTACCTGCAGGTGAATTACCGTGGCAGCACGGGATATGGCCGCAGTTATATGCTAGCACTGCGCCAGAGGTGGGGGGAGGTAGATACGCTGGATGCCTTTGAGGGAGCGCAAGCATTGGTCAGCATGGGCTTGGCAGACCCGAACCGCCTGGTGATTAAGGG
>JAXGNE010000012.1:0-176247 GCA_040768105.1 Anaerolineaceae bacterium
CTATCCGCACCCTGGAGCGCTGCCCGTAACGCCCGACCTGGCTGATTTTGGATCGGCTAAAGGTATTTGGAAAAAAGCAGACCTGATCCTCAAGCGCATTTTCATACCCAAAATGACCATGGCGCGCTTATATAATATCTCACCCAAGAGCTGGAAACTACCCGTTTACTACCCGCTGCGTTTTTTAGATTTACTAAAAGCCTACTCGGGTATGGGCTGGCGGCTCTTAAGGCATGAGCACTTAGCTCTTGAAAAAGCCAGGCAGGAAAATGAAGCAGTCAGGTTCACAGAATGGCTGACCAGCAGCAAAATTGGTTAGAATTTTTTAAGAGGCCTTTGTATAAAAAAAGGTCTATAAAATAATTCGGATTATGGTATCCTTAAGTGTTACGGGAACGCGATTTACAGGGTTATGGAGAGCTTAAAGCTTGACTTTTTAACCCCCTGGCCTTGAGCGGAGATTAGGTATGGATATACGGAAAATCATTAATATTTTCAAACGCTGGGTATGGTTGTTGATTCTCGGTGGGGTGCTGGCAGGCGTTGGCGGCTATATCGTCAGCAGCCGGCAGACCCCTGTTTATCAAGCCAGCACACGTTTTGTAGTTTTACGCGCTGCACAGACAACTTATGATTACTATTCCTATTTAGATAGTCAACAATTAATTTCAACCTACGCTCAGCTTTTATCAACCGAAGGCTTGCTGCAGCAGGCATCAGAAGTACTGGGTTTTCCGGTAATCAAAGGGCAGGCAACAGCTCAGCAAGTTGGTGAAACCCAATTTGTGCAATTAATTGTTACTGATACCAATCCAGAAAAGGCTGCAGCTATCGCTAACGGATTGATTGAAGTTCTCATTGAGCAAAATGAACAACTCCAATCGGTTCGCTATATCGCAGCAGAGCAGAATATCCAGAATCGTATTGACCAGGCGGAAACGCAAATTGCGATTCTGCAGCAACAAATTGACCAAATCTCAACAGCAACTGTGGAGGAACAAATCCGCCAAGTCCAGGCTCAAATGGATCAGCTACAGCCGCAAATAAGTGATCTTGAATATGTAATCTCTCAAATCGATCCCACTTTTGCCACTAATGAACAAAAAATGCTACGCTTTGATTACCAGGCAACTTTAGATCAACTTAAACCGATCCTGGCGCTGTACCAACAGATTTATACCAATTTGGTGGTTGTAGGCCAACCATCAGAAACAGGTGTAACCACTTCAACCCAATTGGATCAACTTAAAACAACCCTGAATCTTTATGAGCAGATCTATATCACCAGTATCGGCAGTTTGGAAAGCGTGCGCCTGACACGTGCGCAAAACACGCCTAACGTCGTGCAGGTGGAGCGTGCGTCTACGCCAAAAGCCCCGATATCACCCAAGCCCTTACAGACAGCATCGCTCTCAGCTGTCGTTGGTTTACTGTTTGCAGCCAGTGCTGTTTTCCTGGTGGAGTATCTTGACGACACCCTGAAAACACCAGATGATGTCAAAGAGATTCTGGGGCTACCAGTGATTGGCTTAGTAGGCGAGTTACCATCAGGTGGTAATGGCAATAAACAACAAAAAACGGGCATGCACGTTGCCAATCATCCACGTTCACCCGTTTCTGAAGCGTTTCGTTCTTTACGAACGAATCTGGAGTTTTCAAGCATTGATCATCCTCTGAAAATGATTATGGTTACCAGCCCCGGTGCGGCTGAGGGGAAGACAACTGTCGCAGCGAATCTGGCGATAGCACTAGCTCAAAGCGGTAAGAATGTGCTACTGCTTGATGCGGACCTGCGCAGGCCGAATGTGCATCAGCAATTTGATATTCCTAACCGACTTGGCCTCAGCGACTTGGTAAGGGGAAAAATTAATATCGCCGATGTGACTCAAAAGAGTGATGCAATTAAGCAACTGAGCATTATCACCAGTGGTAGTTTACCTCCAAATCCTGCTGAGTTGTTAGGCAGCGATCGCATGCGCAAATTGCTGGACGAATTAAAGCAACATTTTGAAATGATTGTAATTGATTCCCCGCCACTAATGGTCGCTGATCCTCAAATCATCTCAGGACTAACAGATGGCACGATTTATGTCATTCGGCCTGGTAAGACGCGTGCAATAACAGCCAGAATGCCATTAGAAGAACTTGAACGGATTAAAGTTAAAGTCCTGGGTGTAGTATTGAACCGCATTCCCAGAAACCGGGACTATTACTATGGTGGTTACCACTACTACTCGCCTTACGCAAGTAGTTCTACATACCATAATGATGAAATTGTGACTGATGACTACCAAGCCTATGGAGACAAATAAGTAGGTATGCGTTTGTGTTGATTCTAAGGTTTAATAATCAGTAAAATTATTAAATAGATCACCAACATTTGGTAAAAAATAAAATTTTGAGAAAGAAAGTAAAATGTCTGAATTTGATGTTAAATTTGAGTCTTCTAATTCGCAAGTCAAAAAGGTTTGTCCTCATTTAGGTATTCAGTTTGATCCAAAGAGTTATTATGCCTATCCTTCTTCCTTACACCGCTGCTATTTCACGCACCCAGTGGGCTCCCCGGTAGAAACACATCAGGTAAAAACTTGTCTAACTCCCATGTATGATAAGTGCCCTGTGTTCAATCAAGCACAGGGGCTTAAAATGCCATCTGAACTGAGTAGCGAGCAGAAAACAATTTGGCAGACAAAAAAGTTTATTGTTCCAGCTGCCGGATTAGTTTTGACTTCATTGATAATCTTCATGATTTTTAACCTGAATCGAAAAATTGCTTCATTGGATCAAGCACAGCCACTAACCAGTACAATAGCACAATCAACACAACAAGCTACCCAAACCGCATCTCCCGGTTTCGAATACATTGGTGTTATAGATAATAATACCAGTACAAGTACAGTCAATCCCAAGCTGCCTACTGCAACAGCTACCCTGGTACCAACCCCGACAATAACCCACACCCCCACAATTACCCTTACACCCACTTCAGCACTTGGCCTGGATATCATCATCGGTGAGGTATATAAATTTGTCATCCATCGGACAGCGACTGGCGAAAGTGTGCAGATGTACGCTGACCTTTACAATACCACTCCCCAGGCGATATATGACAGTAATTACCTGATGCCGGTACCGATTTGGATTAACTGGCTGATCATCATACCGGTTGATATGGCCGACACATCTGAACTTCCGGCTTTTGAAGCCTACATGGTGGAAAATAATGGCATCCGCTTGGACTTGCTGGCGGACGAATTGGACGTGAAGCTTAAAGAACTGATGCTTTATAATAATTTGGAAGTCGATCAAATTTTAAATAACGGGGATTGGTTGCTTATACCCAGGGAAAGACCGGAGTTCACTAATTAGGGAATTATGCCTTCTATCCTGTTTGTATGTACTGCAAATCGATTCCGATCAGTCCTTGCGGAAGCCATCTTCACTAAGAAGCTGAGTTATCTTGAAGATACGGCAGATTGGCGCGTTGAAAGCGCTGGCACCTGGACTGAGAACGGCTTATGCCCGATGCGAGAAGCTTTCATTGAAGCCGAAAAACTTGGTCTTGATATCAGTAGCCATCGTTCTCGAAATGCCACTCGTGACCTGTTAGCTCAATTTGACCTGGTATTAGTCATGGAAAAGGGTCATAAAGAAGCATTGATAATTGAGTTTTCTGAACTATCAGAGCGTATTTTTCTTTTATCAGAAGTTGGGGGTGGTATGCCCGAAAGCATACTTGATCCATACAATGATAAAGTATCTGCTTCACTTGTTACTGACGAGATAATGCATCTGATAAATAAGAAATTCAAAACGATTTATCATTATCTTAAGTCAATTTATGATAATCATTCACAATCACAGTTATTGGTAAACACTGAGTAGATTAGAATTATTGGTTGAATTAATTACTTTAAATTTGGTTTCAATTAATGGTCACTTCAGATAAATTCATAATACATCGTTGCCCATATTTAGGTTTGGAAGATGACCTGACCACGGTCACAGATTTTCCTTCGAGCTTGAATTATTGCCATCGCTGTAAGCCTATGGAAATTCCTTCTTCAATGCAGCAGAGAACAATCTGCCTCAGCAATGATTATATGCGCTGTACCATTTTTTCTTCATACAATCAACGTGCTATGCCCAAATCGATGCGTTGGCAGCAGGTATCTCTTTATAAACAAAAGACATTTTTTTATATTATGTTAGGCATCATCCTTTTAGCATCCACAGGACTGCTGTTTGCCTATTGGGATAATTTGTTTTCTGCCAAAGCTGCGCAGACCACACCGGTAGCAGTTTATCTGCCAGCCACATCCACTCACACCCCGACTTCAACAGATACGCCAACTGCTACTGAAACCCAAAAATTAGATGTTACATTGACTGCCACGCGAGTTACCTTGAAAGCCAGTGCAACATCCACTTCCCTTCCACCTAACGCATCTGCTTTAGTTGGTGTTCGGATAAATACGAATTGCCGAACTGGTCCGGGACAATCTTATGATAAGGTAGGTAATCTTGAAGTAGGGCAGCAGGCTGTCATTCTTGGCAGAACCACTGATTTTCAATACTGGCTCGTTGAAAACCCTACTGGAACCGGGACATGTTGGATCTGGGCTTATTATTCAATCGTCACTGGGCCAATGGATAGAATCCCAGTTATTACCCCACCGCCCAGGCCAACTTCCACAGCACAGCCAACGCCTGCTCCCACTTCGATTGGTCCCGCACCTACAACAGCGCCTTCACCCACCAACGAGCCAACAGAGGACCCAGGGTAACCGATTGATGCTCCATCCTATGAATAGCTGCTGAGAACTAAGCGCTAGAGCGTTATTAATTCTCCCATGAAGGCAGCAGCGACTATCAACTTTGCATCGATCTCATTGAGGCATTCAGCAGCCCACCTGAAATGGCTTTTATCCCAAAAATCGTCTGCATCCCGACCAAAATCCTGCATGTGGCTGATAACGATCCTATTTGCGCCTAGACTGGCAAAAAACTGGCAAAAGTTCTCTAACTGGCTGGGTCGGTCTGCGCAGGCTTGTGCTTTCCCGAGCCAGAGATGGGCAAAGACCCCGTCCAACCTGCCGAAGCGGGGCAGGGCAGACAGATTGAAGCTGCGGACATCACCCGGGAAAAGCCAGCGCTTGCCTGAAAACTCAGCCAGGTAACCCATTTCCGGCACGCCGCCCTCTGCATGCATGTGCAGGCCTTCGAAGGGTGTCAGCACCAGGTTAGCAAAGCGCAGGGTCTGGCCTGGTTTTGGGATGAGGACCTGTTGTTGATCTAAGCGGGTTATTTCGTTTACCTGGTCCAGCATGAAGTCAGGGATAACCCAGGTGAGGGGTAAGCTGGCGATCGCTTTGAGCAGGATTGGGTCAAAGTGGTCAGTGTGGGCATGCGACAGCACAACCAGGTTGAGCATTTTTAGATCGGTAGCAAAGTCGGGCTGAGCCTCGCCGCCAATGCGGGTGAGGAAGGAGAAGGGATCGAGCGCCCAGCGCAGCCCAGCTGTAAAAAATAAATAATTAGCCGCATAGGTCAGCCAAGCTGCATCTAGTTTGGCAGACTGCCATTCAAGGATTAAATTACGCCAGAGCGACGGGTAAGTTGGCCTGGCGTTTTCTTTTTTAATATCGATTTCTGCCTGGCGTTTGCGGAAGCGCTCAGTCGGCATAGTACTTGGCAATAAACACCTCAACCTCGCTGATGGGCCGGTCAAATACGCCTGGGCGCTCAACCTTAAGGCTGGTGACGGCAGCTGCCCACTTGCCTGCTTCGCGGGGCGGCAGGCTGAGGCGCTTGGCAACATAAGATCCCACGCAGGTATCGCCGCGCCCGCTGCGGCCGGCCATAGATTGGGCGTGAAATTGGAAGTGGTGATCCTGCCCATCGGCATGGATCAGCACCCCGTCGCTGTGGGTGAGGACGATTTCCTTTGCACCCAGGCTCACGAATGCCCGGGCTGCTTTTTCGATATCTGCTTGGCCGGTCAGGTATTGTGCCTCAACCGCATCTGCTTTTAAGATATCCAGGTAGGGCAAAACAGTGGGCATGTCGTCCCAGGGTTCATAAACCAGGTCGGTGCCGCGCAGAACGCGCACGAAGCCCTGCATATCAGCTGAGATTAGCACGCCTGGTCTTTTGCGCATAGCCACAAAAAACGCTGGTTCAATTTCACCACGCAGGCTGGGACTGAGCACAAGGGCACGCGCTTCCAGGCCGTCCAGCTGTTCTGGCTGGATTGTACCGCCAAAGCCGTTTACATACAGGCTGCGCTGATCCACGTTATGGGTCTTATATTCCAGGGTCATGAGGGTGGATTGGGGTGAGAAGGTGGGGTAGCAGTCGATGCCATCCGCCTGGATTGCCTCAGCTACGTATTGGTCTTCGATGGCCAGTCGGGTCACCACGGCTGCCTTGATGCCCAGGCGTTGCCCGGCATGCGCGCCGTAATTCATCCCGCCGCCATCGACAATGCGGGTGCCTTCGGGGGTGATGATGGTATCTTTGGTGTAATTGCCTACGTAAATGACATCGTAATATTTTGGATTGATAGACATAAAATACCTTTCTAAAATAAATTAATCATGGCAGGTATCGCCGTGGCGATGATCCAATAGACCCCGCCAGCCAACAGGGCTGTGGCTGGGATGGTAATCAGCCAGGCCGAGAGGATCTCAGCTGCGACGCCCCAACGCACCTTGCTGAAGCGGTCTGCTGCGCCAGCGCCCATGATGGCCGTGCTGACCACCTGGGTGGTGCTGACTGGCCCTCCTAAGAGGGAGGCAGTCAGGATGACTGCGGCAGAGGCGATCTGTGATGAAAAACCATGCACCGGGCGAATCTTATAAAATTTTGACCCGAGGGTATGAATTAAGCGCCAACCACCGATAGAGGTACCCAGTGCGATAGCTGTGGCACAAAGCAAGATCACCCAAAAAGGCACCTGGAAACTGGGTATGACCCCGCTGATGAGCAAGCCCAAAGTGATGATGCCCATCGTTTTTTGGGCGTCATTGGTGCCGTGGCTGAGGGCGAGCCCAAAAGAGGTGATAATTTGTAGATTCTTGAACAGGTTATTTACTCTTGGGCTGGCTTTCATCGAAAAAACGTACACCAAGTTGGCAATTAACCAGCCTGCCAGGAGTCCAATTAGGGGGGAGGTAAATAGGGCAATTAACACCAAAGCCACGCCTTCTAGCTTGATCGCTTGAAAACCTGCGCCGACCACCACTGCACCAATAATGCCACCGATGAGGGCATGCGAGGAGCTGCTGGGGATGCCCAGGATCCAGGTCAAGACGTTCCAAACGATGGCACTAACCAGGGCTGCAATGATGACCTGGATGTTGAGCATTTCTGCGGAAACAATGCCGTCGCCGATGGTGTTTGCTACCGCCACGCCAAAGATGAAGGGGCCGGCAAAGTTGGCCAGGGCGGTCATGGCCAGGGCGGCACGCGGCTGCATGGCACGAGATGAGATCATGGTGGCCACGATATTGGAAGAATCGTGTACACCATTGAGAAAATCAAAGGCAAGGGCTAAGATGATCAGGAAAATTAATGCTGCGGGCATAATGCGCTCTTAGGCTGACTTGACGATGATGTCTGCCAACACATTGGCAGCTTCGTCCCCACGGTCAGACGCGTTGCTGAGGTGCCGATACACTTCCCGCATTTTCATGATCTTGATAATCTTTTTGACCGTGTCGGCACCGCTGAACATATCAGCCAGGGCTTCGCGGTAGATCTTTTCAACCCTGTTTTCAAGTGCTTTTGCACGTTGCGTATGTTCTATGGCCACGCTGGGGTGATCCTGCAGGCATTTGATGGCAGCCTGTAGCTCTACAGCGCTATCCCGCAGCAGGGAACAAATGCGCACCATGTAATTGGTAGGCTCAACTTTAAGGATGACGATTTCGGTCATGGTGCTGTAGGCGTAATCCAAGACATCATCTATGGCACGAGAGAGGGCAAAAATGTCCTCGCGGTCAAAGGGGGTGACAAAGGTGCGGTTGAGTTCTGCAATCAGGATGCGGCGGGCTTCATCGGCTTCTTTTTCTTTGGCAGTAAGCTTGTCTGCCAAGGTTTGGGCAGGCTTGCCGAGATATTCTTTTAAGAGATCTATGCCCTCTAGGGTTAGAGTCGCTTGTTCGTATAAAAGCTGGATAAATATGTTACGTCTTTTCTTTAGTATTTTTAACATGGCAATGCTAGCTCCTGTTCTTTTTATAATCTTTTGATACAAGCTTTATTTTCCAAGTGTAACAACCCGGCATGGATTTCTTGGGGAGTCAAAGTTTTTGCTACTTCAAGGGTTAGGTGCGCATCCTGTGGGATGTACCTGGCAATGTGTTGAAAATCAATATCCCCGCAACCAGGGGCTTGGTGATCGTCAATGCCGATCACGTCATGGAAGTGTACCCCGATCATGCGGCTGCTGAAGTGATCTAACCAGTCCTGGTAAGGCAAGACGCCTAACTCCGAAAGGACTTGTAGGTGCCCGAGGTCTAACTGCCAGCCTACCCAGGGTGTTTGAAACTCCTCCAGCAAGATTTTCATCTCTTCAAAGGTCGGCAGTTCGTAAATGTGAAAAAGGTTTTCCAAGCCAAGCCTGATCCCGGCATCGCGGGCGATGGGTACTACTTCATGCAGGCTGCGGATTAAAGATTCAAGGTGCGGTTTACCGCGTTCGTGCCGGTCGTCAATGATGGTTTCTCTCATCTGCTCATAAACTGGGCTGCCTTTGAGACCCTGCCGATAGAGCTGGCGCAGCTGCCCATCCAGTGAATCATCCCCGGCAACCTGTCCGCAGTGCACAACCACAGACTTAGCCCCCAGGCGGTAAGCATGTTCAATCGTATTAACCAAGACTTCAACCGCTGAGCGGCGTTTCAGCTCGGAGAGTGAGGTCAGCAGGCGGTCCTGTTTTTCGAGCTCTTTCATATTTTCAACCGCCGGGCAGGGGTTGTGCAGGGTGATGATACGATAGCGGTTGAAGTCGATGGATTGAAAAACAGGCAAGGGCAGCTGGTGATTGAGTTCAAAACGTGCAAAGCCGAGCTGCCTGCCCCTGCTGAAGAAGGCATCAGCATTATCCATATCCTGATCCCAGGCTGAGGTTGAGAGGGCAATATCAAATAATGGGGAGGCTTCACTTTCTGGTGGGGCACTTGTCTTTTGGCAGCTGATGCCAGGGAAGAGGGCTAATAAGTCACGTATATCGTGAATGTGTGCATCTGCCTGCATCGGGCAAGGCTGACCGTCAGGCGTGCTGCCGTTTTGTGAGATGGTGATTAGCATACCCAGGCCGGCTTCACGCGCACCGATCACATCGCGCGAAGGTCGGTCGCCAATGTAGGCACAGGCTTCGGGAGAGACGCCACATTTTCGGGCAGCGGCAAGAAAGATGGCTGGGTGTGGTTTGCGCATACCAAAATCAGCTGCGTAGAGGACTACCTGGAACAAGTCTAAGGCCCCGCTATCTTTGAGAAACATGGGGTTTGTATGGCTGACTGAACCAAGGATATAACCGCGTTTTGATAATTCTTGTAGGGTTTCAATAGCTGCTTTGTCCACCCAGCGCTTGCCGCGTGAAAGACTCCACCAAGTCTGCAATTGGCTGGCATTTTGTTGGACGAATTCCTGGGGGTAACCAGGAAGGTAAAAGCGCGACCAACGTTCTGGGTGGCTTAATTCGCGGTCTGTATTTCCACGCCACGATTTGTAAGCTGTCTCGCCACTGCTTAGTTTTTCACAAAGCACCTCTGCGGAGTCTGGTGTTTCAAGAAAGTTAACCATCTCTTGGATGACTGCAAGATCACGATGCCCGTTGTTTTCTTTTTTAAGCAATGTGCCGCCAATGTCAAATAAGATGGCTTTGATGTTATGTTCCAATGCGTGTGTGTATCCTTATCTTTTTAAGTTTGTGTTTAAATCTTCTGAATGCATCCACTTTGGTGAAGCACATCCAAACCCTTTGCCAGGTCTGGCAGGCTGGCGTGGGGGCCAATTTCAAGCGTTCGCCAGGTGCCCAAGGGGATGTACGGGGCAATATGGGCGAAGTCCACATCACCCACGCCTGGCACCTGGTGATCCCGAACGCCAATTACATCGTGCAGGTGCACGCCGATCATGCGTCTACTGAATGATTCCAGCCAGGTATCATGCTCGATCAGGCCAAGTGCGTGCAGGGTTTGGGCATGGCCTACGTCGTATTGGAAACCAAACCAATCTTCATCACATAACCCCAAGAGCAATTTGAGCTCATTGGGCAGTGGGATGTCATAGTAGCGGTAGCGATTCTCCAAGCCAACTGCCACGCCGCTGCCGCTGGCATAACTTACAAATGCCTGCAGGCTCTTAATAACCATATCAAGGTGCGGTGCAATCCTGGCAGCACGATCTGCCACCATTTCATCAGACAGGCGCCGGTATTCATCTGACCCAACCTGCCCTTTTTCAAATAATTCGCGCATGCGGTAGTCGCGCCAAGGGTCACAGGCGATTGCCCCAGGGTGGATGACGATTGATTTTGAGCCAAGGCTGCGTGCCAGGTCAAGTGTCTTTTTTAGGAAATCCAGGCTACGCTGACGCTTGCTTTCATCCAGGCTGGAAATTTGGATATCACCATGCTTCATTTCTGAATAGGTCAGCAGGGCTGGGCAGGGGTCGTGCACAGTGGAGATGTAATAGTGGTCCGCATCAAATTGGGCTAGTAATCCTGGGGGTACTTTGTGGTTGAGTTCGAAGCGGGCAAAACCAAGGCTGCGCGCAGCTTTAAAGGTGTCATTGAAAGACAGGTTCTGGTCCACATGCCACATGGTTGACAGGCCAGCGTCATAAAGTTGGTTTGGTTCGGTTAGGACCTCTTCTATGGTAGGGCTCGCCTGACCGCATGCAGGGAATAGGTCCAAGAGCTCGCTTAAAGTGCTGATGTGATAATCGGCTTTCATAGCCGTGATCGGCTCAAGCAGCGCTTCCTCATCAGGGTCGTAGTCACCTTCGCGGTAACCGTGGCCATTAATGATGACAACTTCCCCGAAGCCTGCTTGGCGTGCACCGACCAGGTCCCGTGCCAAGTTATCCCCAATATACGCACACTGTGTGGGCGGAATGCCAAGACCCCGGGCGGCTTCCAGGAATAAGGAGGGGTGGGGTTTGCGTCTGCCAAATACAGTGCTGAGGATTACCGGGTTAAATAGATCGGTTAGGCCATTGGCAGCCAGCATAATTGGGGTTTCAGTTGAAGAGGTGGTATTGCTGACGATGGCTAGCTTGAAACCGCGCTTGGCCAATGTCTTTATGGTTTGAACGGCATCTGGCAGCATGCTCTTATCACGTTGATCGCGCCATAATTGGTTGAAGTGCACCGCATTTTCACGTACCAGTTGTTCTGGCAGGCCTGGCAGGAGGAACTTGGACCATAAGTCGACTTCGGATAGCTCGATTAGGGAGCGTTTGCACCACTTGCGGTAAGTTTTTTCGCGCTGGTGGATTTTCTTGATAAAGTCATCAGGGATGTCGGAATCCCCAATAACCTGCTGAAGTTCACGAATAGCAGAAAAATCTGTACGGCTGCGCTTATCGGTCACCCGCAGGGTTCCCCCTACGTCAAAAATAATGGCTCTAATCAATGGTTTCATATTGTCACTTGTTTATGTGGAAATGTTGGGTCAAATTTCCAAAAGGGGCAGCTTTAAAAGGTCGCAAAAATTTTGGATGTACAGGTCTGCTTCAGCATCTTTATCATAATTAAAGGCAATCGTCTTCAAGCCCACCTTTCTTGCGCCGGTTAGTTCGCTGGTTTTGTGCCCGATAAATACAGCTTGGGATGGTTCAACGCCAGTTTGTTGAAGAGCCAGTTCATACATGGTCGCTTCAGGTTTGCGCAGGCCGATTTCGCGCGAACTGATCATCACATCCCAAACATCACCAAAACCATGCTCATCAAACCATTTAAGTTTGTTTGAAAAAGGCATGGCGGTATCGGTAATGATACCCAATATAAAGCCCCGTTTTTTGAGTTCCTGGATGGTTTCAGGGACGTTTTCAAAAATTTCAACGCTCTCATCGTCTTCCCCAATTGCCCGAACGCCCTCAGCAATTTCAACTGGGTTGTCAATGCCGTAAAGGCGGATGATCTGTTCGTAGTAATCGTGGCGCTTGATCTGGCCCATGAAAGCTAGATTCTTCAAGCGTGCCTTTTCCTCCTCAAAATTAGCTGCTATGGATAGTTTTTTCCCTTCCAGGAATGATTTCAAATGCTCATTTTTTCGGGGTCGGTAATAAAGAATATCACCGGCATCGAAAAAAAGTGCTTTGATAGCAGCCTCTTTTTGGGCTGTCGCAAAAACCTTGTCGTGCTCCATTTCTCTTTCAATAATGGGCAGCAGCTCTGTCATATCATGAATGACGGCATCTGGGACCGCGCCTTGGTCTAGCTCACCATTATCATAAGTATGCACAATCTTGATTGAGAGACGGTAACCAGCCCGCTTTGAGCCTAACACATCACGGTTGATCTTATCACCGACATAGATACATGCCCTGGTTGGGCAATTTGCCAGGCGAGCAGCGTAATAAAAGATGGCAGGATCAGGTTTGCGGCGGCCATAGGCAGAGGAAAGCACGACCGGGCTAAAGTAGTCGGCAATGCCGTACCTAGCCAGGCTATAGGGCACCTGGGTAGTGCTCTGGGTGTTGCTGATGCAGCCAATCATCAAGCCTAAGCTCTTGATGTGATTTAAGACAGCAGGTATTTCTGGGCGCATCTCGCGCATAAAAAGTTGTGTCTCATACAAAAAAGATAGTTCTTCGCCCACTGCGTCAAGCACTTGTGGGTCAATGTTAAATTTTTCGAGGTAATACTGTGACCAGATCTGTGCTGGGGGCAGCTCAATGTTGGTCTGCATGTTCCAGCGGTTATAGGCGATGGCCCCTTGGGTAATTAGATCGGCCAGGGCTTCTTTTGAGATAGGTAGTGAGATACCAGCTTTTAATAGGCATTCCCGGATCAGGGTGCTGCGTTCAATGCGCAACTCGGGTGTAAACCGAAAGGTCTCAATCGTACCACCCATGTCAAAGAATACGGCTTTTAAATTCATTGTGTAATTCCCTTAAAGCCTCAAGTTACCTTGTGTTAGAAAATACAGGTTGTGCCAGGCACGAACAAGGGTTAGCCTGGTCCGTGCCTGGTTTCTATTGTGATTTAAATGCTACTTCTTGCCTAGGTTGACCAGGTACATATCGCGGGCTTTGATGATGTTATCGTATACAAAACCATCGTCAACAGCCCAGGTATTGCTCTGGACGAAATCATAGGGTAAGGCACCTTCGGGTGGCGGCATTTGTGGGTTAGGCAGGTAGGTGCCAATCTTATACCAGGGGTCAATGCCTTCCAAAGTTGTGATGAATTTAATCCAAAGTTTGGCTGCATTGGGGTGTGGTGCCTGGTTCAGGATGCCGATGTAAGATTGCGTGGCCACACCGCCTACAGGCTCGAGTTCCCAGCATAATTCAAATGCCAGGGCACCTTCGAGTTTGTCGGGATAGTTGCCATAAGATCCGAATGCAAGAAAGCTCTCGGTCATCCCGGGGGTAGCAAAGGCAGAGTCAACTTCATCGCCGCCTGGCTGTGGAATGGGGTTGTTTTGGGCAAGCCGTTTGAACCATAACCAGCCAGCATCGGGGGTGTCTTCATCAAGAACCGGGTCGGTTCCATAAAGAGCCTTGTAAGCTGCAGCCATTTCATCAGGATGTGCAACAAAGGTCATCAGTTTACCCAGGGTTGAGGCATCGTTCAGCGGGTCTTCGATGAATATCTTGCTGTTCCATTGATCCTCAGTCAGTTCCCAAATATTCGAAATGGGGCAGGAATCATTTAATTCATCATTATACGCCCAGGTTTGGCTGCCCAGCCTTGAAACCAGCAGCGGCTCTTGGAATTGTGCGGGAATGACATCAGCGACATCGCTGGGGACAAACCTCCACACATAGCCATTCGGGATAAGCTCGCCCTTGATGGTTGGTCCACCACTGCTGAACCAGACATCGCCCACAAAAGCGCCTGCCCGCTGCTCTTCTTGGGTTTTCAATAAGACATCATCACCACCAAGGTCAAAGGCCTGGACATCAATTTCAGGATAGAGTTCCTCAAATGCCAGGGCTGCTTTTTCGGTCTTAGATGAGTTGGCATAAACTAACAGCACGCCTTCTTCCTTGGCGGCTGCTTCAATCGCTGCCCAATCCTGTTCACCGGTATCGTACACACCAAGTTGATTGGCCTTTAACCATTCGTCCTTCGCGCCGGTATACCCAGATAGGGATTCAGCGGGTTCTTCAGCGACTGGGGCTTTTGCACAAGCTGCCAGCATGCTGACGGCAATAAGAATTGCCAAAAACATTGATACTTTTTTCATCGAACGTTCCTCCTAGAATAATATTGAATAGTTGTATTTGATAAACGATTTTTCATCAGCGTATTTTTTCCGATATGCCTCCGTTCACTTCGTAAAGCCATTTTGATAATATCTTTGCTGGTGCTTTATGCGTTAACCAGGTTACCAGACTCTTTGTCATATAGGTTGACTGCCTCTTTGTTGAAGGCCAGCCAGATTTTTTGGTCCATTTCAACCTTGCTGACGCCGATCTCTTTTACAGAAATTTCCAGCTTTCCCCGGCGAGCAATGATGATCGTCTCTGCGCCTGAAGGCAGCACCGAGTAAGCAGTAAACTCTTCAGCACCTTCTATTGGTTCAGTACTGATGATGATGTCCTCCGGTCGAATACCAATCACCACCTCGCCAGTTTTATCCAGGGTGTTAACGGGTACATTAAAATGCCCGGCATCGACCACATCTTGGGCTACTACAAAGCCATCCAAGAGGTTCACTTTAGGGTTGCCAATAAAATCGGCAACAAACAGGTTGGCAGGGAAGTGATACACCCTATCAGGGGTATCCAGCTGTTGAATGACACCTAGCTTCATGACCGCAATTTGTGAAGACATGGTCATGGCTTCCACCTGGTCGTGGGTCACGTAAACGGTGGTTGCCCCAGAATCATGATGTAAGCGCTTAAGTTCGGTGCGCATGTCCATGCGCAGGCGGGCATCTAGGTTTGAAAGGGGCTCATCCATCAGGAACACGCTTGGCCGATACGCCAGCATGCGCGCCAAGGCGATGCGCTGCTGCTGCCCGCCGCTCATCTCGCGCGGGTAGCGGTCTTCATAGCCTCCCATTTGCACTTCTTCCAGGGATTCCTTAACGCGTTTATCCATTTCTTCTTTGGACATTTTTTGAATTTCAAGCGCAAAGGTTATATTCTTGTAGACTGTCATATGCGGCCATAAAGCGTAATTTTGAAATACCAGGCCAAGGTCACGCTGACCGGGCTGCAAGGAAATTCCTTTGGAGCGGGAGTAGACCAGCTGCTCGCCAATGATGATTTCGCCATCATCAGGGTCTTCCAGCCCGGAGATGCAGCGCAGTAGGGTGGTTTTGCCGCAACCTGAAGGTCCTAGAAGAGTCAAGAAAGAGCCTGCCTCAACCTCCAGGTTGACGTCATTGACAGCAACAACATCGCCGAATTTCTTGGTTAGGTTTCTAATAATAATAGATGTATTCATATTCTCCTCTTTATTTATGTGCTTCAAGGCCCTTCTTGAGGCTGCCGCCGCGGAAGCGGCTGATGATGGCGTTGCCAATAAGAACCAAAACAATCAAGATGATGATGACAGCATTTGCCTGCTGTTCGTTGCCATTTTCAATGTAGCGCATGGTCATGCTGGATAGAACTGCTGTTGCCGGTGTAACAATTAGGATGATCAACGAGAGTTCACGCATGGTGGTGATGAAGTTGAGCAGGAAGGAAGAGACAAAACCCGGGCTGGTGAGCGGGAAGATAATACGCTTGAAACGCTGCCAGGGTGTAGCCCCTGCGATTGAAGCGGCTTCTTCCAGTTCTTTGCCCACCTGCATCATGGCTGATACACCCGTGCGGGATGAATGTGGGATGTGTTTGGCAACCGATACGATTACCAGCAAGGCAAAGGTGCCATAAAGCGGCGGCAGACCAAAGAAACTTTTGGTGAACATAGAGATATAAACTGCACCGAAGGCAATCCCAGGGATGACATAAGGGATGAATGCCAGCTGTTCAACAATCTTCGATAAACGGGTGCCGCGTCCTTTAACAATGGAATAGCCAAGGATTACCCCAACGATGCCACCGATAAATGAAGTCCAAAGCGAGAGCCTGATAGAGTTCCAGGCGCCATGCCAAATACGCGGATTGAGCAAAACACCAGGCTCACCGTTATTAATTTTCAGGTCGCTTTGACCAATCCAGTGATGGAGCGTGAAATTACTGAGGCTATAATCGCCAGTGCGCAGCATGAAGGTGCTGTAGATCAAGACTGCTAAAGGTACCACTGCAATAATAAACTGGACAACCGTGATCAGGGCAATAAAGAACGGCCGCCAGTTCCGCAGCTTCATTTTTTGGGCCATAAATCCGCGGCCACCAATGGTTTCATAGCTTTTGCGGGTGCCGATTAACTTTTGATTGATCATGATGGTGGTCATGGAGAAGAGGATCAGCACAATGGCGGTGACGAAGGCATCTCCGTAGTTACCGATACCAGTGTTTGACCGCAGCATGGTGGAAAGCGTGTAATACCCAATGGGCACACCCAACACGTTAGGACCGCCAAAGGTACCCATGGTCTTGGAGAAGGTCATGATGAAACCAGAAGCGATGGCAGGCAGCACCAACGGGAAGGTGATCTTTCGCAAAATCCGGGTGCGAGAGGCGCCTGCTAAATCGCCGGCTTCCTCTAAAGAAGAGTCGATCGACATCAGCGCAGCGGACACAAACAAGAAAAAGAAGGTGTAGTAGTGCAGGCCGCTGCTAATGATGATTGGAAGTCCCCCGTTTGACAACCAGATGGGCGGTGGGGAACCAGTGACAAATTCAAACAGCCCGGGCGTGCCACCTGAGACCGCTGTGGTCTTGAAAAGCACTTTCCAAGCCAGGGCGATTGTCCAAGATGGCATAATGTAAGGCACTGTTGCAAGCATGTGAATGGTATTTTTGCCAGGGATATCTGTGCGCACGACCAGCCAGGCCATGCCGCCGCCGATCAAGAGCGCCAGGAGCGTGGCACCAATAGAGATCGTAAGGGAGTGCACCAGGGGACCATAAGTCATGATTTTCGCGATATCCCCAATCAACATGCGCAACCAGTGATAGCTGGTCAGGTCGCCAACTAAGGCGCCTGGGATGGCGCGCAGATCATTCTGATTCACGGTGATGGTAGTCACCAACATGCGGTAAAGTGGTAAAACAACCATGTAATACATCACCGCAAGCATGATCAAGGATAAAAACACGTGTGGTGTGGTCAGCCAGCGTAAAAAACGGCGTGATTGGGCATGCCACTTCCTGGGGTTTGTTTGGGGATCTGCATAGGTAATGGACATAAGAACTATCTCCTTATCATTATTTACAGGTTAACCTGGCCTGGATTCTTCCTAATGTTCATCATTTGCGTTATAGTCACTCAGCTTAGCGCGCAGGGAGTCAAGTTTGTCGAGCTTTGGCAGGATTTTTTCTTTATCCTGGTTTGCCAGTGACAAAAGCAGGGCGTTGATGACGGTCATGGGTACGACCAGTGAGTGGAATTCGCCAAAAGGACCACGCCGCGCAGCAAGCGTCACATCCACCTGGTTGCTAAAAATGGAATCAAGGGTGTCGGTCAGCATGATAATTTGGCTGCCGACTTGGTTGCTGTAGTCAAGTAGTAAACGCAATGACGGGTTCTGGTCAAAGAAGCAAATCACAAAGACCAAGTCCGAAGCTTGCAAGGCTAAGAGTTGTTCCAGCATCTCACGGCCAGAACTAGTCAGCGGTATTATGGTTTTTCCATAGCGATTCAAGCGCAGCTGCAGCAAATCTACCAGGGAAATGGAGGGGCCTAAGCCAAAAACAAAGATACGCTCATGGGTACTCAACAAATCAACGGCTTTGCGCATCTCGTCCCTGTCGATGGATTCGAGCGCCTGGGTCATGTAATCCACCTCGGTCGCTGTTAGGCTTTCAAAAATATCTCCCTCTTTTTGAAGGTCATCAAGGCTGCCCCGCAGGCGTGAGGAGTGGGTGACCCTGCGGCGGAAATTTTCTTGTAAGACGTCACGCATGGCTGGGTAACTAGCAAACCCCAAGGAGCGGGCAAAACGTACCAGAGTCGCTTCGCTCAAATCTAAGTGACGGGCAATTTCTGCAGCGGACAAAAAAGCAGACTCCTCTTGGTTCTTGCGCATGAAGTCTGCAATACGTCGTTCACTTTTAGTAAGATTGTTATAGTGCGCGCTGACAACTTGGTTGAATTCGACTGTTATTGGGGAATCAAAATTCATAATCATCGGAGTTTCTCCTTAATGGATAACGCACCTGGGAAAAATACAAATTTTCAAAAAATGAAATATTGCTTGCATTTGAATTATTGTACAACATTTATGTATTTAATGCATGATAAATTGCATTATGAGCTTAGTAGACCTTGAATTTCTGGCGTAGCCCAGAGCATTGCCTGGGTCGTATCCACCAGCAGGTCGCAAAGAGCCAATTGGGGGCGATAAGCGCTTTCTGCCATCAGGAATTGCTCGCGGAAATAACGGTTGAGGAAGTACGCCAAGTCGTATTTTTTGCGCAGGTCCATGTCACGCCACCACTTGCGCTTCATCCGCACGGGGTCATCGGTCAGGTAGGCGACCTTGATGCCAATTAAATGGGCAATTTCCTCCAATAAGAAGGGAAAATTACCTTCGATAAAAATGATATCCGCCGGCTCTATTTCTAGGGGTTGGCAGCCATCTTTTAGGTTACCACTTAAGTCGTGACTAGAAGTGGCAGCGACAAAATCATAACGCGGGGTGGTGATCTTCTTGCCCAGGCAGATATCAGCCAGGCAGGCTTTGAACAGCTCATAATGAAGCGCCTGCTGACCCAGTGAATCGATGCCGTGTGCTTCGCGGTAATCGCGATCGGTCAGGAAATGGTCCATTTCAATGGTAGTGACAGATTGGCCATTCGCTTCAAAGCCCGCCTGCAAACGCTCTACAATTTCGGTCTTGCCTGCAGCGGTCTGGCCGGCAATAGCGACCAGGATAGGGGTACCTTTGAAGGTCACCAGTTTCTGCAAGGTCTCCATAAAACACTGGTCAATTTCAGCATTGGCTTGCTTGAATTGCCTGTAAGTCACAGCCATTTGGGATTCAAAACGCTGCTGCAGGGGGGCAAAACGTTTGTAGGGACTGCCGCCTAAGTGAGCCAAAATCCCCTCATTAAAATACTGGGTGCGGTGAAAGAAGTGAAAACCGCGCAAGTCAAAGTAAAAGTGCTGGTTGATCCATTCAACCGGATAAGCCCCATTCACTAACCCAGCCAATAGCTGCTGGTTTAATCGCTTTACCTGGGAATCCAAAACCAGTTTGCCATCGCGCTTTGGTTTTAATTGAATGCTTTCATAGAAAGCCCGGCTGCTGATAAGCGCTTCAATTTCCTGCTTAGTGGTCAGGCTGAGTGCGTCCCAACCTTCAATAGGCACCAAGGTCTCCAGGCAGTACCCTAACTCGTAGAGTTCCAGCCCTGTTATGCCTGGGTTAAGCTTGTGTAATTTTTCAAATAAACTTTGTAAGAAGGTATGATCTAGGTGATTGCTCATTAAATTCCTTTTGTTAAGCCCCATATTTGGAAACTCGGCCAGCGTTGGCGAGCGCTAGGGGCATGACATGTTTAGCAGGCATGATGCCCAAGCTACCCTGGGCACAGCTGCGCTCGCCAAATGTTGACAGCCGGTCGGCGCGGACAAACTTAGAATACATCAATAAAGGTACCGGGTGCCAACTGTGTGACTGCATCAGGGATGGGGAGGAGTGATCACCAGTTATTATGACCACATCTGGTTTGAGGGCTAAAAGGCGTGGCAGCTGGGCGTCAAAAGCTTCAATGGCGCGCACTTTGCCGTCGAAATCACCGCTCTCACCGCAGGTGTCGGTTTGTTTGTAATGAAGGTAAAAGAAGTCGTAATCCTGCCAGTTGGCTTCCAAGGCGGAAAATTCATCTGCCAGGCTGCTGCCAGGCAAGTCTAAAACTTCCATACCAGCTAGCCTGGACACACCGCGGTACATGCCGTTGACAGCAATGGCAGCCGCGCGAAGTTTGAACATATCCGCATAGCTGGGGATTTCGGGCAGTTGCGCAAAACCGCGCAGCATAATGGCATTGGCTGGAGAAAGATCCTTCAGCATAGCCTGGGCTTGAGCGATGAATTGGTTGACAAGGTGCGCAGAGCGCTCAGCCTCGGCTGTTTTAGGCCTGACAGGAAGGGGCGCTTCGGTCAGTTTAAGCGGGTCGGTATCTGTCAGCTGCGCTGATAAGCCCTCGGCGCGCATGATAAAGGCAAAGCGGTGTTCTTTGATGGGCTTGAGGAATAGCTCGACACCAGCGACCTTTATGGCGGATAGTTCTTGAACCAGTTTTTGGCTTTGCTCAGTAGGCAGCCGACCAGCCCGACGGTCAGTCAAAAGACCCTGTCCATCAAGCGTACAGAAATTGCCCCTGGCAGCCAGGTCCTGTTTGTGCAAGTCAAAGTCGACCCCCAAAGCTTCCAAGGCACCGCGCCCAATCTGGTATTCCAGCGGGTCATAACCAAAAATAGCCAAATGCCCGGGGCCGCTGCCGACGCTGATACCTGGGCCTATGGGCAAGCTAAAGCCCAATGCCGAGCGGGCGGCTAAGGCATCCATGTTGGGGGTGTGCGCGGTTTCCAGCTCTGTATCGCCCAGCGGGTCGAGTGGTAAACCGCCCAATCCATCCAAGATCAACAGGACGATTTTTGTCTGTGCGGGTTTCACAAGGGTTCGGAAAAAGCTTTCGTACATTAGATGCCTCTCAAATTGGTACATTATGGCCTTGCAGGGATTGCTGAAGGTAAGGGGTGAGGTAGATGGCTGCTGCACTGGTATCCACCAACAGGTCACAGACCGCAATCAGCGGCCGGTAAATCTGCTCTGCGCGTAGGAACTGGGTTTGAAAATAGCGGTTGACAAAATAAGCCGGGTCGTACTTCTTGCGCAAATCGATATCCCGCCACCATTTCCGTTTGAGCCGCACCCAATCATCAGCTAGGTAGACCATGCGAATGCCAGAGTATTCGGCAAGCTGTGGCAGGTGAAAGGGCAGGTTGCCTTCTAGAAAGATGACCTCTGCGGGTTCGATCATTAACGGGCTACAGCCTGGGCGGAGTTCGCTTTGCAAGTCGTGGCTGGAGGTGCCGTGTTGAAAATCGTAGCGCGGGATGCTTACCTCCCGGCCTTCAAGCAAGGTTTGTATGCACTGTTTAAATGAGTCAAAATGCATCACTTCCAAGCCAGTAGTTTGCCCATCGCGGTAGGCGCGGTCTTTAAGGAAGTTATCCACCTCAACGATACTCACCTGGAAATTTTCAGCCTGCAAAGTTTGCTTAAGGCGGGCAACCAGCTCAGTTTTGCCCGCGGCTGAAGGCCCAACCAGGGACAGCAGCAGGGGCTGGGGTTGTATGCGCACCATTTTGTCGATAATATTGAAGAACACCTGGTCGATTTTAAGGTTGGCTTGCTGGTAGGCTTTGTAGCTGATAGCCGGCTGATTCACAAACAGGTTGTGCGTCTGCTTGCCCTGAAAAAATGGGCGGTTTCGAAAATGTGCCAAGGCTTCTTGCGTATAGTAATCCATACGCACAAAAAACACAAAAGCGCGCAGGTCAAAATAAAAATATTGCCTGAGCCAATCCAGGCTGTAATTGCCATTCAGCAGCCCAACTAATAGCTGGCGGGTCAGGTTTAGGATGGATTCATCGAGGTGGATACGGCCGTTCTTGAGCGGTTTGAGCTGTATTTGTTCGAAAAAAGCGCGCTCTGAAATTAGCTTTTCAACCTGGGCTATTGGCGGTGGGATTATGGTTGCCCAGCCTTGAGGCGGGGTGAGGTTAGCCAGGGTGTAGCGGAACTCGACTAATTCAAGCTCAGCCAAGCCAGGATTCAACGCGCTGCGCAGCTGGTAAAGCTGCTCAGAAAATTGTGCGTCATCCCATTGGCTTTTTTTTGCTTGCATCTGTTTTTACTAGCGGTACACTTCACCATGCCCAAGGACCATGGCTTCGTAAGCTTTTTGGATCTTGGCGTAATTGCCGTCGCGGTCTAGAGCGATGCCCCTGCCAACCCCGCTGACCACCTGCCCGATGCCGATTTCAGTCATGGACTGCTCCAGCTTCTGCAGGAGGGCGGGTGCACTGCCGGGCGGCGTGCTGCGCCCGTCAAAGATAATATGCAGGCAAACATCCTGCAAGCCCTTATCTCTTGCCATGCGCAGCAGCGCCAGGGGATAGTCAATAGAACCATGCGAGCTCTTTTCGGTCAGCAAGCCGATCAGGTGCAGGCGTGTTTTGCGTGCCTTGACGCCGTCAATGGCATGCAGGAAGACCTCGTTAGTGTAGAACGAGCCATCTGCCATGGCTTGGTCTAAGCGAACATCATCTTGCGGGACGACCCTGCCAGCACCAATGTTCATGTGCCCAGCTTCGGAATTACCTGGTTTGCCCTGCTGCAGCCCAACCGCTGGACCAGAAGCGTGTAATTGGGCATGAGGATAATCCTGGAGGAGCTTGTCCCACACGGGTGTTTCAGCCATGTAAATCGGGTTGCTGGCATCTGGTTCCCCTATGCCCCAGCCGTCCAGGATGATCAGCAGCACCTGCCTGCCTTCAGTCCATGAGGTGGCCTCAGCCAGGTTATGGCCGGTCATGTTGTCAGGTATGGGTAAACCTAAAATATTAAGCAGGGTGGGGGCAATATCTGGCAGGCTGCCATCTTTTAATGGAATGGGTGTGCTGCGCAGAGGGTCGATCAGGATGAACGGCACCAGGTTGCTGGTATGGGCCACATGGGGTTTGCCATCTTCGGTGCGCATCACTTCCAGGTTGCCGTGATCAGCTGTGATGGCAACGACATAACCAGCCTGCTTGGCAGCCTCCACAACACGCCCAAGATGGAAATCTACAAACCTGGCACAGCTGAGTTTCGCCTGCTCGTTGGCAGTGTGACCAATAACATCGCCGTTGGCAAAGTTGGTCACAATCAAATCATAGCCCTTTTGTAATGCCTGGATGACCTTGTCAGCCACCTGGGGCAGGCTCAGTTCAGGGACTTGGTCGAAAGGGATGTTCTTAGGGGAGGGGATGCGCAAATCGTCCTCGCCAGGGAAAGACTGGTTATTACCCCCGCTCAGGAAAAAGGTGACGTGGGCAAATTTCTCTGACTCGGAGCAGCGCAGCTGGCGCAGGCCAGCCAGGCTTATGACTTCGCCCAGGGTTTGGCTGACGCGCGCGGGCGCAAAAGCCACTGGCAGGTGTTTAAATTTTTCGTGATACAGGGTCAGGATAACGAAGTCTAGGTCTTGCAGCTGTCGGCGTTCAAAGTGCGGAAAATCTGGCTGGGTAAAGGCTTCTGTCAGCTCGATTTCGCGCTCTCCGCGCCGGCAGCAGAAAATCACCGCGTCACCGTCTTGAATAGCACCCGCTGGGAGGCCATCTGCGCCAACCAATACCAAGGGCGGCATGGCATAATCTGTTTGCCCTCCCTGGTAGGCACGTTCCACTGCCTGGGCAAGCTTGAGAGCGGCGTGATTGCTTGTTGATGGGTTCATGTTGGGTCCTATTTCACATGTAAGGCCAGTTAATTGGCAACAGTCTGCATCGTTAGCGGTTGAGTAGCGGCTTGCAGGCAGACTTGCGGCGCTTGCGGAAAGAGATTTAACAGGTCTAAGAATGAATGAATAATGGCATCTGGCCTGTTTTCATCGGTAATATGGGCTTTTGCCAGGTCTTCGGGGCTGTTAATGATCACTGCCAAGCCAAAGCCAGCAGCGCGGGTGCCAGTTACATCGCGTTTGAGGTTATCACCAACATAGGCACATAGGGCTGGTTCCACGCCTGCCTGTTGGGCAGCATAATGGTAAATAGCCGGGTCCGGTTTGCGGATGCCCAGTACAGCGCTTAGGGCAATAGATTTGAAATATTGCGCCAGATCGTCTTCGATCAGCCAATCGGGGATTTCCTGCGAAGTAATCAGGTTACTGATAATGCCAAGGATGTAACCGCGCTGGTAAAGCATCTGCACGACCTCTCTGGCATGCTCCACCACGACCCGCAAGCCCATTGATTGGCGGTATTGATAAGTTAGTTCCACACCCAAGGCAGCTACGCGTTCTTTTGGAAACTCTGGGGCAAGCCAGCGCGTCCATAGTTCTGACTCTGGTGCTTCGCGCATGTTCTCAAACGCCCACTTGCGGTAGACTTTGTAGCGTTCGTCTAGTTTGTTGCAGAAGCTGGCCGGGTCTTCCTGGCTTTGCAGCAGCTGGACAATATTTTGCTCGGCTGCTGCCTGGTGCGCTTCGTTTTGAGTCAGAATGCGCAGTGTGTTCCCGACATCTAAAAATATGGCTTGAATTTCTTTGTCCATTAAACCGCCTTGCGCTTGTATTTGCTTCATTATATATAGTGAGCCAATTACTGGCGTGCTGGGAAGATATCCAGCAGCTCTTTGAGGGCAGTAATGGTGTAATCCACCTTATGTTCGCCAGTGGGGGGTTCTTTTGCCAAGGTAGCAGGTTCGTGAATCAAGATCATCATGCCAAAATGCGCCGCACGAGCTCCTTCAACATCACGGACAGGGTTATCGCCGACATAGGCGCACTCCTCTGGTGCAACACCAACCTGGTGCGCTGCCAGGCGGTAAATATCCGGGTCAGGCTTGCGAATGCCAAGCCGTGATGAAAGCACAACCGCCTTGAAATAATGCGACACCTCGTCTTCCAGCATCCAGTCTGGGATCTCGGTCTCGGTGATGGTATTGGCAATGATGCCCAGCAGGTAGCCACGTTGGTCCAGTTCAATGAGGGTTTCTTTGACGTCCTCACGAGGCACACGCCGCCCGTCTTTATCCCGCCATAGGCGGGTCAGCTTGCCCGCAATGGGGGCTATCTGCTTGATGGGGTATTGGGGTAGGAGGTGCTTGCTCCACAAATCCCGTTCAGACGCTTCGAGTAAATTCACCTTAGCTTCTTTGCGATAAGCCTTCCAGCGTGTTTCTAGAGCGGCAAAGAATTCCTCGGTCGGTTCAGTGACATTTAAAAGCCTGAGCATTTCATCTTTGGCAGCTTTGGAAAATTCGGGGTCTTCGATGACGATACGCAGGGTATTCCCGACGTCTAAAAAGATGGCTTTGATATCTGGCTGCATGCGTCCTCCTGGTGTGTATTTGAGCAAAATTTGATCTTGAGGGCTCAAACCAAGTTTATTTGCAATATGATACAACAAAATTATAGATTTTGCAAGTAATCTTGCTTAAATCCTCTTGACAAGGCTTCAACAATTGTGTAAACTATAGATTAGATGCACACGTGTGCATTCAGAGAAAAATATGCCCATCACTATTAAAGATATTGCGAAAAGAACAGGCGTAAACCACTCAACGGTCTCCCGGGCGCTGCATGGCAGTAACCTGATCTCGGTTGAAACGGCAGAGCGCATCCGTAAGGCGGCCAGGGAGATGGGTTACCAGCCCAGCGCGGCCGCCCGCAGCCTGAAAACCAGGCGTTCAAAGGTGTTAGGCGTCATTGTCAGCAGCATTGAAGACCCATTTTTCAGCGAAATTGTATTTGGCATAGAAGCTGTAGCCCAGGATAACGGCTACAGCCTTTTTATTGGTTCCTCCCAGCATGACAACCAGCGCGAACGCAAAATCGTGCAGACCATGCTAGAGCACCGTACTGACGGGGTGATTGTGTGTTCCTCCTCTTTCAGCGTGGAGCACGGCCGCCAGCTTCTTGATCATGGTTTCCCGATCGTTGTCGTAAACCACCAAGCCACTGAAAACTTCCACTATTCCATCTTCCATGATGATATTGATGGCAGCCGCCAGGTTACCCGCCACCTGATTGGGTTAGGGCATCAGCGGATTGCCTACTTGGGTAACTCTGTCTCTGGGCGCACCACGCTTGATCGCTTATCTGGCTTCCAGGCTGAAATGGAAGCGGCCGGTCTACCAATCCCAGAGGGGTACATCCAGCACGTGCCAGGGGGTACCGCGCTGGAGGGGCGTGAAGGACTGCAGCACTTTAATGGTGTGGCAGAATTTCCGACGGCGATCATCTGTTACAACGATATGATTGCCATTGGCCTGCTGCAAGCCTGCCGCGAAGCGGGCATTCACGTACCGCAGGACCTTTCCATCACCGGTTTTGACAACATTAGCTTTTCGGCATTCACCCATCCACCCCTGACCACCTTTGACCAGCCCAAAAGCTCAATTGGGGCTGAAGCAGCACGCTTATTATTTGAATTAATCGATGCTGAACAAAAGGTCACACCGGGAACACAATATGTAAAGATCCTGAAAGGGTCTTTGTTGGTGCGCAGCTCTACTGCAGCAGTGCTGCCATAACAAAGTAATTAGGAATTTTGATAAATGAAACTTGCACAAACACAATTGGAACTTATCCCACAATCACTGGTTAGCCACGAAGGCCTGGAATTTGGCATGGCAAGAACCCCCGAGGGTTTGAGGCTGGCCGTCTTGACAGGCAATGATGAGGCTGTACTCAAGGCATTTGAAGGTAAGCTGCAGACAACCTCCGAGGGGCAAGTGCTGCTGGCGGATTTGTCGGCCCATAATGCCGCTGCACTGAGGCAGAGGTTACCCTGGCTGCAGCCGCGTCTGCTGGGTTTGGCAACCTCGGTTGGCATGGGTGACCGCTTAGGCCTGGCAACACCAGGGCATGTGCGCGCACTCAAGCAGGTTGGCGGCGGTATTGCCCCCATTTTTGCCCAGCAGTCTATGCGTGAAATGGCCCGCACCGTACGCACGCCTCAAAACGTGATGGATGACGCCACCTGGGGCATCTTCCAGGAAGGTTGGCAGGGTGGTATAGGCGCGGATGCAGACCACCTTAAGACAACCCAAGATATCGATGTTTGTCTTGCGGCTGGCTTTACTTTTTTCACCATTGACCCAGGCGATCACGTCGATAACCGCGCAGAAGGGACAGACCTGGCAGGCTTAAAAACCCTTGCACAGGCGCTACCAGAGCACATGCAGGGCAATGCCAGCCAGCTTTTGGAGACGACAATTGACCTGGAGAGCAAGTCAATTTATTTTGACGAAAAAACCCTGCTTAAAGCCATGGTCAAATATGGGCGGGCGATAGATCATGTTGCAAATATGTACCGGCATTTAATAAAAACGGCTGGGTCAAAAGCGGTGGAGTTGGAAGTCTCGGTGGATGAGACTGAACAACCCACCTCGCACGCGGAGCATGTCTACTTTGCCAGTGAATTGAAGCGCTTAGGCGTAAAGTGGGTCAGCCTGGCGCCGCGTTACGTGGGGCGATTTGAAAAAGGCGTGGATTACATTGGTGACTTGGTTGCTTTCAAAGCGGATATTGAAGGCCACGCCGTCATTGCCAGGAAGTTTGGACCCTATAAATTGAGTTTGCACTCTGGCTCGGATAAATTCAGCATTTACCTGATTGCTATGAAGACGACCAAAGGCTTGGTACACCTGAAAACAGCTGGCACCAGTTACCTGGAAGCACTGCATACTGTTGCTATGAAAGATGTGGACTTTTTAAAAGAAATATACAGCTTTGCCCGTGAAAGATACGAAACAGATAGGCTAACTTACCATGTCTCGGCACAATTATCCCGCGCTCCATTGCCTGAAGCGGTCACAAATTGGCCAGCTTTATTGGCGCAGTTTGATGCGCGTGAAATTCTGCATGTCACTTTTGGCTCGGTGCTGCGGGAGCAGCGCGAAGACGGCAACTTGCGCTTTGCTGAGCGCCTGTTTGCCCTGCTGCGGGCGCACCCAGAGACTTATGCAGGCAACCTTGAGCAGCATTTCATCAAGCATCTCAAGCCTTTTAGCCTAAAAGAATAACAAACAAAGGAAATACGATGATGATCAGCAAATTTATCCAAGAGGCTTATGATTTTTCGAACCAGACCGCGGTTGTCACCGGTGGGGCAGGTGTGTTGTGTGCTAGTTTTTGCCGGGGGTTGGCAGCCGCTGGTGCAAAGGTAGTGATTATGGACCTGAACCTGCCGGCAGCTGAAGCGCTGGCCGCAGAAATCCAGGAGATTGGCGGGGAAGCTTTCCCCATCAGTTGTAATGTCTTAGAGCGGGCAAGCATTGAAACAGCAGCCGAAAAAATCCTTGAGCGCTACGGCCGGGTGGATATCTTGATCAATGGTGCGGGCGGCAACAAGGCCCAGGCCACTACCAGCGTGGATAAACCCTTTTTTGACCTGCCAGCCGATGCACTGCGCTGGGTGTTTGACCTAAACCTGATGGGCAGCATCTTACCCAGCCAGGTTTTTGGCAAAATTATGGCAGAACAAGGCCAGGGTGTGATCTTAAACATTTCTTCAATGAACGCTTACCGACCCCTGACGCGCATTCCTGCTTATTCCGGTGCTAAAGCCGGTGTGAGTAATTTCACCCAGTGGCTAGCAGTGCATATGGCCCAGGAATACTCGACCAAGATCCGCGTCAATGCCATCGCGCCAGGCTTTTTCCTGACCGAACAGAATCGTTTCCTGCTGACCGAGCAAGAAAGTGGGGCACTGACGCCGCGCGGCAAAACCATCTTGGATCATACCCCCCAGGCTCGTTTTGGCGATCCAGAAGACCTGTTAGGAGCGGTGTTGTGGCTGCTTTCACCAGCTGCCAGCTTTGTGACGGGCATCGTGGTGCCGGTGGACGGCGGTTTCTCTGCTTTTAGCGGTGTTTAGAAAAAGGTCAATACCTAAAATGGTGAATTAAGGAGAAAATTTATGCAATATGGATTAAAGATAAACCCTAAAGGCAAACTAGATTTTCTATCATTGGGTGCCCTGGTGCATCGGCTCGACCCGGGTGTGGTTCCCTTTCGCAAGGCGAGCAGCTGCCAGATTCACGTCAGCGGCGGTGAGTTTAACTGTGCTGCCAACCTGGCTGATTGCTTCAGGCTGCGCACAGGCATTGCTACAGCCATGGTCGATTACCCGATTGGTGACCTGATTGCGGAACGCGTTCGGGCGATGGGCGTGGTGCCTTTTTACCGCCGTTTTGAACACAACGGGGTGAATGGCCCTAATATGGCAACCGTCTATAGTGATCGCGGCTACGGTGTGCGCCCGCCGGTCGTGTTTTATAACCGCTGCAACGAAGCTGCTGCCCTACTCAAACCGGGCGATTTTGATTGGCAGGCTATTTTTGATGGTGGGGTACGCTGGTTCCACAGCGGGGGCATCTTTGCTGCGCTGTCCGAGTCTACTGGCAAAGTGATTATTGAAGCCATGCAGGCTGCCAAGTCGGCCGGGGCAATAGTCTCTTTTGACTTAAACTACCGTGCTAAGCTTTGGAATATCTGGGGCGGCCAGGCAGCAGCGCAGTCGGTTTTGCGGCGCATCATGCAGTATGTGGACGTGTTGGTGGGTAACGAGGAAGATTTGCAACTTGGTTTGGGCGTTAGTGGTCCGCAGGTGGCTGCATCTTCTAAATTGGACCCGCAAGCCTTTTTCGGCATGATTGACCAGGTCACAGCTTTGTACCCGCAAGTCAAAGTGGTGGCAACCACGCTGCGCGAGGTGCAGAGTACCAATCACCACCGCTGGAGCGCGGTCGCATGGATAAATGGGCAAACTTACAACGCGCCTACCTGTGAGTTGGACGTGTATGACCGTGTTGGCGGTGGGGATGGGTTTGCTTCCGGCTTCTTTTATGGGTTATTAAGCGGGGTGCCCGAAGCGGAAGCCGTCAACCTGGGTTGGGCGCACGGTGCCTTATTGACCACATTCCCTGGCGATACGACCATGGCAAACTTGGAACAGGTGCAGGCTTTTGCCAAAGGTGGCTCGGCTAGGATACAACGTTAAGGTAATCAATATGCGAACTCATTCGCATCAAATTAAACAAATTAATGCAAACGTGTGCAAAATCATAATTAAGGAGAAATAAGATGGAAACAATGAAAGCTTTGGTAATGAAGGATGTGGGTAAGGTTGTCATGGAAGACCGACCCATGCCGCATGTGGTTGACCCTGATGATGTGGTCTTAAAGATCAAGGCAGTGGGTATTTGCGGCAGCGATATTAAAATTGTTGAAGGAAAGCACCATTACAAACCAGATACCGTGCTGGGGCACGAGTTTTGTGGTGAGGTAGTGGAGATTGGCACACATGTTCACCATGTTAAGCTGGGCGATCGTGTGGCAGTGGATAACAACATCCGCTGTGGTTTCTGCGATTTCTGCCGGATGGGCTTAACCAGCCAGTGTGTTGATATTAAAACCAGCGCTTTGGGCGTGATGCGCGATGGCGGTTATGCAGAATATGTGCTCGTGCCAGAAAAGCAGTGTTTTGTTTTGCCGGATGAGATTGATGACATTCTCGGTACACAAGTCGAGACCCTGGCAACCGTGGTCAACGGTATGAATACCTTGTTGATGCTGCCCTATGATTATGCTATGGTGATTGGCTTTGGCCCAATCGGTTACCTGTTCTCGCAATTTGCCAAGAACATTGCGGCAAAAGTAGCCGTGACGGAAATTGATCCTTTCCGGCGTGAGATTGCCCGGCAGTGCGGCCTGACCGTTTGGGATCCAAACGAGGTCGATGTGGTCAAGAAGATCGAGGAATTCACCTACGGTCGCAAGGCTGACATCGTCATCGAAGCGACTGGTAACGGCTTGGGACAAGCCCTGCAATGCGTTACCCCGGGCGGAAAAGTGCTGCCCTTCGGGATGGACTCCAGCATCAAATTAGAGGTGATTCCCAACGAAATTACGCGTTGGGCTACTAAGATATTGGGCTTGTACCTCGGTCAGAACACGATGGTACCATCCATCCGAATTTTCCGTGAAAACCGCTTGAATATGGGACCCTTCTTCACCAAGGTTATTGACCTGGAAGATGGGGTTAAGGCTTTTGAAGACCTGGGCTTGGATATGAAGACCCTTGAACACAAACCCAAGAAAGCTATGAAGATTGTAATGCGCCCATAAGAGGCTTTTCTCCTTTTTTAAATCTCCCCTCTTTCACAAAGAAAGAGGGGAGGAAGGATTGATTTTATGATACGGAAAGTGAATATTGCTGTGATTGGTACCGGGCGCATGGGCAGTGTGCATGTTGCCAACTTGGTGCGGCAGGTGCCGCTGGCAAACCTCTCGGCTATTTGCGACATTAGGCTAGATGTAGCCCAGAAGGTGGCGGATGACCTGGGCATCGAGCGAGTGGTGCAAGATTACCATGACCTGCTGGCGGATAAGGACATCGAAGCTGTGCTGATTGCCACAAGCACCGACACGCATGCCAAAATCGTTGAAGACTGTGCGTGTGCTGGCAAACAAATTTTCTGTGAAAAACCCTTGGCGCCGACCCTGGCAGAAATTGAAGGGGTGTTAAAGGTTATCGCTGAGACAGGTGTGAAGTTGCAGGTAGGGTTTAACCGCCGCTTTGATAAAAATTTCCAGAAGGTAAAAGAAGTGGTGCAATCTGGGGCGTTAGGCAGACCCTGCATCCTGCGTATCACTAACCGCGACCCTGAACTGCCCAGCATGGCATTCCTGCGCCTGTCTGGGGGGATGTTCATGGACATGAGCATTCATGATTTTGACATGGCACGCTTCCAAATCGGCGAGGTAGATGAGGTTTATGCCATCGGGGATGTTTTTATTGACCAAGAGCTGAAAAGCTTTGGCGATTTAGATACGACTGTGATCAGCCTCAGGTTTAAAGATGGCACGCTGGGTACGATAGATAACAGCCGCCAGGCTGTTTATGGCTATGACCAACGCTTGGAAGTGTTGTGCCTGGATGGTGTGGCAAAGGCCGAAAATGAATTTGAAAACTCGGTAAGTACTGGCAACCCGTCTGGTTTCCATTCTGCGCCAGCTAAGCACTTCTTCATGGAGCGTTATGCCCCCTGCTATGTCGAAGAAGTGCGCCAATTTATCGACGCGGTGCGCGAAAACCTGCCGACCCCGACCAATGGCATGGACGGTTACATGGCCGTCGCCATTGCAATGGCTGCTGCAAAATCCGTACAGGAAAAGCGGCCAGTAAAAATGAGTGAAATTATTAATATATAAACATAAACATAAGGAGTTTTAACGATGACTGAAAAAACTGTACCTGAAGGTTATTTACCGTCTGACCAACCTGACCTGTTTTTTGAAGATAACGCGGTTGGCAGGCTTAAAAAAGAAGTCTGGGATGCTAGTGATGAGGAAATCGATGCCATTCTAGCAGATTATGGCATTCCCTCGCCCGTTGAATGGGGTAAACCTGGTTCTTATATTCAAACCACCACACGCTGGCAGGTGGAAGCAAACCGTAAGAAGAATGATGTTGTCTTTATCCCGGTGGGCTGCACCGAACTGCACGGCCAGCACTTGCCCAGCGCGGCAGATACCCTGTACGTCTCGGCGATTTGTGAAGGCGTGCGCCGTTTCACGGCTAAACGCGGTGCGCCGGTCAACCTGGCCCTGCCGCCCCTGAATTATGGCGGTCATCCTTTCCATCACTTGGGTATGCCTGGCACGGTCATCGTGCGTGAACATGTCGTGCGCGAGATGATGATTGACGTGATGCTGGGTTTATGGAATGACGGATTCCGCAAACAATTGATCGTCAACAACCACGGCCAATTATGGATGCTTGAATCCGCTGTGCAGGAATTCCAAAAACGCTACCAGCTGCCTGGTATCTTCCGTGTAATAGACTGGCATCGCGGCGTGCGTGAATTCTTCCGCCCCAAGGAACGCGGCGGCTGGATGGGCACCAACTTCGTGCATGCCGATGAATCCGAAACCTCGTTGAGCCTGCTGCTGCACCCAGAAATGGTTGACATGAACTATGCTGTCGATACTGAGGGTATCAGTTACTTACCTGAAGGGCACTTTGACAAATCGGTCGATCCATACGGGCGCCCAAGCCGCTGGTCTGAAGGCGAAGGCCATTTTGCGATTGAAATTGCAGCCACCCCCGAAGGCGTGGTCGGCAAAGCCAAATCTGGCGATGCACAAAAAGGCAAACGCCCCATGGCGGCTATTTTGAAGTACTTGACCCTCTGGCATGATGATGTTTTGGACGCCTTCCCGGCTGGCTCAGTTCCGCCAGTGGAAAAAGTAACCCTGCGCACTGAAAAAGACATGGAACCTTACCTGCGCGAACCGCTTTCTGAAGGCTGGAAGACCGTTTATGGTATCCCGCGCATTGGCCAGGGTACCGAAGTCTAATTTAAAAAATAAAAATCAAAAACATCAAGGAGTTGAACGATGAAAGGTAAGATGGAAGGTGTGACCCTGGTTGCAGATTGGGATCCGAAACCAGGTTTTAAGTTAGGTGCAAAGGATATTGAAGGCAGGCAAACCTATTTAGGCAGCCTGGTATGGCGCAACCCGCGTATTGAAATCCGTGAATATGATATCCCCACCCCCGGCCCAGAAGAAGTGCTGTTGGAGGTGAAGGCCTGCGGCATTTGTGGGTCCGATGTGCATATGGCACAGGCTACTGAGGATGGTTACATATTTTACCCAGGCCTGACCGGTTTCCCCAGCATTTTGGGGCATGAGCTTTCGGGTGTGGTGGTTGAAGCGGGCAGTAAAGCTTTTGACAAACGCACCAACAAGCCCTTCAAGGGCGGCGAGGCTGTGACTACCGAAGAAATGTTATGGTGCGGACAGTGCAAGCCCTGTGCGGATGGCTATCCAAATCACTGTGAACGCCTGGATGAGATTGGATTCAATGTCAATGGCGCTTTTACCAAGTATATCGTGGTGCCTTCCAGGACCATTTGGAGCCTTGAACCACTGCGCAAGCGCTACAGCGAAGATTTTATCTTCCTGGCTGGCAGCCTAGTGGAGCCAACTTGTGTAGCTTACAACGCCGTGATTGAACGCGGTGGTGGCATCCGCCCCGGAGACCGGGTGGTGATTTTGGGAGGTGGCCCTGTTGGCTTGGCTGCCTGTGCGATTTTGAAACGTGCTGGGGCTTCGCAGGTGATCATCTCTGAAACTCAGGAAGACCGCGGTAAGATTGCCTTGAAGCTTGGCGCTGATTACCACATCAACCCCATGAAAGAGGACTTTGCAGAGCGCGTGTTGGAGATTACCGAAGGCATGGGCGCAGACCTGTTCATGGAAGCAACTGGGTTGCCAGAAGTGGTTTACCCAGGTATTGAGCAGGTTATCTGGGAAGGCCGCACGCTGAACAGCCGGGTGGTTGTGACTGCGCGCGCAGAAGCGAAAATGCCCGTAGCAGGCGAGGTGCTGCAGGTGCGCCGGGCACAAATCATCGGTGCACAAGGCCATTCCGGGCATGGCACCTTCCCCCGCGTAATTGAGTGCATGGCCAGTGGGATGGATATGACACCCATCAGCACCAAGAAAATTGGCCTGCACGAAGTACCAGAAAATATTATCAGACTGCAGACCGACCGCTCAAACGCAAAAATTACCTATATCGCATAAAAATGAATTGGGCAGCAGCCTTCAGTTGAAGGCTGCTGCCTTGAAAGTGAGTAGTGCCATGAAATTATCTGTCGTGCTATCAACCCAACAAACCAGTTTCCAGGCTGCCACCCTTTCCGGCGGTTTGGAAGACAATATGAAATGGCTGGCTGCGCTTGGATATGAAGGGGTGGAGCTAGCGATCCGCGAGCCAAAGCTGGTTAGTTTGCCGGATTTGTTGGCTCTGACCAGCAAATACAACCTGGCAGTGCCAGCGGTGGGTACAGGCCAAGCCTGGAACGAGGAAGGTCTGTCTTTTACCGACCCAGACCCAAAAGTTCGGCAGGCAGCCATAGAGCGCATTAAAAGCCATGTGCCTGTAGCGGCGGGATTAGGGGCTGTGATCATCATTGGGCTGGTGCGCGGCATAATAAAACCTGGAGTAAGCCAGGAACAAGGCATGGATTGGGTGGTTGAGGCTCTGAAGGCATGCAGCCAGGCAGCTAGCCCAATGGGCGTGCGCTTGGCGCTCGAACCGATCAATCGCTATGAAACCAGCCTAATCAATAACGTTGCGCAAGGTTTAGACTTAATTGAGCGGGTCGGGGCAGATAATTTTGGCTTATTGCTGGATACTTTTCACATGAATATTGAAGAGCCTAGCATCGAAGAGAGCATCCGCGCTGCAGGCGAGCGCATATTTCACTTCCATGTGGCTGATTCGAACCGCCATTACCCGGGCGGCGGCCACCTGGACTTTCGTTCGATCCTGCAAACGCTCAGAGACACTGGTTATAAAGGTTTTGTGTCTGGCGAATTTATGGCAATCCCTGATGGGCAGACCGCAACCGAGAAAAGCATCGCCACCTTGAAACCGATCATGCAATCATTAACTTAAATTTTTTCCAAGCTAAGCACGAATTTGGCTGCCTAGTTAAAAATCCTGCATTGGAGTTAGCAAGCTTATGCACGAAATACAATCGAAAACCGTCCCAAGCGTAGACGTAAAACAGGTCAAATGTATCCATGGCTTTGAGGCCATCCAGCGTGATTACCCGGTTTACCTGACGGATGAATCAAAGCTCTCTGCAAAGCCTTTTGATTATTTATGGTTCCCAAAAGATGAGCTTGAGTTAGCTGCTGTCATCCGCGAGATGAGCCGGCTTAATATCCCCATCACTATTGCGGGCGCAAGAACCGGATTGGTGGGGGGAAGTGTGCCGCAGGCAGGTGCGATGATTTCCTTGGAATACCTGGACAAAGTTGAGGGCTTGTTTTACGACCCCCTTTTGGAAGAATGGCACCTGAGGGCACAGACCAGCTTGAGCTTGAAAGCCATTGATAACATGCTGCAATTCAAGCAGTTCCCCAGCCTGGAAAAGCATCTGGATGAGTGGGTAAGGTCGAATTTTGCGCGTTTTAAAGAGGATCCGAACAACTACTTTTACCCGCCTGACCCAACCGAAATGAGCGCATCCCTGGGAGGTTCAGTGGTGACGAATGCCTCTGGAGCCCGTACGTACCGCTTTGGCCCGACGCGAGCGTGGGTACGCGGGCTGCGCGTTTATTTGGCTGATGGCGAATACCTGGACATCCCGCGCGGGAAGTACTTTGCTTCCCCGGCTGGCAAATTTGTGATCAGCAATTCGCGCGGAGAGGTTAAAGCCTTCAACATCCCGGATTACAGCCTGCCGCGCACCAAGAGCGCTACTGGCTTCTTTACTGCCCCACAAATGGACCTGATTGATCTTTTCATCGGCTCAGAAGGTTTGTTGGGCGTGGTGAGCCGTGTGGATGTTGCCCTTACCAAACGTGAACCGAAGATTTCGATCATTCAATTCCTAGATTCTGAGGACCAAGCCCTGCATTTGACGCATGCGCTGCGCTCTGATGGGCGCCTGCAGCTTGACTTCCTCGAGTTTTATTCCGAAAATGCCCTAAAGTTATTATCTGACCTGCAGCACACAGAGCCTGCCACGGTGGGAATGCCAGCCATTCCCCCGGAAGCTAGGGCAGCGATTTTCTATGAATTAAGTTTTGACCCCCAGCAGGAGGCGCTCGATTTCTCAGCTTTGGAAGAGACCATTGCAAGTTGTGGGGCCGACCTTACCAATTCATGGGCAGGTTATGAGCCGCGGGAACTGGAGCGTCTCAAAGTCTTTCGCCACCTGCTGCCAGAAACGATCAATGCCATCATTGCCGAGCGCAAGAAAAGTATCCCGGCTTTACATAAGCTTGGAACGGATATGGCTGTACCAGATGTGCACCTGGACGAAATCTGTCAGCTCTACAAGCAGCGCGTTCAAGACGAGGGTTTGGAGTGGGCGGCCTTTGGTCATATTGGCAATAACCATATCCATGTTAATATCCTGCCCAGGAATTTATCAGAACTGGAGAAGGGCATGGGCTTGTACGAGGAATTTGCCACACGGGCAGTGGCGCTGGGCGGTACGGTCTCAGCAGAGCACGGGATTGGTAAGATCAAGCGCAAATTTATGACCCTGATGTATACTCCCGAACAAATTGAGCAAATGCGCCTGGTCAAGGTGGCTATTGACCCACAGGGTTTGTTCAACCCGCAGGATATGTTCCTGGGCGAGGTGGCGCAATGAAAATCGTCGTGTGTGTAAAGCAAGTACCGGAAGTTACCAATGTGCAGGTCGATCCCGTCACTGGGACTTTAATCCGTGAAGGGGTACAGTCCATCCTCAATCCTTTCTGTGAATATGCGCTGGATCACGCAGTGCGCATGGCGAAGCAGCTAGAGAATGTGCATGTGGTCGCCATTAGCATGGGTCCACCCCAGGCCAAGGATGTACTGTTGCGCTGCCTGGAATTAGGTGCCGATGAGGGCATCTTGGTTACAGACCGCCAGTTTGCGGGTGCAGATACCTGGGCAACCTCGTACACCCTGGCGCAAGCCATCCGTTTGGCAGTGCCAGATTATGACCTAATTTTGGTGGGTAAGCAGGCTATCGACGGCGATACTGCCCAGGTGGGGCCTGAAATTGCCGAAATATTGAGCCTGCCGCAGATCACCTATGGCATCCAGATTGGCCTCAGTCCCAGCGGCAGGCAGGTACGGGTGACTCGCGAGGTGGAACAGGGTTATGAGGTCGTGGAAGCAGCCATGCCTGCCCTGGTCAGCTTCAGCAAAGGCGAGATGGTTCGGCGTGCACCTTCCTTGCGAGATGTGCTGCAGGCAAGAGAAAAACCCCTGCACAAGCTCTCTGCAGCGGCACTAAACCTCCCTGAAGAAGAGCTGGGATTGAAAGGTTCCTTCACCCAGGTAGTCAAGGTCTTTCCCCCGCCAGAGAAAAAAACCGGGCGACTACTCCAGGATTTGGAAGCAGAAGAAGCTGCCCAAGCTATCTTTGATTATTTAATAGAACAGCGCTTCATCGAATAAGCAGGCGCATTTTGAGATTAAAAGGTTAAAGAAAAGAGAATACAATGCTGAAAATTGACCATGAACGCTGTACGAAGTGTAAACTCTGTATCAGGAACTGTCCTTTTGGTGCCTTAAGCATCGTTGACGGCCTGCTGCAGGTCAACGAATTATGTACTTTATGCGGTGCCTGCATCAATGTCTGCCGCTTCGATGCTTTGAGCATTGAACGGAAAAAAGCGTCTAAGGAAGAGCTGGCGAAATTCCGTGATGTTTTCATCTGGATTGAGCTGGATGAGATGGGAGAAACGATACAGCCCAAGAAAGTGGCACTGGAGCTGCTGGGTAAGGGACGCCAATTGGCAGATGCCTTGGGGGAGCAACTGGTCGCCGTGGTGTTATGCGGTGAGAATTGCCCAGAGCTGAACAAGCTCGGGCAGTTTGGTGCAGATAAGGTGATCTTATGCCAGCATCCCCTGCTAGGGCAGTATTCAACTGACGGCTTTACGCATGCCATGTGTGCCATCATCAGTGCTAAAAAGCCGGCGGTGGTACTGTATGGCGCCACCCCGCATGGACGCGACTTTGCACCGCGCGTGGCAGCACGCTTGAAGCTTGGGCTGACTGCGGACTGCACCGGGCTTGAAATTGATGCAGAGAGTCAATTGGTGCAAACCAGGCCAGCTTTTGGCGGCAATATCATGGCCTCGATTATCACGCCCTATAACCGGCCTCAAACTGCCACTGTGCGGCCAAATGTTTTTCCTGTGCCACAACCAGGCCACGACCAAACCGTGCAAGTGGAAACCTTTAACCTGGTTTTGAACCGCTCTGCCATCCGCACGCGTGTGGTCGAAAAATCGGTCATGGCAGATGGCAACGCGACCCGCATTGAGGATGCCAGGGTGATTGTCTCAGGCGGGCGTGGCTGCCAAAAGGCGGCAAATTTGGATATTTTGAGGTCTGTCGCAGGTCAACTGGGCGGTGTTTTAGGCGGTTCGCGTGCGATCGTGGAGCAGGGCTGGATCCCGCATACCATCCAGGTGGGCCAATCCGGTACTACGGTCGGCCCAGAGCTTTATATCGCCGCTGGCATCAGCGGGGCGATCCAACACGTGGTGGGTATGAGCTCCAGCAAAACGATCATCGCTGTCAATAAAGACCCTGAAGCGCCGATATTCAAGATTGCTGATTTGAGCGTGGTGGGCGATGCGGTGGAAATTATGCAAAAGCTACACGAGCTACTTGCTGCGCATAGCCACACATAAACTATAGACAAAAACATAAATCAAGTACAATAAGGACATGCAAAAAATTGTCCTTGCACCTGACTCGTTTAAAGGATCGCTGAGTGCGATTGAGGTCTGCCAAATCCTGGCCGAGGTAGGGCAGAAGCACTTCCCCGAGACTGAGATGGTACAGTTACCGATTGCCGATGGGGGAGAAGGGCTGGTAGATGCGCTGCTGCTTGCTTGTGGTGGGGAGAAAATTTGGGCAGAGGTAGCAGATCCTTTAGGGCGACCCATCCAGGCTTTTTATGGCATATTAGGTGATGGCACTGCCGTGATTGAAATGGCAGCCGCTTCAGGGTTACCGCTGCTTAAAGACAGTGAAAAAGATATCCTAAAAACATCAACCTACGGCACTGGTCAACTCATCGGTGATGCACTTAAACGCGGCTGCCGGGCGTTTATCCTTGGCTTGGGCGGCAGCGCAACAAACGATGGCGGCGCGGGGGCAGCTGCGGCTTTGGGGATTCGTTATCTGGATCGTGAGGGCAATGAGATCCGTTCTGGGGGGGCTTTAAACCAGCTTGAGCAGATTGATACCAGCCAGTTGCAAGCAGGTTTGGAACTGGCCCGATTTAAGATTGCATGTGATGTCAATAATCCTTTATTTGGACCGAATGGGGCAGCTCATATTTACGCACCGCAAAAAGGGGCGAAACCACAGCATGTTGAACTGCTCGACCAAGGTTTACAGAGGCTGGCAAGCGTGATGCTGGTGCAAACAGGCTTAGATATGCAGGATGTGCCTGGCAGTGGGGCGGCCGGGGGTTTGGCTGTGCCTTTCCTTGCTTTTCTACAGGCCGAGCTGGTGCCGGGGTTGGCGCTGGTTTTGGAAAAGGTTGGTTTTGACGACCATTTAAAGGGTTCTGACCTGGTGATTACGGGCGAGGGCAGCACTGATGCGCAAAGTAGCATGGGAAAAGTGCTTTACGGCATTGGAAAGCGCGCTGCAGCATCAGGGGTGCCGGTGATTGCTATCTCGGGTGCGCTGCAGCCAGGTTACGAAAAATTGTATGACCATGGGATCACAGCCATGTTTGCGGCTACCAGGCGAGTCTGCAGCCTGGAAGAGGCTATGAAAGAAGCAGAAACAAACCTGCGCGCAACCGCAGAGGATGTGTTTCGGATGCTCAAGTACTTGACAAGTTAAGCTGATAAAAAGATTTGAGTTAATATTCATCGGTAGTTGTCAATTATTTCACATGAGCGACTTTCCATTGCCAAAACAAATACATGCAATATTAAGTCCCGTAACGAAGGTGAAAAATTATTACCGATTGCGCATAGAGTAATAATTGAATTCAATTTCACTTAGGCTGTCTAGGGAGGTTTCTATTGGAATTTAAGATTATGCGAAATATCCCTGCTTTATTTGGGTGAATTGCGCCCATTTTTGTGATTTCTGAATTAATTACTTATAATTAAACAATACAACACTTCCTGGAGGCATACGATGAAACCCACAAAAGCTGACCATTTATCCCTCAAATACAAATTATTATACAGTTCTGCCTCAATCGGCCTAAACATTTTGGCCATTACCATATCCACCTGGCTGTTGTATTTTTATTCCCCGCCAACTGATTCTGGCAGATCAATTTACCTGCCGATCGGGGTGGTGGGGGCGATCATGACGGTCATCAGCCTGTATGATGCGCTGATTGACCCTTTTATCGGGCATTGGAGCGACAACCTGCGCTCAAAGATGGGTCGCCGCAAGCCTTTCATACTGTTTTCGCTGCCTTTCATCGCTGTCAGCATGGTATTAATCTGGCTGCCACCGAGCGGCAATACTTGGCTGGTAGCGGGGTATTTGCTGCTGGTAATGCTTGCTTACAGCACGGCTTACAGCTTGACGGGCATCCCTTATGATGCCACCATGGCTGAGCTGGCCGAAAACAACGCTGAGCGCATATCACTTTCGAGTTGGAAAAGCGTTTTTGGCATTATTGGGGTGATGGTTGGGTCACTGCTAATCGCCCCGTTGTTTGAGAGCCAGGGCGCTTTCTTTATGGGGGCGATCACAGCTGTGATAGGCTTTGTCACCATCCTGTTGTCTGTCCCGGCTATCCGTGAAACCCGCAAACCGGTTGGCGAAAAGATAGGGGTCATTGAAGGGCTAAAACATACCCTAAAAAACAAACCTTTTCAAGCGATGCTCATCTCGACATTGCTGGTCCATATCGCCTATGCCATGATCACCGCTAACCTGCCTTACTTTGTGACCCTAGTGGTGGGGGGTACCGAAGGCGACGTGGGCATATACCTGGGGGTAGTGGTGATCTTGATGGTGTTGACCACGCCGCTATGGAACTGGCTGGGAAAAAAGTACTCCAATGCCAAGGTTATGCGATGGAGCTTGGTTTTGCTGGCTTTGTTTGCCTTGACGAATTTATTGGTCGGGCAGGTAGACCTAGTTCCTACGCAGATTTTGGCTTATATCACCCTGGGGCTGATTGGACCTTTCCTGGGTGGTTACCTGATATTGGCTTACAGCATGATGGGTAACGTGGTGGATTATGATGAATACCTGACCAAACGCCGCCGTGAAGCCATTTTTTACGGTGCTTTTTCGCTGGCGGTAGGGATCGGACCGTCCATCGCTTCAATCCTTCTACCTTTCCTGCTAGATACTTTTGGCTACACCGTTGCCAACCCGTTGGGCGTACGCCTGGCTTTCCCGGTGATTTCATTGGTAGTCCTATTGGGGCTGTTTGCTTTCCGAGGTTACAACCTAGGCGATTCGATCGAAGAAACCAAGCAAAACCTGGGCTTGGTGGATAAAGAGGTTGAAAATGACAGATGAAGCAATGTTAATGGCAGGGTTTGCCCGCCAAATCATTAACCCACCCAAGGGTATTTTGACGATTGGTTTTGGCAACCGCTTTAAAGGCAACCAGGGGGTGCATGATGACCTGACTGCTACTGCCTTGGTGCTTGAATTCAAGGGGCGGCAGGTCGGTTTGGTGGCTTTGGATTTACTGGCAGTGCATGAAGACTTTTCGCGTGAATTGGAAAAAGAATGCGGTATACCCCTGCTTTTATGCTGTGCCCACACTCACTCCGCACCGATGAGCTATTCACGCAGTCCGCTGCGGATTAAGGTTAGACATTACGCAAAAGACTTGAAACAGAAGATTGCCCTGGCCGTTAGTGAAGCCAGGGAGGCGTTACAGCCAGCCAGCTTGTTTTGGGGCGAGGGCAAGGCTGATATCGCAGTCAACCGCCGGCAACGCATGGCAGATGGGCAAATTGAGATCGGGGTTAACCCGGACGGTCCAGCTGACAGGCGGGTGGCAGTATTAGAAGCACGTAACCAGGATGGGGAAGTCTTAGGACGGCTGGTTAATATGCAGTGTCATGCCACGGTGATGGGGCCAGAAAACTTACTTGTCTCAGCTGATTGGGTGGGTGCCATGCGGCGCAGGCTTGAAGAAGCAGATGGCGGGCTGACGCTTTACCTGCAGGGTGCAACGGGTGACTTAAACCCTAAACTTAACGTGGAAAATGATTTTGAGAATACCAAAAAAATTGGACAAGAAGCTTTTGAAGCCATTGTTGAAATCTTAACCCGCATGCAAGCCCTGCAAGCTGATCGCCTAATTCACCTGCGTTCAGATGTGATGATCCCCCTGCAAGGCTCTGAAGACACGGCCAAACCCAGAAAAAAATATCGCCAGGTGGCAAAAACCATCGGTTTACCCGCGTTTTTAGCTGACTTTGCCCTAGATTTTCTCTATCCCTGGCGAACACGGTTAGAGCAGTTTGAGGGCGCCTGGGCTTTTCCAATCCAGGAGAACCTGCTGGATTTGGGCGGGCTGGTGCTTTCAAGCATGGGCATGGAAGTATTTAACCAAATCGGCCAGCAAACCAGGAACCTGTTTGAGGGTAAAGCAGCCTTGTTTGGCAGCTTGGTAAACAGCTGTTACGGTTACCTGCCTACCCAGGAAGAATATGAACTTGGTGGTTACGAGGTGGATATGAGCTGGCAAATCTACCGTATGCCCGGCCCCCTGCCTGCTAATGCAGACCAGCTTGCCTTGGAAGGGCTTAAGGAACTCAAAATCCAGCTTAAATAAGAAAATTTAAAAGCGAAATGCTTCACTAACGCCATGCAGAAGTTCGGGCGGCATGATTTTTAATGCCTCACCAAACTCAAAAGGCTCGTTGCGTGCTTGGTATTGCGCAAAAAGCGAGGTTTTAGCAACCAATTGCTCTAAATCTGGCTCAGTGAACTGGGCTTTATAACAGCGCAGAGCAGCGTTTTTCTTATCCAAAACTGGGCTGATATCCATGATTGTATTAGGGTACGAGGTACTGTGAAAAACAACCGCCTGCAGTGGGTGAGGTTCGACCTTTTCATCCACAATCGGGTCACCAGGAATGCGTTTGAAGGGATATAAAAGTGCGGCTTCAGCAGTGGCCCTGGCTGCCAGGAGGTGATCTGTGTGCGCTTCGTAAAGCATCCAGGGGTCCAGGCTGAAGAGCAGATCTGGTTTGAGGGTGCGTATCAGCTTGATAATATCCCTGCGTAGGTCAAAATATTGATATTGGCCGGCGTCAGGATAGCCTAAGCGGTAGTGCTGGCTGACGCCGATAATCTCCCCGGCCAGTTCTTGCTCTTGTTTGAGCTGCCTGGCGGACTCAAGCGCATCCCACTCATCATGGATAATCCCTGCCAGGTCATCAGTAACCGTTAGGTAAATCAGCTCTGCGCCGCTTTCTGCCAGGCGGGCTAGCGTACCCCCAGCAGAGATGTCATTATCATCGTAGTGAGGTTGTACTGCCAAAACGCGCTTGGCAGTGAAGATATCTGGACTTTGGATGCCGAAATCTTGGAACATAGAAGCCCTCCCAATAAATAAGATTCAAAAAGCAGCGGATTGTTGAGTATATATCACCCAAAACGATCCTGCTGCTTTAATTATATGCTGGAAATGCCTTGATTAGCTCATAATTTGACCAAATTTCAAGGATTACCGGCACTTTTTATGGCCGCAACCAGTTCCTTTTGGCTGGGAATAAGTGAGGAAAACTTCAATTCGCCATTAATCAATATGCAGGGCAGGTTTTTGATGCCCATTTTGTGCATGCGGGCGACGTTTTCAGGCTTGGTGATCTTAAATTCAAGCATATCCACCTGGCCTTGCAAGCTATCTGCAGCCCTCTGGGCAGCGCTAAGCATGTACCCGCAGGCTGCGCAGGAGGCAGAATCCAGCGTAAATACCTCCATTAAAGGCCGCTCCAAGTGAGCATAATCGGGCACCTGGACGCCGTCCAGGTCAAGATCGGCAGCATGGTAGTTAGCCAGAATCAGCCGGGCAGTATGGGGATCCCGCAGGGCTTGTAGAGTGGCAATAACATTGTCTGGTGGGGTGTCGTAGGGCATGTCACAGCCAGGTGAGACGATGAAATTGCCCTCATCACCGACCAGGTCAAGCAAATCCAGGGCGAATTTGGCATTATCCTGTTGGTTACCCAAGAGCATGCAGGTCGTCAACGGGATGTTACCCTGCAGGGTGATGTTGTGGGCTTGGGTAATCTGCCTGGCAAAGGCAATGTCTACGTTTTCGTCTACTGCAATACAGTCTGGTTTGGTCTGGCACATTTTTTCGATGTTTTTGCTGGCATCGCCGCACACAAAAAAGGCAGAATAGGCACCTAATTGACGGATATGCTCAAAAATGTCAGTAAATCCACGCTCTAGGTAGCGTGAAAAGACGCGTGGGGAGATTTGAGAGGTCACTGGATCGACAATGGCGATCACATCCACGCCAGCCTGGATATACAGTTCACACATGCGATTTGCCACTTGGACGCAATAGTCGATCAGGGATTGTAGGTAAGCAGGATCATCAGCGGTATCGTAGAAAATATCCGTACCGCGCAAGTGTGAAGCTAAGGTAAAGGGACCGGTTACCAGGCCGTAGAGGGCAGTTTCGTCACCAATCTCTGCTTTTACATGCCGCATTGCTTCCAATACAAGCGGTAAACGCCCTTCATTAGGTTCGGGTAAGTGGGTTGGCAGGGTCTTGAGCGTTGCTAGTGGGTGGGTGGCAACGGAAGGAGGCGTATCCTCAGACCAAAGTAAGCTGCAACCTAAGATTTCCGCCTCAATTTGTAGATCAAATACTACCGGCATGCCATCCGGGTCATACAAGCGCTGCACTTCTAAGAGGGACTCGACCAGCTTATCGGTATCGGTCAACACCTCACGGGCTGAAAAGCCCTTTAATTTGCCGGCATGCACCCCGGCAAAGGGTACCCACACTGCTTTACAGACCGGCTCATGCCTTAAAGTCTTAAATAAACGCTCTTTTCCAGATGAATTACAACCCATCACAACCTCCATACCATGTGAATTATTGCTTAAATTATAGCCACATATGACAACGTTGTCAATTGTTAAGTGGCACAAAATCTTGGAACGAAGCCCAACTGGTGAAATTAAATAAGCAAATTGCGCGATTTCCTAGTTATAGTGGTAAATAATGGGGTATAATGTGCGTAAATATGATAACGTTGTCTATTTTTGAGATGAAATGACATTATGACGACTACTATTAAAGATGTAGCGCTGCAGGCTGGCTGCTCAATCAAAACGGTTTCAAGGGTGATAAATAACGAGCCTTTTGTCAGTGTGCAGACGCGCGAGAAGGTGCTGCAGGCAATTGAAACGCTGGATTATGCGCCAAACTTCTCCGCCAGGCGCTTGGTGACCCGCAAATCTTTCACCATTGGCATCCTGCTGCACGAAGCTGGCTTTTACCAGTCCGCCATCCTCTCAAAAATGATGGACATCAGCTACCAGCATGATTATGATATCTTGTTGCAGAGTTATTTTCCCTCTCACAATCGCTCCAGGGTCAAATTAGCCCAACTCATCCATGAAAGGCGGGTGGATGGCCTGGTGGTAACCCCGCCTTGTGATGTCGATCCCTTCCTGAGGCAGCTGCTTGCCAGCGCTGACATTCCCCAGGCGCAGATTACACCCCTCAACCGCAGCAGGCAGACCGCTTTTGTGAGCGGGGATGATTACCAGGGTGCCTTTTTAATGACTGAGCACTTAATAAATTTAGGGCATAATCGCATAGCTTATCTTACTGGTCCGCGTAACCATCGCATGAGCATCGATCGCCTGTACGGTTACCGGGCAGCTTTGGATACCTATGCGATTCCGCAAGACCGGAACCTGGTTTTGGATTCGGAGTTTACCTTTGCCGGCGGTTACACAGCTGCAAAAATTATGCTTTTTAGTGACACACCACCCAGCGCCATTTTTGCGGGCAGCGATGACGCCGCTTTGGGCGCTTTATTTGCAGCCCAGGAATTGGGATGGAAAGTGCCGGAGCAGCTTTCAATCTGCGGCTTTAACGACCTGCCGCAAGCGCAGCAAACCTGGCCGGGATTGACGACTGTCAGCCATCCCATCAGCGACATTGTTGAAAAAGCAACCTTCATGCTGCTCGAAATCTTGAGCGGCCGGCCAGTCAAAGATAAGCAAATCATCCTGCCTTCCAAGTTGATCATTAGAAAATCAACTGGAAGGGTATTTGAATAATTCAACCAAATTTTATGCACATGAGAGGAACAAGATGATGGAAGAACTGCAGAAAGAACTACATAATGCCATAATGGAAGGACAGCGGGATGAAGCCCAAGCAGCCGTGGTCGCCCTGCTTGATGAAGAAGTGGAGCCGGGTTTAGTGCTCAGTACCATGATTGACGCCATGGCGGAGGTGGGGCGGTTGTTTGAAGAAGGGGAATATTTTGTGCCGGAGATGCTGATTGCAGCACGGGCAATGAAAACAGGTATGGATGTGCTCAAGCCAAAATTAGTCGATTCAGACATCCAACCGCTGGGCTTGGTGGCTGCGGGCACTGTTAAAGGCGATTTGCATGATATTGGCAAGAATTTGGTATGCATGATGCTGGAGGGGGCGGGTTTCCAAGTGATCGACTTGGGTACCGATGTAGCCCCTGAGACATTTATTGAGGTTGTGCGCGAACAACAGCCAAACATCATCGCCATGTCTGCACTGCTCACTACGACCATGGCCAGCATGAAAACTACCATCCAGGCATTAGAGCAAGCTGGTCTGCGTGATAAAGTTAAGATTCTGGTTGGCGGTGCGCCTATCACGGATGCTTACGCCAAGCAGATCGGCGCTGATGGCTATGCAGAAGATGCCAGCCGGGCAGCAAAATTAGCAAAGTCAATGATGGCTTAGTTTGATATTAAATAGCCATAAAAGTCGCTGAAAACGCCCAAATTTGCAGTTTACGGGCAGATTACAGTAGATTTCTGCATTGCTGGTGAGCAAAGCACTCCCGCTTTGCTGAAATGGTTTGCCAGGCGTACCAGGTAACGCGATGAAATTCAACAAAGGAAGAATTTTTTGGTTTTGTCTGCTTTTTTTTGCCTTTTTCATACTGGCAGCTTGTACGCTGGCAACAACTAAATTGTTTGAGATTCCAGAGCGAAATTATGGTTTAGAAACCTGGGAACGCGTGATTATCGATCTACCGAGTGGGTCGGTTGAAATCTTCTACAGTAACATAAACCATGTTATTCTCTCAGGACTCTTTCCAGAAAACTTAGGGGATGGGCTTGTTGTTGAAGAGAACGACTCAGGTTTATCCATCCACCTTTCAGACCAGGCTCAAGGGATGAAAAGATCCCTCCTAAACCAGGTAAGTCTAAAAATCACTGTTCCTATCCAAACCCATGTCGAAATAAGTACTTTTGATGCAAGCGTCTCTGCAACGGGGGTGGGCGCTGATTTGTCAATTACCTCGGTTGGCGGGCTAGTTTCAATCCATGTTGTTGAGGGCAAAGCCCTGGTTAAGGCTAATAGGGGGGCTGTCAGCATCAGCAACAGCAATGGATCGTTCACTGTGTTTGGTAATTATGGTGACATTAGCTTCAGCCAGGTCACTGGTGAAATCACTTCTTCCACGATCATGGGGCAGATCAGTTATCTTGGGGAGCCTGCTGTGGGTGATCGCATCCATTTCGAGACTGATCATGGGCCGGTTGCGCTCAAGGTTCCCCTCAGTGCTAACCTGGCGGTAGCGATGAGCTCGGTCAGCGGGGAGGTCACCTGCATCTTTCCAAGCCTGGAAAATAGCAGTCGTAGCTGCCAGGGTGTACTGGGCTTAGGGCAGGCTGATATGTTTGTTCGAACAGTAAGCGGCAAGGTTACCCTTCAGCGCGGGGCAATAACTCAATGAGCGATAAATGATTACCTGGAGGGATATGGCATGAACGATAATAAAATGCGCGCGGTTGTTTACTTGGCGCCAGAACAAATTGAACTGCGTGATGTACCGATCCCCACACCTGGGCCAAGGGAAATGCTGGTTAGGGTGCGGGCAGCTACGACCTGCGGCACCGACTTAAAAACCTACCGCAGGGGACATCCCAAATTCCCGCCGCCCTTTGTTTTTGGGCATGAATTTGGTGGGGATGTGGTTGCGCTTGATGAAAATGTAAGCGGTTTTCGTATAGGTGATCGAGTGACCGCCAATGTCTTTGCTGAATGTGGAACATGCTTTTACTGCCGGCACGGACAAGGTAATTTGTGTGAGCAGCTTGTCTACAATTTTGGCGCTTTTGCTGAATATAATCTTATCCCTGCTTCGATAGTCAAGGGGGCAACCTTTGTCATTCCTGATAATGTTTCATATGAAGAGGCGGCCTTGGTTGAGCCACTCTCAACCGTCGTACACAGTCAAAACTTGCTTGGTATACAGCATGGTGAGCGAGTGGTGATTCTTGGTGCAGGTGGGGCAATTGGCCTGATGCAACAACAAATGGCATTATTGAGGGGTGCTGGACAAGTGATTGCTGTTGGGCACAGTGATGCGCGCTTGGCGGTGGCAAAGGAGCTAGGTGCAACCAGGGTAATCAACGCTCATCATGAGCCGGTCAGCCAAATCGTGAGTAAACTTACCAACGGATATGGCGCAGATGTGGTGATTGAGTGCGCTGGCCAAAAATCGACCTGGGAGTTGGCTGTTGACCTGGCCAGACGCGGTGGGCGGGTGTGTTGGTTTGGCGGATTGGCATCGGGCGTGAAGGTGGAATTGGATGCTGGCAGGCTGCATTATGGTGCAATTAAACTGATCAATACCCACGGCGCAACTGTAGAAGATGCCAAAGCTGCCTTTGAGCTGATCACATCTGGTTTTATTAATCTGCGTTGTTTGCTGAGCGAGACTCTTCCGCTGTCACAACTTGAATTGGGATTGAAAAAGATGGCAGCAGGAGAGGTCATTAAAGTCGTTATCAGGCCTGATCTATAGTCAAATAGGGGTCAAAATGTCAAATCTTATTGACAGAATTGGAAGATTAAAGTAAAATAATTTTAGATTGTGAATCACCATTCAATTTTATGAATTTGCGAGGATAATATGCCAGAGCGCATGACACCGCGTCAACGAGTGGAAGCCACGCTCAACCATCAAGAGCCAGACCGCGTACCGATTTCCTTAGGCGGTTCTGCTAATCACCTCACTGAACAACTCTATATCAAGCTGCGCAACTATTTTGGGGTAGAAGATGTGCCAAGGCGTACCTTGGTTGGGTTTTATACCACGCCAGACTACAACCCGGTGTTGGATAAACTAGGCACAGATTTTCGCTTTATCCACATCCGGCCGCCAAAGCAGTATATTGCCAATGCCATGGATGACAATTTTCGTGAATTTGAAGACGAATGGCAGCTGCATCATCGTCTCGTATCAGGCTATTATGATTTAGCAGGTGCACCGCTTGCCAAAGACCTTTCCATATCCAGCATTGGAAAGTTTCCCTGGCCAGATCCTTATGACCCGGACCGAATGGAAGGCGTTAAAGAAGAGGTTGAAGGGCTATATCATAATACAGATTTTGCAATCGTTGCGCATAGACCAGTGTACGGCAATCTTTGGGAAATGACGCGTGTTTTGGTTGGGATGGAGAATGCACTGCTATTAACGGTGCAAGACACTCATATCTTGGATTACCTTTTAGGTAAGCTGGCTGAAATACAGGAAGCTTTTTATGACGCGTTCCTGAGCGTCGTTGGTCCATATGTTCAAATTGTCGAAATGGCAGATGATTATGGTACCAACGTGGGGCCAATGTTCAATCCAGAAGTGTACCGAAAGTTTTTCAAACCCCGATATAAGAAGAGTATTGAACTGATCAAGAAAAAAGCACCAAATGCCAAGGTGCTGCTGCATAATGATGGGGCCATCCGAAAATTTATCCCAGACTTAATCGAGACAGGTTTTGAAGTGCTAAACCCAATCGAAGGCCATCTAAAGGGCATGCATCCTGCTGAACTTAAGCGCGATTTTGGCACTGCGCTGACCTTCCAGGGCGGGGTCGATGTCAAAACTGTCTTAAATCACGGCTCTGTCGAAGACGTCCGCAACGAAGTGCGCTTGCGCATAAACCAGATGGGCGTGGGCGGCGGTTACATCCTGGCACCGGCACATAACTTCGGCAATGATATTCCCCTAGAAAACTTACTAGCCTTCTTTGAGGCCGGCAAAGAATTGGGGAAATACCCCTTAGAAGGTGTTGAATAGATGTTATTAGAAGCTTTACGCCAAGAAGTATTGCAAACGGCCATGCTTCTGCCAAAATTTGGGTTAGTTTGGATGGCTGGCGGCACGATTTGTGCGCATGATCCAGAAACTAACCTGGTGGTGGTGACGCCAAGCGGCCTGCCATATGATGAATTAGGTCCTGAAGATATGACCGTGACGGATATGGCTATGAATTTGGTTGAGGGGAAATACCGGCCTTCGGTGGCGCTTAACTTGTGGACTGGCTTTTTCCGTGCCAGGCCAGATGTGCACGCGGTTGTTCACACCCATTCACCCCACGCCTCTGCTTTTTCAGTTGTCGGCGAATCCATTCCAATCATCACCGAGACCCAGGCAAATTGGTTTAATCAGCCTATCCCGGTCACCCCATATTTATCTATCGAAGATGAGCGCTTTGCCACGCTACCGATCGAAATATTAGGAGATGGGTTTGCGGTACTCTTGGGTCAGCATGGGGTGATAACACTGGGAGAGACCTTGAAACAGGCTTTGGAACGGGCAGTTACCTTGGAAGAGGCAGCTCAGACGTATACCGTTGCAAAAATTATTGGTACACCACAGCAATTTTCAGCTGCCATGGTGAAGAATTCATTTGAGTACTATCACACCCGCTATGGTCAAAAACCTGGTAGGAAGGCTGGGTAATGATGCTGCAGCTAAACCAAGACACCGTTTTTATCAACTTGCAAGCCCAAGACTGCCTGTCTGCCATAAACAAGCTGGCAAAAAGCCTTTTTGAACAAGGTTTTGTGACCGCAGAATATGGGGCAATGACTTGCAGGCGTGAGGAGATTCACCCAACCGGGTTGCCAACCAGTCCCATTTGCATTGCTTTTCCGCATGCGGATTGTGAAGGTGTAATCCAATCAGCATTAGCAGTGGGCATCCTTGAGCAGCCTGTAAAATTTAGGAATATGGCAGATCCAGATGAGCAGTTGGATGTGCATATTGTCATTATGATGGCCAATTCGAACCCTACTGAACAAATCGATACTTTGCGAAATTTAGCGGAATTATTTGGGGAAGGTGAGAAGCTGGTCGAATTACAATATCAACCTGATAGTGAGGCAGCTGTAAACTGGCTAAAACGAGAGCTCCGTTTGGACATTTAAACCCAGCTGTGCTTCGAAAGGAGAATAATATCGAAGGAAGTGTCAAATTAATTGAGCAGCTAATAGTCGACTATAGAGTTTAATGAATGGAGGAATAACCTCAGATGGGTAAATTAATTGTTGTTGCTTGTGGTGCTGGAATAAATACATCTACGATTGCTGAAGATTCCATCAAAGAAAGAATGATGAAAGAGGGCATGGCGGATGTGGAGGTCAAGCGGATTTTGATGGCAGATATTGACCGCTTCGTTTCTCGCACAGATTTGGTAATGATTGTTTCAATGATGAAGATTTTCCGCACCTTTGATGTGCCGATTATCCAGGGTATGCCCTTTTTAATTGGTTCAAAGGCTGAACGCGAAGCACTTCTTGACAAAATTGTTGACATGGTTAAGTCAACTAAAGCATAGTTTCATAATCAATATTTCTTTTAAGGAGAAAAAATGGAATTCATATCAACTGCCGTAGCTTGGTTCTTAGGATTAGGTTCTACGGTCATCGTACCTATTGTATTGATCCTGTTGGGTCTCATTTTCCGTGTTGGTCTTGCAAAAGCCATACGTGGTGGTGTAACCACTGGTGTCGGTTTAGCCGGTTTGTTCTTAATTGTTGACTTGATCGTTGCAGCTCTTCAACCGGCTGTTCAGGCTTTAGCAGACCGCATGGGTATTGCCAAAACCATCATTGATGTCAATTGGGCAGACGCAGGTATTGCCTGGGGTTGGCCTGGTGTGGCTGGGTTAGTGCTTGCCATCATTGTTGTCAACGTTTTGATGGTTGTTTTACGCCTGACCAAAACCTTGTGGACCGATGTTTGGTCCTATTGGCACGGCTCTGCCTTGGCTGGTTTCGTGTGGGCTTTAACAGGTAGCATTCCCCTGGGCATTCTCGGTGGTGTGATTTACTTGGTCATTGGCAGTTTGTTGAGTGATATCACCGCCAAGAAATACCAGGAATTCAATGACATGCCAGGCATTGGTGTACCTTGTGGCACAACTGTACAAGCCAGCATCTTTGCCATACCAGTTGTGTGGCTGCTGGATCGCATTCCTGGTATTAAAGATTGGGATGCATCTCCAGAAGGCATTAAGAAACGCTTCGGATTGGTTGGCGAGCCGGCTATCCTAGGCTTATTACTTGGCATCATTATCGGCATTGCAGCAGGTTATAATGTTCAAAAATTCCTAGGATTAGGTATGCAGGTTGCGACCATGATGGTTGTACTGCCGCGAATGGTCTCCCTGATTGCAGAAGGCATTGTCCCGATTACCATGTCCATTGTGCAGTACATGAAGGAACGCTTTAAAGACCGCGAGATCTTCGTAGCTGTGGACTGCGCCGTGTTATTAGGACACCCAGCCGTGATGGCGTCATCAGTTATCCTGTTCCCCTTGTTTGTTTTATTAGCCGCGGTTTTGCCTGGCGTCCAGATGCTGCCAATTGCCTCCCTGGCTGTGGTTCCCTTCTGGGCTGGTGCAGTGGTGCCTTATACCAAGGGTAATGTCATTAAGACAGTCATCGTACTATTGCTGTATGCCATTCCTTTCATGTACCTCTCCACGCTTTTGGTTGAAAACCAAACTGAGACATACCGCCTGATGGGTCAGTTCTCTGAGCAAATCAGTGCAGGTCTAAAGCTTGGTTCTTGGGATATGGGCGGTGATATCCTTGGATCGCTGATCCGTGGTATCTTCAGCCTCTTCAAAGCTGGCTAACTTTAAACCTTATCACACACCTGGGGTGTTTAGCCCTAAAACACCCCAGGTGGCTTACATGAAAAAACCTGATTACCATATTGTGCTCATTGGGGGTTGGTGCGGCAACCTGATTTATATTGTGGCTGAGCGTCTGCAGGACCTTCTGGCAGAAAATGCATTACCCGGGACGATTACCACTCACAGCATTTATGGCAGTTTCGACCCACCTCCTGATTGTAAATTGATTCTCCAGCTAGTGCCTGCTTTTGATAAGGACGAAATCTCCTGCCCAATCATCAATGTGCGTCCTTTGCTGGTTGACCTTAACCACGAAGCAACTATAAACGCAGTTATTGAGCGGGTTAAGTTAGACAATTAAGATCAGTGACCATGATAAAATTTCTTAAATGAGCGGTTCTATCTACCTCGATTATTGCGCAACCACACCTGTGCATCCGCAAGTCAGGGACGCAGTTTTACCTTTGTTGAATGAGCAATATGGCAACCCTTCCAGCATGCATAAAATTGGCATGCAAGCAAATATCTTATTGACCGAGGCCAGAAGCGCGGTGGCAGAGGGATTGGGCTGCAGCAAAGAAGAAATTTACTTCACCAGCGGGGCAACTGAGGCAGATAACCTCGCTTTGTTTGGGGTGATGAGGCAGTTTGAACCTGGTAAGGCTCACCTGGTCACCACCGAAATCGAACACCACGCCATTTTACACGCTGCCCAGCAGTTGGAGCGGGAAGGGTACGAAGTCAGTTACCTACCCGTTGATTCGCGTGGCATTGTAGATCCGCAAGACCTGGTTAAATTGATCCGACCTGAAACAAAACTGGTTTCAGTGATGATGGTGAATAATGAAGTGGGCTCTATTCAGCCTCTGCAAAAAATAGGCGCAATCACTTCGCAGCATGGCATTTTGCTCCACACCGACGCGGTACAGGGCGTGGGTTTGATGGATTTGGACCTGGCAACTTGGCATATTGACCTTTTATCGCTTTCTGCGCATAAGATATACGGTTTAAAAGGCGTAGGGGCGCTGTTTATCCGCGAAGGGGTGCCAGTTTTGCCTTGCATTTATGGCGGACCTCAGGAAAAAACTATTAGACCTGGTACAGAAAATTTACCTGGTATTGTCAGTTTGGCTGAGGCTGTCAAGGTAGTGGGCAGCGAAAAACAAAAAGAACGAAAGCGCTTGAGCGAATTGCGGTCCTGGTTTATTGAAGGTCTGAGAAATCGTATTGAGGGTGTGATAATCAACACACCATTACACAGCTCACCGCATGTCTTGTCTGTGAGCTTTCCTGGTGCCAGTGCTGAGATGATGCAGGTGCGGCTATCGCGTGATAATATTGCCGTCTCACTTGGGTCAGCATGCAATTCTAAAGAGGTCGCTCCTTCGCATGTGCTTGTGGCGATGGGTTTGTCACGCGGGCAAATAGAAGGGACTATCCGCATATCTTTTGGCTACCCAACCACGCAAGAAGAATTAGAAAATTTCTTAGAATTGATCCCAACTATCTGGCGGAGGTCTAAATTTACTGATGACTAAATCAACCCCAAATAATGGTTACCATCCACCCTTGGACAAGGAAATGCTGCTGGCGGATATTTGCGAGATGTATTACCTGCAGGGTAAAAACCAGGCTGAAATTGGCAAAATTATCGATTTAACTCCCTCCATGGTTTCGAGGTTACTTACTGAAGCGCGTCAGCGAAATATGCTTGAGATCCGTATCCGTCGACCGATCCAATCTGATTTTCAACTTGAAAATGCACTAAAAGAACGTTTTAATTTGCAGGCGGCTACTGTTGTGACCATCCGCGGGTTTGAATTTTCATGGCTGAAGTACTTAGGCGCTGCTGGCGCTAATGTGATGAAACAGTATTTAAAGCCAGACATGGTCATTGGGATAGCCTGGGGAAACACACTCAGGGAATTGGTGGAAGCATTTGACACGCAGTTATCTATGCCCTCTAAATTGGTCGAATTAACCGGGGCATTGGGATCGCGGGTGAGTGAATATGAGGGGCATGGCATCACCTCAAACCTGGCAAGGAAATTAGGGGCTGAACATTATTTTCTGAATGCGCCGTTCTTGTGTGGCTCTGCAGAGACAGCCAGCGCCTTGCTGAAAGATAAAGTGATTTCCCAGCCGTTAGAACTGGCTGAAAAAGCGGATATTGCTTTGATGGGTGTTGGCAGCTTAGACCGGGAATTGGCAACCGTCCTGCGCTATGGCTACTTATCCATGGAGTTAATTCAAACCCTACGCAATAATGGCGCTGTGGGTAATGTATGTGGATTGTATTTTGATATCTATGGCAATTCGGCCTGTGCGGAGTTCTGTAAACGCATTATCACCATCAGCAGGGAAGATTTATTTAAGATCCCAGTTCGCATCGGGATATCCGGCGGACCAGATAAAGCAATTCCCATACTGGGGGCGTTGCGAGGTGGTTTTATAAATGTGTTGATTACAGATAACCTGACCGCCAGGGCTATCTTGGCGCATGGTTATTAGAATTAATTAACTAGAATATTAATAATTTTTTCGCGTAGCCATTTACCTACAAAAAATATAAATTAAACTTCTCACAAATAAGAAGCTTAATACTAATGCAAAATTATTTCTTGCGCGCTTTTTGAGATTTTCGGGTTTTAGATTTAGATAGCTTGGTTTCACTACCAATATAGATGCCAAATCTTGGCAGTATGACCCGGTGTAGCACGAGTAGTAAACACCCAACAATAAATGCAATGCCAAAAACAATCAAGGAATCACCCAGATCGCTCATTAAGCTGGGGTTGATAACCATCACCCCTGCCAGGGTAACCATAAGCACACCGCCAATAAGCTTGAGGATACGGCCATGTTTTTCTTCCATTTTGCCAGATTTTAGGGTGAACACAGCAACTATAAATATTCCCAGGGCAATCAGGTTATAGACAACCATATACAGCAGCAAAAGGCCAATAAAGGTTGGTGTATTTACTTGTTGGCTGGTCAGCAGGTTAGTCCATAAGACTGGGAAGCCTGCTGTGCAGGAAAACTCCACCATCGAGACACCTGCAGCAAGGATAACTGTTCCGCCAATCAAGCCCCAAAATGAGCTGCCAGCATCCATAACGCGTCGTATGCGCTTATATAATCCAGGCTTATTCTTATCATCAATAGTGAAGGAAATGCCTTCCTTGTACCAAAAGTAATCCTTTAGGTTGACCAAGCCAAAGAATAGCGATACCAGGGCAACCAACACGCGAATCCAACCGACAAAACTGATGACAGAAAAGACAGTAAACAACCCTGCAATGAATAAGGCATAGATAAAGGAGGTGACAAATAGAAAGACCAAACCAATGATGATGATCTTTTTGCGGGAACCTGTGCGCAGGGTCAGGGTCAGTAACATGGTTAATACCCAAATGGAACAGGGATTAAAGCCATCTACGAAGGCAATCAGGGCAGTGCTGACGATCATAGACTGTTTAGAAAGATCAATTTCACCAATAAGTGGGATATTAATCGTCTTTTCTGGATCATTTTGAGGGGCGGAAAGAGTCGGTAAGGGGGTCGGTTGTTGAACAGGTGTGGGCGTAGCAACATCCTCTACCGGTGTAGGCTCACTCGTTGGGGTCAGAAGTCCGTACTTTAGTAAAATTGGCCGACCAAGGTCAATGCAAGACTGGGTCAGGCAGGTCTGCATTTTGGAAATAACTTCTGCCTTAACCCCTTCACTGAACCCTTCCCAGTATTGGTTAGCTATTACTATCGTTGGCACTGCGCGGGGTGTGAAGCCGACCGCAGATGCCAAATCAAAGAAAATAGCCTGGTTATCAGCGTTGTTATAAATTTCAAAGCTCTTCAACTCGAAGCTGGGGTTCATCGCCACCAGGTCTTCCAGGGCAGGTTTTGCCACCGCACAATGCGGGCAGCCTTCACCCCAGAAGAAATAGATGAAGATTTTCTCTTCACTCGTATTTTGGTATTCTGAAACCTGCTTCTCTGATGCTTCTGTTTTTAGATAAGCATCGTCAAAAGCCTGTTCCTGCGGTGGGCTAGCAGAAGCTAGCGAAGGAAAAATCAGTATGAGGCTAAATAATATTAATACGATCAGTGTTTTTTTCTGATATGCGTGGTTGTTCAATCTCATCAATGTTCTCACAAATCTATAAAGCTTTAATTACAAAAACCTATTATACCCTTATTAAATCCTATTATAGGTTTGCGAGGAAAAAACCAAACAGGTAGCCCGCCAGGGTGCTGAAGAGTGCAACTAGGCCGACATAGATCGCTGTTTTCTTTTTACCCATTACGCCATTTAAGACCAGGATGGACTGCAGGGAGAGTTCAGGGTCGGCTAGAAGATAGGCCAAGAGTGGTCCACGAGCCATGCCAAGGTCCAGGAACATTTTAGCGATCGGCACTTCCACCAGGGTGGGGAAATACATGAACACGCCAAATAAAACGCCGATCAGGTTTGCCCAGATGGTGTTTCTGCCAGCAATGGTCTGCACCCAGGTGGCCGGGATAATGACCCGCACGATGCCTGCCGCAAACACGCCTACGATCAGCAAGGGGAAAATCTGTTTGACGAATTTCCAGGTTTCCCATATCCACCCGCTTAGTTCATCTTTGCTAAACGATTTTGCGGCAACTGCGACGATTGCTATTAGCAAAATCACCTCTCCAATGAAGCGACCATTAATGCCTATTGTGTACGAGCCTACTGCTTGGGCTGGTGCAGCCAGCAGGATGGTCAGAAAAATGAGCACAAAAGCCAGGTAGGTCCAATGGTTGAATCCATCAAAGATTTTATCGAAGCCCTTCCAGGCCGCCAAGGCAATGGCAAGAAGCATCAGGATCAACCCGACACCCTGTAAGCTCAGGTTTAGGTTGGCGAGTAAATTCATCCAATCAGCTGGAAAGGAGAAGGGTAGGGTTAATTCAGCATAAACATTGGTCAGCAAACCCACCTGTAGGGTTCCAACAATTAATACGGCTAATAAAAACAAGAAAATGACCCAGACAGCAGGTTTGACTTTCACCTTGGCTTCAAACAGGCCGTTTTCAGCGTTTTCCTGGTAGCGGGTTGCTTCCTCTTTACGGAAGATCCTGGCCATCAGCAGGCCAATTAAGATACCAAAGATGATCGATAAAACCAGCCTGGCAATGGCAATGTCAAACCCTATGGCTGCCCCAGTGTAGGTTATTGCCAGAATATTGATGGCAGGGCCAACGAAAAGAAAGGTTATGGCTGGCCCTAAGCCTGCGCCGCGTTTCCAGATACCGGCGAAGAGCGGCAGGATAGTACAAGAACACACTGCCAGGATAAAACCGCCCAAGGCAGAAGCTGGATAGCTGATCCATTTGCTGGCTTTAGGACCTAAAAAGCGCGTAATAGCTTCTTTGGGGATCATTGAACTCATGAAGCCGGCAATAATAAAAGCAGGTACCAAGCATAATAATACATGGGCTGCCCAGTAATCTAAAAGGCTAGTCAGGCCAGCCATCAATAGCGTGCTCAGGTAATTAAGTGTGGGATTCAATATGCACTCCTTATTCAATCATATGCAATATTGTGAATATATTTATCGAAAAATTATGGGCAGCCTATTAGCAGCTGCCCGATTAATTTAGGCTTCTTTTAACCAGGCTGTGACTTCAGCGATGCCAGGAATGCGTCCAGAGGAAACTACTTTTTCGTTAATCACTAGCCCAGGCGTTGAAAGAATGGGGTACTGGGTGATTTCAGCAAAATCGGTAACCTTTTCGATCTCCGCTTCGATTTTTTCATTTTCAACTACTTGGCGTACAACCGCTTCTAAACGCTTGCAGTTAGCACAACCTGAACCAAGCACTTTAATTTTGATCATTTAATTTAACTCCTCAGTAATAAACACTTTATCTTTCATTTTTTTTGCACTGCACTTAGGGCAGGTACATTGATCTTTTCTGATGTGAATCCTGATGGGTTCCTGGTCCACAATTTCTTCAACTGCATCCAGCAGGGCAAAGACGTGCGGGTCGATGACCCGGTAGTAAATATTCCAGCCCTCCCGACGATCCTGTACAATTTCAGCTTCGCGCAACACCCCCAACTGCTGGGAAATATAGGGTTGTGGATAATCCAGGCAGGCAACCAGGTGACAAACACACTGCTCGCCATCCCTGAGCAGACTCAGGATGGCAACCCTGGCAGGGTGGGTCAGCACTTTGAAAATTTTCGCTAAGCGCTCATAACTGATTTGTGGTGTCGATGGGTTGATCATATGCAATACTCTGCATATATTTTACCCAGAATGGAAATTCTGTCAAGTGAAATTTTGCATTAGATATGGAATGGGCTTGAATATTTTGAAGGCTTTTGTTGGCTTATTACTAGAGTAAGGACCGCAAAGGTTGACACTTGGCATAGGATAGTCGATAATACTTGACAGGAACAAAAAACTTGAATTTTGTGAGGGATCTTGGATAAACTTGCACTACTTGGGGGTACCCCGACAAAAACCCAGCCGTTTCCAGATTGGCCCCAGTATGACGCCCAAGAGCGTGAAGCCTTATTAAACGTGCTTGAAAGTAGGGCTTGGTGGCGAGAGCCAGGTACGCAAACCCAGGCATTTGAAGAAGCTTTTGCTGCTTATCAAGAGGCAAAATACGGGATTGCCTGCACAAATGGCACAGCTGCCATTGAAATTATGATCGCCGCCCTGGAGATTGGCTTGGGGGATGAGGTTATCGTGCCAGATTTCACCTTTGTGGCGACCGCCTCTGCTGTTTTGCTGCACGGTGCGCTGCCCGTCTTGGTGGATGTGGATAAGGATACCTATTGCATTGACCCCCAAAAAGTGGAAGCCGCCATTACTAAGCGTACCAAGGCGATCATTGCTGTGCACTTGGCTGGTCATCCGGCTGATTTGGATGCGCTGCGTGAGATCGCAGAAAAACACCAGCTTTACTTGCTTGAAGATAGCTCGCATGCTCACGGCAGCGAATGGAAAGGCCACAAAGTGGGCGCTTTGGGCAAGGCTGGCACCTTCAGCTTCCAGCAAAGCAAACTGATGACCGCAGGTGAAGGAGGTATCATCCTCACCAATGACCCAGAGCTGGAGGTACGCCTGCGTTCAGTGCACGATTGTGGACGCATGCCAGGTGAATGGTTTTATTCGCACTTTATTAATGGGGGAAATTATCGCCTGAGCGAGTGGCAGGGTGCTATCTTAAGCCAGCAATTAAGCCGCTTTGATGTACAAGGGAAGGTTCGCAGCACAAATGCAGCCTATCTAAACCAGCATTTGCTTGAGATTGAGGGAATCACCCCGCAACTCTATGATAGGCGGGTGACCCGCAATGGGCATTACTGCTATGTGTTCACTTACGATCCTGATTGTTTTGCCGGTTTGCCTACTGGTGAATTCATCAAAGCCCTAGAAGCTGAGGGCATCCCAACCCAGGCCAGTTATCCGCCATTACACGCCCTGGATCTATTCAAGAATGGTGAATACCTCAAAAGATTGCTGCCAGAACATGCCGCAGAACAAAAACCTTACCTCGATGAAGATTTTTCGGTGACTGAGGTTGGCTTCAGGAACAGCGTCTGGCTGGTTCACCGGGCTTTATTGGGAGATGAACAAGACACAAACGAGATTGTTGAAGCCGTCAGGAAAATACAACGGCAGGCAAAAACAATTAAATAGGGAAGATTATTCTAAAAAAATTCAGACCCATGATCAAATCATGGGTCTGTGTCGTTAATTAATCTTCTTTAATATTTTGCAGGCGTGTGGTAATCGCGTTTAATTGGGATTCCAGCCAGCTTTTTTGCTGTTCAAGGCTCATTTTTTCCTGTTCAGCAGTAATTGGTGCCTGCCCCCAACCAAACCAACCACCTCGACGAAAGCCCATACCACGCCCACGGCCCCAATTAGCTTGACCACCGCCACAAGGGCCTAATCCTCTACCAAAGGGACCATTTCCTAATGGTCCAGTGCCATCCATTCCAGGCATTTCAACCTCCTATAATATTTTTATCTTCTGTTTCTCTGTCCATTACGGTTGCGTAAGAACAGCCTGAACACACCATCCCAAAAGCGACCACCAGACCCAATTGCTGAAGGGTTCACAATTTGTGATCTATTTTGGTTGACATAGGCATTAGAACAATTTCCTAAGCCCCGACCAGTTTTTGGACCTCTTCCTGAAGGCCCAGTGCCATCTCTACCGGGCATATAAATCTCCTTTTCTATTATGTTTGTGCATCAAGTAAATATTTAATGACGCTCTGCACTTTTGAAAGCTCGTGCTGCCAGGTCAGCAAAGCATTTTGTCCTTGGTCTGTCAGGTTATAAGTCCTCCTGGGGGGACCTTGGGTTTGGTTTGTATCCCAGGTTGATTCAATCCAATCCAGGTTTTCCAATTCCCGCAGGGTGCGATAAACCACGCTGGGATGGATTGTGCCGAGATCCAAAGCTTCCAACTCAGACAGTAACGAATAACCATGCTGTGCTTTCTGTTGGATTAATGTCAATAAAACTGGCTCAAGCATTGAGACAGTCAAAGGCGTGTGGCGCACTTCAAAACGCCCCTCACCCTGCATCGCCCAGCCCCTTCCACGTCTTGGCATAAATAAGACCTCCGTTTAGTTTATTAGACTATTAATAATTTATCATACTATTCTATTATTGTCAATAGATTGATATGCAATATTCTCTACAAACTTAAGTGCATATGAATTCATTGGGATGAAAACCTTGATTTTTTTGATAAATGTACTATAATGTTGGTTTATGATGTAATTATGCAAAGCCATATGTGGGCGGCGTGGAAGAAAGTTGAGCGAGGATTAAAAGTGGACCTGACAAATCGTACAGATGATCACAAACCAGCAGAACTGCTGGTGGGGGAGAATCTGCGCTTATTGAGGGCACGTGCAGGTTACTCGCTGCGCGGTCTGGCAGAAAAAAGTGGTTTAAACGTTAATACATTGAGCCTGATAGAAAACGGTAAATCTTCACCTTCGGTTGGTACACTTCAACAACTCGCCCTGGCTTTAGAAATACCCCTGACAGCTTTTTTTGAATCGGAGCAGAGCGAACACCAGGTTGTTTACACCCCAGCCAGCAAACGTCCCAAAATACCTTTTGGTAGTACACTGCTCGAGGCGCTTGGAAAAGACCTGCAGGGTGCCAATGTACAGCCATTTGTTGTCAATTTGCAGCCTGGTATGGGCAGTGAAACCAGGATGGTGGTTCACACTGGGCATGAATTTGTTTACAACCTGGAAGGACTGCTGCAATACCAGGTGGAAGAAGAGCTATTTCTTCTCAATCCAGGCGACAGCCTGTTATTTAAAGCCCATTTGCCACATCGCTGGCAAAATAACGGCGCAGTGCCCGCTAAATTTTTGCTAGTGCTTGTGCCTGCGGGTGAAAATGAAGCACAGGACTCACAACATTTTACAGTTCAATTATTAAAGAAGGAGTTAACTATGAAAATTGCAGTTATCACGGATGATGGAAAAACCATCAGTCAACATTTCGGACGCGCACCTTATTACCTGGTGCTTACTATTGAAGAAGGCCAGGTTATTGAACGAGAGTTACGCGAAAAAATGGGGCATGGACAATACATTAACCAGCCCCACGTGGAAGATCACGGTAGCCTTGGGCATGGTATGGGCGCCGCTTCGCATGGCAAGCACGTCAATATGGCTGATACTATTGCAGATTGCAAAGCTCTCATCTGCGGCGGTATGGGCAGGGGTGCCTATGAAAGTATGCGCTCTTTGGATATCAAGCCCCTGGTGACCGATTTACTTGATGTGGAGACTGCCGTGCAGGCGTTTATTGATGGCAAGTTAATTGATCACACTGAGTTCTTGCATTAAGCCAAACTTGAACATTGGTATTTAAACTGGCAACATGAAGGGGTTGCCCTGTAATGCTAGCATATTAGGAGATACATGAACATCATCATTTCAGCTTTAGAAGCGGACTTAGAGTCACCAATTTGTGAACGTTTTGGCCGAGCGCCTTATTTTTTATCGGTTGACACAGAAACAATGGCCTGGGAAGCGCACGCTAACCAGGCTACCATGCGTGCTGGAGGAGCTGGGGTTGCGGCTGCCCAATTTGTTATTGACCAGAAAGTCGAAGGTGTCATCAGCGGTGATTTTGGCCCCAACGCAGCCGGTGCTTTACGCGCAGCAAGCATCGCTATGTACCTTTTCAATGACGATACAAAGACAGTTAACCAGGCTGTTGAATTATTCAAAGAAAATAAATTAGCAAACTTCGCGTAGTCACTTACACAAACCATGAAAATAGCTATTACAAGCGGAAAGGGCGGAACTGGAAAGACAACCATCGCTACCAGCCTGGCACACAGCCTTGAGGGTAGCATTAAAGCCTGGTATTTAGACTGTGATGTTGAAGCGCCAAACGGGCACCTTTTCTTAAATCCTAATATTACGGAACAGGTTGATGCTGTAATCAGGATCCCACAGATTCAACCTGAAAGGTGCACGCTTTGCGGTAAATGTGTTGAAGTCTGCCAATTTCATGCCTTGGCTAAGGTGGCTAAAAAGATCCTGGTATTTAACCAGTTGTGTCATGGCTGCGGCAGCTGTACCTGGAATTGCCCCGAAGGGGCTATAGTTGAGATTCCTAATCCCATCGGCGTGCTCGAAGCTGGCTTAACCAAGCATAGCATTCATTTTTTGCAAGGGGTTCTAACAATTAGTGAACCAATGCCAACACCGATCATCCGCCAGTTAAAGAAATGGAAGACCCCTCCTGCTCAAGCCTTAACCCTGCTTGATGCACCACCAGGGGCTTCCTGCTCTGTTGTGGAAACGCTGCGAGGCGCTGACTTTGCCTTATTAGTGACGGAGCCTACGCCATTTGGCTTGCATGATCTCAAGCAAATGCTGGGAATTGTTGACGACATGCATATCCCCTGCGGGGTTGTGATCAATCGAGAGGGCATTGGCAATGACCAGGTGGATAAATTCCTGGCTGAAAAACAAATTCCTGTGTTGCTGAGGGTGCCTTTTTCAAAGGAATTAGCTGAAGGCATCGCTGCTGGACAGACATTGGTGGACATTTTACCTGACTATCGCCAGAAACTACAGCAGTTATTTGAAGAGATTATTCACTTAATGAAGGTAAGCTATGCCAAATAACCCACCCAAAGCCAAACAGCTCGTCATTTTGAGCGGCAAAGGCGGCACTGGGAAAACAAGTCTTTGCGCAGCCTTCGCCCAACTCAGTTCTCAAGCGGGGGAGGGTAACCATGCGGTTTTTGTTGACGCAGATGTCGATGCAGCAAACCTGAGCTTAGTGCTACAACCCAACCTTGGACAGCCTAATGAATTTTGGGGCGGATCACTGGCCGAGGTTGATCCGGCGCTTTGCATAGGATGCGGCGCTTGTGTCCCGGTCTGTCGATACGATGCAATCTTCCCAGATCCGAACCAGGACGACCAGGTGCATTGGGTAGACCCGGTCGCCTGTGATGGTTGCGCTGCCTGTGTGTACGCCTGCCCGGTTGAGGCAATCAGCATGGTCAGGCAGCAGGAAGGAAATTGGTTCCATTCTGAGACCCCTTACGGCGACCTCTTTCATGCAGAGCTATTCCCCGGTCGGGAAAACTCCGGCAAACTGGTCACCCTGGTAAAACAACATGCACGCCTGATGGCAGAAGAGACACAGTCAAAAATAGTGCTTGTCGATGGGCCGCCAGGCATTGGCTGCCCAGTCATATCAGCTTGTGCTGGCGCTGACCTGGGGTTGATTGTGACTGAGCCAGGTCTTTCAGGGCTGCATGATCTTAAGCGCGTGCTTTCTACGTTGCAGCATTTTCGGATTCCGTCGGTTATTTGTATTAACAAAGCCGATTTGTACCCAGATGGCACACTTCAGATAGAAAAGTTAGCTGAAGAACAAACCATAAGCATTGTCGGAAAAATCCCATTTGGAGAAGAGATACCAAAAGCGATGCTGCAAGGTACGCCTATTACAGAGTTTGCCCCTAAATCACATCCAGCCTTAGCCATCAAGGATATTTGGGAGAATACCACCAGGATGCTGTTCTCATAATAGGAGGTTTGAATGAATAAGGCTGAACTTATGAATGCCGTTTTATCAAAACTAAGAGAGGTCATTGACCCTGAAACTGGGGTGGATGTCATCCGCATGCAGCTTGTGCAAGACCTTACCCTTGATGACGAAGGGAATTTGTCTTATACATTTCGTCCATCTTCTCCTTTATGCCCAATAGCCATTCATTTAGCGATGAGTATTCAAGAAGCGATAAAAGAAGTGCATGGTATCACCTTACAACGCGTCAATGTAGTGGATTACATCCAGGCGGAAATGTTAAATGAGTTATTGAACACGCCTCCAGGTGATGAGTAGAAATTGATATATTAGCTTTTGAAAAAGCAAAAAGAATCAACCGGGTAGAAATCAATCCATTTTTCACCCTAGATTTCAGTGGGGTAATTAATTCATAGTATAATTTATGTTAACAACTAACATAATCAAACATTCAAAATTGCGAAATCAATGATAAAGCACAATCGTGCACACGATTTTCAGGATAATACCAAAATTTATTCAAATATAAAAATGAGGTGCTATGAACATTGAGTTAAAAAGAATCCCATTTACGACCAGCAAAGTCATGGAGCTCATGCCAATTATTCCCAAAGCAGAATATGAGCGCCGATTAGCTACACTTTACAAAGTGGCTGAGGCCGATTGGGTAGTCGTGTATGGCGATCGGGAGCATTATGGGAACTTAACTTATCTGCTCAATTTTGATCCGCGGTTTGAGGAGGTTTTGTTAGTTTTAGGACCAAATAATGCGCGTAGTTTGGTGGTTGGTAATGAAGATTTGGGCTATGGATCGGTTTTACCATTTCCTGTGGACATGGTCTTATCGCAAACATTATCGCTGCCTGGCCAACAGCGGGATAACGCCCCCAAGTTAAAGGAAGCGCTGGCAAAGCTTGGCATTGGCTTAGGGCATAAGGTCAGCTTAGTAGGGTGGAAGTACCTCGAACCTAATGAAACAGACACACCTGAGAAGCCAGCTTTTGTACCTGCTTTTTTTGTTGATACTTTGCGTAGCTTGGTCGGTAAAGCAGGAAAATTAACCGATGGAACAGCTTTGATGATCCACCCGGAGCACGGCTTGCGAACTAATAACACTGCAGATCAAATTGCAGTTTTTGAAGTAGCTGGTTTGAGCGCCTCTGAAGCAGTATTTAATGTTATTAATGGGGCTCGTCCAGGCATGACAGAAATGCAAGCCATAGCGATGATGGCCTATGCAGGCCAACCCCAGACTATGCATCCCATTTTCGCATCTGGCAATGCTGAGATCAATGGCCTACGCAGCGCTAGCAACCGGGTGATTGAATATGGAGATGGTGTTTCAACCGCCCTTGGATATTGGGGTAGCCTGGTTTGCCGGGCAGGTATGATGCTAGGAGAGGTTGACCAAACATACTTAGAAAAGTATGTAAAACCCTACTTTAAGGCAATTATCTCCTGGTATGATGCTGTAAAGATTGGAGTGACGGGCGGTGAAATCTACCGAAAAGTTACCGCTGTATTTGAAGGAACTGGGCTGCAATCCAGCTTAAATCCAAGTCATTTAACTTCTTATGATGAGTGGTTACATTCGCCAATCCGTCCAGGAAGCAGTGAGCAGATCCGTTCGGGGATGGTATTCCAAGTGGACATCATTCCAACACCTCTAAAAGCAGGACAAATGTTGAATTGCGAAGATACGATTTGCCTTGCAGATGAGCCCTTACGCGAGGAAATTAAAGTGAAATATCCCAAAATGTGGGGGCGGATCCAGGCGCGCAGGCAACTCATGATCGACCAGCTCGGTATTCATATGGCTGAAGAAATCTTACCGCTAAGTGATGGTTGTGGTTATTTGCCGCCATTCTGGTTATTACCAGACTTGGTTTGCACTGTTGTTAGGTAAAATATACATCAGAGAATACATTAAAATCATATCACTCAGTCGCAAATTTAAGCTAACTTAACGGAGATGTATTGAATAATTGGAAAGTCACAAAGCTGCACCTCACTGAGAAATCCTACTCCACAGATTTACTCCATGAAAATGACTCGGATTTTGGCGGCCGTGCCTTTACCTCACGCTGGTTGGATGAACAGGTGAACCCTGGTTGTGATCCTTTAGGGCCATGCAATGACTTAATTGTTGCTACGGGCTTACTAGCAGGCAGCGGCGCTTCTAGTTCTTACAGGACCTCGATCGGGGCAAAAAGCCCCTTAACTGGGGGAATCAAAGAAAGTAACACTGGCGGCAAGGCTGGCTATGCCATGAGCCAATTGGGCTTGCGCGCATTAATCTTGCACGGTGTTGCATCAGATTGGCAGCAAATTTATATCTCTAAAGCGCAAGTTCAATTTATCTCAGCTTTGGAACTGATGGGAAAAAACATATACGAAACTGTGCATATTTTGCAACAGACCTATGGCAAACAAGCTGTAGTCATTGCGATTGGTCCTGCAGGTGAAATGGGCCTTTCAGCTTCGAGCATTGGGATTAGTGATATGGATGGCATTCCTGCCCGGCATTCTGCCAGGGGCGGTTTGGCTGCCGTGATGGGGTCAAAGAAGATCAAAGCGATTGTGATTGATCATGTTGATTCATCTGCACCAGGAGCGGTTGATGAGGATGCTTTGAGGGCTTCTAAGCAACGCTTTGTCAAAGCGCTACGTGTCGTTGTTTATGATCCGGATCGCCGATTTATTCCGGTCTTCTGTCTTGAAGTAAGCTGTGGCACATGCTTTCTCGCATTCCCCACACCCTGTGCATATCTCTTGATAATGATGGAGTATCTTCATGTGGATTGGTCATCCTTTTTAGTTAGTTTTTGATTGTTTTATCTAACTATTTAATTATACCAATCAAAGGTATTTTACAAGGGCACATAGATAGGGTATCTCGTTGATAATTATGCTTCTGTCTCAGGTTGATCCGCAATGTCTTTCCAAAATTTGAATCATAAATTGCAGATGAACCAAAACACCCAATGGGACAAGATGGGTAGATGAGTTAAGAAATGCACCATAAATCGCCCAAAAAAACCTCTGGAATATTTTGAATAATCCTGTAAAAGATTCTAGCTTAATGAGCTTTGGAAGAATCATTACTGATAATAAAATCTCTCGTGTTAAAAAAAGCTCGAAATTATAAATTATTACTTAAGAGAATACATATTCTCAATAGTAGTATTGATTTTTGAGGTATTTTAACAGCTGCATAGATCTTATTTGGTAATACACTATGGAATTTTTAGCTTTCAGTAACTTTTGTAACCAAGTTATAAAGTTATACAGAGCAAAGTCAAAGGATAGTCTTAGAACTAAATCCATTTGTCGGTGTTGCGACAGAAAAATTAATTATCTACGGCCACATAATCATGAGCCAAAAAGTCACCAATTATCTATACAAAACTAATGATCCAGTTGAAATCGAATAATACTAGAATGCTTTTAACCAACCAATCAAGCCGATTTACTGGAGATATTCCCGCCCTACCCAAAAAACCTATTGGTTTAAGACCTAACAAATTATTATTTTTATTATATATATTAATATTATAATATTTATATCTCTAGGGTTATTGTTTCCGGGATGTTATTACCGTACTTTTCAGTTATTCTTCGATCAATAAAAGCCAGTCCATCCGGGTGATTTTTAACTTTCTGTAACGCAGAGACCAAATCGTCCACCCCGCGCTGCCCATCCCTAAAGATACTCTCATTGACCCAAACAGCTTCTTCTTGGCTAGCTTTTTCAGCCATTGGAAAACGCATATGCTCAAAATCAAAGTACTCAGGGAAAGCGGAGGGAACAGGTAACCTGGATAGCTTTGGCTGGAAAAGGTCATAACGATGCATGGCAGGATACCCCGCATACGTAGGAATGCCCTCAGCATTCAAGGCGTAACATACTGCAAAGTGACTTGCATTGAAAATTTGCGGGTCAATTGCGAAAATATAACGGTAAAACGACCTTCGGGTGTGGCGCAAATCGCGCTTGAGCAAGCGCACACCTTCAAAAACACTCAAAGACTCTTCAAGATAATCCATAGACGCTTGCCTTTGTGCCATTTGCTCTGGGAAGCGCTTCAACCCCACAATGCCCAAAGCTGCCTGCAACTCTGGGAGGCGATAATTCGTTCCCATGCTGAAGTTCAGCTTTTGTGCATCTTTTGCTCTACCGCAGTCAATTATGCTGGCCGCGCGCTCTGCCATGTTGGCATCTCTACATATTAACATGCCACCTTCACCAGTTGTTAGAATCTTGGAAGATTGAAAGCTGAAGGAGCCAAAATCACCAATTGTGCCTGCGCCGTTTCCATCCCACTGTGCCCCATGCGCATGAGCAGCATCTTCGACCACAACCAAGTCAAATTCATCAGCAATCGCCATAATGGCATCCATATCTGCCACGTTCGCCCCAAGGTGAACTGGGATGATTGCTTTGGTACGAGGTGTGATAGCTTGCCTGATTTTCTTGGCATCGATGCAATAGGACTGCGGGTCAATATCAACAAATACAGGGATTGCACCCGCAGCCATTGGTGCAGACGCTGTGGCTTGGAAGGTATAAGCAGGCACAATTACCTCATCCCCCCACCCTATTCCTGCTGCCCGCAAGGCAACTTCCATGGTAACCGTGCCATTGATCATCGGCACAGCAAAATTTCCACCTTGCATTTCCAAAAATCCATTAGAAAACTCTACAGACTTTGGACCAGGAAATGGCGCACCACCCCACCGCCCGCTTTGGATCAACTCTTGAATGGCATTGAATTCTTTCTGGTCAAATACCGGCCAAACAGGATAAGGTTCTTTCCTAAATTTCTCTCCTCCCAACGCTGCTAATTTGTGCATAGCTCCTCCTCAGGAATCGGATTGAAGAAACAAGCCTTTCTTTTATTCTTTTAAGAGGTCTTTGATATTTTGAGGTAAGACCATCGAGCAAGAGACAAAACCTGCTTGTTCGCCGTCTTGATACCATGGAAACTGGTAAATAAGTTTCACTTTCTCACCATCCCTCAAAACATAAGCGTTGGTAGTTTCGCTAGCGATTAAAGCTTTGACTCTGTCAATAACTCCTGACGGATGGCAAACTGTCATATTTTTACCAATTAAATCCCTGCCACCAGCAGCTAATTGGCCCTGAATGGCTCGTTCATTCATGTAAAGAATTTTGCCCTCCCTATCGCTGATAATAATTCCAACAGGGGCATTATCTGTCCAATTTACTTCCATGTTACTCCTTTTGATATTAGTCGCATGAATCAATTGCCTATTTTTCGTTTAGTTTTTCTACCAAGTCCAAACCAGGCTGCACGAAGGTGGAATTTACTTTAACCGGTTCCCCTGACAGGGCTGATTCGTGAGCAGCCAGAATAGCTTCCATAACATGCGCCGCATGTTCGCCTTGAATGACCTGCTGGGAATTATAGCGAATTGAATTAGCGAAACTATTTAGTCCACGGCACCACTCCACTTTCTTAGGGCCAGTAAAAGGCTCCCTGATGAGTGGAATGGTCTGGTAATTGGTCTTATCTCCATAATTCCTGTAGGAGACACTGGCATCATAGTTATGCCAGCTGGTCATGTATAGTGAGCCTTTATCACCATGTACAGCATAGCCAATATCTTTCTCACCAGTATCTACATAATAATTTGTGTTTAACCTGAAAACAATGCCATTCGCCAATTCGAAAATAATCTCATAAAAATCTGGGATAGTTAATTCAAAAGCTCGACCCTCTTTAGTCACTCGCTTTGGCATCAATGTTTTCCCAAAGGCACGGGCCCTGGTTATCGGTCCGAATAAAGCAGTGGTGAGAGTGATGGGATAAATGCCAACATCGATGATAGGACCAACTTGATAAAAGGGTTCCGGTGCTGGATGCCAGACTTCAATTCGACCCTGGTTCACTTCTGCAAAAACCAAGCGTATACCACCGAGTTTACCAGTCTCCAAAAAGCGCCAGGCAGTCTCTTGGGCATCTCCTAAAAATACTGAAGGTGCACATGCCAACTTGACAGCTTGCCACTTTGCTAACTCAACCAATTCAAATGACTGATCATTACTGAGAGCAAGAGGTTTTTCACTAAAAACATGTTTTCCAGCAAGCAAGCTCGCTTTTGTGACCTCGTAATGCGCCTGGAAAATGGTCAGATTGAGGATGATATCAACTTCACTGCTTTGGAGCATCGTCTCTAAATTATCAAAAACTTTAGCACCAAAGCGTTCTGCCATAGTCTTTGCACGATGTTGGTCAATATCTGTAAAACCAATTAACTCGAGCTGGGGAAAACTTGTCATTGTCAAGGCATAATGCTCCGAAATATTACCACAGCCAACGATGCCAATACCAAATCGGTTATCTTTCATTTTCTCCTCTTTTTCTATTTATAACAAAGAATTACTTGTGTCAGTTGGTCACTATGTTTATCGATCATGTCATAACCTTGCGGTGCATCCTCAAAGGGAATCATAGTTGAAATAAGCGGTTGTAAGTTGAGGTTGGGCAAGCTCTCACAAACAAACCTCACCCGCCGATCAAAGCTATGCGTCGCGCTCAAGTCTGGTCCCTGCAAATCTACCAACGAACCTTTGAGGGTGATGCGATTGTGATGGAACTCAGCTCCAAGATTGATGGCCGAGGGATCCCCGCTATAAAAGCCCATAGTGATCACATTGGTATTTGGTGCAGCAGTACGGATTGCTTGTTGTAAAGCACCATAGTTTCCAGATACCTCGAAAACAACGTCCGCACCTCGGCCAGCCGTCAATTCGCGCATGAACTTGGCAATGTCTACCTGGTCTGGGTCAAGCGCCATGTCTGCTCCAAGCTGAAGGCTTAATTGCCGACGAGATTTAAGTTTATCTACTGTAATCAGTTGATGGACGCCGGCTTTCTTAGCCCATTGTGTCACCAGTAACCCAACAATGCCCTGGCCAAAAATGACGGCATAATCGCCAAGTTTCAGGTTTGAATCCATCACCCCATTCAAGGCGGTGTTAGTGTTCGCCACAAAAATCCCCGTTTCAGGGCTTGTCAATTGGGGTAATTTATAAACTCGTTCGGCCGGCTGAACGGTATAGGTGGCGTGTTGTCGATATGTAAATACCAGGTCACCAGGCACAACATGCGTCACTAGACTACCTACATGAATTACCTCACCGACATTAGCATAACCATAAGCAAAAGGATATTGCCATTTTAAGTCTGCAGAAATAAAATAACCTCGTTCTGGGATTGGTGATTTCTCTTCTAGATCCCTGGGAATGAAAAGGCGTTCTCCGCGATCAAAGTAACTGCGGAAGTGTGGTGCCAATCCGCGGTACACGTTCATCTCAGTGCCATGGCTAACACCAGAAAACCTTGTCTTGATTAAAACATCATTATCCCCAACCTCAGGAATGGGTCGGTTGTAAAACGTCAGTTTTCTAGGTCCTTCGGTAATTAATATTTGAAATTCATCAGGAAGTTTGGTCATAAAGTCGAACCTTTCATCATAATGTGAAATATGCGGGTTTAAATGAGGGCTGCTCCTAATCCAACCTGTTGGATTTTGTTTGGGAGGCCTTGCATGACTTTAAGCTCGGCCTCCCTTCAAAAGAAGGAGAATGAATACTTTTCTAAGCTTGGTCAGGATCCCAATCAAAATCTTCATCCAGAGGGAAGATTGGACGGATGACATTATGGAATTCAAGCGTTTTTAGATCCAGTGGTGTATAACCAGGAGTCAAGACCATATATCCACGCGGGGCTATATCAACAATTTCAGGATGCAAATAACCAACTTTCATGACGATGATCTTATAATCCAAGGGTTTAATGCCAGCATCATCGAACTGGTGCAGCCTGGTGAACGCCCAGGGTTGTTCAGTCAAAACCACCAAAACTTTGCCCACTTTCAGTGTTGCGGTACGCACATCATTTACGGTAACATCCACTGGCGAATACAGGTTGATAATTTCACCTGTGATGGTTAGTGGCTTGCAATGCTCCTGGTCCAACTTTCCACCTACCGCTAGAGTAACTGTCGCGCCAACACCTTTTTCGAAACAAACACGGGTATTCTCTTCATCGGTGATACCAGCCACTAAGGCACTGGGTACATCAGACTTTAGCAGAGCTTCCAGGAACAAGGTGGTATCGCCCGGTGCACCTGCACTGGCATTGTCCCCAGCATCCCCCATGAATACAGAGGTTTCGGGAGCCTCCAGAGCTATCTTTATGGCAGAGTCAATATCTTCAGCATATTCTCCGCAAATTTGGAAATCATTGCGCCTATCCCAAACTGCACGCGCCAGGCGATTGCGAATCTCAACTGCTTTTGGCAAGTCAGCTGCACTCCAAGCAGAAACTGCCACACCCATACCGCTGATAGGTACATCTCCCCAGGCATAACCTACGCTTATATCAGCATTGACGATGCCCGTTTCCTTGCTTGCTTCCACAGCCAATGGGATCAACGATTTCATCGGTTCAGTCACGCTGGTGGATCGTTCGCCCATAATTAACATGGGGATACGGATATAGGTCGAAACCGGTTTTTGTTTTTCACGGATAGCTTTAGCTAACAATCGCAAGGTGTCGTGATAACGGGTTTTCCAGTCGCGGTGTGGTGCGGTGCGGTAGATGGTGATGATATTGAGTGCTTCAGCTTGAGGTTGGGTAATATTAGCATGTTGGTCATAACGGCCAGCAATCAACATATCTGGGCCAACCAGTTCACGCACCGGGACCACTAGGTTTTCTTCACCACATCCAAGGCCTTCCACTTGGTTTGCGCCGTGTAAAATCAAGCAGATGCCATCCAAGTGGCCTGCTTTTTTAATACCTTCAAGAATTTCACCCCGAATGATCTTAAAAGCTTCGCGATTAGACCAGCCACCAGCTGCTTTGCAGCGTGCGTAGGTGCTATAAACTGGTTCAATACCCTCTTCCTTACAGACCTCATCAATGGTGAAGACTTCATTAATCTGCTCACCACGATAATATCCATAATCTTCTACTTTTGCCTTTACAGGGGAAAATGTCAGAGATTCCCAAATAATGCCGCCAATTAAAATTCTCACGATATATCTCCTTACTTATTTGTCAATATTTAGTTTTTAGGATTCCACTCAAAATCCTCATCCAATGGGAAAATAGGACGGATTACATTGTGGAATTCAAGCGTTTTTAAATCCAAAGGTGTGTAACCAGGTGTAATTACCATAAAACCACGCGGAGCAAGATCAACCATTTCTGGATGTAAATAACCTACTTTGGTGACCACAACCTTATGAGCCAGAGGGTCTATACCTGAATCTTTGAATTGCTTTAGCTTAATAAAGCCCCAACTCCCTTCTGTTAAGACCAAAAGCACATTCCCCAAATCTACTGTCGCTGTACGCCACTCATCAATCGCTTCTGCTGGGGGAGAGTACAAATTGACCACTTTTCCAACTACTGGCAAAGGTTTGGAATTCATCGTGTCTAACTTGCCACCCACCTTAATGCTGACTGTAGCCCCTATTCCCTGGGAAAAACAATACTCGGTATTCTCACGATCTGTAATCCCAGCTACTACAGCATCTGGCACTTGGTGCTCCAATAGTTTCTTTAAAAATTCAGTCGTGTCCCCAGGAGCACCGGCCGTCACATTGTCGCCTGAATCAGTCATAAATACTGAAGATTCTGGTGCATCCAATGCCATTTTAATGGCCGAATCAATATCTGGCGCATACTCACCGCAAATCTGAAAGTCATAGCGTCGCTCCCAAACTGCCTTTGCCAACCTGTTGCGGATTTCCAGTGCCTTAGACAAATCAGCTGCGCTATTGGCAGAAACTGCCACGCCCATGCCGCTGATGGCAAGATCTCCCCATGCAAAGCCTACACTGATATCAGCATTGACAATACCCCGCTCTTTGCTGACCTCCACTGCTAATGGTATCAAAGATTTCATTGGTTCGGTTACACTTGTTGAGCGCTCACCCATAATTAACATAGGAACACGGATATAAGTTGAGATAGGTTTTTGCTTATTGCGAATAGCTTGGACTAACAATTGCAAAGCGTCATGAAAACGAGAAACATAATCTCTGTGCGGGGCTGTGCGCAAAATAGTGATGATATTTAGCGCATCTGATTGGGGAATGGTGATATTGGCATGCTGATCATACCTGGCAGCAATGAGCATGTCTGGACCTACAAATTCCCGTACAGCTGTCACCAGGTGTTCTTCAGCGCTGCCAAGGTCTTCCACCTGGTTAGAGCCATGCAGGTAAAGGCATATTCCATCCAAATCACTTGTTTTGCGAATCGTATCAAGTATTTCTTGGCGAATATTGAGAAAAGCTTCTTTATTAGACCAACCCCCAGGTGATTTACACATAGCTAACACAGAAGGCACTGGTTCTATGCCAAGTTCATCGGCAATTGGTACCAAATCTAACTCTGCAATTAATTGATCCCTCCTAAAATAACCATAATCATCCACTGTGGCTTTTACAGGTGAAAAAGTCAGGGATTCCCAAGCAACTCCGCCGATTAAGATTCGCATACGTGCCTCCACTACTGATATTTGTGTCAGTACAAGTTTTTCAACTATTATTATTGTCTTATTTCACGGCGCCGCTGGTAAGACCCTGGACGACATACTTCTGGAAGAAAATATAAAGCAGCATGATTGGAATACTGGAAATCAAGGCTAGTGACATAATACCATTCCAGTTGCGATTGTATTCTCCAAAGAATTTTGCTAGGGCAATAGTTATTGGCTGGGCTTTAAGTGTCTGTGTCAGGGTAAATGAAATCAGATAATCATTCCAGCTATTGATCACGACCATTGTTCCAACACCAACTAAACCAGGGAAAATTATTGGGAGAAGTATTTTTATGATTGCATGAATACGACTGCAACCGTCAATCATCGCTGCCTCTTCAAGATCCGGGGAGATTGAATCGATATATCCTTTCAGTAACCAGGTGCTCATTGGTAGTGCAAATGTCGTATTGACAATAATCAAAATTAATCTTGTGTCATACAAATTAGTAAGGTTTGCAAGCCGGAAGAAAGGGATAATCAAAGTGACCCTGGGAATCATGAGCAGCGCCATCATACTCATAAGCAAGAACCTACCACTAGGAATTTTGAAGCGCGAGAAGCCATATGCAGAAAGTGTGGAAACTACCAGGGTCAGGGATAAGGCTGATGTTGTGATGATGAAGCTATTCAAGAAGTGTTGTTGGTTACGGCTGCTCTCTAGCACAGCTTTGACATACTTAAGGGTTAATTCCGTCGGAATAAAACGCGGTGGAACCGTCAATACTTCACGAATAGGACGCAATGCAGCATTAATCATCCAGTAAATCGGCACCATCATGATCAGGGTGGCGACAATTGTGAGTGTGACAATACCAATTGTACGCCAACGCTCGCGGACCACGCCTTTGGAAGCTTTTTTTCTGGTTGGCTGTTTGCTTTGTGAAATATTAGAAGTTGGTACCATTTGACTGTCCTCCTCTGGAAATTACACGTAGGTAGAAAAACATAAAGAAAGACATCGCAACCATCAACATCGCGCTAATTGCTGCGCCATAACCAAGCTGGCCATCCCACAATCCTACCCGCCAGACATAGTAACCTACTGTTTCAGTAGCCCGCATTGGTCCACCCGAAGTTAACATCTTGACGGCATCAACATGGCCCATAGTTGAAATCAAATCAATGGTACTGACCGAAATCAGGACAGGGCGTAGCAAAGGCCAGGTGATATACCAAAAGCGTTGAACCGTACTGGCTCCATCAACTTTTGCTGCTTCGTAAAGGTCAGTTGGAATGGATTGTAACCCACCCAGGATAGACACCATATAAAAGGGATACCAGATCCACACCACTACTGTAATGATAGACCACATTGCCAATTGCGGATTTCCTAAGAAATCTATAGGAGCTGCGTTTGGAAAAATTGTTGTATACGTGGCATTAAGGAAACCCAATGGATGATAAAGCATGGACCACATTAAAGAGCCAGCTGCGCTGGAAAAAAGCCACGGGAGGATGAGTAAGCCGCGGATGATGTTTCGTAAGGGGATAATCCAATGTTCATTTAGCAAAAGGGCAAAGAACATACCAATCGATAAGTGCCCTAGGGTAACCATCATCGTAAAGAATAAAGTGTTCCGGATTGTTTTACCAAACCACTCATCAGCAAACAGCTTTTTGAAGTTTTCAAATCCCACAAAAACCCATTTGCCTGCTTCTAAACCCTGAAAACTTAATATAAATGTATTTAATAAAGGGAAAATTGCCACAACGAGCAACAGAATAATTGCTGGTCCAATGAAAAGAAATCCCGTGTATCTTTTATCCAATCGTTTTTTGTGTCTCTCTGCAAATGCCATAACACCCTTCCTACAACAAAATGTCTAAAACAGGGGAGGGTAAACCTCCCCTGTTTGCATAGATTAATATTTATAGGTTCAAAACACTTAAGGCTCTAGAAACCAGCATCAATATTCTTCTGGTATTCTTCATCCAAAATTACCAAAGCCTCATCAATCGACAGTTCGCCGCTCATAACCTGTTGGGCTGTAGCTTTGAAAAACTCTGCAAGTTGGGTTGCATTTGGAATAGGTTGCATAGAGTAGTTACTGTCAGGATCATTAGCAGCCATCAAGGGCAGTTTATTTAAAACCTGGTCATCACTGTCAGCTAATTTTGCGAAGGCATAGTCAGTCGCCCAAGCGAGTTTATTGACCTCGAGCATACGATCCGCAACTTCATCAGACATTAAGTGCTTCAAGAATAATAATGCTTCTTCCTTATGCTCTGATTTCTGGCTAATAGAGGTGCCGCTGCAGGTCCATTGATAACCACCGGTGCCGGTTTCGGTCTTGAAGGGCAATGTGTATGCTGAAACCATATCAGGGTTAGCCAATCGAGCCACGCCAGCTGCAAAGGGGCCTTCCCAAAGCATGGCAACCTGTTCGTTGGCATACATTTCGCGTGGGATCATGGTATCCAAACCAAGGGCATTGGGAACCGCTAAGCCACTATCATAATACTCTTTCCACAGTTCAAAAGCACGCTTCCAACCTGGATGCTCAAAACCAGCGGTTCCATCATCATTGACAACATTAGCGCCGTATTGCACAGCCATCTGGTGAATGGTGCGGGAGGAAATAGCCTGGTGACCACCCCAACCCATGGCGATTGGATAGATATCAGGATGATTGGTGCGGATTTCTTCAGATACTGCAACAAATTCTTCCCAGCTGGTGGGAGGAGTCAAACCCAATTCCTCAAACATATTGACGTTATACATCAGGCCGAAGGTAATCAGGTACATGCAGACACCAGTGGTTTCACCGCCAGCGCTCTTCATGTCATAAACCTCACGGGCTAAAGCATCTGAAAACTCTGGATCTGCTTCAAACCAGGGATCGAGGTTCTCTAAGTAGCCAGCAGCATACAGGGGAACATTCCAAGTATATTCTGTGGCAAACACATCGTAGACTTCGCCACCACCAGCAGCTGCCTGGTACTTAGACAGCACGTCATTGTAGGGCATATCCACAACCTCAACGGTAATGTAGGGATATTTCTCTTTAAATGAATCGAGTATAAAATCGTAGGTCTCCTCACCCCATTCATTCAACATCCAGCCAGACCATTTAATGGTGACGGGCTCTTTCTCTTCTGGCTCTTCTACAGGTTCTGCCTCTTCTACCTCTTCGACTTCTTCAGCCTCAGGAGCAGTTTCTTCTTCAGTGACAGGGGCTTCTTCTGCCGCGGGTGGTGTTGTGCCACATGCAGCGAGCAACATGGTCAACACCATCAAGATGCCGATCATTTTATATAACTTACTTTTCATTATTGTCTCCTCTTAATATATTGACTTTGTTCAGGAATCCCTCATTGTTGAGAGATTTACTACAGGTAAATTGGGGATTTATTTTTCTATTCATCATGCCATAAGCCTCTCCTTAAAATTATCACACTTGACTTGATCGCACAATAACTACCATACTTCTCTTTGCATAATAACCTAATAATTGTTCTTTGTCAATAGTTTTTGTTCCATAATGTTAGTTTCTAACACAATTATGTTAACGTTACCATTAAACGAACGGTCTACTGCTAACTTGGGTGGTTTTTACTTGCAGGGTTTCTGGAACGAATCTTCCAAATATCAACAGTGCAATTAGCCCTCCACTGACAATGGCTATGCTTGTAATTGGCAAACTAAACAAGTCGGCAATAGAACCAATTAACAAAGGCCCGCTGGTGTTCCCAATATCTCCAATCAAGGTCCAAGCGCCGATAAATTCACTTTTACCTTCTTTAGGTGCCAGGTCTGACCCCAAGGTTAGCATACTACCTGAACCCAATCCACTACCTAGCCCGGCAACCATGCCTGCTAAGAGCAAGGATGCAAATGAGGTAGATAGAGGTATTAACGCTACGCCTAGGCTCAGGAAGAGATTACTGAGCATTATGGCCAATTTTCTCCCCCAGCGATCCATGACTATTCCGGCTGGGTAGAAAAGTATCATATCCAGGGTTGATGAGAGGCTCATAATCAGCCCTATAGTCTCCACGCTCATATGTAGGTAATTGGCAGCAAACAAAGGGATTAAAACAGTCGGCCCACCACGAACGATTTGCATAAACAAATAACCAACACCGGCTGAACGTAAATCCTGCCATTTTTGTTTAAACATACGCTGGTATAAGGTTATTGCAGACAAACTGGTTAAACCCCGGTAAGGAATTTCAAAGTGAGGTAGAAAGAATATTGAAACAACCAGGCTGATACTGGTGGAAAAACCGAACATAAGAAATGAGTAATGAATGCCAAATGCAGCGGCAATAAGACCACCTACGATGGGGCCTAAAAGCCTCCCCATGCGGAACACGCCACCAAATAAAGAAAGTAATCTGCCCCTTGTGTTAGGTGGTGCCATTTCAACCAGAAAGTAGTGCCTAGATACGCTATAAAGGGAAACACCTAAGCCTGCAATCATTCGTAGTATTATCACCATGATGATTTGGTTTGTGAAGAATAAGAAGGTGGTAGAGAGGCCTACAAGGCTCAACCCTATAATCATGGATGTGCGCTGACCCATCCTGCCCATTAACATACCCGCTGGCAGATCACCAATTAACATTCCAATGGCTTCTGAAGCCAAAATTAGTCCTATTAAAGCATACGAAATATTAAAACTCTGGGCAAATAAGGGTAGAATTGGGACCAGCAAACCATGAGAAAAAGAAAAAAGAAAAGCAGGCACATACAAAGGTAGAATGAGTTTTAAGACATCTACCGAGCGTTCCTTTTGTGATGGTTCAGGTTGCATTGCTAATGTTCTTTATTTGACCAAGCCTTAGCCACTTTATTGGTTAAGCTTTTCTGTCAGTGTGATGATCGTTCCTACTAGCGTGGTAACCCTAGGGACAATGGTAGAGATATCTAATAACTCCTCACGGGTATGGTACTTTTGACCTAAAGGACCTACCCCACACATCGTTGGAACACCAGCTTCCACAGTAAAGCTGGAATCGGCTGCCCCACCACACCAAACATCTTCAAGTTCTAAGCCAATAGAATGAGCGACTTCGATCAAGGTAGAGCTTAACAGTTCTGAGCCAGGAAGCCTTTCTACAGGACCGTGTTTCATGCTATAAGTCATGGTTGCTTTTGTGCCTGGCACATAAGAAGTGTCGACTATTTGCTGATAAAGCTTGGTCACATGCTCATATTCTTTCCATGTTTTTTGGCGCACTTTGATATGTGCCTCAGCATAGTCACAGACGCTGTTGATTTCTGAGCCGGCTTGAATGCGGACCACGCTCATATAGAGAACATGATCTTCGCCTTTTACCTTTTTCATTTCAATAATTTTGTGACAGAGTTCCAAACCAGCATCGATGCCTTCTTCTGGTGAAACACCGGTGTGTGCTCCTTTGCCATAGACCTTTATCAGGTAATTTGAGGCGCCTGCCCGTTCCCCAATAATTTCATGGGGAAAGGAGGAACTCTCGAGGCAGATCGCATAATCTGCACCTTTGGATACTTCCAGGAAAATCGGGTGGGAGGAATCGGAACCAATTTCTTCATCACTATTATTTATAAAGATGATTTCCTCAAATTTATCGTAGCCAATGGTCTTCAGAATCTTCATGGCATACAGACCAGCCAGTGAGCCGCCAGTGTTATCGACCACGCCAGGACCAGTGGCAATATTGCCATTGATTTCCATTTTCCATTCGTCAACAGTACCTTCTGGCCAAACGGTATCGTTATGCCCATAAATAACCCATCGCCCTTTTCCATTGCCTTTCAGCCTGGCAACCAGGTTATTGCCATGCACACAGTCATCATATATCTTGGTCTCACAACCTAAAGAAGATACCTGATCAGTCATCCAGCTTATTGCCTTATCTAAACCGGGTTTATAGTGCGATCCCCGGTCCATGCCCACTAGATGTGCTAAATCTCTCATAAAATCCGGGTAAAGCTTCTCCATTTTACTGTGAACTTGGTCAATTTTCGTCTGGACTTCTGGTGTAATGATTGTCATATCTATCTCCTTAATTTACTTTCAGTATAGGTTTTTATAAATTATTTAGACTTGGTTAAGTGACGCTGAAAGGGTAATGATCGTACCCACCACAGTAGTGACTCTTGGGACGATGCTCGATAAGTCTAGCAATTCTTCCTGTGTATGATACTTTTGACCAAACGGTCCAATGCCACACATAGTTGGAACACCGACTTGGGAAGTAAAACTAGAATCAGCGCAGCCGCCACACCATACATCTTTAAGCTCAAGGTTGATGGATTTTGCTACATCAATTATCGTGCTGCTTAGTTTCTCTGAACTGGGTAATCTTTCCATAGGACCATGATTCATATCGACTTCAAGGGTTGATCTGCTTCCCGGAACATAGGAAGTATCAACAATTTCTTGGAATTTTCTCTTAACCATTTCAAATTCTTGCCAGGACTTTACACGAACAAATAATTTCGCCTCAGCATAATCACAAACACTGTTAATTTCAGATCCAGCACGTATGTACACGACGCTGGTGTATAAGACATGATCCTCGCCTTTCACTTTAAACATTTCCAAGATCTTCATGGCGATTTCAAGACCTGCATCAATGCCTTCTTCTGGAGATACCCCGGTATGCGCGCCTTTTCCATAAACTTTAATATAAAAATTGGCTGCACCTGCACGTTCGCCAATGATTTCATCAGCAAAGGATGAACTTTCCAGGCAAATGGCATAATCAGCTCCTTTGGCCACCTCAAGAAAAACCGGTTTTGAAGACGGGGACTCAATTTCCTCATCACTGTTGTTGATAAAAATGATCTCTTCAAAACGATCAAAGCCCAACTCATGTAGAATTTTCAAGGTGTACAAACCCGCCAAGGTGCCACCTGTATTATCAACCACACCAGGACCAGTGGCTATGTTGTCTTGAGTTTCATAATGCCATTCTTTTGTCGTTCCTTGTTCCCAAACTGTGTCCATGTGACCAAAAATGACCCATTTCCCCTTACCAGTACCTTTCATCCTGGCAACCAGGTTCTTCCCATGAACGCCATCATCAAACAATTCAATCTCACAATTGAGTGGTAATAATTGCCTTCGCATCCACCCAATTGCCTCATCCAATCCTTGTTTGTAATTTGATCCACGGTCTTTGGAAACTAAATATTGTAGGTCAAGCAAGAACGCAGGGTATATGTTCTGCATTAAGTGGTGCGCTTGGTTGATATACTCCCGGGTCGAAGTACGCAAATTTTCCATGTCAACCTCTTTTCTTTTTTAGAATGTTCGTTTCGTAGAAGTTAAGAGCAAATATCAGCTTAATTCTTTACTAATAAGTTTCTGCTCTCTTTTGTATTGGGGATTGGTAAGGATTTGTGGTCCATTATCTGAAGCAAACACTAACTTGGGAAAGCCAGTTTCAGTGATGCTGCCATAATCATGGTCGATATGTGGTGGCCATATGGAAAGAAAAACGAAATCTTCATTGCCTATGTTAATAGTGCGGTGTGCTAAATTTCCAGGCACATAATATAAATTTCCAGGGAACATCTCAACTACCTCGCTTTCACCGTCGTGGGTGAAAGTTGCTAATGCTCCCTTACCCTCCAGAACAACATAAAGTTCATCACCATCATCCTCCGCATGGAAGTGTCCACGGGTGAAGTAGAATTCTCCGCCAATGGTACCTGGTAGGATACGTGTTGTGCCAAGGCTGATCCCACGCCCCTCACCCTCATACTCAAGTTCCCAGACCTCATAAATGATCGGGTCTGAACTGGCTAAGGTATCCACAACAGCTTCCTGGTTCTGATAATAATCCCTTAGTTGACTTAGTCGACGTTGCAAAACATTGCCAAAAGGAAAATTTACCAATAATTGCGGATCTAATGGGATGTTGAAGGGTTTACTAAAAGAATTCATCATTGCTCCTTGAAAAGTATTAATTTTTGAAAATGCCTGATCTTTGGGAAAATCAGGCAATATATACTTTTACTTTTTCCTCAAATGCCTTAATAAAATTTATAGGTCCATCTGAATCGGTAATCAGGGCTTTAACTGCTGAGATTGGAGCAATCACACCCAGCGTATTGCGTCCTAACTTACTGTGATCCGAAACAACATAAACTTGATCAACAGAGCGCATCATTTTACGTTTGATTGGCACTTCATCTAAATCCGGAACCGTGTAACCTGCGGATAGATCCACGCCCTCCACGCCCAGAAAAAGAATATCTCCACGCAGGTCGTCAAAAAAGCTGATTGCTTTAGAACCAACCAGGTTATTTGTGCCCCGCCTCACCTCGCCACCTGCCACATAAAGGGTGATGTTTGGGCAATCCAACAGATCAGAAGCAATATTGAGGTCATTAGTAAGCACTGTGATGGCTTTGCATTTTAAAGCCTTGGCGACAAACAACGTGGTAGTACCACTATCGAGGAACACCACATCACCATCTTTGACAAGGTCAGCACAAAGCTGGCCAATACGCTCCTTCTCTTGCACATAAACTGAGAGTTTTGCTCGCTGAGACATCTCAAAGAAAGCAGGTTCTGTTGGAATAGCACCCCCGTAAGTGCGCTTCAATAGTCCTTGCTTCTGTAATTCATTTAGATCACGACGGATGGTCATTTCCGAAACATCAAACATATGACACAAGTCAACAACGCTAACATTCCCATTTTGAGCCAGATGAGTGAGGATGGCTTTTTGACGTTCAGCTATTAACATGGCATCTCCTTTTTTACTCCCTAAAACCAATTACTATCTATTATAGACTATGTTTAGTCTGAACACAATCTTACACATTAATGAACATTTCGTCAAGGTAAATGATTATAATTTAGCAATTTTCTTTTCGTTTTTGCATGTTAGGATAAAAAAGTTGGGGGCAACTAAACCAGTTGATTACCACCTCTTTATTTAGAACGAATAACTACAAGATTTGATCTATTTCATCAATCTGAGAATCAAGACACTTACCATTATCGCCAGGCTTCCCATTAATTGCACAGGGGTAAACAGTTCACCTAGAAAAAAGAATGCCAAAATAGCTGTAAAGGCTGGTTCGCTGGAGGCAATCAAGTTAGCCACGCTTGCTGGTAAATAGCCCATGCTGACCGTGTAAAGCCCATATCCTCCAATAGTTGGAATGATCGCCAGTAACAATAAAAAGAGCCAACCACGCCACTGGTTCCCTAAAAAGAATAATTCGGGCATGTGGACATCTTGAAGGTAAAGCGCAGGGATCACCTGGTACGTTAGAAGAAATAATGCGGCTATAAAGAAGGAAACCATCAGTCCTGCCCAGGGATTGATCTTTCGTGGAGTGAGTGATTTGCCTAACAAGCTATACACCGCAAAACCAATTCCCGATACTAGGCCGGTAATTATTCCCAACAAATTGACCTGCCAGGTGCTGGGTAAGTGTACACCTGCCACAAAAGCACACCCTGTGATGCTTAGGATGATGGCTATAATCTTATATGCCGTTACCCGTTCGTGCAAAAACCACCAGCCTAATAGGGCAGTGAACGCCGATGATGTATACACCAACACTGTAGAGACAGCTGCCCCATTATAGGTAACTGAGTAAGTCCATAAAATATTGAATAAGGAAAGAACAAAGCCATAAAATACCAGAAATTTGGTGTGTTTTTTATCTATGTGCAGGATATGACTGCTACCGGTTAGCTTGATAACTAAAAATAACACAATGCCAACAATCAAATCTCGCCAAAAAGCCAACACCATTTCCGGCATAGCATAAGCACTGGTGAGATAACGGATGAAGACCGCGGTTGATGACCAAATCAACGCCCCAATGATGCCTATTAAATAGCCTTTGTTGAGTGTTTGTTTTTCCCTGTCAGTTGTCATTGTTTGATTGTCTTTCAATTATTCTAAATTTCATATTGATCATGTTCAAAAACAATAACTAGTAATTTGGCGTGGTTTTATTCTCAGTCAGAAGTCCGAGATGAGAATATTACAATAGGTTTTGTCTTATTTTAATATTTGCGAAATTATTGCAAAGGCACCAGCAAAACTGGCTTCATCTTTTAACGCAGCTAGCTTTACAACTAAAGTATCTTTATATGGCACACTGGCTGATTTGCGCACAGTTTGCTCCACGATTGCCAAACCTTGAGGCCAGGCATTGAGAATACCACCTCCCAGTAAAACCAGGCGAGGGTTTACAATAGTCGCTAATTGGATAACACCTAAGCCTAGATAGTAGAAGGCGTTGTTAATTGCAGCCACCGCTTTCTGGTTTCCTTTGCGAGCAGCCTGGAAAACCTGTGCAGCCATATCCCAATTTTCATCATCTGTTGAAGGATTGGTTACCAAACCTTCCTCCGCCAGGATTGTTGTTGCTTGTCGGGCAAGCGCTTTCCCAGAGCAGTACATTTCCAGGCATCCTTGCGTACCACAGGTACAAAGTAATCCTTCGGGTACTATCGGCATGTGACCAAGCTCACCGGCAGCACCATCAGCGCCTACAAATAATCTACCATTTAAGATTAGTCCACCACCAATCCCTGTACCCACATAAACACAAGCAAAATTATCATAACCCTTACCAGCGCCTTTGAATTGTTCACCAAGCGCAATGAGGTTCACATCATTTTCTACAGCAACAGGTAAATTAAGGTTTTGACTTAAAGGCCCCGCCAAAGTTACCCCTTCCAGAATCTTCAGGTTAGGGACGCTCGTGATTGTCTGGCTATAAGGGTCAATCTTACCAGGTACTCCAACCACAACACCTCTTAAAGCACTTAAGTTGATGTCATGGTCTTGGCAAAACTGGTTAATCGCTATACCCATACAGTCAACAGGGTCAGGTTTTAACCCAAATATTTCTTTGGAAACCAATTTTTGAGAGTACACCAGGGTACCCAGTTGGTCCATCGCGGCAAAATTAGTCTTGGTCCCGCCAATATCAATCCCAATAGCAAAGATTTCCATAAGTCACCTTGAAAATTGTTAACCTAAAAGTGGTCGTAAAATCCAGTTCTATTGCTGAATTATACATGCTAAATAAAATATCCAAGCAGTCTTGCCCTTATGTTCCTTTATTACACGAAAACGAACATAACTTCGTATGTTTGTGCAAAGATTTAGTTTACTCCTTCATTAAGTGATTGCCCTAGTGCATTAAAGTGACTCAATCCGAATTACCTGGGGCAGCATCAGGTAATTTTCTGTGTGCGATTAGAATTAGAAGCAAGGAAAAGCCCATCCCTATAGCGCTTTGGAGGTACAAATACCGTCCACCCAGCCATTCAAACATGTAACCTCCCAGGAATGAACTGACCATATTTGTCAGCCCAAAGATGGTGATAGTTATAAATGACAGAGCAGTGGTTGCATATTCTTTTGGAACCCTATCATTGACCAGGTATACACTTCCTACAACCCTTAAACTGAATGTAATACTATTGGCAAGGTTCATGGCAAATACAACCCAACCGGTTGGGTAAACCCAGACCGCTAAGCGGCGAAGCAAATCAAATACAAAAATGGGGATGAATAATTTCTTTAATCCTATTTTTGCTATTAGAAAATCAGCTGAGTACATTACCGGCACTTCAATTAAAGCACTGAGCATGGCTGCAATCCCAATGACACTTTCACTAATTCCCAGTTGGTTCATGTAAATCGTTTCAAATTGCCTAATGCTGTTCCCGATTGGGTGGGTAATAGCCATTGCTACCACTAAGAAAAGTAAGTATTTGTCCTTCCAAATGTGTTGTAATACTTCTAATTGAGATTTCTTAACCTTACTTATAGACTCGGTGATGTCCATGTAGAAGGCATCTTTTGAAAACAGGAATAACGAACCGGCTGTAATTGAAATTAGAACCAAGTAAGCAAAAAAATTGACCTGGATAGAATATTTCTCTATAAGCCAACCGCCTAATAAGGATGTAGTTGCCCACCCCAGTGATCCCCATAAGCGCATTGATCCAAACTTTCGTCCTTTGGCACTTAGATTGAGCCGTGCGACCTGCATTGCCATCGTCTCCCCAATGGGATTGAGTGAGGCTGAGAAAAATCTGAATCCTACATAGATGAAGAGGACGACCAGGTATACTCGGAGCATACCAACTATAAACATGAAAAAACCAGACTCAAGCAGGGCAATTTGGTAAACAAAGCGCTTATGGTTTGACCTATCCGCCCGTGCACCCCACATCGGTGCCACCATCAGGCTAATGAAAGCGCCAACCATTCCAACCGTCCCGATCTGTGAACCTGACAAGCCTATTTTGTGAAAGTACAGGCTTATGTACGGATGAATAATTCCCCCGGCAGAGAATACGAGGAAAAAGTAAAGACTCATAAATGAAGTGTCTTTGCGCTTCATGCTAGGCAGTGGTTTCAATAATTGTGAGAAAAACTGCTTTATTACAAGCATACAGTGGCAAATTATAACTGCAATTGAAAACATCGCGACATTTATAAAGGACTTGATTTTAATTTCCTGCTTGGTTGGTGGCTTTTCATGCGGACACTGGAATAATGATACATTTAAAATACGCAATACCCAAATGTGTAATTAACTGTCCTGCATATTTGGGTATTGTGTTTTGAATAATTCTGGCCTACTGGTCATTAAACCAGCTGTTTTGATCAATACTGTAAAGCGCCCCAATCCGTGACATAGTCAGAGTAGCGATCAAAGGTGAACGGTAACATGGTTTTATCTGCGCTGGTAAGATCATAAATGTACAGTTGCTTCATGTCTTCGCTGATTTCCTGACTATATATGAGCTGGCTGCCATCTGGAGACCAATCGACAAACTCAGCGAACCCATACTCCACCACGGTCTGTTGGCTGCCATCTGATTTGATGATAATGACACGCTTGTCTATCTCTGTAAATGCATCATCAGCAAAGCTGATCGCGGTGAAAGCAATCCAATCGCCATCAGGTGACCATTGCATACCAATTGGTGCTACATTCGGCTCAAAAAACACTTCAGTCATATTGGTTAGATCGATTTCGGCCACATATACAGGGCTTTCTACATAACCAAACATTTGGTGCTGGCTGACCGTAAGGCGCTGGGAATCCGGTGAGAAATCGATACTGCCCGGATAAAGGTCGACTGCGGGTGTGATTGCACTCTGAGTTGGCAAATGCCACAGGTTTTCTCCCCCACACTCAGAATAACAACCGCAAAAGTTGACACTTACCCATTCGCTATCATTAGAAATTGCCGCTAAATATTTTAACCCTCCGCCAATATTGGAAAGGAAAATTGATGAGGCAAGGTTTTCATAATCTACGCGAAATAGATCGAAATTTATAAGTTCTTGATCTTCCAGGTTTTCTATTGCAGGGCATTCATACCCCCCTACCGTGGCAAAGTATTGGGACCCCTCCCCGGCCCACCTAAAAAAGATCCCGCTGCCACTGATATCAGTAGTGGTATCATTCAATAAATCAAGGAGAAAAGACTGTTTATGAAAGCCTTTGTTGTATGCCAGGTATCTTCCATCTGGTGAAAATTGCGCATTACCATAAGCATTTTGGTTATCACCAATCACGCCATCGGTGGTTATCTGCTCGATTTCTCCACTATCGACCAGGTAACGATAAATATTGGCCTGGTAGATATAAGCAATTTGGCCCGCATTAGGTTCGATTTCAGGTGTCTCTTCAGCCGCTATAGGTTCCGGCTCAGTCGGTTGTTCTAGTGGAGGAAGATCAGCTGTCGGTTGTTCCAAGTTTGGTTGTAACACGTCCTGGGTAGCGGGAACTTCCTCCTGGATGCTTGGGCTTGGTTCCTTTTTACTAATGCCGCAAGCCAATGTAACAAGCATTAACATAATCAGGATAAGGATTAAAGGCAATTTTTTCTTGTCCATGTTTTCTCCTTTTAGGGCTCCTCGATATGAATAAAAACGGTTTTCTTAAATTTTATCATTTCTGTCGGCTTTTTCTACAAGCTTTCTTACAAATTCCCCTGAGCTGATTACCGTTAATTCATTTCAAAAAACCTTGGCCAGGTAACCTGACTCTCCATAAACGAATCCTAGAAATAAGATCGTTAAACATATTGAATTTACTATTATTAATACTATAATTAGATTATCTCATCTCATTTACCCTTTACAAAACCACTCTTGCATTTTAAAAGCATCTGTGATCAGTTTGTAGCTTTTAACAATATAAAAGGAGCAACCCATGAAAAAGATATTATCTACTTTGATTTTGATGGTTCTACTTGCCTCATCTGGTTGCGGCATGATGGATGACCTTAAAGAGGCTTTAGCTGGCATTAATGTAGGCGTGGACATGAATGCGAATATTAATACAACTAGCGGGCTGGATCAAGATACACTCGAACGCATTGATGCTGTTAATGAGACCATCGCCACCGGGGTGGAGGTAGGCCCAGAAACCCGTGACCTAATTAGAGAGCTTAATGAAACCATAGAAAACGGCATTAAAGCAGGCTTTGACGAGGCGACACTGAGCCGGGTTGACGAGCTCTTGCGTGTGGTTGAGGATGGCTTGAAAATTGGCCTTGATGATGAAACCTTGGAAACCATCGATGGCATGGTTGACACGATTGACCGGATGCCGGCCAACTGGGAAGCCACAGCTTTAGATATCATCCAGACCTTAGAAAACACCGCCGGCAGCACTGCCAAAACCCTGGCAGAGCAGGTGGAAGGGCTGATGAAAGAAGCCCGAATCAATTACCAACAGATGGTATCTATCACGGGTGTGGAATTCCGCTGTAACGTTGACTTCATGGGTTCCAAGATGGGTGCAACCGCCCAAGAATTCATCGGTAAAAGCATTGTAGGCAAACTCAAGAACATCATCGCGGGCAAAAGCTACGATGAGTCGATTCCCATCCCTTGGGTTTGCCAGATCATCCCAGACCAAATGGTCCTCAGCAAGGTAGGCAACAAACTCGTCTTTACAGAAGGAATCATCACCCTGATTGGTTATAACTACGTCAGCGCCAATGCCCCTTCGGCAAAGATCGTGGATGAGAGCGGCAACCCTGTGCAAGGGATCAACCTCTATCCCTACCTTTCCAGCCCCTACCAAATCCAACTCAACCTGCAGGATCTGGACATGAGCAGCGTACCGCCACGGTCGCGGGTGATGTTTACCTGGCCGAACGTCCAGGAATCAAGCGGGATTGCGATTCTCATGCCGGGCTACGCTGAGCCGATAGCTGACTTCACTGCTGACAAATTCAGCGGCAGTTCACCACTGACTGTGCAGTTTACTGATACCTCCAAAGGTGACCCGGTGGAATGGAAGTGGGTCTTTGGTGATGGCAGCACCTCGCATGAACAAAACCCCTCCCATACTTTTATGAACAGCCGCAGTTACCTGGTACAGTTGACCGTGAGCAATGGGCAAGGTGAATCCTCGGTGATTAAAACGGTGTCTGTCGATGTCGCCCTCACAGCTGATTTTAAAATAAGCAAAACCAGCGGTGATGTCGGGTTGAATGTCAATTTCACCGATAAGAGCGAAGGCGGGCCAACCAGCTGGTTATGGGATTTTGGTGATGGCACCCCCACTTCAACGGAACAAAACCCAACCCACACATATATGGCCCCCAACCCGGATGGCTACCAGGTAAAACTGACCGTCAGTAACCAAAGCGGTTCAGCCAGCTACACTGCGCCAGACCGGGTTAAAATATTTGAACCATTGGTTGCCAAATTCACCATGGATAAAAGCAGCGGCAACCCGCCTTTTGATGTCAAATTCACCGACAGCTCAACAGGCGGTGCAAGCATCATCGGGCGCACGTGGGATTTTGGCGATGGCACGCCGCCAGTACAAAACCAAAATAACCCCACCCACACCTACACCGCCACTGGCAGCTTTACCGTAACCCTAAAAATTACACGTGCTGATGGGGCAACTGACGATGAAATTGCCAGCATAAACTCATTTAGAAAATTTACACCTGGAATGCTCATAAACCCTGCAATAAAAGCCTTATTTCAAAACCCCTATAAACAGGAAACTGTCTATTTTACAAGTTTTAATATAATTCCAGGCGGCACCCCACGCAATACCAATATCTCATCTCAAAAATATATTTGCGGTGTTGTTGGCATGGAAGCAAATTTTGGCATCATTTGGCCACTACGCGTAGCTAAAGACAGTTTGCGTGTTTATATGTATCCCAATGCCCAAACCTGGTGGATTCTCGCTGAATTTTCGGATATTGACCCCGGTAGTGACTGGGTAGAAAAATGGAATATCAATGTTGCCTGTTTTAACAAGGAAATGGTTGGAAAAACTATTTATTACACTGAAGACTTTCGAAATATTTCAGGCGGCACCCCAAAAGAAACCAACCTCAAGACCGAAGATTACTTCAACTGCGGCATCATTGGCGTGGCTGGTTTGGGGGTAACCGGCTTCAGGCCTAACTGGTATTCAGGGATCGCTTTGGATCAAACGGTTATCCCCCAAAGCGGCAAATGGGTCATCAACAGCGATATGGATATCTTTGATGGTGGGGACCTTTGGGACGTGAAGCTTTTGTGTTTTGTAGGAGGTGATTTTAACAATGTGGAAAAACCCCCTATCATCGTAAAAAGGGTAAATATTCCCACAAGTGTAACCACAACAATTGCAACAGAGATCAGCTCAAATGAGTACATTTGTGGGGTTAATGGGTATAAAGCTGAAAGAGTAGAATTATATGCTGCCTATTTCCCAATATTTGACCAACGCAATGTTGCATCTACTGTGTTGTCAGTACGCACCTATCCGCAGAACGGCTTTTGGACGGTTGAGGGTAACATTGCCAACCGCAATAAGGGCGAAGATTTCACGGTTGACCTGTTCTGCGTGAAGAAAGGCATCGCCGTGGAGGGTATACCGCCCAATTAAATACAACCAGTATTTGGTTTATGTAATCCAGTTAATAATTTGGATTAATCAGGTTAGTTATTCAAATCCAGGCGTTTATCACATTGCCTGGATTTGTTTTGCAATTTGGCAAACCTTGGCTTTTACAGCAGGCTCATCCAGGTTCAAAAGCTGGCGATCCTGCATCAGCATCTGCCCGTTGACCATGGTATGGCAGACATCATGCGGCGAAATGGCATAAACTAGGTGTGAATACAGGTTGTAGTGCGGGGTCAGGTTGGGTGAATCCATATCGATTACAACCAGGTCAGCCAGCTTGCCCACTTCAAGCGAGCCGATTAGGTCCTGCAAGCCAACCGCCTTGGCGGCATCAATCGTCAGCATAAATACGACCTTTTCAGCAGGCAGCACGGTCGGGTCGCCGCTTACCCCTTTCTGCATCAGCGCTGCCAGTTGGGCTTCATGGAATAAGTCCAGGTCATTGTTGCTTGCCGCCCCGTCCGTGCCTATGGCAACATTTACCCCTGCTTTGAGCATATCCGAAACCCGGGCAATCCCAGAGGACAACTTGAGATTTGAGGCTGGGCAGTGAGCTACCGAGGTGCCAGTTTCTGCCAGCAGTTGTATTTCTTGATCAGTCAAGTGTACACAATGTGCCAGCAAGGTGTGCTTACCTAATAATCCATGTTCATGTAAGACTTCAAGTGGGCGCTTGCCATATTTTTGACGAACCATGTCCAATTCCCCCACAGATTCCGAGGCATGCGTGATGAAAAGCAAGTTTCGCTCAGCTGCAATTTGTGAAACGATCTGCAAGAGCTCTGGGTTAGTGGTATAGGCTGAGTGTGCCTGTACACACGGGTGGACTAATGGGATATCCTTGTATTCATCCAGGTAAGCCGTTGCAATTTCCTGGTTAGTGTGGCGGTACTTCTTAAATCCCTCAATTTCTGCAAAACTTGGGCCGTTGATCATGCGAAAACCAGCCCGGCGCGCAGCTTCTGTGCTAGCACGGTAATGCCAATACATATCGGCGGCACAGGTCGTGCCAGAGCGGATCATTTCCATCATGGCTAGTTGTGCGCCAGCAATGACATTTTCCTCGGTCATGTAAGCTGCTTCAGCCTTCCAGACTTTTGCCAGCCAGCCTTCTAAGGTGATGTCATCCACCATGCCACGGAAAAGGGTCATTGCCCAATGCCCGTGCACATTGATTAACCCCGGCATAATCAGCTTACCAGTGCAATCCAGGCTATGCTTTGCATCAAATTGCCGAGTTACATCTTTAGTGTCCCCTATCCAAGCAATTTTGCTGCCCTTAATCGCAATTGAGGCGTTTTCCAGGATTTCACGAACAGGGTTCATGGTGATGATGGTAGCCCCGCTCAGTAAGTAATCGACATGAATTGGCAAATCTTCCAAGCTTACCTCTTTCTTATTAAAAGGTGAGCAGCTTTTGAGTGCTGCTCACCTTTAATATTACGCAGGAGAAGAACTAGTCTTCTTCTTCCTCAACAAATTGCTCTCGTCCGGAAAGCATGAAGCTGGCAACTAAAATCAGGGCAAGGAATGGTAAGACAGACAACCAAACCGAAACCTGGCTTTGTTCTCCGGTGAAGCCATAGAGTGTCTGGCCGGCAGCACCAGTGGCAACCAAGATACCCACTATCAGGCCGCCCAAAGAACCGACAATCATCAAGATAGCGCCGAGGTTTTTGGAAAAGCCCTTAGCAACATCTTCTACTTTCATAATGTCTGTCCAGATCAAACCCCAGCGTTTGACACGGGGGTAGAGCAGCAGCAAGAGGATGGGGCCAAGAATGAAGGCTGCAGCAAAGTTGTTAACGGTAATGGTAGCTGAGAGGAAAGCAAATGGCACGATACCAGCTAGGTCAAGGTACCAGGAAATGATGATACCGCAGGCAGCAGCAGCTGTCAGGGCAACAATTTCGAAGGCTAAGACTTTCTTGGCATTGTTGGTGGTCTGTGACATGTCATCTTTCTTGACCAGGCCAAACACAGCACCCCACATCTTGTAGGGAATAAAGCCAAGGAAGAAATTGCCAAAGAAACCAAAAATGGAACCAACACCTAAGGTACCACCAAACAGGTCGCCAATGAAGTTACCAATGGCTGAACCCCAAGCCCCGGCAGGTCCGAAGAGCAAGCCAAAGACGGGTGGGAAAACATTGGCCGGGCGAACTTCAGTGATGCCCGGAACGATCGGGATGCCACCCTTGAAGACAATCAGGAACGCGGCATAAATTGCTGCTGAAAGAGCCACCAAGATAATCATGCGGGTGTTCTTCCACATTGTAAATACTTCTTTCATAATAAATCTCCTTGTTAAATAAATTGTTAGTTGTTAAAATTTCTTACCGGGATTGATGATTTATACTACTCGATAAACACCTCCATTAGCTCATAATCTAACGAATATTTTTATCTATTCTTTGGCGGCTGCATTATCATCAGCGCCTGTTCACAACTGCAGTCCAGTTGACCTGTTTCCTGCAGCGTCTTCACTAATAATAACATTAACTTCTGACGAATCTCTTCCATTTGCCCCCCAACAAAGGTCATGCTTTGCTCAAGGCCTGCTGCCCAGTTGATTGAATAAGCAACAGCAGCGTAGTGCATGCCCAATTCTCGTGCCAAAACCACCTCGGGTACGCCGGTCATGCCGACCACATCCCCGCCCAGCTTCTCGTACATGCGGATTTCAGCCGGTGTTTCAAAACGAGGACCATTTGTGGCTACATAGACGGTTTCGGGGTAGATGGACAAATCAAATTGGGGCGCTAAAGCCAGGATTTGTTTGCGCAGGGCAGGACAGTATGGCACATCCATGTTTGTATGCACCAAGCCAGAATCGCCGCCATTGTAAAAGGAAAGCGGCCTGCCGTGTGTGAAATCCAAAAAGTCAGTTAACAAGCCCAAGCCCATAGGCGGAATGGCTGGGTTGATTGACCCGACAGCATAAGTTGCCAAAACGCGTTTGACGCCTAGCATCTGCAGGGCTTTTATGTTGGCCAGAAAGTTGATTTTATGCGGCGGGGTGGTATGGTCCAAGCCGTGCCTGGCTAAGAAAATCAATTCAAAGCCGTCCTTTGTTCCAACATTAACCGAAGCCGATCCGTATTCTGTTTCTACCGTGCGTTGTTCAAAGCTGAACCCAGGCACCGCATATATCCCAGTGCCGGCGATAATCGCAGATTTCATATCAGTTTTCCTCTCCAAAGACTAGGCAAAATATCTCGGCAAATCATAGGCGCTCAATATGCCTTTGGGTGTGATGACCCCGGATACAAGATACGGGGGCGTGATGTCAAATGCCGGGTAGTAGGCATCAATCTCTGCAATCGTAGTCGCTGTACCACGGCAGGAGCGCATTTCTGCTGGGTCACGTTCTTCAATCTCAATGGAAGCTCGATCTGGCTTGAATTTATCCGGGGCAAAGGCAAAGACAAAGAAGGGCACGCCGTGGTGATGGGCTGTGATCGCATTTTGGAAGGTGCCAATTTTATTCACCACATGCCCATCCATCGTCACCAGGTCGGCAGCGGTAAAGTATTTTTGGATCTTGCCTTGCGAGAGCACGTAAGCCGGCATATTATCGCCAATGATTTTGACCGGGATGCCCAATTCATGGATGCTAGGCGCGGTAAGCCTGGCACCTTGCAGGTAAGGCCTAGTTTCGGGTGTGTAGACTTGGATGCGTTTTCCAGATTTATGGGCTAATGCCAGGGTCAACAAGAAGGAAGTTTCTGCAAAACACATCGTCAGGATGCCATCCCCATCCTCAATCAGGCTAGCACCAAGCTCACCACAGGTGATATGCACCTGGTAACTTTCATCGCGGATCTTTTCGATCCAAGTAAGCAGTGCTGCTTCAACATTCTTCGTTTCATCCAGCGCCTGGTGCACGACTTGCATGGCTTTTTCAAGCCGGCGTGCTAGGCTGGTGTTGGTTGGGCGGGTTTTAACCAACCTTACTTTTGCCGCCTCAAAGGCTTCCCGCTGCTGATCTAGAGGTTTGCCGGAAACCTGCTTTGCCACCAGTGCCATGGCATAGAGGGCTACATACTGCGGTCCGCCGCCCTGGGTGACCATGTCTTCAATAGCTTTGGCAGCGCTTTCCACATCGTTGCAATAAACAAATGCTTTTTCAAAGGGATATTGACATCGATCACCGATGATGATTGTGCCCTCCTCATAACGGGCAACATTTTCTCGCTGCAGCAAGAAGGGTAATAACGCATTAATTTCAGTTGAATTCATCACAAACTCCCTTTTAGAACCTGGTCAGGCCTTCAATCTTGCCATAGCCCATGATGGCCAAAACAACCGAGACGATCACAAACAAAATTGAAAAAGCGAGGATGATATAGTCAACCTTGCGCATTTCCAACTTCAGATAGTAAGTCCGTTTTTCCCTAGCACCAAATCCCTTCGATTCTAATGCCATACCAAAGATATTAGTACTGCGGATGGAAGAGATAAATACAGGGACTAAAAGGGGTAAAAATTTGCTTATTCGTTCTTTAATATTGCCTGAGTCTAAGTCCAGTCCGCGGCTGCGCTGGGCTTGGCTGATGGTTTGGGTGCTGGCAGCGATGGTGGGTACAAGCCTTAAGGCTGTTGAAATTGCAAAGCCCACCCTGTAAGGCATACCCAATTTGATCATCCCATTTACAAGCTCTTCGTTGCGTGTGCTGCTGATCAGGATCATACCAGTAGATATCATTAATAGCATTAAAGCCGTGCGGGCAATGGCATAACGAAGCGATTCAACCGAGATACGCCAAAATATGGGGGTTTCACCTTTGGAGAATAGATTCCACAGCACAAAGCTGGAGATGGTTAAAACGAATAGGACATAACGGATACGGCGCATATTTTTATGGGCACCAGAGACAAACAATTGAATCAAGACCAAGATGGCAACCGGTATCATCCAAAGTGGATCTTGGAAAAGCAGGATTGCCACAAAGGTCAAGAGGAAGATGATAATTTTTGTACGGGGATCTAAACGATGAATAAATGAGTTATTGTCCAGGTAAATTTCGGCATCCATTAGCGCTGAACTCCTTCCAAGCTATTAACCATTTCTTCGGGTGTCAAGAAGGTGTACCCTACCCGTGCACTGAACTCCACAAAGTGCGGCGGTCTCAAGAAAGCGGCACGTAAGGCCTCACCCTGGGAAAAGACTTCGCGGGTGGTTCCTTCCAAGATGATTTTGCCATCTTTCATTACAATCGCCCGCTTTGCATATTCTGCTACCACCCACATATGGTGTGTCACAAAAATGATGGTGCTGCCATTTTCATTCAACTGGCGAACCATGTCCATCATGCTTTTTTGTTCTTTGTAATCCAAACCGGTTGTCGGCTCATCCAAAATCAACACCTCTGGTTTTGTGGCTAACACTGCGGCAACAGCCACACGCTGCCGGCCGCTCTTGGTCAGCGTAAAGGGATCCTCTTTCTCCATGCCAGCCAAGCCGACAGCTTCCAATGCTTCTTCAACCCGGCCTTTGATCTGGTCTTCAGGCAGCTTGCGCAGGCGCGGTCCGAAAGACACCTCGTCAAAGATGGTCTCAGAGAAAATCTGGTGGTCGGGATTTTGAAATACATAACCCACCTTCTGACCCAATTTGAAAACGCCTTGATCTTTAGTAGGCAGCCCGTTCACATCCACCTCACCAGCGGTAGGCATCAACAAGCCGTTGAAATGCTTGGCCAAGGTCGTCTTCCCGCTGCCATTCTGGCCAATAATTGCCACCATATCGCCTTCGTAAATGGTCATGCTAACGTCATTGAGCGCTTTCACGCCAGATGGATAGGTATGCTCAAGGTTTCGGCAGGCGATTAAGGGCTTATTAAGTTTGGCTAAAGCTGTTTTTTCTTGATTGACCAAAGCCTCATATGCCAGCGGAGATATTTTTAGGTTTTGATCATGAAAAGTCTTAACGCCTTCATCAGGGGTGAGCGGGAGCTCTGTTAGGCCTATGCCTTTAAAGAATTTTGGAATGCCCAATGGCATAACACCGAGGGACTCCATCAAATCTACATCGCTGAGGATGTCCCGGGTAGGGCCAACCTTGACCAGCTTGCCATCTTTCAAGAGCGCCACCCTATCAGCAAAGAGGGCTTCTTCCGTCTCGTGTTCAACTATGAGAAGTGTTAGGTCATCCCGTTTGCATAAGCGGTGTGTTATCTCAAACACACCCATTTTGCTGATGGGGTCAAGGTCTGTGGTGGGCTCATCCATCACCAGCACCGTCGGTTTAAGCGCTAAGACTGAAGCAATGGCTAACTTCTGCTTTTGGCCTCCTGATAATGTGGATGGCGGTCTTTTTCGGAAAGCATCCAAACCCACATAATTGAGGTTTTCATCGATGCGCTTTTTGATTTCTTCGCGTTCCACAGCAAAGTTTTCCGGTCCAAATGCCACTTCCAGTTCAACATTCGTAGAGAATAATTGTGCTTCGAAGTCCTGGAAAACCATGCCAACAATTTCGGACATTTGGGCGACCGTTTTTTGCTTGGTGTCCTGGCCCAAAACAATTATGTCACCCTTAAGTTTACCTTTATGAAAATGGGGAATAAGACCATTAATGGTAGCAGCAAGCGTACTCTTACCTGCCTCGCTTGGACCCATCAACACTAAGAATTCGCTCTTTGCCAGGTCTAAATTCACCCCATCTAACGCGTATTCTTTCTGGCCACGGTAGCGATACTGAACATCTTTCATTGAAACAATTGGTTCTGTCACGCATCCTCCTTGAGTAGTGTTCTTTTGAAAACCTGGAAACAAACCGCTCGTACCCAGGTGCATTTTTCGGATATTATTGCTTGTCTTTTTGCAGCAAGCTGAGATAAGGCAGAACAGCTTTTGCGTAGGGTTTTCCTGCCAAACCTGTTGAGGTGTGCTGGGAGAGTTAAGCGTAATATTTTTTTTGGTTTTAATGAAATTACGAACAAACTACTTAGGTTTGCCTGGAAGGCTGAGCTGATTTCGATTGAGGGCGGTTTTATCATTAATTCTTCCGTTCCAACCTGACAGTGCCGTACAACATTAATGTCAGTATTATAACCACCTTTACTTATTTTGTCATAAATCCTGTGTTGTTGTTGATGACCAACCCGCCCCTGATACCACAAATGCTATGATAAAATCGTTATTACTTATGAGAAGTGGTTACTCAATAAGTAATAAAAGTGAATTGGTTCAAAATATGACTAATCCAAAGAAAAAAAATCAATCCCTGTCTTTACCTGATTTAAGTACTGCGGTCTTTGACCCCCGTCAAAAATCGCCTGCAGCAGCTTACCTGGACTCACTCAGTCCTTCTGGCAGGCGCACACAAAGGACAGCCCTAAACAACCTTGCCGATATCTTTTCAGATGGCAAAATCTTGGACTGTTTGGGCTTTCCCTGGCACTTGTTAGGCTATGAGCACACCAGTGGATTAGCAATCAAAATGATTGAAATTGGGTACGCACGTTCTTCGGTTAATAAGCACCTGGTTGCGTTGCGGCGGGTGTTAGAAGAAGCCTGGCGTTTGGGTTTGTATAAAGACTATGACGAATACCACAGGGCGGCAGATGTTAAAAGCTTGCGAGTGGAATCTGTCCCCACCGGCAGAAACCTGGAAATTAATGAACTAAAAATGCTTATCGATGTTTGCTTAAACGCTGGGAAAAATCGGACTTTAGGCATCCGCGATGCCAGCATCATAACGCTCTCATACGCAACAGCGATTCGCCGGCAGGAAATTGTCGACCTGAACTTAGAAGACCTGGACATCGGCGAGGGGCGTCTGGAGATAAGCGGCAAAGGCAACAAAGAGCGCATTGTTTACCTAGAACCCGGTGCTATTAATGCACTTCAAAACTGGCTAACGCTACGTGGTTATCAACCTGGTCCGCTTTACGTGCGCGTGACCAAAGGCGGTAAGCTGATCAACCGTAGGCTGACCCCACAGGCAATTTACTATATGCTCCAAAACCGCCAAAAACAAGCTGGCCTGGTACCTTTCACGCCGCATGACCTGCGCCGAACCAGCATAACAGACCTGCTGGCAGCCCAGGTGGATGTGTTGACAGTGTCAAACATTGCCGGGCATGCCAGTGCGGATACGACCCGCCGTTATGACCGCCGCCCGGATGAGGTAAAGAAACAGGCTGCCCAGAAGCTCAAGTCCCTTTATCCTTTGGAAGAATAAAGAAAGTTTCTCTGTGATTCCGATGAAGACAATAAGAGCAGTTTCTTATCAAACCGACCTGGTTTTCATTCTTTGATAGAATAAACCGTGACTAATGTGCCAGAAAAGAAAGTGTAATATCGTTATGAACCAACAAAATAAAAAAACAAACACCATAAAGAATAAGATTGTCTCTTTCATAACCCATCCAATCATGCTACTTTTACTGGTAAGCATCATGGTTTATGGCGTATTTGTACCCTTATTAGGGTACTTTTGGGACGATATGGGGATGGCTTGGAATTCGGATGTGTTCGGCAATGAAGGCATTGCCCGTTACTTCACGACCAAACGGCCAGTGTGGGCTTGGTTTTATCAATTAAGTAATTTATTACTTGGAAAAGAACCGTGGCAGTGGCAGGTTTTTGGCATATTTTGGCGTTGGATCTGTGCAAGCGGATTCTACCTTTTGGTGCGGCAATTATGGCCGAGCAGCAAAGAACCAGCCCTGTTTGCGTCTTTCTTTTTCCTGCTCTACCCAGGCTTCGAACAGCAGTACATAGGCTTGATATACGGTCACTTTTTCTTGATATTCAGCTCTTACTTGTTCTCGGTAATTCTCAGTATCTACGCCCTGACCCATAAAATAAACCGCAAGTTGGCTGTCATTGTGGCAGTAGTCTTGTCGGCCATTAATGTGTTCAGTATGGAATATTACTTCATGCTGGAATTGCTGCGCCCAGTCTTTTTCTGGGTATTGCTGCCTGAGAAATTCGAGCGTTTAATATATAAACTAAAAAGGGTTTTTCTTTTATGGCTACCATACTTGTCAACGCTTCTAGCATCGGCTTTTTGGCGCACCTTCATCTTTGAATACCAAACGGTGGAATATCATCTCAATAACCTTGATTTATTGAAGACCAATCCATGGCAAGGTATTTTATTCATTGCAAAGACAGTGGTGCATGATGTTTGGTGGACAGCTTTAGGCATGTGGCAGCTTGCCTTTCAAATACCCAGTAAGACCGTATTTGGAGAACGCGCCACCCTGCTGTATCTTGGGGTAATGGCTGGGATCGTTGTCCTTTTCATACTTGTTTTTATTGTTTCTAAACACTTTCAGGAAAGAGCCGACTCACAGCAACATAAACAATCGCTCCTTTTCCTGCTGCTTGGGTTTATTGCATTATTCCCTGCAGGTGTCCCTTTTTGGGTCACTGGTCTCACCCTTACACCTAGCTTTTCCGGTGACCGTTATTCTATCCCTTTCATATTAGGCAGCAGCTTGATCTTCACTGGGGTACTATTCCTGCTCCCCAAAAAACCTTATTTACGGCGCCTGCTTTTTATAATCTTGATTGCGCTAGCCGGTGGGCTGCATTCCCGGCACGGCGTGAACTTCCAACGCGATTGGGAAATGCATCAGCGCTTTATGTGGCAAATGGTCTGGCGCATGCCATCTTTAGAGGCACAAACAGCCATTTTCACCCAGGAGTTGCCTTTGAAGTATTACAGTGACCATTCATTAACTGGTGCTTTGAACTGGACTTATGACCCAAATCCAAACTCATTCGACATTAAGTATGCCCTTTACTATCCTACTGTACGTTCTGGCGGCACCCTATCGGAGCAGATAGGTCCCAACCAACCTATCAACCACAACCTGGGTATGGGTTACTTCAGGGGCAACACCAGTCAATCCATAACTTTGTACTATAACCCACCTGCCTGCCTGCGCATCATCGATTATGAAATTGAAGCAGAAAACACGATGCTGCCCCTATACATTCGCGAAGCTAGCAAGGTGTCTTCTACCGTTTGGATTTTAAGCGAACCACAAACCCAACCACCCACTTTCCTCTACCAGCCAGAACCAAGCCCGAACTGGTGCTACTACTTCGAAAAAGCAGACCTGGCGCGCCAATATGGTGATTGGGAAACCGTGGTTGAGATTGGAAATACTGCGCTTTCATTAGAAGACAACGCCAATGACCCTGCGGAAAGGCTGCCATTTATTGAAGGGTATGCCCATACCGGGGATTGGCAGCAAGCAATAACCTTAATACAAGACAGCTTGAACGTAACAAATGCCATGCAACCTGTACTATGTGCGCTTTGGGAACGTATTGATACTGAAACCGCTTACTCAACTGAAAAAGATGCCACGCTGCTGCAGGTACAAAGTTTACTTAATTGTCAAAAATAGGTTTGACCCAAGGCTAGTCTATGGAAAAATTCAAAGTCTTTATCACACGGAAAATTGACCAAATGGCGATAGATCAAATCAGTGAGCTTTGTGAGGTGGATCTGTGGCCGGGAGATCTGCCACCAAGCAGAGAGGAAATGCTCAATCATGCCGCAGGTATCGACGGTATTTTATGCCTGCTTACAGATAAAATCGATGCGCAGCTGCTCGAGGCTACCGGTCCGCAGCTTAAGGTGATCAGTAACATGGCCGTTGGCTTTGATAATGTCGATGTAACGGCTGCCACGAGGTATCGAATCCCGGTTGGCAACACCCCAGGCATCCTCACCGACGCCACCGCTGACTTTGCCTTTGCGCTGCTGATGGCGGCTGGCCGAAGGGTATGCGAGGCAGCGCAATACCTGCTTGATGGTAAATGGCAAACCTGGGGACCATCCATTTTACTGGGTGCTGATTTTAGAGGCGCAACATTGGGTTTGGTAGGCTTTGGGCGGATTGGCCAGGCTATGGCGAAAAGGGCTACTGGTTTCGAGATGCGCGTGCTATACTACGACCCCAGTACCCAGCCAGTGCCCGGCTTGAACGCCCAGCCCGTACAAGACCTTGACGAACTATTAGCTCAATCGGATTTTGTTTCGCTGCACGTGCCCTTGACGGAAAAAACCAGGCACATGGTTGATGCAGCTTTCCTTTCTAAGATGAAGCCAAATGCCATCCTAATCAACACCTCGCGCGGCGCTGTTGTGGATCAAACGGCACTTTATGAGGCACTGAGCAAGGAACAAATCAGGGCGGCTGCGTTGGACGTCACTGACCCGGAGCCTTTACCGCTGGATGACCCCCTACTGAGCCTTGATAACTGCCTGATTACACCCCATATTGCAAGTGCCAGCCATCACACACGCACCCAAATGGCAGAAGTGGCTGCCCAAAACTTACTGCTGGGGCTGCAGGGCAAACCGCTATTACATTCTGTGAACCCGCAAGTTTACGAAGAAAAGCCCTAACCCTCCCAGCTGCAATGCGGCGGGTCTGCAAGGAATTCTAAATCGTTGAGCACCAGGTAAGGATAGGCAAAAGCCTCAGCATCCTGCTGGATCTCGCTTGGAGGGCAGTCGCCTTCATACGGTGCTATTAACAAGGAAAGGACCTGCCTTCGCCCATTATAAGATGGCGCATAAGGTTGGATGTGATCAGAGGCAGACATCCCTACTGCCAGCGCTTTTCCAATGCCTGTATCCTGGGTGGCATATTGGTACTGCCTGCCAGTGTAAGTGCCAAATGGATTCAAGCGGATGGTTTTCTTGCCTCCCTTCAGCCTGGTGCGCATGGGGCAAAAAGCCATCCCGCAATTGACATCCGCATTTTGAGCCAGAAGCAAGCCGTTCTCACCATCTGAAACCGCCACCCAGGCATGTGTGACCTGGTTATTAATGCTGTCACATTCGTTATTGTTAGAAAAGCGCTCATAATCCAAGTCATATTTTGAAATATGGTCAAAATAATTATGTTTCCAGACTCGCAGCGGCTCAACAGAACTCCCCAAAATACTAGGGTAGATTTCGCAAGGCATGACTTCCTGCCAGGCATTATCCCAAGTTCGCTGCAGACGCAGCGCTTTTTGCCTGTTATAACCCCGGTGTGGCGTTTTAGGATAATTGATTGTGGTTGAGAGGTAAAGGTAAGGCAAACCTGCGGCAAGCAAAAACTCTCTTTCAACAGTCAATTCATGCCGATTATTGAGCTTTACCCTGCCTACCAGACGCTTGTAGCCAACTACACCAGAGCTTTTAGACTCGGTTTGGGTCCATTGTTCAATTCTATAAAGCGACCCTGCGTAGCGGACAGAGCTGGTCAGGTAGCCCTGGTTGCCTACTTCTTTTCCTTTATACTTCATGGCAGTTACCTGCCCATGATCATTAAATTGCACTTGCAGCGTGTCATTCTCAAGGCTAACTGCGTCAACCTCTACGGGGCTTTGGTTTGAATGTTGGGGATGTCCTTCTTCAATAATGAAATCACACCTGCCTGCAGGGTCAAATGCTCGAGTAAACACAAGTTCACGTAGACCATTATTTTCAATTACAGCATGCGGCACTTCCTCCCCCACTGCGTTTTTGAGTAGAAACTGTGACGGGGAATCTGGCTTCAGCTTCAGCCTGATTAGACTTTTCGATGGTTTTGCTTGGTAGGCTAATTCGTCCGTTGATACACCCCTGGTGTAATCCAACAAGCTGAAGCGACCTGGAGTTGGATCGGGTTTGGCCATTTCAAAGGCGCTTTTTTGTGAAGAAACCAGTGTGCATACATGGCTATGCGCAATTTTCTCCCGGGTAGCATTCATAACTGGCGCGGACATTCCAAAATGCGTGGTAGATAAGATTTTTAAGCGCGTGTCCAATCCATCCTTCAATATTTCCTGGATGGGTGCTTGCATCTCACCTTGTAACAAGCGCTGCGTCTGCAGTCCCAAGATGCGTCCCCGCTCTAAGCCAGTCCAGATGCGCTGATTTGAAAATTTCTCTGCCCAGCTGGAGAGCCCATCAAAAGAACCATCGCCAGTATCCTGACCAAAGCTAATCTCTCCTACAGAGGCATGATCCTGCAGGTAGCGTCCAGGCGTGGTAAAGCGCAGGTATTCCAAATCTAACACTGACTGAACAATACCCGTCAATCCCTGGGCTGTTGAGAGGACTTTTTTTATAAACGGGACGTCAAAGCCTACCCAAAGTTCATCATCTGCATCTAAATCAATCAGGAGAATAAAGTCGAGTGGGTCTTTCATTGAAATTTGCTGGCGGCGCATCTGCTTCACCCAACGCCGCAGCGTTAGGTGGTCAATCAGGTCGCCGTGGTTATAACACGGCAAGAGAGTCATCGACTCATCTATGCCTGGATAAGTCAAGGTGAGCGGGTTGTAACGCTTGGCCGGGGATAGTAAGGGCACAAAATTGCTGAAACCGTTGAAGGGGATGGCAGAGTAGTACAAGCTGATGGCCTCGATGCCGAGCGCTTTATACAATTTGAGGTGAATTGGCGTAAATAGCATTTCCTGCGGCCGCACCATGGGAAAGAAACCCTCTCCAAATAGGTCCCGCAAGCCTGAGCCCTGCGGATTGCTGATGCCGCGCACAATGGCTTCCCTGAATTCCTCGGCCGTGTGGGCGCTGACCAGGCCGTTGTTGTAGGACATTAAGTGCATCTCATCGTCATGTTCCTGCACGCGGCGCTTTAACCCTTCGATGATATCCGGGCAGTGTTCAGGCATGATGGTTTCCAGTGAAAAATAGTTCTCAAAATCCCAGGTGCCTTTGATCGGAACACCCCTTTGGTTTAGGTCATCCAGGCTTTGGATGATGTGGCGGATGATACGCATGTCTTTACCAAAACCAAGCTCATCGGGCGTGTCACCGCGATAAGAATGGTAGAAATTTCCGTGAAAGCGGAAGGAGAGGTAAATCAAAGGGTCCGACATGATTTTTACTCCAACAAAATAGGTATAAGTCTTCTATTAAAAAAACGCTTCCCTGCATTATAAAGGACAAGCGCGGTTAAAGACACCTATTCCTTATTTTGATGGGTTCTTTAGTTTAATGTCTGAAGGATGACAAATGCGTTCATCGCGTGTAGATTAAGCTACAATTACAGCAATAACCTTTGGAGTGTCAATCACCAAAATGCTTTCGCCTGACCGCTTCTTTGACCCTGAGCCCACCCATAAAACAGCTGCGCTCGAAATTTACGAGGCCATTAAAGCTTTGCCCATCTTATCCCCGCATGGACACGTTGACCCAGCCATATTTTCCAACCCAAATTACCACTTTAGTAACCCTTACCAGCTGCTGGTGCAGTCGGATCATTATATATTGCGGATGTTATTCTCTCATGGAGTGCCTTACGAACAACTGCTTTCAGATACTGATCCAGAGGGAAACTGGCAGACTTTCTGTGAGCACTTTTATTTGTTTAGGGCAACGCCCAGCGGCCTTTGGCTAGATTACACCTTGCAGGAGGTTTTTGGCTTTGAGCCGCCATTAAACAGCCACACCGCAGCCCAAGCTTATGCGTTTATTACGGATAAGTTAGCTCAGCCTGCATTTAGTGCAAGGTCTTTGTTTAAGCAATTTAATATCGAAGTGCTGGCAACCACTGACCCAGCCTACGACAAGTTGTCACACCACCAAGCGATAATAGAATCAGGTTGGCAAGGTCGGATCATCCCTACCTTCCGTGCTGATTCGCTGGTGAAAATCACAGACCCCCACTGGCTTGGGCAGCTGTCAGCCTTGAGTGCTGCCAGCAAGGTGGACATAATCGATTACAACTCATTTATCCGCGCATTGGAAAAGCAGCGCGAATTTTTTAAGTCTTTAGGCGCTGTAGCTTGTGACCTGAGCTTCCCTAAAACAAGCGCATTTACTCTCCCTGATAGCACGGTGGAAGCTATCTTCCAAAAAGCACTGGCATCTTCAGCCAACACGGCCAATCAAGAACAATTCGCTGCCCACATGATGATGACCTTTGCCCGCATGAGCAGTGAGGATGGGCTGGTTATGATGATGCATAATGACGTCTACCGCAATTATGACTCAGCCTTATTTACCAGGTTTGGCCCAGACTTGGGCTTTGATATCCCAAGGCAAGTTGAATACACGCGCAACCTGCTGCCACTGCTCAATGCATTCGGTAAGCATCCGAAATTTAACCTGGTATTATTTTGCCTGGACGAGTCTGCTTACACCCGCGAACTAGCCCCATTGGCAGGCGCCTACCCCGCAGTAAAGTTAGGCGCCCCTTGGTGGTACCAGGATTCATGGCAAGGGATGCAGCGTTACCTCAACGCGGTGATCGAGATAGCCGGTGTGTACAATACTTCTGGCTTTGTCGATGACACCCGCAACCTGGTCTCCATCCCTGCCAGGCACGACCTCTGGCGCCGTGCCGCAACAAACTGGTTAGCTGGCCTAAAAGTACGCGGCATGATCAGCCAGGTCGAAGCCATAGAAATAGCCACCGCGCTTGCCTATAACTTGGCAAAACAGGTTTACAAACTATGAAACCTATCATCAGGGCGAAAAATATTAAACAAGTAAAGGATTTTTTATATGCTCTATTCACAAATTGAAGCACAAACAGGCTTCCTGTCACAAGAAGAAGTCAAAAAGACATTATCGCTGGGGTTGGCTGGCAGGTTCTCTGGCCAAAAAGTGCTGGTGCTAATTCCCGATCACACCCGCACCCTACCCCTGCCCATGTTGTTTCGACTTCTGGTAGACCTACTTGCAGACGCAAAGAAAGTTAGCTTCATGGTCGCTTTGGGCACCCATCCACCCCTCTCCGAAACACACCTGCAGCAATTGGTAGGCATTTCCCAGGAAGAACGCCAAAGTGAATTTGCCCACATCGGATTACTTAACCATGCTTGGGATGACCCTGACACGTTAATTTCACTTGGTCTTATGGATCATGACGAGATCCGCACTTTAGCTGGCAAAGACTGGCACCCCTCTCTACCAGGGCAGGTGGATATCCGTATCAATAAAGCCGTACTTGAATATGACCAAGTTTTGATCATTGGCCCGACCTTTCCGCACGAGGTGGTTGGATTCTCAGGTGGTGCCAAGTACTTATTCCCAGGTATTTCGGGTCCAGATATGATCAATGCTACCCACTGGCTGGGTGCATTAGCAGGCGTCGTCAACACTATCGGGGTCAAAAACACCCCTGTGCGCAGCATGATCCACGCTGCTGCCAGGCGTCTGCAGACGCCAGTCACCCTGGTTTCCATGGTGTTGGAAGGACATGACTTAGTAGGCATGTATGTTGGTGATTTGTTAGACGCTTGGAGCCATGCTGCAGATTTATCTGCAATTAAAAATATTTATTGGTCTGATAAACCCTATAAAAAAGTGCTCTCTTGGGCGCCTGCCATGTATGATGAGCTTTGGACTGGCGCAAAAGCAATGTATAAACTGGAACCAGCAGTGGCCGTTGGCGGGGAGGTAATCATTTATGCCCCCCACCTGGAGGTGGTCAGCCATGTGCACGGGAAGTATATTTACGAAATTGGCTATCATACCCTGCCGTATTTCTTGAATGATTGGGATAAGTTTAAGCACATTCCTCTTGGTGTGCTCGCACACAGCACCCACATGCGCGGCAGCGGGGAATTTGAAAACGGTGTGGAGAAGCCCAACGTCAGGGTGACACTTGCCAGCAAGATCAGTAAAGAGGACTGTGAACGGCTTAATTTAGGCTACATGGACCCTGCAAAAATTGACCTGGATTCATTTAAAGGTAGAGAAGATGAAGGCGTTCTCTTTGTTCCGCGTGCCGGTGAAACGCTTTACCGGGTAAGGTCGACAAACTAGGCACGCATCGTACTTACTTACTGCTTATAATTGAGCCAGTTTTATTGGTTTACGCTTATTAATAACGACTGTTTTTGGAGGAAAAATGAATAATACAATCAAACTTTTAGAGTTGGGTCAATCAATCTGGTATGACAATATTCAGCGCAGTTTGCTAAAAAATGGCCAATTTGCAGAAATGATCACACGGGGAGAAATCCGCGGGGTCACCTCGAATCCGTCCATTTTCATGAATGCCATAACAAAATCTCAAGATTATGATGGTAGTTTGCAGAAAATAAACCAGCCTGGACTGAACCCCGAAGCGGTGTTCTTTGACTTAGCCATTGAGGATATCCAGGAAGCAGCAGATCTCTTCCTACCGCTTTACGAACAAAGCCAAGCTGGAGATGGGTATGTTAGCCTTGAGGTCAGCCCCTTTTTAGCAGACGATGCGGAAGCGACCCTTATTCAAGCCAAAGAATTATGGCGACGCGTCAACCGACCCAACCTGATGATCAAGATCCCAGCCACAAAAGCAGGCTTACCAGCCATTACAGAGGCTATTGCAGCCGGTATTAATGTCAATGTTACCTTAATTTTCTCACTTGAACGATATGCCGAAGTGATGGATGCATATCTAAAAGGCTTGGAGAATCGAGCAGATGCAGGACAGCCGTTGAATCACATCGCTTCAGTTGCTTCGTTTTTTGTCTCGCGTGTAGATACAAACGTCGATACCAAATTACAGAAACTGGTAGAAGCAGGCTCTGTGCAAGCCGAAAGCATAGAAGGCTTATTTGGAAAAGCAGCTATTGCGAATGCGCGCCTGGCTTACAAAGCCTATCAAGAAATCTTCACCTCTGAAAGATTTCTGAAACTTAAGGCGCAAGGGGCACGTGTGCAGCGTCCACTTTGGGCTTCCACCAGCACCAAGAATCCCAAATACCGGGATGTAATTTACGTTGAAGAGCTGATTGGCCCAGACACGGTCAATACCGTACCGCCCAACACCCTGCTAGCCTTCTTGGATCACGGCCAGATCCGCCCTAGTCTTGAAGAAGACTTGGAAGGTGCACAAAAAACCTTGGATGCCTTACAGGAACTGGGCATATCCATGAAGGACGTTACCTACCAATTGGAGGTTGAAGGTGTGGCAGCCTTTGCAGATGCCTTTAAAGTTTTACTGCAAGCCATCGAGACTCGCCTGGTAGAAGGCGTTTAACATTAGGGATTAGTCAATAAGGCTGTCAAACCTAATCCCATATATAAAACTTACAATAAAAGGCTCCCTTTTTAGGAGCCTTACTTGTTTACCTCTCTCTGAGGGCTTTAATGATGTTGATCAAGCCATTGGTAGAGGAATCGTGGCTTTGGATCTTTGCCTCACCGGGCAATTCAGGCAGGATTTTTTTTGCCAGTTGTTTGCCCAACTCCACGCCCATCTGGTCAAACGAGTTTACATGCCAGATAACACCCTGGGCAAAGATCTTGTGTTCATAAAGCGCAATCAACGAACCCAAGACCTGCGGGGTCAGCTTGGGGTAAAGGAAGGAGTTGGTAGGCCGATTGCCGGGGAAGGTTTTGGCAGGCACGAGCCTTTCCAAGCGTTCGCCTGAATAGCCTTCTTCAGCTAATTCGGAACGTACCTCATCAGCTGTTTTGCCTTTCATTAAGGCTTCTGTTTGCGCCAGGAAGTTTGACAGCAAGATATCATGGTGTTCTCCCAAAGGATTGTGACTGTTCACCGCTGCCAGGAAATCGCAAGGAATCAATTTGGTGCCCTGGTGGATTAACTGGTAAAATGCATGCTGCCCATTCGTGCCGGGCTGTCCCCAAATGATTGGCCCTGTTGAATATGTGACTTCATGCCCATCTTTGTCTACTCTTTTACCATTGCTTTCCATATCACCCTGCTGGAAATAGGCCGGAAAATGCGCTAGGTATTGATCATAAGGCAGGATGGCATAGCTATCTGCGTCAAAGAAATTGTTGTACCAGATCCCCAACAGTGCCATAATCACCGGGATATTCTTTTCAAATGGTGCAGTGTAGAAATGTTGATCGACCTGGTGTGCCCCTTCAAGCAACTCTTCAAAGTGGTCCATACCCAGGTAAAGTGCGATGGATAAGCCGATTGCCGACCAAAGCGAGTACCGCCCGCCTACCCAATCCCAAAACTCAAACATATTTTTGGGATCAATACCAAACTTTTTAACCGCTTCTTTATTCGTTGAAATAGCCACAAAATGCTTGGCAATTGCTGACTCATCTTGGGCTGTTTTCAGGAACCAAGCCCGCGCAGAGTGGGCATTGGTCATGGTTTCTTGCGTGGTAAAGGTTTTTGAAGCAACCAGGAATAAGACTTTTTCAGGGTTGAGATTTTTAAGAGTTTCCACCAGGTCTGTGCTGTCCACATTGGAAACAAAATGAACATTCAAACCAGGTTGGGCATAGGGCTTCAGGGCTTCACAGACCATTTTTGGCCCCAAATCTGAGCCGCCGATGCCGATATTGACGATATCTGTAATTGGCTTGCCTGTATAGCCACGCCACTCTCCGCCTCTGACCAATTCACTAAAGGCTCGCATTTTCTCCAAAACCCGGTTGACCTTCGGCATCACATCTTGGCCATCGACATTGATAGACCTGCTCGACCGATTGCGCAGGGCAATATGCAAGACCGCCCTGTCTTCAGTGAGGTTGATTTTTTCACCGGCGAACATCGCTTCAATCCAACCAGCCAGCTCGGCCTGGCGGGCAAGGTCACATAACAGGGTTATTGTTTCTTTAATAACGCGATTTTTTGAGAAGTCAAACAGGATCTCACCCAAGCGAAGGGAGAAACGCTCAAATCGCTGTGGATCTTCATCGAACAGTTGACGCATATGCAGGTCCGCTATTTCCTGATGATGTTTTTTCAAAGCTTTCCAGGTGTTTATTTGATCTATGCTGTTCATTAAAATGCTCCTTGAAGATGCCCAAATGACATGCTTTTAATTTACCTAAATTGATTTAATGATAATGCAATTTGATAAAGAATTAGCAATCTTGGTTAAATTTTAAGATGTCTAGCTTATTAAGCCGCACCAGAATTCAAAGCTGAAAATTAATAAAGCAGCCAGACCAATTCTTGAGCTGATATATTCGCAAAATACTTGCTGATGTCTACGGACTCCAAAACATCCAGCAATTCTTCGGGGTGATATGGCGTGCCGAGTAATAAAGACTCCAACTCAGAGACCTCGTACTGGCCAAAGAAATCACCGTAAAACTTTATGCAGTCAATCTTGCCCTTGATCACATTCATGCGGGCATCAATTTCACCGCTGGGGAAGCGATGGGTCTTATGGATATTAAACTCTGGCGAATGACCAAAGTTCCACTCCCAGGTTTGATAGCGACTCGCTGATAGTTCGTTAATTGCTTCCCAATCTGCATCGTTTAGGTGGTACTGGGGAATGTGGTGGGCATCCTTAAAAATGCCGCGTAAGATATTTTGACGGAAGGTTTCAATTTCCGGGATCTCTTCCAGGTACTCGCTGATGTTCGCCACGCGGCTGCGGATGGATTTTATGCCCTTTGATTCAATTTTGGAGGGCTTAACCTTCAGCGCATTGGTCACGGCCGAAAGATCCGTGTTGTAAAGTAATGTTCCATGGCTGACCATGCGCAAGCCAGAAACATATTGCGCATTTCCAGAGATTTTCCGCCCTTCCACCAGGATGTCATTTCGTCCACCCAACTCGGCAGGTACCCCCATCTCCTTTAAAACCTCAATGACAGGCATGGTGAATTTTTGAAAATTATGAAAATTTTCCTTGGTATTCGGGGCAATAAAACTAAAATTGAGATTGCCGTGGTCATGGTAAACCGCCCCTCCCCCAGATAGACGCCGCACAACCTGGATATTATGTTCCTGAACATAGTCCACATTTATTTCTTCAAAAGTATTTTGATTCCGGCCAATAATAATTGAAGGGCTATTTATGTAAAACAGTAAGATGTTTTCTTCTGGGGCAATGTTTCTTAATAAGTACTCTTCAATTGCCAGGTTAAAACGGGCGTCATAAATATTTTCATTGTCAACAAAAATCATGGCACACTCTCTCTTATTATTTAATATCAAATTAATATTATACAAGGAATTTCACGCTGAGAAAAATTGGCATTCGAACCTCAAAACCTTTAAAAAAGAGAGAGGCATGAGCCTCTCTCTTCTGTAATTTGATATATATGTAGACTTTAGTATGAACTATTGGAGTGCGAAATTTCAAGGTTATTGACACGCACAAAAGTAGGCACGACGATTGCCACCGGGTTGCGCGCACCATAGCTGCTTGATGTGTTGTAAGCAGTCTGCTCAGCAGACATCCATACCAGGTTTTCTCCAAAAACATCCTGCAAGCTCTGGGTCAGCCTGACGTTATATGGGACCATGGTTGAGCCATCTTTCTTGATCAACAAAGCACCGAAACGCGAACTGCCTGTTACGAGGGCTTTGGAAGGATTGACGATATTCATGTAGTGGATGTAGGGTATGTAAAGAATATCCGTATCGTGCGGCATCTTGACCAATTCTTCGAGGGTGCTAACCTGTTTATCGCCTGCCTGAAGAACCAGGCTTTTATGCATAACGTGATGACCTGTTGGCTTTGCGCCAAATTCGTCAGCGTCATCTTGGTACCAGGTAAATGATTTAAATACACCTTTATCGAAAATCACAAAAGGTTCGCGTTTGATACCCATGAAATCTTGTTTAAAAGGAAAAGTATCCAGGCAGTTAGGGTCATCCACCAGGGTAAATTGCTCATTGAAGACCTTTTTCCCCAGCTGGTTTTCGGAGAGATAGGAATAACCGCGTTTCATGGACCCGCCGCTAAAAACAATCCAATTCATGAAGGAAAGCATCTCCGCCGTTGCGGCTGGACCGAAAACAACATTGTACTTACCCAAGGGTAATTGTTGTGCTTCATCGGCCTTGTATCTCTCTAACAAGTAGCTTAACTCTTGATGTAATTTGGCGGGTTTCAAATCGCTCTTTTGGTGTGCAGATTGTTCGGCAATGACTTCCCACTTGAGCTGCAAATGCGAAAGGACAATTGTAATTTGCGCATCTGAGGTTTTGAAGTATTGATAATGCTCCGTCCGGGTGTTCATTTGGGCCGTAATATTCGTCCCGCTTGAGAAAACACCAGAAAGTTTGATATCTTCCGATTCAAGCCCTTCGACCGCCTGGTTAAAATAAGCTAAACGCTCTTCATTGCTGATTTTAGCTAAGCCCTCATCGAATGAACAAGTATCCTCGAAGGTTTCAGATAACTGGGCCATTGACGGTTGATAATTGAGCGGCTGGGCATGTTTAACCATTTCCGCGGCGATATCAAGCCCTTTTTTCATTTCCTCAAGCTGGTTCAGGTCCGTTATCATTTCATAGCTGGCGCGCTTCCTGCCGTCATGCACGGTAATTTCAAGTCGCACCAGGTGCTCGTTCGTGTTTAATGAAATAGCAGAATTTGCAAAACGCATTAGGTAGCTGTCTTCTTCATGATAAAAGAAAGCAGCTTCAACTTTTTTTGAAAGCGCGTAAGTACGTAATTCGTTTAGTGTGTAAATGATTTTCTCTTCCATGATTACTCTCCAATTCTTACATTGTCAAAGCGGCAGACCGGCACCCCATGCCCCAATTGCATGATTTGGTTTGGCTGCCCCTTACCGCAGTTATCCACATAGCGCAACTCCCAGGTTCGCTCATCCCCAACTGCAGAAAGTGAGTTATAGAACTTCAAGGTGTCACCCTTATAAGTAGCATTCTTAACGACCTTGGTAACCTTGCCGTCATCCACCAGCCAGCCAATATGGTTGCTGAAATGGAATTGCTCCCGGTTTGACCCAATGGACCAGCTCTTATCGCCGTCCAAGACGATGCCCTTTTCAGTGTTGGCAATGATATCTTCAAGGCTACCGTCGGTGCCGGGGTCGATGTTGATATTCGTCATGCGTTCAATCGGCACGCGGTAAAAGGTGGTGGCACGGTTTGCGCCAGAGCTGCCGTTGAAGATTTGTTTGCGCGCCCGGGCGTTGGCTTCTTCTACCATTTGCCGGCCAGTAATCGCACCGACCAAAATGCCTTTGTCAATCAGCAAGTTATCTTGAGCTGGAATGCCATCATCATCAAAGCCAAAGCTGCCGGGGGAGTTTGGCACCGTGGCATTTGCCCTAGCAGTCAGCTTGGGTGAACCATAGCGAAGTGTGCCGAAATCTTCCAGGCGAACAAATGAACCACCTGCAAAGGCCAACTCATAGCCTAAAATGCGATCTAGTTCCAGGGCATGCCCAATTGTTTCATGGGTCTGCAGGAACATAATCCCTGGCAGCAAGATCACAGAGCGATCCTCTATTGGACACTCATCAGCCTTCAAGACCTGGTTCAATTCACTGACAATGCGCTGTGCATTTTCTAAGAATAATTTTTCGTCGATCGATTCCCATCCGCGGGTATCGCCAGTGCGGCCAGGCAAAAACTTGCGCATTTGCGCAACGCCTTTGTCATCCACGCCCATCACTTCGATGCTGGGGAAAACCTCGATGATGTTCTTTTCAATCTGGCTACCTTCTGAGTCAAGGTAGATAATCTGCTTGCGCACAAAGGTCAAATCTGCCATACGTTGCATAACACCTGCTTGGTTGAGTGCTTCGTCCATCTTGCGCAGAAACGCTACTTTGTCTTGCAAGGGCACTTCAAAAGGATCAATGCGGTTGGGGCTGCTGAAGGTATCGCAGATGGCATCCTTTTCAGAAAGCCGTACAGGAAAAGTCACCCTCTCTGCCGCAACGCGGGCATAGTCAAAGGCTTTGTCAAAGAGCGTACCCAGATCCCCCAGGTCTGACGAGGCTGAGAAACCCCAGGCACCTTTGTACAAGACCCGAATTCCTGCCCCGCTTTCACGGGCTGAGCTCATGTTTTTTAGGTTGCCATTGATCATGGTCAACATATTAGTTTCTTCAAAGGGATACCAGCGTGTGTCAACGTAGGTGGCACCTTTGGCTTTCAGTTTTTCAATTTGATTGAGAAATTCTTGTTGCATTTAGATTAACTCCTTAATTTAATAAGTTCTGTCTCCAAGTTGTTCGAAGTTGTTACAAGGAAGCATTATATCCTGCTTCATGCAGGATGAGCACCTTTTGCGTGAAAGGTTCAATTATTGGGGCTTTTCCAACAAAACCAGGGGGAATGGCCGGATTATTCAACAGGTACGAACAATGTTAACCCGTCCAATTCCAGGGTGGGCTCGTATTTCTTGCCATTTTTTAAGGTCAACTGGTCTTCAAAACCTGGCAGGGTCACAATCACGGCGCAAGGCTCAAACGCCACATCTTCTAAAACCGCAGATGCATTGACCACATTGACATGTTCAATGCGCAAATCAGCACCTATATTATCTTGCAGGTCTTCCCAAAAGGGGTATTCCCAAAATTCATTCCCCACAACCAGCCCAATCTCACGACAACCCAAGTCTTGGTCTAAGGTTTCTAGTGCCGGGATGTAAATGGCATTTAGTTTATTGTCGTAAATCATGACCAGAATACGATACATGTTTGTGATGTTATAGTCATATAGTAAAGGCAGGGGCTTAGTGGGGTTTTTCCACAAACAAAGCGCTGCAATAAGAACCATTAGACTCATTACCAGGGTTCTTAACCAGCGCTTGAAATAGTTGCTGATAACAAAGCCTAACAAGACCGAGAGAATCATGAAAAAGGACAGCATCAAGCGGGCTTGCCATACTTGCCAACGTAGGAATCCGCTGAAAAGGATGAAACTGATCAAAACTGACCACAATAATAATTTCATCCTTTTCCCAGAAAGCTTTGGTTTCTTAACCGCCAGAATGACCAAGCAAACCATGGTCAGGAATAGGTGAAGGGGAGCGCCTGTCAAATCTTCATTGATTTTGAAGGGTACCAACGAAAACTCGTAGCCTGGCCAAGTAGTGCGTTGATCTGAAACGCCTAAGCCAAGCAGTCGGTGAAAAACATCAATGGCATGCATAACAATAGCATTTATTGCTGGGATGCTTTGTAGGTGAATAGCGAGATTTCTGGTTACATTAGACGCCAAAGGCCGCAGTCCTATAATGGCATTGCTGTAGAGGATTGTTTCTTCAGTCGGCCCCATGGGATGGCCGAAGAGTTGTATATTGCGAAGGATATGGCTGCCATTTATTAATATTACAATTACCGCGATTAAAACCCCATACTTCCAAGCGGCCAGTTTTCGCAGTTTTATAAGCCAAGCTATAAACCAGATTACAATCGGTGTTAACAAGACATAAGCCGTATTCTTGGTCAGGATTGCCAGCCCCATACTTAAACCCAGGAAAATTGCATGTGTAAATGAAGGCACATCGAAAAATTTTAGTAAGAAAATAGCCGCAGAGAGCACCCAGAAACATAAAGCTAGGTCATTTTTGGTCGTGGTGGCCTGCAGGATAGCCGTAGGGATCAAAAGGCAAGTGATACCAGCATAGTATTGCGCCCGTTTATCCGCACCGATCAAAGAAGCCAGGTAAGAAGTCAAGAGCGCAGTGCCAATCCAGAAAAATACACCAAACAAATTTAGAAAGCGATCACTGCCACTGAGCACAAATACATGTGTCAGTCCGTATTCCATCCAAGGGCTTAAGAATAGCTGCCTTTGAATGTGGGTTGCGTAGAAATCTACCGATTGGTTAGCCAGCCAGTGGTGCATGCGGCTTAAGTGGTAGACCATTGAATCCCAATTATTAGGGGGAGTCTGGTAAGCAACCCAGCTGTTTACAGCAACCACCAAAATAATTGGGATGATTAGTAACCAATTCTTACTAGCTAGGCGCGGAAGCTTTAATCTCTCAAAGCTAATAAGTTTCTTAAAAAACAAGTAGCGAAATAAAGCAAAAAGAATAAAGAAAAATGAACCCCAAACTAGAATGATCCAAAACGGACTCAAAGCTTTGAATAGGCTGAGTATCTCGGTCGTGAGGATAGTAAAAAAAGCAAAGATAACGGTGCTTTTTAATAAACTGAGTCGATAATCCTTTTCTCCAATTTGATTGAAGATAAGGATAAGCAAGAAAAAACTAATCAAAGGTAGTAATAATGCCATTCGACAAATCCATTTTACGAAGGATTAAGTGCATTTTGTTAAGTTTACCACTAGCACCAATATTTCTACCTCAAAATGGCATTCCTTTTCTCCACCAAGAACCAGTCCAATCAAAGAAAATTTGCTTCAAATTAAATCAGCTATCGAAACATAACCAATTTCATCGAATTTCACACAAATTTCTTGACTCTCAATAAACATTATGCTATACTTCACTTATGTGAAGTAAATCAACCAATTGTGAACCTTGGAGCCTGAATGCCCGACAAAAAGAAAGGACAAGATAGGATCAATCTCTTGGCAGATGTAGCTGAAATGTACTACATCGATGGTCAAAACCAGGAGCAAATAGCCAAGAAGGTAGGGGTAACCCGCTCGATGATATCGCGCATGCTCACTGAGTCAAAAGAACTTGGATTGGTCTCCATTCACATCAATCGTCCCCTTAGTATCAATCATTCTCTTTCAGAATTTATACGCACAAAGTACAACTTACAACAAGCCTTGGTTATTAACCATGAAAACAATAAGCTTCTGCACACGCTTGGGGCTGCAGCAGCAAAATTACTTATAGATTTATTAAAACCCAACACAATACTTGGTACTTCTTGGGGCACCGCCATCAGTGCAACCACCGATGCAATGGCACCGCAACAACCTTTTCCCAGCATCAGAGTTGTTCAGCTTTTAGGCGCACTTGGCGCCCGCATTCAAGAATACGACGGACATGGCATTATCCGAAAAATAGAAGAGAAACTAGGTGGAGAAGCTATTTACTTAAATGCACCCTACTTAGTCGAAAATCACAAAGTAGCCGAATCTCTGCTTGAAGTTCACAGCATTCGGGAGACCATTGAACTAGGCCGTAAAGCTGAAATTGCCCTCTTAGGCGTTGGCAGCACCGCCCTTGAAAATTCACCTTATTACTTAGCAGGCTATATTTCTAGAGATGAAATGCTGGCAATTCAGGAAGACCAGGCCGTTGGGGATGTATGCGGTCACTTTTTTGATATTGAAGGAAAAGACCGGGCAAAGGAATTTCAAAGCAGGTTGATCGGCATTAAACTGCAAGACCTCATGAAGATCCCAATACGGGTAGGCGTCGCGGGTGGGCCGGAAAAAGTCAGGCCAATTTTAGGAGCTCTACGAGGAGGTTATATCACTATCCTCGTTTCTGATGCGAACACAATACAAGCTGTAATTGAACTAGACCAGACTTCAAACCAGGCGTAATTAAGAATTTATTAGGAAATTAGAGGAAATATATATGACAACTTGGAAGAAATTAGAGTATGACAATTATGAAACAACAGATGTCTTGGTAAAGGCAAAAGAGCTGGATCTATCCAATGACAAGTTATTGGAGATGTACCAAACAATGATCCGCATTCGCCTTTTCGAAGAGATGGCCGATAAGCTTTATGCTTTAGGCAAGGTGCACGGCACCATGCATCTCTCAGCGGGTCAGGAAGCTGTTGCTGTTGGTACAGGTTTTGCTATCAAAAGAAGCGATTACCTGTTGAACCATCACCGCGGTCATGGTCATTTTATTGCCAGCGGTGCAGATGTTGGCAAAATGATGGCTGAATTCCTAGGAAAGGATACCGGCTATTGCCGCGGTCATGGTGGCTCGATGCACATTGCAGACGTGACAGCCAATAACCTGGGCGCTAACGGCATTGTTGGCGGTGGTATCCAGTTAGCAGTTGGCGTTGGCATTGCAATTCAAATGCGAAAGACTGATCAATTAGTTCTAACTTTGTTTGGCGACGGCGCCACCAATGAAGGTATCTTCCACGAGTCGCTCAATATGGCCTCAATCTGGGACTTACCCGTGCTCTATCTGTGTGAGAACAACAAGTACGGCATGTCAGCAGATATCACCCGCGTCTCCTCTAAGCTGCCATTCAAAGACCGCGCCTTAGCACACGATATTCCTGGTTATTATATTGATGGAAACGATGTGCTGGCTGTTTATGAATTTATTAAAAATGCAGCAGATCATATTCGTGCAGGTAAAGGCCCCGTTTTTGTTGAGGCGCAGACTTACAGGTATTTTGGACACTCCAAGAGTGACCGTAATCTTTACCGAACCAAAGATGAGATTGATTATTTCAAAACCGAAGAAGACCCGATTTCACGTTTTCGAAATTTGCTCTTTACAGCTGGCATTTTAGATGAAAAACGAGCTGGTGAAATTCGCCAAGAAGAAGAAGTAAATATTGATAAAGCTGTTGAATTTGCAGAAAATTCACCAGAACCGGATGTCACAAAATTAACGGAGTGGGTATATGCCTGAGATTACTTATCGAGAAGCCATCCACGACGCGATGGTTGAAGAAATGCGTCGAGATGATACTGTTTTCCTTATGGGAGAGGATATCGGCACTTATGGCGGCGCTTTTGGCGTCAGCGCAGGGATGTTAGCGGAATTTGGCCCGGAAAGGGTTCGCGAAACCCCGATTTCAGAGCTGGCAATTGTCGGCGCGGCTGCCGGTGCAGCCATGGTCGGGATGAAACCGATTGCGGAAATGATGTTTATGGATTTTGTCTTACTCGCGCTTGAGCCCCTGGTAAACCAGGCTGCGAAGGCAAGATTTATGTTTGGCGGAAAAGCGACCGTACCGATGGTAGTACGCTTGCCTGGTGGTTCAGGCACTGGCGCTGCTGCACAGCACTCCCAATCCTTGGAAAGCATCCTGATGCACATCCCTGGTATAAAAGTGGTCGCCCCAAGCATGCCCTATGACGCAAAAGGCCTATTACTTAGTGCCATTCGCGATCCAAACCCTATCTGCTTTGTGGAACACAAGCTGCTTTATAAAGTAAAGGGCGAAGTACCAACCGAAGAATACTCCATTCCTTTGGGTGTTGCAGAAATAAAGCATGAAGGCTCTGACCTGACCATCGTTGCCTCAGGCATCATGGTACAAAAATCCTTGGCTGTAGCAAAAAAGCTTGAAGCTGAAGGTATCAGTTTGGAGGTTGTAGACCCACGCACTCTGCGGCCGCTTGATACAGATACGATTGTTAAATCAGTGATGAAAACTGGGCGTTTATTAGTGGTTCACGAAGCGGTGAAAACTGGCGGTTGGGCTGGTGAGGTAATTGCGTCGGTTTCTGAAAGCCCTGCTTTTGATTACCTTGATACCCCAATGCGCCGTTTAGCTGGCAAAGATGTCCCAATTCCCTACAACCGTAACCTTGAAGCGGCAGCAGTACCGCAAGAAGCGGATATTGAAGCAGAAGTTCGTGCCATTCTAAGCAATCAATACTAAAAGGAGTTAACATGCCAACACCCTTTATCATGCCAAAAATGGACATGGACCAGGAAGTAGTCACCATCCTGGAGTGGCTGAAGAAAGAAGGCGAAAAGGTCGAAAAAGGTGAAGCGGTTATTGTAGTTGAAACCGATAAACTAACCAGTGAAATTGAAGCGCCTGCTAGCGGAACACTGACTGGTATCCTCTATAAAGAAAACGAAGAAGCGCCAGTCACCAAGGTGGTTGCTTATATCCTTGCCGAAGGCGAAAGCCCAGCAGATGTTCCAACGGATAAGGCTGCCACCCCAACATCAGAAAAACCTGAAACAGCCAAGCCTGCTGTAGCAGAGGAAAAACCTATTAAGGCTACCCCAGTGGCTGAGCGTATGGCAGCTCAAATGGATATCAAGCTTGATCAAGTGCCAACCAGTGGGCGTAAGGTCACCAAAGCTGACATTGAAAGCTTTGCCAAAGGGCAATTTGGCGTCGAACCGCGCGTGAAAGTACCTGCTACCCCGGCCGCTCGCGCAGCTGCGCAAGCCCAAGGCCTTGCAATTGAAGGCATCAGCGGCAGTGGACCGCGTGGGCGCGTGCAACAAGCGGACGTTTTAGCTGCAGCTAAACAACCCAAGCCAGCTGTTGCATCACCATTAGCCGGTTCCAGTAAACCCATGATAGGCATGCGTAAGCGCATTGCAGAGCGCCTAACAGCGAGCTATCAAAATGCGCCTCACATTTACCTGACCGTCGAAGTGGATATGAGTGCTGCTGAAGCCAGCCGCAAACGTCTCAATAAACTAGCGGAAAAACAAGGCCAGCCAAGCCTATCAATCACCACCCTGCTAGTCAAGATGGTAGCTTGGGCGCTCAAACGTCATCCCTATCTGAATGCTTCCTTAATCAGTGATGAAATTAATTTTTGGGAAGACGTCAATATCGGGGTTGCTACGGCGCTGGAAGAAGGCTTGATTGTGCCTGTTATTCACGGTGCAGATAAGCTATCCCTCAGCCAGATTAACGACCATGTCCGTACCCTGGCTGGTAAAGCCCGTGAAGGCACACTATCCCGCGAAGAGATCGATGGCGGTACATTTACTATTTCAAACCTGGGCATGTATGGCATTACCTCCTTTACCGCTATCATCAACCCACCTCAATCTGCCATCCTGGCCGTCGGTGGGATGGTGCGAAAACCAATCGTTATAGATGATAGAGATACCCTGGCGGTACGTCCGATCATGACCATGACACTCAGCGCAGATCACCGCATCGTAGACGGAGCTAACGCCGCCTCGTTCCTCAAAGACTTGGTTAGCGTGTTGGAAACGCCAGAACTCGCACTTTACTAATTATTTGACAGACCTTGTTTGATTATTGTTCTCTTAATTAAACAAGGTCTATAACAACAGAATTATTAAATAATGTTGATATAATTTGTGGAGATTATTATTCGATTTCAATCAAGCATAAACAAGAATAAGTATTTCCACTCATAAAAAGGATAATAAATTGTCAGAAGATTTCAATTACGGCTATATCTTTTTAGTACTTGCAGCAGCCTATGCCCTGCAACTATTTTTGACTGGTTGGCAGGCGAAGCGCTTTTTCCGCAAGCTCAAAACACTCCGCAAAGATGGAACAGCTTCGATTGGCATGTCTGGCGGTAAATGGTCAGGACGAACTTATGCCGTGTTAGTCGTGGATGAATCAAAGAATATTATCCATGCTGAAAAAATGTCTGGCATGACAATCTTCTCCACGCTTAAACCTATAGAAGACTTCGTAGGTCTAAACGTACAAGAACTTTTGGACGAATCGCGTGTTTTTCCTATTAAGAAGAAATTGTTAGCTGCTTTTCGCAACGCAGCAGAACAATATTATAAAGAAAAGAAGACCGATCAAATTGATGAAAAGCATGATGAACAGGATGAAGTGTTGGGCGAATAAAATGAATATTGCACTGAAATCATGTTATTCAAATTTATACCAAGGAGGTGATTTTATCGAGATAAAGAATGGTCCTTGCAGGTTGTTAAATTCGTTTTTTAAGTCACTAATTTATTCTAATGGAGGTTTTAAATATGCAAGCTCTTGCTAAAGCAGCTGAGTGGTTTATCGGCCTTTTCATTCAAGGCGGTAATACCTTCTCAGGTCTTGTTGTCGGCATCGTCCCGCTGCTCATCGTCCTGATGACCTTCGTCAATGCGCTTATCTCCCTGATTGGCGCTGAGAAAATTGAAGGCGTTGGTAAAGCAGCGGCCAGGGAAGGTCTTTTGTACTATCCAGTACGCTATGTTGTTCTGCCCTTCCTATCTGTGTTTTTCCTGACCAACCCAATGGCATATACCATGGGTCGCTTCCTGCCCGAAAAGTACAAACCGGCTTTCTATGATTCAGCCGTTTCTTATGTACACCCTCCACTGGGCATTTTCCCGCATGTCAACCCAGGCGAGTACTTCGTTTGGGCTGGTATCGCCAATGGCGTTACCGAAGCTGGATACAATATTGGCGACCTGGCTATCCGCTATCTGTTGATTGGTTTGGTTGTAATCTTACTCCGCGGTATTGTCACTGAAAGAATTTCAGCTGTCATGTGGAAACGAAGTGCTGCTGAAGGCGCAGAGGCATAAGGAGGATATGATGAAAAAGATAAATAAGATTTTGGAATCCATTGGTCGTGGCGTTGGTAAAGTTGTTGGCGCTATGTACCAGGCTGGTCGTGACTCAATTGATCAGGTCATCACCAACGTTCTGCCATTCATGGCTTTCATCTCCCTCGTCATCGGTATCATCCTTGGTACTGGTGTCGGTGACTGGATTGCTAATACCCTCTCACCCTTGGCTTCAAGCCTCTTGGGTTTGCTGGTGATGTCAATCATTATTGCCATCCCTGTGCTCTCCCCATTGCTTGGCCCTGGCGCTGTAATTGCCCAGATCATTGGTACCCTGCTTGGTACCCAGTTTGCCACTGGCGCTATCCCCGCCCGCTTTGCTTTACCAGCCCTGTTCGCCATCAACCCCCAGGTTGGTTGTGACTTCATCCCGGTTGGTTTGGCACTCGGCGAGGCCGAACCAGAGACTGTTGAAATCGGCGTTCCCGCCGTGCTGTTCTCCCGCTTCGTCACTGGCCCCATTGCTGTTATTTTGGCATGGCTCGCCAGCTTCGGTATGTACAGCTAGCTTTAAGATTTAGTAAATGAGGTGGTTGATAGATTCAACCACCTCACAATAATTTTTGGCATCATTTATTTATTATATAATTACGAAATCAATCTAGATGAGAGGTGAAAAAATGTCTGAATACAAAAAGTTAGTTATCAAAGCTGGCCCAGGCGGATGGGGCGGCCCCATTAATGTCGAACCAAAACCAGGTAGAGATTTAATTGCATCTGTAACCGGTGGCGGTATCCATCCTTTGGCTGCCAAGATTGCTGAGTTGACTGGTGGTAAGGCAGTTGATGGTTTCCGAGGTGGCGCACCATTTGATCAGATCGCCTGCGTTGTGATCGACTGCGGTGGTACTGCTCGAATTGGTGTATACCCAATGAAGAAAGTCCCCACCGTTGATATTTACCCAACCAAACCTGCCGGCCCGCTTTTCCGCTTCATCACCCCAGAATATTTTGTTTCTGGTGTGCGTGTTGACGATTTACCAGAAGCATAATTCTAGGACTAATAGCGGTGGAAGAAAAATCTGTCAAGTACAAAGCAACTGTTTTAGAAATTGGCCCCTTAGTGACCGAGTTCATTGAAGCGGGCATTCTTGTGTTCTTTGGTGAAACTGCACCACAAGAGTTAAAAGAGTTTTCAATTATCCATGATGGCAAAGAACTAAAAGCCGATATTGTTCCAGGCGATACCATTATCATAGACGAAGAACCCTACAAAATTCTCGCGGTAGGGGAAGTGGCCAATACAAATTTTGGCAATCTAGGGCACCTGGTCATGAAGTTCAACGGGGCAGATACACCCGAGATGCCTGGCGATGTATGCGTTGAAGCCAAACCAGTTCACCAGGTAAAAGTAGGAACTGTGTTTGAGATCGTTGGTGAATAAAAATAACTACTATCAGTAGATGAATTTTCAAGGAGAATAAATGGCTACTTTAAAGGAAGAGTTAATTAAGCGGGAACAGGAAGCGGGACCATTCCGAATCGGCCTCGTTGGCGCTGGTCAAATGGGCACAGGTATGATCTCACAAATTGAGAAAATGCACGGGCTAAAGATTGTTGCTGTCTCAGACGTCATGCCCACCAGGGCAAAAGATGCCTATGGCGAAGCAAGTGTGGACCTTGATTTGGTGCACTGGGAAGAAGATGACGTTGCCAAAGCTGACCAATTGGTCCGCGAAGGTCAACGTATAGCAACCCATTCATCAGATTTCTTAGTAAAAATTCCAGCGCTTGATGCCATTGTGGAATGCACGGGCATCCCTAATATTGGTGCAATGATCTGTAACCAGGCTATTGAAGCTGGTAAACCAATCATCAATATGAACGTGGAAACAGATGCCACGATTGGTTACTACCTCACGAAGAAAGCCCTCGACAAGGGCGTCATCTACTCACTCGTGGCTGGCGACGAACCCGGCTCGATTAAAGAAATTTACGACTGGGCTGATGCGCTTGGTTTTGAAATTGTCACCATTGGTAAGGGTAAAAACAACCCCTTAGACAGGTCTGCCACGCCAGGAACCCTGGCAGAACGGGCAAAATCCAGGGATATGAGCCCCAAAATGCTCTGCTCCTTTGTTGATGGCACCAAGACTATGGTTGAAATGACCTCGATCGCCAATGCCACCGGCTTCGGACCAGAGGTTCGCGGCGCATATGGACCTATTTGTTCCGTGCAAGACCTGCCCAAGATGTTCGTTCCCAAATCTGCTGGCGGTATCTTCGATACTAAGGGCAAAGTGGACTATGCCGTCGGACCTGCGCCGGGTGTATTTGTGATCATCACCACCGACCAAGCCAAAATTAAGAAAGACTTGAACTATCTTGGCTTAAGCGGACACGGCGATTACTGGTCACTCTATCGCCCGTATCACCTGGCAAACCTCGAAGCACCCATTACTATTGCCCAGGTCGTTTTACACCAACATGAAACCCTCAACACCAAGCTTGTGCCAGTTGCCGAGACCGTTGCCACCGCCAAGCGCGACCTAGTGCCTGGAGATGTTATCGATGCCCTAGGTGGTTACACTGCATATGGCATGATTGAAAAAGCTTCCGTTGCTCACGCAGAAAACCTGGTTCCCTTTGGCCTGACCGTGGGCGGCACAATTCTCAAACCGGTCAAAATGGGCGAAGCAATCCGTTACGATGAGATCGAATTAAAGGATGACCTGATTGTTAAACTGCGACGCGAACAGGATAAATTGATCTACGGTTGATCCGTAAAGCATGTTTGAAACGTATAAAGATATAACAAATTCTATAGTAGGCATGGTTAACAGGGTCCGCACCCCCAATAAGCGGACCCTGAACGCTTTAGCCCCCAAAACGTCTCGTGCAGATTTTGTAGAAGCGGTGCAATACTTGGCAGATAAGCCCTTCCTACTTGCCCCACTGGCGGAAGCAAGCTTTCGCTTCTCAGAGTCGCGCATGATGGCCGTCAGGCCGGATGTGCACTTCCGTGGCTTCAAAGATGAAGGAATCGGCTTGTATGCTTTAAACGTGGATATGAGCTTTAACAACGCCCCACCGATCCGGCATTTTGACCTGCACAAAGTAATCTACCAAGCTTCTCCAGCGATTCATGCCATCCTCCTATGCCACCCAATCAATGCCTTTAAATGCTGGCAGCATAACATCATACCCAGTTTTGAGGCAATGCCCGGCCTAGAAAACAAACTGGGCGGTTACACGGTTGCTAATGAAGCAACTGTGCTAAATAAAATAGAGGAAAATAGGCTTGTGCTTGTCCCTGGCTTAGGGCTGCTGAGCTTGTCAGAGGATTTATTGAGCGCCGTTTACCAGGTTGAATTATTAGAGTGGATTTGCGCCTTGGCTTTGGAATAGGAAAGGAATGATGATGAACGATCCCGAGATGACAACATACATCGGAAAATCTGCTGAGCAAGAACTGGTCAAGTTTTGTAAAGATAATGGCTATACGCAATTTGTCTTGGTCACTGACCAGAACCTCTACCCCTTTTTCGCTGAAAAGGTTGAGCAGACCCTGCGAGAACAAAACTGGGATGTCAATACCATTGTATTAACCGGCAACCCAGTCACCCCGGATGACCGCTACCTGGTCAAGATCCTCACCCAGGTAGATAACAGCCCGCGCGTGTACATCTCGGTCGGCTCAGGCACGCTGACGGATATGACTCGCTTCGTTGCCCACCGTACCAAGTCACCCTTTATCAGCCTCCCCACTGCCCCATCGCAGGATGGTTACGCATCCTCAGGCAGCGCTTTAACGCTTGATGGCATGAAACAAACCATTTACTCAGCCCCACCAGTGGCCATCTTTGCAGATCTAAAGGTGCTCAGCCATGCACCGCGCGAAATGATTGCTTCAGGCTTTGGAGACGTTTTTGGGAAATTTACTGCCCTGGCAGATTGGGCTTTAGGGAAATTAATTTGGCAAGATGCCTACTCTGTGGAAATTGCAGAGCGCACTCGCAAAAGCCTGATGCGCTGCGTACACCTGATCGAAAACCTGGAAGAGCAATGGGAAGAAAATATCCAGGCGCTGACCGAAGCCCTGATTGATGTTGGCCTTTGCATGCTCATCACAGGTAACTCGCGCCCAGCTTCAGGTTCTGAGCATTCCTGCTCCCACTTTTGGGAAATGAAATTGATGCGCCAGGGCAGACCGGTTTCCTTCCATGGGGTGAAGGTGGGTTACGCCGCCACGCTCATTGCCGAACGCTACCAATGGCTGGGGAAAATGCACTTGGATGACGTACAGCGGCAATTAGCCTCTACCCCAATGCCCTCACGCGAGGCGGAAGAGGCCACCATGGAAGCCGTCTTCGGTCCCATTGCAGAGCAGGTGAAGAGCACCCAAAAAGCTTTCCTGGGCTTAAGCCTTGAAGACTACGCAGCATTACAGCAAAGGATAGTTGAGCGATGGGATGATATCCAAGCCATTGCCAGCACGGTGCCAAGCCCGGATGAGATGCGAGCGTTGCTTATTAAAGCTGGGCTGCCCACTGAGCCAGGGGCAATGCACCTGGCCGAGGAGGATGTGAGCGAAGCGCTTGCTTACGGCCACTATCTGCGCAATCCATTCACGGTGATTAAGCTTTTGAGAATGATGGGGATGTGAAAATATGGTGGGTTTCAAGTGACTACATGAAACCCACTTTTTATTTAGCTTAAAGTGAAAATTTAATTTCTTAGTTTTCTTTCTTAAGTAATATTGGCTTTGAAAACGTAAGCGCAACCTCTTGGCCAGCAACCAAATCTACCCCAATATCTGTATTTGCACGAATCTCGACCGGACCCAATTGCAACGAGCAATCGCTCTTATCTCCCAGATAATTTTGCCTGATCAATATGGCACGTGTTCCGCCTTGCTCAAAAGGTAATATTTGGACATCTTCTGTCCTGACCACTACAATAGCTTTTTCCCCAACGGAAAAAGTATCTGTGATCACTGGAACCTGTAAATAGTGATCATTACGCCCATCTTCGAGTTTTACCCTGGCAACATCCCCAGATAATGCTTCAATATTGCAGGGTATGAAATTGGCTAAACCAATGAAACCAGCCACAAATTGGTTATTAGGTTTTTGATAAATCTCTTTTGGGCTTCCAATTTGCTTTATCATACCATCATGCATCACCACAATGCGGTCAGACATTGACATCGCCTCTGCCTGATCGTGAGTTACGTAAACCACGGTCATAGAGAGCCGTTTTTGCAGCTCAACAATCTCAAAACGCATACTCTCGCGTAATTTTGCATCCAGATTAGATAATGGCTCATCTAGGAGCAATACTTTGGGCTCCATTACCAATGCTCTCGCTAAAGCAACCCGCTGTTGCTGCCCACCCGAAAGTTGGTCTGGCATACGATCCTCGAAACCATTTAACTTAACTAATTCCAAAACATTTAATACTCTTTTACGGATCTCAGCATTATCAATTCTCTTGAACTTTAAGGGATAGGCCACATTCTTAAAAATATTCATATGTGGCCAAACAGCATAAGACTGAAAAACCATACCCATATCGCGCTGCTCAGGAGCCAAAGATATTTTTTTCTCTTCGGAATAAATAAGTTTTCCATCTAACATGATGCTCCCCGAGGTTGGGGTTGTAAAACCAGCGATCATACGCAGAGTAGTAGTCTTGCCACAGCCCGATGGACCAAGCAAGGTTACAAATTCACCATCAGATACTATTAGGTTAAAGTTTTCAACAACCGGAACTTTATTATAAGCTTTTGAAATATTGAGCAATTCTAACTGCGCCATAAGTAATTTACCTCTAATAATAAATTAAAATCCCATCTGGTTTTTTGTTACCCTATTTGTAATGAAATTGAGTGCCAAAACAATTAGAGTCACCATAAATGCCAAAGCAGCTGTCATCAGCACTTTTCCTTCTTGGTGCAGACCATAAACCACCGTCCCCAAGGTCTCGTTGCCCACAGAAAAGAGGAGAATAGATAAGGTCAATTCAGTCAGGGCAGGAATGAAGGCCATGAACCAACCTGCGAATACATTTGTCTTTATCAAAGGAATCACAATATCTTTGAATGCAGTAACAAAATTTGCGCCAGACATCCGGGCAGCCTCTTCCAAAGATTCATGCACTTGTTCAAAAGCTGCACTGATTGATCTTACTCCCAAGGTTAAAAATCTAGTAATATAACCAATCACAATAATCCAAATCGTATTGTAGATAGTGACATTGATAATCGGCAGTGGCTTTAAAAACGCAAGGATCAAGGCTAAGGCTACAACTGTTCCTGGTATTGCATAAGGTAAAAGGATAATTGACTCAATTATCTGACTGCCCTTGACCCGTATTCTCACCAATAAATATGAAAGTATGAGTGCAACCAACACAATAACAGAAGCAGACCCCGCTGCCATGCCTAGGCTATTGGTTATTGCCCGTTTTACTTTAGTAACCCCCACAATAACTTGGGTGTAATTATTGAATGTGAAATTTTCAACCGTCAGTGGCACACCTAATGCGCGTGTAATGGAGGTTAGGAAGATTGCAATTAAAGGTGCAATTACAGTCCCAACAACCATGATTGACAAAAAAACAAGTGCAATGACTTTCCACTTTCCTAAGGTGACAAGCTGAGGTTGGGTGCTTTTTCCACTGATTATGGCATAGCTCTTTCCATGTTGAATCCATCGTTGAAGACCCATCATGATCATCGCAATGACAACCAACAACATAGATAATCCAGCTGCAAGTGCTAGATTATTGGCCTTATCATAATTTAATATCGTTAAATAAATCCTAGTGGTCATTACATAATACCGAGCAGGCATACCTATAACCGCTGGAATGCCAAAATTTGCCATCATAGACATAAAAATTAGCAAAAATGCGCCACCAATACTAGGAATCATTAAAGGTAGAACAATATCCCTTAAAGTTCGCCCGATTGATGCACCAGAAATTCGGGCTGCCTCCTCAAGGGAGGGATTCATTTGTCGTAGTGGTCCTAAAGTCATCATATAAGCTATAGGATAGCTATAAAATGCCATGACAAATATAATGCCCCATTTACTGTAAATTTTTAATAAAGGTGCAGTGGCACCACTCAAAGAAATCCATAGTTTGTTTAGATATCCAACAGGCCCAAGCAGGTATACCCAAGCAATTGCACCTATAAATGGGGGAATGAGGTAAGGGACAATTAAAAGGGTCTGCCAAAAGCGTTTTAGGGGGATATCTGTGCGTGCTAACAACCAGGCTACTAATACACCAATGATTGTAGCGCCTATGCTTCCTAAACTTGCAACAAATAAGGTGTTTTTTAGAGCCAAAAATGTGCTGGATTCATGGAACAATTCAATATAATTTTGAAGTGTAAATTGTTTATCTACGGATAGGCTTGTTTTAATTAGCGTCCAAGAGGGAAAGACAATCAATGCCATCAGAATGATAAAAATTATGAAACCAAGGACAAAAATAACCGATTGAATAATACGGCTGTTGTCTGATTGTTTCTTAACCAGTATTGAATTATCTGCCACATTTACCTCCCAAGTCGAGGATTGTTTTGTGATTAATGTGAGGAGGGTAAGTGTTTACCCTCCTCTATACTATAATCTTTTATTCGGCTGGTACGCCAAATATTCGTTCAAATTCGTTGCGAATTAAATCGCGATTGGCAGCTATATATTCAAAATCTGGCATTAATACTTTAAATGTAGCCATATCTGGCACACCTGGAGGCGGCTCAATGCCTTCAATGACACTGATGTACCCTTGCTTAACAAAGAGCTTCTGAGCACTCTCGGTATACATATAATCCATAAATGCCTGGGCACCAGTTGGGTTCTTAGAGGTGCTAAGAATACCAATTGGTGTTGGGACTAATAGCGCACCTTCTGCTGGCCAAATATGTTCTACAGGTGAACCTGCATTTTTCACATCACGTGCCATGAAGTCAACGACCTGCACAATAGCAAACTCCCCGGAGGCGACTTTAGTCTGAACAGCACCATTACCACGCTCCACAACAACCCCATTCTGATTCAATTGCTCATAAAAATCCCAACCAAAATCAGGCAAGTTAGCTATGGTACCAACTTGGTTAAAGGCAGCACCTGAGTACAATGCGCTCGGCATACCGACCAATCCAGCATACTGTGGATCTAAAAGATCTTTCCAGCTTGTGGGTGGTGTCTTTACCAAGGTTGTATTATATGCAACAACATTGAAGATTAAACGAGTTTCTTGGTAGCGATCACCATTATAGTGATACATTTCATCTACCACATCACTTCCAACTGGTCTATAGACCATGAAGAGATCTTCATCGGCAAGGTTTTTAAAGAAATCTAAGTCAGCAAACCAAAGAATATCTGCCTGGATTTCTCCTGCTTCTTTTTCTGCCTGAATTTTGGCTATTACCTCACCAGAACCAGAGCGAAAGACATTTACTGTTACATCAGGATATAGAACATTGAAGTCAGCCACCATTTCAGCAACTTTATCTTCTGGTTCGGATGTATATAGGGTTATGGTCCCAGAGGCAGGTTCTGCGGGTTCTTCAACTGGTTCCTCAACCACTTCTTCAGCAACTTCTTCATCGACGGGTTCTTCCACCACTTCTTCCACAGGTTGCTCAACTACTACTTCTGTGGGCTCGACAACTTCTTTTGGAGCACATGCTGCTAAGACCATCATCAGCACCATCAATACTAAAAATAATTTGCTTTTCATTTTTTTCCTTTCGTAATTTTTTATTTTTTTTCTTCTCACATCCTTAAAACTTATAATCATTTACTTCTACTTTGCCACCTCCTTTCAGGTTTTCCTAATTAAACTCATCCATCTATCAAATTGATGTTTGTTCTTTATTGCCAATTGGGGTGTATGGTCAAATTCCAATCCTTCAATGGCAATCGGTATTACGCTCTTGGTATTATTTAGATGTTCGAGGAATCGGTATAAATCACGGGTTCCCTCTCCCAAAGGTAGATGGAGTTTAGTGCTTGTACAATCGCTAAGATGGATATGACCAACTCGCGGGGTTGCTTTGAAATATTCAAGCAAATCTTGTTCAAATGGAACATGTGACGTATCCATTGTGATGTTTATTGTCGAAGATTTAATAAATTGTAAGAGATACTGGGCATCATGTGGATTAATGAAAAACTCTTTTGGAATATGCTCCATAATTTCAAGAGACAGGGTAACACCTAATTCTTCGGCATAATTGGCCAATCGTTGGGTCCCTTCAATTAAAAATGGCCAGTTAGCTTCAGGGGTATCATTTGGTATGGTAACGCGTCCGGGGTGGACGACTACTGTCCGCGCACCAATATCTCGCGTCAATGCAATACTTTTCTTTAGCGCTTGGATTGAGGCCTCTCGAATATCCGGTAGGCGCGAACAATAATTTAAGTCCCAACTTAGCGCATGAATTGATAGTACAGAGTGAGTTTGTTCAGCGAGTTTAGCTAGTTGATCAGGGTTTTCATGTGTTCTTTCTAAGTGGAAATGCCATATTTCCACCCCATCATAGCCCATTTCTCGTGTTAATTTAATTACTTCACTAAGTTGATAATCAAAGAGGAGGGTTGATGAGGCGAGGAGTGTCATAATTTTGCCTTCCAGGAAATCCAACATTCTTGCACCTTACCCAACAAGGTTTCCATTACCTGTACTGGGGCATCTACGCTACCTAACATTTTATTTTTATTACGGTTTGGACCGTGATAATCACTGCCACAGCCTACAATCACATCATATTCTCTCGCAATTGCCAGGTATTTATCTTGCTGTTCTTGGGTGTGATATGCATAATATGCTTCGAGACCCTCTGCACCTTGCTCCAGAAGGTAATGCACCAGGGTATCATCGCCTATTAATCCCGGGTGTGCAATGATTGGAACACCACCAGCATTTTTAATTTGCTCGATCGCCACTTCTGGTAACAGCGGGTCACGTTCTGCATAAGCCGGGCTACCAAAGCCAATCAGGCGATCATAAGCATCTTTCTGGCTTAGCGCGTACCCATCTTTAATAAGGATCTGGGCAACATGTGGTCTTGCTACGACTCCACCCGCAATCTCACGCACACGGTCATAAGTAATGTTGATTCCTAGATTAGTTAATTTAGATATCATCTCCTTTGCCCTACGAATTCGCTCACCTTCTCGGTATTTTACTAAGTCAATGAAGGATGGATCTTCTATATTATTATAAAAGTAACCAAGGATATCAATCTCTACGCCACTGGCATCTGTATTCAACTCTACACCATGCAAGAATTTGATCCCAAGTTCTTGCGCCTTTGCCTTGCCCTCAGCCAAACCGGCAATCGTATCGTGATCGGTGATAGCCATCACAATTAAACCTAATTGCTTACCCAAGCTAACTAGTTCAGTTGGGGTAAGAGTACCATCAGATGCAGTTGTGTGTGCATGAAAATCAAAATGGAAAGATGTCATGTTATAAATTCCATTAAGCTTAGAGTAGCTAGGTTTGGTTAGTAATTAACTCGTTGTCAGGTTGAACAAAAAACACTGGCACTGGAAAAACTTCACATATGCTTAATTATACTCACATGTGTGATAATACCACACAAGTATTATATTATCAAGGGTATTTAAATATTTGTTAGTTAATAATAATCGCTTACATATTACTTCGATATCGTTCATCCAGGGCCTTCATCTTATCCACTTTAGGTGCGGACCGTCCGCCGGCAAACTCTGAAGGCAGCCAGGCTGCGATGATCATCTTGGCATGTTCCACACCCACCACCAAGGCACCCAGGGTGATAATCTGTGCGTCATTGCTCTTGCGGGCGCGTTCGGCAGAATAGACATCGTGTGCTTGTGCAGCGCGTACGCCGGGCACCTTATTAGCAGAGATGGCCATGCCAATGCCCGTGCCGCAAATCAAAATCCCCCGCTCGCATTCACCCGCAGCTACCGCCAAAGCAACTTTTTCTGCAATATCAGGATAATCCATAGGTGTTTTATCAAAAACACCTAAATCATGCAGATCTACAGGGACAAGTTGCTGTTCCTGTAAATACTTTTTTATCTCTTCTTTTAAGTCATACCCCATGTTATCTGAACCAAGTGCAATTTTCATTATATGCTCCTTATAAACTCTTTTAATTAATTTTACTGCAGAGATTTATTTGTAAAGGAATCAAATTTCCTCGAATTGGGCTTATATGGATTATAATTACAAGTTGTTGACATTCTATTTAGCATCCTTTATGGAGGTGTAGTTAATGGCATTATCTGATTTACTGCTTAAATCAACAATCACCCTCAACCTTGACTCTCAATCAAGCTCAGATGTTATTCAACACCTGGGCTCAAAGCTCTTTGAGGCTGGCTTAGTGAAGGACAGCTTTGTCACAGCAGCTTTGGAAAGAGAAAAAGTCATGCCCACCGGTTTACCCCTGGGCGGCACAATTAATGCAGCGATTCCTCATACTGATGTGGACCATGTTTATAAAGCAGGCGTTGCCATGGCAACCCTAACCCAGCCGGTGACATTTCAAAACATGGTCAACCCAACGGAAGGCGTTGAGGTACGCATTGTGTTCTTGTTAGCACTGGATCAACCAAAGTCTCAGATTGAGATGCTGCAGGAAATTGCCGGCGTTTTACAAAACCCTAATTTGATTGAAGGACTGGTTTCAGCTAAATCTATCCCCGAGGCACTACAATTAATTAAAGATGCTTCGTCTGGATAAGTTTTAAGTATATTCAAATCATAATAGCAATACAAAAATAGTTAAGGAGAATTATCATGGAAGGAAAAAAAAGAATTTTAGTCGCTTGCGGCACTGCAATTGCCACCTCAACAGTTGTTGCGAAAGCAATTGAAGAAGCCTTAGAAAAACGTGGCATTTACGTGACCATTCGCCAGTGCAAGGCCAGTGAAGTGCCTAGTTTAGCCGCTGATGCGGACCTGATCGTGACCACCACCCCGGTGGCAACGGATCATGGCAAACCCGTTATTCAAACATTATCATTTCTAACCGGCATTGGAAAGGAGGCTGTTATCGAGGAAATTATTGAAAAACTCAAAGATTAATTTTTCATGTCAATTTATTTATATTAATAAGGAGATTTAAAAAATGGACGCAATCCTTTCTGGTATTAAGATGTTCTTTGATACCTTCGGTTCCACCATCATGCTGCCAATTATCATCATCATTTTGGCATTGGCGCTTGGTGCGAAATTTGGCCGAGCATTCCGTGCTGGTATTACCGTGGGTATTGCATTTATTGGTATTGGCCTGATTGTTGACCTGATGTGGGCCAATCTTACAGGCGTTGGGCAGGCTTTGGTCACCAATCTGAACATCCAGCGCGATGTTTACGATGTTGGTTGGCCAGCCGCAGCTTCAATTGCCTTCGGCACCCAGGTCGGCCTGGCAGTTATCCCCATTGCTCTGCTGGTCAACGTTGTCTTGCTGCTCACAAAAGTCACCAAGACCTTAAATGTGGACGTGTGGAACTTCTGGCACTTTGCTTTCTTAGGGTCTTTGGTCTCCATCGCGACCGACAGCCTGTTATGGGGCTTAGTAGCCGCAGCTATTGCCACAGCGTTTGCCCTCTTCTTAGCAGACTGGACAGCCAAGGCAGTGCAATCCTTCTATGGTGTACCTGGTGTTTCAGTCCCCCACCTGACATCAGGTCCTGGTGTTCCCTTCGCCATTTTGGTGAACTGGATTTTTGAGAAGATCCCCGCCCTGCGTGACCTGAAAGCCGATCCCGACACCATCCGCAAGAAGTGGGGCCTGTTTGGCGAACCCGTTGTGATGGGCTTCATCATTGGCCTAGTACTCGGCATTTTAGCTTATGCCTTCAAAGTGCCCGCGGACAAGACTGGTCTCCAGGTTATTGCCGACATCCTCAAGGTTGCCATGAGCCTGGCAGCAGTTATGTTGATCCTGCCCCGCATGGTTGCCATCCTGATGGAAGGTCTCATCCCGGTCTCTGAAGCTGCACGTGAATTCATGCAGAAACGCGCTAGCGGCCGTGAAATCTACATTGGCCTCGATTCCGCCATCCTGATTGGGCACCCAGCTGCAATTTCAGCTGCCCTGGTGTTAGTTCCTATCGCCATTCTGTTGAGCCTGATCCTGCCCGGCAACCGCGTTATCCTCTTTGCTGACCTGGCAGTTATCCCATTCGTGGTTGCACTCTTTGCACCATTGATGAAGGGCAACATCGTTCGAATGATCGTGGCCGGCACGCTCGAGCTGTTAGTTGGCTTCTACATTGCCACCAGCATGGCGCCTTTCTTTACCCAGGCAGCCGTGGAGGCTGGCTTTGCACTGCCCGAAAATGCGGTACAGATTACCAGTATTGCTGATGGCTTCTTGTGGCCTGGATGGTTATTCACCAACCTCACCAAGCTGTTAGGTGGCGCTGTTGGCTGTCTCATACTGCTGGCCTTGTTGGGAGTCGTCTTCTTCTTCTTCAATCGCAACCGCGAAAAGTGGGAAGTGCTGGCTGGCGCACCAAAACCAGAGAAGTAATTCTCTCTTATTTAGTAGACTCTTCGAAAGGGACGGCATTGCCGTCCCTTTCCTAACCAAAATAAAGGATGTAATTTATGATTGACACCGTCATACGTGGGATGCTTGGAAAGTTTGGCTCTGCGCTGCTAGACACTTATATTGAATATAACCTGCTGATCAATGGCATTGTTCTTTTTTATGCTTTAATTTATTTGCTTGGCAAGCGCGTCTTCAAAGCCATTCACCAAGAGGTGATGCTGGAAATGACCCGCAAGCATGGCGGCGATTTGAGCTTGAAATCCATCGGCTGGTTTAAAAAGACCATGGAACGCAACCCGCTTGATTGGCAGAAAATTAGCAAGATTACAAAATTACCTTTCATTTCATTGCCAGGCTCGCTGTTGATTCGCGGTAAGTCTGAAAAAGTGCTGCAGAAGTATTTCTCAGCAGAGGTTGTTGCTGCACTCTTTAAAGTCAAAGATGATAAAGAATAGCTAAAGTCGGAATTTAATCTTCTTCCCAAACTTTAATACTATATAGAAATTGATACTAAAACATTTTTCTAATTATTATTTCAATCTTAGAGATACGATTTGTTCTTAATATTGATTTTCATAAATAAGATTCTTCATTTGTAAATCCCGCAGCGTAAATATCCCCGGAATCATCAAAATTGCCAACGTCAAAATAGTTGTGTACTTATTGTTAATAAATACACCGGCATTTTGGTACAACACGTAAGACCGACCCATTAACCACGCACAGCAAAGAATTGATATCAAATGTAGATAGTCCAAAAACTTTGACATTTCTACAATTTTATATATAAGGATAGCTATCATGATTAACAAGGGTACACTGAGAATTACCAGCTTGTAATCGTGGCTAACTGTAGGTAACAAGCACATCAATGGAATTGAGACCATGGTTAAGTAAAGGATACGAATATCATTTTTTAATAATTTGATTGATAAGGCAGATGAGATTATCCAGACAATTAAAGGAATTATCAAGAAAGACCATCGCAAGTAAGGTAACAAATGACGATATTCTGAAAAGACATCTATTAATTCATATGCAAATGAGTATCCTGAATGATTACCAATCCAGATTCCTGGTGAAAGAGAATAATGTGTAATGATATTTATATAAAGCATTGCATTCTTCAAGCCTAACGAAACCAAAAGTAAAAAGTTGATTATTAAGCTTGGTACGATCAATTTTTTTCCATGTTTCACAAATAGGACCAGAAATAATGCAGCTGGATAGATTTTTAAGTGCGTTGCAATAGATAAAAACAAAACTTGTAACCAGAGAGAGTTTGGTTTTTTTATAGTTAAGTAAATCGAAAGCATACAAAAGAATATCGCTATACTATCAAAATTTCCACGCTCAATGCTAAAAATGAACCCGTAGCTGGAAAGTGTGTAGAACAGCATTAAAAAGAAAATCAGCAATGAATACAAATTAATTAATTGTTGTTCAATTCTTAATTTTGACAAAAATACATCTTTAATTAGAATTGTGGTGATCATCATAGTGGCAATGTTTGATATTAATAAGATGAAGGTCAACACTATGTAAGCTGCATTTTCAGAAAGTAATTGCATCGGCAGAAATAAAATGTTAGAGAAGGGGGGATATATGGAGGGAGAGTCAATATAAATATTCTCAAAACGAATAAGCTTTTCCCCAAACCAATAAACACCAAATCTAAAGTCAACGCCAACAGGATTATAAAACGGAAATGGATCATTAATAACCATTTCCCAATCACTAAGATTAATGGATCCAAACACATTATTGAAGAAATATATTAGAGCAATAGAGAAGCCAAGGATTATTGTTACAATCAGTATTCGGCTGTTGTAAACCAGCTTTATAACTGGATCAAAAACCAATGTTTTGTTAATGATCTTTTGAATAAAAATTAGAAGTGCGAATAATATTAAAGATAGGATCGTCCAGTAAATAACAAAAATCACAAAACGGAAATCTGTACTTCTACCAAAGAAGGATTTTTCTCCAAAGATAAGTGGTGTAATGATTTCCAAAAATGGAATTATGATTATTCCCGCTGATAGAATTGCAATCGATAATGTATTCGCCCAGTTATGAATTCTCTTTTTATGACTTTGTTCTTGATAATTTGTATCCATTTATGCTCCCACTACTCTGAAATAAGCAATGTGACTTTATTATCAGGGGTACTGAAGAGAATCATCTGAAAAAAGTTTATCAATTAATAAATTATATCCGTTATTGTAGCCAAATATGCAAATGTAAAAAAAATATATACTCTTATGAGCTTGTGAATTTCATTTAGATTGTATTTTCTTAACAGATAATAATCCTAATAATCGCTGCCAGCCATTTTTGATTTGAAAACTGTGCAAGCGCCATGTGCCAACCACACCATAGGGCAGGAACATTACAATCAGCATGAACAACAAACCAAACACCAAAGGCCAGCGCGCGCCAAACCAAGTGTAGAAAAATTGCTGGATGACCTGGCTGATCGCAGCTCCAAAGATTGGCCCAATTAGGGTGCCCATGCCGCCCAAGATGGTCATGATCAGGGCATTGACAGTCGTCACTGCAGAAATCATTGTCGGGGATGCGCTCATATTCCAAATTGAATACAATGACCCAGCAATGCCAGCAAAAACAGAGGCAATTATAAAAGCTATAGTGCGGTATGTAACCGGGTTATAACCGATCATACGCATACGGTCTTCATTTTCTCGGTTAGCAACAATGACATGACCAGTTGGTGAATTGGTGACGCGCTTAAGCACCAAGTAAGCGATCACCAAAAACGCCAATGAGATCATGTAGACTGTCAGGCGGTTTTGTGTTGGGTTGAGCCATACCGGCAGGGGTATGCCATGTAAACCTTCATCGGCACCGGTCCACTTATGGAAGTCTGTCGCCTTGACAAGGATGTGCAAAGCTGAGCCAATAGCCAGGGTTAACATGGCAAAGTAGGTTCCCTTTAGGCGGATTGATGTAGCAGCAAACAGCAAACCGATCAGGATTGAGATGACCAAGACCACCAGGAAAATAATAAGTAATACAATCCAATCAGTAATATTCACATTACCAATCATGACCCGGTAAGCACTGCTGAAATTAGGTGCCCACCACTTGGTTAGCAGTGCAAATGCATATGCGCCGCCGCCAAAAGAAGCTGCGTGGCCAAATGAGAGGATGCCGCCATAGCCGATCAGCAGGTCGTAACTCATCGCAAATACAGCCATAATAAAAAACGTGATTAGCTGACCTTGCCAAAATTTCGTGACGCCTTCATTCAACCCCGTTCCTGTGATTAAGTTCATAACAAAGGGAAAGATGATCATTAAAGCGATAAAAATCAAGAAGCCTTTTTCGTGTTTAACCAAATTGCCAAAACGGGCTTTGGAGGAAGTTTTATCAATCATTTTATTACTCCTTCTTTCCAAACAGACCCTGAGGCCTGGCTAGCAGAACAATGACCATGATGATAACCGTCGAAGCCTCGGCGATCGCAGTTGATAGCGAATATTTCAAGGCAAAATAATCACCAAAAGCACGCGCCATGCCCAACACAAGCGCACCCACAAACGCCCCAACATAGCTGCCCATGCCGCCAATCACAACCGTAATCAAGCCCTGCATTTGATAAGAGTCACCCATTAAGGGTTGGATGGGTAAAAAGGGTCCTGCCCCAATGCCTCCCAATGCGGCCATGGCAATACCCAGGCCAAAGACAAGTGTAAATACAGAACGGACGTTGATGCCAAGCGCTTCCACCATCTGGGGATCTTGCACGCCAGCGCGGATGATCATACCAAGCCGTGACTTTGTCATCAACAATGTGATAAAAATAAACATCAAAATACCCAGCAAAATAACAAATAAGCGGTAAGTTGGGAACACAACACCAGCTATATCTATCGTTGCATTGCCATTTTTCAACCACTCACCTAGGCTCGCAGCTTTGCCGAGTTGGGCAAATAAGGGGGGGCGGCTCATCTGGTATGCAAGAGGGTCCCAGAGCATCTGCACCAATTCCCTGATAACATAGCTCAATCCCAGCGTCATGATGATAATGAAAGTTGGGCGCACATAAAGGGGACGAATCAAGGTGGTTTCCACCACGGCACCGAAAACAAAGCCAAAGATAATTGAAACCAAGATGGCAATCACAAATCGCCAGTTACCATCCATCAGCAACACGGCCTCAGGGGCTGGGATGCGTATCAATGTAGTGATGATGGTAAATAGAAAGAGAACACCTGGCACAATTGCTTTATGAAGCATTTTGTCTTTGGGAGCAAACTCGTTTTTATTCCCTGGTTTTGAGGTTGCAAAGGCCACTAAGGCGCCGCTCACCAAAAGTAAAAGCGGCCTAAACCAGTACTGTGATAAGGGCTCCTGTGCGCTGATTTCTGCAAGGGGATTGCCTGCCGTGGTCACAGTTGCAGCCACCATAGCGGTTTTAGCCAAACCCAGGATATCAAATCCAATAAAGCTGATGACCATAGCCACCAATGCCAAAAAGTAAGCGGCCTTAGGCAGCGCTTTAACCCAAGTTTCGGATAGCTCCAAGCGGATTAGGTAAGGTTTAATAACCGATACAAGCATCACACCACAACCAAACGCCAAAATTTGAGGCAGGATGCCGAAGATGAAAGTAGGATTAGTGTAAAATTGCCAGCCGATATAAGCGCCAAGCATAAACATGGACCCTTGGGCAAAGTTGAGCACGTCCATCAATCCGAAGATTAAGGTCAAACCAGCAGCCACAAGGAAAAATAGGGATCCGAGCGTCAGGCCAGAGAGTGCTGTTCGAATAAAAGGCTCTTTGCCAGCCGAGAAATACAGCCCAACAAAGGTGCCAATGACGGCGAGCACGATAATGATGATGGTTAATGTTTTCTTATTCTTGGGATTCATGTGATATCTCCCTTTCCCTGATGGTTTTGATGCTGGTCCCTAAGTAATGGTGCACCATTTCAGTATCGTCAACCAGGTCTTGCATCAAGCCAGAATGCACGCTTTTTCCATCATCAATGATGGTAAAGCGCTTTGCCAGCTGGCTTGCCATAATAAAGTTTTGCTCCACCAGCAAGATTGTTGTCGTCTCGCTGAGCACGCGGATAGCGTCCATCATTTGCTGAATGAGGATTGGTGCCAAGCCTTCGCTAGGCTCATCGATAAGCAGTAACTTATTTTCCGGTACCAACGCCCTTGCCACTGCCAACATTTGCTGTTGCCCACCAGATAGGTGGTTGCCAGGGAGCTTGTAAAGGCGTTTTAGATCCGGAAAGAGATTGAAGATAAATTCTGAATGGCGATCAAAGTCACCCTTCTTGCGCTCAGCCAGTTTTAAGTTCTCCATGACGGAAAGCTGGCGAAAAATGGCACGGTGCTCCGGTACATAACCAATGCCAAGGTTCGCAATGTTAAAAGCACGCTTTCCTTGGATTTCCATACCGTTAAAAATGACTTTGCCTTGCTGAGGAGGAGTTAACCCCAAGATAGATTTCAGGGTAGTTGTTTTTCCAGCACCATTGCGGCCTAGTAAAACTGTGATGGACCCTTTAGGTACATGCACAGATACACCTTCAAGGATGTGAAATTGGCCGATAAAGGTGTGAATATTTTCAACAACGAGCAGGTCTGTTGGGTTGGTCTGATCACTCATGCTAACTCTCCATACAGGTCACCCAGGTAGGCAATTTGGACTTGCTTATTGGTGGCGATTTCGTGTGGTTCACCCTCCGCCAAGACTCGCCCCTGGTTCATGACGGTGATGACATCTGAAACAGACATGACCATATCCATGCGGTGTTCTACTAGGATAGCAGTGCGTCGCTTCTGATGCACCACCTTATCGATGATTTGCATCAATTCAGGCACCTGTTCCGAAGACATCCCCGCAGTTGGCTCATCAAAAAGCAGCAACTCTGGATCACAAGCCAACATAATGCCCAACTCCAATTTGCGTTTCTCTCCATGAGGTAAATTGCGGGCAACAATCGTCTCCCTGCCATTCAAACCCACCGTGTGTATGACTTCTTCAGCCTTTTGGATATAGGTCTGGAATGACTCCGCCCGGTGAAGCAATTTGAAATTATCCTTGCCCATGGCTTGTGCAGCTAGGCGAATGTTTTCAAGTACGGTCAGGTTTGGGAAAATATTGGTAATCTGGTAAGATCTGCCGATCCCGAGGTGTGCCCTACGCTGCGGAGAGACATGGGTAATATCCTGCCCTTTATAAAAAACTTGACCGCTAGTAGGCGGCATCACGCCGCTCAGCAGATTGAACAGGGTGGTTTTACCAGCCCCGTTGGGTCCAATGATGGCATGCATGGTTTGTTTGCGGATTTTTATATCTACATTATCCACAGCCACAAGCCCGCCAAAGACTTTGGAGAGGTTGTTAGCTTCTAAAATGATTTCATTTTCCATAAAGTTACCCTTTATTTGCTTCTTGATGTGTGATGGATAAAATAATCTAATAATTCCAAGTATTGCAAAACTAAATTGTAAGAATCAAGAAACAAAATTGACCCGGCAGTAGCGATAAAAAAACAAAAATCTGCGCTGGGAATAAAAGTATTTTATTGAATGGGGAGGAACATATGCTCCTCCCCATTAATTTGTATTATCCTTACCGATTAGGGAGCAGGAATAACTGGCAGATCGCCGCAGCGAGATGCAAAATCACCAGCTAATGTGCAGGGCACACCCAGCTCATCGTATGCAGTAACATACACGGTCTCAAAGAATTCGTATTCATTGATCCCGTCTCCGTCCAGATCAGGATTGAGGTTGACCAGTTTGAGAATGTTCATTGGCTGTTCGCAAACGTGATCTTCAGGTCGGATATGATAGGTACCCTTCGGACCTTCAAAGGTTAACCCCTCGAGTGCCGCAATCATTGCCTCACCAGAGGTGTCGCCACCGGTCTTTTCTAAAGCGCTTGCAAGTGCAATCGCAGACGCCATGCCACCAGCGGTGAACAGGTCAGGATAGGCATTGATAGCGCCATCCGGCTCATCCTTGTAGGCTTCGAAGTGATTTTCCACCAGCCAATCATTGACCGGGTTATCAGGCACGGTGTAGTGGTAGACATTTAAACCAATACTATTTAGAGTTGCGGGGCCAAAGACAGCTGCGAAGGAGGCATTGTCACCAAAGCCAGTACCAACGGTCATAACATCCAATGCGCCCATATCTGCCAGGCCTTGGAAGAGGGTTACATAACCCGTGCCAGACCAGGTCAGGAACAGGTTTTCGGCACCAGAATCCATTGCTTGTTGAATATAGGGGGTGAAGTCGGTGGTTTCGAAGGGAGCATAGATATCAGCAACCAGTTCACCACCAAATTTCTCAACAGAGTACTTGAGAGCAGCACCGGAACCCTGCCCAAAGGCATTGTCCACACCAATATGAGCAAACGTGGGGCCAACATTTTCGACCAGGTATTTAGCAATGACAAGGGTGTCATCAAAGCTAGTACGAGAGGTGCGGAAAACGTAGGGATTAAAATAGGCACCGGTCATGAAGTAAGAGGCTGCTGGGTCGATCATGAGGATGATTTCATTTTCGAGCGCGACATTAGTAAGCGCAATAGCGCTAGCTGAGGAGACAGGTCCTTGGATCAGCTCTACGCCATCTTTTTCGATTAGTTCGAGCGCAAGAGCAACGGCTTTTTCAGCATTACCTTCGTCGTCTTTGACAATCACTTCCACGGGGCGATTTGCAATAATGTAGCGGCCCTGCTCGTCAGTTTTCCCTTCGGACATGTACTTAAGACCCATTTCAAAACCGCGCTGCTGTTGCAAACCGTAGAGCGCCATCAAACCAGACATTTGTCCAATCTGGCCAATCTTAAGCACTGGGCCAAGTTCTTCCACAGGTTCTTCTACCTCGGGTTCCTCAATAGGTTCCTCAACAGGTTCTTCCACCACAGGCTCCTCAACGGGTTCTTCCACCACAGGCGCCTGGGTTGGTTCCTCCACTTTTTGGACACAAGCGCTTAGAACAAGCGAAAGTACCATGAAGATGGAAACTACTAAAACTAATGACTTTTTCATTCTTTACTCCTTATATTTTTAGAAATTTGAAAAACTCGATTTATTAATTTTACAATATATTTTTCTGTCGAATGGACCTCCTTAAACAAACTCATCATGCACATCTAGCGGTTCTTTTTAACAAAGCCGATCAGTAATGTGTTTAATATATCTGGTTTATCAAGACATAATGCATGCCCTGACCCTGGCACGATCACATACTCCGCTTGGGGAATATGGTCTGCCATGATTTGGCTGTATTTACGACCTTTTATTAGGTCATTTTCGCCAACAATAATCAACGTTGGCGCAGAAATATGCGATAGTCTATCTGTCAGGTCCAGGTTGTAAAAGCTCTTCATAAGCTCCACAAAGGCTGGCATGTCTATTTTCGCAAAATTTTCAACAGATGCCTCGATGTAGTCTTGGTGGGTGGCAATCCAATCTTCAGAGAAATTTAAATGAACTGATGTACGCAAGAGTAATTCTGGATCATTTCGCTCCGCTGCCATCAACCAGGGCAGTGACTGAGCCTTAAGCAGCGGGTCGATTTGACTGACCCCATCGATCACAATCAATGATTTGGTCTTTTGGGGATACTTAATCGCAAATTCCATGCTAACTTCGGAGCCATAAGAAATCCCGCCGATGTGGGCTTTTTGAATTTCCAAAACATCCAGCAATGCTGCCAAATCATCCGCATGCTGTTCCATGCTGTATGGACCAGCAGGATGCTCCGAACGCCACATACCCCGGCAATCATACAGCAAGAGCCGCATATGTTTGGATAAAGCTGCAGTTTGGAATGCCCAACTGGCCACACTCATCATGATGCCATTGGAAAGCACCAGCACTTCGCCATCTTCTGGGCCATGGAGTTCGTAGTAAATTTTAATTCCGTTTGCTTGTATCTCAGGCATTTTTCTCTTTTTAATACTACAGGACTTGGAATGCCAAGAACTTATGCTTGTTGTGGTCCAAGCCCCTCTCAATTGTGGTCATTTGTAATTGGGTGCCGATCTTAATTGTGCTGGGTTTTAAAAGATTTACACCCAATATTTGGGCATTCACTCGCGGACCCTCAACTAATTCAACAATACCCGTACAATAGGGGTTCTTGCCATCATGTCCTGCCTGGAGCATTTCTGTAGGTGGTACAAATATAACAGTATAGGCTGCAAGTTTTCCCTTCCCAGAAAATTCGATAACTTCCATTTGGTCTGAGTGGCATTTTGGACAAATTTGGCGTTGAGGCACTGCTACATAGCCACAATCCTGGCAGCGGGAGCCAATAAGTTTACCTTCATCTAGTGCTTTATAAAAAGATGTCGTGTTTAGAGAATAAGTGCTCATGTCAGCTCCTCTTTTCAAAAATATGCACCACGCAGGTTTGGCCAGTTCCACCAACATTATGGGTCAATCCAATACGGAGTTTGCCTGGTAATTGCCGCTCCCCTGCAATGCCGCGCAGTTGCTTCCATACTTCGACTACCTGCCCCACACCAGATGCGCCGACTGGATGGCCCTTAGCCTTGAGACCGCCAGAGGTATTGATGGGATGGTCTCCATCTCTGGCAGTTCGCCCTTGCATAGAAGCCTTCCAACCTTCACCGCGCGGGAAAAAGCCCAAATCTTCACTAGCCATGATCTCAGCAATGGTAAAGCAGTCATGTACTTCTGCAAAATCAATATCAGCAGATGTTAGGCCGGCCATCTCATAAGCTAACTTGCCTGCAAGCTCGGCTGCTGGGATGCTGCTGAGCGAGTCACGTTCCGCTAGCGCACCATCGCTGGCTTGGCCTGAGCCAATGATATAAATTGGGTCATCCGTAAATTTGTTTGCCAGCTCCTCGCTAACTAATAAAGCCACAGCCCCGCCGTCTGACACGGGCGAGCAATCAAACAAGCTCATCGGCCAGGCAATCATTGGGTTACCTTTCGGGTCAGCTAAGAAGTCATGCTCAGTTTCCCAGCTTGGTTCCGGTAAACCTTTCGCAAGCGCTTTTGCCTTCTTGCCACGCATCACATCAGCAATAGTCTGGTTGAATTGTGCTTTATCATTCAAGGCACCGTTGTTATGATTTTTAATGGCTACATGCGCAAAAGCAGTCACATCAGCCTGGTATTGATGCATGTAGGCTGTTGCCATTGCTGCATAAAAACCGGGGAAAGTAAAACCAGCTGGTATCTCAAATTGCGTATCTGCAGCAGAAGCCAAGGCATCCGTCACCTGGGCGATTGGCAGGTTGGTCATCTTCTCAACTGCACCGACCAAGACAACATCATACTGCCCAGCTGCAATTGCCAAGGCTGCTTGGCGCAGTGCAACGCTCCCGCTGGCGCAAGCATCTTCCAAACGCATTGATGGAATCGGTGATAGTCCTAACCAGCTTGCTGCGATAGGGGCAAGATGTGCCTGCTTTTCAAATTGATCTGAGCTAAAGTTGCCCATGTAAAAAGCTTCGATTTCAGCTGGGTTAAACCCTTTGTCAACTGAGCTCTTCAGCTCCTGGTAAGCTTCGACAAGTAAATCACGGGAGCTTTTATCAGGGAAAGCGCCAAACTTGCTCATCCCAACCCCAACGACAGCGACGCCCCTGGAAAATTTTTTATTAGTATTCATGCAAATCTAAATGTCCTTTCTCGATTTTGATTATCCGCTGACCTTATCATATATGCGTGCTTCGGATAAATCTGTTGGTCGGGGCTGCTCTGAGCCGCTGGCAACTGCCATTTTCAAAAGATCACCTTCAACAGCGAAGATACCTCGAAATTTTCCTACCAGCCCAAAGGTGTGTTCTGTCTGGTCCATGTCAATTTGATTTTCTGTGACAGTATAAGTGCCTCCAGAGACAATACCCATGGCATCAAACTCCGCTCGGAAAGTGCCGTCTTCTTTGAATTCGAACCACAAGCCTGGGTAAGGTTGGGTTTCATCTTGTATCCATTTTCCAAGTATTGCTGTCATTTCTAACCTGCCTTTTTAAAACGCTTGTCTGGAACAATGCCCAAACGATGCGATTCTTCCCGGATCCATTCGCGGAAGTCTGGGTGTGCAACAGCTACTAATGCATCCAGGCGCTCAAGTACGCTGCGTCCGCGCAATTCTGCCACGCCATATTCGGTCACGATGGTATCCACATCCTGGCTAGGTACAGTTACCCCCGAACCTGGCGCTAAGGTAGGCACAATTGTAGAGATAGTACCGTTTTTCGCTGTAGAGCGTAAGGCAATGATGCCCCGCCCTCCTTCAGACATTTGGGCACCCCGATGGGTATCTAACTGGCCGCCAGTGCCGCTGAAATGGCGCGTACCAAGGCTCTGCGAACAAACCTGGCCCATAATATCCACCTGGATGGCTGTATTGACACTGATCATGTTCTTATTGCGTGCAATAACGTAGGGGTCATTAACATACCTGCCCCGCAGAATCTCCACGCTGACGTTGCGATCCAAAAAGTCATACAGTTTTTGGGTGCCCATTGCAAAGGTTGCCACCATTTTGCCGGGGTGTAGGGTCTTTTTGCGGTTGTTGACCACGCCTGCTTCATATAGATCGACCATGCCATCGATAAACATTTCGGTGTGCAAGCCCAAATCTTTGCGTTCCTGCAGAAAAGAGGTGATGGCATTCGGAATCCCACCAATGCCTAACTGGAGAGTTGCGCCATCTTTAATTAGACTAGCAATATGCCCGCCAATAAGCTGCTCAATTTCTGTTGGCGCTTCGGCTGGCAGCTGGACGATAGAAGTAGTGTTCTCCACCACATATCCTACTTCTGAAATGTGAATTTGAGTATCACCGTATGTCCAAGGCAGATTTTCGTTGATTTCTAAGATAACCAGGTCTGCAGCGGCAATCAATTCTTTTTCAATCACAATGCCGAGCGAAAGCGACATAAATCCGCGTTTATCAGGAGGTGTGGCTGTGCCAATAAACACATCAAGGTGGTTTTTCGTTGCAAAAAGCTTATCTGTAGCAGCGCGGTGAAGGTTGTTGGGTGTATAGGAAACGCGCCCTTCTGCATGCACCTTTCGGTCAAAACCACCATAGAACCAGTTTTCATTAAAGAAGTGACCTTCCATTTCAGGCTGCATGAAAATGTCATAAGCCCGCATAGGCAGACAGGTCCATAGGGTCACGTTCTCAAGGCGATCTTTATGCCTACCTAATTCTTCCAGCAGGCCAACCGGCTCCGAAGCTGCCATCGCCACGCCAATTGTCTGATTGGATTTGATGTGGGCAACCGCCTCTGAGAAGCTGACCCGTTTATCCATGTATTCTTTTAAGCCATCCATTCCATTTTCCTATTTGATATTAGGGCATTCGAAAAGCGACCGCAGCCTGGTTGTAGCCTACACCAGAGCCGATGAAGACCACCAAGTCGCCAGGTTTGATTTTTCCCAAACGCCGGGCATCATCAAATGCAACTGGCAGACAGGCGGAGCCCATATAACCCCACTTATCCATGATCCAGTGCGCACGTTCTAATGGCAGGCCTAATTCTGCCATAACCAGCTCGATGCTGTTAAGCCTGACCTGGGTAAAGATCACGAAATCAATATCCTGGAGGTCAAAATTGCCATTTTTGGCACAGTCACGAATGCGCGCAGGCCAGCCCACATTATTAACCTCGGCTGGGAAGGGTGTGATTAACTTTACCTGGGTGCGGCCTGCTTGAACACTTTCTACGGTTGCCGGCTCGTAAGTGCCCCCGGAGTAAATACCCCAGTGCTTATGATAAGAGCCATCTGCAAAAATAGCTGAAGAAATAAAACCCGGTTTGTCATCAGCGCCAACAACAGCTGCGCCAGCCCCGTCCCCATAGAAAAAGGCCATGACATCTTTTTTGTAATCGGCCAGTTTATGCATCATGTAAGCGCCAATCACTAAAATGTATTTCATGTGTGGGTTGACAGCAATCAAGCCAGCTGCCTGTGCTAACCCGGTCGGGAAGGAGGCACAAGCACAGCCAATATCCCAAGTACCGGCGTTGACGCAGCCCAGCTTATGCTGCACGACCACTGATGTGGCTGGGGTGATGTAATCGGGGCTATCTGTACCAACCAAAACCAAGTCCACCTCCTCAGGTTTAATGCCCGCATCTTCTAAGGCTCTTCTACCAGCTTCCACGGCCAGGTCTGAGGTTGCCCAATCGTCTGGTGCATAAAAACGGGTTTTGATGTTGCTGCTTGCTTCGAATTTTCCAACCACTTCGGCTAACTTGGGGCTTATCGCGCCCATCCATTCTGCGAAGGTATCATTGCTGATTTCGTTTTCTGGAATATAACTTCCTGTTCCTAGGATTGTTGCGTAACGTGTCATATCTACCTCTTTATGTTTGCTGTCTCTTGAAAATAAACTTTTCTTATGTCCCTAAGACAATGCCGCCATCCACGCTAATTGCTGCACCGTGGATATAGGAAGCTTCATCGCTGGCTAGCCAGGCATAAACATCGGCTATTTCTTCTGGTTTTCCCAGCCTGCCGAGGGGCGTTTTGGCTGCCATGGCTGCTAATACGTTTTCAGGCATCTTCAATACCATTTCGGTTAGGATGAAGCCTGGGCAAACTGCGTTGACCCGGATTTGGTACTTGCCTAATTCGCGTGCCCAGGTCTTAGTCATGCCAATCACGCCAAACTTGGTGGCCGCATAATTGGTCTGCCCAAAATTGCCATACAAGCCCACCACGGAAGAAGCGTTTAATATCACGCCCCCACCCTGCTTGATCATGACAGGTGTGACTGCTTGGGCACAGTTGAAAACGCCTTTCAGGTTAACTGATACAACCAAATCAAAGGCATCCTCACCCATCTGCCCGACTACTTGGCCATCTTTAAACTTGACAAACTGGCCGTCACGGGTGACGCCGGCATTATTAATTAACACATCGATGCGGCCATACTTTTCTATAACAGCATCAATCCACGCCTGCACTTCCTGGCGATTGGTGACATTGACTTTGTAAAATGATGCATCGTTGCCTAGCTCTGCCGCAAAGGCATTGCCGGCTTCTTCGTTGACATCACAAATCACTACCTTGGCACCTTCGGCCGCAAATTTTTGGGCGGTTGCTTTTCCTATCCCTGCTGCGCCCCCGGTGACAACACAAACTTTATCTTTAAATCGCATTTTTCTCTCCTGGTATGGCAAATTTGCTAAATGAAATTTTATTGAATTAACAGTATTTCCACCCTAAAAAATAACACAAAGGCATTACAAGACGGTTACAAAGTGGTTACAAAAATGAAGATTTGAAACCGAATCTAAATATCCTTCCAAGAATTAATCTTTCTAGGGATTGTTAACAACCTTAATTGGTTATTAACAACAGTTGACAACATCTGGGAAATTATGCTATACTAGTAAAACAGTTCATTAACGCGCGTTAATTCGCAATATTATTCAGCAATATTAAGGAAAGTGGGTAAGTTGGCGAAAAGAGTAACCAGTCAGGATGTAGCAGATTTGGCAGGGGTATCTCGAACCACGGTCTCATTTGTGCTTAACAACGTTACCCGTTTTAACATTACCCCTCAAACCAGGCAAAAGGTTTTGGATGCCGCAGAGTCTCTAGGATATGTTCCCAATGCATCGGCTCAAGCCCTGGCTTCCAGGCGGGCAAAAGCAATCGGCCTGGTGATGACACGCAGTCCGCGCTACATTGCCTCGGACACTTTTCTTCCCCAGATCATTGGCGGTTTGTTGGATGTGGTCAAGTCCAAAAAATTAGGCTTACTTATTGAGTGGGTGGAACCGGGTCGACAATTAGCCACCTACCGAGGATTAGTGAATGCCAAGCATATTGACGGCATGATCTTGCTTACACCCCGCCTAGATGATGATGGACTAAAAGAATTGGAAGATTTTGACGTTCCTACTATCTTAATGGGAGAGCTTCCTGGCTCAAATTTGTATTCTGTAGATGTAGATAACCGCCTGGCTGCCCAAAAAGTGGTGGGGCACCTGGTAGATTTAGGCCACAGAGACATTGCCTGCATCCTGAACGCCCCACCCCCATACAGCTCTGCCACTGAAAGGCTTCTTGGATACCAGGATGCCCTTGAAGCTGCAAACATACCATTCAATAATCAATTGGTCCGCCATGCAGATTTTGACCCTGCCAGCGGTTACAAACAAATGCAAGCCTTATTGACCAGCGCGGAGCCATTCAGCGCGGTCTTCACCGCCAGTGATAATGTTACCATTGGTGTCTTATCCGCCATCCGTGATGCGGGTAAATTAGTTCCTGATGATTTGTCGGTCGCAGGGTTTGATGACATTCCCTGGGCTGCCTTTTCAGACCCTCCGCTTACAACCATTCGCATGCCAGCCCAAGAGCTGGCACATCACGCCTGCTACCTGCTCTTAGATTTGATGCAGGGGCAGACACCTGAAAACAAGCATATGCGTTTGGAAACGGAGCTTGTCATTCGCAAGTCCACCCAGGCATTTACCAAACTGCCAGTGTGAATAAAGGAGGTTTATTGGAAGAAAGGAAAAGTAAAAAATCAATTCACGCAGTACAAATTTAAACCAAAACTTTAAGAGGAGAATATATGAAAACAAGAAAAATTTTCTGGTCACTGTTGACCCTCGTAATCGTAGCATCGATGATGCTCGCTGGCTGCGCTAAACCCGCAGTAGAAGAACCTGTTGCCGAAGAGCCAAGCGGCGTTGACCCCCTGCCCCAAGGACAGGAACTGGCAAATGCCTATGCTGGCATGTATACTGGCAAAGTTGTTACAATGGCTGGCCCCTTCACTGACCAGGATGAGGTCATCTTCAATGACTCCATCGCAGGCTTTGAAGCAGCCACCGGCATCGACATTCAATATGAAGGCTCCAAGGAATTTGAAGCCAACATTAACATCCGCTTGGATGGTGGCGACCGCCCTGATATCGTGGACTACCCACAACCCGGCTTACTAAAATATGCCGTGGAAAAAGGCTATGCCATCGATATGAACACCCTCATTGACCCTGATTGGATCAAACAAAACTACAGCCAAGCATGGCAAGATCTTGCCACCATGACTGGACCCAATGGCGACATCGCTGCTGGCATTTGGGCACGCGCCAATGGTAAATCCTTCGTCTTCTACCCCAAGGCTGAGTTTGAAGCCGCTGGTTATGAAGTTCCTGAGACCTGGGAAGAAATGATGGCTCTGACCGAACAAATCGCTGCCGATGGTGACACCCCCTGGTGCATCGGTATCGAATCCGGCGCAGCCACTGGCTGGACCATGACCGACTGGATCGAAGACACCTTATTACGCGTGACCACCCCCGAAAATTATGACAAGTGGGTGGCTGGCGAATTGAAATTCGATTCTCCAGAAGTGAACGAAGCCCTCGATTACATCGAAGCCATCTGGTTCAATGATGCTTTTGTGTATGGCGGCCGTGCAGCTATCCCCACCATCAACTTTGGTGATGCGCCTAAACCCATGTTCGAAGAACCGCCAAAGTGCTGGTTCAACCGCCAGGGTAACTTTGTAACCTCCTTCTTCCCTGAGGAAAAGGTTGCTGGCGTTGATTATGATTTCTTCTACCTGCCCCCCATCAAAGCAGAACTTGGTAAACCCGTGCTCGGCGCTGGCGACATCTATGCTGTGTTCAATGACCGCCCCGAAGTGCGCGCAGTTATCCAATACTTCTCCATGGGTGAATCCCTCAAGACCTGGGTTGAGCAAGGCGGCGCAATCCTAACCCACAACGATGCCGACTTGAACTGGTATGTGGATCCCGTTACCCGCGGCGTGGCCGAAACCATCCGCAACGCCACCACCTTCCGCTTTGACGGCTCTGACCTGATGCCCGGCGCTGTTGGTGCTGGAACATTCTGGAAATACATGACCGACTACGTCAGCGGCACTATTACCCGCCAAGAAGCACTGCAACAAATCGACGCCTCCTGGCCAACCGAATAGTTAGTAATAACTAAGCTTTTACATAAACTTTGGGCCAGCGTGATCTGACCTGAAGGACAATTCGTGGAGGGCAGATGCATAACAAGGCATCTGCCCCTCACACCCAAATAAATCTGGAGGTGTGTGACTATGCTTAATTCAACCAACACCAATCCTGAAGAAACTGGTATTCTAGGCTGGTTTAGCTCGACGCTAGGGCAATTATTAGTTTCCCTTTTTGTTCCTGCGGTTACCTTCTTTGTCCTTTACCAGGGTTACATGTTCTTAAGCAGAGCCAATGCCCCCCAAATTGTGCAAGTAATTGTGGCAATCATCTGGGGTGTAGGCGGTGTAGCACTGCTTTACGTGGTAGCAAATTGGTTGGTTTTAAAACTACCCAAGAAGTGGTCCAAACGCTTGCAGCCCTTCGTTTTTGTGGGGCCTGCCGTAGCGATAATGGGCTGGTTCTTGGTTGTACCTGTGATCCGCACCCTGATCGGCAGCTTCCGTGACCGGCTGGGTAATGAGTGGGTAGGATTAGATAACTTCAAATTTGTTTTTACAGACCCACGCATGTTGGAAACTTTTAAGAATAACCTGCTCTGGTTGATTTTTGGCACTTTTTTCAGCGTTGCTTTAGGATTGCTCATCGCCCTTCTGGCAGATCGCTCTAAAGCAGAAGTGATCTATAAATCAATCATTTTTATCCCCATGGCTATATCCTTCGTCGGTGCAGGTGTGATTTGGAAATTTATGTACACTTATAAAGGCACCGGTGTTGGTATCCAAGAAATTGGGTTGCTGAATGCCATCATCTTGGCATTGGGTGGTCAGTCGCAACCGTGGTTGAACATGCCGCCTTGGAATAACTTCTTATTGATTGTGATTATGATCTGGCTTCAAACGGGTTACGCCATGGTGATTCTATCCTCAGCTATCAAAGGCGTACCAGCAGAATTATTAGAAGCAGCCCGTATTGACGGCGCCACAGAAACAAGAACCTTCTTCAGTATTATTATTCCTTACATTCAAGGCACTTTAATCACGGTCACAACCACCATTGTGATCTTCAGCCTGAAGACTTTTGATATTGTGCGGGTGATGACAGGCGGTAATAACGGCACTAACGTGATCGCCAATGAGTTCTACTTGCAGAGTTTCTCCTATAATAATGCAGGTCGTGCATCAGCCATCGCTATTGTTCTCTTAATTTTTGTCACGCCTGTAATTATTTACAACCTGCGTCAATTCAACAAAGAAAGGAAGGGATTCTAATGGCTAAAAGTGCATTCACTAAAAAAAGAGCCTCACAATTCTGGATCAACTTTGTATTGACCGCCATCTGCATAATCTGGATGATTCCCATCATAGGAATCCTGATCACTTCCTTCCGCCCCAGTGAAGACATCTTCAAATCTGGGTGGTGGACCGTCTTCCCGCATAAAGAAGATGTTGAGATTGACCGGATTGTGCTTGATGATTCAGTTGATGTCGATGGGCCTATCGAAATTGAAGGCATTACTAAAACCTTTGAAGAATGGCGCCAAGGTGTACAACTCGATGACGGGCGTACCATCACCTGGTACGGTAATAAACGCACCCGCACCCTGGTCGTTTCTGACCGGCAATGGGTTGGCTTTGCCACAAACCTTAACCTGAAAAACTATCGCGACGTTCTTGGTGGTAAGACCATCTCTTATAAAGATGCACAGGGAAATACCATCACTCGTGTTGGTAATAACTTGTCCGGTGCCTTCCTTAATTCATTGGCTGTAACCATCCCGGGTACGATCATCCCAATATTGATCGCTGCCTTTGCGGCTTTTGGCTTTGCCTGGCTGAACTTCCCCGGTCGCAATATTGTCTTCACCATTATTGTAGCAATTTTGGTGGTACCGCTACAAATTGCCCTGGTGCCCATTTTACAAGACTATGTTAAGCTTGGCTTGAATGGTACATTCCTGGGCATCTGGCTGGCACATGCTGGTTTTGGCCTGCCCCTGGCAACTTACCTGCTGTTTAACTACATCAGCACCCTGCCACGTGAGTTGCTGGAATCCGCCTTTATTGACGGTGCATCCAACTTCACAATCTTTATACGCCTGATCCTGCCACTCTCAGTTCCAGCTTTAGCCTCCTTTGCTATCTTCCAGTTCCTGTGGCTTTGGAATGACTACCTTGTTGCACTCGTATTCTTAGGTGAGAAAAACCAGACGGTCACCATTGCCGTGGCGCAATTAGTTGGTGAAAAAGGACAAGACTGGCATTTGATGACCAGCGCGGCCTTTGTCAGTATGATCCTGCCTTTGGTTGTCTTCCTGGGCTTGCAGCGATACTTCGTTCGCGGCCTAATGGCTGGTTCAGTCAAAGGCTAATAAAATAACAAGTTTATTTCTTTAGGTTTAAAGCCAGGCTGAATCGAAAGCATTAATTTAGCCTGGCTTTTTTTAGCAAAATCTAAAAGCTCAATTTTCACCATAACAAGTGAAAGGATTGGAGATGGCAAATTCTCAGCTTTGGTATAAAACCGACATTTTTTATGAACTCTACGTGCGTGCTTATAAAGACAGCAACGGGGATGGCTGGGGTGACCTGAATGGTATCACTGAGAGCTTAGATTACCTGCAGGAGTTAGGCGTAGACACGATTTGGTTACTGCCTATATCTCCCTCGCCCTTAAGGGATGATGGCTATGATGTATCAGACTACTGTGATATCCATCCCAAGTATGGCACGATGGACGATTTTCGCAACCTGGTCGAGCAGGCTCATCTCCGCAAATTAAAGCTGCTGGTTGAATTAGTGCCGAACCATACCTCCGATCAGCATGACTGGTTCCAGGCTTCGCGCGACCCGAATCATCCAGAGCATGCTAAATACCGCGATTACTACGTCTGGAGCAATACAGATGACCAGTACAAGGAAGCGCGCATCATCTTCATTGACACTGAGAAGTCCAATTGGACCTACGATCCCGTCCGCAAGGCCTACTTCTGGCACCGCTTTTTCAGCCATCAACCCGACCTGAACTATGATAACCCGGAAGTACAGCGTGCTATGCTGCGCAGCGTCCAGTTTTGGATTGACCAGGGCGTGGATGGCATCCGCGTGGACGCACCACCCTACCTATTTGAACGCGAAGGCACAAATTGTGAAAACTTGCCCGAGACGCATGTGTTCTTGAAACGCCTGCGTGCTTTTGTGGATGCTTATGCCCCTGGCACCATGCTGATCTCGGAAGCCAACCAATGGCCGGAAGATGTGATCCACTATTTCGGCAATGGAGACGAGATGCACATGAATTTCCACTTTCCCTTGATGCCGCGCCTGTATATGGCTTTAGCCAGGGCAGACCGAACCCCAATTGTGGATATCCTTGCCCGCACACCGGAATTACCTGAATCCTGCCAGTGGGGTACTTTCTTGCGCTGTCATGACGAGCTGACCCTCGAGATGGTGACCCCCGAAGAGAGAGATTGGATGTGGGATTATTATGCACCAGACCCGCGCATGCGCCTGAACCTGGGCATCCGCCGCCGCTTAGCGCCCTTGGTAAATAATGACTTTCGCAAAATCATGCTGCTGAATTCGCTGCTGTTCACCATGGGTGGCTCACCTTTTCTTTATTATGGCGATGAAATAGGCATGGGCGATAATATCTGGCTGGACGATCGCAATGGCGTGCGCACACCCATGCAGTGGGATGACAGCCAAAACGCCGGCTTCTCATTTGCCCCGCCTGATCAACTCTATGCACCCGTGATTGATGATGAGACCTTTGGTTACAAAACGGTCAATGTGGCAGCACAACGGCAAAACCCTGCTTCATTGTTTAACCAAATCCGCCACATGATTGCCACACGCAAACAATTCCAGGTCTTTGGCTTGGGTAAATTTGACTGGGTTGATGTCAACAGCCAGGCAGTGGTTGCTTTTAAGCGCACGTACCAGGATCAGCAATTCTTATTGCTGCATAACTTAAGCGATCTGCCTGTGGAAGTGCGCCTCCCTGAAGCAGCTAGTGGATATTCAGATGTTTTATCGGGGACAGATTTCAAAGATCAGAACCTCACATTACAAGCTTACCAATATCTCTGGTTGAAATTAAAGGAGTAATAAAATGGCGAATCAATTATTCGGCGGTATTGAAGGCGGCGGCACAAAATTTGTGTGTGCTGTAGGCGATGAGGATGGAAAAATTTTAGCTGAGACGCGCTTTCCAACCACCACACCAGGTGAGACAATATCAAGCGCTATCAGCTTTTTTAAACAACAAGCACAGGAATTAGGACCGATAAGCGCATTAGGTTTCGCCTGTTTTGGACCTTTAGACCCAAACCCCAACTCAAAAACCTACGGTCAAATCCTCCCCACCCCTAAGCTAGGTTGGACAGGGGCAGATGTGGTTAGCCCTCTCAAAGAGGCTTTAGAAGTGCCGATTAAGTTTGATACAGACGTCAATGGCGCTGCGCTGGGTGAGTGGCGTTGGGGCGCAGCCCAAGGACTGGATACTTTCGTCTATTACACTATCGGCACTGGTATTGGCGGCGGTGCATTGGTAGAGGGGAAATTACTGCATGGCTTACTGCACCCGGAAATGGGGCATGCACCTTTGCCGCACGACAGCGAAAAGGATCCCTTTGAAGGCAACTGCCCATTCCATAAAGACTGTTTTGAAGGCTTGGCCAGCGGTCCAGCCATAGAAAAACGTTGGGGACAACGGGCAGAAACCCTTCCCCCAGGTCACCCTGCTTGGGATCTAGAAGCGCATTACATCGCCTTAGCGCTGCAGGGAATTATCTGCAACCTGTCTCCCCAGCGGATTATCCTGGGTGGCGGCGTCGCGCAGCAACCACAATTGCTGCCATTAGTTCGTAAGAAAACCTTGGCTTACCTGAATGGTTATGTTCAAGCTGATGCGATATTAAATGGGATCGACAGCTATATTGTGCCCCCTGCTTTGGGCGGTCAGGCCGGCGTTAAGGGTGCCTTCGCGTTGGCAATGATGGCGGAAGGGTGAGCCATGTACACTGATTTGGTTGACCTTGAAAAAGAAGCCCAGCGCTCTCTTCAACGTCTGCTTCCCCAAGTTGAGGTTGCGCTACAAAAACAGATAGCAAAAGATCCACAAACCTGGATATCATTCAATAAACGCTTAGAAAGTCATTTTTCGAAATTATTCCTGCTCTACTACAACTTGTATGCCGAGCGTTATGATTTCTTCTATCACCTGGCTAATTTACTGAATAGCCTTGCCGAAGCAGCCTTTGTACGGCCAAAAGACTTGCGTGAGCTCGACCAGGCACGAGAGAAAGACCCACTTTGGTTTCAATCAAACCAGATGGTAGGGGGCGTATGCTACGTTGATTTGTTTGCTATTAACCTTAACGGTATTAAAGAAAAAATCCCCTATTTCAAAGAACTTGGTCTGACCTACCTACACCTGATGCCGCTGTTTAAAATGCCAGAAGGCGAAAATGACGGCGGTTACGCGGTGAGCAGCTTTCGCGAAGTGCACCCACCCCTGGGTACTATGGCACAATTATCTGGGCTTTCCAGGGCTTTGCGCGCTGAAGGTATTAGCCTTTGTTTGGATCTGATCATCAACCACACCGCCAGCGAACACGAGTGGGCTGAGCTGGCAAAATCTGGTGACCCTGAATACCGCGAAATGTACGGCATATTCCCAAATCGAAAGACGCCAGACGCCTATGAGAAAAACCTGCGCGAAATCTTCCCAGAAGAGCACCCTGGGGCTTTCACTTGGTTTGAAGATATCCAGGCCTGGGTCTGGACCACCTTCCATTCCTACCAATGGGACCTCAATTACGCTAACCCAGCCGTTTTCAATCATATGGCTGAGGAATTGCTCTTCCTGGCAAACCAGGGTGTGGAAATCTTCAGGCTGGATGCGGTGGCTTTTATCTGGAAAGAGCTTGGCACAGGCTGTGAAAACTTACCTGAGGCGCACACTATCCTGCAGGGCTTTAATGCCCTCACCCGCATCGCTGCGCCGGCTATCCTGTTCAAATCTGAAGCCATTGTGCATCCTGATGATGTGGTCAAGTACATCTCTCCTACCGAGTGCCAGCTCTCATATAACCCACTCTTAATGGCACTATTGTGGAACTCTTTGGCTACGCGCAAGGTAGACCTGCTCAGCCAGGCGCTTGCCACCCGCTTCAAAATTGACCCGGCGACAGCCTGGGTCAATTACGTGCGCTGCCACGATGACATTGGCTGGACCTTTTCAGATGAGGACGCCATCCGGCTTGGTGTGCGGGGCAGCGATCATCGCCAATTCTTGAATGAGTTTTATCGTGGGCGCTTTCCTGGCAGTTTTTCGCGCGGGCTGCCCTTCCAGGAGAATCCCAAGACAGGCGACTGCCGCATCTCAGGCACCTGCGCTTCTTTAGCTGGATTAGAAAAGGCAATACAGGAAGAAGGCGCTGCCGAGGTAACTTTGGCAATTGAGCGCATTGCCTTGATGTATCACGTCGTGATGACCGTGGGCGGCATCCCGTTGATCTACCTGGGCGATGAGGTCGGCACCTTAAATGATTACAGTTTCCTTGAAGACCCCGATAAAAAAGACGACAGCCGCTGGGTGCACCGCCCTGCCGCGGATTGGGAAAGCTATGCCAAGCGCCTTGACCCCAAAACCATCGAAGGGCGTGTGTTTCAAAGCCTACGGCAGATGATCAGCTTTAGAAAAGCACATAGCGCACTGCAGGGGGGCTCATTAGAGGTTGTAAACACAGGCAACGACCATGTCTTGGGTTATTCAAGGGCGAATGAGAACCAAAGACTGGTAATTTTTGCGAACTTTAGTGAAGAACCACAGGTTTTGCCAGCTAGGGTGTTAGAGCAAAACAATGTGCGCACCAAGAAAACACTATTTGGTAAGGCGCGCATCCCTAAGCAGGGAGAGCTGGTTTTAAGGCCGATGGCTTTTGTGGTATTTGGGTAGGGAATATTTAAGAGCCGGAGAATTTTGTGATTTCCAGATGAGGCTGCCTAGAAAATTTGGGCAGCCTTTTTGTATTGAGTGATTAGGGCAGGAAAAATAATCAATATCCGTGTGTAGTTTATTGGATAAAGATTTAAACATTTGAGGGAGTAAGTAACAGGCGAAGTAAATCATTTTATTTAATATGTGGAATGCAATTGCTTTAATATTTCAGGAAACAGTCATCTGAAGATGCCAGTTACATAACTTTTTTCTAATTGCTTAAGGACTGCATGACCATTTTGTCTGTTGGCCCAGGTATAAAGCCCCTTCATGATCCAACTGAATGATGGCAAATGTGTTTATGAATTTTCGGTGGGCAGCCCAAAGCGTATCTTCTCCGACCTTGCAACCCACGATTATAACATCACTCTTATCACTGAAGTACTGATCTGGCTTGGTAAACAGCATATGGCTTATGTATAAGTTATCCTCACCGAAAACCAACACTTCAAAAAGTGGGTTGCCAGGATAATACATCGTTGACCGGTAATACCTTGGATGATAAGCCTTACCGCGCACAACTACGGTTTTAGGATCATTTAGAAAGTTTTCTAGTTCTGCAGGAAGCGTGTCTGCGTTGTCTTTCAACCTGGTGTAAGCTTCCTCAATAACATCTGCACCTGTTTCGCTTGGCAACTGTGAAGGAAGGAAATTAACCAGGTAAAGTAACATACCGATCATCAGGAAAATGAAGACCAGGATGCCATTGATAAGGTGAGGCGTAGATGAATGCTTGATTTTATTCAAAAACACTGGGGCATCTAAGTATTTCTTTAGTACTTGAAAGTTGACTAGACCCAAGATAAATCCGCCGATACCAAGGCTGGTATAGATTAGGGTTGCCCAACTCACTGGTGTAAGGTAGCGCCCGCCTGAAGTCATGGAAAGCGCATTACCGACAAAATAACCTAGTTGTATAACCAATGCCGTCAAGCCTGCCCATCCAAGCTTCTTCACTGCTAGGAAAACCCCCAACATATACAAGGCAAAGTTGATTAACAGCAAGAACAAATTTTCAGTCGAAAGCACATTAGACCAGATCGATTTTGTCTCTTCAAAATTCCACAAGCTTTGATCAGCAACAGATTGGCCTGTGAGCATCCTGAAGTTGAGCGGAAATTCTGCAAAGGCTGAATAAACGTTGTTCAGGAGATGGAACGCTGCCCCTTGTATACCTGAGCTCACCACAGCTTGCTCAACAGCACCCAAAGGTGGATTCTGCAATATTGATATTTCTTTTGGTGGCATTATTTTTGCCAAATTCGGGCTGTTCGACTCAAAGTTAAGTGAAGAGCCTTCATCTTCATACCTGCTCTCAATCACGTTTCGAATTTTTACTAGGTAAAAACTCTCCCCGTTTTCTTTCGCAGTAATCAACCATGGCAGTAAGGTCAGGACCAAGACCGTCATGAAGATTGCACATTGCTTTATAGCAGTACGCCATTGTTTCAAGTTGAGCAGAAAATATCCACCAAGAATCAGGGGGATTAATGCCAGCGCATTAAACCTGGTCAGGATCGTTGCGCCCAATAGACCACCACTGGTAATTGCCCATTGATACCCTTTGGGTTTTTTGATCCAATAGACAACACTAATGCAAAGAACCATCAAAAGCAGGGCTACAAACGGCTCAGATAAACTCAATTTTACATTTACTGCACCGTAGACTTTATATAAAATGATCTCATTGATGGCCTTTATTATCGCAAGAGCCGCACTGAGCAAGCCCACCGAGTTACCTAAAAGGGATGAGGTAACTAAGTAAAGTAATGCTGGTAAAAAGGCTATCATGATTATTTGGAAAATTAAATAATGATCAATTCGTGGTCCAAAAATCCACTGCCCAATGGTCAAAAAAAGCATATACATTGGTTTATCAGTCAACCACCCATTGTTAATGCCCTGTCCCAAATTCGTATAAATAGAACCAATGCTGTGGACAGCATCGTCTACCTCTGGGTAACACTGGTCATTAGGTAAGTATGGCCCTGGCCTATCATCAGTACAAGGCAAGGGAGAAAGTTGCCAAGCCGCTAAAGTAAATAGCCAAATTCCGATAAATAAAATAAGCCTTCGTTTGGATAGCTTGGGTTGAGGTTTTTCCTCTTTATTTCTTATCAAAATAACAAAGGTAAACAGGACCACTGCTAAAAATACCTGCATTGGTAAAACGATAGATTCGGGTGGTGCTACCAAAGAACCAAGCAGGCTTGAGGAACACACTTGATTTAGGGCAATGAATATTAGTAGAAAAGAAGTGATAACGATAAAGTAAATGAATATTAGCCGTTTATTTTGCGTTAGTTTTTTAATCAATAGAGAAATATTTTTATTCGGATAAGCGATTTTTATGTAAAGAAAAAGTTGTAACAAAACCAGTTCAAGCAGTAAAAGGACAGGTTTGATCCGTACAAATCTAGCGGCATACAAGTCTAACCTATCAGGGGGTAACCATAATGTAAACCAAAACAGGGTAAATATTAGAAGACCAATTTTATTTACTGTTTTTTCTAAAGACTTGTTCTTTGAAAATTTACTAAGCAGGCTTAGTACAGCCTCTTTTCGAATCAGCAATAATATCAAAAACAAACCTATAACTATTACTAATATCAAAAGAATTAAACGCTGCAGTGAAAAACCCAACAATATACTATTCTTCGGGTCCGAGGGGATTTTAATTATCCAAAAGAAAGTCAAAACAGTTTCGAAAATTGAAAGGTTTATGAGAAAACTAAACAGACTCTTTTGTTTACTCTTTTGTTCTTTCTTAGCCTGGGGCATGTTTTACGCTCAAGCCCCCTTACCCATAAATAGCACCCAGAAGGTTTTTATCATGATAAAAATATCCAGCCATAAACTGAAATTGCTGATGTAATAAACATCCATCCTTAGACGTTCAGCAAAGGTCTTCTCATGCCTTCCCATAACCTGCCACCAACCGGTCAACCCCGGAGAAACCCTGTGAATTATTGTTGCCCGCTCGCCCATATCCCCCAGCTCTTCAGGGATATAAGCCCGCGGACCTATTAAGCTCATTTCGCCCTTCAACACATTCCAGAGCTGTGGAAACTCATCCAGGCTAAACTTGCGCAGGAATTTGCCCATGCGCGTGATGCGCGGATCATTTTTTAGCTTATGAAAAGTTTTGTATTCACTTAACAACAACTCGTTATTATCCAAAATTTCCTGCAGTGTCGACTCCGCACCGAGGTACATGGTTCTGAATTTATAGATGTCGAATATCTTTCCCCCTCTACCCAATCGCTTTTGAACGTAAATGGCCGGTCCAGGGGAATCCAATTTTATTGCTAATACCAAGATCAAGAATATGGGAAGTGTAACAATAGAGCTGAGGATACAAACAACCAGGTCTATCATGCGCTTGATAGCCTGGATGCGGGGGTTTAACAAATTATGTTTTACGGTCAGTGAAGGCAGCCCTTCCAAATCAAACACTTTCATTTGTAGAGAGCCTAATGGTGATTCACCCATGACATACACAAACTCAGGAAAGATCAAGCTAATTTCATTTAACATGTCAAGGTCAGTTTGTTTTAATCCGAAATTTCCCGAGGCAAAAAAGATCGTTTTGATATTTTTCTGCCGAAGCTGACTCAAATTTTCCCTTGAGTAAGGAAGAATTGGCAGATCATCTATCAAGTGTTCTTGTGGAGCTGAACCGATCAATAACATAACAGAGGGTTTAAACGCCATCCGCCTGGCATTGCGCAAATATTCAACCACTTTAGCAGACTCTTCAAAAGTGCCCATCACGATTACAGGCTTGTTCCACCAAGCGTTTAAGGAACCACGATTATGTAGGAATATCCGGAAAATAGGGAGCAAAATTACACAAAACAGCCAGCTCATAAAAAATATTAAACGAGAGAAAGCGGTGGCATACCTAAAGATAAAGACCGCCAAACCAATAATGATAAACGCCAGGGTGATTATAGAAAACAATTCTCTTAATTCCACCACACCGGTCCTGCCCCCGCCGGGATAAAGCCTAGAAAAAGCGAAGGAACCAATGATGATGACCAGGAGCATCAGCCAAAGCGGAACAAGCACCCGCAAGTTTGTTTCCCCACCAAGAACTGGAATCAACTTGGTTCTAATTAGAAATGCCAGCAAAAAGGAAATGGTAATGGAAATGATATCTGCCAGTAATAAAATGAGGGCAGATAACCACGGTTTGTAAGAAACATCAATCTTGTCTAATTTTGATTGCATAAAGTCCAGACTATGATCCTGTTTTTAGATGGTTACTGTAAGTATTCAATAGCCTTGCTCTGTAGAATTATAATCGTTTAAGTTTTCCAACAACATCTACTACTCAGTAGTGGATCCATCCAAAATTGCCTTCCTGAATTCAGAAACAAAAACTTCGCTGCCAAACTTTGTTACCCATGCGCGGATCTCCTGAGGGTCAAAGGTCATATTTTCAAATTTTTCTATGCACGCAATTAGTGCTTCAACTGTTTGTGACTCGAAGAAAAGCCCAGACTTGCCGGCTCGGATCGTTTCCAAGGCACCCCCTTGTCCATAAGCCAACACAGGCACCCCGCAGGCTTGGGCTTCTAAGGGTACAATGCCGTAATCCTCGTGGCTGGAAAATAACAACGCTTTAGCACCTGCATACAACTGCTTGAGTTTCTCATCCGAAACCTTACCTAAAAACTGGATCGTCTCGCATGCAATTGATTGCAGGTTTTCTTTTTCAGGCCCATCCCCTACGATCAGCAAACGCCTCCCTAATTGATTGCAGGCTTGGATGGCTAGGTCTACTTTCTTGTGCGAGATAAGCCGTGAAACTGAAAGGTAATAATCACCCCCGCCAGGGGTAAGTGGATATTCCGAGAGGTCTACAGGCGGGTAGATCACCTTTGACGGCATCTGGTAAACCTCCTTAATCTCTTCTGCCATGTTGTTGCAAGATGTGAGCAACTGTGGAATCCGCCGTGTAAGGCGCTTATCCCACTTTCTGAGCAATGGCAATACTAATTTAAGAATTGAAGCAAGCAAAGGAGACACCGGCAAGCTCTCAGGTGAATAGGAGCTGGGCTTCCATAAGAACCTAAAGGGTGCGTACAAATAGCAAATATGCTTTACACCAGGTGGTACCATGAGATACTTTGCCAGGTAAGTTGAGGAGGAGATCACGATATCATAATTGGCAAGATTCAATTTTCGAATTAATAACAGCCATAGCGGCAATAGAACTTTAAATTGTTTCTCAGTCTTAACCCACCTTCCCAGCTTAAAAGTCTTTATCGAGTAATTTTTATATTCAGGAAAAGTACCATCAGGAAGATAAACCGAGGTGAACAGGTCCGCTTCAGGAATAGCTTTCAGCATCCACAAAACAAAACGCTCAGCCCCACCTGCTACACATAATGCATCATGTACTATAGCAATCTTCATCGTTATCCTTGACCGGTTTTCGAATGATGTGCTAAGTAATAATTCTTTCTTTCAAGATACTTTTGCGATCTATGCCCTGGTATCCAGGAATCCATTTCGCAGCGGGGTATTGGTTCAAGTGTCAGGTTGGGCGAGAAGTAGGGATCGCCATCCTTTAAGATCTCATCCATCTCCTCATAGCCTCTCAGGATATCTTCAACCGGCGTTTGATACCCCCTGGATGCGCCTTCATGATGGAGGAGGGCTGCGTGAGGGGTGTAGAGATTGCGATAGCCATGCTTAAGCGCTTTCAGGCAGAGGGTAATATCCCCTGTGACAAGTTCATATTTTTCGTCAAACCCACCAAGTTCCCAAAATAGGTTTTTGCGGATCATCTGGCATGCACCAGTCACCGCGCTGACGTTCCTGTACCAGTCTGAACTACCCATCAATCCCCAATAGTGCTCTGGTGCATTGCGATACAAGTGTCCAATAAAGCCTTGCATGCCAATTACGATACCAATGTGTTGGATTTTGCCATTGGGGTGAATTAGTTTCGTGCCCACAACACCAATTTCCTCACGCAGTGCCCATTGACTCAACTCAGACAGCCAATCTTTATCCAAGACCTGCATGTCATTATTGAGAAATAGCAGCAACTCACCTTTGGCGCATTTTGCGCCTAAATTATTTACTCTTGAATAATTAAAAGACTGATCATATCGTAGCGTTTGCACTGGTTTGCTTTGCATAACATCTTCGTAATACCCAAATATGCGTTGGTCTGTACTACCAGTATCAACGAGAATGATTTCATAAGCTGGATAATCCGTCAGGGTGAACAGTGAATCAAGTAAGGTCTTGAGTTTTTGGAAGTTATTCTTGGTCGGGATGATAATGGAAATTAAGGGTTGCTCTGATTTCCATTGAATTCGTGGGATTTTACTATGCATCTCCACATCAACAGCCTGTAATCGCCGATGGCTCAAAAAACTCTTGATCAATTTACGGTATTCTTGACTGTCAGAAGACCTATAACTTGATAGACTTATCAAGACATAAGGGATATGGCAGAATTTTTGCGGTTCTTTGCCTAGGAGGAGTAACATTTCCCATTCTTGGATATCAATAGAATTGGTTACATCAATCTCTGATTGGTGTATTTTGGCTTGTTGTGTAGATACTACTGCACGTGATAGATAATTCGTTGAAAGATGTTGCTCTGGTGAATATTTTGGGGCTTTAAACATCGGCCGTGCAATGCCATCCTTAGATGGCTGTGTTTCAACATCGCAGTAAAAAACTGAGGATTCAAAAGATTTTTGATGAGCCCTTTGGATTGACTCAACAAAGAGTTCCGAAAAAAAATCTCCTTGCTTGCATAATAAAAAGTAATCCGTTTGGCACTTAGAAATTAATGCAGATAATTTGCTGTAAGAATTCTCAAAGAAGCTAATCTTGGAATCTTTAAGAAAGCCACCTATTGCTTCTTCCTTTATTGCCGAATTTTCTATTATTATAAGTAATTGCCAACTTTCAGATCTTTGCTTTTGGATAGATTGGATTGTCCGAGATGCTAATGCAAAATCAGAAACTGGCAGGATAAAAGTAAGGATTCGAGACTCTGCTGTTGGAATATCTAGGGTTCTTAACCACTGGTTTTGAGCTTCTAACCAGATAGCGTAGGATTTGTGTGATTTGCTGATAAGATAGTTCGCAAAAATAGGGGTAGCCCTAACTTTATGATAAAGGGTACGTAATAACAACTCCACCTTAGTACCTGGAGGAATAATGGAATTAACAATTTTTTGAAATTTGCCAAGCCAAAAAGCCATAATTGAAATGTTCCGTTATTTTATGCACAGTCGTATTTAGATTTTACCAGTAATATTCAATCAATGAACTGTCGCTCGATGGGCAAGAAGTATAGAAGGCTTCTTGTTCACGCCAAGCGTCTTATCTTCATCAATGTTTTTGAGTAAGATGCACAATCCAAAAGAATTGTTTTTAGTGTATTATTAATAGGCTGGCAAAGTGTTCTCATTATTTCATAAGCACTTTTAGATACCAATAGGAAAAATTTATATGAAACTAGTTATTCTAATTCCTGCTTACAATGAGGCGGATTCTATTACAAAGGTTCTCTCTAGTATTCCTGTGTCATTTGATGGAATCGATGAAATAATTAAGTTAGTAGTAGATGATGGCTCAACAGATGATACGGTTAACTTAGCAAGAGACGAAAATGCAATCGTAATCTCACATTCCCAAAATAAGGGGGTAGGGGTAGCTTTCAATACTGGCTTAATCCATGCTCTAGAGCTAGACGCCGACATCATGGTCAATATTGATGCAGATGGTCAGTTTTCATCAGCAGATATTCCCCGATTAATAACGCCCATTTTGAAAGGTGAGGCAGATTTTGTTACCGGCGATCGTTTTACAACCCAAGGCGGAAAGCTACAAAGGCCGGAACAAATGTCAAAACTGAAATATTGGGGCAATCTCAGGATGTCAAAATTGATCAGCTTATTAACCAACTCTCATTTCGAAGATGTAAGCTGTGGTTTCAGGGCTTACTCAAAAGAAGCGTTGTTAAGATTAAACCTAACCCGTAGTTTCACTTACACGCAAGAAACATTTTTAGACCTGGCTAACAAGGATGTTCAAATCAAATCTGTCCCTGTCAAGGTAACCTACTTTAAGAATAGAAAGTCACGTGTTGCAGGCAGTATATTGCATTATTTTTATCACACCGTCAATATTATTATTCGCGCCTATCGAGATTACAGACCGCTGAGATTTTTCATCTGGATGGGTCTCATCCCATTCATTATTGGCTTAGGATTTAGCTTGTTTACACTAATTCACTACATCAACACCGGCTCAATTACGCCTTATAAATCCTATGGGCTTATCGGTATTTATTTGTTTACTATGGGCATCATCTTTTGGATTATTGGACTCCTAGCAGATATGTTCGTTCGAATTCGAATTTACCAGGAACAGCTTCTGTATTATGAAAAAAAGAACCGGTATGGAAATAATAAACATAAAGATTCGTAAATTAAAGGTTTGAAATCATTTTGAAAAATAAAGTCAATGAATTCACACATTTAATTAACTTGCTCCAATACACACTTTACTGCAATTCTATCTTTAGGAATATGAAATGAAAGACAATGTTTTTATTCACCCTACTTCAGATGTCTCCCCACATGCAGAAATTGGCAGTGGCACAAAAATCTGGCAGCATTGCCAGGTTAGAGAAAATTGTAAAATTGGCAATAACTGCATCTTAAGCAAAGGGGTCTACATAGACACAGGTGTAATAATTGGCAATAATGTCAAGATTCAAAACGGTATTTCTGTTTACCATGGCGTAACCTTGGAAGACGGCGTATTTTGCGGTCCGCATTGTGTTTTCACCAATGATAGGCAACCCAGGTCCATCAACCCTGACGGCTCATTAAAGGGCACAGCTGACTGGAAGGTGAGTGAAACAATAGTACGCAAAGGAGCTTCCATCGGTGCGCATGCTACCATTGTTTGTGGTATCACAATAGGTAAGTGGGCGATGATTGGGGCTGGGTCAGTGGTCACCAGGGATGTGCCTGATTATGGCTTGGTGTATGGCAACCCTGCTCGCTTGCATGGTTTTGTGTGCCCCTGTGGCAAAAAATTGACAATCAATCAGGATGCGCTGAATACGTCAACCCCATTGGTCAGACTCCATTGCCCTCACTGTAACCAAATCGTAGAAATACTTTGTTCTGACATAATGAAACTTAGTAAGTAAACCCTAAATTGGAGGAAGTCAAATGATCCCCATCTCAAAACCTTACATCGGTGAAGAAGAAAAAAAATTGGTCATGGAAGTCTTAGACTCTGGCATGTTGGCCCAGGGGCCAAAAGTCGCTACTTTGGAAAAACGCTTTGCCGAACTCTCAAACGTCAAATATGCCATTGCAACCTCCTCAGGTACGACCGCACTGCATATTGCACTGCTGGCACATGGTATTGGCCCTGGTGATGAAGTCATTACCACACCTTTTACCTTTATAGCATCAGCCAATAGCATTATCTATACTGGTGCAAAGCCAGTTTTTGTTGATGTGGAAGAAGATACCTATAATATCAACCCAGAGCTGATAGAAGCTGCTGTAACACCCAGAACCAAAGCCATCCTTCCGGTTCATTTATATGGATACATTTGCGATATGGATGCCCTCCAAAAAATTGCTGATAAACATAACCTGGTGATAATCGAAGATGCATGCCAAGCTGTTGGAGCAACTTATAAAGGAAAAAAGGCTGGTAGTTTTGGCACAGGCACATTTTCTTTATACGCAACTAAAAATATCATGTCTGGTGAAGGCGGCATGATCACCACCAATGATGATCATATCGCCGAGCAATGCAAACTTATCCGCAGCCATGGGATGAAAGTGCGTTATTATCATGATATGTTGGGGTACAACTTCCGCATGAGCGATCTTCACGCAGCCATCGGGTTAGCACAAATCGAGCGTTTTGAAAGCTTCACCGCAAAACGTCGGGCGAATGCGAAATATCTTACTGAAAACATCCATTCAGTCGTCACTCCCAAGGTGAGAGATGATTACGATCATGTCTGGCACCAATACACAATCAGGGTCAATGCAAGCAAAGACCGCGACGCAGCAGTAAAGCAGTTGACAGAGGCCGGTATTGGTACGGGTATTTTTTACCCTGTACCGGTACATAAGCAGACTTATATCAAAGACATGTTTGGTGATCTTCACTTCCCTGTCTCTGAAATGCTGGCAAAAGAGGTGATTTCTTTACCGGTGCATCCCCAGCTAAGCCAGGCTGACCTTGAGCTGATTGTTAGTGAGGTGAATAAGCTATGACCATAAAGGTTGCAGTGATTGGCGTTGGCTCGATGGGTGTAAATCATGCCCGCGTCTATTGGGAATTACCTGAAGCTGACTTGGTCGGCGTGGCAGATTTTGATGTAGAAAGAGCCCAGTCAGTGGCAAATAAATACAACACAAAATCATATTCAGATTATCGCCACCTGCTTGACCAGGCCAAGCCAGAAGCGGTCACCTTGGCGGTGCCAACTGTCAATCATTATCAACTAGCCATGGAAATTATTGAACGAGGCATTCCCCTGCTAATAGAAAAGCCTATTGCCTTTTCTCTTGAAGAAGCTCAATTAATTATCAAGGCTGCGAAAGAAAAAAACGTCAAGCTTATGATTGGCCACATTGAACGGTTTAACCCTGCCATCATTGCGTTGAAGGATGTGATTGCGAAAGAGGAGTTGGGTAGAATTTTTCAAATGGATGCGCACAGACAGGGACCCTTCCCTGCGCGGATTGGTGATGTTGGCGTTGTAATCGACCTGGCAGTGCACGACTTGGATATCATGCGCTTCGTTTCGCAACATGAAATCGTCAGGGTTTACGCCGAAACAGAAAAACATATCCACAGTAAATATGAAGATCTGCTCACTGGACTGGTGCGATTATCGGATGGCACAGTAGGAACGCTGACCATCAACTGGCTGACTCCAACTAAAATCCGTGAGTTTATCGTGACTGGTGAGCGTGGTCTTTTCCGCTGTGATTACTTGACACAAGACTTGTATTTCTTTGAGAATCCCGTTTCTCATGGTAGTGAGTGGGAAAATTTACGGGTTTTGAGGGGGGTGCGTGAAGGTAAGATGACCCGTTACATGATAGCCAAAAAAGAGCCATTAAAATCTGAGCAAGAGGCTTTTTTGAGCGCTGTACTGAACAACACCGCTGTTCCAGTTACAGGGGAAGACGGCCTCAAAGCACTTAAACTGGCGAAAGCAATTGTTGAATCGGGCACTGATCATAAAATTATTAATTTGAGGTCAGAATAGATTGGATTAATTCTCAATATGACACAACGTTTAAAAGACTTAGAAGAAAAAATCATTAATAAACAAGCCAAAATTGCTATCATTGGCTTGGGTTATGTCGGGCTACCAGTTGCCTGTATGTTTGCTAAAGCAGGTTTTCATGTGATCGGCATTGATTTAAAAAAAGAGCGGGTGAATCAAATTAATGCTGGTGTCTGCCCAATTGAAGGTTTTGAACCCAATTTACCGGAGTTGCTGGCAGAGGTAGTCGGTCAAAAATCTCTCATCACCAGCACCGACTACAGCCATTTAGTAGATGCAGATATTATCCTGATCGATGTGGAGACCCCCACCGACCAAGACAATATACCCCAATACGTTGCGCTGCGCAGTGCTTGTGCTAGCTTAGGTAAAGTAATGAAAGACAATGCGTTGATTATTGTTGAATCAACCATTGCGCCTGGTACTATTGAGCGTGTGGTAAAGCCAATCCTGGAAGTGGAAAGACAACAAAGGTCACTCAAACATATTTATTTAGGCGCTTGTCCAGAACGTGTCATGCCTGGCAAACTCTTAGTTAATTTGAAAAGCATGAGTCGAGTCTGCGGTGGAGAGACAGAAGAGGTCTCCAAAGCGATGATCCTTTTGTATCGAAACATCGTAAGTGCAGATCTTGACAGCGCTGATATCATCACAGCGGAAATCACAAAAACCGCCGAAAATACCTATCGTGATGTCAATATTGCCTTTGCAAATGAACTTGCCTTGATTTGTCAGTCCATAGGCGCCGACTTTCTAAAGGTGCGCGAATTGGTAAACAAATCCCCGGGACGCAATGTTCTAATGGCAGGAGCGGGCGTCGGTGGGCATTGTATTCCAAAAGACCCCTGGTTGTTAGCTTATGGGGCAAAAGGGAAGGTGGACCTGAACCTTATCCCTGCTGCACGATTGGTCAATGAATCAATGCCCCTTCATATTGCAAAAATGACTGAAAAGGCCTTGTCTGATCATGGGGTATCCATATCTCAAGCCAAAATCGCTATCCTTGGTTACGCCTACCTTGAAGAAAGTGATGACACGCGCAATAGCCCAAGCGAGACTCTAATCCGATACTTGCAATCAAAATGCGCCGAACTTGTTGTACACGACCCTTATGTTCCTGCTTATTTGGGGGATCTTAAAGAAGTAATTGAGGGCAAAGATGCCCTGGTCATCATGGTGGCACATAACGCATATAAACTTATGGATTTTAACAAGGTAAAAACCTCTCTCAAAACACCAATCATAATTGACGGCCGGCGGGTTATAAATGATGTTTTGGCAAAAAATGCTGGGTTGTTTTATTATGGGATCGGCCTTGGATGAAGTCAAGCCGCTTCTCTAAAATAACCAATAAAGAGTTATCCGTTAGAATAATCTATGCTTAAAAAATTAATTGGTACAATTATCTAATTGATGTAATAACCAGGACTGCTAATGAACATATTGATTGACTTGAGCCATCCAGCACATGTACACTTTTTCAAACATGCCTACTACACTTGGCAGGAACACGGCCACCAGGTAATGTTAGTCGCTCGTGACAAAGATGTAACCTTACAGTTATTACAAGATTACGGTTATTCTTATCACTCATTGAGTAAAATGGGCAAGGGTGTAAGTGGGCTTGCAGCAGAATTAGTCCAACATGCCACCAAATTGACCAAGATCGCGCATAAATTCAAGGCAGATATAATCCTCGAAATTGGTGGCACCTTTATTGTGCATGCCGGCAAGCTTCTCGGCATCAAAACCTGTGTATTCACTGACACCGAACATGCAAAATTATCCAATGCCATCACTTTTCCTTTTGCTACATGGATTTGTACACCTGAGAGTTACAATGATGATCTTGGGAAAAAACAGGTTCGATACAAGGGTTACCAAGAATTAGCCTACCTTCATCCAAATCAATTTAAAGCGAACCCTGCTGTCCTAAAAGATGTTGGTTTGGAGCCTGGTCAAAAATTTTTTATTGTACGTTTTGTCTCATGGGGCGCTTCACATGATATTGGACAGCAAGGCCTTTCTGACCAACAGAAGGTTGATCTCGTCAAAGGTTTAGCTGACTTGGGAAAGGTGATCATCACTTCAGAGAGCAGCCTACCCAATGAACTGGCACCATATAAGATGCGTGTTAGCCCAACTATGATCCATGATCTCTTAAATAATGCCAGCCTTTACGTTGGTGAAGGTGCTACAATGGCGACTGAAGCAGCTATCTTAGGCACTCCGAGCGTTTATATTAACCCTCTAGGCAGTGGAAATCTCACTGAACTAACAGAAAAGTATCACCTTATGTACCACTTTAGCGATGGGCAAGTGGGTATCGAAAAAGCTCTTGAACTTGCCCGCATTGATAACACCAAGGCGATCCATTGGGAGGAGCATCAAAGAAT
>JAXGNE010000013.1:0-157969 GCA_040768105.1 Anaerolineaceae bacterium
CAGCGGAAAACAAAACATATCTAAATCTTCGTTTGTCAATAAAATTTTAAATAATATTTGATTTACACAATCAATTTTTCCTATTCAATCACACCAACAAGACAGACACCCCGTTAAAGAAACCTGAATGTAGGCACCTAATATTTTTTTCTTTCAGAATAGACTATCATCTTGAGATAATACTTTTATTATTCTATTCCCAGAACTGATCAGGTAAGTTTTTTCTAATGAAATTTCCGAATTAGGAAGACATCTATCAGAATTATGTTCAATATCGAAATATCCCTCTCTCGCCTTAAAATTTGTCATATTAATATCAAAGGTTCAAGATTCATGGTTTAATATATAGTGCTATCGAAAAGTTTATTGCGTAATTAAGGAATTTCATCGTTGGCCTAGAATCATGAAAATTAAAAGTTGTTCATATGAAAAAGACCTTAAAAACACTTTATTAATATTGAGGATAATTCCTAAGCTGTTTTATACAGAAACAGGAATACGACTTTTAAGTAAGCTTTCAAAAAAAAGGCCGATTCTTAATAAACACGCCAATATTCAATTTATTGAAAAATGGATGGCCCGAAACGATGGCTCTAAACTTCGAATCTGTTTATTCAAATCATTAGAACCTAAGAAGAATGTTCCCGGCATGCTTTGGTTACATGGAGGAGGGTATGCAGTCGGCACCCCAGAACATTCTAATAAGTTAGCAAGAAAGTTAATTGAAGCAAGTAACTGTGGGATTATTGCGCCAGATTATCGATTATCTACTGAAGCACCTTATCCAGCAGCGCTAAATGACGCTTATGAAACCCTTCTGTGGATGAAAAATCATACAAAGGAATTAGGTATCAGGGAAAACCAGCTTATGGTAGGCGGTGACAGTGCAGGAGGAGGACTGGCTGTTGCCCTTTCACTTTATGCCAGGGACAAAGGTGAAGTAGCCATTGCGTTTCAAATGCCACTCTATCCCATGTTAGACGATAGAATGACGAGTAAATCGGCGACATTTGATAATACGCCAGTCTGGGACGCAAAATCTAACTTTAATTGTTGGAAGCTTTACCTTGGAAAGTTGTTTGGTACAAAAGAAGTACCTTATTATGCTGCCCCTTCCAGGGCTAATGACTTTAGTAAGCTTCCCCCGACAACAACATTTGTTGGTGAACTAGAACCTTTTAGAGATGAAGTCATTCAATTTGCACACAATTTGAGAAAATCTGGCGTCCCAGTTGACTTTGAAAAATTTAATGGCTGTTTTCATGCTTTTGAACAGATGTGCCCCAAAGCGACAGTAAGCAAGAAGGCAATTGCTTATGTTATAAATTCATTTAAGTATGCTGTAGAACATTACTTTGCAGAACAAAATTCATAGCAATCATAAGATGCAATGAGTTATGAAATTCAGAGTTCTGGAATGAATTTGATTAACCAATTAGAATAATTTTACAAATGGGCGACAAGAAATAGAAGGTATCTATTGGAAATAATTGAATTAGAAAAAACAGAATACAAACACTACCCCCTGCATTTTCAATACCAGACTAATGCCTATTATGATATTGATCAAGATTCTAATTATTTATTCTCAGTAAAACTCATCCGAAAACCGTTTGGCAAGATTATTAACAAACAGTTTACTGACCTCCTTTTTCAAGATTACCTTGAAAATCCTTCAGCTTTTATTCTAAAAGATGGTGATCAAGTGATAGGCTACCTGGAAATCGAAAGGGAATCCTGGCATAAACGCCTTCGAATAACAAATTTGCTGATAATGCCAGATTATCGATGTCAAGGATTTGGATCCGTCCTAATGCAATTAGCCAAGAAAATCGGGCTTGAAGAAGGCTTGCGCGAGCTCATTCTTGAAACACAAAGTTGTAACATCAAGGCTATTGACTTTTACCTGAAACATGGCTTTACAGTCGTTGGCATTGACCTGAGCGCGTATACTAATCAAGATGTCGAATCAAAAGAAGTGCGCTTGGAAATGGGTTGCGCTTTGTAAAGTGAGGAAATTATGGCAACAATAGATTTGCACATTCATTCCACCAGCAGCAGCGACGGGCAATTTACACCTATTGAATTAGTTGATCTGTGTAAGCAAGCTGGCTTAACTCACGCTGCCATTGCTGATCACAATTCAGTGAGCGCTATTGAGCAAGCTTTAAATGCTTCTTTGGGGTGCAATTTGCAAATCATCCCAGCTTTAGAATTAGATTGCACTTTTCTTGAAACGAACTTGCACCTTTTGGGTTATGGGATCAATTATCATGATAAAGTGTTTGAGGAAATTGAAGCCAGCGTCTTAGCCCAAGAACAGCAAGCTTCATCCCAAAGAGTGCAGGCAATCCGTGAACTAGGCATTGCCTTTGATGAAGATTTGCTTGCCAGCCTGGCGATCGAAGGCGTTGTGACCGGTGAAATGATCGCTGAGGCAGCTCTCAGCTATGATACAGCTAATACCAACCCCATATTGGACCCATACCGAAAGCCTGGCCCAAGAAGCGACAATCCATTTGTCAACTTTTATTGGGATTTCTGTGCAAAAGGCAAACCCGCCTATGTGCCCATGGCTTTCATGAGTCTGCAGGAAGCCGTGCAAGTAATCAAGCAAACTGGTGGCGCATCAGTATTAGCACATCCTGGAGTAAACCTAAAAGAGAATGCCTTTCTGTTAAAGCAGATCATCGCAGCAGGCATTCAAGGACTTGAAGTTTACACCAGCTATCACAACACCCAACAGACACACTTATACTGGCAGGCTGCCCAAGAACACCACCTCTTAATGACTTGTGGGAGCGATTTTCACGGCAAGACCAAACCTGCCATCAAGATTGGCAGTGTAGATTGCCAGGATAGTGAGCGTGAAATTCTGCAGGGTTTAATTGATCTTGGCGTCGCCATTGACCCAAGCTGGTTGTAAGCTTTGTGGTTGACAAAAGATCTAAATTGGAAAATCAGTATTAAGCGTTAGAAAAGCGCGTTCGATAGGTCGCTGCGATACTGTCGCACTTCCGGATGGTTTTCCCCTAAGATTTCTAACAAAGCGATGTAGACTTCTTTTACTTCGTCATTGTAAAAATGCTTATCCTTGCGTAGGATATCAAGGAAACCATCCAAAGCAGCCAGGACATTTCCTCTCATTGCCAGACGTAAGCCATTTAGATACGCAGCCATCAAAGGCTCAACGTCATCCTCACTTGATTTTTCCAACCAAACATAAGCCTTTGCCAGCGGTCTCAAGCGCGATGCCGCATTAAATTCGTGGCTGGCTGGGAAATTTGCCAATAAAGCTTGTGCTTCACGTCCCTTTCCTTGAATCAACAAAACCTTTGCCAATGCTAAGAGCGCACCAGGGTGATTGGGTACCTGGGATAAATAATCTCTTAGAATTTTCTCAGCTTCTTGATATTTTCCAAATAAGATCAGGCTCTTGCCCTTTTCGAGCATAAGGTCACCTGGGGTCGGAAGCAAATGTTGAATAAAAGCTCTCAAATTAGGTTCAGAAAGCACTCCCGAATATTCAGAGACAATCCGTCCATCCACAAACGCTTTAACTGCCGGCACATTGCGAACTTTTAAACGCTCTGCTAATTTGGGATTATCATCCACATTTAAACGTGCTAAGCGAAAAGCACCTTCCATTTCAATTGCCAATTGCCCTAAAAAAGGCGACTGGATACGGCAAGGAATACACCAAGGTGCCCAAAAGTCCACCACCACTGGGGCCTGGGTGGAGTATTGGACCACTTCATGGTCAAAGCTATCCTCGCTTACATCCACGATAAAATCCGGTGTCATCCTATTTTGCTCCACTATTAATTTTATCAGAACCTATGTTTGGTTGCAGGTTAATCACCGCTTTCATCAATTACACCAGGTTGTTTTATATCAATTACGTCACCATGCACGTTAATCGTCACCCTAAAGCCCATCATGCCTAAATAAGCACGACTATCTTCTGGAATGCCTGTTTCCATTAGGGTTTCAAGCTGTTTCTCCTTGTTTTTTAGCTGATTTTGAATCATCGCTACTGTAAAAATATCATCTTGCCCGAGCATTTTTGCAGCTTGCTCACTTAACATATCTTCATTGCCTTCAATATGCGCAGTCATCTGATCCCAAACCTGCCGATCAACATCCTGGCTGGAAACGTGTCGCTGGAATCCAGAATCATCAACCACATAAAAAACTTCCTGCCCAATCATAGCAGTGGTAACAGGGTTGTCATATTCATCAAACACTAAGCCTTCAAAAATGGCTTTTCTTACCAACTTATCCTCCAAATATTATCTTTATCTTTGTTATGAAAAAATTATAGCAATCTTGTATAAAAAATGAGTTAACAATCCTGTACAAGCCAGGAGAAAAAAGCAAATGATTACACCTTTAAATAATGATCACCCTGGTACCGTTGTGCTCAGTATGATGGTATTTATTTTGTGGTACTTCTGGCGTCGTCCACAGGTAAATCCACTTCGCAGCCTGGGAAGACATATTGATACAGCCGTGACTCATAGGCACTCCAAAATTATTATGCCAATAGGCCCCATGGAAGGCGATGCCATTGCTTGTAAAGTAACTCACCCAGGGCACACCCGGTAAGTCATAACCGCTGTAACCCGAACCTGCCAAGCTAACCATATGCCGACACGGCCGTTTTTGGTTGGTTTGAAACTCACCCGCGGGGGTATAGTATGTTCCTTCCTCGTTTATGGTGCCACTCGAAATTGGTGCAGAAAATACCAAACGCTCTTTTTCATAGGCATCGACTTTTTGCTTCTTTAAATTGACGAGCAGGTACTTATCTTCTGGATGCACATCGGCAGAGATTGGCTTCAATTCTTCATAAGGCACCAAACGCACTGCGTAAGCGCGAACATAATAGGATGAATTATAACGGTCGTCTAAGATGCGGTACCAGGCCACGCCCCACTCATCCACGATTCTTTCCCAAACCCAAAATGTCGTTTCGTAATAAAAACGATACGCCCACCAATTGCTCCTTATTTTCTTATATGAGTCAATAAATGGAACCGATACCTCCCCTAATCGGCCTTCCTCAGGGATCGGCTCATTTGAAATCTGGTTTTCACGCCTGACTGGTTGGACGTAATTTGAGGGCACAAACGCATTGTCCCCAAACCGAAACCAAAGCGTTTCCCTGCCATTAACGCTCTCAGCAGTAATTTCCTCAGTAATCTTTAAGAGCATGTCTTGGAAAAGGAGACCCTTCTTGTTAGCAGCGTATGAGGGAGAATCAAAATAACTGATATTGTTGCGGGCTACGCGACCTAATTTTGTTTGGTTCTCAATCAAGTAATTTAATGCTTCAAATGGAACAAACGAGGAAAAAATACCAAGCCCAAAACCTTTTAAGAAATCTCTACGAGTAAATTGACTGAAGAAAGCAGGTGTGCCCATGTAAATTAATAATGAATATTCACCAAGATGCCTACATAAGCCCAATTATACAACCAACCAGCTTGGCTGGTTTCCATGTTTACACAACCATGGCTCATAGGCGTGCCAAAGTTGCTGTGCCAATAGGTACCATGAATCCCATAACCTTTGTAAAAATACATGGTATAAGGCACATCTGGCAAGTAGTAACCCGGCCCGATCATCGTGGCATATAAGTGTTTAACATAGACATAATATCGCCCAGTTACCGTTGGAGTCGCTGGCAAACCTGTTGAAACCAGGAATGAACCAACTATCGTATTACCTTCATAAGCATAAAGCATTTGCTGTGAAAGGTCGATGTCGATCCACTTGGTGCCGCCTTGCTTATTGACTGGCTCTTGATAACTGACAACTTGAGTGGGTCTTTGAGTCGGGTAAGGTGTATTCGTAGGCGTGTTTGTAGGGGTGTTGGTGGGTGTTGCTGTTGGTGTTGGCGTGTTGGTCGGTGTGGGCGTGTTGGTAGGCGTCGCCGTTGGTGTGCTGGTGCTGGTCGCCGTCGGGGTTAGCGAGGGTTTAAATTGTTGGGTTGGTGCATAGACCTGAAAGCTGCTGCTTGCTGAGGCTGGTAAAACCGGGAAAAAACCTAAAGCATATAAAGCAAAGCCAATAACTGATAGAAGCAAAATAGGCCAAAACCACAATAGGCTAAACTTTGGTTTTGTAAGAAACCTGCTTTGGGTTAGGGGAAGTGCGGGTAATATCGGGTATTCAGGCTGCCACCGTTGGGCTGTCAATTTCCTGATGCGCTGAACTGCCCACCGCATAGCCTGGCGGGCTATTTCATTTTGCGGTTCAAGCTCTAAGACGCGTTTGATGTAATTGAGGCTATCTTGGGGATCAGAAAGACCACCAACGATGAGTAAGGCATCCACATTATCAACATCCAGTTCAAGCGCTGATTCTGCGCGGCGCTTGGCGAGTACGCTGTCGGACTGAAGCAGAGCCTCTTTAGCCTCGCTTACCAGGTGATGGATGACTGTGTCTCGTCTGTTCATAAATGTTAGGGGGTGGGCGTTGGTGCGATAGGTTCGTTATTGAGATAACACTGTATACCAGCAACAATCCCGGCTGCAATCAAATCTGGTTGTTCAGTCAAAATTTGCATATCAAGGTTCATGAAGCCTGTCTCGATAATTGCTGCTGTGGTTAGTGGGTTAATCTCATCAAAAGCATGGTAATATGTCATATCCGTGGTGATGGACTGGTAGTGATAGGTCATGCCAGTAATTTTGGCGTATCGATCAGATATGCAATTAACCAGCCGGGTTGAGTTTTCAAACTTGGATTCGGAAAGCGCAGCTGCAACCTTGAAACCTGTCGCCAAGTCGTTGATATAGTCACAGGAATCTGCATGGATCGACAATAACAACACACCTTTATAATCCAATAAGCGCGGATCAAATTCCTCCAGCAAGTCAACTTCATATCCTAAAGCAACCAATTTTTGCTGCACAAAGGTCGCTACGCTGGTATTAATTTCAACTTCGGTCAACCCATTAGGACAGACTGCCCCACTATCGTTACCCATATGGCCGACAACAAGACCGATGCGGTTAGTTGGAAAATCAACCAGGGCTTCATCCTCTAAAGGTACATCAACTTCTTCAGCCTCCGGCGCAGTTAGGGCGCTTGCCATACGCTCTTCAAGGCTTTTTGATACCAAACTCCCTGGCGTCCAAATCGTGAATAATGTAGCAATGATAAAGGCAGCGCTAATAATGGTCTGAAGCGACCGCCAGGTCAAATAATCTCTAAGGGCAAACCCATTTCTTGGAACTGGTTTACCTTGATTTTCTTCTGGATCTATCTGAGGAATTTCACTGTCAATTATTTCTTCTGTCATAATTCAATCATACCTTATTAATGAAACGGCTGTTTAACTTAAATAACTTCTTCGTTAAAATTTTACCCCGAAAAGATATAATTAAGATAATCATAATTATTAATGGCAAAATTTCTCATCATAATAAAGGAGTTGCAATGCTTATGCCAGGAGAATTAACATCAATAGAGAAGACCACTTTACTTAAAATTGCCCGGGAGGCAATTATTTCTGTTGCAGATAACAAACCACCCGCCCAAATTAACGTAGGTGAACTTAGTCCAGCGCTGCAAGCGTATGCTGCTACATTTGTGACCCTGACAATAGAAGGTGCTTTACGCGGCTGCATTGGCACTCTTAAAGCCTATCAACCCCTTGCCCTAGATGTACAAGAGCATGCCATTGCTGCAGCTTTTCAAGATTATCGTTTTCCCCAAGTAACAAAATCAGAACTTCCCAAACTGCAAATTGAAATTTCTCGATTAACCCTACCTCACGCCTTGATCTATGAAAATTATCAGGAATTAATCAGCAAACTGAGGCCTGATGTTGATGGGGTAGTTATTTCAGACGGCCACCGCAGTGCGACTTTCCTCCCCCAAGTATGGGAAAAACTCCCCGATCCAGCAGATTTTCTGAGTCAACTGTGCCTCAAGATGGGTGCAGCACCTACCTTATGGCAGAAGCGACACTTGGAAGTAAAAACCTACCAGGTCGAGGAGTTTCAAGAAGAACTGGAAAATTAATTCCCGTCCTTAATTTTTATAATGTTTCTAAAACAGTTTCGCCAACCTTTGGTGCATTGGAGACTTTATAAGCTTGGCCCATGAGATGATAGTAAATCAACATGCCATAGGCAGAGGTCAGCAATACGCCGATCCCACAGGCAATTGAACCGAGCGGGGCAATAAAACCGCCAATAATTGAACCAAGAATAACCAATAGCCAAGCGCCAAATGAATGCTTGAGCATTGCAAACAATTCTTTGAATTTGAATGCCGCGCCTAAATTCCCTTTTGCAGCATAGTTTGCTGTGGCAATCGGGATGATTAACATCATGATAATGCCGTACAAAACTGCAAATAAGCCAAAACAAGCCATTAGGATGTAGAGGACAATAGTTAGGGTTTCGTTTGCATCATATAAAAAGTTACTTGAAAGACCAGCAATACCTCCAAGCACAATAATGGGCAAGGCGTAAACTAAATTGATCAAAAAAGCATTAAAACCTTTGCCCAAATCCTGCCCAAAATCTAAGGTAGGTAGGGGTAATTCAACCCCATCAATGACATTTTTCGCTGTGCGAATCATGTAACCAAGCAGGACAAATTGGCCAATAACAGGAATTAATCCGCATAAAATTGGAATAATAATCTTCTTGAACCAATTGGGATCCTTAAAAACGAAACTAAAGGCTTCTCCGAAATTCATTTTGTTATCTCCTTTATATATAGATTGACACACAAGAACTACTTTAAGATTATATTAATTTTACTAAAGATTTGAAAATTGTGAAAGTATTTAAATTTTTATCACATTTGGAGAAATTCAAGCACATTAACTACAAAAATTGTTGCCCGTTTTTGTTTTGGGTCTGGAGCTGGTGAACAATTTTCACGGATAATTTCAAGGGCACGCTGGACGCGCTCGTCTTCCACACCAATGAGCAAAGTGCTCCTGCCACTCCGTAAAAATCCGCCTGTTGAAGCAATAAATGTGACCCGGAAAGATTCTTGTGTGAGCATGTGCGAAACCACGTCGTTGTCTTCATCTCGAATTATTGCAATGATCAGTTTCATATTAAATCTCCTCACAATTTTCGATTTCAACAGTAAATAAATTGACACCACCAATTGTCACAGGTGTTGGCATCGGCATCGGCAGTGGCGCGTTCTCAATTGGGACCGCAATAAATGAGACTCTTTTACGGCAGGTTTTATTTAGAAGTTCCTTAGCCTTTTCCTGCTCTTCATGTGGAACCCCAATAAGTAATGTGGCATTACGGCGGCCTAAAAATCCACCGACGCTTGGCAAACGCGTAACTGAAAATTGTGCATATTCCAAAACTTCGGTGGCAATATCACAATCTTGCGCCTGTACAACCGCGATCATTAATACACAATTTTCTTTCATGGGAATATCGTCCTGTTGCTCCAAATCACTCATTCTATACAGTTCGAAATTTAGTTTTGTTACTTAAAACAAGTATACACCAAGTTAATTGATAATTTTCAACCTTTATTGTAAGCCAGGTTAATCAAACCAGTTCACAACCATATCTTCTAGGTCAGACAGGTCAACTACCAGCATGAATGCCGAGAATGGATTGATCACTAGCTTAGAAGTCACCCCTGGTAATGCTTATGATGGACATCATTTCTGTTCCTTGGTTGACCACGATTTGGATCAAAACCTGGCTGTGGAAACATACACCGCTGATAGAGGCTATGATGATGGCAATAATCATTATTACCTGGAAGTTCGCCACCTGAATTCTGCTATCCGCTTGAGAGATATTCGTACCAAGAAGAAAGACAAAAACAAACAGCCCTGGGAAGAGCTATCTGCTATGCCCGAGTATCAAGAAGGTTTGAAGCAGCGTTATAAGATAGAGCGTAAATTCGGTGAGGCTAAACAAAACCATGGGTTAGGCCGCTGCCGTTACCTGGGATTGTTGGGATATATTGTTCAAGCTTATTTCACTGCCATGGTCCTAGATCTAAAACGCATTGTAAAGATCTTGACGGGTATCGGATTCAAGACAAACAGTACTGTGGCTATGTAACCAAGGGACTACTGTCGCTACTATTGGAAAAGAGGCAAAATAAGTCAATTTTGAAGGTTCTGATTTAGAAGAATATTGCACCATTCAACTGAAATTCAATTGATCCATCTCAGTTCTAGCATTTATCAATATTCTTGATTTATTTCAACACCCTCTTTAAAATTGTGAAGGTTAATTATTTCTTTATCACATCTGGATAAATTCAAGCACATTAACTACAAAAATTGTTGCCCGTTTTTGTTTTGGTTCTGGTGCTGGTGAACAATTTTCACGAATTATTTCCAAGGCACGCTGCACACGCTCGTCTTCCACGCCAATGAGCAAAGTGCTCCTGCCACTCCGTAAAAATCCGCCTGTTGAAGCAATAAATGTGACCCGAAAAGACTCTTGTGTGAGCATGTGTGAAACCGCGTCGTTGTCTTCATCTCGAATTATTGCGATGATCAGTTTCATATTAAATCTCCTCACAATGTTCAATTTCAACCGTAAATAAATTAGCACCACCAATTGTCACTGGTGTTGGCATCGGCATCGGTAGTGGTGCGTTCTCAATTGGGACCGCAATAAATGAGACTCTCTTTCGACAGGTTTTATTTAGAAGCTCCTTGGCTTTTTCCTGCTCTGGATGAGGCACTTTAATAAGTAAGGTTGCATTGCGTCTCCCCAAAAAACCACCTACACTCGGCAATCGGGTAACTGAAAATTGTGCATTTTCTAAAACTTCACTCGCAATATCACTATCTTGCGCTTGTACAACCGCAATCATCAATACACAATTCTCTTTTATGGGATTATCGTCCTGTTGCTCCATATCACTATTTCCATACAGTTCGAAATTTTGCTTGGCTTCTTAAAATAAGTATACACCAAGTTGTTTGATAATTCTCAACCTAAAACAGGTCTCGTATTAATCAAACCAGTTCACAACCATATCTTCCAGGTCAGACAGGTCAACTACCTCTTCACTGACTACTTTTCCGCGAACTGAAGCGCTTACCAAATGCACGCTTTTTGGATCACCGGATACTAATGGGTGCCACCAAGGCAGCCCTACACCCTTAGCAAGCAAGCGATAGGCACAAGTCTTCGGTAACCAGTTAGCATCATGGGCAATTTTAGCGGTAACATAAACGCAATCTGGTACATTATCATGCCGGTTTTCGTAATCAGAGCATTTGCAAGTCTCTAAGTCCAGATAACGGCAGACAACATTAGTAAAATACACAGTATCACTGTCTGGATCAGTCAACTTGAATAAGCAGCATTTGGCACAACCATCACAAACAGCTTCCCACTCCTCGGGGGAGAATTCTTCAAGTTTTTTTGTTTTCCAGAAGTCTTTTTCCATGCTGCTTGTTTATCCTAAAGGGTAATTCTTAGAAATGACCTTATGACGTTAAAACGAATCTTCATTTGATTCTCTAGACTAAAGTTGAAGTCGATCACTTACCTTTCGGTATAATAACACATAATGAACTCGGGCAGAATAGGTAAACTAATACAAAGATTTTTATTAATAGTTCCCTTTATTGTTCTGGTTATTGGTTGTAATAGGCCTGAAGCACCAGTATTTAAAGCCCAGGTCGATGTGGTTCCTACCCTAACCCAAGCAATTATGGCGCCAATAGCCACACCAGAACCTAGCATACCTGCCCCTATAAATATTGAACCTACCCTTCAAAGAAAGCTTGAATTGATGGCTGTGGGCGATATGATGTTGGATAGGAAACCTGCTTATGCAATTAAATCCATTGGACTGCTGGCACCCTTTGAACAAGTAGCAAGCACTCTCTCCAGCGCAGACATCAGCATCGGCAACCTGGAATGCGCAATTACTGAGCGGGGTACGGCCGAGTCTAAAACATACACCTTCAGAGCCCCTACTCTCGCTTCGCAATCTCTCCAATTAGCTGGGTTTGACCTGCTTACCTTAGCCAACAATCACAGCCTTGATTATGGAGAAGTAGGTTTGATGGATACTTTAGAAGCCCTACAATCCAATCAAATTCTCACTGTTGGCGCTGGTGAAAATAAAACCACTGCCTTTGCCCCAGTAATTATTGAGAAAAATGGGATTAAACTGGCATTCCTTGCTTACTTGGATATCCAAAGCTGGCGCTATGATTACCAAGCGTGGGAAGCAACCGATAAAGAGCCTGGAATTGCTTGGGGACATCCTGAAATCATGACCCAAGAGATTAGGAAAGCCAAACAACTGGCTGATTTTGTGATTGTATTGATGCATTTTGGCATGGAAGGTGAATACCCTCCGACCCAGCAACAGGTTGAAACAGCCCACAATGCCATCGATTCTGGCGCACTCCTGGTGATCGGGGCACATACACATCTACTTCAACCCATAGAAGAATACAATAATGGCCTGATTGCTTACAGCCTTGGCAATTTTGTCTTTGACGGCTTTGCGAGCAATGCGAATAAATCTGCTATTTTACATGTCACTCTTTCGACAAGTGGCATAGAATCACATAAATTAATACCGGTGGAGATTGATTCACAAGGATTTCCCAACCTCGTGTTGCCGTAGTTCCCCATCCAGTAATTTTTTAAATTAATGATAGTTACTATCTTTTTATCGATACAACTCGGGATTCTTGAAAGGAATTAATGCTAAGACTACAGCTTGCTCATAAAAGCTGCTGCGGGTCAATACATTATTGGTGAGCAAACCTACAGCACCGTTGTTTTGTTTTGAGTTTTGTGTACCGAAGACAATATCATCTGCGTCACCTAACTCTAAACCCTCATCAATTAATCTTGAGATTTCAGTCGGCAGCGTGAACATACCTGTGCGGGCTTGGCCCATTTGCGTTTTTGAAAGGATCACAACCCAGGCAAAAGCAACTTTCTGATCAGCAGAACCAGCCACCCCACCTTCAACGCCGATCCAATAATCGCCACCAGCCAGTAATAGCTTGGCTGCTTCAGCCCGGTTGCGTGCACCAATCAATGTTTCCTGGTCGCCTAGTGGCTGAGCAGAAACGTTTGAGGGTACCTGGACCTTTTCTAAAGTGAATTGCTCTAATGGGAACATCTTCTTAAACCCCGCTGAGACGGCTTCAGCTTTTACTGGGTTGTTTGACGCCACGACGATTTTCTTCATATTTTGTCTTTTCTTCTTGTCTAGCCCTTGTGAAGACGAATTTTAATAAGGATTTAGATCATTGAGGCTGTTACCTCTTGGTTAAGGAATAATGATAAAAACATAGGTGATTTTTCCGGGTTCGATCGTGACAATACGCTCGAAAAGTTTACCCGCCACAACCGTCAAGCGATAGTCTCCCGCTGGCAAGTCTGCATGTACAAAGTTTTCATGCAACAGGGCATTCACATACAGCTGAGGATCCTCATATGTCCTAAAAAAGTATTTTTCTCCATTTACCTCACCATTCTTATCTAGCGCTTCCAGGGTGAGCGATTTGGCAATTTCAACAACACCTGACTGACGGATTACCAAACCTGCCAGGGATCCCAAAGTCTTGCCATCTTGGGTCACTCTTTGAGATAACCATAAAGCCGGGTTGTCAGTTTTGTAATAAGAATTTTCACCTAGGCGTACTTCAAAATGCAGGTGCGGACCAATTGCCCAGCCAGTCATCCCGACAGTACCAATTTGGTCTCCTGCGTTTACAGTGTCACCTACTGCTACACTGATGTCAAGCAAGTGCCCATAGAGCGTATAAATCGGCACCCCAAACCCTTCAATGTCATGTTCAATGATAACCAGGTTGCCGTAAAACGCCAGCGCATCCGAATAGCTTTCATCATAATCTGTACCCGCAACGATCACAAGCCCATCTGCTGCCGCTAAGACCGATGTCCCAGTAGGGTTATAAAACTCAACCCCATGGTGCGGGGCATATTTGTTGCCAGCAGTACTACCATAAGGGTAACCTACATCAATCCAATGCCGATCGTCTAAGCCAATCGGGCGCTGCAACGGCAGGGAAAGGTCAAGGTAACAATCTGCATTACGACATAAATATGGATTTTGATTTGGAAAAGGGTTAGGAATTGCGGTTGAAATCGCTTCAAAATTGATTAACTCAAGCGCTAATTCGATCGCAGGGGTTGAGACACTCACTGGGGTAGCTGTGCTTTCCGGCTGTACAGTCTTTTTAGGTGTAATAAACCGCATCGGTTCATAAGCCACCTCGGTTGGTGGAATACTATTACAACCAACTAAACCTACCAGTAAGATCAAACTTAATAAAAGCTTCATTGAAGATGCGTTGCTTGTTTTCTGTTAATTTTGTAATCCACTGCGCTCTTTTAGAGTTAAGTTCATATTCACTAGCAAATTTGGTGCTTCAGATTCAATTGCAGCTAACTTTGATAACAACACAGCAGGTTGTGGTTCTGTTTCAATGCCCAAACAGTTAATCCTAACGTTTAATGCCGCCCCTTTTAATGCTGCATTGGCCAAGTTTACAGCAGCACCTGCATCTGACAGCGCATTTAGATTCCCAATTTCAGCAATTCGTACAGCTAAGCGCATCACTTGCAAAGCGTGCTGGGCTACCTGCAGGGGTATTTCTGCTGCTCTTATGGTTGCTTCATAAATCGCCGTCGAACGCGCCTGTTGTAGGGCTTCGGTTTCTTTAGGTAACCTACGCGCAGCAATTATGCCCGTATATGCGTCTGCATCTAATTGCACCGCTTCACTAAGCATATGTCTTAATTTATCTGCTTCTTCGATCATCGGCCAAATTTCTGGCTCTACTGCGGCGTATTTTGCCTTACCAACCGTCAACCTACCTACCATAGCTACCAAGGCAGCTGCCATAGCCCCAGCGTATGCACTAGCAGACCCACCACCTGGTGTAGGCGTGCCATCAGCTAAAGCATCCACCAGGCTCGCTTCCTGGTTTATTGCCCCAACCTCACTAACCTCTCCCCCAGAAAAAATCCGGGATTCCAGAAGCTGCTCACCCTCAAATTGATCTGCCTGGAGATACCACTGGGCCGCATCAATTAAAGCTTGGTTAGGCACTAGTCCAACTATTTCCGTATGATGAATCGAAACCCCGTAGCGCTGCGCTTCGCGCCGGATCATTTCGGTTACTTGCGCCATAGGAGAGCGTTTATAGTTGGTCAAGTTCATCGATACTTGGGCTAAACCTTCAACTAAAACGCCCATGGCTTTTACATACCGAAAACCACCTGAAGAATTTCTGACCCTGCGGGCAATTTTTTCAGCGATGCTGACATTATCGCTGGTGAGGTAAACGTTATAGGCAATTAAGGGATGCCGCGCACCAATTACGGTCGCACCCGCTGGTCCTAATTCAGTGGGTCCAAAATCTGGTTGTCTTAGGGGATCTGAAGCGATGATTTCTTTAAGTCCCTCAAATTGTCCCCTGCGAATCTCTTCTAAATTTTTACGTTCAGGTTTGACAGCTGCTTCTTCGTATAAATAAACCGGGATGTTTAGTGAATCTGCCACCCGCTTTCCCAGGCGGCGAGACATCTCGACACATTCCACCATGCTCACACCAGAAATCGGGACAAAAGGAACTACATCTGTTGCTCCGATGCGTGGATGTTCGCCTTGATGAAAATTTAAGTCTATGAGTTGTGCTGCCTTTGCAATAGCTTGGTAAGCTGCTTCTTCAACTGCGTCTGGTGGACCAATAAATGTCAGCACAGTGCGGTTGTGATCTAGGTCTGAATGACGATCGAGCAGCCTGATTTTCGGAACAGACTGAATTGCCTCAATAATCGAGTCAACAACAGCGCTGCGCCTTGCTTCTGAAAAATTTGGAATACACTCAACCAGCTTGTCAACCATAATTCAGCACCTCACGTGTAAGATTGCTTAATTATACCAAGCGAAACTTTCGGCTAGGCGCATAAATACTTTTATGTAAAACTAATAATTTATTCTTAGACAACTTCCATTGTTACAGGCGTTGTGTTTACCAGGTTATCTGTCACAGGACAGCGTGCTTCCACCTTTTTAAGAAATGCCTGTTTTTCCTCAAAGGTCAACCCAGGTGCATCCACGTCAGCGCTCACCTTAATACCAACAAACCCAGCCCGATTCTCAGTTGATTTGCCCATTAAGACATCCAAATCAACATCACCCTCAACCGCCACAAAAATCCCATTCATTTTTATGCGCTCTTGCTTTGCAACAATCACAGCTACCGTGGCGAGGCAGCTGCCCCAAGCAGCGAGTAAGTAATCCAATGGACTGGCTCCCTCATCCTGACCGCCCATTTGGGATGGTTGATCAACAACTAAGGTATGGTTTCCAGCCTCAACATCAATTCTAAATCCTGTGTTGGATTTTGCAGTTATGTTTACGGTTTTCATATTTTTATCCTTTCCTAAAACAAACTTATTTATTATTATAATTACTACGTATATATTTTTTATTATTATAATATAAATAATATATATACAATTTTAACGCATAAGATATGTACTGATGATCATAAAATAAATATTGATATTAACTTTGATTTTCTCAATTTTTTTTGTCTTTTTTATTGATTTTATTAATATTCACTATTGACTTTTTTTGTAAAAGTGATAAAATGGGGGTTAGAATAGACTGATTTAACCAAGGAGAAATTAAAATATGCGCCGTTTACCAGAAAAATGCCCTATTTGTGAATCGGATGTATATATCACTCGCTTTTATTGCCCAAAATGTGAAACTAACTTTGAAGGACATTTTCAAGCACATTCTGGTCCTTTCGCAGATTTAAGCGAGGAACAACGCCAATTTGTGCTGACATTTGTGCGTTGTGAGGGGCGTTTCAACCGCATGGAAGATGAGCTGAACCTCTCTTATCCTACCTTGCGGAATCGACTTTATGACGTGATCAGGGCTTTAGGGTTTGAACCCGGCAAAGAGGAAGAACGTACGCTTACAGCCCAAGAACGCTTACAAATTTTGGATGACCTCGAAAAGGGAAAAATCAATACAATCCAAGCGCAACAGTTACTACAAGGTTTAGAGCTCGAATTCAAGAAAGGAGCATAAAAATGGCCTCAACTGAAGAAAGAATGCGAATTTTGCTGATGATCCAGGAAGGAAAAATCAGCGCTGCTGAAGGAGCAAGGTTGATAGAAGCCTTAGATACGATTTCTGAGAAACCAAAAGCACCCAAAATCCCAGGTCCAGTTGAAGGAGAACCGTTTTCTTCATCGACAGCCAAACCACGCTTTATGCGTGTCAAAATTACGGATACTAACACAGGAAAGTCTAGGGTAAACATCCGGCTGCCTGTCTCCTTAATTAGCTCCGGCATGCGCCTTGGCGCAAAGTTTGCCCCAGAAATTGAAGGGCTTGACGAACAAACTCTCAATACCTGGTTAAATGCCGGGGAAATTGGCCAAATTGTTGATGTATTAGATGATGAAGACGGCGAACACATCGAGGTGTTTCTCGAATAAATCCTGTAATAAATCATCTCTGATATAATCTTTCATCTCAGTTTACAGCATTTGCCATGCAATCGGTACGTGCAATTTAGATGGCAATTGCTGTGTTTTTTTTGACAACTGCTAAACATGGGAACTAATCAACAAAAAAGAACACCTTTACTATCACCAATGCTGCAAGTGTTCATGGTAGCCATGATTTTTGCTAACGTGGCTGGCTCTATGTATGGCCCCTTACTGCCTTTATATTTAAAGTCACTTGGTGCAAATGTCATCCAGATTGGTTTGTTTTTTACTATCGCACAAATCATCCCGCTCGTGTTGCAGATCCTTGGCGGATGGATTTCGGATAGTTTGGGGCGCCTTAAAAGCGTTGCAATAGGCAGCGTAGCGGGTTTGCTCTCTTATGCCGGCCTGATCCTTGCGCCAACCTGGCAGTGGGTGCTGAGCGGTGAGGCTTTAGGTGCCATTACCAGGTCCCTGATTGGACCCAGCTTCGGTGCTTTTATCGCCGAAGAATCAGCAGAAGAAAACCGTGCCCGGGTCTACGGGCTAACAGAATCAATTTTTACAATCGTGACCATTGTTGGTCCCCCCTTAGGGGGCTTCATGGTGGATAAGTTTGGATTTAAGGTTATGCTGATCACTGCTGCAGCCATATATTCCGTTGCCACTGTGATGCGGGTGTTGATGGCAAAGCGTGCAGCCGCTCACCCACAGGCAAAACGCAACGGCCCGCTAACCATGAAGTCATTAAGTACCAATCTTGGTGCTATGTTTGGTCTGCTGATGGCAGGTGGGGTCATCACTTGGGTGCTGATTACAGATGGCATCCGGGATATTTCATTTTCTTTTTCAGGGTCACTTCTACCTGTTTATTTAGAGGAAATTGGATCCCTTTCAGCACAGCAAATCGGTTGGTTAGCATCGATTATGGGCGTTTGCAGTATGCTCACCAATTTCCCGGCTGGCTGGCTAGCTGACAAGAAAGGCGAACGCCTGGCAATTATCTTGGGCTTCCTTTTAGAAGCAGCGGCTTTGTTTATTTTTATTAAAGCAGAAACTTTCTGGGGCTTCGCAGCGACTTGGGGTATTTTCGGAATCGGCACTGGCCTAATGGCACCAGCTTACCAATCCCTGCTTAGTAAGGTACTGCCAGATAAATTGCGTGGCACAGGTTTTGGGTTAATTCATTCCAGTTTGGGTCTATTTTCCTTACCTGCCCCTGCAATTGGTGCCTCTATCTATCAAAACATATCTCCATCAACCCCCTTCATGATTACAGCTTGGGCATCGCTTTTAGCCATCATCCCTGTATGGCTAAAGTTCAAAGCATCAGATAAAGACCAAAAGGCTACCCATATAGCTTTGGAGAAAATCAACCACTATGAAAGCGATCTGTCGCAAGTAAATTAATCAGAAGTAAGTTTTAATAGGTCAAGTTACTCATGGAACGACCAACAAATACAGATTTTGGTCATTGGAAGAAACGCTTTTTTACCATTTGGTCCGGGCAGGCAGTCTCTATGCTTGGCAGCCGGCTGGTTGGTTTTGCTTTTGTTTGGTACCTTACCTCCAGCACTGGTTCGGCTACTGTATTAGCAATCGGCTCTTTAATGAGCTTGCTGCCAGATGTAATCATTAGCCCAATTTCAGGTGCATTGGTTGATCGTTGGAATCGCAAAACGGTTTTGATTGTTTCTGACGTCCTGACAGCCTTGGTGACCTTGGCTTTAGCTGGCCTATTTGCCTTCACAGAGGTCAGGCTTTGGCAAATTTACAGTGTAATGTTCCTGCGTTCAGCTTTCGGCACCTTCCAATGGACAGCCATGCTGACATCAACATCATTGATGGTCCCTAAAAACCAGCTCGCACATGTTTCTGGCATGAATCAGACTCTTGCCGGCTTACTAGGCATCCTTGCCCCTCCGCTTGGTGCCTTTCTTCTCGGTATTTTACCTATGGATGGCATCCTCTTAGTTGATGTTGCAACAGCATTCGTAGCTATCATACCGCTTTTCTTCTTTCACCTTCCCCAACCTGAAATTGACCCCGGAATTAAAGACGAAAAGGGCAATTACAAAAAGAACCTTTGGCAGGACATGATTGAGGGTTTTCAATTCATTCGCACCTTACCCGGTTTACTCTTTATCATCATTACTGCTATGTTAATCAATTTAATCCTTTCGCCGGCATTTTCCCTCTTGCCCTTATTGGTCACAGAATATTTCAAAAGAGGTGTTCTTGACCTTGGTCTCGCTGAATCTGTTTTTAGTATCGGTTTTGTCGTTGGCGGTTTAGTTTTGAGCATCTGGGGAGGATTTAAGAACCGCTTAATAACCTCGATGACTTTTCTGTTGGTAATGGGCTTGGGAGTATCTTTACTGGGAATTATTCCACGCAGTGGTTATTATTTTGCGATTGCTGCCCTAGCATTAGTTGGATTAGCCAATCCGCTTACAAACGGTCCGCTTATGGCAGCCATGCAAGCGCGCGTTGAACCACAAAAACAGGGGCGTGTTTTTTCAATCATCAACGCAGGGGCTTCATTAGCAACCCCTATTGGTCTCGGTATTGCAGGTCCCTTGTCTGACGCAGTTGGCGTGCATATATGGTTTTTAGCAGGTGGCGTTGTGTGCATCTTTGCAGGGGTATCAAACTTGCTAAACAAACATGTGATCAACCTTGGAAAAATCCCAGAAGAAATTCAAGCCCCAAAAAACCCTATTAATAGTTAATAACTCATTGCAATCCGTCAAAACCTAAAATAATTGGAACAAATAAAAAAGACTTCTCGTCTGATTGTTATAGAAGAGAAATTTTAATATATAGTTAATTTACATAAACAATTTTGATTAATTTACCTGATTGTTTGGAGGTTGAAATGAACCAAAAATTTTTAATCCTTTCAACGCTGATTATCATCATCATAAGTATTACAGCATGTTCACCCGAAAAAGCGGACATGCGCAACCCCGCCTCAGTTTTTTGCGAAGAACAAGGTGGAACCCTCGAGATCCGTACCGACAAAGATGGCGGACAAATAGGTTATTGTATCTTCGAGGACGGTAGCGAGTGTGAAGAATGGGCTTTTTACCGGGGGGAATGCAAACCTGGTGAAAGCCTGGCAAAAGAGATCGGCATGCCCAATCCAGCTTCTGTTTTCTGCGAAGAAAATGGTGGGAAGCTCGAAATCCGCACAGACGAATCGGGGGGTCAAGTAGGATTTTGCCTCTTTGAAGATGGCAGTGAATGTGAAGAATGGGCTTATTACCGGGGTGAATGTAAACCCGGGGATAGCCTAGACCAAGCAATTGGTTTGCCAAACCCTGCTTCAGTTCATTGCCAAGAGAAAGGCGGCAAGCTTGAGATAATTACTGATGCTTACGGCAACCAAATCGGCATGTGTAATTTCGCGGATGGCAGTGCCTGTGAAGAATGGGCTTTTTACCGCGGCGCTTGTGTGGAGGGCGGCATTTATCCGTTAACAGTAAAAGCGGAGGATGGCTGTTACATCTATCGCAATGAGAGATTATCATACAGCCTACATATTCCCCAAGATTCCCAGGTGACATCCGTTGGCGATCCGGGGCAGACCATCAGCCTAATTGGCCCCCTGAGTAATGATGAGCATTGGCCGATGATTTACGTCAACCATCCTTCAATTGAGCCCTATATTACAGGGACAGATAAGGACCTGGAAACAATCTTGGCTGAGAATAATTTACTGATCGAAGAACGGAAAGAAGATAGGGTCATTGCCGGCGAAACAGCAATTCACCTTCATCATCCGCGCAGCCCGCAATCTTATGCCTCAGATACGTTTTTCTTCATCCATAATGACCAGCTATTTAGTATTGTTTTTCTGCATACTGCTGATAAAGAAGACTGGGATCTTTACAACCACTTTCTTAATAGCATTAGCTTCAGCGACTAATAACACAAAAGATAGCGTTAGACTTTACCAGCCCAAAATTTACATCTAGGGCTGGTTTTCAATTTTAAGATCCCCTTTATGCCAATATTAGTCAATGACCTCTAATAGCCCTTCTCTTATCAAGGTATTGATAGTGGGCAGAATTTCCCATAAAGGCACACCAATTAATTCTGCCAATTCTAAGCTTGTCCGAGTCCCATCTGCATAAGCCAAGATGTTCATCATATTCTTCACCAATTTTGCGGTGTCTTTTGTGCTAATGGTTGGGTATAAACCGCGTTTACCCAGTTGAGGTTCGCATAATACGGTTCCTTTTAATTTCTCGTTGGCCTCAAGACATTGTATTGCTTTTTGGTAAATGGCAAAGCTGCCTGATAAACCAGCTGGGGAAATGAAAGAGAGATCATCTAAGGAAGTATGGTACTCTGGGTATTCATGGTATTTTGATCTCATCATGGAACAAACTGGCAAATCAACACCAGGGCTGCAGTATTGACGTTCGTCGCTGCCCCGATCCATGAAGGTGTAAGGCTTAAATTCAGGATGAGTATGCTTGAGCACATGCAAAGCGACTTTGTCTGCCAAGGTATCTCCAAACCGGGAAGATAAGTAAGAGTAGTCCATTTCATCACCAACACAGGTAAGGTTAAATCCTGCAATAATGTTTTGCTTCATGACTGCCAGGTTCTTACTTAAGTAGGTAATTGACCCAATTGTCTCAGGTATGATGATAATGCGGTAACTAAAACGCCTCGCATCAATGGTTTTCAGCCAGCGTGCCAAGAAGGTCGCTAAGACAGGTCCTGAAAGCTCATTATTTGCCATTGAAGGATGGCATAAATAGGTTGAAAAGAAGATTTCTTCCCTTTGTTCACCTGGCAAAATCAATTCACCATAAGACAGGTTGCCTGGTGCCAGGTCACTATCAATGAAGACATGGTAGGTGCCCTCTTTCAGCTTTTCACGCAATTCGTGCGGAAGACAAAATCCCCAGCGCGCTTTATAGTAAGAAGTAATATAAGGAATCGCTGTAGGCTGGTTTGGCAATGAGTACAAATGAGGCTGTAACTCAGCTAAAGATAAGTCAAGATCAACAGGGACGGAATAGCCTACAATATGCAGGTTATTTTCCTTGAAATCACATAATTTATTACCATCAGGATCGATGATGTAGGCATCACGGATATTCCATTCCAGCGGTACTTCCCAATCAAAGACCTTTGTACCGCTCGGGACATGGTGAATTTGCAGTTCTGGCAGGTATTCTCTCAAAATATCTAAGGATTGACGAAAACCTTCTCCAGTGATGCTTCTACAAATAGGAAAGAGCCTGGCGCAAAGCATGTACATTTGCTTACCGATCTCATCAATCATTTTTTTCTCCTGGCATTCATTTTTTTCTTAAGCCTTTTCAAGGTTTAATTATACTAATGCCTTATCTTGTTGTCCCATTTATCATGCTATTGTATTAATCTAATTTATGGTAGGATATTAACCAATCATTCCTAATTTGAGAGGAAATATGTTGAGAACACGTTTTGCACCAAGCCCAACCGGTTACATGCACATTGGAAACCTGCGCACTGCCCTGTACGCTTTCTTGATTGCCCAGAAAGACAAGGGTGTCTTCATTCTCCGGATAGAAGATACTGACCAGGCGCGCAACGTGCCAGAAGCAGTCCAGGCGATCTATAAAAGCTTAGCGCTGGCGGGCATTACCTATGACGAAGGCCCAGACAAAGATGGCGGCTTTGGTCCTTATGTGCAAAGCCAACGCCTGCCAATCTACGCAGAGTATGCCAAGCAGTTAATTGATGAAGGCGCTGCTTATTACTGTTTCTGCCAAAAAGAAGATAAGGCAGTTAGCGAAGACGAACCAGACAAAGGTATTACGCGCCGCGATCCTTGCCGCAACTTGACCCATACAGAAATCAAGGAACATTTTTCCAGAAATCCTAAGCCGGTAATTCGCCAGAAAATCCCAGAATCTGGCAGCACCACTTTTTACGATCATGTCTATGGTTCAATTACTATCGCACACGACTCGCTTGATGACCAGGTGTTACTAAAGTCAGACGGCTATCCTACTTACAATTTTGCCAACGTGGTGGATGATCACTTGATGGGCATCACCCATGTAGTACGCGGACAGGAATATCTTTCATCAACACCCAAATACAACCTGCTTTACCAGGCTTTCGGCTGGGACATACCAGATTATGTGCACTTGCCGCATATCATCAAAGAGAATGGCGAGAAATTCAGTAAACGCTTGGGTGACCCTTCTTTTGAGGATCTTATTGTGATGGGTTACCTCCCCCAAGCCATCGTCAATTATGTTGCGCTGCTTGGGTGGAGCCCTGGTGATGACCGTGAATTCTTCACTTTGGAGACCTTAATTGATGCCTTCAGCATGGACCGCATTAATAAATCAAGTGCAGCCTTCTCTTACGACAAGCTAAAATGGCTTAATGGGGAACACATCCGCGCCTTGCCTTTAGAAACATTTCATACTTCAGCTTTGCCCTACTATCCAGAAGCAGTTCACCATTTAGATCTGGAAAAAGTGAGTAAATTAATCCAATTACGAATAGAGCAAATGACAGCCATTCCAGAAGTCGTCCACTTTTTATCAGAATTACCAAGATACGATTTACAGTTATTTGAAAATCCAAAATCCAAATCCACCTTGGACAGCAGCTTGAAAGTACTTCAGGAAGCTTTACCAAGATTGGAAGACCTAACCGAATGGGACAACGCTAGCCTGTTTGAAAGCTTGAAGACTTACGCAAATCAATCCAACCTAAAAGTCGGCACGGTGATGTGGCCTATTCGCACAGCACTCTCTGGCCTGCCTTCAACACCAGGCGGTGCAACTGAATTGGCAGAGTTATTAGGTAAACACGAGAGCCTTGTACGCTTACGCAGCGCACTGAAAATGCTTGAAAAATCTTGAGTTGACTCAATAATATACTTGGAAAAAGGGTGTAGTTTATAATCGGCATCCTTTTTTTATTATGGCATCATGTTTGCACCTATTCTCATAATGAAGGAACGTATTGGCTATTAATTCCGTCATTGTTTGAAGAAAAGCATTATGAGGATAAATATGAAGAGTAACGAACCGACAAGGCCAACCAGACCTATGGCAACGCCCCGCCAAGATAGAGTCCAAGCCACGAAAAAACATCATGGATGTTTGGTATTGCTTTTAGCTATAGTAGGTATTACCCTTTTGATAGTCTTGGTTTTATCCGTAACCACTTATATATTTAATAGCAATCAGATTATTTTGCCTGGTGTGAGGGTTTATGATCTTGATTTATCTTTAAAAACCCGCCAACAAGCATCAGAAATAATAGACTCGGTTTGGAACAAAGAAACCAGTATCTTGCTAGAAGCACCATTTGGTGAATTTTCTATAAATCCCAGTGATTTAGGCCTTACTATCGACGCAGAAGAGACTGCAAATTTAGCCTACGGGGTTGGCCGCGAGAAGGATGCTGTTGACGAAATTCAACACCTATGGCAGAAGAAAAGCATCAATATCATCCCCATAGCAAGCTCAGACTTAGACATAGCCCAAAACTTGATCCAGTCAATTGCAGATTTGCACAACCAGCCAGCCTTGGAAAGTTATATCGAGCTGAAGGATGGACGTTGGCAATCTGTTCGTGGACATGATGGTGCACTTGTCGATGTCGAAGCTACACTTGCGCCACTAGTTGAAAAGCCGTTATTGGTCCTGATGCAGGGCAGTCTCCCAATCATCGTTAAACCTGTTTACCCTGCTGTTTATGATCTTTCAGAGTTGATTGATGAAATAGATCAACTAGTGTCAAAAGAGCTCAGTCTGCAAGCATACGACCCAATCCTGGATGAGCGCTTCTCCTGGTCAGTTTCAGATGAAATCAAAGCTGCCTGGGTAAAAGTTGACGGTGTTTCTCTAAAAGTCTGGTTGGAACCGTCAAATGAGCAAATTGAAGGTCTGTTTGAGACCTGGAATCAAGACTTGGGCGGAGAGCGTCAAATTCAAATTCCAACAAATTTAGATATATTCAAACAAACCTGGTTAGAAAGTGAATACGCTAAGGTGGAGATCAGGCATTTGCCCAGCACACATACCGTCCAGGCTGGCGAATCGCTGTGGGGAATTTCCCTCAATTACGGTATGCCTTTGTACCGCCTGATGGATGCAAATCCCGGCTTGACTTCTGAAACTTTATTTACTGGACGTGAGATAATCATCCCTTCGCCCAATGACCTGCTGCCCTTACCCGTCATCGAAAATAAGCGCATTGTGATATCGATTAGTCAACAGTACATGTGGACTTATGAGGATGGCAATTTACGCAGTGAGCATGTGATCAGTACGGGCATGGACGATTCACCGACTATGGCTGGCATTTTTCAAATCCAAACACATGACATTAACGCCTACGCATCGAATTGGGATTTGTGGATGCCTCATTTCATGGGTATATACGAGGCCTGGCCGGGTTTTATGAACGGCATTCATGGTCTGCCTTTGCTATCCAGCGGTGTACGCCTATGGGCAAGCAGTCTTGGCAGACCAGCCTCCTATGGCTGCGTTATCATGGACCTACCAGCAGCGGAGTCGCTTTTCTATTGGGCTGAGGAAGGCGTTGTTGTGGAGATTCAACGCTAGGCAACACTGGTAATGAAGTTGCTAATTTGCATGTGTTTGGAATACTTCTTGCAACAATAAGCATAAGGTTTTAAATGAGCAAATAATGATGTTGAATAATGGGTAGTCGATGTTGGCATTAAATGAAATCATCCTTGTATTGACGGAATTTCCAGGAAATTTGATTTATTACCTGGTTATCCTCTCTGCAGTTGCTTTAGCGCTTGCCACAGCTATTAGGGCTTACCAAACTACACCGGCCACCAAGACCAGAAGAGTCATGCTGGCAATGATCATCATTTTCAGTCTGCAAATTTTACTATTTACACTTAGTCTTATTGCCTGGCGTGGGTCTGAGATGGCTAACCGCTTACTGCCGCTAGGTCACCGCATCCTGACCATGCTTTCATTAATTTGGTTGATCTGGTCTTTATTATCCCAAAAGCCAAAATCCTGGTTGGATATCCTTGCCAGCTTGTTAACCCTTCTGACCCTGATTGCTGGCGCCTTAGCCATAATTTATTGGCTTAATGAACCTGCTGCCCTCAGTTTTAACGGCACTTGGTTGGACGCAACCTGGGTTATTGCCACATTTGTCCTGCTTTTATTAGCCTTTGCGGGCTTGCTGGCCCAAAAATCACATTACAAATTAGAAGGTATCTTAATCATTGTTTTTGCTGTTTTGGGATATTTGCTTTATTACTTCTCGCCTAACGCAGGATCACTGCCTGCGGCTGTGCTTTTGAGTGAATTGCTTTATTATCCACTCCTTATCAGCATCGCCTGGCAGCATGCAAACCTTGCTTTCATTAATCACTTCCAAGATGAAGCCAAATACAAACCTGTTGAGTCAGATGACCGGGTGGATGTTACCCCCCGCCTGGCAGAGTCCTTCTTAGAAATAGGTTTGCAGAATAACAGTAAAAAGATTCAAAATGCAGTTTCACATGCTGTCAGTCTGTTTATGATGTCTGATATATGCGCTGTGATGCATTTGGACCAAAGCAACCTACAAATCAATGTCGAATCAGCTTATGATCTCATCCGTGAAGATTACTTACGCTCCTTTAAGCTAAGTGCAGACCAGGCACCGAATCTATACCAGGCATTTTTAGATGGTAAACCACTTCAATTAATCGCTAATGAGCGCTACAAATTAGACATTGATAACCTCTACACGGCAACAGGTTATAACCAGTTAGGGGACCCGTTGATATTTCCAATTAAATCCAATGGAAAAACCCACAGCATTGCACTATTGCTTATGACGCCCTACACATTTCGAAGATGGACACCGGAGAACCTTGAAAGACTTGAAAAGTTAGGACCCAGCCTTGCCCGGATTATTGAAAATGCTTTTGAGGTTGATGCACGCATTCATGCTACCGAAGGTATCCAAGTAACGCTGAACCAGGTAACAAGGGAAAATACACGCCTGCAAGAGCAGCTAGAGCGCAGCCAAATATTACTTGGTGAACTGCGATTGGAATACAACAATAATAAAAATGCCTACCAGGTCGAAATTCAATCTTGGGTTGAACGTGTTGAGAGCTTGAAAGACCAGATTTCGACTCTTGAAGACAAAATACAAGCAGGTCAAAGCATAGTCCAGGAAGCGCAGCAGCTCAAACAAGAAAAACAGAATTTGGAGCTGCAAGTGCAGCGGGCTAATCTGCAAATCGATCGCTTGAAATTGGCAATGCAGAAAGCAAAGTCAGTCGTTGATGACATTATTGCAGCCCAAGATCTTGAAGATTTACAAACACCTAAAGGGTTTAAGCAGGCTGGCTTGGAAGATCAAGAGGATCTAGTTGTGACCGGTTGGCAGCCTGAAATACACCTAGACACTATAGACCCGTTTGAGTTGGTCCATCAGTCCCTTTTGGAAGTCTCAGAGACAATTGCACAAAAGGACCTCCAAATGCAGCTTGAATTAGGCGACTTGCCAGAGAAAATCAAGATTGTAAAAGACTCCTTTACAAAAGTATTTTCCAATTTATTAAGCAATGCCCTATCTGCTTCGCCAAATGGCGCACAGGTGCAAGTGCGGGTGGCGCTCGGTGAAGACCCTGCACAGCAACCTTTTCTGGATATCCAGGTCACAGACCAGGGCGGTGGGCTCTCCCAGCAAGAACAAGATTCCTTCCAAAGGATGATTGAAAGAATTGCTCATCCTGTCCCTGGTGGTATTGGAGACATTGATGCCTTACGTGAGGTCATGAAACATATCCAGGTTTTGCAGGGTAATTTCTGGATAAACAGTGATGTAAACCAACCGACAACCTATCGCCTGCGATTGCCATTCGATTTTGATAGTAATTCAAAAGCAGATCTAATTGCAGACACACCAAAAGAAGAGATTTGAGGAAATTATGCAGCTTAAAAAACATCAAATAATCACGTTATCAGTCTTCCTGGTAATTACCCTTTCTTTATTCGGGGTTATCCTTGCAGGTGTTGTTGTCAATGTTGCTGCAAATTCGCCAGATTCAAACATCAATGTCAGGATTCGAGGCATGCACATCACCCCCACTCCCTTCCAGCCCAATTCATTTGCTTATGTTTTAGAGGACGGTAGTATCGAGGTATTGCCCCCCCAACCAGAAAATACGCCAACGCCTGTGCCCACAATAGAATTAGCTGAACTCCCCGAAAGGCAGCTCAATATTTTATTGCTCGGCTCTGATTCCCGCAATGACGGCAGTTACCGCACTGATGTCATCCTTTTACTTTCACTCAATCCAGAACACCAAGCGGTAAGCGTGGTTTCCTTTCCGCGGGATCTTTACGTGACCATCCCAGGCTGGCAGATGAACCGAATTAATACCGCGCATATGGTTGGTGGATTTGAGCTTTTAGCAGAAACATTTCAAGCTAACTTTGGAATCCGACCAGATCTTTACCTAATGGTCGATTTTGCTGGTTTCAGAGCTGTCATTGAAAGCCTAGGTGGCATCGATGTACAGGTAGAAAAATTCTTTGAAGATCAATGTGACCACACCCTTAGCATCAACAGTCATTGTTTTGTGTACCCCGGTGTGGAGCATATGGATGCTGATTGGGCTTTATGGTATGCCAGGGCGCGTTACTCCACCAATGACTTTGATCGTGCCAGGCGCGCACAAGAAGTAGTCCAAGCGATTTTTAACCGCATCATTAGCCTGGATATGATTACAAAAGTTCCAGAAATGTATGACCTTTACACGCAATATGTCGAGACAAACGTTGGGTTGGGAGATATCTTGGCTTACCTACCACTTGCCTACTCCGTGCGCGATGGCAGCAACATCAACCGGTACGTGGTCGGACAGGAACATGTCACCAACTGGATCACTGGCGAAGGCGCCATGGTATTAATTCCAGATTATTACGCCATCCAAAACATCTTAGCTGAAGCTTTGTATCTGAACCAGTAAGTATTTGACAAGTTCTAATTATTGTTATAAACTAAAAATAGTTAGACTATACGAAAAAATATAGACTGGAGAAATCATGTCTGATAAACCTGTATCGCTTTCTGCTCATATCACTGAAGATACACTCTTGCAACCAGCTATTCAAGCCTGGAAGTTTTACCTGCGCGACCAGGGACGTTCTACACATACCGTAAAAGCGTTTGAAGCAGATCTGCAATTGCTATCAAGCTTCTTGCCGTCTGATAAGCCAATTGGGCAGATCACCACGAAAGACCTGGAGGACTTTACCAATTGGCTTGCAAACGAACGGAACATACCCTGCAGCCCGAAAAGCTTAGCAAGGAGGATTACCTCGCTCAAATCTTTTTTTCGCTGGCTGAGTTCTAATGCTGTACTAACCGTTGACCCTGCTGAAAAATTAGTCCAGTTAGCAGTGAAGAGCCCCCTGCCGGTGGTGCTGACCCAATCAGAAGTACAAAAGGTTATCGATACAGCTGATGCCATGCGCTTTAAACAGCCGGCAGACTCACGGCCTTACACGCTCCTGTCCCTGCTACTTGAAACAGCAATTAAAAAAGGTGAATGTATTAACCTAAGCTTGAACCACCTTGATTTTGATTCACCAAACGGACCCTTTATCTTCGTGCGTTATACCAATCCTCGTTACCGGTACAAAGAAAGAAAAATTCCCGTTTCCCAGTTTTGGGTAGAGGCTTTTAGGGAATATCAACAACAATACAATCCTGTTGACCAAGCCTTCCCATGGTCTCCACGCCGCTTGGAGTATATCTTGGAAGATATTAGCAACGCTGCAGGCCTTGAAAAACATTTATCATTTGACATGTGCCGCTGGACTAGCGCTTTGAACGATCTTGTTAATGGCATCGAACCGGATAAGATTAGGCAAAAATTGGGCATATCAAAAATTCAATGGCGGGAAATCTTCCAAAAATTACGCACCCTAGCAAAAGAACAGGGCTTTGATACCCAAGCCTGGGAAGAAAACCCAGAGGAATAATAAGACAATCCTTAGAATGCCCTCTTGCGAGGGCACATTTTTTATGCCATGTGCAGCTTTTTTCATGCACTTAGTGCACCCCCTGTCAAGTCAAAAGAAAATGTTACTGAACAGGTTTGGTTGGTTCAAAAGATAATGTTGCCGAATGATAGTCCTCCTCCATTCTTAAAGTATCAAAGATATTGACCAGGTTAGCATTTTCTGTAGATTTGACATGCCAAAGATTATAAATATTCTTCTCAAGTCTTTCACGTAGCGCTAGAATGTCAACCTGGTCGCGCATATACATGAGCAACTCAAGGTTGTGTTTTGTGACAGCATTGGTTTCTGCCAGACGATCCAAGGGTGGTCGCGCGTGGTCAAATACTCGTCGGTAATGCATCTCATCAAGATAATTTTTCTGGATTGTTTTCATAACAGGTTGGAAGAAATTGTGATAACACATGAGGTCATTATAAATTTCGCGTAAAATCATCAACTGCTGTAAGGTGTCCAGGCGACCATAACCGATATAAGCCCTAATCAAGCTGGCATTATTCTCCTCGACAAAGCGATTATCGTTTTTATGAAAAGGACGAGATCGGGATATATATAGATCGGGGAGAGCATCTTTCCAAAACCTGAGTAAATGTTGGTTGAAGAACTCACCTCCGTTATCGGGGTGTATTTCTATGACTGGGATCGGCAAATTCATCAGGATCCACTCAAAGCCATCTTTCATCACGCGATAACTACGACCAAAAACAGCTTGTATTCCGCACCAACCTGTCGCCACATCTGTCATTTGAATGGTATGAATATACCCTCCGGAACTGTCCTCGTCGCAATGCAGAACCAAATCAACCTCAAAGTGACCAGGTTGGGGGATATCATAAGGTATCCTGCGCATGGGGTATGTTTCTCTAAATGAGTTTCTTTTTCTTTTAGGGTATCTTTTCTGTCCGATTTTATCTGCAGTCTTATTGGTATTTGCCAGGGCTCTTTTCAATGTGGAGATACTGATCCTCTCTAAGCCTTCTAAAGTATCCTCACCCACAACTAATTGATGATGGTTACTGAGATGCTTTGCCATAAAGACAAGGTTTGGTTGAAGCCGCTCAGCGCATGGATGATCTAATACACGTGATATTATTCTGGCTGCAGCAATTACATCTCCTCCATAGGTTGGGCCCCGTTCATTGGTTCTTTTCTTTCGTGATAAGCGACCATTTAATATGCGAATAATGGATTTCCTGTTCATCCCGGTTACATGCTCCATATCATCAAGCATCTTACTTTTTTCTTTCTTTGTGGCTCCTCGATACAACTTCCACATTTTGTGTAAGTACTTCCGTCTTTCATTGATTGTCATTTCATCTTTTTCGGACATCGCTAGCTCCAGTAACATTATCTTTTGAGCTAACGATACTATTTCAGTAACATTTTAGATGAACTAACGCGCACCCATGACAAATTATCATGATAATGTTATTATTGGCGGCGTTTAACAAAAATAGAGCTGGCATTTATGCCGTTTAGATGGAGAAAATTAATAATGTATACACAAAAACCAGAAAAGAAAAGGTCATGCTTGACCTGCCTTCTTTTTGTCATTCTGTTTTTAATGGTACTTATCGTTGCAGGTGGCATCAGCGTGAACCTAATCAGGCAAGGACAGCCGGGTTTCTTAACTAATTTACTAAATAGTAAAACAGAAGATACAGAGGCTGCTCAGCAAATCACTGGCTGGCTACCCGTACCAGAACATGTTAAGACTATTATGCTGCTTGGGTCAGATTATCGACCAGAATCAGGATTCCGTACGGATGTCATTCTTCTGGTTGCTTACAACCTGCAAACGGGCAAAGCAAATATGCTTTCATTCCCTCGTGATCTTTGGGTCGAAATTCCTGGTTGGACTTATGAGAGAATTAATACGGCAGTACAGGTTGGTGGTTTCGACCTTCTCGGTGACACAATGCAAGTTAATTTTGGTTTCAGACCAGATCATTATGCCATGGTGGATTTCAATGGCTTTAAGAAAATCATCAATTTATTGGGTGGAATTGATGTCCACGCCAGGCAACCAATGGAAGATCAATGTGAATTTAACAGCGAACGTTGGTGTTATATAGAAGAAGGCGTTCAGTATATGGATGCGGAAAAAGCGCTATGGTACGTACGTGCGCGGTACAACTCATCCGATTTTGATCGCACCCGCCGAGCCCAAGAAGTAGTCAGTGCCATTTTTAAGAAGGCAATCAGTCCCAGCAGCATCATGAATATGCCCTTATTAATTGGTACAATTAGTACGCTGGTGGAATCAGACTCTAACCTGGTTGATTTGTGGTATTTCTTAGTGCCTTTGAACAAGTTTACTAAGGAAGATAATTTCAACTCCTTTACTTTGACCCCAAACGAAGCTATGCCCTGGATGACAGATGGCGGCGCCAGCGTGCTCTTGCCCAACTACCCCCTGATTGAACAAATCCTCTACCAGGTATTATGGATCAATAATCCATAAAATTTATTGAATAGACTTCAGTAATTGAAGATGTAAGATCGCTTTTTCTGAGCCCTTCATCCTGAAGTTGTGTGCAGGTTGCAGACCTGCTATCCAAACGATATGTTCCCCAGAAGTGAGCAGCGGCCAAAGGTCACGCGCTTCCTGGGGGATATTTTTATTAATAAAGAAATCACTCAACTTCTGGCTGTGGCCACCCATACCAAGTGGTTGAAAGCGCTCGCCTTCCTGCCTACCCCGCACTACCAAGGGGAAATTAAAACTTTCTGCATTCAGCCATGCCTGGTTTGGGTCTTGCAGGTCGGCTTGAGGGATTTGGCTGATACTTAAATCTTCAAGCAAGTCGGCTTGAACTTTCCAGCCATTTGCCAAGTCAACTGCACTACCCGGTTGAAACTGGGCAGCAAAATCTGCGTTTTTTAATTGCGGAAAATTGGGGAAGCGCAGGTTGGCATCCTTTTCAATTATGTAAAAGACATCTTTTTTAATCATCAGGTCAAGATAATCTATAAAATCCACACGGCCGACATTACCTGGCTGCTGCAGCGTTTTTATAGCCCGATCTATAGTATCAAAACCAATGTCTCTCAAAGATGGTCGCAGGTGCGCACACATGCTGCGCAGTAAACGGCGTTGCATTCCTAAGCCCTTTTGATTGAAACGCTGCCTGTCCAGACTAATATAGCCCTTTTGAGCATCCACCAGGCATTCCTGCAGGGTCTGCTGGGTAAGCTCGGTTAATATTTGCTCGTCATGGGCTAAGACATCAGCCATTCGCCAAAACACCTGTTTGATATTCGGGTTATAAGTTTGTAAGATAGGCAAAAGCTGATGCCGCAACCGATTGCGATAATAAGTCAGATCACGATTACTATCATCAATTACAGGCACTAAACCCTTACTTTCGCAGTAGGCTTCCACTTCTGCCCGCCATAATCCCAACATTGGTCTAACCAATGGCAAGCTGTTGTGCCAAGCTGAAATTACTTCACAATAAGCCATGCCCTTTAAGCCGCTCATGCCTGCCCCTCTCAGCAAGTGCATTAAAACGGTCTCCACTTGGTCATCGGCGGTATGCCCAACTACGACTGCCTGGCAAACCGCTGATTGTGCTGTCTGAAAGAGAAATGCATAACGACATTCCCTAGCCGCTTCTTCAATCGATTGCTTGTGTTCTTTGGCATACTGATGTACATCAACAACTTCAGTAACAAATGGAAGTCCTGACTGTTGCACAAAGTCAGCTACAAAACGCGCTTCACTTTTTGAGTTTGCTCTCAGTTGATGATCCAAGTGCGCAACGACCAGGTTTGCCCCTGCCTGTTGAAGAACATGCAACAGCGTCAAGCTATCCGGACCACCCGATACCCCAATCAGCAGCTTTTGTCCCAAATCAATGCCGCATTTATTAAACAAATCATCTATAACGCGTTGTTCAAGCATGTAAAAATTATAGCATTACCGCATTATATTATTTATATGCAATTTATAATATGCTCTGTTGACGAACTTGAATTTGATTTTTTCCTCTGGGGTATACTAAATTCAGACAAGTATGAAAAACAAGCCTTTCATTATCGGGATTACTGGAAATATTGCTTCAGGCAAAAGTGTGGTGCGCCAATACTGTGAGAACCTAGGAGCAGTCACCTTTGATGCAGACCTTTTAGCACACCGCACCTACTTGAAAGGTAAACCAACCTACCAGTCTATTGTAGATACCTTTGGAACAGGCATTCTTGATACTGAGGCGCAAATTGATCGGAAAAAGCTGGGCAGAATTGTCTTCCAAGATCCCATTGCCTTGGAAAAACTGGAGGCGATTGTTCATCCCGCGGTGATCGAGATGATCAACACCTTGCTAAAGGCAACAAAATCACACCTATTCGTGGTCGAAGCCGTAAAATTAATCGAAGCTGGCTTGGCAGCAAGCTGTGACCAGGTTTGGGTAGTTGCTGCTGATGATCAATTGCGACTGCAGCGTTTGATAGAAGAGCGTCACATGAGCATCCAGGAGGCAAAACAGCGCATTGAAAGCCAGACCCCACAAGCAGAAAAAATTGCTCAAGCTGACCAAGTAATTTACACAGATAGAAGTTTCAAGGATACATACGATCAGGTTTATTCTGCCCTGTATGGTTTAAAAAGCTCCGCTAATATTGGTAATGAAATCAATAAACTGGAAAACAATACTGTAATCCGACCTCTGCAAATTTGCGATGAAGCTGATTGGCTTCAATTTCAACAAAAGCTAACAACTGGACGCAATAACATTCAGGACATTCATAAGTTTTTAGGAAAAAAGTCTGTAATGGGCTTATGGCAAGCGGGTTCACTAAGCAGGATCGTGTCTTGGAAAATAGAGAACCTATTAGCGTTAATGATAGATTATGAAAATTCTTCCCAATTAAAAGAACCCATATTAGATTTAGCCTTACAAGACTGGCTTGAATACACGACTTGGCAGCATCTTTGCACATTATTGCTAGCTGAACAAAAAATCCTTCTAAAAGCCAATTTTAATGAAACCGGTTATCAAAAGTTGGCTTCGATACAAGACTCACAAAACTTCCCGCCCATAAAGAATTTCTTAGCAAAGTATGATAATTCACAAGAGCAGGTCTTCTACAAAAAGAACCAGGATTATGAATTTGGTTTTTTTTAAGCTAAAATGAAGATCAATCAGGTTATACTTGATTTACTAGGAAAAGATTACCACGCAAAGATGGAAGACCTCATCAATAACCTACTCTTCATATTACAGCGCTTTAACTGGTCCAGCGTTTTAGACATAGTGCTGGTTACCATTGTTTTTGCTTCTTTGCTCTTCCTTTTAAGAGATACTGAAGCTTTGGTATTAATGCGTGGGGTTTTCCTTTTGGTCATCCTGATAACCTTGCTGACTAGCTTGGTTAACCTGCCTGCCTTTACCTGGTTAGTGAATACCATTACACCTGCCCTTATTTTTGCAATCCCGGTGATCTTTGCGCCAGAAATTAGGCGCGCTCTTGAGCGTGTTGGGCGAATTAGCGATATCGATTTCCTAAGCCGCAGAAACTCTCGCTCTACCAGGGAAGAAACCGAAAATATGCTTAAAGCCCTAACCCGGGCAGCTGGCAGGCTCTCAGAACGCAGGCACGGGGCGCTGATCGTCATTCAACGCCGGCAATACCTAACAGATTACCTTAAAACAGGGGTCCCTCTTAATGCTGAGGTAACCCCCGAACTGCTCCTACAAATTTTTTATCCAAACACACCACTGCATGACGGGGCAGCCATCATTATCGACAACCGGGTTAAATCCGCTTCTTGTGTTATGCCGTTGTCTGCCAGTGGGGTATTGAACTCACTGCCTGAACGTACAATGGGTTTAAGGCACCGGGCGGCTTTAGGTATTTCAGAGGTAAGTGATGCCATAGCTGTGGTTGTTTCTGAAGAAACTGGCAGCATTTCAATCGCTCACGATGGCCGTCTCATACGCCGCTTAGATACAGACCGGCTCTACAATTCACTACATGCTTTCCTCCTTAACGATGCAGTTCCTGGTAAAAATAATCTGTCAACCACGCTTAAATCTTTAGTAAAGCGAAAATCGAAGCCAAAACAGGAGGATAAATCGTGAAAGCTTTACAGTGGCTTTTCAAGATCATTCCTACAATCCTGATTGCCTTGGTGTTGGCAATCATTGTTTGGTTTTCATCTGTGACAGCGTCCGATCCAAACGAAGAAGGGCTTATACCTACGCCAATCCCAATAAGCGTGATTGGCTTAAATCCAGATTTGATCTTATCAGGTGACATACCTGATGTTGCCTCAGTTATGGTTAAAGCCCCACAATCAGTCCTGACGCGATTAATTAACGAGCCAAATTTAATTAAAATTACCGCTAACTTATCAGGCTTAGCCACAGGAGAGCATAACATATCACCACAGGTTGATATCGCTATAGGCCCAACTGAAGTATTGCGAGTGACCCCAGCAACTTTTACCATCTCCCTTGAATCCATTCAAACAAAAGAACTGCCAATAAATTTCAGTATGATAGGTAATTTACCAATAAGCTATGAAGCTGGTGAGCCTCAATTGAGCATGGGCAATGTTCAAGTTTCTGGTCCAACATCTTTAGTTTCAGAAGTTACACAGGTAATTGCCACCATTGACCTTACTAACATAACTGCAAATGTGAACAAACTCGTTGATTTAAGGGCGCTGAATGCTAATGGTGCTATTGTTACCGGCGTCACGCTTAGCCCATCTTCGGTACGGGTGGAAATTCCTATCACCCAACTTGGTGGCTACCGTAATGTCTTTATCAAAATTATCACCACTGGCCAGATTGCCCAAGGTTTTTATCTCACGGGTATTTATGCAAACCCACCAACAATAACCATTTACACTTCAGATCCAGACTTAGCCAATAACATGCCCACATTCATTGAAACTATGCCTATTAATCTGAATGGTGCAGACGAGGATTTTGAAACAAACGTTGCCTTAAGCCTGCCAGAACAAATTCAGGTCGTTGGAGATCAAAACATCACAGTCCAGGTCGGCATTGCAGCAATTGAAAGCAGTATCAATTTCTCAAATGTGCCAGTCCAATATTTAAATCTAGGCAATCGTCTAAAAGTTACCCTTACCCCTGATGTGGTAGATGTGTATCTATCCGGTCCACTCTTTTTGTTGGATAATTTAAACTTTTCTGATATCATCGTAACCCTGGATTTGCAGAACCGAGGGACAGGCATTTACCAACTAGTACCTCGTATTGAATTCGGCAATGAGTTAATTAAGGTGGATGCAATATTGCCAGGCACGATTGAGGTCAATATTTCACAATAATAAGCTGCTTACTGCCTAGTCACTTCGAATCCTAAAATTAATTATTGAGAGAAAAGTATGAGAAAACCCGTTGTTGCATTAGTGGGGCGGCCAAACGTTGGCAAAAGCACCCTCTTTAACCGCTTAGTCGGCGAGAGATTGGCAATCACTGACGAAACTCCTGGCACGACTCGTGATCGCCTGTTGGCAGAAGCCGATTGGAGCGGACACGATTTTTACATAATCGATACTGGTGGTATAGACCCTACAAAACTTCGCAAACAAGAGCCTCTTTCCATCGGTTCAGTGGACTTCATCGATGAAATTCGCGCCCAAGCCGAAATTGCTGTTGAAGATGCGGATGTTGTTATTTTTGTTGTAGATACTGTAACTGGGGTGACGACAGCAGATCGTGAAGTTGCTGAAATTTTACGTCAAAAGCAAAAAACCATTAATGAGATTGGACACCCACCAATTATCATCGCAGCAAACAAAGCCGATAGCGAAAAATTGCGGTTAAATGCCTTTGACTTTTATGAGCTTGGTTTGGGCGAGCCATTCGCCATTTCTGCCATCCACGGAACGGGCACAGGCGATTTACTTGATGAAGTGGTTAAGTATTTTCCCTCCAATGAAGAGGAGGAGGAAGAAGACCAATCTATAAAAATTGCTATTGTCGGAAAACCAAATGCAGGTAAATCTAGTTTGCTAAACCGCATAGTAGGTCAAGAACGCGCTATTGTCAGTGCTATCCCAGGCACAACCCGTGATGCGATTGACACCCACTTAATTTGGGAAAACATCCCAATAACATTAATAGACACTGCTGGAATTCGAAAACGAGGTGCCATACAACCCGGTGTCGAAAAATACTCTGTTTTGCGGGCTTTTCAAGCTATTGAGCGGTCTGATGTAGCTTTATTAGTTGTCGATGCTATTAGCGGAATTACTGCCCAAGATACGCATATTGCTGGTTTTATTAACGACGCCTGGAAGAGCGCTATTGTGGTTGTCAATAAATGGGATTTAGTCGAGAAAGACTCAAACACCATGGTTGAGTACGAAAGAGGCATCCGCCAAGATTTGAACTTTATGGATTTTGTTCCCATCGTCTTCATTTCAGCAATGACAGGACAGCGCGTTCAGCAAGTGCTGCCACTAGCTATGCGCGTCCAAGAAGAAAGATTAGTCCGCCTGACCACCTCGCAGCTCAACCGTATCCTGCAGCAAGCTCAAGACCGTCATCAATCGCCCACAACGAGCGGACGGCCATTCCGAATTTATTACGGTACCCAAGTGCGCAGTGAACCGCCAACTTTCCTGATTTACTGCAACGATCCCGAATTAGCCCACTTCACATACATGCGCTTCCTGGAAAATCAAATTCGGCGTGAATATCCCTTTATTGGCACGCCAATCCGCTTGGTCTTGAAAAAACGCGAACGCACAGAAAGATCTTAACAAATCGAGTAAAAAAAAAGAGATCTTACAAAACGCTTATACTCTAGAACTTGCGTGCAAATGCTAATGAATTTATAATCACTTCAAGTAAAAAAGAATCGAGTTACATTTTGGAAAACATAACCTCTGAAATCATACCGGAAGAGCCTGGAAAGAAGCCTGGCGATAAGCGTTCTGGCATCTTGGGCTTTCTTATCGATACATTTGAAACATTACTACTGGCTTTACTGCTTTTCCTGGTCATCAATGGTGTATCCTCGCGTGTACGGGTTGAAAATATCAGTATGAAACCAACCCTACAGCCTGGAAACTTGCTTTTGGTGAATAAACTTGCTTACAAATGGGGCGAACCCAAGCACGGAGATGTCATTGTGTTTCATTACCAAGGCAGCAAAAACGATGATTACATAAAACGCCTGATTGGGCTGCCTGGTGATGTGGTTACAGTAAAAAACCGTATTGTGTATGTAAACGATGTCGGCTTAACCGAACCTTATATCGCTGATTTACCTGCCTATGAAGGCAGCTGGACCGTTCCAGAAAATAGTGTATTTGTGTTGGGTGATAACCGTAATAATTCTTCGGATTCTCACCAATGGGGCTTTGTAGATATGAAGGATATTGTTGGAAAAGCCTTGTTTATCTATTGGCCCTTAGACCAAATTCGCTCTTTAACAATGCCAGATCTTGTTAAAGCAGCTCAATAAAGGAGAGCGTAATGGAATTAAAGTCAATTATCGATTTAGCTAAAACTTACCAGGATGAATTACCCTTGTTAATCCCTCCCAAGGTGCCACAAGGTAAAGATATTGCAGGTTGGATCGACCATACTATCTTGAAACCAGAAGCAACCGAAGCCCAAATTACCAAGGTATGTGAAGAAGCTGTGGAACTCAAATTTGCCTCAGTTTGTATTCACCCAGTGCACGTTCCCTTGGCTGTCGAGGTTATGCAAGGATCGAATATCCCCGTTTGTACTGTAGTGGGTTTCCCTTACGGCGCAACCAGCACAGCCAGCAAGGCCGCTGAATCAAAGCTGTATCTTAAAGATGGCGCTACCGAGCTTGATATGGTGCTGCAAATTGGCTTAATGAAATCTGGTAAATACCAGGCTGTCTATGAAGACGTTCTAGCAGTTGTGGAAGCCACTCATCCAAAAGGCGGCTTGGTCAAAGTCATCCTTGAAATGTGTTACCTAGACGAATTTGAGAAGATCTTAGCCTGCCTGCTCTGTAAAATTGCAGGGGCTGATTTTGTAAAAACTTCAACCGGTTTCGCCTCTGGTGGCGCAACTGTTGAAGATATACGCTTGATGCGCTCTGTAGTTGGGCCCCCCGAAGAAATGGGCGTCAAAGCAGCTGGTGGTATTCGCAGTCTTTCTGATGCCAAGGCAATGATTGAGGCTGGTGCCAACCGCATTGGTTCGAGCGCAGGTGTGCAAATCGTTGCAGATGCCTAAAGGTAGAATGACCGAAGAATCACTCGTGAACTTCACACAATCTTGTAATCGCTGCCAAGCCGGGCAAAAGCATTTACGCATGGTAACGCTAATTACCTGGATCGGTGAGGATATGATTACCGTACCTGATTTTCCGGCATGGGTGTGTGATATTTGCGGCCATCGCTCTTATGATAATCGTGCCCTAGCACAATTGAGTTTGGTTCTAAACCCAGATGCCGGTCAACCGATCAATCGACCTTACCCCCAGGCTGGCAAGACCAATCCTCCTAGTCCTCCTGCGCCTATATAAACGCTAAAAAGCGGATCAGCTTACTGATCCGCTTTTTGTTTTGTTAATGATCACGTGTGGTTATTCCAAAGGCATGGGTAGCCAATCGGGCGATTTGTCTATGCCTTTACGGTCTGTTAAATTAACTTGGGGTTGTCCTGCGGTAGTCATAATATACACCTCGTAATCCCCATAATCCCGGGTGGAGGTCAGTGCCAACCAGCGTGCATCAGGAGACCAACTAGGTGCAAAATCATAAAAACTACTGCTGACATTAAATGACTGGATGCCTAAAGCGCCATACTCACTGATATTGGTATACGTGATCAGGATTAATTGGCTTTCATTCCCATCTAATTTGGTGTATATCATCTGAAACCCTTCAGGCGCAAATTCGGGGTCTGCCACTTCACCTAATTTTCCAAAAACCTCACGCGTATCAAAATTCCGAGGTATCTCAAAATCTTCAAATTTTCCTCGTATATATAGATATTTATGTGAACTGGCATTGATTGCATAAACCAAGTACTTCCCGTCAGGGCTGATAGTGGCTTGTGACTCAATATAATCTTGGCTGATGCGCTTACGGTTGCTGCCGTCAGGTGAAATGGAGATCAGCTGGTAAATTTTGCGATCACCTGAATCTCGCTCGTGATGGGTGAACACAATCCTGCTGCCATCTGGGAACCAGACTGGGTCAAACTCATCACCCTGCCTGTTAGTGATATTCTTTTGATTTGTTCCATCGGCATTCATTACCCAAATATCCTGCCCGTTTCCTTCCTGGCCTGGTCCAGCATAAGCAATCATGCTGCCGTCTGGAGACCAAGCTGGGAAATCTTTGTTACCTGGGTCGTATGTTAACTGCTTCAGGACACGCCCTTCGTATTCGCCTGAGGCATTACGCAGTACTTGCATCGTCCATATTTGTTCATAACCATCCGTGCCACGATCAGAAACATAGACTATCATTCCCGAACCACCTACCAATTCGAGGGTTTCAGTTGCTGTAGGGGCAAGCGTTACCGTTGGAGGTAGCTCTGTGAGCGTCGGTGTCGGAAGTCCCTGAACTACCACAACGGGTGTATCACTAGGTAAAACAACCATCGTATCAGTTGGAATGACTGCAGTTTCAACCACAACAACCGGTGCAGTTGTGTTGGTGCTGGTAGGACGGCCTAATAAGCTGTCAATGAAGGCATTAGGAGAGTCATTTAAAACAAATAAAGATAAACCACCCACCACAAGCCCTAAACAAAGCAAAATTGCTGCACCAATACCCATGCCGATCATCAAACCCTTCTTTGATTTCACTGGTGGGCTTTGACGCATTATTGTGGGGTCTGAAGCGCCGGGGTAAGGTGGTGTACTCGGCATCTTATTAGGCATATCTGAAGCCATAAGCTGCCGTTCAGTATCACTCAATCTAAAAGCCGGGTCATTAAAGGCACTGCGAAAAAGAGTCATTGAAGGAAAGCGATCCTCAGGACGCAAAGCCATCGCTTTCATGATTGCATCAGCAACGTTCATTGGCACCGACGGATTTAATTTTTGCACAGGTGTAAGTAAAGCTTTACCCATCAAGCGTTGGATACTATCAACGGGTTTAACCCCAGTCAGGAGGGAGTACATAGTGGCCGCTAGGGCAAATTGATCTGTGTAAGGACCGGTATGGCCTTGTCCAAATTGTTCAGGGGGTGCAAAACCAGGCGTGTACCCGGCTGCGCCTACGGCGGTTTGCTGCGCATTCCCGCTGGCTTTGGCAATTCCAAAGTCCACCAAAAAAAGCTCACCTGCCGGGGTTATCTTGATGTTAGCAGGTTTGATATCGCGATGGATGACTGGTGGGTTTTGCCTGTGCAGGTAGGCCAATGCGTCGCTCAGTTTTAATGACCAACCTAGCACATCATCAACGGCCATCATCTCACCGGGTTTCGCGCGCTTACCTAGGTCATCTCCAGGGATGAAGTCCATCACCAAAAATTGTTCGTTACCCATCACGAAGTAATCGGTCACCCTAGGAAGATTAGGATGTTTCAAGGAAGCCAACAACCTTGCTTCCTGCAAGAATTGAGCCACACTCTCGGGTGCAGGATTAAAGTTGGTCTTTACAGCAACTTGTGTTTCAAGTGTTTGATCATAGGCTTCAAACACAGCGCCCATGCCTCCTTGACCCAGTTTGCGGATGATCTTGTAACGGTTATTGAGGATTGAATCGGGTGTTAGCTCCATAGTTAGCCATCCTAGTGTTTGAACCTTAAAAGTGAATTAACAAATTATACTGGAGATTTTTTAATTACCCAAGAGAAAATGCGATTGTTAATAGTTCATAAACATTTGTAAAATCAATTGACTCTCACCTGTCAACATGCTATTATTAACCATAGTAATTATCAATTTTTATTCATTCTGCACCTTAAAAAGGAGTTATATAATAAATGAACGTCATTATCATTTCACGGATCATTGGATTTATTTTTTTTGGAATTATTGGCGCTGTGATCGGCACACCTATTAACAATTTTATTAGCAGTATTTGGCCAGCAAACCCGCTTTCCATAGTCAGCACGAGCATCACTTTAGGCTTAATTCTGGGTGCTTTTGGTTTTCTAGTTGCCCCATGGATTTCTATCAAACCCATTCAAGCACTAAGAAAGATATTTAACAAGGCATCTGCTCATGTGCTCATCAGCGGTCTGCTTGGTCTACTTGTTGGCCTGATCACCGCCGCCATACTTGCCTACCCGCTTTCTTTATTACCTCAACCTTTTGGCAGCATTTTGCCTTTTGTTGGGGTCTTGTTATTTGGCTATTTGGGCATCGTCCTCTTTGTCACACGCCAAAATGATTTCCTGACCGTCCTTCGTGGATCATCAAGTAAAGGACTGGGCAAAGGCAGCCGAGCGCAAAGTGAATCCGAATCGCGTATATTGGTTGACACAAGCGCTATTATTGATGGGCGCATCGCAGACATCGCCAAGACTGGCTTCATTCCAGGAGCGCTGCTTATTCCTCGTTTTGTGCTAAATGAGCTTCAGTATGTATCAGACTCAGCAGACAGCCTTCGCCGCCAGCGCGGTCGACGGGGCATTGAAGTCTTAGCTGAGTTGCAGAAAGGCGACAGCGTCCCGGTTACTATCAGCGATATTGACGTTGAAGGCGTGCGGGAGGTCGATGACCGCTTGGTTATCCTGGCACGCCAAATGCGCTGTCCGATCCTTACCAATGACTATAATTTAAACCGCATTGCCGACCTGCAGGGTGTGCAGGTATTAAACATCAACGAACTAGCAAACGCGGTCAAAACCATCCTAATGCCGGGTGAAAGTCTGCAAATGAAAGTCATCCAGGAAGGCAAAGAATACGGCCAAGGCGTAGGGTATATGGAAGATGGCACTATGGTGGTAATTGAGAATGGTCAACATTATCTCAATCAAACCATTAAAGTGAGTGTAACCAAAGTACTGCAAACCTCAGCTGGGCGGATGATATTCGCCAAGCCAGACAACGATTAGCAATAAGCAAGGTTTTTTATGACAATAAAAATTTACAACACCCTGACAAGAAAAAAGGAAGCTTTTGAAACCATCGAACCAGGCACGGTGCGCATGTACGTGTGCGGACCGACAGTCTACGCGCCAGCGCACATTGGACATGCCATGTCTGCCATGGTTTTTGATATCATTCGCCGATACCTAGAATTTCGCGGGTATGAAGTTCGCCATGTGGTTAACTACACCGATGTGGATGACAAGATCATTGATAGGGCCAACAAGGAAGGTCAGGATCCCTTCGACCTGGCGGAAAAACACATCCAGGCCTATGCACAAAGTTTAGAAGAACTAAATATAGAGCCGGCAACAGTTTTCCCTCGCGCCTCCCAAGAGATGGATCAAATCAAAGGAATGATCAGTCAATTAATTGATGCTGGTGTTGCCTATGCAATTAATGGGGATGTGTATTACCGGGTGGAATCGAAAGAGGATTATGGCAAACTCTCTGGAAGAAAACTGGAAACCATGAACGCGGGTTACCGTATCCAGGTGGACGAAAAGAAAGAACACCCACTAGATTTTGCGCTTTGGAAATCTGCAAAAGAAGGCGAACCAGCTTGGGAGAGCCCATGGGGGCTTGGCCGGCCGGGATGGCATATTGAGTGCTCTGCCATGAATCTGCATCACCTAGGTGAACAAATAGATATTCACGGCGGCGGTAATGACCTAATCTTCCCGCACCATGAAAATGAAATTGCCCAAACCGAAGCCATTACCCATAAAACCTTTGCGCGTTACTGGATGCATAACGGCATGCTCGTGCTCAAAGGCGAGAAGATGTCTAAGTCATTGGGCAACCTGGTCACTATTGATGAATTTCTCTCCAAGTACCCGGGCAATATTTTACGCCTGATGGTAATCAATACTGGCTATCGCAGCCCCTTAACCTTCAATGATGAGGTCTTGGAACAAACTGAAAATGCCTACGCAAGACTGCTGAGTGCACTGAAACCTGCTTTAGCAAATGCTGCTGGATTGAGCCAGGAAGCTGATCAATATCTAAATGACCAGCTTACAAAAGCACGAAGTAACTTTATTGATGCAATGGATGATGACTTCAACACATCGGCCGCTATAGCAGTGCTATTTGACCTTGTGCGCATAATTAACCAGGCTCGCAGTGAAGGTGCTACTGAATCGCAATTAGAGCCAGCCCAAGCAGCCTTTTCTGAGTTAATGAAAGTGCTGGGATTCAAGCTGGAAATAGAAACTCAAACCAACAGCAATGCCGACCCTTTCATTGAACTCTTAATTGCCCTGCGCACAGAACTGCGCACTCAAAAGCTATTTGCCCTATCAGATAAAATCAGAAATGATCTGAAAGCGCTTGGCGTAATAATTGAAGACAGCAAAGACGGTACTTCCTGGCACTGGGAGTAAACTTGAAAGAATGGATTACCGGTCGTAACCCGGTTTACGAAACCCTTACTGCTCAACGCAGACATTTTTTCCGCCTTTGGCTTGCTTTAGGTGTAAAAATTGAAGGCCGCATTGAACAAGCGCTGAAACTTGCAAAAGAAAGACGTGTAGTCGTTGAAACTGTACCACGTGAGAAGCTGGATAAGATTTATTACAACCACCAAGGCATTGGCCTTGAAGCAAGTGCTTACCCATACGCTGCTTTAGAAGATTTAATTATACTTAGCAAAAGTCGCCAGGAAGCACCTTTCTTCCTGGTCCTTGATCTGATACAAGACCCCCAAAACCTCGGTACACTGCTGCGTTCGGCTGAAGCCATGGGCGTTCATGGGGTGGTGATTGCTACGGCGCGCGGTGCCCTAATTACCCCAGCAGTAGTTACTGCTTCTTCTGGTGCCAGCGAACACTTATTGATTGCCCAACACAACTTGGTCCAGGCACTTGAGAAAATGAAAGCGAACAACGCGTGGGTGGTAGGTTTGGATGAAGACACTACCTCTAAAACGCCCAACCAGTTGGATCTCAATATGGGTTTGGCAATGGTGGTTGGCAATGAAGGATCTGGTTTGCGAAACCTGGTCAAGAAATCTTGCGACGAATTGCTTAGGCTGCCCATGGTTGGAAAGGTTGAATCCTTGAACGCGGCTGTGGCTGGTTCAATAGCCCTTTTCCTTGCCAGGCAAGCCAGGAGTCTTTAATCTATAATGTAACCTTTGTCGCTGAACATCATCTAAAATCACAAAACAACAAATAACAAGGAGATTAAATATGAAAATTAGTAAAAAATTAACCGATGCATTAAACAGCCAACTAGGACATGAATTAATTGCCTCCCATATTTACATGAGCATGGCTGTCTATTTCAACAGCTTAGAACTTAAAAGATTATCCGATGAATTTTTCCGCCAGGCAGCAGAAGAACGCGAACATGCCCTCAAATTCATGCATTACATGATGGATGTTGGTGCAGATATTGAGATCCCAGCTATTGATAAACCAAAGAAAGACTTTGAAAGTGTTCTACAAGCATTCGAATTGGCCTTAGCATGGGAACAGGAAGTAACCGCACGCATTAATGCTATGATGGACATCGCTAAGGAAGATAAAGACTACGCAGCACAAGGTATGCTACAGTGGTTCATTAATGAACAAGTTGAAGAAGAAGCAACCATGTCTCGGTTCATTGCCCTGGCAAAAGCCTTAGAAAAACACAACATTTTCATGATCGAAAACCTAGTTGCCCATAAGGATTAATCTGAAACAATCAAATCTATAAAAACCTGGATGGCATGTTCATCCAGGTTTTTTTAATTTAATAAATCGGTTTGACCACTGGAGGTCGAAATTGGCTACATCCACACTAACACAATTACCCACAAGCCAATCATCAGCAGGGCAAAAATCAACCGGATCACAACCGCCCAACCACAACCCATTGCCATAGCCTTGGTTGACTCAAAGGCCTGTTTTTGATCTCGGATTCTAAAGTATTCAAGAAGAAACATCGCCAGGAATGCCAATGCCAGGCCTCCAATCGGTGTTAACAATATGCCTCCACCAATCATTGCCAGCCAGGTTAAGGCAATCGCCCACCAAGGCGTACCTTTTTTATAGGCACTGCCGGCCATTAAGAAATTATCAAGGATAGAACCACCAATCATGAGCAGGGTATTAAAACCAAAAATGCCAACCGTCCATGCAAATTGCCAGGACTCATGGGTATGGTTGAAACCAATGATAATCGCCCATACTAATTGTCCCAACCAAATAACCGTAAGCCCGGGAAAGAATACCAGTAATAGACCAACCAACCCGATCAGTTGGATCAGGCTGGTTATCACTAAAAGGGTAATATATAGCCATTCAGGCATATTAAGCTCTTATGACCTCTATGCCGCCCATAAATGGTTTTAAGACTTCAGGGATAACCACACTGCCATCTGCTTGTTGGTAGTTTTCCAACACCGCAATCAGTGTGCGCGGTAAGCCTAAGCCAGAGCCATTCAAGGTGTGCACGAATTCGGGTTTACCTCCATCGGCTGGACGGTACTTGATATTTGCTCGGCGAGCTTGGAAATCACCAATATTCGAAATCGAGGAGACCTCCAACCACTCTTGGCAACCAGGTGCCCATACTTCGATGTCATAAGTTTTATGTGCGCCGAAACTCAAATCTCCTGTCGATTGCAGCAAGACCCGGTATGTAAGGCCAAGTTCAGCACAGGTCTGCTCCGCATCGGCGATCATTTTTTGATGTTCATCCTTGGATTGAGCCGGCAAACAAAACTTGTACATTTCCACTTTATCAAACTGGTGCCCGCGTTTAATACCGCGCACGTCCCTACCGGCGCTCATTTTCTCGCGGCGGAAGCAAGCTGTGTAAGCTGTATAATTGATGGGTAATTCTGATTCATCGAGAATTTCGCCCATGTGCAGGCCAGTCAGGGGAACCTCGGCTGTAGGGACCATCCAAAAATCTTCCAAATGATCGTGATACAAATTTTCTTCAAATTTCGGTAATTGCCCGGCGCCAAACAAAACCTCGGCATGCACCATCCAGGGGGTATACTTCTCGAGGTATCCCTGGCGAATATGCTGATCTAACATCCAGGAGATTAAGGCTCGCTGCAGCCTGGCACCAACACCAGAAAGTACATAAAATCGCGACCCAGACAGCTTAACCCCGCCTTCAAAGTCGATAATTCCTAATGCTGTTCCCAAATCCCAATGCGGCTTGACCTCAAAATCAAAACTGCGCGGTGTGCCAACTTGCCGAATGACAATATTATCCTTATCATCCACACCTATCGGCACATCGTCATCAGGAATGTTGGGGATAACCGCCACGGCTGCCGTCAAAGCCTGTTCTGCTGCACGCAGTTTTTCATCCAGCGCACTGATCTCATCACCCAAGAGACGCATAGCTTCTATCTTAATATTGCGTTCGTCAGGATCTTTCATGCGGCTGATTTCTTTACTAACCGAATTTCTTTCGGAGCGTTTTACCTCGACATCTAAAATTAATGCCCGTCTTTTTTCATCCAGGCGCAAGACTTCATCAACCTGGCTTGGGTCCATTTGCCTTTTATGCATCGATTCACGGATGAGTTCCGGGTTTTCTCGGATAAGTTTGATATCTAACATAGCTACCTCAATTCCAACAGAGAACATCTTTTTATAATTGAGCTTAAGTTTATCACTTTTCACTCACGTTCTAATCTCATATAGCACAAATAAATTCATCGAACTGTTTGCACACAATTGTTTATAATTATCTGCATGATGAAACATTTACCTCAACTAAAAACTAAAGTGATTCCCATGCTTGGATTCCTAGTGTTGGCTTCAATGACCCTCTATTTACTCATCCAGACACTGATCCAGGCAGCATTATGGCATTCATTCGGGGGAATCCTCTTAATCATCATCACACTTGGTGTTTTTATTGCGCTGTACTTTGAAGGCAAAAGAGTCTGGTTCAATGAACAAGACCTCATCAAATCTAAACGCCATTTCCGGGAATTTGTATCCGTAGTGGGTGGGGCTTTATTTACATACTACCTAGCGCATGACATCGGCGTTGGCATTGTGGTTGCTGCTAGCTTAGCCGGGGTTTTAGCCCATGTCTTCTTTGCCGATTTTGAAGCACCTTTCTTTGCCGGGGCTTTTGTTGGAATGAGTTCGACCGGACTATTGTTCAACTATTCAGAATTAATCTTGGCAGCCGCAATTTCTGGTCTGACCTTTATCTTGGCTACGACTGTATTCCGCGGCTTTGGTGGAAAAATGGGAACAGTAGCCTTGGTAGGCACCTTCTTGGCAGGCAGCAGCCTTATGCGCCAATTTGAATTACGGCCTTTACCAGCCTTTGATGTTATCATCCTAGTCTTTATTTTTTCTGTTTTGACTACGCCATTAACACATTACCTGAACATTAAACGCGACCATGGTCCAGTGATGGCTTCTGCTGTGATTGGTTTAATGGCAGGCATATTGTTACCGCGTTTTTTTTGCTGAAAACGGCAGCTTTTACGCGATTGTTGTGATTTGCGCTTCTTTCATTGGCATGACTGTGAAACCAGTTTGCAGTAACTTCTGGCAAATTTCCCTTTCAGGGGTAATCATGGCAATCGTATTTGTCTATGCCACACCACTATTGAATGGAGCTGGCGGAAAACTAGGTGCAATTGCGTTTATTGCTGTCTTATCTATTTGCGGATTCCGCAAACTAGCTGAGGTTATAATTTCTGAGAGCAGCAGACCTAGTTAACTGTTTCCCTTAGCCCGCTTAAAACAAGCTATAATATGCTCCATATGCGAAAAATCTACCTGATCATTATTTTGATATGCCTGTTGATTGGGACACATAAGCCTGCCCAAGCCCAAGCAGGCAGCGCCTATGACTTAATTGCTGAAGTAAACGCATACAGGGCGGCTAATGGTTTAGATGAATACAGCATTGATAGCTTCTTGATGGAGTACGCGCAAAGCCACGCAGAATATTGTGCATCCATAGGTTATGGCACGCATACGCACCAAGACGGCACTGTCCCCTTTGACTCAGGTATCCAGGAAAATGTAGCAAGCGGCACAAACATGTCTGTTTCCTTTACGATTTACACCATCTGGGCTGATCCCGTGCACTGGAAGCTGATTGCAGGCAACAGCGGTGGCAGGATTGGTGCAGGCGCTGCGTACAGCGGTGATTCAGTTTATTACACTCTGAATGTCATCCCCTCGGGCACGACAGTCAGCGAACCACCTGAAAACACAACGGTAGTCCTTGCTGCCGTGCAACCCCAGGTAACCCAGGAATATATCGGTGAGGTAATTACAAACACCCCTAATGCAAACGGCATTGTCGTTCATTTTGTAAAATACGGTGAGTCACTTTGGTCCATTGCCATTGCTTACGGCACAACTGGTGCACAAATTATGGAAAATTCTGGCTTCAGTCCCAGCATAACCAATGTATTTGAAGGACAGAAATTAATCATTAAAACCGCATCTCCCCCGACTGCTACCGTGCAGCCCTCAAAAACGCCTGTTCCACCTACACCAACCATCACACCGCCGAGGCCTACCCGCACGCCAATGCCGACACGCACGCCTATGCCCACGCCAACCCCCACCCAACCCCCGCCAGTGCTTTACCGGGCGTTTGGTGACAGCCAAACCCTTGGCACTGCCCTAGTTGGTCTCAGTTTGACCGGGTTGATATTGGTCGTCACTTTTGGTTTTTTGCGGAAGCCTAAACCTTAATTTTTGGAAATCCAAACCTTGAAATAATTTTATTAATTTGATCTTAAAAACCCTTGACAGCAAAAAAATAGTGGTGATAAAATAATGAAGTTAGGCCAATTCTACGAGAGGTAATTTTAATGACAAGCACAATCTACATCAAAATCAGCTTGCTTCGCAGCTCCGCCGTTTCTGGCGCCGCTCTGATTCAAGCATGGAATGTGCCTGTCCACAGTTAACCTATACGCAACGACTGTCCAGACCACGGGTACATTCCAGTCCCGTGGTTTTTTTATTAATCACATTTTCTAGACAAACCACGGGAAGAAGGCAACCCGTGGTTTTTTAGTCTGCCAGGGTACTTGTAGAAAAAAAAGCAAGATTAAGGAGAAAGAGATGAAAAAAGAGGATTTATATCAATTGAAAACCCACCCAAGCTGGTGCTTGCGCCCATTCACCCTGGCAGACGCCCCTGCCGTGGTCGAGATCATGCGCGCCAGCTCGCTAGCAAACCTAGGCTATGCTGATGTTGACCTTGAGGAAATGTTATCCGATTGGACTGCACCTGGTGTGGACCTACTAGAGACCGCCCGCGTCCTGGTGGACGAGCAAGGTCAGATCATTGGCTATTGCGATATCTGGGACTCGGAAGCCCCACATGTGACCAAGTGGTGCTGGGTTGATATTCACCCTGACCGCTGGGAAGATGCCGTTGCCCTGGAACTGCTGGGGTGGTCTGAGCAGGCTGCCCGTGCACGCATGCACCTGGCGCCTGATGGAGCACGTGTGATCCTGGGATACGGCTTAAACCACCGACAGGAGCGATCCCGCTGCATGCTGGAAGCAGCCAGTTTTGAGCTGGTGCGCCATTACTACCGCATGCAGATCGAACTGGACCAGCAGCCAGCACAGCCAGCTTTGAACGGCTTCGCAGTGCGCCCCATGCGCTACCCGGACGAGTTCCCCATGGCGGTCAATGCCATCCAGGAAGGCTTCCGCGACCATTGGGGGTACATTGAGCATGATGAGCAGGAGAACCTGGCGCACTGGCAGCACTATGTCGATAACAGCCTGTTTTTTGACCCCAGCCTGTGGTTCTTTGCCTTCACAGGTGAGCAATTGGCAGGGCTGTGCTTCTGCAAAGCTGGTATCAGCGAAGATCCTGAGTTGGGTTGGGTCAACCAACTGGCAGTACTGCGCTCCTACCGCCGACGGGGTCTGGGCAAAGCACTCCTGCAGCATGCCTTTTTTGAACTATATCAAAGGGGCAGGCGCAAGGTTGCGCTAGGCGTAGACGCCACCAGCCTGACAAACGCCACCCATTTATATGAAAGCGCCGGCATGCGAGTCGTCCGGCAGTATGATACCTACCATAAAGAATTGCGCCCAGGTAAGGACCTGAGCACACAAGAATTAGACAATACGGAGTAAGATCATGTTTGTTCTACCGATAACAAAAACAATAAATGTACAAAACAAACCAAACATTCCTGGGCTGACTTTCCGCCGCTTTGAAGGCGAGTCCGATTACCCAAAGATGATTGGCATAATTACCGCCTGTAAAGATGTGGACCGTGAAGAACGCAGCGAAACTGTAGATGATTTGCGCAACCAGTATGCACACCTCCAAAATTGCGATCCATACACAGATATGCTCTTTGCGGAGATTAATGACGAGCCTGTTGCTTATGCACGGGTTGGTTGGTTTGAGGAAAAAGACCCGGTCATTCGGGTTTATTACCATTTCTTTTTCCTAATACCTGAATGGCGCGGGCGAGGCATTGAAGAAGCCATAGCACGCTGGGCTGAAAAACGGCTTAAGAAGATAGCAGAAGCACATCCAAAAAATATCAAACGCGTTTTCTCAGTAGAATGCAGCGAGCATCAACAGGACAAGATAGCCCTGCTGGCAGGTTTAGGCTACAAACCCGAGCGTTACTTTGTCTCAATGTCTAGGCCACTCACAGACATACCCAAAGCAACTATGCCGGAGGGTATCGAAGTTCGGCCAGTCACGCCTGAGCAGCACGACCTGCTCTGGCAGGCAAGCAATGAGGCATTTCGCGATCATTGGGGATATGCTGAGCCTTCTGATGAAGAATATACAGAATGGCGTAATTCACGTTGGTTCCAACCACAGCTCTGGCAGGTTGCCTGGGATGGCAATGAGGTTGTTGGCCAAGTTCAAAACTTTATTGACACTCTTGAAAACCAGGAATACAAGCGTCAGCGCGGTTACACTGAAGGCATCAGCGTACGCCGGCCTTGGCGAGGTCGCGGGATTGCCAAAGCCCTGATTGTGCGCTCAATGCATATGCATAAGGCATTGGGCATGACTGAAGTGGCACTAGGTGTGGATACCAATAACCCGAATGGTGCGCTTAAGCTCTATGAAAGCCTCGGCTATAAAGCTTACAAAACCTTGATTGTCTATCGCAAACCGATGCCGGGACAGGAAAAATAGTTAAAAAGGCAGCAGGTATAAAACCCTGCTGCCTTTTTGATTGAGGAGAATTTACAAAATAATGCTGCAAGTGAGTAACCTGAATAAATCCTATGGCGTCCAAACCATCCTAAAAGACATCAGCTTTAATATACAAGGCAATGACCGGGTGGGACTGGTTGGTGCAAATGGCTGTGGGAAGAGTACCCTGCTGGATATCCTGACTGGCAAATTGCCAGCCGATAGCGGCATCGTTGCACTTGAAAAAGGTAAAATATTGGGATATCTTCCACAAAAAACATACCTTGAAGGCGAAATAAGCATACAAAATTACTTGGAAAATTGCATACCGGGCTTAATAGAAGCACAGCAGATAATTGAGGAATCAACAGAGCGTTTAAAAATAGGTGATCACGAAGCGCTTGCAGCTTATGGCCAAGCGGCCAACCAATATGAAGCCCTAGGTGGTTATCAATTTGAGTCTAAAGCGCAAGCCATTTTGGCTGGTCTTGGCCTTCCGTACCTGGGCTTAGACAGGCCTATGAGCCAGCTCAGCGGCGGGGAAGCAATGCGGGTACACCTGGCAGGCTTGCTCTTGGCTGAACCACACATTTTATTATTAGATGAACCAACAAACCACCTGGATATTGAAGCCTTAGAGTGGTTGGAAGGTTTTTTGAAGACATACCAGGGGGCAGTTCTGCTTGTTTCCCATGACCGGGTATTCCTCGATGCAATTGTTGACCGGGTACTTGAAATCGACGAGGATACGCACACCCTGCGTGAGTATGCAGGTAACTACAGCGGCTACGCCAGGCAAAAAGAACTGGAATTGCAAAAATTGGTGGCTGCCTGGCAGGATCAACGAGAGGAAATCAAACGACTGAGAACCGATGCCCAGCGCACAGCCGAACAAGCCCGCCATTCAGAATTAGCAACCAGGGACTCTACCTTACGCAGGTATGCAAAAAAAGTAGCCAAAAAAGCCAAAGCAAAAGAAAAAAGACTGGAACGCTACCTGGATTCTGATGAAAGAGTAGAAAAACCAGAAGAAAAATGGCGCCTGCGGGTCAATTTTGACGAAGGCGCACACCAAAGCCAGCTCGTCCTTGCCGCCAGGTCGCTTGGACATGCATACCAGTCTGGTTGGCTTTTCCAAGACTTAGATCTGAACATCCAGCAGGGTGATCGTATAGCGCTTATCGGCCCGAATGGCTGCGGAAAATCGACCTTACTGAAGTGTTTATTGGGTGAAATACAGCCAAGCGCTGGCACGGTCCGCATAGGGAACAGCACCAAGATCGGGTACATGCCGCAACAACAGGAAAATTTGCCCCCAGGGAAAACGCCCATTGAAATCATCCAAGCAATTGCCCCGATGAATCAGAGCGAAGTGCATCACTTCTTACATTATTTTTTATTTGAACAAGAGCAGGCACGCCTGCCAAATCATTGTCTCAGCTTTGGGCAGAGGGCACGCCTACTGCTGGCAAAGCTGGTTGCCAGTGGCGCCAATTGCTTGGTTTTGGATGAACCAGTAAACCACTTGGATATCCCTTCACGAGAGCAATTTGAACGAGCACTAGAAATGTTTAAGGGGACTGTCGTAGTGGTGGCACATGACCGCGCCTTTATTCAACGCACAGCGGATATCATTTGGAAGCTAAATGACGGCGCGTTATCTATTTCATACTTGAAGAATATTTTGCAGTGAAAACGATTTCGATTATCACCCGTATAAATTGTTACTGATTGCTTTATGACTCGTTTCATTCTTTAAAAGCTTCAAATTTTCCTGACACCACTTATACAAAAAATATACAAATTGCAATCATTTTGCTATATTATTTTCTAGGAATGAGAAAACAATCTAGTGTTTATGAAATTTTTATTTTTATGGTGTAGATTCAAAATCACTAGCAAAAAATATAAGGAACGCGTATGAACAAAAGCAAATTATTTTACCTGGTATTGGTTATTCTGCTGGCAGGCGCATCAAGCCTGGCAGGTCTTGCCGTGGGTGGGTTTGCCGTCTACCGTATCCTCACCGTCAATAATGATGATACAGCCGCACTCAGTCAACCAACAGCTGATTCGATCAGCAGTTATGAACCAATTGAGCAGAAGGTCGACATTACCTCTGTTGATGTAGAGACCGCCGTCACTAATTCAGTACAGAAAATTGCCCCTACGGTTGTCACGGTGGTTGGCACGGTAACCTACCAAACTTTTCCCTTTGGACAGCCAGCCGAGCAAACCGTCAGCGGCAGTGGTGTTTTCATCTCTGAAGATGGCTACATCTTAACAAATAATCACGTTGTGGAAGGTACCAATACTCTCAATATTATCCTCTCAGATGGATCAGAACAAGAAGTGGTCATCGTTGGCACAGATAAATTTTCAGATATTGCTGTATTGAAAACTGAAGGTACTGTGCCCGCATATGCAGAACTTGGTAACTCGGATAACATGGACCCTGGAGAAAGTGTGATTGCAATTGGTTCACCTTTGGGCGAATTCATGAATACAGTCACGGTGGGTGTGATCAGCGCGACTGGCCGATCAATTGATACTGGCGAGGGCTACCAGATTGAAGGGCTCCTTCAGACGGACGCCGCCATTAATGTCGGCAACTCCGGCGGACCCTTGGTCAACTTAGCCGGTGAAGTCATCGGCATCAACACCCTGATCGTGCGCAGTTCTGGCAGTGGTACGGTTGCTGAAGGACTGGGTTTTGCAGTGCCATCCAACACGGCTGGTGCAATTGCCACCCAGATTATTGAAAAAGGATTCTTTGCCCGCCCAAATCTCGGTATAGCCATCCAAGCCATCACCCCTCAACTGGCCAGGATGTACCGCTTACCGGTTGAATATGGTGCTTACATTACCCAACTGCAAGACGGCAGCCCTGCAGATGTGGCAGGTTTGCAGGTTGGCGATATTATCACCAGCATAGGCGGCACTGCTATAGACAGCTCGAATTCTTATATTAATATCCTGTTCCGCTTCAATCCCGGCGAACAAATCGTAATAGAATTTGTCAGGAACAATACTCTTCAAGAAGTACAAGTTGAATTGGCCGGGTCTGGCACGTAATTCGCTTAGGTAACCCACACACCTTCAACTAAGAGGGCTTGATTTTTAGCGGGATTCAGCCTGCAGCAGCCTGCATTGTTCTACCCTAGCATTTGGTGAAAATAAATATACATTTTGCCTAATCTGAATTAGGTGCTCCTCAATCTCTATTGCTGGCACACCTGCTGGGGCATATGAAACATAAAGTACATGCTCGGTCTCAGCTGTAATAGGAGAGCGGTTGTCTTGGCCGTAAAGGATTGAACAACACAGCCCAAGCTGATCGCGCATCACCATATCCCCTTTTCTAACCTCTTTTTGGCTGCCGCTCATCGCTGTCATTTCCTCAGCCTCGTGTGCCGTGTCAATTACAATCGGCTCCCTCAGCTTTGCCACGTCATGCCCAGCAGTTAACACAAACGTACTTACCTCGGCTGTGAAATTCGCATCAACAAGGGGCGACACATCCGGCAGGTTTTTGCCCTTCATGATGATCGACTCAACTTGGAGCAGCACGTGGTAGGTCATGGTAAAGCGCTTGTAATAACGAATGTAAGCAGCCATTACTGGACTCATCATTAATGCCTTACGGGAATATCCGGCAAAATCTTGCCGTAAGCGTGCTTCTACTTCCCGCTTGTGTTGATTAAGCTCTGGACTGATTAGTTTCCTCTCGATGCCAGAAATCTCTAACAAACCAATTGCTGCCCCGGGATGGGCAGAATGCCATGCATCCGTTCCAGAGATTGAGATCAAAACAACACCACTCTTTGAATAGCCACTATGCCTTAATCATTGCGTGAGAGTCCGGCTATGAATCCTCGTTAAGAACTTGATTTGTCGGCTGTCACTCCAACCAATTCAATATCCTATCACAAACAAAATCAACTTGATCCTCGCCTAATTCTGGGTACATCGGCAGGGTTAGGATGCGGGAAATTAGTTTTTCCGTTTCAGGGAGCACATCACATCCTCTCAGCCGACCTTGATAAGCCGGCTGTTGATGGATTGCCATTGGGTAGTGGATGGCTGTACCGACCCCAGCCTGCTCAAGATAAGTTTTTAAAGCTTGTCGCTGCGTATGTTCGATCACAAATAAATGCATCACGTGAGTTGTGCCCTCGATCATAACTGGCAAGCCAATGCTGCTTCCTGATAACTTTGAAATATAGCGGTTAGCAAGGTCCCGCCTGCGCTGGTTATCTGAATCTAGATGCGCCAATTTGACCTTTAGGATGGCTGCCTGCAGCTCGTCCAAACGGGTATTCATCCCAGCCAGGTCGCTGATGTAATGCTGTTTCCATCCATATTCCCGCAACCATCTTACCCTGTCTGCTAATTCATTGGCGTTCGTCAAGATTGCACCGCCATCGCCAATTGCACCTAGGTTTTTGGTTGGGTAGAAGCTGAAGCAAGCGATATCGCCAAAAGTGCCTACTTTTTGATTGCCAATCTTTGCCCCGTGTGCCTGCGCGCAGTCTTCAATCACGAACAAGTTATGGGCTTTAGCAATCGCTAAAATTTTATCCATCGGTGCTGGCTGCCCGTATAAGTGCACTGGCATAATTGCCTTGGTGTTTTCAGTGATGAGCTGTGGGATTCTTGTGGGGTCTATGCAGCGGGTTTTTGGGTCAATGTCAGCCACTACCGCTTTTGCCCCAGCTAGTTCGACAGCTGCCACGGTTGCTACCGCTGAATGGGAGACAGTGATGACTTCATCTTCACCCTTCAATCCCAAGGCTTTCACAGCCAGGGTGATGGCGTCTGTGCCGTTATTGACCCCAACGCAGTGATCTACGCCAATGTATTCTGCAAAGGCAGCTTCAAAGTCTCTCACAGCACTGCCTAAGATATACCTGCCGCCATCCAGTACAGCTTGGATTGCCTGGTCTATTTCCTTCTTATACGAAAGATACTGTGCCTTTGGATTTGCGACAGGGATTGTAATTTGCTGCATGCTGACCTACCAGTAGTGTGGATAATTTGTTTGATAGAAACTAAGCGTGCGCTTGAGCCCTTCTTCAAGGCTGATTCTGGGCTGCCAGCCTAGTTCCTGCTTAATCTTGCTATAATTTCCGCTGTAGTCGCCAATATCAATGGCTTTGCGGTTTTCTGGGAATGGGATGTATTCATATTGACCAGACTGGTGAAGATCTACCAACAACTTGGCGGTATCGGTTAGTGATAGCGTATCTGCGGCACCCAAGTTGTAAATCTGACCGTTGGTTTTATCGGAAGCAGCCGCTAATATCAAGGCATCAACGACATCATCAACATAATTGAAATCACGTAGCTGCGACCCGTCGCCATAGATAGTTACAGGTTTACCTTCAATGATTCGGCGGATCCAAATGCCAAGGAAAGTCTGCCTGGCATCCTTGACGCGCATGCGCGGGCCATAGGTATTTGTCAGGCGCAGGATGCTTGAGCGAATGCCATAAACCTGGTTATAAACCAGGTGATACTGCTCGCCTGCCATCTTGTTGATTCCATTGACATCCACAGGTCGGAGCGGGTGGCTCTCATCCACGGGGATGCTAATCGGTTTGCCGTAAATTTGCCTGGTGCTGGCAAAGACTAGTTTGATATCGGGATTGTAATGCCGGCAGGCTTCAAGAATTTTTAATTGGGCAACCGCATTAATTTCCAGGTCTGTTCCTGGGTCTTCCATGGAATCAATGTGGCTGGTTTGTCCAGCTAGGTTAAACAAAAAATCCTGCCCATCCACCAGGTACTTCATTGAGTGTTCGTCACGAACATCGGAAATATTAATCTTTACCCGGTCCTTGATTGGCTCGATGTTCCATAAATTGCCCCCATATTGCGGGATAAGACTGTCTACCAGGGTTACTTTCGCGCCCAAATCAACCAGCTTAATGGCTAAATTTGAGCCTATAAACCCCAATCCACCAGTAATTAGCACTCTTTTTTGTGAGTAAATGCTTTCAGTCATTTTTATTTATTCCAATTTTGCTTATTAATCCAATCTCTAGGATTAGGTTTCCTTATTCGGCTTGCTTTAAGTGATCCTTTTGCACAACAATTTTCCACCACAAGGATAATAGCTGGGTTGCCGAATTTTTCAAATGCCGCCAATTGAAGAATTGCGATTTCCCATAAGAGCGATAATAATGGTTGACCGGTACCTCGGCAAATCTAAATCCGGCATCCTGCATTTTTTTAACCAGTTCCAGGCATATCGTGCCAGTTTCACTTTCTAACTTGACCGTATCAAGAATATCGCGTCTGAAGAGCCGAAAGTCACAATCAACATCCTTCAGTTTGAAACTAAAAAGCAATTTGACGATGTGATGGTAAATCCTGCCAATTATTTTGCGATACAAAGGATCATGGCGCTGAATTTTGAAGCCATTGACAATATCGACGCCTTCTCCCAACGCGCCAACTAGGTTTTTAAGCTCTAGGGGGTTATACTGCCCATCGCCATCCGTGTAAAAGATATAGTCTTTAGTCGCCGCTGAAAAACCGCTTCGCAAGGCTGCGCCGTAGCCGCCATTTTTTTCTTTGTGGATTACATGTAGTTCAGGGAAGCGTTCAGCCAATGCATCCAACACTTGCCGGGTAAAATCTGCACTGCCGTCATTGGTTACAATGACTTCAAAATCATCAGTGACTTCTTTTAAGGCAATCAAGGCAGTTAATACCATGCTCGGAATCGTACCCCCATCATTGTAAGCCGGAAAAACCGCACTGATACTTGAAACTTTGCGAACTTCTTCCATCAACCTTTTACTCCTGGGCTTTTTTGCCCACCGCTACGACTGTCAGACCGTAAGGAAGGCGCTGTTTTTTCACCAAACCTGATTCTAACATTAATATATGCTTTAATAGCTGGTTTAAAGATCCAAAGTCCGTGGTCAAATCAGATGAGACATCTTTACGATTTATTAGGCGGTCTAGCATGCGCTTGAGAATAGCAAAAGGGAAAAGAAATGTATTTGCATAACTGCAGTGTTCCACAACAAAACCTGCTTGTTCTAAAAGAGAACTGACCTGCCTGGCTGTATACCGTCTTTTAATATCAACTGCCTTATCATGGCTTCCTTTAAGCCATTTATACGCCGGAAGTCTTAATAGCAACCTGCCGTCCTTCTTAAGCACGCGCTTAAACTCAAGCAGGGTTTCAAAGTCATTTCGGGCATAATACAAAACATCAAAGCTGGTGACGAGGTCAAAGGTACCTGAACACAGAGGGAAATCATCAATGGAAGCCTGGAGCAAAGTCTTGATTTGGCGCTTTTTGGAGTAATGCAAAGCAACCTGTGAAGCGTCCATGCCAATTACCTCTCCATAATTGGCAAGGTAAGAAGTGATGTGCGCGCCAGTACCACAACCAGCATCAAGAATTCGCAGTCCACTGCCAGGTTGATACCAACGTTCCAGCACAGCGATGGTGATTTTTTGCATTCCAAGGTACCACCAATGCGATTCCTCCACATTGTACATAATTTCGTATTCTTCAATCTTCATCATAACCTTTTAAGTCGAAGTACATCTGTAAAATCTTACGCTTTGGATTCACGGAATACAAGTTTAGCATTCAGAAAATATGAGAGCAATGCCACTGGAAGAGTGACGATAGCACCAGCTATCAACATATCAACCTGTTTGGTTTCAAAAAAGCTTAATAATAAGATGTTTACTAAGTAGGTGAATCCGTAAACCAGGAAAAATCGCAGCATCAAAGACAATTTCCGGTTTCGAAAAACAATAGAGCCCGTGGTAAAGAAATTAAAAATAATCCCTAAAATGGTAGAAATCAGCGTAGCAAGAGTGTAATGCACGTTGAGCAAAATTAATATAGCATAAATGACATAGCTGAACAGAGTATTCAACCCGCCAACAAATAAAAACCTTACAAAGCGAATTGACCAAATCGTTTTAATAAGATCAATCAATTTCTCTTTTAAAGATACGTTTTCCAAAAATAATCCTTTTTCTCTGAAACTTTGCTCATTTTACTATAACACATTCATGAGTAGGATAAATTCTAAATAAAATATTCAATAAATTCATAAATAGACGGTGTTTAATCTTGCACATGATAAAATCACATCCAAATGAAACCAGATTTTTCAAAACCTGCTAAGCTGTTTTTGATAGCTACTTTGCTTTATGGCGTAGCTTTCAGCTTTTGGGAATTATTCTTTAACTTATATTTTCTTGCCAGTGGCTTTGATAAAGATTATTTAGGCTTAATCAAAGCGATTGCACCACTTTCATCTTTGCTTTTAGGATTACCACTTGGAAAAGTAGCTGACCGAATTGGGCACAAAAATGCTTTGTTTTTCGGGCTCTCGGTTGGCTTATTGGGCATGCTGTTACAGGTGACCTTCTCCTCACCAACCTTGATTATCCTCATGGGTGTGGTACAGGGCGCAGGGCTGATGCTTTACCGCATTTCCGCATCCCCTTTTATTATGAAAGTATCAAACGAGAATAACCGCACCATGCTTTTCAGTCTCAATTTCAGCCTGACAACCTTTGCGGGCATGGTCGGTAACCTTGTCGCTGGTCAATTGCCAGGCTTAACCAGCAGTCTGCTGAATACACCAGCCAATTCTGCGCTAAGTTACCAGTTAGTGATTATTTCTGGCATCATACTCGGCGCAACATGCTTGGTTCCGCTCTTCCTTATTAAGAAGTTCGATTTTGAAGATGATGAAGACCGTCAAGAAGCATCACCAAACCCAATCAATTCCATCAGGTCCTTGTTTTCCCTTAAGATCATTCAGCAGTTATTTATTATCAACAGCCTGGTGGGCTTGGGGGCAGCTTTATTAATTCCCTATTTCAATGTGTTTTTCCGCGAAGTGCACGATATGTCAGACAAATCCTTGGGACTGCTGTACAGCATTTCTTCCCTGCTGGTCATGATAGGTTCACTCAGTGCCCCGTGGTTGGCACGGGTATTAAAGTCAAAAATTGTAGCCACAAATTTGACTCAACTCTTAAGCATTGGCTTTTTGTTATTGGCAGGTTTTTCCCCTCTTCTTTGGCTTGCCCAAATTGGTTTTCTGCTGCGCACCGTGCTGATGCAGTTGTCTTCGCCATTACTAGAAAATTTTGCTATGGAAGTTTCTCCCCCTGGCCGAGAAGGTACGATTGCGGGTATTCGCAGTATGGGCTGGCAAATTGGGCAGACTATTGGCTTACTTGTTTCCGGGTTGGTCCAGTCACGCTTCGGATTCTCACCGATCTTTATCATCACCGCGTCTTTATATTTTCTCTCAATTGTTGTAGCGTGGTTATATTTCCGTCCTATGGAAAAGGCAGCAGCCAGTGCCACAGCTTAAAGATCTCTTAATTGTAATCATTGCAGACAGTCACGTGGGAGACCGCTTGAAAGAACTGCCGGAAAACCTGCTCAGCCAGCTATCAGCAATAAAGCCAGATCTGATCTTGCATGCCGGCGATATATCTGTGAGGCGGGTTTTAGATCAGCTCAACCAGGTTGCGCCTGTTCGCGCCATCCAAGGCAACCGGGATTGGTTTTTAAGACTGCCATTACCGGTCAGCCTAGACCTGGTGCTTAACGGTGTCAATGTTACCCTTACCCACGGCCATATTTCCATGTTGCATTACTTTCGTGATTTTATTGAGTATTTTTTCAATGCCAAAAACTTAACACACCGCCGTTACCAGCGCAATATTGCCAAGCGGCATCCTAAAGCTGATCTCATTATCTATGGTCATACGCACTACCAGGTGGATAATGAAATGCTTGGTAAAAGGTTCATTAACCCAGGCTCAGTTTACCCATGCCGTTACAATAAGGGCATTCCGCAAATTGGTTTGCTGCATATCAGTTCCGAAGGCTCAATTAAAGTGGAATTTCAAGGTGTTTCTTGAGCATAAGGCCTGAATTTAAACTATAATCTTAGGTACAGTTGCACTGGAAATTCAGAAAAATGCAAACCTATAAAAAAATTGCGTCTGATCAAAACCCAAAAATTAAACTAGTCACCCAGTTGCTGACCCAACCGCGTAAAAGGCGCAAGTCGAAACTATTCCTGGCTGAGGGCGTGCGCCTGGTTGAGCAAGGCATCCAGCAAGGCTTCAAGCCTCAATTTATCCTTTTTTGCGAAGGACTTTCGCAACGCGGTCTGCAGTTGATTGAAACACAAGCCAACACTACCCAAGCATTTATGGTTGACTCGGCCTTATTTAATAAGCTGACGGACACGGAAAACAGCCAAGGCATCCTAGCAGTTTTCGATGAGATGGACTTGGTATTACCAGATCAGCCAAATTTTCTCCTTATTGCGGATAACATCCGTGACCCGGGCAATTTGGGCACGATCCTGCGCTCAGCTGAGGCTGCCGGCACCCAGGCAGTCTTGCTCTCGCCTGGCTGCGCAGATGCCTTCAACCCCAAGGTGGTGCGTGCTGGCATGGGTGCGCACTTTACCCTACCAATAATGTCCCTTAGTTGGTCTGAAATTGATGCCTTTTGCAAAAACATGACGATATTTAGTGCTGAGACCACTGGTGAAATTGTCTATTGGCAGGCCGACTTTTGCCAACCCTGCGCCCTGTTGATTGGCAGTGAAGCCTTTGGTTTGAGCTCGCAAGCACAAAAACTGCAACAGCAGCCCGTCAGCATCCCCATGGCTGGCCGGGGCGAGTCACTAAATGCATCGGTAGCAGCTGGAATCTTATTATTTGAAGTATTACGCCAAAGGCACCATAAAGGATAATGTATGGAAATACGCTCAATCACCTTCTTTTGCAACCCGGGTTTCCCAGTCAATAAATTATTACTGCAAAAAGCCGGCATCTTTATGCGGCATGCGCGCGCAGCGTATGAAAAGGCAGGCTTTGTGGTGCAAACAGTGCGCCTGGCAACACCGCCCTTCCCGCTTTACTTACAGCCTAAAAATTACTTGCTTGGTGCGCAAACAATAGCCTTTGAAGCCCATGGCGAAGGCTTTGATTATTTTTCAATTGGTCCAGCGCTAGCCGAATTTCCATCCGCTTATGAGGCTATCCCAACCATCCTGTCTGAGACAAAAGGCTTGTTTGTGAGCGGCCTGACCACCACGAGTGCAGGCCAGCTCTCTCAACCGGCTATCCGTGCCTGCGCGGAAATTATGGTAAAAGCCGCTGTTTTGGAGAAGGATGGTTTTGCCAACCTGCGCTTTGCATCCCTGGCGAATGTACCAGCTTATGCGCCTTTCTTTCCTGCCGCCTACAGTGCAGAAGCCCAGCCTGCTTTCGCTTTAGCCATTGAAGCTGCTGACCTGGCTGTCCAAGCCTTCTCTTCGGCTACCACATTGGCTAATGCGAGGGCAATATTAATTTACGAAATAGAATCAAATGCCAGGAAGTTAGAAGCAGTAGCAGATCAATTGCAAAGCATCTATAAATATGATTTTAAGGGCTTAGATTTCACCCTGGCACCATTCCCCAAAGAAAACCTGTCCATTGGCACGGCAATACAAAAAATCGGCTTGCCTGTCGTTGGTTACCAGGGAACGCTAGCTGCATCGGCTTTCATAACAGACACGCTTGACCAGGCAAAGTTTAAACGTTGTGGATTCAATGGCTTGATGCTGCCTGTTCTTGAAGACTACACCTTGGGACAATCTGCAGCCCAAGGCACATTAGCAGTTTCTGCCCTGCTCTTATTTTCCGCTGTGTGCGGCACTGGGCTGGATGTCATCCCCTTGCCAGGTGATACCAGTGCAGAGGAAATCTACCCGGTGCTCTTAGACCTTTCAGCTTTAGCGCTGCGTTTGAACAAACCGCTCACAGCCAGGCTGCTGCCGATGCCGGGTAAAAAAGCCGGTGATGAGACCAATTTCGACTTCGAATACTTCACCAATACACGCGTGATGTTATTAAACGCTAAACCACTGCATGGGCTTTTAGCAGGACAAGAATTACTTACAATCAGCCCAAGGCAGAGAGAATAATTTTCTTGCTGTTAAAAAATCGGGAAAAATTCTTCTTTAAACATCAATCAACGTACTTGCTTAAAATTCACCAGGATCAGGTTTTCCTGGCAAGAAGAGGTAATATTTAATACCACAGGGCTTGAGAGCGGCTCACCATTGGGGTCTAGTAATTGCAAGTAGAGCAAATCGCCATCTACCAGTTTATTTGGCAGGGCAAATCCATAACCGGACTCGCCATAAACCGTCACTGACCCGGTCAGCACGTCTTCATCCACCATCTCACCGCCATAATCTCCAGTCAGGCGGACGTTCACGTTCTTTACCGGCGAATTCTGCAGATCCCAAACCTGGCCGCCAATGAAAAGGTAATCCTCACAACTGTATTGAGGATGCAGTAGTGTGTTCGGCAATGCTTGCACAGCGCCCATCAAGATAAATGGCATGGGTTTTTCAGTTGGAGTAGGGGTGTGCGTTGAAGTGGCCGTTGCGGTGGCAGTTGGCTCAAGCGTTGGAGTAAGTGTTGAGGTTGCCGAAGGCGGAAGCGGTTGTGTTGAGGTAGAAGTCGGTACAATCGTAGCAGTATTGGTTTGTGTAGACGAAAAAATTGAAAGGGGTGGGATGACTTCAAAACGCATCAAGAAATAGGTCAATACTGCCACTAAAATCATCAATAAAAATCCAATCAGGAAAGGCGATGGCATTTTACGTTTTGCCATTGAGGATATTTTCGGAGGGCCTTCATCAGGCCTGCTGCGTTTTACCGTTGGGGGGATCTTCTGTGATGTCATTTGACCAAGATTTCTATAACCGATAGTGCTCGTTGTGATTCAATCCAATCAGCCAGTGCTTTTAGCTGCATGCTTCGCCGGGCATCGATTGAAAGGGGATGCGCTGCTTCCTTTTCTAACACCAAAATGATGTGATAGCCCAGCTCACTTTCAATAATCCCCGAGTAAGCACCAACCTCTAATGCAAAAGCAGCTTCTTCCACGGCAGGCACTGTCAGGTAACCTCTCGGGAACCAGCCTAATTCTCCTCCTGTCTCCGGGCTATACTGCCAAGCCAGGTCATCAAAACTAGTACCAGCATTCAACTTACTAAGCGCTGTTTCTGCGCCTGTTTTGGTAAAGGCAAAGATTTGACGTGCATGGATTTGTTCAGTTGTTTCCGGAACTGCATTGATAATAGCATCCCGTTGCCAAGCAGAGCCTATAGCCAGTGACATAGCATATCGGAAGTCTTCCGATGTATAAAAATTTCCAGCCATCCATTGATTCAATGCTTCTTCAGAGCCAAGCTCATTGACCAAGTTCAAGGTTCGTTCATAAATTAATTGCTCGTCAACCACAAAGCCAGCATCCAGGGCTGCCTGGTGCAGCAGCAGCTGATCAATTAAATTATCTAATACTCTTTGAACGATTTCTTCTTGTGCAGGTAAAGTCTCACCTAAATTTTGATAGGCTAGTTTAAAACGCTCTAATTCAGCTTCATAGTAAGCCAGGGGAATACCTTCCCCGTTTACAACTACCGCCATTGGGATTGGGATAGGTGTGGGTGTAGGAGTCGCGATAACCAGCGTTTCAGTTGCAGTTGCTGTAGGCACCTGCGTTTCTTCAGTTTTGCAAGAAGAAAGGGGAAGAAGAATAAAAGCCGCCGCTAAGAAGATCGCTATAATGCGCCAAAATGAGCCGTGAAATTTCATACCCTGTATTATACCTGTTGAAGTCAAAATTCGCTTATACTATTAAAAAGTGCAAATCTTATCTATACGAAAAGACCGCCCTCGCGGACGGTCTTTATTTTTTTATTTTTCGATCTAGTAATCCATTCCACCAGGGGGCATAGCTGGGGCAGCTGGCTCTGGTTTTGGAATGTCGGTAATAAGCGCTTCGGTCGTCAGGATCATGGCTGCAATGGAAGCGGCATTTTCTAATGCACCGCGGGTAACCTTTGCAGGATCAATCACGCCGCCTTCAACCATGTCACCGTATTCTTCGGTCAACACGTTATAGCCTAAGCGGTTGCTAGCTGTAGCAGCTTGCTTCTGGCGAACATTCTCAACAATCACGGAGCCATCTTTGCCAGCATTCTCAGCAATTTTGCGCATCGGGATCTCGAGAGCGTTGCGGACGATATTGACACCTATTTGGGCATCGTCGCTATCCATTTTAAGGCCTGCAACAGATTTCATGGCATTGATCAAAGCAACACCACCACCGGGAACGATACCTTCTTCCACAGCCGCGCGGGTTGCAGACAGGGCATCTTCAACACGATGCTTCTTTTCTTTAAGTTCGGTTTCAGTTGCTGCACCAACACGAATGATGGCGACACCGCCAGAGAGTTTAGCAAGTCTCTCCTGCAGTTTTTCGCGGTCATAATCGCTGGTGGTGTTGTCAATTTCAACACGAATTTGCTCAATGCGGCCTTTGATAGCAGCTGCATCACCGCGCCCACCAATAATTGTGGTATTCTCTTTGTCGGTAGAGACTTTTTCGGCACGGCCGAGGTCATCAATGGTAGCAGTTTCCAACTTGCGGCCAGTCTCTTCGGAGATGACAGTTGCACCGGTCAGGATAGCAATATCTTGCAGCATTGCCTTGCGGCGGTCGCCAAAACCAGGGGCTTTGACGGCAATCACGTTCAACATGCCGCGCAGCTTATTCAGCACCAAGGTTGCCAGTGCTTCGCCGTCGATATCTTCAGAGATAATGACCATATCGCGTTTGCCAACTTGCACTAACTTCTCGAGCAGGGGCACGATATCGGTCGCAGCGGAAATCTTCTTATCATAAACCAGGATATAAGGTTCATCGATGTTGGCTTCCATGTGCTCTGGGTCGGTGATGAAGTAAGGTGAAATATAGCCACGATCGAATTGCATACCTTCCACATACTCGGTCTCAAATGCTAAGCCTTTAGACTCCTCAACAGTGATAACGCCATCTTTGCCTACTTTATCCATCACGTCAGCAATCAAAGAACCAATCTCTGAATCTTGTGCGGAAATGGTGGCCACAGAGGCAATTTCCTCTTTGGTGGTAATGTCAATTGCCTGGTCACGAATGGCATCGGCTACAGCCTTAGAGGCGGCTTCAATACCGCGCTTGAGCAGCATTGGGTTTGCACCGGCTGCCAAGTTCTTGAGGCCTTCGCTCACGATGGCATGTGCCAAAACGGTTGAAGTTGTAGTGCCATCACCAGCGATATCATTGGTCTTGGTGGCTGCTTCTTTAAGAAGCTGTGCGCCCATATTTTCATAGGGGTTTTCAAGTTCAATTTCTTTTGCAACGGTCACACCATCATGGGTAATGGTTGGGGAACCAAATTTGCGATCCAAAGCGACATTGCGTCCCTTCGGTCCGAGTGTTGTCGCGACTGCATTTGCTACGGTATCAATACCGGTCTTCAGGTAACGCCGTGCTTCATCTGAAAAAACTAATTGTTTAGCCATGTATATAACTCCTTGATAATTTGATTATTTTTAGTTAGAGAATGGCGAGGACGTCGCTCTCGCGCAAAATTAACAATTTCTTGCCATCATATTTGATCTCTGTGCCAGAATACTTGGCAAATAAGACCACATCGCCTACTTTTACATCCAAGGCGATTCGCTCACCCTTGTCATTGCGGTCTCCAGGACCAATAGCTAAAACATTACCCTTCTGGGGTTTTTCCTTTGCTGTCTCGGGCAGGACAATACCGCCTGCAGTGATTTCTTCCTGTTCAATTGGTTCAACCACGATCCGGCTTCCTAAAGGTTTCATAGAAATTGCCATATTTTCCTCCAAAAATTGAATTTTTTTATATTTTTTTCGCATTTTTTAGCACTCAATTTACTTGAGTGCTAATCTGTCTATATCATACAACGCTTGAATTGATAAGTCAAGAGATTTATATAAATTTCTTATAAACTTTTTACAATCCCCAAAGAGTTTACTCCCCAGCGCAGATAGATTCGCTGGCTTCCACGATGCCCATAATGACCTCGTTATCTTCATACAGCTCGCGAACCTTTTCAAATACCTTCATAGCCTCAACACACTTGTCATCGCCAGGTCTGTGCAAGCCCGCTAATACTGATCCATAGGTGTAATAGTACACAACCGTACTGTCTGAAAGTGGCAGCCCTTCAATTTCAATTTTTTCATCAGTCTCAAAGTCGCACTCACGCACCTCACAGGTAACCTCTGCAGAACATCCTTCAACGGCACACTGTAAAGCAGGGATAGAGCCTTCATAATTGCGTGCGCGGTAATAGATTAACCCGACCTGGCCGTAAACATCTGGATTATAGGGATTGTAGGATAAGGCTTTATAAGCATTCCTAGAGGCTACCATGGCCTCACCCATACGGATATAGGTATTTGCAATAGCCATGTAAGGAATCGGGTCCTTAATACCCAATTGCTCATTTAATTTTGCCGCTTTATCGAAATATTCCAATGCCAGGTCATACAATTCCAAGTGGCGGTATAGCCTGCCCACTGCATTGTACAGAAAGCCCAGGTTTGGTGAAATCTCAATAGCTTTTTGATATTCCTGGATAGCCAAATTATATTCACCTAAAATCTCGTATAGGTAAGCTTGGATGCGGTGCACATCCATCAAATCCGCCCCTTGTTCCATAGCCTGGGCCATGTATTCACGCGCCTGCACCCATTTGAATTGATCTATAAGGATCTCACTGTAATAGGCTAAAGCCAGGGTATTTGAACTATCTAATTGGAGTGCCATCAGCGCTTCTGCTTCCGCCTCATTGCGCAGCGTTTCAGATTGCTCCCCTGCTAGTGTCTCCTCGGCATTCCAGTTCAAAACAAAAGCCCGCACAGCCAACACACTGCCATCTGTCGGGGCAAGTGTTTTGGCCTGGTTTATCGCTTCCAGGGCTTCAGATAAACGCTGGCGCCGCTCAGCGTCAGTTGTCAGGGAGTTTGAGGAATAGACCTGCACACGTGCTAAATTTACGAATAAATCAGGGTTAGTGGGGTCAACCTGTGTGGCTGTCTCATAAGCTGCAATAGCTTCATCCAAGTTGCCGGCTTGGAAGTGCGTCTCGGCTTCAACAACAAATGAATTGACTGTACGCGTTGGGGTTGGTGTCGGTAAAAATGGCGGTGTTATCTCGCCTTTTGCATATGATCTTAAAACGGCAACCAACATGAATATCATGATCATGAAAAACATGATGCGATAAGGGCTTGATCGCCTGGGGCGTTTCCGAAACAAAAAATCACGATTTTCTATTTGCATAGTGCTTAGGGCTGGTCTACCTGGCCCTCCTCAGGTGTAACAGTCGGCTCTGGGGTAGCTGTCGGCGGATTCTCCAGGTTTTCCTGGCAAATTCGGATCATCTCTTCTGCATTAAAAACGCCTGTTTCATTGTCAGGAATACCCTGGATCATAGCCTGGGCAACCTGCACCGCCTCGTTACAGCGGTTCACACGCGCTAAAGCTAGGCCATAACGGCTGTAGATTTCAATAACCGAATCGCTGTATTCCAAAACAAGGCCTTCAATTGGCTCGCCCGCATCGGTTACCCCACCTCTAACCGCTTTTTCCAGGTAGGTCACCGCCTGGTTGTAAGCACCGTTGCGGTAATACATCGTGCCCAAGTTTGCCAGCAATAAAGTATTGGTTGGGTCATCTTTTAAAGCTTGTTCACCGTACTGGATGGCTTTGGCAAACTCACCAATGCGGCCATACACGCGCGAGATGTAATAGTTTGGGTATGGATCTGTCGGTCTTAATGAGTAGGCTTTTGTAAACAACGGCACTGCTTCATCAAAACGCTCTAGGGCAATATAAATACGGCCTAAAGCCAGGTGCACCTCCGACACATTAGCATTAATCCGCAATGCGGTTTCTAATTGTTCAGCTGCATCTGCATAATTGCTGGTAATCTCCAAGACAAAACCCCTTGCCCAGCGTGTTTCTAACAGGTTTGGGTCCAGGGCGATCGCGGTGCGTGACTCTTCAATCGCTGCGTCAACCGTGCCCAGTTCTCCCAAACCAGCAGATACACGCAGCGCCAGCAGGTATGCATAGACGGCATGAGCAAGGGCGCTGTTGGGGTCAATACTTATCGCTTGCTTCACCTGCACTTCGGCCTCTAGGGTTTCACCTTGCAGACCAAGCGCCCATGCCAATAGGGCATAAGCGTTTGGGTAATTTTTATTTAGCAGAATGGCATTCTCAGCATTAACCTGCGCTTCTTCATAATTTCCCATATAAATTTGAATGCGTGCAAGGTCTATGTAATTATTAATATTTTGTGGGTTTGCATTTATTGCCAGCTGGTAAGACTCCATTGCAGAAACATACTTACCTTCAGAAGCAAACCCCTCCGCTTCGATCTCATAGGATAATGGATCCCGGGTCTCTGTTGGGGTAGGCACAAAGGGAGGATTTATGGTAGGCACAACCATCGTATTGAGATAGATTAGAGAACCAATAGCAAGGAAAAGAAATCCAAGCAACCATGGGTTCGATTTTCTTCTCTTCTTCTTTAAAGACAATTTACTACCTTTTAGGTACATAATCAGATAATAACATTATTATTAAAAAGGAGTCAAGCATGTATATAATCCCATTAAAAGGAAAAGAAGTTGTGATGTAATAGCACAACTTCTTTTTGAATGCGCTGAATATTATTTTTCAGTAATTAACCCAGATCTGGTTTCCAGACCTTCCAGACATTGCCGGCCAGGTCAGGGCTTGGTTTTAGGGTTGGTTTGCCGGGTTGCCATCCTGCCGGGGTGACCTCATTGGTCGCCGCGACATGCTGGAAAGCCTTTACCTGGCGGATCAACTCTGCCACGTTACGCCCAACTTCTGGGGTCATTACTTCCATTGAACGAATAACAAAATCGGGGTCAATTAAGAAGCGCCCGCGAATATCCACGCCAGCATCTTCATCATAGACACCATACACATCGCCTACCCTACCGCCAGCATCTGAAAGCATTGGGAAGGGCACGCCACCTTCTAACATTTTGGTTAATTCTGTTTCTTGCCAGATTTTGTGAGAGAACCGACTATCTACACTGATTGCAAATACTTCTACCCCCAATGCCTGAAGTTCACCATATTTTGCGGCAACTGCCGTTAATTCAGTCGGTCAGACAAAAGTAAAATCACCGGGGTAGAAACAAATAACAATCCACTTTCCTTTATAATCTGATAGCCTAATATTTTTAAAACCACCGCCCAAATAAGCGCTTAATTCGAAATCTGGAGCGGGTTTTCCTACACGAGCTTGAACCATAGACACCTCCTTTACAATCACGTTTTCTGTAGTCTTACTCTCTGTTTCTGCTTGTATAACCCCTTTGGTAGGTTTAACACATCCATCTACTTTTTCAGCCATTCGTCCTCCTTTTTAAAAATAATTTGTTCAGCGCAGTGTTAAAGTGGAAATAATACTTCCAAATATGATTATACCAATTATCCGAAAAAATAGATAAGATTAGTACAAATTTCAATAATTTGGCAATAAGATTGCTGAGATTGCTTGCAAAGAAGACATATAACCCCTTGTTTGCACTTCTTTTAGGCTAATTTAGAGTCTAGATCATATGGATGCCTTGTCGAAATTTCAATCTACAGCTAAAATTTCATTATGCGCGTGGATATATTTAGTTTGTTCCCAGAAGTATTTCAACCCTATCTTGATATCAGCATACTCAAGCGCGCTATCCAGGCAGATTTATTACAGGTATTCACCCATAACATCCGCGATTGGGCAACGGATAAACATCACACCACCGACGACACGCCCTATGGCGGCGGTGGGGGTATGATCATGAAACCTGAGCCAATCTTCGCTGCCGCAGAGTCAGTCTTGGGTCAGCCACCTGGCTGCCCGGTAATACTTCTGTGTCCCCAAGGTCAGCAATTTACCCAGAAAATTGCCTTTGAACTTGCCGAACAGCAGCAGCTTGCCTTAATCTGTGGGCGGTACGAGAGCTTTGATGAGCGCATTCGTGATCACCTGGCGACCCATGTGCTTTCCATTGGTGATTATGTGCTAACAGGCGGAGAACTGCCGGCTTTAATCCTCCTTGATGCGGTAGCACGCCTGGTTCCAGGCGTATTAGGCGATGACGAGGCCACATGCGACGATTCCTTCTCAAATGGTTTGCTGGAATACCCTCAATACACTCGTCCCCCGGAGTTTCGCGGCTGGCAGGTGCCGGATGTGCTTCTGCAGGGTAATCATGCCGAACAGGCGCGCTGGCGCCGAGAACAATCGCTCATCCGCACCCTTCAATGGCGGCCAGACCTGCTCCTACAAGCTGATCTCTCTGATAAAGACCGTGCTTTTTTAGAAGCTTATGTAGCCAGTAAAGTCAATGAAAAGGATGAGGCATAATTTTTTTATTAAACACTTAATTTTCTAATATAAAAGGAGACTGCATGGAAAAACAAAGGTTAAATTATGGTAAGACGTTTTTACTAGGTTTTGGTTTTTTTGGTGTCAGCGTTATTTGGGCAACTTACAATGCCTTCGTACCGCTCTTTTTAGCTAATAAATTTGGCTTAAGTCCAGCCTGGATCGGTTTTTTCATGACCCTGGATAATATTGCTGCCCTATTTATCCAACCCTTGGTTGGATCCTGGTCAGACCGCCTGCGCACCAAGATTGGCAGAAGATTGCCATTCATCCTCATCGGCGCTCCTGTTGCAGCCGTTGCATTTGGCATCATCCCCATCGCGGCCGCCCTGCCCCTCTTTGTAGCCTGCACGGTCACGCTCATCCTCAGCATGGCCATCTGGCGCACACCCGTGGTTGCGCTTATGCCAGATATCACTCCCTCCCGTTTTCGTTCACAAGCCAACGGCGTGATTAACTTTATGGGCGGCATTGGTTCAATTATTGCTTTTCTCATCGGTTCAAAATTATATGAAACCAACCAGGCTTTTCCTTTCTGGCTTGGGTCAATTTTGGTGGTGCTGGCAGCGATTATGGTCTTCATATTCATCAAAGAGCCAAAGATTTATGATGAAAACCCTGATGTTGAGAAGCCCAATTTACTCAAGAGCTTAAGCACAATTCTTAAAGAAAAAGACCACAGCGCGATACGCATTTTCTTAGCAATCCTGTTCTGGTTCATTGCTTACAATGCCATCGAAGCATTCTTCACACTGTATGCCAATAAGCACCTCTTGTTGCCAGAAGCAGATGGCGTGCGCTTGCTCAGTCAGTTATCGCTGCTATTCGTCATATTTGCCCTGCCATCTGGCTACATCGGCGGCAAGATCGGTCGGCGCATCACCATCAGCATCGGCTTGGTTCTCATGATCATCAGCATGTTATTTATGTACATACTCCCCAAAGATGTGCTGACCATCGAGGTCTTTAAAGCCCCTATCCTGGGCACCGTACCGGTGGTTGGCTTATTCCTGATGTTGGCTGGCATCGCCTGGGCGCTGATTAATATCAATTCGCTGCCTATGGTGGTAGACCTGACGGACGCGGTACAAATTGGTACTTACACGGGACTTTACTACTTATTCTCCACCTTGGCAGCCATCACAGGCCCAAACATCAACGGCTGGATAGTGCAGTTGACCGGAAACAATTACGCCTCGATCATGATCATCGGACCCATTTTCATGGCATTTGCCCTGATCAGCATTTTAGGCGTGCGCCGTGGTGAAGCCAAAGAGCTGCATGAGGAGTCGATCTTCAAGCAGGAGGGTTAATAATCCATCCTTGCAGAGTCCGCCAAACTGTCTTATACTAAATAATGATAGCCTCAGGTTTATTTATACCTGAGCAAAGTATGTTGTTCAAAAATATTCTTATTCTAAAGAGGAGAAAAAGAAAAAATGAGTAAAAAAATCTTTACAGTTTTATCCCTGGTGATCATAGGCGCTTTAATGTTAGCTGCCTGTGCACCAAAAGCCGAAGTTGAAGAAAAGGTCAAAGTCTGCCAGATCACCGATACTGGCGGTATTGATGACAAGTCCTTCAACGCCACCGCCTGGAAAGGTGTTACCGATGCACAAGATCAACTTGGTGTCGAAGGTAAATATCTCGAGTCTAAAGAAGTTGCCGACTATGAGAAAAACCTCAACGCCTTCATCGATGAAGGCTGTGACCTGATTGTCACTGTTGGTTTCTTGATTGGTGATGCAACTGCTGCCGCTGCTGCTGCAAACCCCGATGTTAAATTCACCATCGTGGACTATGCCTATGACCCAGCGATTGAAAATGTTGTTGGCCAGGTTTCTAAGACTGATGAACCTTCATTCCTGGCTGGTTATGCTGCCGCTGCAGCCACCAAGACCGGTAAGGTTGGTACTTTCGGCGGTCTGCCCATCCCAACCGTGACCGTCTTCATGGATGGCTTTGCCAAGGGCGTTGCCAAGTACAATGAAGTTAAGGGCACCGATGTGCAGGTTTTAGGTTGGGACCCCGCCAACCCCGATGCTGGCTTATTCAGCATGTCTTTTGATGACCAGCAGAAAGGCCGTGAGTTAGCCATCTCCCTGATGGACGAGGGTGCAGATATTATATTGCCCGTCGCTGGCCCAGTTGGCCTTGGTGCTGCTGCAGCCATCTTGGAACGCGGCAATACCTACATAATCGGTGTTGATTCAGACTGGTATCTCACCAGCCCCGAATATAGTTCCATCGCTTTTACATCCATTATGAAGTTAATGGATGCCACCACATTAGATGTCATTAAATCAGTTGTTGATGGGACATTTACCGGCGGCACAGCGGTTGGAACTTTAGCCAACGGCGGTGTGGCATTGGCTCCGTTCCATGATCTTGATAGCCTAGTTCCTGCTGAAGTTAAGGCGGAATTAGAGCAGCTTAAAGCCGATATCATTTCCGGCGCAATCAGTTTAGATTAATTAAAACTTAACGAAACGGGTTGGAGAAAATTCTCCAACCCGTAATTTTTTTACCAATTGTAATCATTTATTATTATAAGAAATGGGGTGAACATGACTCCTATCCTTCAATTAAAGGGGATTACAAAAAGATTTCCCGGTGTTTTGGCGAATGATCATATTGACCTGACCTTAAACAAAGGCGAAATCTTGGCGTTATTGGGGGAAAATGGCGCTGGCAAGTCCACGATGATGAATATCCTTTACGGGCTGTATCAACCTGATGAAGGGGAAATAATAATTAACGGCCAAAAAATTGATATTGCCTCCCCAACCGATGCTATCCAAGTTGGTATTGGCATGGTTCATCAGCATTTTATGCTTATTCCTGTTTTTACCGTCACAGAAAATGTCATGCTCGGACAAGAATCTATGAAGTTCGCTGACTTTTTAGATCGCCCAAGTGCAGCAGCCAAGATCCGCCAAATCTCCGAAGAGTTTGGCCTGGCTGTAAACCCGGATGACATGGTGAAAGACTTGCCTGTCGGCGTTCAGCAAAGGGTTGAGATTATCAAACTGCTCTATCGTCAGGCAGATATCTTGATTTTTGATGAGCCGACCGCGGTATTGACCCCGCAAGAAGCTGACGAGCTATTTGGCATTATGCGCTCACTGGCAAACCAGGGTAAATCCATCATCTTTATCACACATAAGCTGCGCGAGGTTTTAGCTATTGCTGACCGCATCATGGTCATCCGTAGAGGCGCAATGGTCGGGGAGACACTCCCAGAACAAGCAGACAAAAACAGCTTAGCAGCTATGATGGTTGGCCGCGCAGTCAGTCTTGAAGTACAGAAACTTGCCAAAGAGCCAGGTCACGTCGTATTATCAATTGAAGACCTGGTTGTGGCAGATAAGTTCCAAAATATTGTCGTTGACCATGTTTCTTTAGACGTGCGTTCAGGTGAAATCCTCGGCATTGCTGGTGTTCAGGGGAACGGCCAAACCCAGCTGGTAGAGGCTGTGACAGGTTTAGCGAATATTGCGGATGGAAAAGTTACCCTGCTTGGTGAAGATATTTCCAAAGCCTCACCCCGCAAAATTACTGAATTAGGCTCAGCGCATGTGCCAGAAGACAGGCAGGCGGATGGGCTGGTATTGCCCTTCCCGGTGGCAGAAAACCTGGTGTTGTGCACTTATTACAAAGAGCCCTATTCCAAAGGCGTGATTCTACAGTACAACACGATTTTGGAACATTCCCAAAAATTAATCCAAGATTTTGATATTCGTACTCCCAATGCTTTTACCCCGGTTGGCTCACTTTCTGGTGGCAATCAACAAAAAGTGATCATTGCCCGTGAACTTTCACGTCCAATTCAATTCCTGGTTGCTTCACAGCCAACCCGCGGATTGGATGTTGGCTCGATTGAATATATTCATAAACGCATCGTCCAAAAGCGCGATGAAGGCTGCGCTGTTTTATTGGTTTCACCTGAGTTGGATGAAATTATGGAGCTTTCAGACCGCATTGCGGTCATGTTCAACGGCAAGATCATCGCGATTGTAAAGAATGGGCAAGTCAGCAAAGAGCAGATCGGCTTGATGATGGCGGGCATTATGCCTGATGAAGCGACTCAACCTGAAGATCAACACATTGTTGAGGTCACATTCTAAAAAGGAGCCTTATGAAATCTAAAACTGAAAAAATTGATGATGCAGGCAAAGCGCTCCTTCAGGAGATAAACGAACCAGAACATGCCAAAGAGCCCCACAAAAAATCTTTTTGGAATGTGGTTACCATCCCCCTGTTAGCCATCCTGACCGGTTTAATCATCGGAGCAATCCTGATTGCAGCAACCAGTACCACAGTCTATGAAGCTTTTGGGGTGTCAATTTGGAGAGGCTTTGCCACTGCAGGGCAGGAAATTGTGCGAGCTTATGGTGCGCTTTTTACCGGTGCAATTGGCGACCCGGTAAAAATTGCGAACGCTTTGGTGTCTGGTGATGCGCGTGCCATTCGCAGCGCACTCAACCCCTTCCTTGAAAGCCTGGTGCAGGCTACCCCATATATTTTTGCCGGTTTGGCTGTCACAGTGGGCTTCAGGGCAGGCTTATTCAACATTGGCGTTGAAGGGCAACTTTTCATCGGTGCTGCCTGTGCTACATTTGTCGGTTATGCCATCAAAGGTCTACCGGCCATTATCCACATGCCGCTAGCTTTCCTGGCTGGAGGCTTGGGCGGCGCCTTATGGGGCTTTATCCCTGGTCTGTTGAAGGCTAAAACTGGCGGACATGAGGTCATTAATACCATCATGATGAACTGGATTGCCTTCCGCCTGACCGAGTGGCTGCTTTCAGGCCCAATGACCCGTCCCGAATCAGGCGGCATGCCTATCAGCCCGATCATTGAGGAAACCGCTCAAATTCCGCAATTCTTCCAGACGCCTATCCGCTTTCACCTGGGATTTTTTATTGCCCTAGCAATTGCCTGGCTGATTTGGTGGATCCTGTTTAAAACCACCTGGGGTTTGAACCTGCGCACGGTCGGTACAAACCCACGCGCAGCAAAGTATGCCGGCTTAAGCGTCACAAAGTCCATCATCGTGGGCATGACCATTTCAGGCGGGTTAGCTGGTTTGGCTGGTGCAAATCAAATCTTGGCAGTCAACCGCAGCATGGCTTTAGGCTTGTCTTCTGGCTATGGCTTTGACAGCATTGCCCTAGCCTTAATTGGCGGAAACCATCCTGTTGGCGTCGTTTTGGCTTCCATCTTATTCGGCACTCTTAGAAATGGCGCTACGCGCATGATGGTGGTCTCACGCATCCCGATTGATATCGTGGATGTCGTGCAAGCGATCATTTTGATGTTTGTGGCTGCACCGGCCATCATTCGCTCCATCTATCGCCTTAAGAAACCAAAACAAGAAGAGGCAACTGTCTTTGTCAGCGGTTGGGGAGGAGGTAACTAATGACCACATCAACCCAAGCCATTCATCATCAAAGAATTTATGAAGTTTCACCAACCAGGAAACTGGTGATGGGCATCATTGAGGTTTTGATTGCCTTGTTGATCCTGTTGGTTTTTGTGCGCACGTCCTCACCTACGGAAATATCCACCTTTGTGATGACCCCGGGCGGCATTGACATCGGTGCCGTTGGCGACTGGATCATCCCAACCAGGCTAACCTTGATATTACTGACCATCTTCACGCTGGCCATTGGCATTTACCAACTGGTAAAAGGATTCGGCCGCGCCACCAACGGCATGGTGGGGTTAACTGGCCTGTTCCTGATCTTTGGTTTTATTACCTGGCAAGCTGGGGATAAGTCGCTTAATCTTGCGGGCATGCTCTCCAGCGCTGTGCTCTTGGCAGTACCCATTACCCTGGGTGCCTTTTCTGGCATCCTTTGCGAGCGGGCTGGGGTGGTCAATATAGCTATTGAAGGCATGATGTTAATGGGGTCCATGGTTGGTGCCCTGGTAGGCAGCCTGGCTGGTAATGCCTGGGTCGGTTTGCTTGGGGCAATCCTTTCAGCTGTTTTGTTGGCTACCCTCCATGCAGTGCTCTCAATCAAGTACAAGATCAACCAGGTCATTTCTGGCACTGTCATCAATATCTTTTCAACCGGCCTGACCTCTTTCCTCTCACAGAAATTCCTGCAGGCTAACCAAGCCCTCAACTCACCGCCCATGTTTACCCGCATCCCGCTGCCTGGGTTAGCACACATCCCTGTGATTGGACCTATTTTCTTCAATACCAACCTGTTTGTTTACTTGATGTTCTTGTTCCTGATTGTCATCCAGGTAGCCCTGTTTGCCACCCGTTGGGGATTGAGGCTGCGCTCTGTGGGTGAACACCCCAAGGCTGCAGACACCCTGGGCATTAACGTGATCAAGACCCGCTACATGGCTGTTTTACTGAGCGGTGTGGTCGCAGGCATCGCCGGTGGTTTCTTCACCTTAGGATCAGTCGGGCGCTTCGATGAAGGCATGACTGCCGGCAAAGGCTTCATTGGCTTGGCGGCCATGATCTTTGGCAACTGGACCCCGATCGGTGCAATGGGGGCCGGTTTATTATTCGGCTTCGCAGATGCAATCGGATCTAAACTGTCACTATTAGGCAGCGCTATCCCGCCGCAATTCATGGCAATGGCGCCATACCTGATTACGATGATCATCTTGGCCGGCTTTATTGGCAAAGGACACGCACCCGCTGCGAGCGGTGAACCTTACGAAAAAGAGTGACACTCCAGCCCTCGGCAATAAGCCGGGGGCTTTTTTATAAAGTAAATTAATTTCCTAACCCACACATCCAGCAGAAATTCAGCTTTTGGCAAGTAATTGCATTATCATAGAAATAGAAGATTAACCTATGTGGTAATTAATCAAAGATAAGGCGCTTAACTATAAAATATGAGGTTTCTTATTTGCTGGATGTGCAATAATACATTAATAACCTTAGTTTTAACAAGGTTGAAAGGAATTTGATATGGCAACGATTTCTGTAAACAATATTAGCAAGCGCTTTGGAGAGGTACAGGCATTAGATAATGTCTCATTTGAGATAAATCCTGGTGAGATTTTTGGACTGCTGGGACCTAATGGCGCTGGTAAGACCACCATGATCCGCATCATCCTGGATATCTACAAAGCTGATCAAGGCACTGCTTCGATATTAGGCGGCCCAATGACTGAAGCCAAGAAAAACCAAATTGGTTACCTGCCCGAAGAACGCGGTCTTTACCAAGATATTCAATTGGATCGCTGTTTGCATTTTTTGGCCAGTCTCAAAGGCATGGAGCCCATGCTTGCCAACCGGAAAATTACGGAGTACCTTGAGCGCTTTGACCTAGCCAGCGATTGCAAGAAAAAGGTCAAAGAACTGAGCAAAGGTATGCAGCAAAAAGCACAATTGATCTCTGCCCTAGTTCATAACCCCAAAGTTTTGATCATCGATGAGCCATTCAGTGCTCTTGACCCCGTCAATACCCAAATGGTCAAAGATTTGCTTATTGAAGAACGCAATAACGGCAAGACCATCGTCATGTGCACCCATCAAATGGCGCAGGTGGAGCAATTATGCGATCGGCTGGTTTTGATCGATCATGGTCAACTGGTATTAGAGGGTTCATTGGTTGATATTCGCAAAAAATTTGCCAGTAATGATGTCCTTATCCGAACAGAATCAAGCATTCCTGGGGATTTAATGGGCATTGAATCAATCGTTCGCAGCAATAACCACCTCAAGTTACACCTTTCAGAGAATTCAAGTCCACAGCAAGTATTAGCCCAGTTAGTGCAACAGGGCATTATCCTGGATGAGTTTGAAATTGCCACGCCATCCTTGGATGAAATTTTTATCCAGGTGGTCAGCCGCGGGAAGGTGCGCAATGAATAAGCTTTGGCAGATCATCAAATATGAATATACCCGCCATGTATTTAAAAAGCGTTTCATCTTATCTGTCTTAGGAATGCCATTGTTCCTCCTTTTTGTCACAGGTGTGGCAATGCTGGCTGGCTTTCTCATGATGGATAAATCACCCATTGGGTATGTCGATCAATCGGGTACGCTCAACGCGGGATTAACCAAAAAGGATAAAGGCAGTATCTTTGAGCCCGTGTTAGAGATGATGAAATATTCATCACCGGAAACAGCTGCAGAAGCACTTAATCAAGAAGAGATCCAAGCCTATCTGATTCTGCCTGAGAATTTTTTAACGACTCGGGAGGCACAGGTCTATTTTGCAGGTGAGCTGAGCAGCGAGGCTAGTAACCACATTGATGCATTTCTGCGTGAAAACCTGGTTGCCAACGAATCCCTGCCAAGCAAGACCAGGCTTTCTGAAGGAACCACCTACCTCCTGAAATCTGCCGACGACAGCCGTGAGATAAGGGAAAATGAGTGGTTAAAATTTGTCATGCCATTCATCATCGGCATAGTATTTATCATTGCAGTTATGACCAGCGGCGGGTACTTGTTGCAGGCTTTGGTTGAAGAAAAAGAAAACCGCACCATGGAGGTCATGATAACCTCGGTTTCACCTTTGCAGCTCATGGCAGGCAAGATCATTGGCAACCTCAGCGTCGGTCTGACCCAGCTGCTAATTTGGGGAATCATGATCTGGCTTGGATTAATTATTGCTGGCCGATTTATCCCTGAAATTGCTGACTTAGATTTGTCATTCAGCACGATCCTAGTAAACCTGCTGACTTTGCTGCCTGCTTTTGTGCTTGTTTCAGCCATGATGGCAGCGCTTGGTGCAACGGTATCAGACATGCGTGAAGCACAACAAGTATCAGGGTTCTTTACCCTGCCAATTTTCTTTCCTTATTATTTCGTAACCTCGATAATGCTTAACCCAGATGGTTTGATTGCCAGGCTGCTTTCCTTTTTCCCCATGAGCGCGCCAGTGGCTTTGTCCATGCGCATGGCGTTTGGATCAGTGCCACCCTGGGAAATTACCTCGATTATTCTCATTATGTTTGGGTTTAGTGCCATCATGATCTGGTTAGCAGCACGCGCATTTCGCATCGGCATGCTTTCATACGGCAAGAAGATTTCATTGCGGCGTGTTTTTGCCCGGGAGGTAAAAAATGTCTAAAACCTGGACCATTCTTAAATATGAATTGCTAAATACCCTTTCGCGGCGTTCTTTTCTGCTCATGCTCATCCTCGTCCCTTTGATTCCTGGACTAATTGTTGGGGTTTTAGGTGTGATGAACCCTGGTCAAAGAGAGTCGGTTCAAGAGGTTTTTACCCCAGGTTTAAACAGCGCTTTACCTTTTGGCTATGTAGACCAGGGCGGTCTCATCCAAGCCCTGCCAGAATGGCTACCAGCGGGAACATTGGAAAAATATAATCAAGAAGATGATGCTAAAGCAGATTTACTAGCAGTTAAGTTGAATGCCTATTACATCATCCCAAAAGATTACCTACAAAATGGTGAAATCACCATTGTTCGCAAGGATGCCAACCCAGTGACCAGCTTCAGCCAAAATAATATGTTTGATGAGGTGCTCAAATTCAACTTGCTAAACGCTGACCCAGAACTATACAACGCTTACAATAGCCCTGCCCTTTATCACTATCACAACCTTGCGCCACAAGTAGAAACGCGTGATAAAGAAAGTCCGCTTACCATGTTGTTACCTTACGGCATCACCATGCTTTTTTACATCCTTATCATGATGACTGCCAGCCTTCTTTTAAACAATGTCAACAAGGAAAAAGAAAACCGGGTGATGGAAGTATTGTTGACATCCCTCAAACCAGTCCAATTATTTACTGGCAAAATTATCGCCCTCGGATTGGTCGGCTTGTTACAGTTAGTAGTTTGGCTTGGTTCAGCAGCAGTGATCTTAAAAATGGGCGGAACAACGCTTAGACTGCCTGAAGGTTTTCAATTTCCGCCTTCACTGATCTTATGGGGTGTTATCTTCTTTGTATTGGGTTATGCCATCTATGGCAGCCTCATGGCTGGGGTTGGTGCCCTCGTACCAAACCTGAAGGAAGCCTCTCAGGCAACAACCATGATGATAATCCCCTTAATCATTCCGTTGATGTTTTTTAATGCCCTGCTCCAGGATCCAAACGGCACCCTCGCAGTTTTCTTAAGCCTTTTCCCATTAACTGCCCCAGTGGCGATGATGACCCGCCTGGCAACTGGCATTACCCCCCTTTGGCAAGCGGTTGTTTCTGCCCTTATATGCCTTGTGCTAGTATTTTTCATTGTGCGCAGTGTTTCGAGTTTATTTAAAGCACAGATCTTATTGACCGGGCAAAAATTTACAACCAAAAGCTTCATAGCAGCACTATTTGGTCAAATCTAAATGGCAAAAGCAAGTTTGGGCGGCTCTTTTAAACTAGGTTTATAATAGTAATTAGAGAGCCGCCTTTTATTGGAGGAGTTTATGAAAAAAATCAGCAATACAATTATTCTTTTAACAATCGCCAGCCTACTACTTGCAGCCTGCAATATCCCCAAACCAACCCCTACGCCAAGCATGGATACCGTCCGCACAGCTGCGGCACAAACAGTCGAAGCGCTGACTACCCAGATTGTATCAACACAACCCCAGCAGCCCCAGCCCAGCGAAACCCCCCAGGTAGCAGATACCCAGGCCGCTACGCAAGCGCCGCAGGCAACTGCTACGACATCAGTAAATGCCACTGCCACTTCTAGCGCTGCTTGTGACCAAGCAGGTTTTTTGGAAGAAACTATCCCAGACGGGTCTAAGTTTTCACCTGGGGCTGTTTTTACTAAAACCTGGACACTGAAGAATACCGGTACCTGCACCTGGAATGCGAATTACGCTGTGGTCTTCAGCAGCGGGGTGGCGATGAACGCCCCGGCCTCCCAGCAATTGACCACTGGTACCGTAGCACCCGGCCAATCTCTTGTCATAACGATGGCCCTCACCACCCCAGCTACTCCCGGCACTTACCGGGCAGATTTCAAGCTGCGCAATGCTGGCGGTGTACTTTTTGGCATTGGACCAGAGAACAAGACTTTTTGGGCTGAAATAGATGTTGTGACTGCGAGCTTAAACCTGGTGGAAAGTTACTGTTCGGCACAATGGACCAGCGCGGCTGGGACTTTGCCCTGCCCAGGTAAAGACGGCAGCAGCAATGGTTTTGTTTACTACGACGATGAGCCAATGCTGGAAGGATATTACCAGGATAATGAGCCTGCTATTTGGGTTGCCCCGCAAAATGTAACCAACGGCTATATCAAAGGCATCTACCCGGTGTTGAAGATTCCAGCAGGCCATAAATTCCATGCCATCATAGGCTGCGCTTCTGGGTCAAGCAATTGCGATGTAAAAATGACCTTGAATTACATCGAAGCTGGCGGCCCTATGCAAACCCTGGCTATCTGGCATGAGGTCAATGACGGCATGTTCCAGAAGGTCAGCTACGATTTGAGTTCGTTCGCAAACCGGAGCATCCAGATTGTCTTGATTGTAGATTCCAATGGCTCGCCTGTCGGCGACAAAGTGCACTGGTTTGCTGCCAGGATTGCACCTTAATCAAACATTTAAATTTTGCTTTATAATAATCTAAACGGGTTTGATACCCGCATCGTTAAGTTTAACAAAATGGTTTTCTCAGCAAGGCAGTACAACATAAAAGAAAACCTTCCTAGGAGAACTGGAGAATACTATGAAAACAAAGAAATTTAGGGTGCTTATCCTTATGGTGCTTTTTGCACTTGGCGTATTATCAGCCTGCCAGGCTGAGCCAACCGAAGACCCGGCCATGGTCATTACGAACGTCGCCCTGACGGTACAATCTGACCTGACCCAAACGGCTATTGCAATGCCTACCAACACGCCCACAACCCCGCCTACCGCAACCAATACCCAAGTACCACCGACAGCAACCATGGCAGTTACAACAACGGCGATTTCTTCTGTAGCGACAACTGCTGCGCCTTTGGTTGGTGCTCGAGACGCTGGCGTCTGGGTTTCAAGCGATCCTGCTGATGGCACAAAGGTAGCTACCGGTGAAGTCTTTTCTGTAAAAGTAACCTTGATGAATACCGGGCAAACTACCTGGACACCCCAGTACTACATCAAATTCATCAGTGGCGATGACATGGGCGAAGATGAAAAAGTTTACTTCCCCTTTGACGTACCACCCACCAGGATTGTAGATATCATGTTTGACTTCACAGCCCCTGATACGGGCGGCCTTGTCCGCGGGGATTGGAGCATTCACAACAGCGCTGATCAATCCTTCTATCCATTCTATTTTGAATACGAGGCTGTTGTTCAAGAAGATTAACCAGGGGTAGGAGAACCCCTTATATGACCTTAGAAATGCAAATAAAGACCGAGGCAACACGCCTCGGTTTTAATTTCTGCGGAATTACGCAACCGAGCCCACCGCTGCATTATGATACTTACTTACACTGGTTGGCAGAGGGTTGCCACGCGGGGATGACCTACTTGGCTCGCCCTGGTGCCCTTCAAAAACGGGCAGACACGCATGAATTGCTGCCGGGCTGCCAATCCATCCTTTGCCTGGGCATGCGCTATGCCCCACCAAGGACATCTGAGCCATCAGAATCACGGCCTCCACTGGGTTACATAGCAGCTTACGCCTTAAGCCCAGATTATCACCAGGAGATTGCCCAGCGCTTAGAAAATCTTATTCAGGAAATCAAAGCAATGGTGGATATTCCTGTACAAGCCAAAGCCTGTGTGGACACTGCCCCAATCATGGAGAAAGACTATGCGCAACAAGCTGGTTTAGGCTGGATCGGCAGGAATACCTGTTTGATTAACCCTATGGTTGGTTCTTACTGCTTCCTGGCTGAAGTGCTGCTCAACCTACCGCTTGAACCAGATCAACCTTATATCGAGGATGGCTGTGCAAATTGCACATGCTGTATCGATGCTTGCCCGACCAATGCCATTAGGCCAGACCGCACCATCAATGCCCGGCGCTGTCTTTCCTACCTGACCATTGAACACCGCGGCCCTATTCCAGAAGACTTGCGTCCACTTATGGGTAAGCGTATTTTTGGTTGTGATACCTGCCAGGTTGTATGTCCTTATAATCAAGCCCGGAATTTGGATGAGCACCCATTAACCCTTACCCCTATCCTCAATCCAAGGCCTGATCTGCTTGAGTCTTTGCTTTTGTCAGAGGATGCATTTAAGAAAAAATATCAACAGACCGCGCTGATGCGTGCCAGGTACCAGGGATTCAGGCGTAATGTTGCCATTGCCTTGGGTAATAATCCAATCCCAACTGTAAAACCCCTACTCCAGGACCTTTCTGAAAATGATCCTGATCCCCTTATTCGGGATGCCTGCCTTTGGGCGCTCACCCATTATGATTCTGTGGCATAATTCGGTAAGTTTAGTTTACACACAATAATGCATCAAAAACACCAGGAGTGATTATGCAGACTATCCACATCGTTTCACATACCCACTGGGATCGCGAATGGTACCAACCATTTCAAAGCTTTCGTCTTAAATTGGTTCATTTGGTTGATAACTTGCTGGCAATCCTGGATGCAGACCCAGATTATAAGCACTACATGTTGGATGGACAAACGATTGTTTTGGAAGATTATCTACAGATGCGTATGGCAAACCTGCCGCGCTTACAGGCGTATATCCAAGAAAACCGCATCCTGATCGGCCCCTGGTACATTCTTCCAGACGAGTTCCTGGTCTCTCCCGAAGCAACCATCCGCAATTTGCTGATTGGAAAACGCATTTGCGCACTGTTTGGGCAGCGTATGATGGTCGGTTACATTCCTGACCCCTTTGGGCACATCAGCCAAATGCCCCAAATCCTGCAGGGCTTTCACATTGATACCGCTTGTTTATGGCGCGGCGTGCCCGAAGACAAACCTACCCTGGTTTGGTGGCAAGCGCCAGATGGCACACAGGTCTTATTAGCACACCTATACACCTCCTACGGCAACGGCGCCCATTGGCCTGCCGCAGATGAGCCTCAATCAATCTATGAATTGCAGCAAGCCTTTGAGGCATTAGCACCTCATAACCCCATCACACATACCCTGGTGATGCGCGGCTCAGACCACCTCGAACCTAGGCCTGCCCTGCCCCAACATCTCAGGGCAGTTAACCAAGCCAGGGAGGGCCAAAAGGTCGCTCGCCATTCAACCCTGCCTGCCTATCTGGCTGCAGCAACACACGAAATATCAGATAAAAAACTTGGTTTAGAGACTATCACAGGCGAGCTGCGCGATCCACGAAAGCCCACATGTTACCCGGCGTGCTCTCCGCGCGCATGTGGATTAAGCAGCGCAATCATCATGCCCAGACCCTTTTAGAGCGCTGGGTTGAGCCATTCAGCACCTGGGCAGAATTGGTCACCCGTGGTGAATCAGCCTTTACGCCCCAACAGGGTTTTGATCAGACCGGACGGATTAGCGACCCCACGCCCCTCATTCACCAGGCCTGGAAACTGCTGATCAGCAACCATCCACATGACTCGATCTGCGGATGTTCGATTGACCAGGTGCATCATGAAATGCTGCCGCGTTTTGACCAGGTTGATCAAATCGGGGAAGCGTTGACGCAACAATCCTTGAACGCGTTGGCGGGAGCAGTGGATAGTGTGCCTAATGAAGTCACTGCGGGGAGTTATGCAGCCATTCAAGTGTTTAACGCAGCGCCATACGACCAAAGCGGTCTTGTTTCTTTGGAAATTGACCTGTCCGATCCAAACCTGCAAATCCAGATCTTGGATGAGAGCGGCAATGTCCTAGAATCTAGTGCCCAACCAGCTTCAAAGCCCTTTATGGAAAGCAACACCTACCCCATGCACGAACTGACAGGGCTTCTCTCCACCACCGCTCAATCAGGTTATGATGCCAAACAATTAATCAATGCGCATTTGAGCTTGGAAGGTAATCAACCCCAAATTGAAGCTGAGTTTTCAAACATTATCCCGCCAGATCAAGAAAACCTCAGCCAAGCCCTGACCGGTATTTTCAAGTGGTACAGTGAATTTGACAAAGAAACCCAAGTGCAGATCACTCTGCGCAACACATGGTCCAGCAAAATCAGCTTTTTAGCAACCAGCGTACCGGCCTTCGGCTTGCGTACTTTTTGGGTAAGGCAATTAGCACAGACGACACAACGAAACCAGCAGCATCACAGCAATGTGCTGATGGGTCGATTGAAAATGAGTTCTTTAAGTTATTCATCGATCCGTCAACTGCCACCCTGACGCTGCACGATAAGCGCAGCGATACGACCTACCCTGGTTTGAACGCCTTTTTGGACCTCGGCGATCGCGGTGATGAATACAATTTCTGCCCGCCTGAGCAAGACTTGCCTGCCAAGCCCACTTTAGACCAGGCAAGCGTTTGTACTGACCCACTTACGCAGACCTTAGAATTACAGTATCATTTTGATTTGCCCGTCTCACTCAGTGAAGATCGCAGTGCGCGCTCAATAGAGACTGTGCCGTGTGCCTTGACCTCCAAAGTCACCCTGGTGAAGAATTGTCCATATGTTGACTTTGAGACCACTTTTAACAACTTAGCCCGTGACCACCGCTTAGAAGTGCGTTTCCCAAGCGGTTTACAGGTTGAAACCGCCCGTTTTGATGGGCACCTGGATGTGCTGACGCGAAACCTGGCTGTGCCCGAAGCTGACGCGAGCTGGCGTGAACTACCGCGGCCAGAAGTGCCTCAACGTGCCTTCGCGGACATCTCCACACAGCAGCGCGGCTTGATGCTGGCAAACCGCGGTCTGCCAGAAGTAGCTGTCTTGCCTGATGAGGCTGGCAAAGCTGAAATCTGTCTGACCTTGCTGCGCTGCGTTGGCTGGCTTTCACGGGATGATATGTGGGTCAGGCAGGGACATGCCGGTCCCGGTTTGCCGACCCCTGGCGCGCAGGAAATTGGCAAGCATACCTTCGAATACAGGCTCATCCCGCATGATGGGCAATGGCTTAATGCCGCCAAATTGGCACATCACTACCAAACCCCCATGCGCGCGATATTTAGCAGCCTGCATGCAGGCGATTTACCCCCAATAAGCAGCTTCATCAAGTCAGAACCTCCTGAATTCTTTATCAGCGCTGTTAAGCCTGCTGAAGACGAAGCTGGCTGGGTGGTGCGCGGCGTAAACCTGGCTGACCATGAAATCACAGTCAGACTGCAGACTGCACAGCCTTATCAATCCGCTGAGCTGGTCTACTTAGATGAGTCCCACCTGGCAGACCTACAGCCTGCCCCAGACGGCAGCCTAATATTTAAACTTGGCCCCCGCCGTATTGCCAGCGTCTTGTTTAGACTGATGGAAACGATCTGATTTGAATATAACCAGGTCTGAAATTCCGCTTTTCCATATAGGCGAAATCCCCGTCCATGGCAGGCTGATATTAGCGCCTATGGATGGTATATCAGACCCACCTTTTCGCTTGATTACGCGCCGCTTGGGCTCTGCCTTAACTTATTCGGAGTTCATCAACACCCTAGATTACGCGACTAAAAAACACTACTATCAACACCGTTTGGAATTTACCAAAGAAGAACGGCCTTTTGGGGTGCAATTATTGGATAATGACCCCCTGCGCATGGCAGCGTCTGCACAAAAAATTGCTTCCGAAGTAAAACCTGACTTCTTTGACCTAAATCTCGGTTGCTGCGTGCGCACGGTTACCTCGCGTGGGGCTGGCGCTGGACTGATGCGCACACCAACCTTGTTGAAAGACATCCTTAAAGCGCTTAAAGAGGTTATCACAATACCCCTGACTGCAAAAATGCGCTTGGGTTGGGATGAGGATGACTTAAATTACCGCGGTATTGCCGATATACTGGTCGAAAATGGCGTTAGTCTGCTTGCCCTACACGGGCGCACTGTGCGCATGGGCTACTTTGGCGAAGCCAGGTGGCAGCCTATCGCCGAACTCAAGGCTGCCTTGTCCATACCCGTGATTGGCAACGGTGACGTCCGCAGTCCTCAAGATGCACTGAGAATGATGGCAGAAACTGGCTGCGATGCGGTCATGATTGGGCGCGGGGCGATGGCAAACCCCTGGATTTTTTCAGGGCGAGATAGAGCAGATGTTGATCCCATAGAAGTACAAGCCCTGATGCACGAACAATTAACGGATATGTTAGCTTCGTATGAAAATGGCGCCTTGATGGCCTTTCGAAAATTTGCCAAAGCCTACCTGGCACCATACGCTTTTCCAAGGGAAATTATCAGAAACCTGCTCACCCGCAATGATGTGGATGAATTCTTAAACATTCTTGACCATTTATTTGAAAGCTTAGCCAACCAAGATCAAAGCCAGCCTGATCAATAAAATAATTCAGACAAGCAATATCCTTTATAATTAGGTATCTCACTCAAAAAGGAGCTATTATGGAAATACAAGAACGCAAACTTGCCCAGAGAGCATGGACTATGTATGATTGGGCAAATTCCAGCTTTGCCACCACGGTGATGGGGTCAATCCTCCCAAATTACTTTGCAGCTTACATTGCCACGGAAGGCGCGCTAACCCTGTGGGGGTACACTGTTGCAATTGGCAGCCTGATTGCTGCATTGATCAGTCCAATCCTCGGTGCCATAGCAGATTTCCGTGCTTCAAAGAAAAAATTCATGGCCTTCTTTATTGCCCTAGGTGTAATCAGTACCGGCTTGATGTTCCTAGTAGACCAGCCCGGAGATTGGCAACTAGCAAGCATTTTATACATCCTGGGCACCATCGGGTTTGCAGGGTCTCTGGTTTTTTATGACTCACTCCTACCGCATGTAGCCAATGAAGATGAAATTGACCAGGTTTCCTCTCGAGGTTACGCCATGGGCTACATTGGCGGCGGATTGCTCTTATTAATTAACGTAGCTATGATCTTCCTCGGACCTTCTCTCCTGCCAAACATGGATGAAACCGAGGCTACTAAGCTGATGATGCGTCTTAGCCTAGCTAGTGTTGCAATCTGGTGGACGGTCTTCTCGATTCCCATTTTTAAGCGCGTTAAAGAACCTGCCCGCATGGCAGAGAAAGCAGAGCTAGAACAGAGCGTTATTGCGGTTGGGTTTCAACGATTTTTCAAAGCGCTTAAAGAAATAAGCAAGTTCCGCGATCTATTCTGGTTTTTACTAACCTTTTTTGTTTATGCAAATGGTATTGGTACGATCATCACCATGGCAGTCGCGTTTGGCACAGACCTCGGCTTTGGAACTATGATCTTGATTGGCACTCTCCTAATGGTGCAATTTGTGGCCGCTCCCTTTGCCATCTTGTTTGGCAAAATGTCCAAAAAACTGGGCATAAAAAAGTCCATCACCATCAGCCTGGTCGTATATTCTCTGATTTCAGTAGTTGGCTATTTCATGACAAAAGAGTGGCATTTCCTCTTGTTAGGCTTTGGTGTTGCCACGGTGCAGGGCGGCAGCCAGGCGCTCAGCCGTTCTTTGGTCGGTCAACTCATGCCAAAAAGTAAGACAGCTGAGTTTTACGGTTTCTTCAGCGTATCCGAAAAATTTAATACCGTGATTGGTCCGTTCCTGTTCAGCATCATTACCCAAATTACAGGTAATGGCCGTTTAGCCATTATCTCGCTGGTGATCTTCTTTATTGCTGGCATCATCATGCTGCGTAAAGTCAACATCGAACGTGGTGTAAAACGGGCACAAGAAGAAGACGCAAAAATGGTCAAAGTACAATAAACTAATTCTAAAAATACTACGCAATAGGCTGTCCTTACTTTACTTGGACAGCCTGTTTTTTAGATAGTAAACGAAAAATTCTTGACCATATCAATTATTCAAAAACCTTTACATCAACACTATAAATGCTATAATGACTGCGTTTTAATTTCCCAATAAGAAGGAGCCAGGCAATCTAGATGAAGAAATTCCGCGTAGCGGTTTTGGCAAATCTAAAAAGTAAAGCCCCAAAATTTGAAGGCATGACTGAAGACCAATGGGACGATTTGGATTCAGAAAGCACAGTAATGGCTTTATGCGAGGCAATAAGGGCTGGCGGGCACGAAGCAGAATTTTTAGAAGGCGATATAACCATCATTGACACGGTTCGCCATTATAAACCGGATATCTGCTTCAACATCTGTGAGAGCCATTTTGGTGATTCTCGCGAAGCGCAGATCCCTGCCATCCTGGAAAAGCTGCAAATTCCCTACACTGGCTCAAAGATTCTCTGCCTGGCGCTAACTTTGGACAAGCCCATGACCAAACGCGTGTTAGCCTGGCATAACTTACCCACCCCAGATTTTCAATCATTTGAGCGGGTAGATGAGCCGCTGGATGAGGGTATGACCTTCCCCCTGTTTGTTAAACCCAGCCGTGAAGGCACCGGCATGGGCATCAGCTATGAATCGATTGTGCATGACGAAGCGGCATTACGCAGGCAGTTGGCACAAATTATTACTCGCTATAAGCAGCCTGCACTGGTGGAGAAGTTTATAGAGGGCCGCGAGGTGACAGTGGGCATGGTCGGTAACCTGATTGGCCCGGTTGCCCGGCGTATACCCCACAACGAGTTTGCGCCGCGTGTACAGGCTGGCTTGCGCTTCCTGCCGGCGATGGAAGTGGACCTGAAACCCTATTTACTGACAGATGGTGTATATGATAACCGTTTGAAAACCGCCCTGGCTTATGATTTGGATTACCTCCGCCCAGCCCCGCTTGATGATGATGTGGTTGATGAATTGAACTGGCTTGCAGCAGCTGTTTTCCGTGTCACCGGGGCTTTGGACGTCGCTAGGGTCGATTTCCGCCTGGATGCAAATGACAACTGGAAGCCTTATATCCTTGAGATCAACCCCCTGCCGGGCTTATCACCAGTCATTTCAGACCTGGTCATCGAGGCTAAAGCAGACGGGATCGAACATACTGAACTGGTAAACATGATTTTAAATACCGCACTAAAGCGGAACGGTATGATTGATTAAGAAGTTGGTTTCAATAAGATTAGTAAATATTGGCGGTTTCGACCGCCTTTTACTTTTTTTGCTGTCTCACTCTGCGTAAACCTTCGCCTAAAGTGCCGCCGTTAAACCCCCCTAATACTGCCATCAGCCCCACCAACGCAGCTAATAATCCACTGGCATATGTTGCAAGCACCGCGATCAGCATACCCGCAAAGCCCCCATAAAGCCCATAGGTAACCCCGCGCCCATCATTAGCAATTTGGGTAATAAAAAAAGCAATGGTCAAGGCACCTAAAAACACCCCTAACATTAAAGTCGTATCCAGACCTTGAGTGATGTCCGCGTAATTGAGAATGACCCAGTCCACTCCGCTAAAAAAAAGCAACACCCAAACCAGGTTGGCAATCATCGCCAGCCCCAGGTAGGCATACTTGGTACCGCGTACATCCAGAAGGCGTTTCCACTTATTCACAAGCGTATTTTAACACGATCTAAAGCTTGTTATTTAGGTATTTGTAGATATCGTCCCAAGCGAAAAAACAATTTTGAATATTTTTTTCTCTCACGAATTGCCGTGTCCAAAACTTGCTTAATTACCTCAACCTGGTATAATAATTGGTTGTGACTGGTCCGATTTCCGGTTTCAAGCTGGAGGTTTGGAGACCTGCATAAAAAATACTTAGGAGCAGATGTCATGTCTTTAACACTAGAAGAAAAAACTGAGATCATCAAGAAATTTGAGACGCATCCCGGTGATACGGGTTCACCTGAAGTTCAGGTTGCCATCCTCACCACGCGTATTCAACAACTAACTGAGCATTTGCGCGCGAATAAACACGATGAAAGTTCTCGCCGCGGTTTGCTTAAGCTGGTCGGCAGAAGGCGTCGTTTGTTAGCTTATTTGCGACAAAAAGATTACGAGCGTTTTCTTAAGATTACTGAAACCCTCAATATTCGCAAGAAATAGAAACCTATTTATTACGAAAAGGGGATATTCACCGCAGAGAATTTCCTTGATGGCAGTTCCCTAATGTTCGATTTAGGGAATTGGTTCTCTGTGGATTTTGTATATTAATTATTTATGTTTGTCATTCGGGCATTGAAAGCTGGAGAGCTGGACCACAATCTTTAGCTTTCAGTCCCTGAACTGGCAGGCGCCAATTAGAAAAGGACTAAAAATGAAACCAGAACCAAAAATTTATAAAACCATGCTTGGCGATAAGGAAATCACCATTGAAACTGGTCGCTTAGCAAACCAGGCTGGCGGCTCCGTCACCATAAGACAGGGTGATAGCATCATGTTTGCCGCAGCAACTATGGGTGACGTCCGCGAAGGTGTGGACTTCTTTCCCCTCACCGTAGACTACGAAGAACGTATGTATGCCGGGGGGCGAATTCCCGGGTCTTTCTTCCGCCGTGAAGGCCGACCCAGCACCGATGCAACCTTGGTTGCTCGTCTGACTGACCGCCCGCTGCGCCCCCTCTTCCCAGAAGGAATGCGCAACGAAGTGCAGGTAGTGTTAATGTCACTATCAGCAGACACAGAAAACCCACTGGATCTTCTAGGTATCAATGCGGCTTCTACTGCCCTGATGATATCGGATATCCCCTGGGGCGGGCCTGTCGGCGCTGTACGCATCGGCTATGTAGACGGACAATTAGTTGTCAACCCAACCTTCAGCCAAATTGAGATCTCAGATTTAGATTTACGCGTGGCTGGCACCAGGGAAGCATTGCTTATGGTCGAGTGCGGCGCAAATGAAGTATCTGAAAGCCTGATGATTGAAGCGCTGGAATTGGCACACAAATCCATCCAACCCATCATTGATATTCAGGAAAAGATGGCCCAGGAAGTTGGTAAGCAGAAAAAGGCAATTGACGTCAAGGTTTTTGATAAAGCCTTAATTGCCCAGGCTGAAGCCACTATTAAAGACCGTCTGCTTGCTATCTTAAACCAACCTTACAGCAAAGAAAACCTGTACGGCGGCATCCGCTTGTTAAAAGATGCCTATATTCTTGAGAATACCCCGGAAGATCCCAGTGCCGAATTTGTAGGTAAAGAAGCCCTTGTAACTGCATTTGAAGAAGCAGAGAAAAAGATCATCCGCGACCGCATTTTGTACGAAGGTAAACGTCCTGATAACCGCACCGCGCAGCAAATCCGCGATATTTGGTGTGAAGTGGACGTCAGCCCGCGTGCACATGGTTCTGGTCTTTTCACCCGTGGTGAAACGCAGGTGCTTACTTTAGCAACATTAGGCACCCCCAAGGAAGCCCAGGAACTGGATAACCTGGCCCCGACTGAATCTAAACGCTACATGCACCATTACAACTTCCCACCTTACTGCACTGGTGAGGTAAAACGCTTGGGCGGCCAAAGCCGACGTGAAATCGGTCATGGGGCTTTAGCGGAACGTGCATTAGTGCCTGTCATTCCAGATGAGAAAACTTTCCCGTATACCTTGCGCCTGGTCTCAGAAGTGATGTCCTCTAATGGCTCCTCATCCATGGCATCTGTCTGCGGCTCAACCCTAGCATTAATGGATACTGGCGTACCAATAACTGCCCCAGTCTCTGGTGTCGCCATGGGTTTGGTCATCGAAGACGAAAAATACGTAATCCTGACTGACATTTTGGGAACCGAAGATCACCTGGGTGACATGGACTTCAAGGTGGCGGGCAGTAAGCACGGTATCACCGCATTGCAGATGGATATCAAAGTAGGCGGCGTTAGCCCTGCAGTCATGTCTGAAGCCTTAGAGCATGCCAAGGTAGCCCGTTACAGCATTCTTGATAAAATGCTTGCTACCATCGCTGAGCCAAACAAGACCTTAAAGCCCCATGTTCCCCGCATTGAAACCGTTAAAGTGCCTGTTGATAAAATTGGCGCAATCATCGGCCCAGGCGGCAAGAATATCCGTGCTTTGCAGGAAGACACTAACACCAAGATTGACATTGATGATGACGGCACAGTTTACATCGCCTCAACTGACAGTGTAGGTTTCGACACCGCTAAGAACCGCATTTTATCCCTGATTGAAATCCCCGAAATTGGCCGCATTTACACAGGCAAATGTGTCCGTGTGACCGACTTTGGCGCGTTTATCGAGATTTTACCAGGCACAGATGGCTTGGTACACATTTCACAACTTGCCAGTGAGCGGGTTAATAAGGTAGAAGATGTAGTTAACGTTGGCGACGAACTGACCGTTATGGTCACCGATATCGGCCCAGACGGCAAGATTCGCCTGTCACGCCAGGCATTACTGGAAGGCTGGACAGCCGAAGAAGCCCGCGAGCACGATAACGCAAACCGCAAGAAAAGCGGGGGTAGCTCGGGTAATCGCAGCGGCGGAGACCGCCGAAGCAACAACCGCAGCAACCGCAGCGGCGATCGCAGATAGTAAAACGCTTATGTTGTAAAAATAAGGCGGCCTAGTGGCCGCCTTATTTATTTACATTAACATTAATTTACTTATTTGAAGTTGGTAAGACTGGCATCTGATACCCGTAAATATTAAACAACTCGGCTAACGCTGCCCGCACTGCTGTTCTGTCATCCCAATCATATTCGGTCGTACCAAAACACATCGATTGTTCGTGCCCCTTACCACACACAATCACCAGGTCACCCGGCTCTGCCAGCCTCAGTGCAAAGCGGATGGCATCCGGCCGATCCGGAACACGCCAGAATGATTCCCCTTCAACCCCGCCCTTGCTGACTGCGGCATCAGCCATATCTGCCAGGATGTCTTCCAGGGCTTCGGTGCGCGGGTCTTCAGCTGTAAGGATGGTCAGGTCTGCATTTTCGATGGACACTTCCGGCATCATGCGGCGTTTCTCCCGGTCGCGCAAACCTGCAGACCCAAACACAGCAATCACCCTGCCTTTTGTTAATTCCCGCGCCGTCTCTAAAGCGCGCAGCAGCGCGTTAGGCGTATGTGCAAAATCAACAATGCTGGTGAAGTCCTGCCCAAAATCGATCCGCTGCATCCGCCCAGGCACTTGCGGCATCTCCTTCAGTGCGTGCAGGGCAGCCTCAAGTGGTACCCCCAAACGCAGCACGCATGCGCCTAAGGCTGCCAGGCAGTTCGAGACGTTATAAATCCCAATCAAGGGACACTCCACCATTACTTCTTGATCATCAATATGACAGCGGAAGCGCAAGCCCTCAGCAGTGGTTTGCACCTGGTCTGCCCAAAGGGTGGCTTTATTGACCATACTGTAGCTGATTTGGTCTTTCGGTGAAATGCGTTTTAGGTAAGCGTAAGAGCGATCGTCTTTGTTTAATACAGCTGCATTGATATTACCGTGCGCTTTTGGATGCGTTTGCGCCAGGCTTTTTAATAAGAGCCCTTTGGCATCCAGGTAAGCCTGGTAAGAGCCGTGAAAATCCAAATGCTCATGGGTAATGTTGGTCACCACAGCTAAGTCAAAATCACAGGCACTAACGCGATCCTGGGTTAGACCGTGTGAAGTCGTTTCCAAAACAGCATGCGTCAGGCCAGCATTGACCATTCTTGCCAGGTATGCTTGTACCTCCGGCGCTTCAGGTGTCGTGACGTGGAAGCCTGTATCCATCACCTCTCTACCTATGATGGCATTTATGGTCGAGATCATGCCAGCCTGGTAACCCGCCCGCAGCAGGATCTGGTGAATCATGCTGGTGGTGGTGGTTTTACCATCGGTACCGGTTACGCCGATCATGGTCAATTTACGGGCTGGGAAGTCGTGCAGTGCAGCAGCTATGTGTGCCATGGCGTAACGCACGTTTCCTGCCACCTGGATATAAGGCACAGCGCATGTAAAATCTGCCTTATCTCCCATCACTGCCACTGCGCCATTTTTAATGGCTTGCGGGATAAAGCGATGCCCATCAGTTTGCCCGCCTGTCAGCGCTACAAACAGGTCCCCCGGCCGAACCTGGCGTGAGTCCAGCGCCACGCCAGATATGGGAAGCTCTGGAACCTGGTTTAATACTTCTACAGGAATGTTTTTAAACAGACCAGGTAATTTTTTTGCGTTTAAAGTTGTCATTTTAGATCTTTAACCCATCATTATTGAGAGTTGAGCAGATTATAACACTCAAGCCAGCAAGACCTGCACAAGAATGCCCAGGCTAATGAGTCCGCCTGTAACAACCTGCAGCCATAAAAGTCCATGGTTCAAAGCATAAAACAGCAGAAAAGGCAGGATGAGCTCAGCAGCAAAGATGATCAATTGCATTTGGGCTTTGTTTTTTACTAAGCTTGATTTTTTCATAGCATTCTCTTTCCTATATCAAACCCAGGGCAAAAATAGTGCTGAGTATGGCAACCAGTGCGACGGGAATTAAGCCAAACAAGATAATCTTGCGTAGTGCGCCAGCCTCTTTACCCACTAAACCCACGGTGCTACAGCCAACTATCACCTTGGCAGGCGACATGATACTGCCTAGTGAGCCGCCAGCTGTCTGTGCTGCCAGGATGAGCGGGATAGGCAGGTCTAGCAACCTAGCGGTCTCCATCTGTAAAACGCCAAACAACACGTTGGAATTATTGTTCGAGCCAGTGATAAACGCCCCCAGCACGCCCAGGAATGGTGCTACAGCAGGGTATAAGGCACGGCTGACACTTTCACTGATGCCGCGCGCAAGCAGGTTAATCATACCGCTGTGGTTCATGATGGTGGCCATGCTGACCATGCTGATCACCGCCAGGCTGGCTGTGATGCCGCTTTTATAGACCTTACCCAGGATTTGCTTAGTATCATTGCCGTTCAGGTAACCTGCGTATCGGTAAATACCATAGGAAATTAAGCAGGCATAAAGCAGGATCATACCTGGGTGGCCAAAAATGCTAATTGCACGGCCTGCTTCTGCTGGGGTTTGCCAGCCTAAAGAGGTGCTCAAGGCTGGAAATTGGGTATTCAAGCGAACTTGGTTCAGCAGCTGGTTAACAGGCTTAACCAGGCTGACGAAAAAGCCTATCAAAACCAGGATGACATAAGCAGAAACTGAAACCAGGAATGAACGCGGTTTTTTATGTTGGTCGGGTTTACTTTCAAGGGCCTTCAGAGGTGTGGGGGCGGCCCGATACATTGGCAGGCGCAGTAAAAACAGGCAGACCAACATGCCGGCCATAGCAGCACCAGTGGTAGCTAATATGTACAGGTTATTTGTTGCCAGAAAATACTGGGTTACACCCATGACCAAACTAAGGATCATAATCGCTGGAAAACCTTTCTTTAATCCCTGCCAGCCAGTCCCCAGGTAAGCCACGATCATCCCGCTCGGCAGGGACGCTGCCCCTAAAAATAGTGCTGTATAGGGTGCCAAAGTTTCTGCAGGCAGGCCGGTTACCGCCAATAACGCCTGGAAAGCGGTTGCCATCGAGCCAAAATTGACCCCCCAACCGTGCCCTAGGGCTGCCATGACCACCGCCTGCAGAGGGCTGAACCCCATAGCAACTAATATCGGGGCACAGACAGCAATCGGCACGCCAAAGCCGCCCATACCCTGGATGAAGGAAACCAACAGCCAGGATACTAACAGTACCTGCATGACGCGGTCACTTGTCAGGGTAGGTAAACGCTCCCCGATAATGCGAATGGCACCAGCCTGGTTGGCAATGTTGTAAAGCAGCAGCGCTGTCCAGATGATGAGCAGTACATCGGTGCTGAGCAAGATTGATTTGACCTGCGCGTACGCAAGTAATCGCCAGCCTGCACCAAAAGCCAAAACGGCAACCACTACAGCGACAATCCAACCAAGCGCCCCAGCACGCGTGCCGCCCCAATTGAACGCAAACATCAGGATGATAATTGTCAGAACAGGCAGCAAGGCCAACAGCCAAGTTAAAAAATTTAGGGGCATCGAAGATAATCCAGTCAGCGGTATTTTTCGATTATTATAATGGATACTCCTCGTAGAGCGATGGAAATTGCAGAAAACTGAAATGACCAATTGCCTTCCCAAATTTCACGATAATGGTAAAATAGGTTTCAGTACATCGCATTGGGGCGGTGGCGGAATAGGCAGACGCAACGGACTTAAAATCCGTCGGTAGTGATACCGTGAGGGTTCGACCCCCTCCCGCCCCATATAGTGCTTTTTTCTCTTCCTCAGTTCTGCAGTGCCTTCTAAATATGTTAAAGGAATCCTACCGACAAATTTCAGCCATATTTCACCTAATAATCTAACCGTCCCCAAGGAGGAGCGCATGTCCCGAAAAACAAAATCCTTATTATTCATAGCCCTGGCATTTCCCATGTTAGTCAGCCTGGCTTGCAGCATCTCAAAAAAAGCGCCAGACCCAACCGCAACTGTGCCTGCGCCAGTCATTGAACAGCCAGCACCAGTTTCGGAACAGACTGAACCAGCTACTGGGCAGCCCCAACAGCCGCTCCCGGAACTGCCTACCTTACCGCCCACAACTGATTTGCTCCTACTGGATGACGGCATGTTTTACCAGAAAGAAACGACCCTGGTTTCTGTATTCAAACTGTTGAACACAGACCCCCAGTACACCCTTACCAATGTAAGTTACGATGTTCGTGCCTACGACGCCGGAGGGGCTGAGATTGAAACTGAATCCGGCATCATCAACTTTATCTTTCCAGGAGAAACCGCCACGGTATTTAGCGAAATCTGGCTTGATGAGGGCATAGTGATTGAGTCAGTGGATGTGGATTGGATCATCGGCGGCAAAGAAGAAGACTCCCAGCTATCCAACCCCTTCTCGGTCGAGGTTGCCAATCATTTTAAGAGTTACTCTTCAGATATCATTACCGGTATCCTCACAAACAAAGATAATGTCACCTATACTGATCTCACGGTAGTTGCTGTCGGCTATAACAGTGCAGATGACATTATTGGCGGTGGATCAGGCTATGTAGATTTTGTGCCTGCCAAAGACCAGTTGGGTTTTTCACTCTATGCGGTTTTATCTGAAACGCCAGCCCGCCTGGAAGTTTACGCCTCGGTTAATTCCTGGTCTACCAAGCTCGAGGGCGGTGATTGGTGGAATAACATCCAGGTTGTCGATTGGGAATTTATTTCTACAGATACCGGGGAAGTGGGCGGCGGGATGCTTCTAGAGAACATCACTGACCAGGTCATCAAGGATACGCAGTATAACGTAACTGTCTTCAACGAGGCTGGAGAGGTTTGTGAAGCCCGCAGCGGTTATATCGACCTGCTCTGGCCTGGCAAACAGGTCGGCTTTTCACCGGGCAGCATCTTCCCGCCTGAAGGCTGTATCCCCAGCAAGGTAGACCTAATCGTCATGCCGGGTGAGTTTACTGACTACGAATTAGCCGCTACGCCAATCAGCGTGGTCAGCACTACTTATAAAGCTGAAGGCTTTTGGCCTACAGTCATTGTGACTTTACAAAATGACCTTGACAAATCAATTGACAATTCTTCAGTATCCGTCTTGTTATTTGATGATAAAGGCGCTATTGTCGGCGGAGGACTGGCTTGGCCAGAAGCGTTTGAAGCCAACGCTACCCAAGAAGTGGAAGTCTTCGTCACCTACAATGGCACAGAAGCACCATTCAAGGTCGAAGCTTACCCGCTGATCTATACCTGGACGACATTTGGCGATTAGCTTTTCAATAAAATTGTTTCAAACATCGCTGTAAGGAAATCCTTACAGCGATGTTTTTAAATTATCACAATAATTTGATGTTATGATTTAGCTACTACTTGAAAAGGAGATGACTAATGAGTTCATTTAAATCAAAACCCGGCCTGCGCCGTTTCACCCCAACCCCCTTAGAGCCACTGTCGCCCGTACCAGCGGATATCGACATCGCCCAATCAGCCAAGCTCAAGCCCATCTCCCAAATCGCTGAAGAATTAGGGCTACTACCTGGGGAGGTAGAACTTTACGGTGAGCATAAAGCCAAGGTCAGGCTGAGTGTTTTAGAGCGCTTGGCCGATGTGCCGGACGGAAAGTATATCGATGTAACGGCCATCACGCCCACTCCCTTAGGCGAAGGTAAAACCACCACCACGGTTGGCTTGAGCCAGGCTTTAGGTGCGCATTTGGGCAAGCGGGTAATCACCTGCATCCGCCAGCCTTCACAAGGTCCAACCTTTGGCATCAAAGGCGGTGCAGCAGGCGGCGGTTACAGCCAGGTTTTACCCATGGAAGACTTCAACCTGCACCTAACCGGTGATATCCACGCCATCACAGCAGCCAATAACCTCCTGGCAGCGGCCATCGACACCCGCATGTTCCACGAGTCCTATCAGAGCGATAAAGCCCTGTTTGACCGTTTATGTCCTAAAGATAAAAAAGGTCAGCGCCATTTTGCAATTGGGATGCAAAACCGCTTGAAGAAACTGGGCATCACCAGTACCGATCCGGATCAATTAACTGATGAAGAAAGAGCACGCTTTGCCCGCTTGGATATAGACCCTGAAAGCGTAACCTGGCGACGTGGCGTTGATATCAACGACCGCATGCTGCGTGGTATCACTATCGGGCAGGGCGAAGCCGAAAAGAATTTTGAGCTCAAAACCAACTTTTACATAACCGTTGCCAGCGAATTGATGGCAATCTTAGCGCTTACCACCAACCTAGCAGACATGCGCGAAAGGATCGGACGCATCGTAATTGGTTTAAATAGGCAAGGTGAACCCATAACCGCAGATGATATAGGTTGTGCTGGAGCACTTACTTTATTAATGAAAGACACTATCAAGCCCAACCTGATGCAGACCCTGGAAGGAACGCCTGTCTTTGTGCATGCTGGTCCCTTTGCGAATATTGCCCACGGCAACAGCTCCATCTTGGCAGACCGCATCGGGCTCAAATTGGCAGATTACGTAGTGACTGAGTCTGGCTTTGGCTCAGACATGGGTATGGAAAAGTTCTTTGACATAAAATGCCGCTACTCCGGCAACATTCCGAATGCTGTTGTCCTGGTAGCCACAGTGCGTGCATTAAAGATGCACGGCGGCGGACCAAAAGTGGTGGCTGGGTCTCCCTTGGCACCTGAATATACCAATGAAAACCTGGATCTGCTTCGCAAAGGCGTCGATAACATGCTGGCACACATTCGCATCGCCCAAAAATTTGGCGTGCCGGTAGTGGTAGCGGTCAACCGCTTCCCCACCGACACGGAAGTCGAACTGGAATTGGTGCGAAAGGTCGCCTTAGAAGAAGGCCAGGTGGTGGATGCCGTGGTTTGCGAAAACTGGGCAAAGGGCGGCGCTGGCGCAGTGGAACTGGGAAAAGCGGTCATCAAGGCAGCTGAAATGCCCTCCAATTTTAAGTTTCTGTACGACGTCAAATTACCAATCAAAGACAAAATTGAGTCCATCGCCCGTGAGGTTTACGGCGCAGACGGCGTCGATTTCAGCCCTGAAGCTGAAGCCCGCATTGAGGAATATACCCGTTTGGGCTACGACAAGCTGCCAATCTGCATGGCAAAGACGCACCTTAGCCTCAGCCATGATGCCAACCTTAAGGGCGTGCCAAAAGGTTACCATATACCCATCCGGGATATCAGTGCTTCCATAGGGGCAGGCTTCCTTTACCCCCTTTTAGGCACTATGAGCACCATGCCCGGGTTGCCCACCCGCCCAGCCTATTATGACATTGATATCGACTTGGAAACTGGCCAAATTATGGGGTTATCATAAGCTGTGTGACTAAGTCAACCTAATCATCCAAAAATAGCCCTAAAAGTGCGGTAAAAAACCGCACTTTTTTACTTTAAAGAGGTGGTTAAATAAGAGATAGTAAAAATAAAACCTTGGAGAAACCTTACAATTATTGTTTTTAGATTTAACCCTAATTGATTCTATTCGTTCAGGGATGTTAAGCATTCATAAATGCGCACCATCGCCAGCGTATCCAAGTGGCAGTACTTTAATAATGCCTGTCGGGTTTGTTCTTTTTGGCCTGCCTCCATGTCCCCGTAAACCATTTGCCACCAGGCTTCGGTCGCCTGCCCCCCCTCAATAATAGCCATGTCCTGGTAACTGAGGTCAGGCACCATCACTGGCAGCACATTCTTAATCGACCAGCTGCCCTTGAAACCGGGGTGCAAGTATAATCCTTGCCTCACAAAATCAGCCAGATCGTAGATCCTGGCGTTTAAGTCTTCCAAGAAACTTTTGTAATTGGAATGAACCTCGGACATCTCATTATTGCGGGTCATCTCAAAGCTTTTATTCCAGACTAAAACACTCCCAGTCGGCCCAATTCCGCTTTTCAGCGCTTCCAGCAAGCCAACTGCAGGCTCAACCTTCTCTGTGCAGAGGTATTCGGTGTGGCTCAGGCTGCCTCCAGGGCGATCCAAGCAGTGCAGTGAGTATTGAAATACCATCTGCTGCTGGGGATGATAGCCTGGATAGAGTGGTATGGCAGTATTAAAGGTTTCATAATCCAGGAAATAAAGCGGGAATTCTAATTTTTCGAGTCCTTTACGGATTCCTGCCCTGTCTATTTGCGGCTGATTTTGCTGAACAGCATGGATAAAACTGCGCTGCACAGGGTTCAGTGGATAACTTTCTGGCACTTTTGCCGCCTCAAGGATACCCATTCCTTCCAGTTCGCGTTTCTTGTTTTTGTTAAGATAACCAATGTCATAGATTGAATGTATTGGAAGGTTTGGATGGCAGAGTTGTTTGCAGGGGCAGTTTTTTGGATTATAACAATGCACCAAGCCATTTGGGGCCGGCTGCTGGGCAATGATAAGTGCATTTTGCATTTCTAACTGCACCCCTGGTAAGGTAGCCATTACTTCAGCAGTGACCTCTTCTGCGATAAAAAGCTGGGCTAAGTCTAATGCGTCTCCGCGAACATAGTCCCGGTTAAGATGCAGCACATACACCCGTTCAATATTTAGTTGTTGCCTGAGTACCTGGTATTGAAAGCAGCAGTCGTAAATGTCTTTTTTGTCAATGCTTGTGCCACTTTTTATCTCATAAAGGTCAAATGACTGGCTGACGCTATTACGAACAAGCGCATCTGCGCGGGCAAAAAAAGGGCCATCAGTGAAGGATTGTTGAAGGCTTAGGTGCGAAGCGGGATCAGGCAGGATAACAAATTGTTGCAAGTAAGCTTGTGCCAGGCGCTCTACTTCGTAGCCCTGTCGTATCAAGCTTTCTGTAAAAGCAGTGGGTTCAGCTTCATAGTGGTCATTTAGTTTTGCCCAAAAATGCATGGGGCATTCGAGGAAGACCAGGAAGTCAGTCTTTGTAATCTTAAACGGGTTTTCCATAATAATTAATATTGCTTATAGGTTATGGGAGCTGTCTTAGGTGAACCTTCGGGGAGTTAAATCCCTAACCACTGCTCAGCATGCCTGGGCAGGTTGAGCACAGACCCCTGAACCAGGGTGCAGGTCGGTAAGGATTCGATGAATATGCGCCCGTAGCTCTTACTAAGTAAGCGCTTATCCAAAACCACCACGATTCCGCGGTCGGTTTGGGTACGAATTAGGCGCCCAAAGCCCTGTCTGAAGCGCAAAATGGCTTCTGGCAAGCTAAACTCGCTAAAAGGATCATCAAAAGTTTCTGCCCGAGCGGCCACAATGGGGTCTGTCGGCACATCAAAGGGCAGCTTGGCAATCACCAACACAGAAAGCGCCTCACCCGGCACGTCTACGCCTTCCCAAAATGCGCGCGTACCCAACAACACTGCCCGCTCAGTTTCACGGAAATCATCCAACAGGGACGAGGCAGACGCACCTTCACCCTGTTCATATACGGTGATGTCGTGCTTAAGTAGGGGTGCTTCAATCGCCTGTGAAGTTTTCTTGAGCTGGGCATAGGAGGTGAACAATACCAGCATGCGGCCGCCGGTCGTTTTCGCCAGGTTGAGCAATGTGCTTTCCAGCGCTTTTTGATGCCCATGTGCGTCCGTTGGCTCTGGGATGTCTGTGGCAATGTAAATTAAAGCAGCTGTTTCATAATCAAACGGTGACCCAACCATCAACTCGTCCGCGTCTTGGGCATTCAAGCGACGGCGGATGTAGTCAAATTCGTTATTTGCTGTCAGCGTTGCCGAGGTCAGGATAACACTTGCTTTCTCAAACCAGAGGTGTTTTTCCATCAATTGCCCAATATGCAACGGGGCAATTTGCAGGGTAAGTCGATTCGTATTTGGATCTAACTCAACCCAGTATATTTGGTTGGTTTGCGGCTCAAGCGTCAAGCCAGTTAGGTTGGTGCTGACATCTTCAAAGGATTGGTAAATGGTACCCAAACTGCCCAGGATATCCTCAGCATCTTCTATTTCAGCATCAGCAAGCTCTCGCAGGGGTTCGCGCACTTTCTTGATCAGACCTTGCAAAGTTTTCAGGGTTTCGTTTGCCTGCTCCCAGGCAATTTCCACATCCAGCCAGGCTGGCAAAGTGCGCGTGGCTGGCAGGATGCGCACCTGCTGGGCATAAGTGCCCACTGAGCGCCCCTCACGCATTTCCACCAGGAAGTAGTCAAGCGCCTTAAAATATTCAGTCATTTGGTGATCCATGCGGTATGCCAAGTCAGTAGCCTGGTTTACCATGGCCGTCAACCCTGCCACTTCAGCAGGCTTGATAAACTCCCTGGCAACGTTCAAAAGACGGCCTAAAATGCCTGATTCAGTTCCGCCCAGTTCCCTGATTAAGCGTGTGATATCGGTTGCCCGGACCTTGAAGGACATAGCATCAGTAGTAGCAGATTCAATATGATGCGCCTCGTCTACAATCAGGTAATCATAGCGCGGCAGAACATGGTTATTGGTAGCCGCATCAGCCAGCAGCAGGGCATGGTTGACAATTAAGATATGCGCACTTTCGGCTGCCATGCGCGCCCTGTAAAACGGGCAGCGGCCGCCGGTGCGTTTCAAGCAGACTTCCAGCTTACAACCCTCATCCTCAGCAGACAAACGGGACCAAACAATCCGTTCAATCGGGCCGTTCAGGTTAATTTCATTGCGGTCACCACTGCTGCTCTCTTGCAGCCACACCAACACCTTGGCCAACACACGCATCTCATCCACATTTTCAGGGGCACGTTTGCGCATCAAGGCAAGGCGCCTTGGGCATAAATAATTATTACGTCCTTTAAGCAATGCTGCCTTGAGATCCAAATCCAACGCTTCGCACATGTCAGGGATATCTTTATTAATCAGCTGGTCTTGCAGGTTAATGGTATTGGTCGAGATTACTACACGCGTGTTATTCTGCAGTGCCCACATAGCTGCTGGTAAAAGGTAAGCATAAGATTTGCCCGTGCCAGTGCCCGCCTCAACCAGTAAATGTTGTGAGTTTGAAAAGGCTTTTCCAACAGCCTTAAGCATTTCCACTTGTTGAGAGCGGTATTCAAAACCGGGCAAACACTTTGAAAAAGCACCTCCTGGTTCTAAAATCGCCGCTGTCTCTTCAACATCTAGCGGCAGGATCATTTCATTTGGTGTAAGTGCACCCGCCTCATCAAAAACCGGCTTTTCAAAAATTGGGCCAGCAGGTCCAAGTCGATCTTTTTTAGCCTTGACAGGCTGCTTAATCATCACTTGCAGCGCCTGACGGAAGGGTATTTCTGCCCGCCAGTCTAAACCGTCGCACAAGCGCACGATCTCAGCTACTAGCTCCACTGGTAACTCCTGGATTTTTTCAACCAGGGCGATGAAGACAGCATGCGTTGCTTTCGCATCATCCAAGGCGCGGTGTGTGGCGGGCTGCAAAATACCCAGCTGTTGCGCTAATGCAGATAGGTTATATCGGCTAGCCATGGGCATCAACACGGATGCCAACTCATAAGTGTCAATAGAACTGTTATGACGCAAAGCCCCAACTTTATTAACAAAACTGAGATCAAAACCAACATTATGACCCACCACTACCGCATCACCTACAAAATCAACCAATTGGGGCAGCACGTCGATTAGCAGAGGCGCATTTTGCACCATACTGTTGCTGATGCCGGTCAGGCGTGTAATAAAGGAAGGAATTGGTTTGCGCGGGTTGACCAGGGTTGAGAATTCTGCTTCAATGCGGTTGGACTTAAAACGCACCGCTCCAAGTTCAATGATGGAGTCGGTGTTTGAATCTAAACCTGTTGTTTCGATATCAAAAGCGACGTAGGAAGGCATGCAAAGGATTATACCAACATAATTATTTGGAAGGGTATTTTTTACCTTAATCGTTCAGCCAGGGCAACCTTGACATCTTCTGGTGCTTTAAAGACCCCATGCACCACGACAGTTTCAATCGTCGCCAAAGCCAGTGCCGGCGTAACATCTTGAGCCAGGATAAATAAACCAATTACTTTGATGTTCAGCTTCTCTTTCTTTGCCTTGAGTGCCTCAAGCGCTTTTCGATTGTAAGTGATGGTGCCGATTACCATGTCACGGCGAGTAATGACATCAGCCACCTCGCTGGCATGCCGCTCCAATTGATTACGGATTGCGGTACGGATAAAGTCAGTGCGGTTGCCGTAAAAGCCCTCCTGCACCAGCAGGTCAATCCGGCCCAAGTCTACCGTGCCAATATTTATGGTTAATTTCTCTGATTCGTTCATATTTACCATCTCCATACCATCTATATAGATGGTATTATACCAGTTTTCTAGCAAGAGAACTTACCCAAGATTTTCCTTTAACAAAGCATTTCTTTAGATATAATAATTAGGCATTAATATTTACAATTATTTTCTTTCCAAGTGTCCTCTTGTGAGGATAAAGCAAAAGGGAGCACAATTATGAAAAATCAGTTAAATTGGGGCATCCTCGGTACAGCAAAAATCGCCGAAAAATCGCTCATCCCTGCCTTTCATGCTTCAAAGTTGAATAATCTAATGGCTGTCGCCAGCAGGTCCATTACCAAAGCGCAGGAATTTGCATTGTCCAATGAAATTCCCCAAACGGCTGATAGCTATGAAGCACTCCTGGACGATAAAGCGATTGATGCTGTTTATATTCCCCTGCCAAATAGCTTGCACCATCCCTGGACGATAGCCGCCCTCCAGGCTGGCAAACATGTCTTATGTGAGAAACCCATGGCACTAAATGCTGAGCAAGCCAGGCAGATGGTAAGCCTTGCGGAGGAAAGTAAGTTAGTGTTGATGGAAGCTTATATGTACCGCTATCACCCCCGTATGGATAAAATCTTAGGCCTGATCCAAAAGGGTGAACTTGGCGAATTGCGCTTCATCCACAGCGCTTTCACCTTCAACCTAACCAACCCGGATAACATCCGCTTAGCGCCAGACCTGGGCGGTGGGGCATTGATGGATGTGGGTTGTTACTGCGTCGATATCAGCCGCATCCTCAGCGGCAAGGAGCCGCGTGCTGTGCAAGCCTTATATGGTGAAGGTGCCACTGGCGTGGACCTGCAAATGGCTGGCACGCTGGACTTTGGTGGCAACCTTTACGCCCAATTTGAAGCGGGCTTCAACGCCTTCTCTCGTCAACACTGCCATATAGCAGGCACCAAGGCCTCCTTAGATATTGAAATGCCTTTCAAGTCCTCTGGCAAGCGCTACCAGGCTATCCTTACTACATCAGACGAACAAAAATATATCGGGTTCAAGAAAAGCGATGAGTACCGCGACATGCTTGATCACTTTGCCCGGCTTGTGCATGGTAAAGATAAACCACGCTACCCATTAAGTAACAGCATTGCTGATATGATCATAATTGATGCGCTTTACCAATCTGCCATCGATAACGGCCGTTTGGTCATAATAAATCCACTCTAATACTATTCGAACTTAAGGAGGTTACAAAATGGAAAATCGACCGCGCAAGAGTGAATGGCTTGAGCAAATAAGCGAATATTTCTTACCAACCATACTAATCGTTGGGTTAGTCTTGATCCTCAATTTGCTGGTTGATAACCCTGTCGATGAATTTTCTCCACTCGTGCCTGAAGAGAAGGTGGTCGAAACAATTGTAGGTTACGTGGTGATTGCATGTGAAATGGCAGCTGTTTTTGTAATCGGTACAGCAGCGATACACGCCCTGATCGCCTACATCCGCCGTCTTTTCGATCGCTCCCTAACGACCCAAATTAAAATTTCTGAAAGCATTCGGCTCCGGTTTGGACATAAGCTCAGCCTGGGTTTGGAATTTGCCGTCGCAAGCGACATCCTTAGGTTAGCGGTTTCGCCCAGTTCGCGGGATATTATCATCTTATTCGCCATTGTGCTGCTGCGCATCCTGCTTAACTACTTCTTAGAACACGATATTCATATGATTAGGGCATATAACCTCATCCCTGAATTAAGTGAACAAGGTGACAATGAACCAAGCGAGTAAGCTGGAGGCAACCCTTAACCTGGTCAAAGAATTGGATAAGCTCAAGCAGGTTATCCGCAGGAATTACTTGCTCGATGGATCCCGCTCTGAAAATACTGCTGAACATTCCTGGCATGCAGCTTTGAGTGCCTTGTTGCTACAGGAATTTGCCAATGAAGCTATTGATATCAACAAAGTCGTACGCATGCTGTTGATCCACGATGTTGTCGAGATTGAAGCTGGGGACACCTACCTCTACGACACCGCTGCTGAGGTAGGCCAGGCAGAACGTGAACTGGCAGCAGCTCACAATATTTTTAGCATGCTGCCTGGTGAAGAAGGCGATCAGTACTTGCAGCTCTGGCTGGAGTTTGAGGAAAGAGAAACCCCTGAAGCAAAATTTGCAAAAGCAATCGATCGCTTTATGCCCATGCTAGCAAATTATGAAAGCGGCGGGAAAAGCTGGCTGGAAAACAAGGTCAGCAGGGCACGCATCCTGGAAATCAATCAGATCGTTGCTGATGGGTCTGAGGCATTGTGGCAACTGGTATTAACCTTGAGCGCAGATGCCTTTGAAAAGGGCTGGTTACTTTAGGTAATAGTGTCTTTCTTGAAAATGATTTGCTTTAATTAAAAACTGCCCTCGCGGGCAGTTTTTATAAATGGAATTGTGTTTGTTACGGCGTCGGTGAAGGTGTCATTGTACGCGTTGCTGTTGCCGTTGGCACTGGCGTGACAATATTGACTGGCACTTTGAGCAAGTCGCCAACAAACAAGTCGTTGTTGTCTTCAATTTCAGGCAACTCATTGGTACGGCGGTAGCGGTTGGTTTCTTCTATGATCCGCTCTATGGTTGAATTATAAAGCAGGGCAATATTGTATAGATTATCACCGGAGCGTACCTTGTGATCAACAATCGTTCCAGGTCGCAAGTCAGGAGGAATCGGGGTAGCTGTTGGCAATTCCTGGTCTGGCGCAGGGATGAGAATGGTATCTCCCACACGGATCAGGCAGCTGCTGTCTAAATTATTCAAGTAAAGCAGCACCTCGATATCGACCTCGAATTGCTCACTGATACTAGTGCAGTTATCATCTTCCTGTACCACGTACTCAAATGGTGCAGAAGCTGTTGGGGTTGCCGTGACGGTGGGCGTATTGGTGATTGTCGGGGTATTGGTAGCTGTAGCCGTTGGCGTCACCGGTGTTGGTGTCGGGGTCTCAGTTGGCGTTGGCGTCTTGGTTGAAAAAAGCTTCAACCCGCCCCCGCTGCCCGCACGCCCAACTGCCCAAACAACAACCAGCGCGATACCAGCCAAGATCAACAAAATCGCTAGGATAGCAACCAACCTCGATCCAGTTTTTTGTTTCTTGCGATAAGAAGAAATCACACTCTGTGCATTCTTTTTAGCCATAATTGGTTCCTTTCATATCTAAATCAGCCTAAAGCTGCCCCCAAATATGTCGGTAATTACATTTATTTTAACCCATTTAATCCATATCTGCGAATCTTGTCAACTTAGTCAATTGTTCATCCAGGGTAGTTAATTCCTTTTTACCTTATCCTTGTAACAGTCCAAGAACTGCTTCATATACTGCCCTGTATAAGAGCCATCCACATGGCAGAGTTGTTCTGGTGTGCCCTCACCGACCAACTCACCGCCCCGGTCCCCGCCTTCGGGGCCGAGGTCAATAATCCAATCGGAGACCTTGATGATATCAAGGTTATGCTCAATAATTAACACCGTATTGCCCGCATCGACCAGGGATTGCAACACGTCAATCAACCGATGCACATCTGCAGCATGCAAACCCACCGATGGCTCATCCAGTACATACAGCGTGTTGCCCGTGGCGCGTCTGGATAATTCCTTTGAAAGTTTGATGCGCTGTGCCTCACCGCCAGAGAGCGTTGTGCCTGACTGGCCGATTTGAATGTACCCCAAACCCACCGCCTGCAGGGTTTCAAGCCGCCGCACAATTTTTGGAAAGGCAGAGAAGAATTCCATCGCAGTATCAATCGTCATATTCAGGACATCAGAGATGCTCTTGTCCTTGAAGCGCACTTGCAGGGTTTCGCGGTTGTAGCGTGTGCCGTGGCAGACATCACAGGGCACATACACATCTGGTAGGAATTGCATTTCAATACGCAGCTGCCCTTGCCCCTGGCAGACCTCACAGCGCCCACCTTTAACATTGAAAGAGAAGCGCCCCTTCTTATAACCGCGCATCTTTGAATCCGGCAGCTCAGCAAACAAGTCGCGGATATCGTCAAATACCCCTGTGTAAGTAGCCGGGTTAGAGCGGGGCGTGCGCCCGATTGGGGACTGGTCAATATTGATGATCTTATCAATATGCTCCACGCCTTCTATGCGTTCATGCGCACCGGGTTGCGTGTGTGCACCGTGCAGCTGACGGGCTAAGGTATTGTACAGAACCTCCACTAACAAGCTTGATTTACCTGACCCAGATACCCCTGTGATACAAACAAACTTACCTAATGGAATGTCAACGGTAAGGTTTTTTAAATTGTTTTCAGCAGCGCTGACGACGCGTAATATATTTCCGCTCCCCGCACGCCGCGCCTCTGGCATGGGCACGTACTTGCGCCCAGAAAGATAATCCCCTGTAAGGGAGTTTGGGTTGTCCATGATTTGTTGGGCAGTACCTTCAGCCACCACCACGCCGCCATGTTCCCCAGCACCAGGTCCGAGGTCCACCACCCAATCCGCAGTGCGAATGGTTTCCTCATCATGTTCGACGACTAAAACCGTGTTGCCCAGGTCGCGCAAGCCTTCCAGGGTGGTCAGGAGGCGCTTATTATCACGCGGATGTAAGCCAATCGAAGGTTCGTCTAATACATATAAAACACCCATCAACCGTGATCCTACCTGGGTTGCCAAGCGGATGCGCTGCGCCTCGCCGCCCGATAGCGAGCCGGCAGAGCGCTGTAAGGTCAGGTAATCCAAGCCAACATCCACCAAGAAACCAAGGCGTGCTTTTATCTCTCGCAAGATTCGCTCAGCAATGGCTACTTCACGCGGGTTGAAGGGTGTTGTATCCTGGCCTTCAAGGCGTTTAATCCATTCCAGGGTACGAATGACTGGCCACTCGGTGACGTCAATGATGTTTTTATCATCAACGGTTACTGCCATTGCTTCCCGCCGGAGGCGCCGACCCCCACAAGCTGGGCAAGGTTTATTGCCCATGAATTCTGCTATGTTATTGCGCACGTATTCAGACTGGGTCTCTCTGTAACGCCGTTCCAAGTTGCCAATCACACCTTCAAACGAGGCTTGGAAAGAGCTTCGGCGTCCATTGCGGCCGATGAATTCCACCGTCAACTCTTTGCCTTTGGTACCATAGAGAATATGGTGTAGTTTTTCTTCACTTATCTGGCTAACTGGCCCATCCAAGTTGATGGCATAATGTTTGGCAACAGCTTCAATCATTTGCCAGTAATAACCGCCATCTTCCTTAGGTCCAGCCCACTCCATCGCTGCAATTGCCCCATCCCGCAGAGAAAGCGAGGGATCTGGAATTAAGAGAGCGGGGTCAATTTCCTGGCGGGTGCCTAGTCCCTGGCAAACAGGGCAGGCACCGTGCGGTGTATTAAACGAGAAGGTACGCGGCTCTATTTCAACCAGCATCGAACCATGTTCCGGGCAAGCTAACTGCTCGGAGAACTGGATATCTTCGGGCGGGTCAAGGCTCAGGTTTTGCACGGTTACATACCCATCCCCAAATTTAAGCGCTGTCTCGATCGAATCGGTCAGCCGGCTTCGGGCAGCGGTTTTAGCTTGCTCGTCTTCTGGCGGGGTAAGCACAACCCGGTCTACTACTGCTTCAATGGTGTGCTTCTTGTAACGGTCCAGTTCAAATTCCTCTTCCAGGGATTTGACTTCGCCATCCAAGCGTACACGCACAAAACCAGATTTGCGCACTTCTTCAAAAACTGCTTGGTAGGTGCCTTTTCGGTCGCGGATGATTGGGGCAAGGATCAGCAAACGGCTGCCAGGAGCAAAGGAATCAATCGTATCCACGATCTCCTGTGCAGATTGGCGCTGCACCACCCGCCCACACTCAGGGCAGTGCGGAATACCTACCCGTGCATATAACAAACGCAGGTAATCATAAATTTCGGTTACCGTTCCTACCGTTGAACGAGGGTTATGCGAGGTGCCCTTCTGGTCAATCGATACTGCCGGTGAGAGACCCTCTATTGCATCTACATCGGGTTTATCCATCTGTCCCAGGAATTGCCTGGCATAAGCCGACAGGGATTCCACATAGCGGCGCTGGCCCTCAGCAAAGATGGTGTCAAACGCTAACGAAGACTTGCCCGAACCGGATAACCCCGTGATTACTACCAACTTGTCGCGCGGGATTTCAACAGTGATATTTTTTAAATTATGTTCGCGTGCGCCAATCACACGCAGGTTTTCTCTTGCCATAATATTTCCTATGAATAATTGCGCCATTTGTTCTAATTATTCAAAACGCAACTAGTAATTATACTCACAAAGACACAGAGATAGAAGGTAAGTAGAAATAATCAATTAAATTATCGATTTACAGTAAAAAAACACAGTAACAACTTCCGTGTAGTAAAATTGTTTTTAAGCAATTTCTCTTTTGGTTGTTATTACGAGCAAAAATTAATTTTCTTTAAAAATAGAAATCAGGCCTAAATGACAGATATACTATCACGACTAAAAACACTGCAGAAAGAAATCAGAGTAGGCATAATTGGCGTAGGAAACATAGGAAAGGGGATTGTCCATCAAGCCAATATCACACCTGGCATTCAGTGTGTTGCAATAGCAGACATCAATCTAGAGAATGCGACCTCCTGGGCACAAAAATTAGGGAAAGATTATTCAATTGTCGAAAACATAGCTGAAATGCAGTGCAGCATTCAACAAGGGAAAATAGCCATTTGTTCCGATGGAACTTTGATTTCTAAATGTGATTTTGTTGATGTGGTTGTGGACTCGACCAGTTCAATCATCAACGGGCTTCAGTTCGCATTGACTGCCATCAATCACCATAAGCACATCATCATGATGAATTCAGAGGCAGATCTGATATTTGGTCCGTACCTCCTGGCAGAAGCCAAACGGAATAGTGTCGTTTACACAAGCGCTGATGGGGATCAACATACTGTACTGAAGCGCCTAATCAACGAGCTTGAGCTTTGGGGATTCAAAATAGTCATGGCTGGAAATATGAAAGGCTATCTGGATCGTTATAGTAACCCGACATCCATTATCCCAGAAGCTGACAAACGTTTTATGGATTACAAAATGTGCACATCATACACAGATGGGACAAAATTGTGTATTGAAATGGCGTTGATTGCAAACGCGATAGGTGGAGCTACATTAGTTCCCGGTATGTATGGTCCTATTGTGAAAGACATATATGATGTTTTTCAACATTTTGATTTTCACTCACTTTGGAATAGGGACACACCAATAGTAGATTATGTACTGGGAGCTTATCCCCCAGGAGGAGTTTTTGTAATTGGCTATAACGACCATCCACACCAGATGAGCACTCTCGGCTGGTATCCATCTCGCCTCGGGCCTGGACCTTTTTATGTTTTCCATCGCCCTTATCATTTAGGTCATTTTGAAACAATGGCCTGCATTGCTGAAGCCTATTTGGATGGATGGGCTTTACTAAAACCAGATTATGGATTAGTTACTAACGTCTACGCTTACGCAAAGAAAGACTTAAAGAAAGATGAACTATTAGATGGCATTGGTGGCTATGCTGCTTACGGGTTGATTGAAAATCGTGCAGACAATGTAACCCACCCAGGATTGCCCATCTGCTTAGCAGAAGATTTAAGATTACGCCGGGATATTTCAAAAGATGAAAAGATATATCTAGAGGATATTATCATTCCTAAATCGGATCAAAGATTCAAGATTTTTAATTTGGCTTTGTTGTATTAATCATGTTTTCTTACAAACTTTCCATTATTAATAATTAGACACTACAATGTCAAGGACAACATAAATGCCAAGAATATCCATTTTTATGTCATCTTACAATTATGCCAAGTATTTGGCTTTAGCTATTGAAAGTGTCCTGAACCAATCATTTACAGACTTTGAGCTTTTCATCATAGATGACGCCTCAACTGATGAATCTTGGCAGATCATCCAAAATTATAAAGACCCTCGCATTAAGGCTTACCAAAATCATACTAATCTAAATAGCAAGCACTGGATGAACAAAATTGTTTTTGAAATGGCAAGTGGAGAGTATTTTGCTGTTCAACATTCTGATAATATCTGGGAACATGATAAGCTGCAAAAACAAATAGACTTCCTTGACTCAAATCCTGACTATGCTGCCGTATTTACTAATGCATACATTATCGATGAAAAGGGACGCCCTCTTACTGACAAGACCCACTTTTTTTATTCCATATTTGATCAACCAAACCGTAATCGATTTGAATGGCTGAATCACTTTTTTTATCATGGAAATGCATTATGCCATCCTAGCATTCTGATTAGAAAAGCATGTTATGACAAGTGTGGAGGTTATCGTATTGGGCTTGCCCAAATTCCTGATTTTGATATGTGGATCCGAGTATGCATGGCATACGAAATCCATGTCATGAGCGAAAAGTTAATCCAATACCGGGTTCAAAGTAATGAAAATTTCACAAGTGGTAATTTACCCAGAAATCGAATTAGAGGTCAATTCGAGTTTTTACAAGCCCTAAACCACTACAAATCCATTGCCAGCCTTGATGAGTTTAATAAGATCTTTCCAGAGGCAAAGCAGTATATTTCTGAAGACAATCCCGACTATCTTTACGCATTAGGTAAACTTGCGACAGATTCAGGTCAATTTATGGTTCATAAATTATTCGGATTGAATCTTTTGTTTGAAGCCCTCAACGACCCCCAACGAGCTAAAAATTTAGAAATTTACCAAAAATTTAATCACAAGAAATTTATTGAATTGTCTGCCCAACATGATATATTTTCTGTTGAGGTTAATGAAACCCTTAAAAAGCTAGATGCTTATTATAGCAATAGTAAAAGTTGGCGGCTTACCAAACCACTTCGATTGATAATGAAATTCATAAGAGGGAAGAAAGCTAATACATGTCAGAAGTAATAAAGATTACGTACTAGTTACTTTCTTCATTCTTCAAGCTTTCCCTTCAGCCTGCCCTCACCCAGCTCCTTGGAGCGCTGGTAAGCAGCCCAGATTGCCCGGGAGATGGCTGTGCGGAAGCCAGCCTTCTCCAGGTAGTAAAGCGCCTCTGCCGAAGTGCCGCCCGGAGAGGTCACATCATTGCGCAGCCTAGCAGGATGGGCATGGTTGACAGCGTAAAACTCGGTGCTGCCGCGCAGGGTTTGCACAACCAACTGCTCCGCAATCCGGCGTGGGAAGCCCATATGCACCCCGGCGTCAATCATGGCTTCCATGAACAGGAACACATAAGCTGGGCCTGTGCCCGAAAGCGCAGTTGCCATATCCAGGTAAGTTTCATCTTCAACATAGACTTCATCCCCTAATGTTTGAATAACTTGTGTTGCCAGGGCTTTCATGCTCTCGTCCACCTGGGCGGTCTTCATCCACACGGTCATGCCCATGCCAATTTGGGAGCTGGTATTAGGCATCGCCCGCACGACGTAAGGTGTGCCGAGTTGCTCCATAAGGGTAGCGGTTGAAACACCGGCTACGATAGAAATAACCAGGGCATCCGCTGGCAGCATAGGCTTGATAGATTTAGCCGCCTGGATCAAGCGCTGTGGCTTGACTGCCAAAATCACCACCTCGGCATCTTGCACAGCCTGGCCATTATCGGCGTAAACCAATACCTGGTAAGTCTCCGCCAGTAAGGCTAACCTCTCTGGGTTTGGCCCGCCTACGCGAATGTGCTGCGGATCAACTTGGGCTTTTTCAACCAGGCTGGCAATGATAGCTTTGCCCATCACACCTGGCCCAATTACTGCAATTTTGGCATTTTGGATCATCTTAACCTCCAGGAATCAAGCATGATTAATTATAAACTCACTATTCATATTCCAATCAGCTAAAAACCCAAACTCAAAACCACCTCTCCCCTTTGATTTGCCAATTCAATTGAAAATTGAGAGATTTCAAACACAGACTGCTTTTTCTCAAGTAAAATAAAGAGCATAACATCCTCATCTCATCTTGCCAAAGGAAGGCGGCTATGACCACACAATCTTCTGCGCAGGGCGTCCAACTCAATTTCAGCACAAAATTATTTTATGGCTTGGCTTCTTTGGGGGCTTCAACCATCTCTGGTATATACGCAGCCTTGCTACCAATCTTTTACCAAGATTACTTAGGCGTTTCTGCACGTTGGATCGGCATTGCTTCCTTGCTATATGCCATTTGGAATGCTATCAATGACCCGCTATTCGGTCATATCACCGATAAGACGCATTCCCGCCTGGGCAGGCGCATCCCTTACTTGCGCTTTACTGCCCCCTTCCTAGGGCTAACCTTCGTCCTGGTCTGGTTAGCCCCACCAGATGCCAGCCAAATTACCAAGTTCATCTGGATGCTGGTGACCATGCTGCTCTACGACACCTGCTACACGATTATCGGCTTGGTGCATGGCGCCCTGATGCCTGAGATCAGCGAATCGGACCTGGAGCGCACCCAACTGACCATCTCCTCCACGCTTTTCGGCCTGGTGGGCACGCTTTTAGGCTTCGTTATCCCGGACTTTTTCCGCCCCAAAGCCGGCAGTATGGATACTTCCCTGCTTAGCCTGCAGCTTTCTATGGTGGCAGTTGGGGTGATTGGCGCTTTCCTGATTATCTTAACCACCCTCAAGGTCAAAGAACGCAAAGAATTTGCCATCGTAGATACCCCGCTCAGCCTGGTGCAATCATTGAAATACACGCTCACCAGCAAATCCTTCCTATACTTTGTCGCAATGAATTTCATGGGCACCCTGATGCTCTCTATGTCCACCGGGGCAATCTTCTACCTGGCAGATTACGTCACTAAATCCAGCGCCATCGTATTGATGGCTTACTTATTCATTCCTTTGGCTGTGTGTGTGCCACTGACGCACCTGGCTGTCAAGCACCTAGGTGTGGTGCTCTCCCAACAAATTTACTTGGTCATATCCGGTTTAGGGCTGTGTGGAATGGCAGTCTTTCCCGTTTTGCTTATCCCCCTGGGGATTGCCCTGGCTGGCTTTGGGCTCTCTGGCACGCAGACCCTAACCTACCTGCTCCTAGGGCAAGTAATCGATGAGGACGAGGTACGCACAGGTGTTCGGCGTGAGGGGGCTTACTATGGTGCCAATGCCTTGCTTACCAAACCAGCCCAATCGATAGCCATCGCACTCATGCCCTTTGTCTTAGAGCGCTCTGGTTTCATCACACGCGAGTCCAATAATGGCCAGATATTCCTCAATCAGCCTAGCTCTGCCTTGTTTGGTATTCGCGCTATTGTCGGGCTGATTCCAGGCATCGCCCTGCTTATTGGCGCAATCATCTTGGTTTGGTATCCTCTAAAAGGCAAATACCTAGCCGAGGTGAAGCAAAAGATCTTGCAGATGCATGCCGAAAAGCACGCACGTTATGAGGAAATGACCCGTTAAATAGCCTGCCTTTGTCGGCTATAATTGCTTTAAGGAAAAAGAATAGATGGAGAAACAATCATGACTAAAAAAGTAGGTCTTCTGACTGCAGGCAGCGACTGCCCTGGCATAAACGCAGCCATCCGTGGCTTTGGTAAAGCAGCAACATCAACCTATGACATGCAGGTTATCGGTTTCAGGGATGGATTCGAGGGCTTAGTTAAGAATAACACCATGAATTTAAACGGTTCTGCACTTTCAGGCATCCTAACCCTAGGCGGGACTATTTTGGGCACCAGCCGTGCGGTACCAAACAGTATGATGGAAAATTTTGAACCGGTAGACCGCACCCAGGATGCCATCAACACCTACCATGCCAACAACTTAGATGCCCTGGTGTGTATTGGGGGCAAAGAAAGCCAAAGCGTCGGCCTTATTCTTAAGCAAGCTGGCTTGAATATCATCACCATTCCTAAAGCAGCGGACAATGACGTGCCCGGTACGGATCAGACCATTGGCTTTGACACAGCCCGCGAAATCGCCACGGAGGCCATAGATCGCCTGCACAGCACTGCCAATGCCCTGCATCGCATCATGATTGTGGAGCTTTTAGGCGCTAATTCCGGTTGGCTCACCCTAGGCGCTGGTATGGCTGCCGGAGCGGATGTGATCCTCATCCCAGAAATCCCCTATGACACGGCCAAGATTACCGAAGCGATCCTCAAACGTAACCGCAGCGGAAAGAACTTCTCACTTGTCGCCGTCGCAGAAAACGCGCGGTCAAAAGAATTGAATGCCTTTATAGAGCGTTCGCGCAGGATGAATGAAAAATTACGCTCTGGTGAGGAACGCGCAGAAGTGGAAGCGCAGTTAGACCGCATAAAGAAACAATACGCCAACCAAACCTTGCTGCTTTCAAGCAAGCTTGAAGATGCAACCAAACTCACTACCCGCATCACTATCCTGGGCTCTTTGGTGCGTGGCGGCACGCCCTCTGCAGCAGACCGCCTATTTGCCAGCCAATTGGCTGAAATGAGCGTACGCATGATTAGCGAAGGACAGTTTGGGCGCATGGTTTGCTTCTGCAAGGGAGAGATTGGCAGCGTGCCTTTGGAAGATGTAGCTGGTCGAACCAAACCCATCCCCTTAGATCACTCCTGGATTATCAGTGCCCACCAGGTAGGTACCTGCTTGGGTGACGATTACGAATTAGCCTAACCTTTTTTACCGGTAAAGGCAATTCCCTGGATAAATTGGCGTTGCGCCAGTACATACACCAAAATTACAGGCAACGAAACCACGATAGAAGCTGCCATCAGGTGAGCCCAGTTCACGGTGTAAGCACCGCGGAAAAAACTGAGGCCCAGCATGATGGTGTATTTTTGCTGGTCATGCAAGAAAATCAAGGGTCCCAAAAAGTCATTCCAGGCAGCTTGGAATGTAAAAATCGCCACCGTTGCCAGGGCTGGCTTGGCTAGCGGCAGGATAATATGCCACAGGGTCTGCAGTGTGGTCGCCCCGTCCATCAGGGCTGCATCTTCAAGGTCTGTAGGAATTTGTCTGAAAGTCTGCCTCAACAGGAAAATATAAAAAGCATTGCCAAAAAACGCCGGCAGGATTAATGGCGCAAAGCTATTCACCCAACCTAAGCGGGAAAAGATGATATACAGCGGCACCATGATTACCGGGTAAGGCAGCATTAGTGTCGATAGCATCAGCACAAAGAAAAAGCCACTGCCAGGCGCTTTGAAACGCGCAAAGCCATAAGCAACAATAGAGCATGATAGTAAGTGCCCAATGATGGTGCTAATTGCGATAATGAGCGTGTTAATTGCAAAACGCCCAAATGGCTGCTGCGTCAGCGCCTCTTTGAAGTTTTGCCACTGCGGTTCGGTTGGCAGCCACTTAATCGGGAATGCAAAGATTTCATAATCTGGTTTCAAGGCTGAGGAAACCATCCAGAACACGGGTGCGATGAATAGCACACCAACCAATATCAACAGGATATATCGCGGCAGGTTTTTAGCAATAATTTTCCAGTTATCCATGCACTTCCTCGCCCAGGTAAAAAACCCAAAAACGCTGGCTGCGTACCACCAATAGCGTAAAGACTAAAACGATTAGCAGTAAGATCCAGGCCAAAGCAGAGGCATAGCCCATATTGAAGTACTCAAAAGCTTGTCGGTAAATATATAACACCAGGAATAGCGTGGCATCCAGCGGTCCGCCATTGGTGGCCACAAAGGCCGAGGTGAAAGTCTGGAAAGTAGCTATGATGGACAGCACAAGGTTAAAAAACAACATCGGCGTGATCAATGGCAGGGTAATACGAAAGAATTGCCTTAGCTTGCCAGCCCCATCCACCTGCGCAGCTTCGTAAATTTCCTGCGGTATGGCCTGCAGCGCACCCAAAAACAGCACCATCGAGCGCCCCCAGCCCCAAAAAGACATCAACAACAGGGCAGGCAGCGCCCAGTTGGGGTCCAGCAGCCAGCGCGGACCCTGCACGCCAATCGATGCCAAAGCCAGGTTGACCAGGCCGCCCTCTGGGTTGAGCATCCACATCCATACCACCACGAAGGTCACCCCCGAGAAAATCACCGGTAGGTAGTATATTGAGCGAAAAACCCCGATGCCAGGCAGCTTGGGACGCACCAATAAGGCCAACATCAGCCCACCGAGTAAGTCCAGCGGTACATACAGGAAGGTGTAAGTGAAGGTCACTTTAATTGATTTGAGGAAAGTTGGGTCATTCAGGAGGCGCTGATAATTATTCAAACCAACCCAGCCTGGCGAACCGATCAGGTCCCAATTCGTAAAGGACACCGCAAGAGATATTCCCATGGGCAACAGGGCAAAGAGTAAGAAACCGATCAGCCAGGGAGAAATGCTCAGATAGAAGGCAATGGTATTTCGTCGGTTGTAAGTCGGGTTTGCTTTTTTAATCATACACGCCACGCAGTACTTAATTATATACGCAGAGTTGACTTGATTAATAAAAAAACCAGGTAAGGTTGTACCTAGTTTCTTATTACTTATAGTAGCGATTGTTTTATTCTTTAGGGTAGTTTTTAGGCGCTGGCGCCTTGACCACAATCAACTCCAGCAAGTCATCATGCAAATTTCGCACATTCATCTTGATGCGATAGGGGATTTTAAGCAGCGTTGGCGCCTGGTAGTCATGGTCTTCCTGCTCATCCAACCCAATTGATAGTGTACCCTGTACAACCGTCATATAAACATTGGAGTTGGAGTAATGCTCAGGCAACCCTTCACCCTTATTAAAGATCATGTGGATGTAATCCAGGTTATCGTCCTGCACTACCTTTTCTACAGTTCTTTCGCTTGCCTGGCTGAGTGTAAAAACCGTTTCAATCATGTTTCATCACCTTTTCATTGTTTTCAGAGCAGTATAACATAACCAGTAAAGCTTCATCTAGCGTTTAAGGCGCGAAGTTTGGTTCTGGGGGCTCGTTAAACCTAATAATGAACTCTTGCGTCGTTGGCGAACTTGCATAAAGAATATATCTGCCACCGGTTCTAATGCCTTGAAGGGTTAGCGTTACCTCCCCTGGCACATGCACGCCAGAAAGGCTGTAATTCACCGCGCCACCACCCGGGCAGCCATGAAAGTAAATCGTCCCGGTCACGCTGCCGTCTTGCGCTTCAGTGAGTGAAATCCCCCAGCGATATGGTTCCTCCTCGTTATCAGGGCAAGCTGTCTGGCTATGCCAACTACCCGTAAAAATAATCGGGGTCGGTGTTATTGTAGGAACCGTCGTTGTAATTGACTGTTTGGTTGGTTGGACTGACTGCTTGGTGGGTTGGATTGATTGTGTGGTTGGTTGGATTGATTGCAAGGTAGGCTGAGTTGACTGCTCAGTCGGTTTCGTTGATGCTTTGGTTGGCTTATTGAAGATCTGACCTTCCAAGTTCCAAGCTTCTTGGTTGATATTTAACAATTCATAGGCGCGTTGGCCAAAGAAAGGGCCAAGCCGATCAATGAATTGGTTTTTAATAATATCTAACTGGCGGTTTAGGGCAAGGTCAAATCCATACCGGATTGGGTTAGCCAAAAAAGCCCTGATTTCATTGACATAAAATTCGATGCGCGATTCAAGCCTATCAATCGCAATTTCAGCTGCAAAATTTAACACCTCTCGAATCGCCTGGCCAAAAGCCCTGGCACCCCGGCGTATAACAACAACAAACCTGCGGTTGCGGCGCCAATCAGCCCGTTTTTGTTCGAGTTGCTGCGCGCGTTCCAGGCAGGCTTGCGCCTTACGGTTGAAGGTCTCTTGCAATACTTGGTGCCCACTCCGTTCTGCAGCCGCAGCCAAGCGCTGGTATTCTGCTGCCAGCGCTTTTTGCTGGTTCATTTCTTCTAACGTAGATAACAATTGCATACTGGTTTCATAGGTTATCAGCCTAATACTGGGTAACACCTGACCAGAGCCTTCAGGCACAATTGGGGTATATAAATCAAGCAATCCCCGTGATGAAATCATCATCAGGTGGGCGTTATCAAAGCTAGTTGATGCAGAGCTGTTTGCTGAAGGTAACCCGCAAGCAAGAACGGTCAAGAAGATTACTAGGACAATTGTTAAGCTAATGATTTTAGATTGCTTATTCATTATTATCACCCATACTTTCAGTCATACTGATCGTCTCCACATAGATTAGTTGATCATTTGCCAAGCCAAAGGTCAACCCAGGCGCGTAATAAAGCGTTCCGCCATCGATAAGTTCATCCTCCAAAGGCAGTTCAAAATAATCCCTAATACCTGTTGTCGCCAAGATTGTTGTCAGGCTGGCATTAGCAGTAAACTGGGCTGGCGTGTAGACCGGCACAATCCAGCTGGTTTGCGGACTGCTGATTGGCTCTTCGTAGGTCAAGGCCCCATTATAAAATGTATAGGCAATACCCTCTTTATAATAACGCCACACTTCATCGCGTACCTCGCCATCATAACTTGGGTCAAACTCTTCCCGGTAAAACATAATGCTAAAGGAGTCTGGCTGTCCTAATCGGTTGATCACTTCACTTTGCTCTGCAGAAAGCGAATAAAGCGTGGGTGCTCCTGAGCGCACCTTTGCCCCTTCCACAAGTTTTGGGCTGCGTTGAAATTCTCGATAGCTAAAAACCAGGAAAGCAACAGTGCTGATAATGCACATTACCATGATGACGAGTATTAAGATTAACACGATCTTCTTGGGTTGCTTCTTAACTAGCTGGGATGGATTTGGATACGAAGCTGGTGAATGCATTGCTTGAAAGCTCCTTTCCCGAATGTGGACCTTATATGACTAATCTACTAACAATGTTAATGATAAGTCTTAAATGAAACTTAGGACTTATTAATTATACGCAAAATTCTCAATATAATTTAAGCTGATAAACCAGACTCTAAAAGAATTAAATCTACCAATCTCTTGTATTGAAAATTATTTAAATCCTAGCTTCCTTCTCCTGTTCCTTGCCCTAGAATATGATAAACTAATTGTCGCTGTGCCTTCAAAAAGGCTGGCTAAACCATGAAAATCAACAAAGTAAAGGATAAGTATGTGCGGGATTTTTGGCATTGTAACTGAAAAAGAACAGGAATTAGGACCGATTTTGATTGAAGCGGCCAAACGGCTCACCTACCGCGGCTACGACTCGGTCGGCGCGGCAACCATCAGCGGCGCTGACATCGACTTGCGCAAAGACGCAGGCCGTGTGCAAGAGGTTGCAGAAAAATATAATATTGCCGAAATGCGCGGCTCGCGGGGCATTACTCAACTGCGCTGGGCAACCTTCGGGGAGCCTTCACAAATCAATTCGCAACCGCACCTCGACTCTGACGGGGATTTGGTCGGTGCGCACAACGGCAACGTGGTCAACAACGTGGAGCTGCGTGCGCAATTTATGGCTGAAGGCATGACCGTGCGCTCGCAAAACGATGGCGAATCCTGCGTGCATGCCGTGGAAAGGTACATCGACAAAGGGTATGGCTTCATCGAGGCCATCCGTAGAGCATATGCTGACCTGGAAGGCGATTATTCCTTCGTTATCGGCCGTATCAACGACAACAAGCTCTATGCCTTCAAAAAAGGCTCTGGCCTGACCGTTGGCATAGGCGATGGCTTCACCTGTGTCTCATCGGATATGCCTTCCATCCTGCCGCTCACCCGCGATGTCTTGCGCCTCGAAGATGGTGAAATTGTGACGCTCTATTCGGACCGGGTTGAACTGCACGCCGTTGCAGATGGCAAGCCCATCCAGCGCGAGCCTGAGCACGTAACGGTTGAAATGAATGCTGTTCAAAAAGGTGGCTATGCCCATTTTATGCTCAAAGAGATCCACGAACAGCCCCAGGTAGCGCGGGAACTGCTGCACCTCTTGGAAAGCAACCCCGATGTGCCTAAAATTCTGGAAAGCATCCGCACGGCCCGGCATGTTTACTTTATCGGCTGCGGCACCAGTTACCATGCCTGTATGGCTGGCGCAGTTTACTTTGCCCAGTTAGCCGGCAAGGCTGTCATGCCCGTCTTAGCGCCCCAATTTGTGCCGCAATACCTGCCAGCGCTCAGCAAAGAAGACGTGGGTATTTTCGTCAGCCAGTCTGGTGAGACCAAGGACGTGCTCAACGCCCTGCAAGCAGCCCAAAAAACCGGCATGACCTGCTATGCCCTAGCCAATGTGATCGGCTCCACCCTAACCCGCACCACCTCGGCCTGGCTGCCGCTTACCTGCGGTTACGAGATCAGTGTGCCCGCTACCAAAACTTTCACCAACCAGGTCATCACCTTTTTATACCTGGCCAGCCGGCTGGGGAAACGCGAAGATATTAACCTGGCCAGCTTGCCTGACCTGATGGAAGAGACCATCAAAGTCACTGATCCACAGGTACAGGCGCTCGTGCCGGGTATAAACCAGTGGAACGATGTTTACAGCCTGGGCTACGGCACCACCTACCCCATGGCTTTAGAAGGGGCTTTAAAGCTAAAAGAGATTACCTATGCGCATTGTGAGGGTATGCTCTCAACCGAGTTTAAACACGGACCACTCTCAGCGGTCACCGAAGGCTTCCCCATTCTCTTCTCTGTCGATCCCAGGGATGTACCGATCATTGTCAGCGGCATCAACGAAGTGACCTGCCGCGGTGGGCGGGCAATTGCTTTTGGGCAGATGGATGAGCGTTTGAAAGCCAATGCTACCGACCTGGTCACCATCCCGCCCTCCAACCCCTTCCTGTCTTCCTTGTTGGCCGTGTTGCCCTTACAACTGCTCTCCTATTACATGGCGGTTGCGCGTGGCTACGACCCCGATTTTCCGCGCAATTTGAGCAAAACGCTCACTGTCGATTAATCACCCAAAAAAATCCCCTCATTACTTACTGAGGGGATTTTATTATTTAACTTCCTTTCTTACTTCAGCGCTTCCATGGCATCTTGCGCTTCCTGGGCTGCGGTCTGCATCACTTCTTCCACATTGGCAAACTTATCCAAAATGACCGTCTCCAGGGCTTTTCTCAAAGCGGGGTCAGCCGTCTCATTCCAATAGTTTGTAAAGGTATATGCCCGAGGCACCAAGTGATTCAATTCGTTGATCCACACGCCCTCAATCGGGTCAGCCGAAAGGCCAGATTCATCCGCCACGGATTTAACCGCCGGCAGCGCCCAATCTTTCCAGACCTTAGCGCCTTCTTCGCCGGTGTAATAGGTCAGGAAAGTATAGGCATGTGCAGGGTATTGAGAGGTGCTGGCAATGCCAAACCCGCCCCAAAAGAGCACATTAGCCCGCTCAACGTCTTGCGGCGGGGCTACCACGCCTAACTGAATATTAGGATTCTCGAGGAAGCCAGCCTGGGGCCAGCGACCAAACAGGTACATGGCCGCTTTGCCATTGGCAAACTCGGTATTCCCACCACCCCAAGCGTTCAAGTCTGCTGGTGGTGGTGACACGCGGTATTTGTTATACAGGTCAGCATAGAACTGGACAGCTTTAATTACTGCTGGGGAGTCCATGAAACCAGTAAATGTCATGCCATCAGCGCTAACCAGTGTTCCACCTGCAGCAGCCACCCAGTACTCAAAACCCGTGGTCCAGCTGGCAGGCAGCTGTAAGCCCCAAATGTCAATGCGCCCGTCGCCATCCGTATCCTGCGTCAACTCCAGGGCAATATCGAGCATGTCATCCCAGGTCCAACCCTCTTCGGGGTAATCCACGCCAGCGGCGTCAAAAATGGCTTTGTTGTAATACACCGCTAAGGGAGAGTAGTCCTTGGGCAGCAGGTATTGCTCACCATTCACCTGGCCAGGCTCCAGCAGCCCCGGCAGGTAAATGCTGGGGTCAAAACCTTTCTCAGCCATGGTAGCTGAAAGCGGGATAAAAGCGCCTTTTTCAACAAAGGAGGGCACGGCATCATCGCCTACCTGCATAATATCCGGCGCGCCTTTGGCAGCCAGTTGGGTCAGCAAGCGCGCGTAATAATCCCGGCCAGAGACTGGCTCCAGTTGGGCAATGATTTTTGGGTTTTCATCCTCGAAATTTTGTATGATGGTCTGGTGTGGGGTAAGTCCCTCGCCGCCGTCGCCCGTACCCACGCGGATAACCACCATCTGGTCTTCTGCAGCAGGGATGGGGGTTGGCTTAGGTGCACAGGCAGCCAGCGAAAGGATCATTACTAAAGACAACATAAGCAGTTTCTTCATTTTTCCTCCGATAAGCTAAATTATTATCATTAATATAGCACATTCTTATTTTATTATTAATAGTCTGTCACAGCTTTAAATCAAAATTGGCTCAATAGCAGCTTGAGAAGACGGTTATTTATTGAAATAATGATTGCGGATTTCCGGGTCGCGCGCGATGCCTGCCATGATAATATCCATCAGGTTATCAAAAAGGTCCTGTACCACTTGGTCTTTAAAAATATCCAGCTTGCCATCGGCAAAATCTTCGATGCTTAAGCTAGTGCGCTTCAGCAGGTAGCGGCCAAACTGGTTGTAAACCGCACCCAGCAAAAAAGCTGCCATGTCTGTATCCACCCAGGTAGCCACGTCATCATGTAAAATGCCCTGTGCCAGGAAGTCATTAAAATAAAACATGCCGCCGCGGTGAGCGAGTTTCTCGGCTTCATCCGCAAAAGGCACATCCTCCACCAAGGCCCGGTAGGCAATTTTTGCCAACTTAGGATAACGCATTTCAAACAAAACCGAGACCTGCAGCATCCAGCGCAGGTAATCAAACATATCCAATGCGCGCTCTGAGGGTTTAAACTGCGAAACCAAGGCGACCTTTTGCTTCATCGATAGGTCAAGCAAGTGCAAGTAAAGGTCCTTTTTATCCTCAAAGTATTGATAAAAAGAGCCTTTAGCTATACCAGCACGTGCCACAATGGCAGAGATAGAGGCACTGGCAAAAGGCACAGCCGCAAACTCGTCGATAGCGACGGCCTCGATGATCTGGCGTTTGGCTTCTGGCAGGTTAAAGTAAGTCTTTTTTGGCATTCAGAATTCTCATCTTGTTATGAGTAGCCGTGCATGACCGCTCAGTCATATTTTAAGCGACAAGGGCATTTCCGTCAATTTAACACGGGAAATATGCGATTATTAGGGTAATGGTAGGTTTATTTTTCTCTCAAGCGCGGGTTTAAGACCTGTTCCAAGGCAAAACCTAGTAAAGCGAAGGCAAAACCCGTCAGCAGCAGTAAGAATAAGGGTTGCAGCACCCAGTAACGCGAGCCGTACATGGCACCTCTGGTCAGGCCCTGGTAAATAGTCGTGCCCCAGGTAGGCAGCCCGGTGGTGATATTGAACAAGCCTAAGGTCGCTTCCAGGAACACAAAGCCTGGGATGAGGATAATCAGCTGCGGTACAAGTACCGGGATAATTTTAGGGACCATGTAGCGCAGGATGATGCGCCAACTGCTGGAGCCATAAGCCCGGGCTGCTTCAATGTACGGTGCATCCTTGATCTGCAACAGGGCAGCACGGAAGCTCTTCAGTGGCATGCCAAAAACATTCAACAGCGTAATGATCACCAAGATCGTCCACACACTGATACCAAGGTAAGCAACTGCAAGTACGGCTATGGCTAGTATCGGCAAAATCAGGTTTATTTCAGTAATACGCTGCACTAGGTCATCCACCCAGCCGCCATACCACACGCTAACTGCCGCCAGGATCATCGAAAGCACCGTGGTTAGCACGGAGCCTACCAGCCCGATCAACAGTGCAAACGGCATGCCCCACAGCAGCGGCACAATTAAATCCCGCCGCAAGAAATCTGTACCCGCCAAACCATACACCTGCCCTAGCAAAACCAGTTCAGCATTGACATCACTATTTGCTTCAAAGGTGGTCACTTCCAGCTGAAGTTGGTATGGCCCTCGCACAACTTGCGGGGTATCTTTTTCAGGGTCAGCAAACAGCAGGTAGTAGGTTGGTGTTGTGTCAATCTTGGTGAAGTTCCACCATTTCTCCAAATTTGGGTTTTTACTTAACACCCGCCGCACGTTCATACTGGTCTCAAAATCATAGATGCTGCTGTCTTCAGCTGCCAAATTTTTAAGCTTAATCTCCCTGCCATCGGGAGTAAGCCACTTCAAGGCGACAAAAGGTTTCTTTTCCTCAAAAACACCATTTAAATAAAGATAGATTTCACTTGGAAAGTCTTTATAATCAAAATCAAAGCTGAAGACATAAGTAATTTGTTGCGCACCGTCACTGAACGACTGCACCGTGCGGTTTGCGTCAGATTGGCTGTCAAGCACAATCGATGAGGATAATTTTTCTTTTCTAAAAAAATTCGTCCACTCTGGCTTGGCCAGCTTTGGCACCATTGGCTTACCTGTAAGAGTTGTTCTCCCCCACTGCCCGCCAATTTCGCTATATGGCAGGGCAGTTACCGCGTAAATTGAGCCGAGTAAGAATAAAATGATGATCAAAGAGCCAATCACTCCCGTAGGGAAGCGCCATAACTGTTTAATAAACTGGATACTTTTCTTAAGAAATTTACGAACACCACTTCCCAGAGATACCAGAAGCGCTTTTAGAGAGGGTAGTCTTTTTGGTGCTTCCCGCCTGATGAGAATTTCACGGGTGTCAGCGTCAAAATCCTTTCTAATCCTGATAGGCTGTGTGTCAGCATCATTGTCAATTTCTGTTTTGATTGGTAAAAGACTACTAAAATGTTTTCTGCGTGAACGGAGCGTTCGTAACCTGGGTATACTGGGCTGCAGGCGAATGCGTGGGTCGATGATGACATACACCACATCAAGCAGGAAAACGACGAAGCCCAATAGGTAAGCAAACATGACCACCAGCGAAAGGGCGATCATTAATTCTCCGGGGTACATGCTCTCTCCCCAGAAATTTGGTAGTCCAACATTAACGTACAGCCAGCCGATGCCCTTCCACTGAAATATCACTTCCAGCGCCATCGCCATCTGCCAAAAACTGATCAACAGCAGTGAAAAATTAGTGATGACAAAAGGCAGGGTCGGTTTCAGAATGTATTTCTTCTGCAGCTTGCGTGGTTTTAAACCCATTGCCTTACCAAGATCAATGTAATCCTCTTCACCAAAAGTTACAAAAACGGTTCGCCAGGAATAAACCATCTGGAAAAACAGGCTCAGAAAGATCGATGTCACCGGCAGGATCATATGCTTACCGAGAGTTTGCGCAAATTCCCAAAAATCCTTCGGCGGGATGGTATCCGTCATGCCAAAGGCCGGAAGCCAACGCAGTTCAATCGCAAAGAGTGAAATAAGCAAAATCCCGATTACCCAGCTGGGAATTGACGAAAGCGGTGCCAACAAATAGACCAGCTTGTCCAACAAGCCGTTGTATCTCTGCGAGGTGTGCAGCGCTAAAGGCAGACCGATTAAGAAGATCAGCAGGTAAGCAGTGCCAACCAAAAGCAGGGTCATGGGCATAAAAGCAAGCAGGGTCATGGGTACGTTGGCTTGCATTGCCTGGTGCAGATCGATCTTCATTGCTAACTGGTACTGCCAGGGCAAAAGAGGCATGGTGCCAAGCAAAAGTTGTCCCCAATCCAACCTCAGTGCATTGAATGTCCATTGAATATGCTTAGCCAGGAAAGGTTTGGTAATGCCACTTTCTTCTATCAACTTCTGCCTGAACATGTCACTTTCAGTCGTGCTGTATCCGTGGGCTTGATTCATCTGGTCCATTTCCCATAATCGCACCGATCTATCAATGGCAGTTTGCACCTGCGTATCCAGTTGTGGTGGTCGGGGACCAAAAGTGCCTGGGATAGGCCTGTTAACAACCAGTACGGTAATGAACGTACCAATAAAAATGGTCAGAAAAATGAGAATGGCTTTGCGTAACAGGTATATTAAGCCCTGCTTTATGGTTTTTCTTTTTTGCCCCTCTGTTTGAATGCTGCTGATTGCTTCTGTGCTCATAGGCTCTACAACTCCGAAAGGCTATTTGATTGACACGAGTTCTTTATACCATAGTTTTTTTTTGCAGCAACTTTTTTGAGACTATGATACTTACAGAAGAAAAATGAACACTTATCCGCCGTTTAGATTCTACTTGTGTAAACTTGGAACAACAAATCGCGAAATTGTTATATTGATGATTATCACAGTCAAATTGCTATTCATGAAAATTGCCAGTCGAAGGAAGTTTACTTTTCGCAGAAAAAACTTCAGTCCTTATCTGAAACCTGCCTTACTTGTGCCTATTCAAATATCAATTCTAGGAAATTATCCGACATTCTGATCTTGAAGTTACCCTTTTTCAGAAAGTTAAGACCATCTACAGCTGATCCATATGAGAATTTATTGAATTGCCAATATATAAGAAGTTAAGTCTTATAATGGGTTTTAGAGAATAACTCACCCAACCTCGTCATAGAATTAAAAGGAAAAAACATGCAGAAAAAATATAGTGACTTTCCGAAACTATTCTTACTTGTGTTATTCCTATTAACAGCATGCGGCCATCCAACTGGATTAGTCTTTGAAGAACATGCAATTAGAACGATGGATTGGGAAGGAGAAAGTCTCACTTTTACGCCTGTGCAGGGCAGTCGTGAGGCAATCCTGGCAAAAAACGAAGCTGAGCGGGACAAGCCAGCCCCAATTTTTACCCTTCCCGTTAGCCTGGAAAAAGACGAATTGGATGTGGCAGAAAACTACCAGGGTAGCCAGGTGTCGGTGGATGTAACCCGCAATGGAGAACCGGCGTTAACCATTGAGGCAGGCGTCATCAGCCCGATTAATAACTTCAGGGGGCTGTTGGTGGTAGACGGGCACTGGTTCCTTGAAGTGGCGCATGTCGAAGAAGACCCAAACGACCCCAACGCAGCCTTCATCATTTGGGGTGAGGTATTCAAGGATGGCGAGTCCCTCAACCAGCAATTCGGTTATGATGAGGCCTTCAATTTTCAAATCCTGGGTGATAAACCTTTCTATTTCATTAAAAAGGGTGACCAAATGGGGTATGGTTATGATGGGGTTGAAACCTGGCTGCCATACACCCACATTCCTCACTACTTGTGCTGCAGTGCATCAGCTTTTAACCCCTTGGCGTCTGAAAATATGGTTTCATTTTTTGCTGAAAAGTCTGATTCAAAATTTTATATTGAATTGGGTTTATTTGAATGATGAAAAAACCAATTTAGATTCATTTTTCAGCTTTTGATGTATTTAATATATAATTAATCATCAGCTTGGCGTATAAGTTGTGACCCTTTCTTATCATCGTAGTAAAGGAGCAAACAATGGCCCATTTTTCAATCAAATCCTTTAGATTTTCTGTAATTATCGTGCTGCTGGTATTGTCTACGATAGCATGCGGCATCACAACCGATGACGACCCACAAGAGGACATCGCCATTCAACTCACCACGATTGCCCTGCAGCAAACCCAAACAGCTGTGGTGCTTCCGCCTACTTCTGCGCCGCCTGCGCAGGAAGAAGTGCCTACGCAGCCAACCCTGCCACCAACAGACATCCCAACCCCAGATGTCGACTTCCAGGGTATCAGCTTCTCATTTGATGACAGCATTGCTTCAGGTGTCTCACCCGCCATCATCCCCGCCCAAAACATGGGGGAAGAGTACATGCCCATGGAAACCTACCCAGAGCATTACCAATTTGAATTGAATGGCTATGCCCTTTCAGATACCTTCCATGACCCAATCATCCGTGTTTACCCGGTGCAAGCCTATCTGGATATCAGCCAGCAAGCTGCAGATAACTTCCTCATATTAGAGACCTTGTTGGCTAACCGCAACCTGTCCACATACGACGGCTACTTCCCCTTTCTGCCAATCTGGAATGCTGCCATGATTTTTCATACAAAAACAGATTACGTCGCTTTTCAGAACGGGGATGGCATCCGCTTCCTGACCATGTTTGGCCAAGCGCTGTACCCCCTTGATAACACAAATGTCTTTTACACCTATCAAGGCCTGACGAATGATGGTAATTATTACATCAGTGCGGTGCTGCCCATATCCAACCCGATCCTGCCCGATAATGGCGATTACTTGATGGAAGATTATATGGCTTTTCAAGACAATTGGGATAACTATCTTGCAGAGACACTGCAATTATTAAATGCGCAACCTTTGGCAAGTTTTGGTCCTCGCATTGATATATTAGACCAGATGATCAATTCGATATCCATTAACAAATAAGCCTTCCACAATTTATGCGACCTAAAAGATTAATAAGATCGCTTGCGATATGGTTATCCATGGGTATTGCCTTGCTGGCTTGCGGCTTCCCTGTTGTGCCCGACCTAGGCGAACTGGACACCCTGCAGCAGACCAAAGCCAGTCTGCGCCAAACCCAAACAGAAATAGCAGCCACACCGACTAGCCCTCCTACAGCTACAGGTATCCCAAGCGTAACTGCCACGGAAAAATTGCCAATTATTACCTTTGAGGGTATCTCTTTCAGCTTTGACCCTGTCATTGCGGATAGTGCTGCGGGAGAGATCATCCCCCTGCAGGACAAAGAAAATTACGGCACCTTAGGCGATACTTACCCAACCCACATCCAGGTGCATTTCTCAGGCTATGCCCTAGCCCAGGCATACCATGAACCGACTCTTTACGTTTACCCCGTGGCAGAATACGAGGCTATCAACGAATGGGTCAGCGGCACCTTTGACGACCTGCGCAGTATCTTGGAAAACCGCCCAGACCTGGGCGAAAACATGGAGGGCTTGTTTGCACCCTTCCTGCCAATGTGGAACGCCGGCCAGTTCTTCACGGTCAAACCAGCCTACCTGGATTTCCAAAATGGCTCAGGCATTCGCTACCTGACCATGTTCGGGCAAGCGGTTCACCCGGTGGATAACCAGCGCCTGCTTTATACCTACCAGGGCTTGACCGCTGACGGGTCTTATTACGTCAGCTTTGTCCTGCCGGTTGCGCACCCACTTTTACCTTACGACGCTGCAGCAAGCGTCACCGATTGGGAGGCCTTTTCTGCCAACTGGGATGCTTATTTGAATGAAACAAAAGCCAACCTGAATGAATTGCCGCTGGAACAATTTTCTCCCCCGCTGCACCTCGTTGACCAGATGGTAGAGTCGCTTGCAGTCAGACCGTGATGGAGGATTGCTTTTTATGAAGAGTCATCGCAAAGAATTATGGTTCAATATCCCCACCCGCCGCGCTTTCATCAACATCACCCCACAGGTCAATGAAGCCCTGCGCGAAAGTGGAATCCAAGAAGGCTTGCTGCTGGTCAATGCCATGCATATCACCGCCTCAGTCTTCATCAATGATGATGAATCCGGGCTGCACCATGACTACGAAACCTGGCTGGAGAAGCTGGCACCGCACGCTCCCATCAGCCAATACCAACACAACCGCACTGGTGAAGATAACGCTGATGCACATATGAAGCGCCAGGTGATGGGGCGCGAAGTGGTCGTTGCGATTACAAATGGCCGCTTGGACTTAGGCCCCTGGGAGCAAATCTTTTACGGTGAGTTTGACGGCGGGCGTCGTAAACGCGCCTTAATCAAAATTATCGGCGAATAAAATTAATTTAATGGGCGAGCTTAAAGCTTTCTTGCCCGTCTCTATGGCTCGCTTGCTTAGTCCTGGTGTGGTTCTACATCGATGATGTCTTCAGGATTCATCGATTCAGGGGTGTAAACAGGTTGCTCACTTGGGTTGCCCATTTTTTCTTTTTCTAAAAGGTAATAAGCCAGTGCACCCAAACCCACCAATCCGATCAACTTGCGGAAGTTTGATTTAAACACATTTATCTTTTTAGTCATTTCTATCTCCTTGTTTTATTCTACATTAACAGTTTAGCCGATTTTTTAGAGGGATACCATAGATTTTATAAGGATTTTAAAGAATTAAGCTCTTGCATAAGCAAATGGCTATGAATTTAAGCAAATAAGGTAAGATTAAGTTATGTTCATCCCAACCACTGCCGAAGAACTGGCTAAGTTAGGCTGGCAATCTCTGGATGTGATCCTAATTTCTGGTGACACCTATATTGACAGCCCCTATAACGGCGTAGCGCTGATTGGCAAGCAGCTGCTGAAAGCCGGTTACAAGGTTGGCATTATTGCCCAGCCGGATATCAACAGCCCTGATGATATCACCCGCCTGGGCGAGCCGCGCCTCTTTTGGGGCATCAGCGCTGGCTGCATGGATTCGATGGTCGCAAACACCACCGCGCTGGGCAAACCACGCCGGCAGGATGACCACACCCCGGGCGGTGAAAACAACCGCCGGCCTAACCGCGCCACCATCGTCTACAGCAACCTGGTCCGCCGTTACTTCAAAGCCACCGTGCCTATCGTTTTGGGCGGTGTAGAAGCCAGCCTGCGCCGGGTAGCACATTATGACTTCTGGTCCGATAGCATCCGCCGGGCAGTCCTCTTCGATGCCAAAGCCGATTACCTGCTTTACGGCATGGCCGACCTATCCGTGTTAGCTTTGGCAGAAGCCCTCGATCAAGGCCAAGACCCCACCACGCTGCGTGGCCTCAGTTACATTGCCAAAACTCCGCCCCAGGGTTACCTTGAACTGCCTGATTACGAGCAAGTTGTGAAAGATAAACTGGCATTCATAGAGATGTTCCATACCTTTTACAAAAACAACGATCCCATCACAGCCCAAGGCCTGGTTCAGCAGCATGCCGAGCGTTACCTGGTGCAAAACCCGCCCGCCCCAATTCTCACCCAAGCTGAGTTGGATGCTGTTTACAGCCTCGATTTTGAACATGCCGTGCATCCTTACTACGCCACCCAAGGCGAGGTGCGCGCGCTGGAGACGATCCGCTTCAGCATTCCCACCCACCGCGGCTGTTATGGCGAGTGCAATTTCTGCGCGATTGCCGTGCACGAGGGCAGGACAGTCACCTGGCGTTCACAGGATTCCATCCTCAAAGAAGCCCAAGAGATGACCCAGCGGCCGGGCTTTAAAGGCATCATCCAAGACCTTTCCGGGCCAACCGCCAATATGTACGGCTTTGAATGTGCTGCTAAGTTGACCAGGGGCGCCTGCCCTGAGAAGCGCTGCCTTTACCCATCTATTTGCCCGCTCTTAGGCGTCAACCATACCCCGCAAACAGAGCTGCTGCAGTCACTGCGGAAGTTGGAAGGGGTGCGTAAAGTCTTCATCGGCTCGGGCATCAGGCACGACCTGGTTTTGGAGGACGGCAATCACGGCGAAGCCTACTTGCAAGAACTAGTGCGGCACCACGTTTCCGGACAACTGAAGTTAGCGCCCGAACACACCCAGCCAGGCGTACTCAAGCTAATGGGCAAACCCAGCATCAATTCGACACTGGCGTTCAAGCGCCGCTACGATGCCATCAACCAGGCAGCTGGCAAAAAGCAATTCCTGACCTATTACCTGATTGCCGCGCACCCGGGCTGTAACGACGCAGATATGCAAGCCCTCAAGCACTTCTTCAGCGAAAAATTAGCCCTGCTGCCCGAACAGGTGCAAATCTTCACCCCCACGCCTAGCACTTATGCCAGCTTGATGTATTACACCGAAATGGACCCTTTCACGGGTGCGCCACTCTTTGTGGAGAAAGACCTGACCCGCAAAATGCGCCAGAAAGCAATCGTAACCGGGCGTCCAAAGAAAACCTTTACCAAACCTAGTAAACCAAGCCAACGATAAAAAGGATGTGCAGACTATGTTCACCCTCCAAGTACTTCCCCTGGTATTCTTGATGTTCGCGCTGCTGCTGGCAGCTAATTGGATCATTTCACTCATCAAGAAAGACCGCATTAAAAAGGAACAGCCCCAGCAAGCTGAAGCGCACCGACCTTTCCCTCAGCACGTGTCTTATCCTGCTAAGGCCTTAAAACCAGATCACCTCAGCCAGGAAGATATGGACCGCAGCGTCCGCCTGGCGTACGGCGAATGGCTGGCAGCATACATGCTGCCTGATATCGAGGCTGGTCGGGCTTTTCTGCGCATGGGCGTGGACAAAAGACGCATGCGCTACTTTGTTTATGCCACCTCGATCGGGCAAGGTCTTGCCATGTGGATCAGCACACTCATCGCCGGCGATGACCTCAACGCCCAGGGACGCTTTGACCGCTTGTTTGCCTTCTGCCAAGCCCGCCCCAGCCGCAACCAGTTTGCCCTAGCAAGCGGCTACAGCATGCCTGATGTCGTGCCCAGCCTGCCTTCGGCCTCCCGCAGCCAGGGGGATATGCTGATCGCCTACAGCCTGCTCATGGCTGACAAGCAATGGGGATCGATTGGCCAAATTAACTACCGCGCTGAAGCTCAAAAGGTTTTGCAGGCATTGCATGAGACCTGCATTCACCCTGAAAGCCTGCATGTGCTGCAGGGCAATGAAGTATCCGCCGATGATGAGGTCCAATATACAAGCACCCTCAGTGTGGATTATGCCCCAGCCATGTTTGACGCCTTCAGCACCGCCAAACTAGACCCAACCTGGCCGGCAGTTTCTGCGCGCATGGCAGAGTTAGTCCATGAAACCCTGAGGGATGGCAATTTATTCCCTCCCCCCAGCATCAGCACAACAACCCAAGAAACGCCAGGCATATCCCAAACCTTTACACCAGAGAACGCGGCATTCCTGCTCAACCTTAGTTTAGCCATGCTGTGCTGCCCCAAACCTGAAATTGAAGCGGTTTTGGAGACAATTAACCACAAAATCCTTGAATCCTGTGGCGGTGACCCTGGCAAAATAGTCAGTGCCTACAGCCTGAAAGGCGAACCCCTCTCGCAAGAGCCCAGCCTGGCAATGACAGCCGCCTTTGCCATGGCATCCATCTGGCAGCCTGGGCAGGCTTGGGTCAATGCACTTTGGGATCACCTTGCCGCCAGTAAAATTGACCGTGAAGACACCTTTGGGGCAACGATGCGTCTGCTGGTTTTAATGACCCTGAGTGGTAACTTGTGGCATCCCAATAGCAAAGCAAACCAAATTGCAGGTTAAGACTGTACACGAAAGCAAATTAATCACACGCAGATAATATTATTGCTATACTTATAATATGGGCGAATTAAACACCAAAGAAAGCTACATTGTGGATGAAAACGGCCAACGCATAGGGGTTGTGCTGAGCCTTTCTGCCTATAATGCGCTGATTAACCGCCTAAATGAGCTGGAAGCCTTTCGAGCTGCAAACGATCTAGACGTGATGGATGCTCTTATCAAGGAAGATAAACCGCTTTCATCCCCCACGCTCCTGCCGCCAATGCGTCAACGCCGCGGGCCGGGCGGGATGATTGTTATCTAATATTTCAAATCCTAAAACTTGTAAATTTTTAAGATAAGCTGATCAATTCCCCATCACATTAATCAACCTGACATCCACCCTCGGCATCATCGCCATCACATCCGCGTATGATATCTGGCTGATACCTTCCTGCATCACAGAGGTCGTGCCGGCAGCGACTCCCCAACGGGCAATTTCAGTTGTGGGTAAGTCTTGCGAGATTGCGGCTACCAAGCCTGCCATGAGCGAATCGCCTGCACCGGTCACGTTGCGCACCGGCACCTTGGGCGGCACCGCCAAAACCATTTCTTGTTGTGTGGCAAGCAGTAGACCCAGGTTGCCAATGGTCAGCGCCACAGTTTGAATGCCCATGCGCAGGAATGGTAACACCGCTCGTTTACCATCTTCATGGTTCTTAATCTGAAAGCCAACGAATGCTTCCGCCTCATCAGCGTTGGGTTTCACCAGGAAAGGCCCCTCCATACATCCCAATTTCAAAGCCTGCTCGTTGGCGTCAAAAAAGACTTTGACGCGTTTTTCATTAAGCAGTCTGATCAGGCGGGCGTAAAAATCATCTGGCATATCCTGTGAAAGGCTGCCACATACCACCCAGATATCTCCCTCATGGGCATAGGAAAGCGCTTTTTCAAACAAATCCACAATGGTTTCCTCTGGCACATGCGGACCAGGTTCATTAAGCTTGATGTACCACTCACCGCCCTCTTCCAGTACGATTGTATTGGTGCGGGTCTCTTCTTCCAACCACACAAAATCCGTCTGGATCCCCAGCTTATTTAAACCATCCTCCACCATGATGCCTGCCCCACCCCCAACCAAGCCCAGCGCCAGGGAATCATGTCCCAGTACACGCAGCGAGCGCGAAACATTAAAACCCTTACCGCCCCAATCCAAACGTACTTTATTAGTACGCAGCACCTCATTAAAACGGATTTGCGGAATGGTGATGGTCCGATCGACGCTGGGGTTTGGGGTGAGTGTGACGATCATGGCGTGGACTTACTGTAGCGCTTCTTGAGAGTCTGTCTCAATTTGGTCGGCTTCAGCTTCAAATGGCTCTGGTTCAAATGCCTGCTCTTCCAAGTGTTCTTCAACATCTTCCAGTGCTTCTTCAACAGGCTCAATAATTTCCGCTTCTACCTGCTCAACCGAGGCTTCAACTGGAGGAACTTCGGGAACAACCGGCATGGGTTTGCGGCGCGGTTTAAAGAAACTGCGCAGGAAGATCAGGTAGATGCCAAATAAAATCAAAGCACCTGCCAGGAGAATGTTTACGCCAGCTTTATTCTGAGAGATGTGGAAAATGTACTCAAACACACCACCCAGGATGAGGAATAAGAGCAAACCTAAGCCAATCAACACCCCTGCCCAAGGATAAAGCGCCCTTTGGCGGATGGCACAGCCAAGGATGAGCAGTCCCAATCCCAGGGCGGAGATTAACAAGGTCCAGATATATGCCCAGCTGGTCCATAAATCCAGCATGTTTTGCATCAGCAGGATCAGCCCTAAGGTGATCAGCAGGCTGCCTGGCACGGCTAAGATTGCTACAGCAGTGCGATTACCAATGACCGCCAAAATAAGCGGTAGACCTAAAAGCACCAAACCAACTGGCCAATATTTTGTGAATAAATTTAATTCAAAGATCAAATCTGCCAGGAAAGCTAAACCCAGCAAAACAATCACCACCCCCAACCAAACCAAAACATTAAAGCCTTTTTTATTTTTCATCACGGCCTCCTTGCTCAGCTTAATTGTATCAAATTGTTCCCGATGTTGATAATATGTGCGGCTGGCATTTATTTGTAAATTCATAAATAGGGTTGTTTCATACTATAATAAGCAAGACCCGTTCTCAAATGGGTTTGAGAGCAGACCTGAGTGAATATTCAAAACGATGCATTTTAGTAATAATGATCATTTAATGAAAAAAACAACCCGCAGCAAGTTTCTGATAGTGATTGGTCTTACAATCCTGGAGTCTCTTGCAGCGTTGCTCTGGCTGAACCAGGTTATTGGTAGCGCCCCTGAAGTATTCCAGAGAAAAATTTCCTTTAACCCCGCGCTTTTACAATTATTCCCGCTTGCCCTAATCATCCTTTTCGGTTTTGCTCTCTTCCAATTGGTTAAGAATACTGCACTATCTCAAAAAGCAATTAAATGGTTTGATGCTCTAAACTTGCCGCCCTTTGTTGGTGCCCTGCTGGTGTTATTTATTTTAGATCTAAGCGCACTGACAATCTATGGTGCCCAAATCGGCAGTTACAAGGTTTATTACTACAAGCCCTTAATAACAATCCTTCTTCTTTTCCTGGTCAAAGTTGAAATCCTCTTCCGTTTGAAAAGTAATCACATAACCAATCAGAGCCAAAAAAAGGTTGGGTCACGGTGGCTTGTTTTCTCTTTAATCATTATCCTGGTTCTTGGGCTGCTCCAAACCAATCTTCAACCAGTATTAGACGCCTCTTTTGATTCCAGCATTGGGGCACCCATCTTCCTAATTCAATGCCTTATTGTTATAAATGCAGTTGTTTTAGTTTGGGTGATTTCAAAAGCACTTAGCAAAAAACCTGGAAAATTAATTATCTTAGATTATTTGCTCGCTTTTCTTATTTTCATTTTTGCAGTGGCCCTCTGGTCTGCAACCCCAACCCCAACCAATCACTATTTACATGACTCGAACCTCGAGGAAGGTGTTTACTTTCCATATTCAGATGCGCGTGATTACGATATCAATGCCCAATTTATGCTGAATGGTTATGGTTTGGCAGGCGGCAAAGCACTGCAACGGCCACTGTTAAGCTTCTTTCTGGGTATCTTGCACCTGCTGGCAGGGCAGAATTACTCAAGTGTCATTAACGCCCAAATTCTCTTTTACAGCCTGATACCCATAGGCCTATATCTTTTAGGAAAGCGCATCAACCAGCGTGAGGCTGGCTTAATGATGGCGCTGCTCTTTATCTTTAGGGAGACCAACCAGGTTGTACTGAGCGGGCAGCTGACCTTATCCAGCGTGCGCCTGTTAATGTCTGAATTGTTCATGACTATTTTCCTCGTCATGCTGACATTTATAGGAAGCAAGTGGCTGCAAAAACCTGGCTCAAAGACCTATGCATTATTCACCGGGTTAACCCTAGGCTTAGCAACTTTAGTGCGTTTACAAGTGGTTGTATTAGCGCCTTTAATTGTCCTTTACCTACTCATCCTGGCGATTAATAACAAACCTGCACTTTTTCGCGGATTGATTTGGTTTTCGGCAGGTTTATTGATCATCATGGTGTTTTGGATAGGGCGCAATGGCATCCGGTCTGGTGAATTTATCTTTGAAAACAGCTCCTACTTTTCTTACCATTTAGATCGCTTCGGCAGCTTAGTCAATTCTGAAGAAACTATCCCTGAGGCACCTGCTGCTCAGCCTGTAGGTTTTTTCCGGCAAGCCCTGGCACATGCCACGAACAGCGCTTTTAGTTCGCTTTATCAATTCCCCTGGAATTTAGACTTTGAACAAACAATTGATCCAAATAAGATCACGGATATAGAAAACGGCTTTTACCCCAACCTTGGCCTCCAGCTCAGCGAATGGGTCTGGATTGGCATCCACACCATATTCATCAGCCTCGGCATTATCAAAGCTTACCTTAAAAAAAGCTGGATTGGATTACTGCCAGCAGGTGTTTATCTTTTCTATAATGGATTTGCAGCTGCAATGGGCTTTTCCGGATGGCGTTTCACCCAGCCTGTTGATTGGGTTGTTCTCTTTTACTGGTCCATCGGTATTCTAGGACTTATCCACCGCACAGCAAATATTTCAATGATCCAACAGGCTGATGCCGAAAGCATTAATAACATCAACATCCGGGAATGGAAAACCGCTCCGCTTATTCTTTTATCCATAATGGCAGGTTTGTTTTTACCCATCGGTGAATCACTGTTTTCAAAGCTCCCTGCGGAAACTGATAAAGGCGTTTTACTCGAATCCATCAATATTTCTAGCAAAACTACTGAGGTGGAAAGACTTCTAACCTTAGCCTCATCAGACAATGCTTATGTGTTTGAAGGCAAAATGATGTATCCCGTTTACTTAGAGATTGAAAGAGATTTTTTCCTGCATAAACTGCAAGAAACTGAAGCATCTGGGTTAAGGCCGGTGCTTGCCTTTGACGTTTTTTCAGGTCCAAACCGCTACTCTTTTTACCTGCCAATTACAGAAAAACCGGGTTTTATACCCCATGACCTGCCCATTATTGTGATTGGTTGCCCCTCCGATAAGCACGCACGGGCCTATGGCGTGTACTTTCAAGGGGATGAACCAGCTTGGCTGCTGACCAATACAAACATTCCCAGCCAGTGCCAGCAGGATTAAACCACATAAGAGTACCAACGATATTTTTGCTTTGTGCCAAATGTCCATAGGGTTAGTTTCTTTTTTCTAAAATTCAAGCTGCTTAGTTCCAATGCTGCTCTTTCCTCATGTTATACTTTCACAAAATCAGCACGAAGGACTAGCCTATGTCGTTACGCGATTACTTAAAGGTTCTGGATCAGCGGGGTGAGCTACTTCACATTAGTAAGCCCATTTCTAAAAACTTGCAGCTGGCTGGTGTTTTAAAAGCCTGCGAACCTCAACGGGTCTTATTTGAGCAGGTGCAAGGCTCTGATTTTCCCGTCATGGGTAACCTGGTTTGCAGCAAAGCCCACTTGGCAGACTACCTCGGCATCCCTATCCAACAAATAATCCCAGCCTTGGCGAACGCCATTGAAAACCCTTCCAAGCCTGGGATGACCCACAACGCACCCTGCCAGGAAGTGGTCATGGAAAAGCCTGACTTGGATCTGCTGCCAATCCCACTACACTTTCCTGCTGATGGCGGCCCTTACATCAGCGCTGGCGTGATGGTTGCTGGCCACCCGCAGCATGGCCAAAACCTCGACTTTCACCGCTTGATGCAGATCTCCAAAACCGAGATGGCTGTGCGGGTGGTCAAAGGACGACACTTCGACGCCTTCTTGGAAGAATTAGGCCAGGTGAGCGTCGCGATTTGTATCGGCATCAGCCCCAATGTGCTGATTGCCGCCGCCACTTCGGTCACCCTCGGGCAGAATGAGCTGGAAATTGCCAACACCCTCGAGCCCATCCAGGTTACCCAAGCGCTCACCTCCGACTTGCTCATCCCGGCTGAGTCTGAGTTCGTGATTGAAGGCATAATTTACCGCGATAGGCGCCATGCCGAAGGTCCCTTTGTAGACCTGACCGAGACCCAGGATGTGGTGCGCAATGAACCGGTGCTGGTGGTAAGTGCCATCAGCCACCGCAAGGATGCCATTTGGCATGCGCTTTTACCCGGTGCGCTGGAACACAAATTGCTGATGGGCAGCCCGCGCGAGCCAACCATCTTGCGCGAGATCAGCAAGGTCTGCGACTGCCTGGACGTGCATATCAACCCAGGTGGCTGTTCCTGGCTGCATGCCGTTGTGCAGATCAGGAAAAAGCATGCTGACGACGGTAAACGCGCCATTGAGGCAGCCTTTCGCGGGCATCGCTCCTGCAAACATGTCTTCGTGGTAGATGAGGATATTGATATTTACGACCCCCTGGCAGTTGAGTGGGCAATGGCAACCCGCTTCCAGGCCGACCAAGACTTGTATACTTTCCCGCGCGAGCCCGGATCCAGCTTGGACCCCAGCGCCGAAGCAGGCACGCACACCACCTGCCGGGCAGGCTTTGACCTGACCAAACCCCTGGAGGTAGCCGGTAAAGGCTTTGATAAGGTACCCTACCCACCTGTAAATCTTAACGATTTCTTGGAGGGGTAATATTAAATGAAACTAACTCATGAACAGCAAGCCATGTTGGATAGCAAACAAGGTCTTGCCACCCATAAAGCTATGCAGATTTTGGCCACCCTGGGCCGTATTTACGGCGCAGCTGAAATGCTGCCGGTCAGTTCTGTGCAGATATCCGGCGTCAGTTACGATAACCTAGGTGAGGCTGGTTTGGCTTGGCTGGCAGAGATGGCAGCAGGCGGGGGCAGGGTGAAGGTGCTCACCACCCTCAACCCGGCTGGCATGGATATCGAAAACTGGCAGGCATTGGGAATTTCAGCTGAGTTTGCTGAAGCACAGCTGCGTGTCATTGCTGCCTTTGAGCAGATGGGCGTGGTAACGACCTGCTCATGTACTCCTTACTTGTTTGGTAACCTGCCCGAGTTTGGCCAGCATATTGCCTGGGCTGAAAGCAGCGCGGTGTGTTACGCAAACAGCGTGCTGGGTGCGCGCACAAACCGTGAAGGCGGACCCTCTGCCCTGGCAGCTGCCCTGACTGGCTTTACACCTGCTTATGGATACCACCTCGATAAGCAGCGTAAGCCCACCCTGACCGTTGAGGTCACTGCCAAGGTCTGTGGCACGCATTACTTTGGCGCACTGGGTAAAGCCATCGGAGACAGGTTGCAGGGCAAAGGCCAGGTGGCGTATGTCCGCGGCGTCACAAGTGCCAACCTGGAAGAACTTAAGTCATTTTGTGCCAGCCTGGCTACTTATGGTGGGGCTGCTTTGTTTCACATGCAGGGTGTCACCCCCGAATCAACCCTCTTTGAAGCACCCGAAGAGACTATCCGCATCGATGGAAATCACCTGGCACTAGCAGAGCAGCAACTGAATACCGCTAGACCTGAAGAGGTGGACTTTGTTAGCCTGGGCTGCCCGCACCTTTCCCTCAGGGAAGTGGCGCGCATTGCCCAACTCTTAAACGGCCGGCAGGTCAAGAAAGAATTCTGGATCACCACATCGCGCCCGGTAAAAAAGCTAGCAGACCAAGCCGGTTATAGCCAGGTCATTGAAGCTGCTGGTGCTAAGTTTGCCGTGGACACTTGCTGCGTGGTAGCGCCAATCAAGGGACGCTTCCATGCCATGCTAAGCGATTCCGCTAAAGCCTGCTACTACGCCCAGGCTAAAAATCAATTCAAGGTGCGCATGCTGCCCTTTGATGAAGTAGTGCAGGAGGCTTGCCAATGATCCTGCAAGGACGTGAAATCTACCCGGGGCTTGCCAGTGGGCAGACCTTGGTCTCAAAGATGGGCATCAGTTTCTATGGCGGCGTAGACCCTGAGAGCGGTCTGGTCGTTGAAAAAGGCCACGACCTGGAGGGTCAGTGCATAGAGGGCAAAATCCTGGTCTTCCCCACTGGAAAAGGCTCGACTGTTGGCTCTTACACGCTTTTCCGCTTGGCAAAAAACAGGCGTGCCCCAGCTGCCATCGTCAATAGCGCTTGCGAGACCATCACCGCCGTGGGCTGTATCATTGCCGAAATTCCCTGCATTGATTCACTTCCCATTGAACGCATACCCGATGGCGCATATGCCAAAGTGGATGCCAAGCAAGGCACAATTTCCTTTACAGACCCGGACTGAACCTTCATGATCAAAATTCGTCTTGACGGGCTGACCTTCTCTTACCCTTCCCTGCCAATCCTGCAAAACGTGCAGTGTGAACTACACGAGCAGACCGTTTATGGCATCGTTGGCGCTAATGGCAGCGGTAAGACCACCCTTCTCAAGCTCATTCTAGGAGACCTCAAACCCGATAGCGGTTCGGTGCTGCGCGACAAAACAGACACTTTGGCTTACATGGCCCAGGATGTAGACCTCAACCCACAGCAGAGTGCCTTTGAAGCAGTGCGCAGCGGTGCAGGGCAGGTTTTAAAATTGGAAGCAGAGCTTTCCCAAGCCGAAGCGCGCTTTGCCGACCCTGCAATTGCCCAAGATTCAAAAAAGCTGACCCGCCTCATCGAACACCAAGCTGCCCTGCTGGAAAAATTTTCCCAACTAGGCGGACCAGGCTTGGACGGCCAGGCACTCAGCCTGCTGCGCAACCTGGGTTTTAAAGAGCATGAGCTCAACCTGCCCTTGGGTAAATTAAGCGGCGGTCAAAAAAAGCTAGTTGGCCTGGCACGCATCCTAATCGCCAAACCGAGTGTGCTGCTGCTGGATGAGCCTGATAATCATCTCGACTTAGAAGGCAAGCTGATGCTGGAGCAGATGATCAAAAATTTTTCCGGGGTGGTGGTGATCGTTTCGCATGACCGCTACTTTTTGGATATGGTTGTGGATGCCATCATAGAAATTGAAAACGGGCAGCTGACCACCTTCAGCGGTTCCTATTCAGAATACATCTTTGAAAAGCAACTACGCCAGGCCAGGCAGGCACAATTGTACCAAGCCCAGCATAAAGAGATCCTGCGCTTGGAACTTGCGGCAAAAAGGCTGCTGACCTGGGGCAAGATTTACGACAACGAAAAATTTTCCAAACGCGGCGCAGCCATTCTCAAACGCCTTGAGCGTGTGGAGCGCATCGAAAAACCAGACACAGAGAGCAAGCCTTTGGAGATCAACTTGGGCGGTTGGGCTGGCAGCCGCAAGGTTTTAGAGATATCCAACCTCAGCAAAGGCTTTACTGATGCACCATCAGGGGTGCATCAAATGGTTCTGCAAGATATCAACCTCTACCTAGGCTACGGCGAGCGAGTCGGGCTGATCGGTCCCAATGGCGCAGGAAAGTCCTTGCTCAGCAGGGTCATTTTAGGCCAGCTGCAACCCGACCAGGGCGAGGTTTATCTCGGTCCCAGCGTGCGGGTTGGCCACTATGCCCAGGAGTTTGAAACCCTCGACCCCCAGCTGACCCTGATTGACACTGTCTCCAAGGCCGGAAACTTCAACCAGAGCCGAGCAGTAGCCTTCCTGCTCAAGTTTGGCTTTGACTACCGTCAGAAAGATACCCGTGTGGGCAGCCTATCCGGTGGGGAACGTGCACGCCTGCAGATTGCCCTGATCACGCTTTCAGGTGCCAACTTCTTACTCCTGGACGAACCTACTAACCATCTGGACATCCCCTCTTGTGAAGTGCTGGAAGATGCCCTGCTGGACTTTGAAGGCAGCCTGCTGGCAATCTCGCACGACCGCTACTTCTTAGATAGGATTGCAACCCGAATTATCTCTCTCAGTAGTGCAGGCCTCGAATCATTCCCTGGGAATTACTCAGAATACCAGGCTCGGCAGAAAGGAGTATTCAAGCGATGAGTAAAAAGAAACGCATTATATTAGGTATCTCTGGCGCGAGTGGTGCCATTTACGGCGTACGTACCTTACACCTACTGCACGCATTGGGGGTCGAAACCCACCTGGTTATCAGCCGCAGTGCACATACCATCCTATCGCAGGAGTTAGGCCTCCGGGCTGAGGACTTGTACGCAAAAGCAGATAAAGTCTATAATCCTGACGACTTGAGCGCGCCCTTAGCCTCAGGCTCATTTCATACCGATGGCATGCTGGTCGCACCATGTTCAATTAACACCCTCTCAGGCATTGCCAATAGCTACGCCGAAAACCTGCTCCAACGCGCTGCAGATGTGTGCCTGAAGGAAGGCCACCCGCTGCTCCTGGCAGTCCGTGAGACGCCCCTGCACGTTGGTCACCTACGCCTGATGAGCCTGGCATCCCAAGCTGGTGCCATCATCTTCCCGCCTATCCCAGCTTTCTATTCCAAACCACAAAGCTTAGAGCAGCTGGTGGACCAGACCGTTGGGCGCATGTTAGCGCGGTTGGGGATTCTCAATGACTTTTACCAGGCATGGGGAGAAGACCAAGCAAACCTGGATACTAGGTTAATTTAATTTTGTTAGTATATTACTATTTTTGTTGATTGTTGCACTTTTGTGAATGTTGGATAGGATTAAGCAGGCTGTCCCTTACATCCTTGTCAGATTTTACCCCTATTCATTTTCTATTTCTAGATGTCCCAAAGAAGGTTGATGAAGGACTCCTTCCTTGTATGTCTTGACCCGTACAAGATGAACTGTCACACCAAGCGCAATCACAAGCAAGAGACCCCTAACCCACCAGGACTCGACAAAATACAGCGCAGATACCCCAATTGTTAACCATAAGCTGGTGATAGTCAGGATTTTCTGCAGCAGCGGAATCCCCCGCCCGCTTCGGTAATTATCTATGTAACGCCCAAACAAGCGATTATTGAGCAGCCAGCTTAAAAAACGCTGCGAACTTTTAGCATACAAAAATGCTGCCAATAACAGGAAAGGCGTGGTCGGCAGGATAGGCACAATAATGCCAATAACACCCAACAACACGCACAGGCTGCCAAGAATGATATAGAAATACCGAGTTGATTGCTTTATATTGATGCCCATATTCAAAAGAAAGCCTATTCTACCACACGTGTAATTTCTCTTAATATTAGGTAAAATATTAGATAATTCTGACAAAAAGGAAAATAGCTATCTTTGACGCCTATAATATACACCCTGCGCATTATTGCTTTGGCCATTATGATTTTGTGGTTCATCATCTATTGGCAGGCTGGAAGGGGGCTGGTCGTCAACCTGCGCCAGAAAATCGACCCCAGCCATATCTATCACGACCGCCCACTAGTCATCCTAATTTCCCTGTTTTCTTCCTTGGTATGGATCACTGGCTTGCTAATTCTGCGCAGACGCATCCCCTGGGTAGATACCAGCCTGACCGCAACCCTGGTTTACCCCGGTCTAGCCCTGACCCTCGCCGGCACAATTGGCGTATCCATTACGCGTTACCAGCTTGGCAAGTACTGGTCTGCCGTTGCGCGCTTGCAGCCTGACCACGCCTTGGTGGATGTTGGTGCCTACCGGGTAGTACGGCACCCGCTCTATGCCTTCGCGGTCATGCAAGCCTTCGGTACCTGCCTGGTTTTCCCAAGCTGGTGGAATATCATCCTGACGGTTTTGGTGGTGATATGTTTCGTGCTCAAAACCACTGGTGAAGACCGGCACATTTTACGCCTGATCAGTGGATACGAGGAATATACCAGCAAGGTGCCTTACCTACTCATCCCGGGCATCTGGTAAAGACCAATCTATAATCAGTTTATCGCTAATAACAAACAGCAGGCCAAGCACCAGGCTTAAACCTGCTGTTTTTTATTCGATTAACTTAAGTAATTGATTAAGAGCAAAATCATTATAAAGGCTAAAGTCCCCAGCCCAACAACCAGCATAACAATGCCCATGATCATGCCCAGGTTAGAGCTGCGTGCTATGCGTTCCAGCACAGCTTCCTGTGGGTTGGCCGGGTCATAATATGCATTCACTGACGCCCCGAGCGGGTACTGCGCAAGGTATTCATGCGCTTTTGCTTGTTGACTAAAGGAAGGATGGCTGCCAAAGCTGAATTTCTTACTCGTGTAAATTACTCCACCCACCTCGTATTCATATTCGGTGTAGGGAACGTATAAATAATTAGCACTGCCATCTTCATCTTCCATACCCCGCTCTTTCCGCACTTCAGACTTAATGATTCGGGCACTAGTAGCAGGCCAACCCTGGCTGGCTTCAGATTTCTTCTTGCTACGAATGTTCATCACAATCAAAAAAATGCCAAAAGCGACAAAAAACAAGGCAAAACCACCGCCACAAATGATCAAAAGAAAATTCGATGCCATTTTTCCGCCAAATAAAATACAATTGCTAATCCAGTTTACGATAAACCAAGCCAGCCATACCCGTCAGTTTTCCATCTAAGAATAAACCAGACATGATATAACCATCATTTGAATACCATTGAAATTGTTCACGCACCGTTTTCCCATCTTCATGGAATTTTGCCTCAAACAAAAAGCCAGGAGACTCCAATAAATTTGCCATCACGGCATAAGGTATGACTTTATCTTTCTTATATAGCCCATCCAGGACTTCGTAATTTGCCCTGGTCACAGTGGCTAACTTGTAATCTTTTGGGTAATTATTGGCATAGAAAGTCTTCCAGTACACCACCCCATCCGTGCGCACCTTGATCGAGATCTTCATGCCATCCACACCAGTATCATAGATGTAAGAGTCCATATGCTCCGGGATGGGCTTCCATGAGTCGGTGCTCTTCGTGCCCGGGATAGTCATCAGCTTATCCAACTCTTCTACGCGTGTTTCATAGACCTTGACCTTAAGGTATCCTTGGTAGACCGGGCCAGCCATCCAGCCGCTGTAATTGGTAGGCACCTTGACATCGCCGCCCGCACTGCTGGCAGGCTGGGTTGGCGCTAGGGTTGGCTGGGGTTGTGGCTGGCTGGGCGCATCTGTCTGTTGGGCAACGGGCTGGGCAGGAATGTCCGTGCCCTGCGGGTAACCCACCAGCTCCACCGCGTCAATTTCCGTCCAGCCCCAACCCATCACGGATTGATCGATGAACACCACTACCCTGTCAATATAAAGCGGCTCGTCCAGCTCAATTGTAATGGTCATCAAATCGGGGCAATTTGCAACCTCTTTTGGCTCACCAGTCCAAGCCACCCAGGCCTGCCCTTCCAGGTCTACAATTTGTACTTCTACCACCGTAGAAGGGTTGTAAGACTGGTAGATATTTATCTCAGTCGGGCTGACAGGCGTCTCGTATACCAGCTCAATATATTCCTCAGTATCGGGGTCTAAGGATGCCCAGGCAAAAACATCATCCTCACACTCTTCCACATTTGGCGCGCCGGTCGCCTGCTGCGCACCCCATCCAGGCGTGGAGTACTCTGAGCTGGCATAGGCTTCCACCGCCCACTGGCGCAGCAACTCAGGCTCAGCTACGGCTGTTTCCTGCGCCACCACCATGGGTTCTAATTCTTCTTGGGACTCCACAGCCTCAGGATCATAAGGTTTAGCTTCAAAAAACGTAACAGAATCTAAAACTTCCTTAAAAATCGGCTCCAGCTCTTTCCAACGTTCCTCTGGTGCGATGCCCAACAGCACAAACTCCTGGGTTGGGGAGACCATAGCCGTATAAACCTGGCCTTTGACTGCTGTGCCATTATTGTCGCCTGAAATATCAGCCAGCAAACCATCCACCCCGTCTACCTTTTTACTTTTGCCTTTGCCTACCTCCATCCCGCTGCTTTGGAGGGATATGTTCTCAAGTAGGTCCTCGTTGGTAAATTCCTGGTCTAATATCGCACCCAAGACCATGATGCCCGGGCCGGAATCTACCGTGCCATCGGGTGCGGTCATGTTTACAATACCGATTACATCATCAAAACTATAGTTTGATACCTTTCGAATGACGAAACCGCCTTCCTCACTGCGATATTCTTCTCCCAGCACATCAGAGCTTTTCATGGGCGCTTCATCTGACTTCTTGCCTAAGCTGCAAGCCAGCGATGAAAAGACCAGCGCTAGGATTACCAGGATTAACGGAAACGATTGTTTTTTCATAGTGTGCTCCTCGACCAATCTATAACTGTTTGCTTACCTTGTTTTTAACAAGCCTTCACCTAGTTCGACAAAATTGAAAATATCTTCATCTTTCTCCAGGTAGTCATTATCCAGTTTTATTTCCAGTCCTGCCTGGGTAACTTTCAATACTGGCTTTTTGGCTTCAAATTTCATCAACAGCTGCTCAACCTGTGGCGTCAGGATGCGCCGGGCATCTTCGGGGTCATTAGCCAAGGTCATAAAGCGCTCCCAGAAAGTGCTGCTGCCCGACTGCACCTCTGCCATATCCTTGCCAGAGTCTCCTAAGACGGTTTGAATCAATTTCTGTTTGAGCATCTCCCCAAACCCGCCTAAATTGACCTGGGCAGGCTTTGGCCCCACCAGCAGGTTACGCCCTGGCAGGTAAAGACTGTTGGATTTAAAGATGGTTTTGCTGGAGATATTGGACTGCTGTGGTTCCACGCTCTGCCCGCGCGCAATCTTTAGCGCTTCAAGCGTCCAGTTTCCGCCATTCATGCGGTAACCATTGCTTAGTGGTTCTTTGATGGCTTCAAACTGCCAGCCTTTCCGCCTGGCTAAGCTTTCAAGGCGCTCAAGCTGCTGCTTTTTGGCACGTTTGGTCAAGATAAATATGACCGCTACAACCACCCCGGTCAAGGCAATAATAATCAGGCTTATTACGATATCGTTCATGTGCATTCCTCAAAGGGCTTATTTATTTTCTTGGGTTCAGGTTAAATAATAAAAGGTCTTATCACGATGTAAAAGGGTAATTTGGTGGATTTTTGACGCTCCTCATATAATGATGCTCCAATTCAACAGCGCCTGCAAAAAATCTCTAATTCTTAAAAACAAATGAGTGAGATTTTCTTTATTATATCATTTTACAAAAAAATATGACGAGTTTCTCTCTTAGTTAGAACACAAGGTGTAAAAAAATCGATGCCAGGCTGCCGGCTAACATAGCCCCTAAGTACAGGCTGATGCGTTGGCGTGAGATCCTTTGCCCCTGCAAAATCCACCTTAACAGCAAAAAGCTGGTGGCTGGCGGTATTAAGTGCACTAAAGTCAGCGCTGGGAAGATTTCGAAGAGGCAATCAATCAACACTAGCAAACCAGCCGAGAGGCAAAAAGCCTGCATGACCAGCGGCAAGCGCGTTGCCAGCAGCGCCTGGCGAAAGGAGGCCTCGCTCTTTTCTAGCTTCCACAACACCGCGAAGGGGAAAATCAGCAGCCATAAATACCCGAAAATATGCCAGGCGCGCAGGTCCAGCTGGGTTTGGCTGTACCAGAGCGGCAGGAAAACGCTTACAAAGGTCCAGATGCTAGTGATAAAGAGCCGGTTGGTTATAAACCCGCGCACTGTTTCAGGTTTGTTGTGGTTCAAGCTGCGGTAAGCTGAAAAACGCGCTGTGGCAAATACTACCAGGGTGGCCAGCGTCAGCAAAGCCAATTTTAAGGCGGCCTGGCTCTGTAAAATCAGCAGCACAATCCCCACCACGCAAACGGCAACCAGGAAGTAACTGAGTTTATGGTAACGCCGGATTGCCGCATGCTCTGCCTGGTAATGTTGGCGGTCTTTCTGCCAATCAAACAGGTTATCCACGCTGTAAGTTAGAAAGGTACTCAAGCCAACCAACAAACTGCTCTGCCAGTGCAGCCATCCGCTCAGCACGATGTGGCTGGCAGCAGATAACACCATAGCCATCACGGCCAATTGCACCTGGCTGTAGTAAAAAAGATTAAATTTTGCTTGCCGCATTATGGCTGGTGGCTTTGCTCCAATTCAGACGTAAGCCAAATTATAGCTTATCCATGCACATTTAGGGCAAGAATATCTTTTGATTTAAGGATATTTGTGTCGCTTATGGACGAATTTCGTAGGTGTCTGTGTTGACCTTGCGGGCGCTGTAACCCTGGCTTTCAAACCACTCCGCCAGCAGCTTATCTTGGACCTGGTAGGAATTATCCAGGTGGCAATATTCGATCAACTCATGCGGGTCTTCGCATATCCCGCAACAACGTTCAATAAACGCACAACCGGGAAGGTCCTTGGCAAGCAGAGGTGCTCTCTTTTCCATTTCCTGGCCACAATAAGGGCAAATCATCTCAACCTCCTTTCAAAGGTCAGTGTTACCAGTGGCAGTAAGTCACGGCATCGGCCTGGTGTGTTTGTGCCGCGGCCCAGCAGAGCAATAAATTTTCTGGTCTACTTTAATCTTAGAATAAATATTAAAAAAGTCAACAGCCAAATCCACCCAATGAATCAAAAAGACCTGCTCCATTTAAAGCGAGCAGGTCTCAGTTTTTATGCAAATACTGATATCCATTGATTACGGGCTGACGGGCTGCATCTCAAACTGGCTGTTGTATAGCTCAGCATAAAAGCCCTTTTGTTCCAGTAGGTCTTCATGGTTGCCCTTTTCGACGATGTCGCCATCACGCATCACCAAAATCATATCGGCGTTGCGGATTGTCGAGAGCCGGTGAGCGATGATAAAGCTGGTGCGGCCTTTCATCAAGGTGTCCATGGCTTTTTGGATCAGTACCTCTGTGCGGGTGTCGACCGAGCTGGTGGCTTCGTCCAAAATTAGGATTTGTGGGTCAGCCAGGATAGCGCGCGCAATCGTCAGCAGCTGCTTTTGGCCGGAAGAGATGTTGGTGGCTTCTTCGTTGAGCACCATATCGCAGCCGCCTGGCAGGGTGCGGATGAAGTGGTCTACGTGGGCCATTTCAGCGGCACGCATTACTTCTTCATTGCTGGCATCTTCGCGGCCATAGCGGATGTTTTCACGGATGGTGTCGTTATAAAGCCAGGTATCCTGCAGCACCATGGCAAATTTCGAGCGCAGATCTTGACGGGTGAAGTCCTTGATGTTGTGTCCATCCACCAAAATCGCGCCGTTGTTGACGTCATAAAAACGCATCAACAGCTTGACCATCGTGGTCTTTCCTGCGCCGGTCGGTCCAACAATGGCAATTTTTTGCCCGGGCTGCACGGTAGCTGAGAAATCTTTAATGATGATCTGCTCTGGATCATAGCCAAAGCGCACATTTTCGAATGTCACCTCACCGCGCACGTGCTCAAGGCTGATGGCATTTTCTGTTTCGGCAATTTCTTCTTCTTCAGTGAGAAACTCAAACACCCGCTCTGCCGCGGCAGCGGTTTGCTGCAGCACGTTAGAAATATTTGCAATTTGCATCATCGGGTCGTTGAATTGACGCACGTAGGAGATAAAGGCCTGGATATCACCAAGGGAAATCTGGCCAAGGATGACCCTGTAACCGCCCAAGATGCTGACCGCCACGTAGCCAATATTGCTTATCAGGCGCATAAACGGCATCATAAGGTGTGATAGGAATTGTGACTTCCAGGCAGATTGGAAGAGGGTGTCATTTAGATTGTTAAAGGTTGTAACACTTTCATCTTCACCGTTGAAGGCTTTAATTACGATATGACCGCCGTACATCTCTTCCACATGCCCATTGACATGCCCCAGGTATTCCTGTTGCTGTTTAAAGTATTTTTGTGAGTGCTTAACAACGATTCGAATCACGATCATCGAAAGCGGGATGGTCAACAAGGCTATCAGGGTCATGGTGAAGTCAATCGTAAGCATCATCACCAAGATGCCGATTACTGCCGTTGTTGAGGTAACAATCTGGGATAGGCTCTGGTTTAAGGTCTGGCTGATAGTATCCACATCATTAGTAACGCGCGAGAGCACCTCACCTTGTGTGACCTGGTCGAAGTATTTCAAGGGCAGCAGGTTAATCTTGCTGGCAATGTCTTTCCGCAAGCGGTAGGTGATATCAATGGATATGCCAGACATGATCCAGCCCTGCATCAAGCGGAACATGGCCGAGATCAGGTAAAGCGCCAGCACCCGCAACAATATATTGCGTATGGCAATAAAGTCGATGTCGCCCGCACCGCTGATCCTGGCCAGGATGCCTTCGTAAAGTGTGGTTGTTGCCGTGCCTAAAATCTTAGGACCGACGATAGAAAAAGCAGTTGCCACTGCAGCCATCAATAACGTAAACAGGATCGCAATGCGGTATTTGCCAAGGTAACTGATCAACCTAGACATCGTGCCCTTAAAGTCGCGGGCTTTTTCGCCAGGAATCATAGCCATCGGGCCGCCGCGTCCCATTGGGCCACCGCGCGGCCTGGGTGGTGTGGAGGTTTTCGGTTTTTGGTTATTACTATTTTGTTCGCTCATGCCAACTCCTCCTTGCTTAACTGTGAGGTAG
>JAXGNE010000014.1:0-151275 GCA_040768105.1 Anaerolineaceae bacterium
TCCTCACCGATGGGCTGCGCGGCCGGCCGATCACGCGCGACCTGGACTGGGGAATCCCGGTGCCGGTTGAGGGCTGGGATGGCAAGTGCCTGTATGTGTGGTTTGAAGCAGTGATTGGTTACCTCTCGGGTGTGGTGGAATGGTCAGAATTACACAATCAAAGCGGTGCCTGGCGCAATTGGTGGACTAGCGATAAGGCGCGCTCTTTTTACTTTATCGGCAAGGATAATATCCCCTTCCATGCGGTTATTTGGCCAGCTGAATTGATTGGCATGGGCGATGCTTTTGATAAAGCCATGGGCAACACTGAGCCGAAGCCTTTGGTGCTGCCTTACGACGTGCCAGCTAATGAATTCATGAATCTTGAAGGCCGGAAGATCTCCGGCAGCGCCAACTGGGCCGTGTGGGGGCTGGATTTCCTGGAACGCTACGACCCAGACCCACTGCGTTATTACCTGGTCACTGCCATGCCAGAGAATCGTGATTCAGACTGGGATTGGGAAGAATTCTTCCAGCGCAATAATAACGAATTGGTTGCTACCTGGGGCAACCTGGCGAACCGGGTGTTGTCCTTTACATACAAACACTGGGAAGGTGTGATCCCAGACCCCGGTGAGCTGCGTGAAACAGACCTGGCATTGCTGGAAACGATCAAGGCGGGCTTTGATTCGGTGGGCGACAAACTGGAAAAGGTTCAGCTGCGGGCAGCCCTTGCCGAAGTGATGACCCTGGCAAGCGAGGTCAATAAGTACTTGGACGTGCACGCGCCTTGGTTTGAGATCAAATCAGATAAAGCCGAAGCAGCCAAGTCCGTTTATACCGCCCTGCAGGCGATTGACTGGCTGAAACTGATGTTTGCGCCTTTCTTACCCCATACCAGCCAAACTTTGCACGACTGCCTGGCTTACCCACAGCCTATCTTTGGCTATGGGTATACCAAGTCCGTAGAAGATGAGCTGGGTAAACACCTGGTGTTGGAATACTGTGATGACAATGCAATGACCTCTGTTGGGCAAGACTTGTGGTCGCCAGTGCTTTTGCCAATAAACAAAACTTTTAACCAGCCTGTGCCCCTATTCAAGAAGCTGGAGCATGCGATTGTTGAAGACGAACGCAGCCGCTTGGGCAAATAGTACTGCATTCATCACACTGGCTAAATAGTCACAGGACGGGTGAAAAAGCAGGTGAAGGCTTATGGGTGAACATCTAACATCGCTCTTGCTTTCTTTTACACTTTACCTCACTTTGGCTGTCGCTTTTTACGGCTGGGGCTTGGCGCTGATGCGCCTCGCTAGGATTGAGCTTTCTCCCATCCATCCCCGCACGATCCTGGTCTGGCTTGGCTGGGCTGCCTGCCTGTGGCTCTTTCAATTGCTGCACCTTTTCCTACCGCTTAACCTATATGTCGTCCTGCCTGTTTTCCTGGTTGGGCTTGCTTTTGGTTTAAAACCAGTCTTGCTGAGCATAACGCGCCTGGTACAAGACAAGCAAAGCCGGACTTACAAGGCATTAATAATCTTCATTTTCCTGTTCATAGCTGCCTGGTTAGCATCCAAATCCATGCAGTCCCCAACCATCTTTGATACTGGCCTATATCATCTCAATACGATACGCTGGATCAACAGCTACCCGATTGTACCTGGTTTAGGGAATTTAGATGGCCACATGGCGTTTAATGCTTCGTTTTTCACTTATGATGCGGCACTGAATTTCTTCCCGGTCTTTAACCAGGGTCGGGCAATCGCCAACAGCTTTCTTTTCCTGCTGACCTTGCTGTCGATGCTGTTGTACCTGCGGCCTGCGCTGAAAAAACCTGCCCTGCTGTGGCAGTCTCATCCTTTCAGGTATCTGCCTGCGCTGCTCAGCCTGCCTATCCTGGGTTACCTGGTTTTCAAGTCGGAGGGGTTTGCTTCGCCAACGCCAGATATGTCGATATTCTTGCTGCAGTTGACCCTTTTTGTCTTGTGGACGCGCTCCGCGGCTGCGCATTTTGAGGGAGAGCGCCAACAGCTTTTCGGAATGTTTGTGATCATTATCTTAGCCACCACCAGCATCACTGTTAAACTGAGCAATGTTCTGTTTGACCTGGCGTTCATTCTTTATGGTGTGCTTTACCTGTGGGTTAATTACGCTGGCAAGCTAAAGGTATTGCTTAAACCGCTCATCCCAGCAGCATTGATTGGGCTGCTGTGGGCTGGCAGGGGGTTGATCCTCTCAGGGGCGATGTTCTTCCCCTCAACCTTCTTATCCTTCCCGTTTGAATGGGCAGTACCAGAAGAGGCGATGATCAGCGAGGCAAATTGGATTTTTTCCTGGGCTCGCCTACCAAACGTTCATTGGCAGGCGGTTCTGGGCAACTGGGACTGGCTTTTGCCCTGGCTGGATGCTAACTTGGGCAATTTGACACTTTTTAGTTATCCCCTGGCTATTTCCATAATGCTCCTGGGAGGTGTGCTTTTGCTGGGTTTAAAGTTCAAACCCAGCCGGCCGGTTTGGCTGGAATGGTCGGTTCTGCTGCCCCTGGTTTTGGTGCTGCTGTACTGGTTTTTCAGCGCACCAGATTTACGTTTTGCCAATGCATCCTTTTTCCTGCTTTTGGTAAGTACGCTTTTATTGTTTTTTGCTGCAGCACAAAGGACTTTCAAGCCCAAATTTTACCTGCTGCTGTTTGTTTTAGGTGTTCTAATTGGCAACCTGCAATACCTGCGCATTTACGCCTTAAATTTCAACACCCTGGCAGATATCTCATGGAGCGGCTACCAGGCAGTGCCTCAGGTGGCATTGACCCAGGTATGGACGGACTCAGGTTTAATGCTTTATACACCTCGAGATGGGGAGCAGTGTTGGGATGCACCGTTGCCCTGCACGCCATACGTCAACCTGACCCTATCTTTGCGCGAGGCGGATGATCTTTCTTCAGGTTTTGTGGTTACTGATTACGAGGATACGCGCTTTAGCGTGCCCTAATCTACTTCGACTGGTTTTTCTTGGTAGCGTTTGATAACCCAGGGCAGGCAATCCAATAGGGTCTTCATGATTGGCCTGGTCCGCTCCTGCCAAAGCTGGACATTACCCAGGGCTTCACTTTTATTTTCATCGACAAGGTCGCTCACCCCGCGCATTACTAACCAGTCAATTCTGTTGCGCGTAGCCACCCAGGCAAAAGCCCCTGACTCCCAATCCGCAGCAATGCCCTGGAACTGACTGATGAGTTGGGGGATGTCCTCTGGCCGCAAGTCTCGGTCTGCTGAGAGCAGCCTGGCAGGTCGGATCGGCACGGGTGCATCATCCCCAAGCCAGGAAAAATCTGCCCGACTGCTGTATTTTTTGATAGCAGCTTCGAAATCGCTCATGCCCTCGATGATGTCATATATGACAGTTTCCTCTGCCAGCAGGATTTCATTAAGATTTGTGAAACCAACAAATCCCCCACATGTACCCAGGTTGATCAGCAGGCGTGGGTGCCATCGTTCAATTGCAAATTGGGTAGCACCTGCGGTGGCGACTTTTCCCCAGCCACCGTGAAAGAATATGACCTGTGACCCGTTGATGTCTTTGGAAAAGTATTTCCCGTAAGGCGTTGGATACTGCCAAATTTGGTTTAAAAGGGGCAGCGTAGCACGCCACTCTGCCCCAGCCGAAATCAGGACAACAAAATCAGCTTTGATTTGCTGCATGCCTAGGTTAGGCTTCAGTTTCAGCGATTTTCTTCCCCAGAGAAGCCAGGTAAATGGCAAACTGGGCTTTGCCGTCTATGCCAAGGATAGCATGGACATGATCATCGTCATAAGCACCGATGGCGCAGATACCACAGTCAATAGACTCCGCAGCCAAGTGAAGGTTTTGGCAAACATGCCCGGCATCCAAGTGGATGTAGCGGTAAGCGCGTGAGTTATAGCGCCAGCTGGTGCGGTAGGGGTGGGCAACCCATATAAAGGTGACCGCGCTGGCCGCCACATGCTGCTGGTCGCCCGTGGCTGCGGTCAGGTCGCTGTTGATGTCTGTACCCAGGCGGATAACTTCCAGCTGGTGGTTTTGGGCAACAAAGCGGTATAAACCGGTTTGCAGACCTTCAACCAGGTTGATGGAGAGGTAGGTTTCAAAGGGGTGGCGCGCCCCTGCGGAAGGTACTGTGCGCAGGGTGAGGCCTGATTTCTCGGAGATGCGCTTCACGCCCTGGGTCATCCACAAAAGGTAGGATAGTTCCTCAAGGCTAAGCGGTTGGGTCTGGTAGCGACGCACAGAGCGGCGTCCCTCAACGATTTGGCGCAAGTCCACATGCCCCAGGTCGATCGAGGCTGGGTCTGGCAGGTCGATCAACTGCGTGCCTGGATCAGGGGGTTTGACATACACAGGGTAAGGTGCACCCTGGTTTTGCGGGGTAGCGCCCATGTTCTTATACTTGGTCTGCTCCATAAATTGAGAGCCTAATTCATCGATGAAATCCATGTAACCTCCAAGACTTATTCTTTAGAATCGAATTGCCGAAAGTACCATTGCTAGGATAATGATTATCGCCAGGATAGCGGTGATGATGCGGTAGGCGTTATTATTTTTCGGGTTTTGTTTTGCCATAATTACTCCAGTTGTGTCTTGATGGCTTGCGCCAATTCAAGCGTGATGCCTTTTATCGCTGCAATTTCTTCTGCAGGTGCAGCTAATATACCATCAATTGAGCCAAATTTCAGCAGCAAAGCTTTGCGACGGGCTGGTCCAAGGCCTGAAATAGCATCCAAGCGTGAAGCCAGGCCTATTTTCCCGCGGCGGTTGCGGTGCGCCGTGATGGCAAAACGGTGCGCCTCATCGCGGATGCGCTGAACCAGGTAAAAACCCTGGGAATGGTCATCCAGGCGGATGGATTCCTTGCGATTTGGCAGGAAAAATTCTTCCTCCTGCTTGGCTAAACCAGCCACGGGTACCTGGTCTGATAAGCCATAATCTTCTAATACTTTTACCGCACGGGCTAACTGACCCTTGCCGCCATCGACGATCAGTAAGTCAGGCAGCAGGCTGAAAGCCAGGTCAACTTTCTTACCGGGAGTTTGGGCGATTTCTTGCTGCGCGCGCCACTGCCTGAAGCGACGTGTGAGGGTCTCTTCCATGCAGGCAAAATCATCCTGCCCTTCTACGTTACGAATGTTAAAACGCCGATAAAGTTTTTTATTGGCCACACCTTGCTCAAAGACCACCATGCTGCCTACAGAAGCGGTGCCCTGGATGGTGGAGATGTCATAGCATTCGATGCGGTTGGGCGGCTCTGCCAAACCAAGCGCCTGCTGGATCTCACCTAGGGCTTCATGCTGCTTGTCCTTATCAGCTTGCCAGCGCGTGCGCAGGGCGCGCAGGGTTTCCACTGCGTTTTCGGTGGCCATGTCGACCAGGTCTTTGGACTGTTCGCCGTTAGGCAGACAGATTTCTACCTTCTCACCCCCGCGGCGCATATTCAACCACTGTTTGATAATTTGGGCTTCTTCCAGCTCTTTGGGCAGGAGCACGTTTTGAGGCACGAAAGCTGCCTGGGCATAAAACTGTTTGACGAATTCGCTAAGGATTTCCTCGTCCTGCTCTTCTTCAGTACCCTCGAGGATAAAGTATTCGCGGCCGATCAGCTTGCCAGAGCGCACAAAGAAGATTTGCACACAGGCTTCGCCATCGCTGCGCGCCATGGCAATCACATCTGAATCTTTTTGATCGCTGGAGATGACCTTTTGTTTTTCCACAACCCGGTCGATGGCCGAGATTTGGTCGCGCAGGGCAGCCGCTTTTTCAAAGCGCAGCTCATCAGAAGCCTTTTCCATCTCGGTATTCAAGCGTTTAACGATGGGGTCCGTGCGCCCTTCTAGGAATTTGCACAGGTCATCGATCATCTGGCGATAGTTTTCTTGCGAGATAGCGCCGATGCAGGGTCCGCTGCAAAGTTTGATATCGTAATAAAGGCAGGGGCGGGCGTCCTTGCCGGTGATTTCGCGTGCACAAGTTAGGTAGGGGAAGATCTTACGCAGAACGTCAAGGGTCTGATGGACGGCCCAGACGGAGGTGTAAGGGCCGAAGTAGCGCGAGCCGTCATCCAGCATGCGGCGGGTGACGGTCAGCTTGGGGTAGGGATCCTGCCAGTGCACTTTGATGTAAGGATAGCGTTTGTCATCCTTAAGGCGCACATTGTAGCGCGGCATGTACTGCTTGATCAGGTTCATCTCCAAGATCAAGGCTTCCAGCTCTGAGCCGACCACGATAAATTCGATATCAGCGATATTCTGCACCAGCTGGTAGGTTTTATAGGAATGATCAGCTGACTCGTGGAAATAGGAGCGCACGCGGCTGCGCAGGGAGATAGCCTTGCCGACATAAATGATGCGGCCGTTACTGTCTTTCATGAGGTAACAGCCCGGCTTATCCGGCAGGGTATCTAATATGCCTGATATTTGATCAGAAATCTCCATACGAAATCAATTTTAACACAAGGGTAATACCTGACTGCCTATGAAGAATCTAAACTATACATTGATGTAAGATTTTTGTTCTTATTTATGTTTCTTTGTGCAAGCGTTTAACTTTGGATTGGATTATGAAGTATTATCTGTAGTTTGAAAAATTCATGAGTCTAATAACATAAGAATTAGGCAAAAATATCCAGATAGTTTTTATAAACATAGACTTGACCATACTTTATGTCAGGATCTTTCTCATTTAGAATTCCTAAATCAAGCAAACGCTGAATCACTTTGTATGCACCATCGTAGGTATAACCAGTCCACTCGGCTATCGTTTGCACATTGACAATTGGTTGTGCAAATAATCTAGGTAAAATACTCATACCAACTTTTGCAGATCGTTTGCCAAGACTTTGAATTTTCGACATGTCTTGCTCACGCAATTGGGTAATTTTTTCAGCAATCAGGATCGCTTCTGTCGCAATTTCGACTACGCCATCTAGGAAAAATTCCAGCCACTCATTTACTTTTCCTTGATGATAACCCTCCAGCTTTTCGTAATAAACTTGTCGATGCTTTTTGAAATAGGATGAAAGAAATAAAACAGGCTTTTCAATAAGACCTTTCTGCCATAAGTAAATTGTGATTAACATTCGCCCAGTTCTGCCGTTGCCATCCAAAAACGGATGTATCGTTTCAAATTGAGCATGAATTAATCCAGCTTTGATAATTGTGGGAAAAACATCATCGGCATGAATGAAGCTTTCAAGGTCTGCTAAGGCATTAAACATAAAAGGTACAGGTGGGGGAACAAACTTGGCGTTATCTGGCTTTGTTCCTCCAACCCAGTTTTGAGTTGTGCGAAATTCTCCAGGATTTGCATAATGGCTTGATCTGGCCTGATGTAGAAGTTGATAATGTAATTCTTTTATTAGTCTGAGTGAAACAGGAAAATTCTCTGATTTTACGCGTTTTATGCCATAATTTAACGCCTTTATGTAATGTATAATATCATCAACATCCTCTGGTAGGTTCGCATTTGGATTTACTTCTGCCTCAATAGCGTTAATCATTGTTGCAATAGTTCCCTCAATTTGGCTAGAAGATGCTGCATCCTTTTTTAGATACATTAACAGGAAAAAATCAGCATTAGGCAATAACAACGTTACACCATCTAGTTTACCTAATAGTCTTGTGGCTTCATTTGTTTTCTTAAGCAAAAATGATGGAGTTTGTGTCAAACCAGCAGGTGGGAATGAACCAGGTATAAATGCTTTGTAACCAGCTGGTTGCATTTGATATGAACCTACATGTATGTTTTTCATAAATTTGTATGCTCTTCTTTCTTAATATATACAAAGTATATCAGTTTGTATATTTCTGTCAAGAGATCAATACAAACTAATTTCAAAAGGATTCGAAATTTCTTATTATCTAACTAACCATTCTTTGATGCAGATTAGGTGGAAATTCCAACCAAATTTGGTTTTTGCCAAAGAGGTGTTGCAAAAGGAAAGTTAATGATTTTTCTCGATCCAATTCCATCCTGCACCTATTAGATTAATCTTTTATAATTAGAACCTGGAGTTACTATGCCTATTCATATCCTGCCTGATCATATCGCCTCACAAATTGCAGCCGGGGAAGTGGTTGAACGGCCGGCATCGGTCGTCAAAGAACTCATTGAAAACGCTATTGACGCCAAAGCTGGGCAAATCAAGGTCAAAGTTGTTGGCGCTGGCAAACGACTGATCGAGGTGGCTGATGACGGGGTAGGTATCCCAGCCGAAGAGATGCCCCTGGCGATGGCCAGGCACGCCACCAGCAAACTGGAAACGACCGAAGACCTCTTCAACATCCGTACGCTTGGATTCAGGGGTGAGGCTTTGGCTTCAATCGGCTCGGTTGCCCGTTTGGGATTGACCTCGCGCTGCGCGGATGCGCTTACTGGGGCTAGCATGCGCATTGACGGGGGTAAGGCAGAACCGGTCAGCCCAGTAGGTGCGCCGCAGGGTACGCTGGTGAAGGTGGAAGATTTGTTTTTCAACGTGCCAGCCAGGCTAAAATTTCTCAAGGCAGACTCTACCGAACGCCGCCACATCATGGCCTTGTTAACGCGCTATGCCCTGGCTTACCCAAACATCCGCTGGGACGTCAGCCTGGAGGGCAAAAAGGAGCTGCAGACCAGCGGCAACGGCAACCAGCGTGAAATCCTCAGCAGCCTTTATGGGCTGGAGGATGCCAAGCAGATGCTCGATCTGGCGTTTGAAGCGCCAAATATTAACATCAACGGTTACATCAGCCCGATTGCCTTGACGCGCTCCAACCGGCGGGAAATTACGCTCTTTGTCAACGGGCGTTGGGTGCAAGATGCTGCCCTGACCGCGGCAGTGATCAAAGCCTACCACACCCTGCTGATGGTCGGGCGGTACCCCCTGGCAGTGTTGTTCATCAGCGTGCCAGCTGGGTTGGTGGACGTAAACGTGCACCCTGCCAAGGCCGAGGTGCGCTTCAGGGAAGCAGACCAGGTGTTCAGCGAGGTGCAGCGCGCTGTAAGGCGCGGGTTGTTGGCCTACACGCCAGTACCCTCCCTGCGGCCGGTTTCGCTGTGGGGCGGGCAAGCACGACAAGCTGACCCAGCCTGGCAAATGGCAGCGGAGGTGCGCACAGAACCCCAGGAAGGGGCAGTGCCAACCACGCCTTATGTTCCAACTCAGCCAAACCTGCCAGCGCAGCGATTGCCCCTGCTGCGATTGATTGGCCAGGTAGCGTCTACCTACCTGGTGGCGGAAGGCCCGGATGGGCTTTACCTGATCGACCAACATGCTGCGCATGAACGCGTTTTGTTTGAGCAGCTGATGGCCCAATTCCAGGCTGCGGCAGTGCCAGCGCAAACCCTGTTAGAGCCCCTGGTGGTGCAGATGCCCGCTGACAAGGCACTGCTGCTGGAAGAACAGCTGCCTTACTTGGGCAAGTTAGGCTTTGACGTGGAAGCTTTTGGGCCTAATGCCTACAAGATCAGGGCAATCCCAGCCATTATCCAAAAAGGCGACCCGCAGTTAGCATTGACAGCGCTGGTAGAAGCATTTGAGGAAGATGAAACGCCCTTGCAAAAGGAGATTGAAGCCCGCATCGCCGGCAGGGTGTGTAAACGTATGGCGGTCAAAGGCGGCATGGTATTAACGGTCGATGAGCAGAAGGCTTTGCTATTGGACCTGGAGGCCTGCCAATCCCCGCGCACCTGCCCACACGGACGACCGACGATGATCCATCTCAGCGCGGATCTGCTGGAGCGGCAATTTGGGCGCAGCGGGGCTAGATGAGCTGCATTTTTGTGGCGGGTTTGATCAACATCGAAACTACCCTGAAGGTGGATGGATTTCCCATTCCCTATTTCCCGGTACGCTATCCTTTTCACGGCGTAAACAGCAGCGTTTCCGGTGTTGGTTATAACCTTTCTAAGGCGCTGACCTGCCTGAAGGATGAGGTGCGCTTTGCATCACTGATCGGCAAAGACCTGGCCAGTGAATCTGTGTACCAAGCTTTGGCGCGCGATCACATTCCGACCGACCTGGTCTTGGCAGACCTGGAACGCACTGCCCAATCGGTCATACTATATGATGGAAAAGGCCAGCGCCAGATTCACACCGATTTGAAAGACATCCAGGAACGGCAATACCCCCTAGAAGGTGCCCATGCAGCCTTGCAAGGCTGCGACCTGGCGGCCTTGTGTGACATCAACTTTGCGCGACCACTTTTGACGATGGCAGGTAAGATGGACATCCCAATTGCCACGGATGCGCATACGATTGCCAGCCTGGATGACGACTACCACCAGGATTTTTTCAAAGCTGCCCAAATCGTATTTATGAGCGATGAAAAACTACTCCTGCCACCAGCAGACTTTGCCAAGCAAATGCACGCACGCTTCGGCACGCAGATCGTGGTGGTGGGTTTAGGGGCGAAGGGTGCGCTGCTGGTAGAAAAGGGGGGTGAGCCAATGATGGTACCTGCCGTGCAGACCCGCGCGGTCTTTAATACGATTGGTGCGGGGGATGCCCTGTTTAGCTGTTTTTTGCACGACTACCTGCGCCAGGGCGACGCATTGAGCGCACTGCAGCGAGCGGTGATTTTTGCTTCTTATAAGATCGGCGCTGTGGGTGCAGCGGATGGCTTTCTGAGCGCCGCAGAATTGGATGAATGGGCAGCCAGGCTTGGCGCTGCTTAGGACTGAAAAAGAGGGAAAAATGCGAGGGATTTGGCTGGAGAATCAACAACTAACGCTCAAAGATGGACTGCCGCTGCCGGAAATGGGCACAGACGAAGCCCTGATCCGCATGAGGTTGGCAGGTATCTGCTCAACGGACCTGGAGATGGCCAGGGGTTACTACCCCTACCGCGGTATTTTAGGGCATGAGTTTGTGGGTGAGGTGGTGGAAGCGCCAGGAGATCCAAGCTTGGCAGGCAAGCGCGTGGTGGGCGAGATCAACATCACCTGCGGGTATTGTCAAGCCTGCCTATCCGGCAGACCAACGCATTGCGAGAACCGCCGTACGTTGGGCATCCATGATTACGACGGCGTATTTGCCGACTTTCTCAAGCTGCCGATTCGTAATTTGCACCTGGTGCCAGAGGCGCTGAGCGATGAGCAGGTGGTATTTACTGAACTGCTGGCAGCGGCCTTGGAAATCCAAGAGCAAATCCAGGTGAGGCCTGGTATGCGCGTCTTGGTGGTTGGGGCAGGCCGGCTGGGACTGTTGATTGCACAGACTCTCAAACTTACTGGCTGTAACCTGCAGGTGGTCGCGCGCAGGCAAGCACCCCAAGAGCTACTGGATCAATTTGGTATCCCCTGGATTACCCCGCAAGATATAAGCGCACACATGGCTGATTTGGTGGTGGAGGTGACGGGTTCAGCGGAGGGTTTTGCGCTCTCGCGCAAAGCCGTTTGCCCGCGCGGCACCCTGCTGCTCAAGAGCACTTTTGCTGGGGATGTCAGCCTTAACCTTTCTGCGATCGTGGTGGATGAGATTACCCTGCTGGGCTCGCGCTGCGGTCCGTTTGCGCCAGCTTTGCGCCTGCTGGAAAGCGGGTTGGTGGACCCACTGCCCATAATCAGCGCACGTTACCCCCTGGCAGAAGGCATTGCGGCCTTTAGGAAAGCTGCTGAGCCAGGCGTGCTGAAAGTGCTGCTTTATCCCTAAGCTTTTTTATTGCTGGGTTTGGTCCAAGCAGGAGCGGAGCGAGCTGGCGGGTTTTTACCGTAGAAGAGATCATCCATCAGCAGCGCTGCGCGCCTGAAGAAGCCGGACTTGCGAATCCCCCAACGAATAATGCGGTGGTAAAAGCCATCTGCGTGCGCATAGGGGCAGACGCTCATGCAGCGCCCGCAGTCCGTGCCGGTTTGGGTCCAGTAGGTGTAGCAAGCCTCGGGGTTGATGCGCCAGCGCAAGGCGCCGTTTGAAACCTGGCGATCCTCGAATGAGATCGCTTGCGAGGGGCAGGTACGGGCGCATTTTTTACAGATATTACAGAAATCGATCACTGAAGGGTCCAAAGTGGGTTGATCGGGCTGGAGGGGCAAATCGGTGGTGACCACAGCCAGGCGCACGCGCGGACCTAAACGGGGGGTCATCAGCAAGGACATGCGCCCGAGTTCTCCCAAACCGGCATCACGGGCAATGGGTGGGGCGATGACCTGGTAATTGCCTTCGAAGTGCGCCCGGGCTGGGTAACCTAGGTTGCGGATGGCAGCAGCCAGCTGCAGGGCAGTGCGAGCTGATTCAAGGTACATGTGGCCGGTTTCCATGATGCCTGGGGGGCGGGGGTTGGCAGCAATCATGTCCGCTTTCATTTCAAAGGTCATGGCAATGGCATAGTGGTGGTGTAGGTCAATTGGCTGCCCGTAGGGGTCTGGGCCACGGCCGTGATGCGTATAGACATAATTGGGGTTGAGTAGGCAAATACCCACTTCTAAAGCGCCGTAATATTTTGCTAGGGATTTGATGTAAGCACTGGCTGCAGCCGGCGCTAAGGCATGTTTTTTGGATGCTACAGGGCCATCTGCACCGCTTGCCAGCAATTTGAGCAGGTCAAAGCTGGCTGTGGCTGCCGCAAAAGTGTAAGGCTCGGCAAAGTCGGCATAGGGCGAGAGCAAACCGGGGTTAACCCGCCAAAGGTCGTCTTTGGGTAGGTCGAGTGGGTGTTGTTGGTAGTACTCGGTGTAAGCTTGGCTACCTGGCTGTAGCTGGTTGCGCGAGAAGACTACGCGGCGTTCATCGATTGGGGAAGATGCCTGTTCCAGTTTGTGATGAACCTTGCCGATGGGCAGCAGGAAAGCCAGGATGAAAAGTAACAACATGGCAGTGCTCAGCCCAAGAATCCAGACCTGCAGCAGGGGGCTTAGAAACGCAGCGAGGAGGAAGATGGCCGTGGTCAGCAGGGTAAATATGCCAGCTACCAGGGCGGCGCGCGTTTCTTTTTCACGCAGGGAAGCCAGGGCAAAACCACCGAAGAAGAGCAGTACAAAAGCAGTCAAGATAAGCGAGAGGATGGTCAGAAAGGTCATGCCCTGATTATAAGGCAATTGGGCTAATTTGGATTTGCAGCAAGCCTTTGGAATGGTATAATACTTCCCTGCGGGGCGTGGCTCAGCCCGGATAGAGCGCACGGTTCGGGTCCGTGAGGTCGGCGGTTCAAATCCGCCCGCCCCGACAAAGACTCTTCTTACTTAGAAGAGTTTTTTAATGAGGTCGGCGGATCTCCCTATGGAAGCCGTGGCAAATCCGCCCGCCCCGACAAAGACTCTTCTTACTTAGAAGAGTTTTTTAATGAGGTCGGCGGATCTCCCTACGGGAGCCGTGGCAAATCCGCCCGCCCCGACAAAGACTCTTCTTACATTGAAGAGTTTTCTTAATGAGGTCGGCGGATCACCCTGCGGGAGCCGTGGCAAACCTGCCCGACCCGACAAGTTGCTGTAAAGCAGCTTTTTTATTGTGCCCCCTACGGGGGTGCTTCGCAAAGGTCGGCGGATCTCCCTACGGGAGTCGTGGCAAATCCGCCCGCCCCGACAAAGACTCTTCTCACATAGAAGAGTTTTTTAATCGTGCCCCCTACGAGGGTGTTTTGCAAAGGTCGGCGGATCACCCTGCGGGATAAAGAGGGAAATCCATAAGATAAGGGGTATGTTTAAATGTTCCAATGGTAAACTTACACGTGTAAATACACAGAACTAACCCAGAAAGGACAATCCCTTGCCCACATTCAATGACTCCATGACGGAATATAAAAAACAAATGCAGCTGGGGGTGATCAACCAAGCCTACCAGGGCTTGATGGATTACCTGCTGGGACTGCGCAACACGCTCACCACAAAGCATCCTGAATATGCCGGCTCGGGCAGTTTTTATTTTGGCTATATGGATATGACCTATTTCCCGCTTCTCCCACCTGTGCTCAAGCAGCGCAACCTCAAGATCGCGATTGTCTTCCTGCACCAGGAATTTCGCTTTGAGCTGTGGCTGGCTGCCACCAATAAAACTGTGCAAAAGCAAACCTGGCAGGCACTCAAAGCTGCCGGGTGGGAAAAGTACCCACTGGTTGAGTCGCTGGCTGGTCGAGATGCGGTTATCGAGCATATCCTGGTGGATGACCCGGATTTTAGTGATTCAGATGCGCTCACACAGCGCATCGAGGCGGAGACGCTGCAATTTATTCACGAGATTGAGGATTTCTTAATCCACCATTCTTAACAGCTTCATCATCTAAGGTAAAATTCTGAACATGACAAACGATACCCAGGTTATTTATTCAATGGTTCGCGTGGGGCGAATTTACCCCCCCAATAAACAAGTTCTGCGCGATATTTCGCTCGGTTTTTATTATGGCGCTAAGATCGGCGTTTTGGGGTTGAACGGCTCGGGCAAGTCGACCCTGCTGCGTATCATGGCTGGCATCGACCAAGATTACATTGGCGAAATTGCCATGTCCAAGGGCTACACGGTCGGTATTTTAGAACAGGAGCCCCAGCTGGATGAGAGCAAGACGGTCATCGAGGTGATCCGCGAAGCTGTCCAGCCCATCGTGGACTTGCTGGCGGCGTATGACGCAGTGAATGCTGCTTTTGCTGAGCCAGATGCTGATTTTGATAAATTAATTGAAAAGCAAGCCAAGTTGCAGGAAGAACTGGATAAGCATGATGCCTGGAACTTGGATAACCACTTGGAAGTGGCCATGGAGGCCTTGCGCTGCCCGGAAGGGGACACGCCTATCCGTGTTTTATCAGGTGGGGAACGGCGGCGGGTGGCGCTGACTCGCCTGCTGCTGACCGAGCCGGATATCCTGCTTTTAGACGAGCCAACCAACCACCTGGACGCGGAATCGGTTGCCTGGCTGGAGCGGCACTTGCAGCAGTACAAGGGTACGGTCATTGCTGTGACGCATGACCGCTACTTTTTAGATAACGTGGCAGGCTGGATTTTGGAACTGGATCGTGGTTTTGGCATTCCTTGGCGGGGAAATTATTCTTCCTGGTTGGAACAAAAGCAGGAGCGGCTGCGCGTGGAAGAGAAGTCTGAGTCTAAACGACAACGCACCCTGCAGCGCGAGTTGGAGTGGATTCACATGTCCCCACGGGCACGCCAATCTAAGGGGCAGGCGCGTGTGACAGCTTATGAATCGCTGCTTTCACAGGAGTATGAGAGTCGGCGAGAAGAGCTTGAAATTTACATCCCGCCCGGTCCGCGCCTGGGCAACGTGGTGATTGACCTGGAAGGGGTCAGCAAAGCCTATGGCGAGCGGCTGCTAATTGATAACCTGGGTGTGCAAATCCCACCCGGATCGCTCTTGGGGGTGATTGGCCCAAACGGGGCGGGTAAGACCACCCTGCTGCGTATGATTACCAAGCAGGAGCAGCCAGACCAGGGCAGCATTCGCATTGGGGAGACGGTTAAGCTGGCTTATGCAGACCAGTCGCGCACGCTGGACGGCGAGAAAACGGTATACGAGGAGATCAGCGGCGGGGCGGACACGCTGCAGTTGGGTAACCGCCAGATGAATGCGCGCGCTTACTGCTCTTCTTTCAACTTTATGGGCTCAGACCAGCAAAAACAAGTCAAGAATCTCTCTGGCGGTGAGCGCAACCGCGTGCACCTGGCCAAAACACTCAGCAGTGGGGCTAACGTTTTGTTGCTGGACGAGCCGACCAATGACCTGGATGTCAATACCCTGCGGGCACTGGAAGAGGCACTGGCCAACTTTGCCGGCTGTGCGGTGGTGGTGAGCCATGATCGCTGGTTCCTGGACCGCATCTGCACACATATCCTGGCTTTTGAAGGGGACAGCCAAGTGCGCTTCAGCCTGGGCAACTGGTCAGATTACGAGGCAGACCGCAAGCGGCGCCTAGGTATTGAAGCAGAGCGGCCAAAACCCATAAAATACCGCAATTTGAAGCGATAATTTAAAGAATATTTGGGAAAATAAAAACACGATGCAGTTACCGGCATCGTGTTTTATATGTATTCAGTTGAAAATTAATCTAAGACTTTTACATCCTGAGCCTGGGGGCCTTTGGCTCCTTGTACAACAAGGAATTCGACTTTCTGATTCTCTTTGAGGGTTTTGTAACCTTCGGAGAGGATCGCGCTGAAATGGACGAAAACATCCTTCTCGCCGGATTCTGGGGCAATGAAACCAAAGCCCTTTTCACCATTGAACCATTTTACCGTTCCAACTTCTCTTTCTGCCATGATAAAAACTTACTCCTTAATATATAAAACGATTGTTGATTTTGTTACGAATGGCCCCATCTCAGAATAATAATTTCTTACATCGAGCTTGCGTAAACTTAAAAATAGTGTACACCCAATATTATAGTTCGTCAATACTTTAAATACTGCCGAGGATTATAAATTAATTGTAAGATAAAGCTACTTAATGCTGCTTCCTGCCCTCAAAAAACTCCACCAAGCCAGCCAAGACCAGCATCACCGCGACGCCTTCATCCAGATTGCCAACAATCGGTAAATTGTCGGGTAAGAACTCGAGAAAGCCTGCGGTAGGGTTTAGGAGGTAAATCAATCCGAGCACTGAAAGCAGGTAAACTAGCCATACAGGCCAGCCGTGCTTGGATAGCGGCTCGGAGAGAAGACGAGAAAAACCAGACATCGGTTTATCCTCTATTACTTCTACAGGTTGTTCTTCATTATTTTCCATGTTATTCACCTTTTTGCTGGTGTGTTTTCCAGGTGTAATTAATCCCAAAATTGGGGTAGATAGTCACGGTAGGTGATCAAATAATCTTCCAAGATATTTTTGGCTGTGTCGATATCCCTGGTGGTTGGATCGAGCAGCAGGCACTGCAGGGCGAGTTTGCGGTCGCCATGGACGACCGAATCAATGCACAGGTGGCTGGCAGTGATCTCGCGGCAGAGCAGCTCTGCCACCCCGGTTGGCATGGGGCCAATTGGGATGCCAGTAACACCGCGGGCATTAATCAAGCCGGGCAGTTCCACGATAGCATCTTCAGGCAGGTTGGTGATGTAAGCTTGGTTGGGGATGTTAACCGCTTCTGCAACGAAATCTGCATTGGTTAGTATCGCTTCAATGACTTCAATGGCGCCTTCGCTGAAAGGATGGGCAAACTGATCCGGGTTTTCTTTGTTTGCGATGACACTGCGCACGCGCTGCCAATCAAGGCCCCGGGCACGGTCGCGTTCCTGCCAATCGTAAAGGCTCAGGTCATACTTCTGCCAGGGCTTGCTGATAGGGTCTGAAACCCAGGGCAGGTATTCGCACAGGTGTTCATCACCAGGGATAGGGAAGACGTTGAAGGCATCGAAGACCGCCCGTGTAAGCGGCTCAAAAGTGGGGTCAAGCGCCTGCCAGCGTTTGCGGAAAAGCGGGTACAAGTCCTCTCCTGTTTGACGGTGGCGCAGGTCCAGCATCCAGGTGAAGTGATTGACGCCTGCAGCCAGGATTTTGAGGTGCTGGAAGCCTAATAAGCCCATGCGCATCATCGGTTCGCGGTTGGCAACATCAGCATGGGTGCTTAGAAAATCATCACCAGCCGGCAAGCCCAGGTCATTTGCCAGGGTTTTGGCAGCCATAGCATAGCCAGCACCGAGTTGATGGCATAACCCGACGGCCTTGATTTGCGAGTAACGTCGGATGAGGGCACAGATACGCTGCATGGGGTTTGTGAAATTGATAAACCAGGCCTCCGGGCATTGGGCTTCCATATCGTAAACAATATCCAAGACGGGCAGTACGTTGCGTGCAGCATGGGCGAAGCCGCCGGGACCGCCATTTTCAGCGTAAGGCTGTGATACGCCATATTTTAGGGTGATTTCGTAATCCTGCTGCCAGAGTTTTTCACGCGGGGGCACTTCGATGGCGCTGATCACAAAATCTGCGTGATTCAAGGCTTGCCTGTGATGTGAATACGCGCTGATGGTTTTACCGCAGTCCCAAGCCTCATTGAGCCAGTTTGCGAGGTTGCTGATGGTTTCCAAGGCCTGCGCGTCGCGGTCTACCAGGACGATCTCACTGCCACGTAAAACCTCGGACTGTAACAAGGTAACCAGGGTAGAAAGGCCAAAGGAAAAACTCCCCGCCCCTATGCAAACTACTTTGCTCTTTCCCATTTTGATCTCCTCATTTACGATTGATTGTCAATTAGGGTAAATTATACGCCCGAGCCTTCTTTTCAAGAAAAGTGTTGATGGCTTTAGCTGCTTTGCGGCCAGCGCCCATGGCTAAGATCACGGTTGCACCACCAGTGACAATATCCCCGCCAGCAAAAATACCCTCGATGTTGGTTGCCATGCTGGTCTCATCAGCGATGATGTTGCCCCATTTGTTGAAAGCCAGGTCTGGGGTGGTTTTTTGGATGATCGGGTTGGAGCCGTTGCCAATGGCAACCACTACCACATCGACCGGTAAGACCTGCTCTGAGCCAGGAATAGGTTCGGGTCGGCGCCGGCCAGAAGAATCTGGCTCTCCCAACGCCATATGAATGACGCGCATGCTGGTGAGGCGGCCTTGCTCATTGCCCAAGAATTCAATTGGTGCAGCCAGGAACTCAAACTGGATACCTTCATGCTTGGCATGTTTGATTTCTTCGAGGCGGCCGGGCATTTCTTTTTCGCTGCGGCGGTAGACGATGCTCACATTTTTAGCACCCAGCCGCAGGGCGACACGGGCAGAGTCTAAAGCCGTGTTGCCGCCGCCGATTACAGCGACAGTCTTTCCCTTGACATCCAAGACAGGCGTGTCAACCTTGGGGAATTGGTAGGCTTTCATTAAGTTGACGCGGGTCAGGAATTCGTTCGCGGAGTAGACCCCCACCAGGTTTTCACCTGGTATCTTCATAAAATTGGGCAAGCCAGCCCCAACCCCGATAAAGATGGCATCGAAGCCCTCATCATGCATTAGTTCGTCAATGGTATAGGTGGCACCAATGACGGTGTTGGCCTTAAATTCCACGCCTAGCGCTCTTAATGCTTGCACTTCCTCGCGCACGATTTCTTTGGGCAGACGGAATTCCGGGATGCCGTAGATCAACACCCCGCCAAACTCATGAAAAGCTTCAAAGACGGTTACGTCATGCCCGGCGCGGATTAGGTCACCTGCGCAGCTCAGCCCAGAGGGACCGGAACCAATAATGGCAACTTTGAAGCCAGATTTTTTAGTTGGGGGAAGCTCTGTTTGGGTCTCATGCTCGCGGGCATAATCGGTGACAAAGCGTGCTAATGCCCCAATGGCCACTGACTCACCGCGGCGGGTGAGGATGCAGGCGCCTTCACACTGGTCTGACTGGGGGCACACCCTGGCGCAAACTTTGGCCAAGACATTATCTTCCTGTATTTTGCGGGCAGACTGCAGCAGCTCACCCTGCAGTAAAAGGTCGATGAACTCAGGGATTTTGACGCCAACCGGGCAACCTTCTACGCACAATGGTTTACGACAGTGCAGGCAGCGCTGCGCTTCCTGGATGGCAGCCATTTTGGCAAAGCCCAGGTTGACTTCGTCAAAGGTCTTCACACGTTCAGTAACTGGCCGCTCAGGCATTTCCTGGCGGGGAATTTGCATGCGAGTTTTGAGGTTATCCGCTTTGATCTTACGGATTTCTTCATCAAGCGAGCATTTTTCTTCGTGTACATAAGCCTGGTTGCGGCGCATGACGTTCTCAAAATTAACCAGGTGCCCGTCAAATTCAGGCCCATCCACGCAGGTGAAGCGGGTCTGGTTGCCAACTTCTACGCGGCAGCCGCCGCACATACCCGTGCCGTCCACCATGATTGTGTTGAGGCTTACCGTGGTAGGGATGCCGTAAGGCCGGGTCAGTTCCGCGACAGCGCGCATCATTGGCAAGGGACCGATGGCAATGGCTTTGTCAAAGTGCAGACCTTCATCGATCAGGGCTTGTAATTTGGTGGTTACAAAGCCGTGAAAGCCATAGGATCCGTCATCGGTGGTGATGTAACAGGCATCGCTGACGGCTTTCATTTCATTTTCAAGGATGACGAGGTCTCTCGTGCGGGCGCCAAAAATGGTGGTGACGTGGTTGCCAGCCGCTTTAAGCGCTTTTGCGACCGGGTAACTGACGGCTGTGCCGACACCGCCCCCAATCACGACTACATTGCCAAAATTCTTAATTTCTGAGGGGTTGCCAAGCGGCCCAAGGATATCTGGAATGCGGTCACCTGTGCTGAGGCTGCACATCAGGCAGGTGCTTTTACCGACCTGCTGCACAATTAGGGTGATGGTGCCTGCTTCGGGGTCAGTATCCACAATCGTCAGGGGAATGCGTTCGCCTTCTTGGGTTAACCGTACAATCACAAATTGACCAGGCTTGCCCTTTTTGGCAATTACTGGTGTTAAGACTGTAAATCTGAATATTTTCTCGGCAATTTCCTTGACGTGTAGAATTGCATTTTCTTGCATGATTAATCTTACCTCAGCTTTTTTTCTTAAGTTTTAGCGCTTGTGCAATTATACATTAAACAGAATGGGTTAAAGCTCTAGGCGTTAAAAAACCCAATATCAGGATTGGGCATGTATTTTTACGATTACACTAATCTTCGCGCTTACTCAACGCGGAAGCACCAATAAAGCGCCTCATTTTTTTCTAGATTCAATTCATATACCAAGCAGTACAGCCCGCTTTGTAGGGGAAACTGTGGGGTCAGGATATGTATGGCGTTTTCAACTTGCTGGGATCGAAAAGCAAGATAATCACCGTTTTCGTATTTGAGTAATAATTTATCCATCACAATCAGGGGCGTATTGATCAAAATTTCCTGCTGGGGATTGGTCGTGACGGGGATACCTGTCTCGATATCTGGTTCGCCCAGGAATAAGCTCATCTCCTCAAATTGGCCTTCGTTCATCAAGAAAACACCTTCAGAAGCAGGTGTCACCTGCAAAACAGGGGTTGGCTCTCTAAAGTAGGGTAAGTCAATATTTATCATGGTGGAACCCACCAGGATGCCAATGATTATAAAGACCATCAAAATGATGCCATATAACACCACATCCAACCATGCCTTGGTTTTTTCACTCATGGGCGGTTTTTCTGGCTTTGCCTCTGTGGGTGGCGTTGCTTCGGCCTGGGCAGGGGTTTGCGAGGGCGAAGGGGCTGCTGCAGGTGTTTGCACTGCAGATGGGGTTGGTTGGCTTGTAGTCGAGGACGGGGGCTGCGGCTGGTCGTTCGGACTGGCGCGGAAGAGCCCAATAGGCTTGGTATAGTCAGAAAGCGTTTCGCCTACTTTGGGCGGGTTGTACTGTTTGCGTTCAATGAAAGCCAACCCGCGTTGGGCTTGGCGGTTATTGGGATCCAAATCGAGTGCTTTTTTGAGGAAAATGACCTGTTTATCTTCGTCTTCAATGATGGCGGAAAGCCAGATCCAGACATCGGCATTGTCCGGTTCTTCGATAATGGCATCTTTGAGATGGGCAAGCGCCTCATCCATCGAACCAAGCTTTGCAGCTTCGATGCCCTTTTGCAATGATGATGTCATTTACACTCCGCCAATTTTTAACCTAAACAATTAAAGATCCGACAATTTTTGAGATTGTTATAATGTTAATTAAATTTTACCACAAGCATTAAAAGGATAAAATACTCAGGATAATTTTTGGTTGCTAAATTATGATAATTGGGCTAACATCAAGGACAAATGGACATTGGCATCCTTTCAGACACACATAATCAACTCTCAAACCTGATCAGCTGCCTGGCAACTTTAAAAGAAAGGGGCGTGCAGACGGTCATCCACTGCGGAGACCTGGTTGATGAGGACCTTATCCAATATTTTAAGGGCTTCCAGCTCATTTACATGTTTGGAAATACTGACCTCTATACCGACTCTATTCAAAAACAGGTACAGCATTTAGGTAATGGCAGCCAGGCTGGACATCATTATGAGGGCGTTATAGGGGGCAAACGGATTTTCGCCGCACACGGGGATGTGGAAGGGCAGATTTCACAAGCAGCGCTGAGTAAAGTTTATGATTATGTTTTTCACGGTCACACCCATCGCTTTAAGGATGACCGCATCTTAAGAACCAGGGTCATTAACCCGGGTGCGCTGGGCGGCATACGCCGAGAAAGCCGCTCATTTTGTATATTGAACTTAGAAAAAGGGGTATTAGAACGGATTGAGGTTCCAGACAAGGGCTGAGATGGGTAACTTACAGACTTATGAAGCCTTATGCGATTACCTGCTGAGTAAGAAAGGCAGCAGCCAGGATATGCCTTTTGGAATGGATGTGCTCACTTTCCGGGTGATGCAAAAGATGTTTGCATTGATGGCCTGGCAGGAAGAACCAATCAGCCTCTCCCTTAAGTGTGACCCGGCGCAGGCGGTTATGCTGTGCCATACTTACCCAGCGATCAGGCCGGGTTATCACCTCAACAAGAAGCACTGGATCACGGTAACCTGCAATGGTAGCCTGGAAGATGCACTACTGGCTGAACTGATTGACCTAAGTTATGCCCTGGTGGCGGCTGGGCTCAGCAAAGAACAGAAAGCTCACTTAGCACAGGCTGAGGATTGATTAAAATGGCAAGAAAGTTAGATCAAATTATCGTGGTAGACCTTGAAGCAACTTGTTGGTCGGGCGAACCGCCAATAGGTGAAGAGAGCGAGATTATCGAGATCGGGCTGTGTCTTTTGGACCTTGCCAGTGAAGAAAGATTGGATAACCGCGCACTTTTGGTTAAGCCACAACGTTCAAAGATCAGTCCCTACTGTGAAGAGCTGACTACCCTGACACAAAGCCAGGTTGATGCCGGGATCAGTTTTGAAGAGGCTTGCCAGGTCTTAATACGGGAGTACAACTCGCGCAATCGCACCTGGGCAAGCTATGGCGATTACGACCGCATCCAACTGCAGGCGCAGTGCCAGGCATGGGGCGTCGATTACCCCTTTGGCAGGTCGCACATCAATGTCAAGAATTTATTGGCACTGCAGCTCAAACTCAAACGTGAGGTGGGGCTGCCTGCTGCTATGGATTTACTGGGTATGTCCCTGGAGGGCACCTTGCACCGCGGGATTGACGATGCCTGGAATATTGCGGCGGTGCTCGGACGGGTGCTGTACCCGCATGCGGGGTAATTGCAGCTGCTCACCCTTTTTTAGTATCAACGCACGCAGTTTTTCTTCGCTGCCAAACCAGGGCTGCAGCACCATGGATGCCGCACGCAGCAGTAATTCCTGGTAGCGCTCAAGGTCTATGCTGGCTGGATGCGGCTGTTTTTCCAGGTCCCAGGCATGCACGCCCGGCTCCCCCAGGGTGTACAAGAATACCACGCGCTGACCGGGGCGCAGGTGCTTGCCAATGCGCTCCAACTGCAGGGCGGCACGGGCAGTGGCGGGCAGGCTGCGGTAGGCATCCAGTTTGCGTCCAAGCCGCTGCTTGATTATCAGGTCTTCCAAAGGTATTTGATAGGTATGTAACTGCCTGAGGCGGCTCTGCAGGTAGCGTATCACGCCTGGCAGGGCTTGCCCCGGATCTTGGCTGGCGGCCATCAGCTCCAGGATGTGCATTTGTGCCTGTGCTACGAAAGGCGGGCTGTCATGGCGGCGCGCATCGATGCCGCGCACCTTGAGCGAGCCATCCTGGAAAACGCCAAAATAACGATTTGGCACTGGCCGGTTTGCGTTTTGGCGGGAGGGCAGGAAAACCAACCAACGGTACACGCCATCTAAGGCAATGGGCAAGCCGGTGCGATTATGGATTTCCACCAGCAGGTCTTCGAAATCTTCAGGTGTCTTTTTACCTTTTTTACGCACCCACAGTGCGTCAACATAGAGGTGCACTACCTCGTAGCCGGCCTCTTCAGCAGTCTCTTTGGCAAGCAGCAGCGCTTCGCGCCCGTAAGCGGTGACAGCCTGGTGTGCTTCAATGCGCCCAAAACGGGCATTCTTGTAGCCCAGGTAGCCAAAGCAGGTCACTAGTAGCCATTTCAGCGCCGAAGCACGCCGGCTGTAGACGGTGCGCAGTGGGTCCCAGGGCTGCATTTTACCCACGCGCTTTTTGAGCGAAACGCGCTTCACCAACAGGGGCTTGAGCGCTTTGGGAATTAGCCCTACCTTGCTGTTATCAATGCCCATTCCCAACGTGGGCACCAGGTTTGGCGCCTGGGGATCGTTCAGGATAGTTTCGGGTGAGATGTTGAAATAGACCATGATGGCCGGGTAGAGCGACACAAAATCAATCTCGGCCACGTCGTTATGCACGCCCACTTTGGGCTGGTAGACCAGACCGCCCTGGTCTGCTAGGAAAAGCTCGCTGGCTGGTTTGATCATCTCTGCCTGTTGTTTTTGCCAGGGCACCAGGATGCCCTCGCGCAGCGCGGTGAGGATTTCGATGGATGAGATGCCGGTGCCGGGCGAAGTGCGCCCGGATACCTGTAGTGGCAGGGAGGTTACCCGGCAAGCTTCCAGGATACCATCCAGCTCATAGTCATCCCACAGGACGGCATTGCGCCGGTCGATATGGCAGCGGCCGTACAGGTGTACCTGCTGGCCGCGGTAGACAATCTGCCCGTAGGAGAAGTAGGTGCGCTCCTTCTGCCAGTGCACCTCTACACGCTTTTCCCGGTTTAGCGGCAGAGGTAATTCGTTTTTTTCTGCCGTCTGGATCAAATACGGCAGCAGCCAGGTATCGCCCCAATCGGTGAGCAGCAGGTCGGGGTCATGGCGCAGCAGCAGGGCACGCAGGTTAACCAGCAAGGGCCTTTCTGGCTGCAACGCCAGCTGGTAGTGATCGTTACCGACCTCGATTTTCAGCAGCTGCGGCTGGGCGTGGGTTGGGTTCACGTCGGGGTAGAGCGTCATCACTCGCAGGGGTATTGGGGAACTTTCTAAATCCCAGGCGCTTTCTTTGGCTTCGATTTTGAGCAGGTTCTGGCCCTCATCAAAGCAGATATGGCAGTAGGCGGTAGGGAAGACGCCCGTGGCAGCTGCGAAGCGCAGAGAAAGCTGCAGGTCGGCGTCGGCGTAGGATAACTGCGGGAAAGCTTTGACTACTTTCTCAAACAGGGTGCGCTGGTGATAGCTTTTGGGCACTTCAACGGCCAGGACGGTCTCATCCTGGCGGGTAAAAACGTCACTGCGTTTTTCACGGCGCAGGTTTGGGCGTGGGGACTGCGCTGCCAAAAAGCGCCAGAGCGCGCGCAGGTCGCTATCCTGCCCCAGCGCGTAAAAAGTGACCGGGAAGGTGTGGCGCAGGCGTAGGCGCTGGCCGTCTTTGCTGATGAAGTACAACACCAAGTCGTCCTGCGGATCTTCAAAGAGATCCAGCAGCCAGGCATCCAGTTCAGGCATGCATCTCCTGCAGCTCATGCAGCGCCTGGCGCAGGCGCATTGTTTCCTTATGCTCTTCCAGCAGCATGGCCAGCAGGAAGCTTTCAAAGGGCAGGGTATGTGCGGCGTAGGCGGCCGCAGAGAGGTGGTTTTGAGCAGCGTTGAAGAGATCATCAAAGGCTAACTGGTCGCTGCGGCGCAGGGCGCGCCGAAAGCGGCTCAATGCGCCTTCCTCGTGCAGTAAAACTTGTGTGGCAGATGCAAGTGTTCTTCCCATAAATTGCTCCTTTCAAGGTTTGGGTGGTGTAAGGTGGCTTTGTGACGGGCTGGGCGCACTGAACAGGGGCAGTTGCTGCGCTTCAGGCTGGGGGGCTTCCAGGCGCCAGATGTTTTGCGCGCTCTCGGTGACCATCTCCAGCAGCCCAGCATCTTCAAGCCCGGGCAGGCTGCGCTTGCGCACCCATACGACCACGGCCGCGGTCTGGCTGAGCCGCTGCAAGTGCATCAGGCATTGCCCCAGTAAGTCCTGGCGGGTTTGCAGGCGCACGTTTTCATCCAGGAAGGTGGATAGCAAATCGAGCACGATGATGGGCAGAGTGCCCTGGGCGAAGTTTTCAAGCAAGACCGCCATCTGGTAGCAGGTGAAGGTGCGGCTGAGGAGCACGTTTTGGAGCGCATCTGGGATGGAAGATGTGCGCCGCCGTAAGGCGCGCGCCAGCCCGTATCCGTCAAAACGGTTGCCGCCGTCCACAACGGTAACCTGGCTTTTGGTTGCCAACTCAGCGGTCATTTCCATCAGGATGGCGATGGTGGCTGAGGGCGCGATGAGCAGGGAAACCTGACCGGCAGTGGGTTGAAAAAGCTGCTTATTCATCTGCAAGACCTATCCTTAACTTTAGGCTCAAATATTCCAATTTAGAATATATGTTCTATTATAAAAGAAAACATGCTTTGAGTCAAGTGGTTAGTGGCGGGTTGTAAGCAAAACTATTATTGGGGTGTGTAAGCTTGTGAATTGTCAGATTAAGGGCGATGAAAATTTTAATAGACAATTAAGGTTAAAAAGATGTAAAAATACCTCCAGACGGTCACAAAATTTGTTAAAACGCTATAATTGGTGCTAAGATTAAAAGGCATCCTTAATCAAAGGATGTGTGAGATTTATGCCGGTTGACGTTGAGAACATCCAGGAAATTAGGCCGCGGTTGCTTGGCGAATTCCATGTGGAGGAGTTCATTCCCCGCACGGAGGCGATTGCGCGTGCCTACGACCTGGGCAGGAAGCTGCATGCCGGCCAAAAGCGGCTTTCAGGCGAGCCTTATTTTGAGACGCACTGTGGGTGGGTAGCCGCATTCATTGATCGCCTGGTGCAAAAAGAAGCCTGGACAATTGCCGCGCTCCTGCACGATGCCATTGAAGACCAGGGCGAAAGCTTAGAAGCCATTGAAGACTTCTTTCCAGGTCCCTTGGGTAAGGAGGTGGCGCATGTTATTGACGGCGTGACGAAGCTAAGCAACCCCAGAGACGGCAGCTCCCGCGAGATCGAAACCTTACGCAAGATCGCAATGTTCAGGGACCCGGCCGTCTTCTTAGTTAAGCTGGCAGATAAAAGTCATAACTTGATGACGTTGGAGCACATGCCGCGCTCCAAGCAGTGGCAGAAAGCTACCGAAGCGATCAGGGCTTATGGCAAGTTGGCTGGCATTCTCAATTGCTACCGCTGGCGGCGCTGGATTGAAGATATGGCCTTCCCTTACGCTGAGCCCGAAGCGTTCCGCTATGTGCAGCAGAAGATTGATTCCGACCCCCGTTTGCATTTGAACTTTATTCGCTATTATCTCAACGAATTAGCGCACATCATGGAGGCAGAGGGCATTTCCGGCTCAGTGCGCTTTACGGTCAATGGCTACTGGCAGGCTTGGGATAAACTGCAGCGTATGGCCCGCGCACGCCGAACTTCGCTGGAAGATTTTTCTGCGGTCAATGACATCGTTAGCTTTCGCATGATTGTCAGGGAAAATGATGAGAATGCCTGTTACCGCTTGTTTGCCAAGGTTAATAAATACTTCAGCCGTAACCTCGACCAGGATCGTTTTGATGATTATATTGCTAGCCCCCAGAACGGCTACCGTGCCTTGCAGGTGACCATCTGGATGCCCGGTTGCGGGGCGGTTGAAGTAGCCATTACAACCGAAGAAATGGAAGGCGAAAACACCTGGGGCGTAGTATATGCGATCAATAACGATAAAGACCTCAGCAAATATCGACCGGTGCAAATCTTGACGCCTTATGGCGGTACGCGCTTCTTGCAGGAAGGCAGCACGGTATTGGACGGGGTTTCGGCTATCCAGGAATTCTTCCTGGATAAGATCAACAAGGTTATCGTGAACGGTGAAGAAAGACATCTTTACGATGAGTTGCATCCTGGCGATGTGGTTGAGGTGATCACTGGGGGAGAGATCAAAGTTCCAAATCCAGATTGGCTTAATCACTGTAACATCACCACGGCACGCAGGCTAAGGATCGTGCTGGCTATGGAAGCGCTGAAGGAATCCAGCCGCATAGGGATAGAGATGATCCATGGTGAGCTGGCTGAACGCGGCATATTGGATCTCAAAGACGTGCAAGCCCTGGATAAAAACCGCATCGAAGCCATGCTGGGCTTGCTAGCCTGTGCTAGTATTGACGATCTTTACTCTGCTGTGGGAGGTAAATCTATCCACCTGGATGAATTGAGAAATGCACTGGATATGGTGGGGATCAGCAAAAACGCACTGCAGTGGTCAACGATAGAAGTGGCAGGCTCAAATGCAACCAATCGACCTGGCTTTTTGGCTTATATAGCCGGGTTAGTCTCAGACTCTGGTGGAAATATCATCCGCACGATCAATAATACCTCACCGGATGGTAGTTTTTACCTGCGATTGGTTCTTGCGGGTTTAAAAGATGAAACCAAAGCAAGACTTTCTGAATTATTCAAGCAAAGCAAATTCCCCCTCGACAAAATAGAAATTGTCTAAAGCAAAATTGATCCTTTTAGCCTAATTTCCTCATACTAGACAACTATTTGGGCAAACAAGCTTTCCTGGTAATCAGGCCTTTGGCCATCGAGGAGGATAAAAGGGCTGGCCTTGGATAAGGGGATGCCAAGTGCGTGTAGTTGATTAAGCTCGCGGATCTTATGCACCTGCCGCTTTTCCATGACCAGGCGCGCTTTGTTAGGCCCGATGCCAGGCACCCTGAGCAGCTGCTTGTAATCAGCAGTGTTGATCTCGATGGGCTGTTCCAGGAGTTGTCTTTCTGCCAGGAACATTTTCGGGTCTTTTTCAAGCGGCAGGTCGCCAGCGGGCATGAACTCCAATTCTTCAAGGTCAATTTGGTAATCGCGCATTAAGAAAAAAGCCTGGTAGAGGCGGTGTTCACGCCAGGGATTGAGCGGCGGTAGGTTTTCGAAAGGCGTGTCAACCACTGGGGAGAAGCCAGAGTAATAAGCGCGTGCGAGCCCATACTGCTGATACAGGTTACTAGTCAGTGATAGCAGTTCGAGGTCTGTTTCGCCTGCCACACCGACCACGAACTGGGTGCAGCTGGAAGGCCAGCGCTGCTTCCAAGTGTTTTTAGGCTCGTCATTCTGGCGGATCTCTGCAATCCATTTAAGCGGCTGCAGCAATTGATCAAAGAAGACTTTGTGAGGGGCTAGGCGAGCCAGGCTGGCAGGCGTCGGTGATTCTAGGTTAATAGAAACCCTATCTGCTAACTCCATGCAGCGCAAAACCTGTTCGAATTCTGCACCAGGCATGATCTTGAGATGGATGTAACCCTGGTAATGCCTTTTGAAACGCAGTACTTCGGCGGTGGCGATCAAACGATCTTGCGAGGTGATCCCGCCGTGAAATACACCCGAGCTCAAGAAAACCCCCCTGGCGATGCCAGCCCGATCAAGCTTGATGATTGCATCGGCCAGTTCATCAGGAGTGAGCAAGACACGTTCTGTATCCCGTCCCTTGCGAAAGCAGCAGTAATTGCAGTCATTCTCACATACAGAAGTCTGCATGGTTTTCAACAAAGGGATGGTCTTGCCACCGGGTAGGTGCGCATGGGTGACAGGGAAATGCTCTTTCAGCATCGCTAACTCACCCTGGCACTGGACGTTTGTAGTAGAAGGGCTGTGCAGTTGGTAATCCTCTGCCAGCTCATAGTGCATGAAGGGGTTAAGTGATTGGATTTTGCATAAGGCATCCATGATCTAATTATAGAACATATGTTCATATAAGTCAAGAACTACAGCAAAGTTTTTTAGCTCGATTTTTCTTTGTTGGCTACCAACAGGTTTAATTCAACAAATCAGCATATGAAAACTCAAAGCCTTTTTTCCAGCTTACAGTAGAACTATTATTGTATAATGCATGTTTAAATATGCTGAAAAAGATCTTAGGAATATTGTTAATTATTGTTGGCATTGGCAGCATATTTTTTGCCCTATCAATGGATTACATTCGTGGGGTCATAATCCATTTTGGTTTATCACAGGTTATCTTGCTGTTGTTTGGATTTTTCCCTATCGGTATGGGTTTTTATCTCTTGTACGGCAAACAGGCTATCGATTTTTCATATTCAATAATCAATCGTTTTTACCAGGTAATCTTAGCCATAAACAAAGTGTTGCCTTTCAAGATTATCTTTATCTTGGCTGTCGTAATGCTTACTTTAATCAGCCTGGTAAATCCAATTAAATTTTCTTTCAATTACCTGACATATCCCTATCCATTTGAATACCGTGATGCCGCTGAGATTCATGCTGCTAAAGGCATATCACAGGGCATAAATTTATATTCACTTGAAAACTACCCAGAGCATATCTATCTGTATGGGATTCTTTATCCTGCGCTTTTGTCAATTTTTATTAATCTTGCCCATCATCCCATACTTGTTGCCAAGATATTTGAACTTGTCTTTCTTGTGATATTGCTTGGGGCTTCTTATTACATATTCCGAAAACAAAAAGCATCGATTCTATCATCAATTATTGGCATCATTATTCTGTTAAATTCCACTTGTCTTCTGTGGAAAAATAACGGTATTCGACCTGATCTAGCAGGAATGGTATTTGCATTGATTAGCTTTACAATATTGATCCAAAATAAAAATAAAATGAAAGTGATGTTTTTATTTGCTGGATTTTGTACCCTAAGCTTTTTTTTTAAACAATATATGCTTTTTTCTGCCGGCGTTATAGCCGTGTACCTATTCTTATTTGAATCGAAGAAAAAAGGGGTATTTTTTATTACTTTGGTTTGTGGCCCAATTTTAATATTCTTGTTGATATCAAATACTTTTCTGCCATTGTATTATGAATATTCGATTTTGCATCATACGTTTATCGCCAGTAAAGATACTTCTTACATGTTACAGCAATTAAAAGAATTTTGGAATTTATACTGGGTTTTATTTGTTTTGCTAGGTGTGTATTTTCTTCCAGAACTTTGGCGGAAGTTCATCTTACAAAAAGCTAGACCAACTTTTAATTTCCTAAAATTTGACGAACCACTGATTAGCAACATCGTTGTTAGCCCATTCAGTGTTGGCATTTTTATCTCAACGCTATTATTGATTTTATTGCTTGGAAAGCATAGGGGAAATAACTATACATATTTCGGGGAATTGATGTTACCGTTTTTGTTATATTTGATTATCCCAAAATTAGATTCCCTCTTCAAGTATGAATTGTCAAGCTACGGTCTGCAAGCAATTGTGATTATCTTTTGCATTTTGCCATTCAGTCACAGTTATGCAACAAACTTTGATCTTCACAGAGAAGCCTATCTTCAATTAATAGAGCAGGCTGAACAGTGCAATTTTATTTATGAGCAATCGCCTGTAATGGCAGTGTACAAAATTGAAAATGAGAAGTACCCAATTTTTAACAACGGGCATACTGAATACGCGACGACGGTTATACCAGCAGACAATTCGTTCTTTGCCAGCTTATCATCTAAACCAGTGGAATCATTTTATCAGAAATTGGATGCCTGGAATTCAGAATTAGATAACGCGATTGAAAAGCAGAAATTCGACTGCATTTTTGCAGATTCAGAACTTGAGACATTTTCTAATTATCACGCAACTAATACGATTGATAACGTAATTGATAATGTGTGGATGAATTTAAGTATAACTGTTCTTGTGCCCAATTCACCTTAGATTTTAATAATCAATACCTCTCTGCTTATAAATACACATCCATCACTCATCGCTTTTGGGGTCTGGTGGTGATCATTACATACTGACCTTAAAAGCCAGGTTTTTGGGCTTAGCTTAGTTAGTGTTATCATTAATTTTAGGATCAATTTATAACAACAGGAAAGGATAAGATTATGTGCGGTCGATTTACTTTGACCTTGGACCCCGGTGAACTGCAGGAAGCGCTTGAATTGGGGCCTTTTTTGCAGCTTTACCAACCGCGCTATAATATTGCGCCTACTCAACCGGTAGCCTTGGTGCGCGACCCTGAAACACGGGCGATTGAACTTTTTCGTTGGGGATTGGTGCCATCCTGGGCGAAGGATATCAGCATCGGCAACCAGATGATCAATGCACGCGGCGAGAGCGTGCATGAAAAACCCTCCTTCCGCAGTGCCTTCAAATCCCGGCGCTGCCTGATCCTGGCGGATGGGTTTTTTGAGTGGTCACAGACCTCCCCAGGCCAAGGCAAAACCCCTTATTACTTCCAGGTTGAGGGTGGGCAGGCTATCACTTTTGCCGGCTTATACGAAACCTGGCGTTCGCCGGAAGGGGATGAACTGCCAACCTGTACGATCATCACCTGCGCAGCGAATGAATTGGTGGCACGCTATCATCAGCGCATGCCGGTGATTTTGCCTCCGGAGCTACGCTGGGCTTGGTTGGGGCAGGAAAAAGACCAGGCGGCCTTGCGTGGTATGTTGATACCTTATGATTCTGATCGCATGCAGGTGCGTGAGGTTTCACGTTTAGTCAATAGCCCGGGTAATGACAATCCGGAAATTTTAATCAAAAATCAGCCTTGACCGCTCTGCAAGGGAATGATAGAATAGCCTTCGTTAACTCGCCCTCATCGTCTAGGGGACTAGGACGCAGCCCTTTCAAGGCTAAAACCGGGGTTCGAATCCCCGTGAGGGCACAAGCCGACATAATTGTCGGCTTATTTTATTATTAGGGTTCCAATCCCTGTCCCACAGGAGGCTGCGCACTGAGGGCACAAGCCGATATAATTGTCGGCTTATTTTATTATTAGGGTTCGAATCCCCGACCCATGGGGGTTGCGCACTGAGGGTAATAAGCAATTTAGCTAAGTTTTATATTATTGAAACTAACGCACAATCAGGAAGTAGATCGCTAAGTGAAGCAGTATGCCAACACCTACCAGCACCCAAAACTCTTTTTTACGGGTTTTGTGGTGGAAAACCAGCATGCCGGCCAGGGCGCCAAAAGCACCTCCCAACAAAATCAAGGATACCAACACGCGTTCAGGGACGCGCCACTGTCTTGAGATGGCTTTGTATTTATCCACTCCCCAAGTAATAAAGGTAATTATATTGATGATGGCATAGAACAGCATGTTAGATTCCTTTTCACTTACCTTGTATTCGTTGTCGTTGTGTTTGGCTGCATCCTGGCTGTGATCTCCAAGACACGCAGGGTTAAGTATTGTGAGGGCAATTTCTTTTGGCCAAAATCCCAATCTTTCCAAACCTGGTAAACGGATTCGGGTACAAAAAATCCGAGTTCATTGCATTTCGCTGACATGATCTGAACCATTTCTACCAATCTTGGGTCAGATCTTAGCCAAGCAAAACGGCTTAAAACATCCGTAACATGCAAAATATCGTACCAAACCAGCGGGGCTTTAAGTTTGCGGAAATCATCACCCATGTAGAACAAGTATGGGTGCCTATCTCGGCTTTGAGTCCATAGGGTTAGCAGGCTTTCAGCACCGATCTGCGCAGCTTCAATGGCTTGAGTTTGGGGCAGTTCAGCTAAGAGCTTCAGCATCAGCAAGGTGGCATAAGGGCAGGGATCATCTTTCCGGCCAGGTCCATGCCAGCGTCCCAGCTCTGGGGAAACCGCGCAGGGCCAGCCGTTATCCCGCAGGAGCCCAAGCAGGTGCGAAAGCGCAGCTTGTACACGCTCATCATCCCCCATGCCCAGCTTAACCAGGCTGTAGAGCAGCAGGGGGGCATCACATAAAGCCCAAGCATAAGTATCTTCACCGCTACCGCCAAAATGAGGTGAGATATTCATCAGTACTTGGAAAGGTCCCTGTTGGCTTTGATGTGAGAGGATCTTCTCAATTATGTCTGGTACACCGGCGTCTTCAGCCTGTAAGCCGATATCGACCAAGAAACTCAACAAGTGCAGGGGGTGTTTGGCAGATTTATGGCTGTTCAGCAGGGGTAAGGGCCAATAAGCTAATTCGGCCATCACAGTCTTGAATTTTGGATGGCCAATGATTGCTTGATGAGCAGCGTTCACTTGGGGGCTGAGGGTATCTTCTCCCAACAACATTCGCTTTGTTCGCCAAACCACCCAGGGCTCGCCCGCCAAAAGCCATTGAATGACTGGGTCTGAAGTTTTGATAATATCACTCATAGGATGCTTTTGCCTTTTGATTAAGCGCTGAAGAGATTATACTTGCTTTATGTTGTTCAAATCAGGAAGGGTTAAGGCATGGCGGATCACGTATTAATCCCTGCTGGCGAGGTGGAGGTGGAAATTGCTGTTTCCAATTCACGTTTTATTGCCAGCCTTTCGCCGGCTTTTAGCGTAGAAGAGGCCAGGGATTTTATCAGGGTTATTAAAGCGCGCTACCCGGATGCCTCGCACCACGTGCCGGTGTTCCTAATTGGGCACGGTGCCAGCACCATTGCGCATAGCAGTGATGATGGCGAGCCATCAGGCACAGCCGGCCGGCCAGCTTTGGCAGTCCTGCAGGGCAGCGGCTTGGGGGATGTAGTGGTCGTGGTCACGCGCTATTTTGGCGGTACGAAACTGGGCACAGGCGGGTTGGTACGGGCTTATGGCGATGCGGTACGCGAAGTGCTCAAAGCAACCCCGCTGGCCAAAAAGGTGCCAACGCTGGATATCCTGCTTAATTTGCCGTACAGGCTGTTTGAACAGGTGCAGCTGCTAGCTGAAAAGCAGCATGCTATTTTTCTGGAGAAGGACTTCGGGGCAGATGTAAGCCTTCTGCTGCGATTCAAGGAAGAGGACTGGTTAGCTTTCCTACCGGCCCTTGATGCGCTCAGCAACGGCAGCCTGAGCCCGGAGATTGTTGCCCAAAACCCGGCCACGATTATGCCTATTTGAGCCTATTTAGGCTGTTTAACTATCACATTAAAAAATAAACCCCTGCCAATGAAGCAGAGGTTTGCGTTTTAAGCCTCATTTTGATCAGTTAAGCTGCTGCTGTACGGTGTAGAGACGGTGATACAAGCCGCCTTTTTGGAGCAGTTCCTGGTGTGTACCCAGTTCGGTGATGCGGTTGCCTTCCAAAACGACAATTTGGTGGGCATTGCGCACGGTAGACAGGCGGTGGGCAATCAGGATAGTGGTGCGCCCAGCGATCAGGCGCTCTAAGGCTTGCTGAATCAGCAGTTCTGTTTCAGTGTCCACGGCCGAGGTGGCTTCATCCAGGATTAGGATAGGCGTATTCTTCAAGACCGCACGCGCAATTGAGAGCCGTTGGCGCTGACCACCAGAGAGCTTAACCCCGCGCTCGCCGATCAGCGTGTTGTAGCCATCGGGCAGCTGGGTGATGAATTCGTGTGCGTTGGCAATCTTGGCTGCCTCGATGATGTCGACCTCGCTGGCGTTGGGGTTGCCAAACAAGATGTTCTCGCGCACATTGCCGTGAAAGAGAAACACATCCTGTAGGACGATGCTGATTTGCGAGCGCAAGTCTTTGAGGTCCAACTGGCGCAGGTCTACGCCGTCTAAGGTGATACCGCCCTGGCAGACGTCGTAAAAGCGCGGAATCAGGCTGACCATGGTGGACTTGCCCACACCAGTAGGCCCGACCAGCGCGGTGACCTTGCCGGCGGGAATGTGCAGGTTGATATCCTGCAGCACGTCTTCGCCCTCAGTGTAATGGAAAAAGACATCCGAAAAGACGATTTCACCCTGGGCACGATTGGGGATGGCAATGGCATTGGCAGGGCTGGCAATGCCAGGTGCCTCATCGAGCATTTCCGAGATGCGTTCAAAACCGGCCATGGACTCCTGCACCTGTTCCCAGGCGTTGCCCAATCCGCGCACGGGTTGGTAAAAGGTTTCCAGGTAGAGGAAAAAGGCAACCAGGTCTGCCACAGAGAGGGTGCCCTGGTATGCCAGGCGCCCGCCAAAGAAGATTACCAAGAGTTGGCCGAGGGAAGAAGTAAAATCCATGAAAGGTTGGAAGATGGCCATCAGGCGCAGCGCATACAACAGCGACTGGCGATAGCTTTCGATGGTTTTGCCGACCCGGTTAAGCTCGATATCTTCACGGGTAAAGGCTTTGATATCACGGATGCCAGAGATGGTGTCGTTGAGGATGGCATTCAACTCACCAAGCTCATGCTGGCGGCGGCGGAATGCTGGGCGCACGATCTTGGAATAAAGCACCAGTGAGACGATCACCAATGGGATAGGGATCATGCTCAGCAGGGTCAGGCGCCAGTTCATGCTGAACAGTACGGCTGTGATACCGATGAGGGAAACTACATTGACAAAAACTTCGGGGATAGCATGTGCAATGAAGCGCTCAAACAAGTCGGTATCGTTGATCACACGGGACATCAATTGGCCGGTCTGCTTGTTTTCGTAATAACGCAAAGATAGGCGCTGTAGATGCTGGTAAACAAATTTACGCGCGTCTGAGACCACGCCCCAGCCGGCCAGGTGTGCAGCGTAAGAGCGGATGAACTGCATCACAGCCCGGGCGATAAAGACCAGCAGGGCTATGATGGTCAGCTTAGTGATCAGGTCTAGGGTGGCTTGGCTGAGCGCTTCGACAGTTAAAGCATTGATCAATGTGCGGATCAGCCAGGGTACCAGCAGCTGCGCGCCGACCAGTGCCAGCATGGCAAAGACCGTCAGCGCTAACTGCAGGGTGTATTTTTTTGCAAAAGTTAATAGTAATTTGGTCGGTTTCATAGGGGGTGATTATAGCAGAAGGGGGACAAAACTGGTCACATTTGATACTTTGGTGGGAGAAGCATATTTATCCTAGCAGGATGCGCGGTTTTTTTAGAGCACTGGAAATATTTTACAGTGTCTTGCGGATCAGCACCAGGGGGTTGGGACCGACAAGGGGTAGGAAGAAGCCCCAAGACCGGCGGAAGTCTTCATCTTTCATCCAATAGAGCCTTGCCCCACCGTCGCACCAGGAGTTGATGAAGCCCCAAGGGGTGGTGATGCCTGCGCCGGTGGTGTGGGTTGGGTCGTGGGCGGCAAAGAGCATGGTATGCCCGCCTGCACCTTTCCGGTCATTCAAGTTGATTGGCAGGGCACCGTGATAAATGGCCGGGGCTTTGCCAAAGCCCCACAGCAGGGTGACCAAGGGCACGGCACTCAGATCGGTCAACTGCAGGGGCAGGGTGTCGGGGTCGCTGTGAATAAACTCAGCCGTGATCGGCAAGGCGCGGGTCTCTGCCAGGTAATTGACGATGCGCTTTTGCATGCGAGGGGTGACTGCCCAGCCTGGGAAGACGCGCATCGGCCGTCCGCGCCACCAGATGTGATCAATCTCGGCTTCTAAGGCCAAGGGATCCAATTCATAATCTAAAAGCAAGCGTAATGCAGCAGATATGGCGTGAAAGCTACAGGCATTGCCGAATTGTTCGCTCTGCAGGCAGGCTAAATCTGGTTCGCTCTTAGCGTGTAAGTATGCATTGGACATGGCTTAATTTTACAATGATTTTACAAAGCCAGGTTCAGAAAATTTAACATTGAAGGTTCTGAGCCAGGACATTGTATCCACTCCAAGGGCCGATTTTGACAGAAGCAGTATCGAGCATAATGGGGATAGTATAGCGGATGTTATCATTGATAACAGGCAAGCGCTGTTTAAGGGTTTGAAAAGGGGTTTGGTAATTGAGGGAGGAATGTTCGCGGACATTGTTGTAGTAATAGTTATACCCCAATGATTCATCCAACAAAGAATGCTCATTGATGAAATAATAAGCACGTGGGATATAAAACTCATCATCGTCAGTACGATGGGAGCGTTCCACGTGAGCGTTTTCTTCACAATGGCCTTTGTGGTTCTGGATCAAGCTGCAGCCAAATCCTGAAATTAATTTTCGTAAGTCTTTAACCTTCATCCATGATTTGCCACCGAACTCCTCGCCGTTATCCACTGTAAAAACAATTTCAGACTTGACGCCATGCGAGCGCAACCAGGAGATAACCCATAAATAAAAGCACAAACCATTGGTCCAGGATTTCTCGCGGGAGTAAGCAATCATTTTGAAACGAGTGTTGACATCAATGGCACTCCACTGGTAATTTGGGATATTGTGACGGTCTAAATGTGCTATTTGGTCTCTAGTGAGCGCTTTTTGATCTCTAATATGCTTTAAATCGATCTGAACGATCTCAAAAGGCTTGGCGCTGTACCAATCCACAAATTCACGTTTGACCTTTCTATGCTTGGAAGAGGGTAGGTTATAAGTTATCCGCTGACGATTTCGTCGAACGATATGACGGATAGTCCCTGGTGGTACTTGTACCTGCTCATATTTTGCTAGGTAAAGCGAGAGACGTATAGAACCCAAATGTGTTTTGTTTTTAGCCTCAATCACCTTGTCTTCAATCTCTGAAGATGTCTTGTTTGGTTGTCTATTGGGTATCCGTAATCGATCTGATAAATCTCCACATGCTTGCTTTTTCAGAATATCATACACAACACTACGGTTGATCCCAAACACTTTGGCTGTCTGTGAGATGTTACCGCTTGTGCTTTCTAGATAATCTAGCACTGCTCTTCGCGCTGCTACTGGGTTTATTCTTCTAAGTTGTTTATAATCTATATGGTGTCCAGGATTCACTTCGTTTTATCTCCTCATCTGTTATTTGTCGTTTGCTTAACAACAATATTAACCTGATGTATTCTTGATATCCAGAGTGTATAGTATCTCCTGGACACCGCACATGAATTGATTGACTTTAAGCTTGGCGTGTGGTATCTTGAGGCTGCACATTAAAAACGTTTCTCAGAGGTAACCCGATGCCCGGATGCCAGGGTGTAAAGGTGGAAGCTGGTGTGAGTCCAGCGCTGTGCCGCAACTGTATGTCAGGTCTCACCTGACGAGCCAGGAAGCCTGCCTCGATTGAAATGCCAGTATGGACCTTCTCGGAACAAGGAGGCTGCTGTTTTTTATTATCTGCAACCCGACTTGTTCATTGGTCGGGTTATTTATTTTAAGAATCTAAATCACAAAGAGGTAAGCATGAAAAAATCATTGAAAACCTGGTTGTTTATCACACTCATCTTGGGGCTCAGCCTATCAGCTTGCGCTTCTAAAGCAAAGTCAGATGAGAGCACCGTTTACCTGCCGTTGGTAGGCGAGCAGGCCGAGGTAGAAGAAGCGCCTGTAGCTGTGGACCTCTTTCCTGACAAGGCGCAGGTTGTTTATGCTCAGGGTTTCAGCATTGATTATTACGATACTTATAAAGTTGTTACTGTCACTCAACCTTGGCAGGGGGCATCTGAAGGCTTTACTTACGTTTTGGTAATGCGCGGCAGCCAGGTACCAGGGGGCTTTGAAGGCGCACAGGTGATTGAGATCCCGGTGCGCTCTATTGTGACCATGTCCACCACTTATTTTCCACATTTGGAGATACTGGGCGTGTTGGAAAGCTTGGTGGCGGTAGACGATGCCACCTATGTTTTTAATGAGCGCGTGCAGCAGCGCGCCAGCGCTGGTGAGATTGCCGTGGTGGGCGGTGGCGCAGGTGGTGGGGTAGTCAACGTAGAAATGCTGCTTGAACTTGCACCTGAGTTGATTATGACCTCTGCCAGCGGTGTGCCCGAATTGGATGCGCACCCAGCTTTGATTAAAGCCGGCCTGCCCGTGGTAATCAATGCTGATTACCTGGAAGCTTCACCCTTGGGGCGCGCGGAATGGGGTAAGTTCATTGCTGCTTTCTATAACCTGGAAGGTGAAGCAAACCGCCAATTTGAGGAAGTTGCCAGCAGCTACTTGGCCTTGAAAGAGCAGGTCAGTGCCCTCTCTGCCAGGCCAACCGTCTTTACCAACACCGATTTCCAGGGCAGTTGGTACGTGCCTGGCGGAGAAAGTTATGCGGCTATTCTGTTGAGAGATGCCGGCGCAGATTACCTCTGGGCAGACACACCTGGTACTGGCGCCAACCCGCTGGCATTTGAAGAGGTTTTCGATGCAGCCAAAGAAGCCAATTTCTGGTTGAATGTCGGCTTTGCGGGGGACCTTGCCAGCCTATTAATGATGGACGAACGCTATGCAGATTTTGACGCCTTTGCCGAGGAGAAAGTTTACAACTATAACAAGCGTGTCAATGCAAACGGCGGGATGGATTATTTCGAGAGCGGTACAGCCAGGCCAGACCTCGTGTTGGCTGATTTGGTGGCGATTTTCCACCCTGGTTTATTGCCTGAGCATGACTTTTATTATTATCAACACTTGCAGTAGGATTGGGCTAAACCAAGACTTGGCATGACTCCGCCTGATCGCACTACCCAACCGTTTATAAGACCTTTACCAGCCATCCGCTGGTGGATGTTTGGTATCCTGGCGATTTTACTGATGCTGGGGTTTTCTGCCAGCTTGGTCTTTGGCTCAGTTTCAATCCCTTTTGAAAACGTTTTGCGCATCTTGTTTGGTGTAGGTGCTGAAAAAGCCAGTTGGATCAAAATTGTGCTTGATTTCAGGCTGCCTAAATCCCTGACTGCCATGCTGGTGGGGGCGGCCTTATCGGTTTCCGGTCTACAAATGCAGACTCTTTTCCGAAACCCGCTGGCAGATCCTTTCATTTTAGGCATCAATTCAGGTGCCAGCCTGGGCGTTGCGCTGGTGATCTTGGGATTTGGTACCACGGGTAGCTTATTATTGGCTGGTATAGGGCTGGTGGGTGACCTCAGCCTGGCTTTAGCAGCTTCACTTGGGGCTGGGGCGGTGTTGGTTTTGGTGATGCTGGTGGGGCGGAAAGTGCGCAACCCGGTCACGCTGCTGATATTGGGTTTGATGTTTGGCTATGCCACTAGCGCAGTGGTGAGCCTTTTGATTTACTTCAGCATTCCAGAGCGAATTCAGACTTACACGACCTGGTCTTATGGGTCATTTGGCGGGGTGACTTGGAGCCAGCTGAAGGTGATGATCCCTGCCATATTGGTAGGCTTATTGATTGCTTACTTCCTGCCCAAACCATTGAATGCGCTGCTCTTGGGAGAGGATTACGCCCGCACTATGGGCTTGAATATCAAATCTGCCCGCTTGTGGATCTTACTGGGGGCTTCACTCCTGGCAGGGGTGGTGACGGCTTTTTGCGGGCCGATTGGCTTTATAGGCGTGGCTGTACCGCACCTCTGCCGCAGCTTATTCAACACCTCGGATCACCGTGTATTGATCCCCGCGGTGACGATTGTGGGTGCGATTGTGGCATTAATTGCAGATGTGATTGCGCAACTGCCCGGGTCGCAATACATCTTACCGATTAACGTGGTTACCTCCCTATTTGGGGCGCCGTTTATTGTATGGGTGATCTTGCGCCAAAGGAGGATGAAATCGACCTTCGCGGGATAGACACAGGCGTTTTGCAGGCAGAAGCCCTGCAGATTGGATATAAGCAAGGTCGCAATGAGCACGTAAGCGTTGCGCGGGATCTGAATCTGCAGCTTAAAAAAGGCGAGTTAGCATGCCTAGTGGGTCCAAATGGCGTGGGTAAGTCAACTTTGTTGCGTACCCTCGCTGGCTTGCAGCCAATGTTGTCTGGGAAAGTCACCCTCTTGGACAAACCCCTGGGCAAGTATCACCCGCGAGAATTAGCTAAAACTATCAGCGTGGTGCTGACCGAACAGGTAAATGTTGGCGCAATGCGTGCATTTGACGTGGCGGCTTTAGGCAGACACCCCTACACCAATTGGCTGGGCGGCATGGCCAGGCAAGATGAGCAAGCCGTGCGGGAAGCCTTAGCAGCGGTCGGAGCAGCACCGCTCTCTGAACGTTTTTTCAATGAACTCAGTGATGGCGAACGGCAGAAGGTGATGATCGCCCGAGCCCTGGCGCAAGAACCGCTGATCTTGCTCCTGGATGAGCCGACGGCATTCCTCGACCTGCCCAGAAGAGTGGTGCTGATGCAGATGCTGCACCGTCTGGCACATCAATTGGGGAAGGCAATCCTGGTTTCCACGCACGATTTGGACCTGGCTTTGCACAGCGCAGATATGGTGTGGCTGATGAATATGAGCGGGGATATGAAGGTTGGCGCACCCGAAGACTTGGTATTGGGCGGCGAGTTTGCCCATGCTTTTACCCAGCAGGGCGTGCGCTTTGATAACAAGACCGGCAACTTCAGCTTCAGCAGCAAGACCGAAAGACGCATCGCCCTGAGCGCTAATGGCTTGGCAAGGCTTTGGACAACGCGTGCTTTACAACGGGCAGGTTTTGAAGTCGTGCCGATCCAGATGATCCAAGATGAATTTGTAGAAGTGGCCGAGATTGATGGGGAGTTACTCTGGCGTCTGCACCGTGCTGGTCGTGCTGTGGATCACAGTTCCATTTACTCCCTCCTGCTGACCTTGAATGAATAAAACCCCTTTTTGAAGCTGTACAATATATTGACAGTTCGGTGGGGAAAAGTAAAATCAGGGCTGATAAGCAAATATCCAAATGAAAAGTGAAACCTAGCCATGAAACGAAAAAAAGCAATAAAAATTATCCTAATCATTTTCCTAATCTTGGCATTCCTGGTGGGTGTGGGTCCATTCCTATTGCCCATCCGGCCCATAGAAGGCACCCAGCCAGCCATGGCATTAGCGGATGCGGACAGCCAATTTGTCGAGGTCAATGGCTTAGCCGTGCACTACAAAAAGAGGGGTGTGGGGGAACCAGTATTGATTTTATTGCATGGTTTTGGCGCCAGCACGTTTTCTTGGCGTGAAGTGATTGCGCCTTTGAGTAATTACGGTACAGTTATTGCGTACGACCGCCCGGCATTCGGCCTGACAGAAAGGCCACTCAATGGTGATTGGCAAGGCTTGAACCCTTATAGTTACGAAGGGAACTTATCCCTGCTGATTGGGTTAATGGATGCTCTAGGGATTGACAAGGCTTATTTGGCTGGAAATTCTGCCGGCGGCACCCTGGCCACTCTGGCTGCGCTTGAACATCCAGAGCGTGTGACTGGTTTGGTGCTGGTCGATGCGGCTATTTACCAGGTGGGTCCTAGCTCTAAAGCGCTGCAGTGGGTTTTCAACACGCCCCAAATGGACCGCTTGGGTGTCTTACTTTCGCGCAGTCTCTCTGGCAGCCAGGGTGATCAATTCTTAGGACGGGCCTGGCATGACCCATCAAAAATTACTGATGAAATGATTGAAGGCTACCGCAAACCACTCCAGGTGGAAAATTGGGATGCTGCCCTGTGGGAGCACACGCGCTCGGTAACAGACCCTGGCCTGGCAGAGCGATTGACAGAAATCAGCGTGCCGACCCTGGTCATTACTGGCGATGACGACCGCATCGTACCGACAGAGCTGAGTGTTCGTTTGAGCGAGGAAATTCCAGGTGCTAGCCTGGTGCTGGTTCAGAACTGCGGGCACGTACCGCAAGAGGAATGTCCACAAGCCGTGATTGAGGCCATATCTTCATTCATACAATAGGCAATTTATTGTCTACACAGCACATCAACTAAAAATTGGGCTGACCAATAAAATAACTGTAACAATGCTGATCAATACAGTCAATGATATCGAAAGGATATTGGTCAGCTTTTTGTTGACATACTCACCCATCACGACGTGATCATTGGCAATCTTGATCAGCAAGTATAAGATTGCTGGCAGCAATATGGCATTTAGAGACTGGGAAAGCCACATGATCTGGAAGAGGGGTAAATTGGGAATCATCACGAACACCACACTGATCAGGATGATCACTCCAAAAAGCGCATAAAAGGTGGGCGCTTCTTTCACAGAACGATTTAAACCGCGTTCGAAGCCAAAGGCTTCACAAAAGGCATAGGTTGTAGAGAGTGGCAGCACGGAAACTGCCAATAGTGAGGCTCCAAGCAGCCCAATCGCAAAGAGAATTTTTGCAGCCGACCCAGCTAGTGGCTCCAAAGCCAAGGCTGCTTGCTCAGCGCTTTCCACGACTATGCCGGCCGGGAAAAGGGAATAGGCTGTGGTGATAATAATGAAACCTGCGACCAGGTTTGCCCAAATTGCACCGAAGGTCACATCAAACTTGGTCAGGTAAAAGTCCTTGACATCTATTTCTTTATCTGCAACAGACGCTTGAATATAGAAAATTCCCCATGGCGTAATGGTGGTGCCAATTACAGCTAGTACTGAAAGAATGAAATTGCTGGACAGGGTTGTGCTTATCTGCAGGGAATCCCGGAAGACCTCTTCCCAGTTTGGTTTGATAATAAACACAGCTATAACATAGCTTAGGGCAGATAAACAAAGCACTAGCAGCACCTTCTCTACTGTCTTGTAATTCCTGCCGAGCACGAAATAACTCATCAACAGGGCTGAAAGAGGAACGGTTAGGTACCTGGTGATTCCGAATAACTCGCCTGCTGCAGCGACGCCGGCAAACTGGGCAATGGTCGAGCCAAGGTTGGCTATTAGCAGCCCGAGCATGGCGAAAGTGGTTGTTTTCACGCCAAAGCGCTCACGGATCAGGTCTGCGGTTCCCTTCCCGGTCACTGCGCCGATACGGGCAGCCATACTCTGGATAGCGACAATGCCAAAAGAAATCAGAAGTAAAAGCCACAGGAAGGAATAGCCATACTTAGAGCCTGCCATGGAATAGGTGGCAATGCCGGGTGCGTCGTTGCCCGAGCTGGCGGTGATCAGACCAGGGCCGATTATCGCTAGGTAAAGTAAAAGCTTTTTGAGTAAGGTTGGTTTCTGCAATGATTTCATCAAAAACCCTCTAATTTAGAAGAAACGCGGCAGTTTCTTTTTCCAAGCTGTCGGCATAACCGTATCTAAAGCATCATCAACCGTTACAATGCCGAGCATTTCATTTGTTTCTTGGTCGACCACTGGAACTGAAAGCAGGTCGTATTTTGCCACCAAGTAAGCCACTTCATCTGGTTTAGTAAGAGGGTTTACTTTAATGGGTTCGCTTTCCATCCAGCGGGCCAAGGGAGTTGATAATGGCGAGATCACGAGATCTCTCAAGCTGACGACACCTTGTAGTCGTTCCTGTTCATCCAAAATGTACACATAATACATGATTTCATCTTCGAGGGCATCTTTTGAATTGCGTAGATACTCAAGCGCTTCTCCTACTGTAAGCCCAGCCGGTACCTGGGCGAATTCGGTGGTCATGATGCCGCCAGCAGATTCTTCCGGGTAACCGAGCAAGCTGCGCACTTCTTGAGCATCTTCATCTTCCATTAGGGTCAGCAGTTGCTCTGAGGTTTGGTCGGGCAAATCGGCAAGAAGGTCTGCAGCCTCGTCAGGATCCATTTCCTCAAGTACGTCCGCAGCCCGTTCAGGGTTTAGATGGGAGAGGACAGCTACCTGCATTTCAGCGGAAGATTCCTCGAGGGTATCTGCTAATTCTTCGTTGCTGAAACCCTGCAGCAATGCTTTGCTGGTGTGATGATCGAGATCATCCAAAATAGCAGCAATATCGGCAGGGGGCATCCGCACCAAGCGCGATTGCGAAACACTTAACCTGAGAGGATCATCATGCTCGATGGAGGCAACATATTCCCAGGGGATAACCTCGCTGTGACTGCCTTTGCCAACCAGTTTGATCAGCTTGCCGCCGACCTTTTCAATTCCTAGGCGGCGCATCAGCCCTAAGCCGCTTACATCTACCCCAGTAAGGTAAAAATGGTCTCCTTTACGGGCAATTTGCAGGTCGTTGACACGTACGAGGCGCCTGCCTTCCGTGTCTACGATTTGTTGGTCTAAAACACGATCTTTAAGTAGTAATTCATGCCCAGAAGGGTCAAAAGCTTCAATTTTCTCAACATTTACAAGGAGGGTGATGCTTGGCCAGAGGCTGGCCACATGTTTTATTGGAATATACTGGATTTCACGATGGTTTTTCTTGAGAACAAGGGCGGTTAATGGTGGCATCTTACGCTCTGTCGCGCTAACCATTAAATCATCAACTTGCCCAACCTCCCGCCCATAGGAATCCCAAACTTTTTGACCAAGCAATTGACTGACATAGATCATAATTCACCTCACGTTTGGCCGGTACAGGCCGACCAAGTTGTTAGATTATTTGACTTAGAGAAAGCTCTCAGGGGCACAAGCTTGCTATGGCGCCCCCGCCACGTTTAATGACGTGGAGAAGCATGCCATTGCAAAACCAGTAGACGCCTTTGTCTTGCAGGTTGACTTTGGTCGTCAGCCGAGCCTTCACTATCGTCGTTTTGGTTAAGTTCAAGCATAATCATCATTCTTCGTTACTATAGGATAATTATATACCCAAAAAAAAAGAATCTTAAGTATTTACCCCCTAAAACGCATTTTACAAATGAGAAGTTCAGTTTAATTTGTGGATCAACCCTGCTAAACGGGGAATGTGGTTTTCAAGCACTGCGCAGTCTGAACGCCAGGCAAAGGTGTTGCCGACGCCCCCATATTCAAAAGCTACAAATTCAGGCGCTTGCCAGAAGCCGGCATGAATTTGATGCATTGCCCACTCGAAAAGGTCCCAATCTCCTGGCTGCAGCTCAAAGTGATCAGTTAGATAGCCCTGGTAAGGTTTTATACCTGTGATGTGGAGTTCGACTAATTTATCTAAGGGCAATTTTTGGATGTAATCCTTTTCATCCAAACCTAGGTTAAGCGCTGTAATGCGAATGTGAGCCAGGTCTAGCAACAAAGATGTACGGGTATTGGTTATGAAATCTGCTATCAAATCGGGGTTGACGGCAGCTTTCATGAAAGGGTGATACGGCATATAAGGAAAACTTTCCACGGCAATTGTCTCATGCCCCACTTTACTAATCAAGAATGCCAGTTCTTCCTGCCATGTTTGCATCATCTTTGCGCTTGTATTTTGGGCGTCTGGGTTATGCGCGCGGGTGGTTACAAGGTGACAATTGATGTGCGTGGTGGAAGTCAGGGATTTGAGCGTCAATATTTTCTCAAAGTCCAGCTTGTAGACCATGCCTGAGCCTATCAATATGTCGTAATGAATATACACCGGGCGCAGTGATGCGGCCTGGAAAATCATGCCTTCCCAATCAGGGCACTTTATCATGTCCACAGGCAGGTGGTCCTTTTGTAGGAGGCGCTGCAGGTTTATGGAGTAATTAACCGCAAATTTCATGAGATTTCCAGGTAAGCCTAATTAACTGGCTGAGGCAGTCCCTTCCTGCAGCTCGGTGAACGGATCGAGTTGTGATTCAAGCTCTTGCCTGAATTGCTGGGTGTAAAGACGGTAATAGTGCCCTTTTTGGCGCATCAAAGCCTCATGATTGCCCATCTCGGCGATTTGCCCATCTTTAATCACCATGATTACATCTGCGCGTTTAATGGTTGATAAACGGTGAGCAATGACAAAGCTTGTGCGGCCCTGCATCAATTGGTCCATGCCTTTTTGTATGAGCGCTTCTGTTAGGGTGTCAACAGAGCTGGTTGCTTCATCCATTACAAAGATTTCTGGTTTGGCAAGGATAGCCCTAGCGATGCTAATCAATTGTTTTTGCCCCACGGATAAAAGATTGCCGCCCTCGCCGACATCCTGGTCGTAGCCCTTTTCAAACTTGACAATAAAGTCGTGCGCGCCAGCTAGTTTGGCAGATTCTTCAATTTCGTTGTCACTGGCGGATAATTTGCCATAGCGTATGTTCTCGCGGATGGTGCCTGAGAAGAGGTGCGGAGTTTGCAGAACGACACCAATACGAGACTGGATATCTTTTAATTGGTAACGCATATAATCGTTGCCGGCAATGCGGATTGTTCCATCAGTCGGCTCATAGAATCGGCACAGCAAATTGACAATCGTTGATTTCCCGCCACCAGTTGGTCCTACTAAGGCAATCGTTTGGCCTTGCTGAACTGAAAAGGTCAGGTCTTGAATGACGGGGTCATCCTTCTCATAATGAAAAGAGACATGGTCAAACTCAATGTCGCCTGCCAGCGATTCAATCTCTAAAGTATTATGACGGTTTTTAATGACCGGTTCGGTATCAATCAGGGAGAAAATTCGCTCTGCAGAGGCAATGGCATTTTGCATATCAGCATAAACGCGGGCTAAATCTTGAATTGGCCAGAGGATAAACATGATATAGCCGATAAAAGCCTGGATACCGCCAACTGATATCCCACCTGTTTGCACCTGGAGCCCACCGCGCCATAATACAAGGCCTAGCGAGATGGCACTGATGGTCTGTACGACTGGCAGGAATAAGGCAGATAAGAAAGCTGCCCTAAAAGAAGCGTTGTACATGTTGGTAGACAGCACCTTAAAATCAGCTAGGTTTTTCTTTTCCCGCTTGAGGGCTTTAACAACACGCACACCGGTTATGTTTTCATTCATAGATGCTGTCATGCGGGAATTTTCTTTGCGCGAGAGACGGTAGTGATGCAGAATGCGCTTGCGGAACTTAAATGCCACCACAATCATGACCGGCAAGGAGAGCAGGACAATCCAGGCGAGTGTGGGGTTGATGACGAACATGAAATATGAAGCGGTCATGATGTTGACCACTGCCCAGGTGGAATCCAGCAAGCCCCAGGTCATCAAGTCTGCCATACGCTCAGTATCAGAAGTCACCCTGGACATGATCCAGCCCAGCGGCGTCTTGCTGAAATAAGATAAGGAGAGTTGTTGCAGGTGGTTAAAAAGCTGCTTACGCAGATCGTAGCGTATTCTTTCGCCTAAGAGCCCTACCAGGTAAATGAATAAAAAAGCACCTATAGCCTGGACAATTATGAAACCACCGTAAATTGTTAATATCCGCACCAAAGCGACCTTATCACGGGCGTCGATGCCTTGGTCAATGACTTCTTTGCTTAAATAAGTAAATATCGCATCAATGGCAGATACCAAGATAATGGCGACCAGGAAGCCTATAACTGTCTTCCAATGCGGTTTTAATAATACCCCCATGCGTTTTAGGACTTTTCCGCTCAGCTGCGCGGTATCGTCTTCGTGAAGGTCATCAAAATCAGACACTGGCAATTTCCTTTTCAAGCGCATCATCAATGCGTGTTTGAATTTCAAAGATTTGCTGGTACATCCCGGGTTGATTGAGCAGTGTTTCGTGGGTGCCGGATTGCACGATGCGTCCTTTATCGAATACAAGGATCAGGTCGGCGTTCATAATGCTCTGGATGCGGTGGGCAATTAAGAAAGTAGTGCGGGTTTGCATCAAGTGTTTTAAAGCCTGCCTGATTAACGCTTCGGTCTCCATGTCAACAGATGAGGTTGAATCGTCCAGAATAAGGATTTTTGGGTTCAGCAGTAATGCCCGGGCTATTGCCACGCGCTGTTTCTGACCACCAGAGAGGGTTACCCCGCGTTCGCCGACAAGGGTCTCATAGCCATTGGGAAAACTAAGGATGACATCATGAATGGCAGCAAATTTGGCGGCTTGCTCTACTTGTTCATCTGATACCGGCGTCGAAAGGCCGTAAGTGATGTTTTCCTTTATTGAACATGAAAATAAGAAAGGTTCTTGTTCGACAATGCCAATTTGAGAACGCAGGAAGTGCCTTGGATACGCCTTTAGGTCTATTCCATCCAACAAGATGCATCCCTGGTTGACGTCATAAAAGCGGGGCAGTAAATTGACCAGCGAAGTTTTCCCTGAACCAGTTGACCCGAGCAGCGCTACCACATCGCCAGCCTTACATTCGAAGGATACCTCTTCTAATACGGGCGTATCTTCTTCGTATTGAAATGAGACGTTTTCAAATTTTATATCCCCGTGTACTTGGTATTCCATTGATACGGATCCTTCTAGAAGCGGTTCTTGCTTTTCATTCAATACTTCTGAGATGCGCTTGAAGGAAACCAATCCACGTGAGGTGTCGATGATTAGGCGGCCGAGGTTGCGAATTGGCCAAATGATCCAGCCAATCAAGCCGGCATATGTGAGATATTCACCCAGGCTGATCTGTCCTTCGATAGCCATAATCGCAGCTGTGTATTGGCCAAATATTAATTGGGCTGCACAGATGATATCTGAGATCGGCCAGAAGAGCGAATGCATCATATTTAACTTCTTGCCGCGCAAGAATTTTTCCCAGTTGCTCTGGTCAAATTTGTAGATCTCGTAGCCCTGCCTGGCAAACGCCTTCACCACCCGGACGCCGCTGAGGTTTTCCTGCAGGTTGGTGGAAATGACCGCTTCTTGCTCTTGGTAAGCCTCATAAGCTTTGGAAAGTTTTTTAAAGAACAAGGTTGAAATTACCAGGATGACCGGGATAATAATGATGGATACCCAAGCTAACTTGGTATTTAACCTGTAAATTGCGACCAGGTTGATCACAAAAATGAGGACGATCCTGCCAACGCCAATCGCCTGGTCTGCAAAGAAACGGCGGATCGTGTCAACATCTGAGGTAGCCCTTTCAAGTAAGTCGCCTGTTTTTGATTCGGCATGATAGGCATAGGTAAGACGTTGGATATGATCAAAAAGATAGTCCCGCAGACGGCGTGTTGTTCCTTCAGCTGTTTTGGCTGCCAACCAGCCGCTGATGAATGAGAAGGTTGCCTGGGAGATGATCAGCAGCAAGAAACCCAGCACAGCAAACAGGAAGGTGCGGTCAAAGCGCCCTTTTTTTAGGACCTCATCCACGTAGAAACCAAGCATCAGGTAAATACCTGTGCGTGAAGCAGCAGAAATACCTAGGGCTGTTGTGGCACCTAAATAGTGCCACTGGTAACCTTTCATTAGCTTCCACAGCCCAATGAAGCGGTTAGCGCTGAGCGATTCTCTCAAATCATATTCAGGATAAGATTTTTCTTTCTTAGACAACTTAAAAGCACTCCAAATTTAGTAAGGCTATTCTAATGCAGGATTGCTGGAAATGCGCAAAATGTGACTTTGATGCGATTAATTTAAGCTTTTCTTTCTATAGCCTAGCCGAACAAGTATACCTGTGAAAATTTTTTGCGTCAATTAAGTTGGCAGGTTAATTCTCCGCGTGGTTTTCTATAAATGTTTGTGTGAGCTCACAAACCTGCGAAATTTCCTGGTCAATTAAGATGGTATGCCCAGAGTTCAGCATGTGGCGCAGTGATTTATCCTGGGAAGAAATGCCATCAAAAACAATCTTGCCACTGTCTAGTGCTATGGTTTTATCCAGCTCAGCCGTAACGATCAGGGTGGGTTGAGTGACATTTAATAACTCCATCTTTACGATCTTTTGCAGCTTACGCAATTGAGAGAGTGCCTTAATAGGATTGACATTGTAGCCTTTCCAGGGTAAGCCATCATCCTTGGCTATTTTTGGTTTGTAAGGCTTAACATATTTCAACAAATCTGCCATCCAGAGGCCATTGATTTTGATCGCTGGTGCAAAAAGCATCACCCCATTTACATTAACATGGCGGCTAGCCACAAGAAGGGCTAATAAAGCGCCCATGGATTCGCCACCAACAAAAACCCGCTCGCATTTCCGAAGCAATTCAAGATAAGCAATGTCTGCTGTCTCGTACCAATCTAGCCATTTTTTCTTATTTAGATCAGCAGGGTGGGTGCCATGGCCTGGTAAAAGCGGCGCAGAGATGGTGTAACCCTGCGTCTTCAGGCAGTTTGCCAGTAAACGAACTTCGGTGGTGGTGGCGGTAAAACCATGAAAAAGCAGAATGCCCGTTGCATTACCCTGCCAATAAAAGCTCTCCCCATCTAGGTGCGGATTCTTCATATAGACATTTTCATTCATGCTGCTTTTCCTTATTTTGTCTTCAATGTTGGAATAGTAGTTGTGCCCATAGGCATGAGCGCTATTGGACTGCTTGAAGGGAGGGATTCCAGGATATGAGCGATCTTGGCGTTTACTTGCTTTGGGCTACAAGGCTCAAGATACAACCCTTTGACTACCTCTTCTGGCATATCGGTAACCAGAATAATCTGCGTGCGTACTGCATCCCTGGCAATTTGGAAAGCCTTGTGGGGGCCAACGCTGAAAGTTTCGGTTGAAAAATCAGCAAGGATTTGTTGATATGAATTTTTACTGTGCACGTAGGCTTCAAAGTGGTCACTACCAGCGCCTTCTGGGCAAGCAGCCAGCAAGATTATCCAACCATTGTCCTTAGTGATCCTGGCGGCATGAGTCAGACCTTTCTGCGCTTGGTAAAGGTTGATATCTTTTGGATGCCCTCCTGGCGAGACTATAACTAAGTCATAATGTTGTTCAACAGGTACTTTATAGATGCGGTTTACCAAAGGTATCGCTGCTTGCATGACCGCTAAAGGTTCACCAAAGAAGACATCCAGGACTTGTTTGTTTTGATCCATAACGGTATTAAGGGCGTAATTTACCTTGATGCGCTGACCAATTTCTTCAACATCCTGGCGCATAGGATTTTGATTGAATGATCCTGATACGGCTTGTATGTCTGTCAACATGGCATGGTTTCTATTAATAGTCTCCCTGCTTGTAAGACCAATAGCAGCAGATTTAACCCCACCGGAATAACCCATGAAGTGATGCGGTTCAATATTGCCGACGACCATCTTGACATCTGCCCTGGCGTAAGCAGCATTGACCAAAATTGGCGTGCCGCGGCTAGTTTGACCTAAATCAAGCATGGCAGCGTTATCACAATCATGCGCGACAACCTGGTAGTCCCGAATAATATCCTCAGGCAGAATTAAGCTAAATTCCTCCTTCAGCATGGGTGTATGGGTTCCCGAGGCAATAAAGAAAGTAATCTGGGATGCTCGAAAACCAAGAACAGATAATTTGTCTAAAAGAGGCGGGAGCAATAGGCTGTTGGGTACTGGGCGGGTTTTGTCATTGATTGCAATTGCTATTTTGGCATTTTTTCTGATTGTGGCAAGGGAAAGGGCAGCCAGCGGCATATCAATAACCCTATGTAACTGGTCAACGATCTTTTTAGTAGACACAATCGCATGTGGCGCAATAATTTTGAAATTGCGGTCTTCTGGCAGATGTATGCTGATGTTAGTTTTACCATAGGGTAATTCGATCTTATTCATTGGTAATTCCTTGCAATTAAAGAGCTTGCTGGTTCCGTTTTTTCTGCTAAAGATTTAAGGGGTCATCAAATGCCTGTATTTCAATTTTGTACCCATTTGGATCACGCAAGAAAAAATGGGTGATTTGGTATTTAGGGTTGTGCTGTGGTGCGCTTTCAGTTTCAACCCCAAGATGCTGCAAAAATCTATACCATTCCTCCACTGCATTGCTAACCAGGGTAATTATTACTGGCGCTGGCTCCTGGATAACTTGCCTTTTACAAAACCCAAGGAAGCTCGCCTCGTTCAAAGCGTAAATGACACAATCTCCTTGATCACGCACAAGTTTGAGTTTAAGATTCTGCTCATAAAAGTGGCGTGTCGTGACTAAATCTTGGGTATAAAGAAAGGTTATATTTTGCTTGATCGGTGGCGGCAGCATATCGACTCCTTATTCCGCTGGATAACCCGTAATATCTTTAATTTGATTATAAAGCGGTTGCAGGCGTTTATACATTTTTAAGTATATTTTTTGATATAAGTCGCTATACATCTTGTGCGTTTCTTTATCTGGATAGAAAGTCTCACCAAGATGAGTCATTTCTGCCACGGCTGTTTCAAAGTCTGGGTGGGCTTTAAGCCCAACAGCCACGTCAATGGCAGCACCAAGGCCAGAGGCTTCATAGACATGCGGGCGGGTGACTGGCAAGCCGAAAACATCAGCCGTGATTTGCATCGCACCTGGAGACTGTGAGCCACCGCCAGCCACACGCAGTGAGGTAATAGGGATTTTGCTGCGCTTTTCAGTGCGTTCTAAGCCTTCCCGCAGGCTGTATGCCAACCCTTCCAGGATAGCACGGTAGAAATGCGCACGGGTATGCACATCACCAAAGCCAATTATTGCCCCTTTGGCTTCTGGGCCAGGTACTTTTAGCCCCGGAGACCAATAGGGCTGCAGGATAAGACCTTGGGACCCGGCTGGGGCTGTGCTGAGCAGCTCATCAAATAACACTTCAGGTTCTACATTCCGTTCAGCAGCCAAGCGTTTTTCTATTTGACCAAACTCATCTTTAAACCAACTCACCATCCAGAAGCCGCGGTAAATTTGGATTTCTAGGGTGTAAGCGCCTGGCACAGCCGATGGATAGGGCGGGATGAGGGGGATGACTTCTAGGTACTTTTTATGGGTGGTATTGATTGTCGCCGTAGTGCCATAACTCAGGCAGCCAATGTCTGGTGTAAGGCAGCCAGCGCCGATCACCTCGGTGGCTTTGTCTGCTGCGGTCGCAATCAGCGGCAGGCCTTCTGGGATGCCAGTGGCTTGTGATGCTTCGGATGTAATGTGCCCAAGTAACTCGGTAGGCTGCACAATATCTATAAGCATTTCAGGCCTGACTGGTACAGCCTGCCACTTCCAGTCTGACTTTGCAGACCAGGTTTGTTTCTTATAATCAAAGGGGATGTAAGCCACCTGGCAGCCGGTGGAGTCGATTAACTTGTTTGTCAATCGGTAGGTCAGGTAACCCGATAATAAAATGAATTTATCGGTCTTCTCCCAAATTTCTGGCTGGTACGTGCGGATCCAGTTGCATTCAGCTTCTGCCTGCAGGTAAGCAACGGTTTTTGTCATCCCTGAAAGGGCAAATAACAAGCCCCAAATACCCCCAACAGGTTTAATCTTTTCCCTGGGTGTGCGGCGCTGATCCAGCCAGACCATGGCGGGGCGCAGCGGTTTGCCGTCCTTATCCAGGTTGATCATGGTAGACCGCTGGGTGGTCAGCCCAACGCCAATTATTTGACTGCGGTCAATCTTATTTTCCTGCCAGAGACCTTGGCAAGCTTGGCAAAGTGCAACCCAGTAGACTTGGGGGTCTTGTTCCGCCCAGCCTGGTTGAACTGAGTAATAAGGCGTGATGGGGACGCGCTTTTTTGCGAGGAGATTGCCCTGCAAGTCAAAAATAATTGCGCGAACCGATTGCGTGCCATTGTCAATCGCAAAGATATATTTGCCAGCCATGTTTCTCTCCTATTTACTTGTTAAGTGGTCAGGTTAAAAAGTGCCTTACGGTAAATAATAATATTTTTGCCAAATTTCTTGATAACGTTGTACTTCCATTTGCCAGTGTGTTTCATCCCAGCCCAAAGCAAGTTGAGCAAGCTGCTTAAATTTCTCAATATCGCCCAGCCCGCCTTGCGGCAAGCATAAACCAATGCGGATGCGGCGCAAGAGCAGATCGTCCAGGTGCACGACGGCTTCATTTTTAGCCGACCAGGTAATTTCTGCCCACAGGTTCGAAAGCGGTTCCAATTGGGTGAGAAGGCTTGGGTCAGCTTGATCAACCATTTTTTGGGCTAATTTTCCATACCTGCCGAGCAGACCCCGCCAATCCATCACAGATAGAAATGAGGGCTTGGTGCTATGTTCAGGCTGGTCAAATAGCGCTTCTTTATGATGGAAAACAGGCTGGTTGGGCAGTCTATCTGCAATAAAGTTTAACACATCTGCAGCCATGACCCTGAAAATGGTCAATTTTCCACCAGAAATAGTGACCAAACCATCCTCATCCCAAAAGCCATGTCCGCGCGAAGCCTTTGATGGGGACTCTGCGCCAGCATCGATAATTGGCCTCAAACCGGAAAAGGTCGAGATAACATCATCCGCGGTTAGCTTGTTTTCCGGGAAGATGTGGTTGGTTGCCTCAAGCAGGTAATCCACTTCCTGGGCAGTAATGCGGGTCTCATGTTCTAAAAAGTCTTGATCCAGGTCTGTTGTGCCAATCATGGTGACCCCTTCCCAGGGAATGGCAAACAAAGCGCGATGATCAGAAGGGTGGATCATGGTCACTGCTTGGCGAATTGGCAGTTTATCCCGGCTGAAGATGAGGTGGCTACCGCGTAGTTTGCGGAGCCTTGGCGTGGGGCTTACATCTGCCCGTACAAGGTCAGACCAAGGTCCAGTAGCATTAATCACTACCTTTGCTTGCAATTCTACGGTACTAGAGTTTGCACCCGATTGGTCTTCAACCCGTACACCGATAACTTGCCCTTGGGCATCTTTAAGAAGACCCGATACTTTCGCATAGTTCAATGCCAGCCCGCCTTTGTCTGCGCCTTCTTGGATGACGCGTAAGACTAAGCGGGAATCATCAACCAGTGCGTCGAAGTACTGAACAGCGCCGGTCAATTCTGCTGTCTTAATGATTGGTTCCCACTGCGTTACCTGCTGCTTTGAAATGGTTCGGTGTTCCCATTTTGGCGCTAGTAGATCGTAGATGCTAACGCCAATGGACAGTGCTCGGTGTGAATGACCCAAAGATTCATACCCTGCAAAAAGAAAACCAAGCTTCTCAACCAACCCGGGAGCTTCTTTTATCAGCCTTTCTCTTTCCCGGACGGATTCTCTAACCACATCGAATTGTTTGTTCTGAATATAACGCAAACCTCCATGAACCAGTTTTGAGGATCTGCTAGAGGTTCCAAACGCAAAGTCTTGCGCATCTAAAAGCAATACTTTGTAATGGTGACGGGCCAGTATGTTGAATATCCCAGCGCCAGTTATGCCCCCGCCAATGACAATCACATCCCACTTTTGTTGCAGGTCTGACCAGCTGTTATGACGCCATGCTTGGTTCCACATGCTTAGTCCTCAGTATCCATCAGTTTTCCTGGGTTGAAAATGCCGTCGGGGTCCAACGTTTTGATACTGTTTTTGATAAGCTGCATGCCAAGAGGTGTTTTTTCTTTGGTCAAGTAAGGTTTATGGTCAAGACCGACGCCGTGTTGGTGGCTGATTGTGCCGCCGTACTCCAGGATTCTTTCAGAAACCATAGCTTTGATCTTCTGCCAGCGGGCTAATGTTTCAAGGGGGTCTGCAGCCCGGCGGTAGGCATAGGTGATGTACATGCTGCCGCCGTTGGTATAAATATGTGAAATATGGCTGAAAGCCAAGACTTTTTCATTGGCGTAAGCTAACGCATTTTCTAAATCTGGGATGACCGCAGCGTGATAGTTGGTCAGCACAGACCAGGGTAGGGAGGTCTCGAAGGTATCCAGGGAGTAGCCCAGTTCCCAAAGTGTGTTGCGCAGGTAAGGCGTCAGGAAGCGTTTCTTAATCCAGGCTGGCCCTAGGTAAAAGTCAATGGGCACGCCGTGGTGACGGCGGATGACATCCATAACCTGCCGTTTTGCAAAGCGGGTTTGGGCTGATTCACCAGTAACACCATAAATCAGCATGACCCGCTCTTCTTTCTGCCCTATCAAATTTAAGCCCCACTTGGCAAAGTTCACCAGCTTTTCCTCGCCTGAAAGCTGCATCGTCGTTTCGGTCTCCGAAGCATCGCTCATGCGCGACATGGAAACAGGGATCTGCCGTTGGGCAATTTCCATCTCGGCTTTTACGCCCTGCTCCCAATTGGGGAAAAAGGCTGCATAAAACTTTTCTCTTTCAGGTAGTTTACGGATGCGCATGGTTGCTTCGGTCAGGATGCCGTACCTGGCCTCGGAGCCCAAAACCCATTCTTTCAGGTCAGTTCCAGCAGCGGACTTGGGGATGACGGGTAATTCCATGTCACCTACAGCAGTTTTAAGGTGCCCGCCGGCAAACAGGGGCTCGATACGGCCGTAGTAATACGATTGCTGGCCGACTGAGCGGGTCACGATCCAACCGCCAAGCGTTGAATATTCCCAAGACTGAGGAAAGTGGCCTAATAAATAACCGGCTTTGTTGAGCTCACCTTCAAGTTGCGGCCCAGAAGCGCCGCATTGGATACGGGCAGTCATATCATTGTCATTAATTTCCAAAACCTTATGCATATGCGTCATATCTACTGAAAGGGTGGGACGATCCGAGGAGAGGGGCGTCAGATGGCCGACTACTGATGAGCCCCCACCATAAGGAATGATATGACAGCCACTTTTCTTGGCGTAATCAATTAATTCTGCAACTTCCTCTGTATCGTGGGGGTAGGCAACGCCATCAGGAAACGAATTAATTAGCCCATCACGCATATCCACCCAATCATTCGTCGACTGCCCGCGGGCATGTGCCAAGCGGTCCAATGGATCAGTGCTGATTGAAAGATGTGGTTTAAGTCTGCTCCCAGGCACTTTTTTGATAAGCTGTTCAGGTTCAGCGTCCTTTAAAGTCAGCGGTTTACCAAGTACCTCAAAGAGAAATTTTTTAGCTGGTTCAGGAACTGGATAATCTGTTTCTGGGTTGCCCCAACCTTGTAAACGCTTCATAATACTCCTCAAATCAATATTAATGTGTTGCTTGTTGCCAAAAAGCTATCGATTCCATCATTACTTGGTGTGATAGTGATTTGCCAAAATCTGGGTCGTGCTCATGGGCTGCTTGGTGTAATTGAGTGTAAAAATGCTTAGAATGTTGCCTTGCTGATTCCAAAGCAAAATATTGTTGACCTGCGCTGAAGTAAAGCTCTTTGAAACCGTTTAGGATCAGTGTGTATATTGGGTTGTCGGAAAGAATTGTTAACTGGTGATGCAGGTCCCAGTCTGCCTCTGCGTAAGCGATCACCTCGTCAGGGAGGTTTAATAGCGGCTCTAGAAATTGAACCAACGTATCTGGGTGGTTAGAAATGGCAGCATAAGTATAGGATGGAGCGAGATCTAACCTAACTGCAAGCAAGTTTTTAACAAAGTTTTGTGGAAGTTGTTCGCTGTGATTTGTCATGGATCGTAAAACACCCATGTCACCCTCCCTCCAAAAGTCTTTGATGCGGGTGGGTTTGCCTTGGCGTATTTCCACCCAGCCATCGCGTGCCAAGCGCTGCAGCACCTCCCTGAGGGTAGAGCGGGTAACCCCTAACATTTGCGCTAATTCTCTTTCAGCAGGCAGGGTGTCATTTACCTGCATCTGGCCTGAAAGGAAAGCTTGAATCAAGTGTGCTTCAGCTATTTCAGTCGGTTTCTTAATGGGATACCAATCCATGTTGGGTGAGTCTCCGGTTAAACTGGTATGTGGTCTGACCAGTATTATACTCGAAAAAACTTTAAATTGGGAAAGTGCGAAATCTTTTATGCCTATAAGTTGATTTGATACAAACGGTGCACCCTTAACAAATCTATGCCGACATTTTCCCATTCAAGCCGCATGTTAGTATTGTCATCCCTTACTTGTAAAAATTCACCGTATTGGTAATTAGGGTTTGCCATAATACTTTTGTACATTTCGGCATACAGTAAAGCTGTGCCGCCCAAACGTTGATATTCTTTAAGGATGCCTGCGCCATTCAAGGTGACGCTATCCGCATATTTTAGACCATGCAGGAGTGTAATCCAACCGAGGGGGAAAAGCTTGCCACCGGTTTTTTGTAATGATGCGGATATATTTGGATATGCTAGCATGAAACCAACGGGCTTTTCTTCTTTGTAAATAATCTTGACCAATTGTGGGTCGGCAAAGCGCATGAGTTGGTCTGCCAGGATATTCATTTCTTCATCTGACACTGGGATATTTCGGCTATCTTCAGCCAAGGATTGGTTGTAAAGGTGCTTAACATCAGGGATGATGGATTTTAATTCGGATTTGGTTTTGAATAAACGCACCCTAAAGCCACGTTTATTCTGGATTAATTCTGCAACTCTAAAAATTTTTTCAGGTAATTGCTTTTTGCGCTCCATGTAACCAGTCATTGTATCCCATCGCTTGGTAAAGCCCATATCCTCAATCAAGTTTTGGTAGTATGGTGGATTGTAAACCTGGCCATATGAAGCACGCTGATGAGCGCCTTCGATTAATGTGCCATACCCATCTAATACTGAAAAGCCTTTTGGACCGATTACCTGGTTTAGACTGCGTTCTCTTGCCCAATTAAAACCAGCCCTAAAAAGACTTTCTGCAATTGAAAAATCATCAACACATTCAAATAAATAAAAGAAAGCTGCCTTGATATTGAAGTAGTCGTTGTAGTGTTGATTTTCCAACATGGCCAGGCGTCCCAAAACATGCTCATTTTCGTTCATGGCAAGGAAAAAGCGTGCCTCACCCGAGTGATAAAAGGGGTTTTTTTTCGTGTCGAACCAGTACTTGGTGCCAGAGACTAATGGCGGCACCCACTGTGGTGTGTTCTTATATAAAGTGAAGGGAAATTGGATAAAAAGCTTTTCATATCTTTTTTCATTGGGATTAAATGCGACGATCTTCAAGGGTTGACTCCTAGTTTGGGTTGTTAGAGCATGAGTAAATCAAAAGCCGGGCAAGCAAGTGCTCACCCGGCCAAATTGCCTAAAGATTTAAGGGAGATTCCAATATAATAGCTTATCAATGCGCGTTGTGAAAGCGCTTGATCCTGCTGAACGAGAGATAAAACCAATCGATCCAGCACCTGGATGTGTGCTATCACTGGCTTGACCTATCTTAATACCGTTAATGTAAAACTCGAAATTATTCCCCTCCGCCCAAACACCGACCCGGTTGACCTGGCCACTGGGTTTTAATTGCGCTGAAGTGCTGTATGGAAGAATATTGACAATGTCGTTATTGCTTGTGTATCGTTCAAAACCCCACTTGCCGTTACAGGTGATGCCTAAAATGTAAAACTGGTTCAAGTCTGGGGCGCGAAAGGCTAAGCCAATACGGTCATCACCGCTGCAACTGGGCATATCAAAGACCATCTCAAGGTAAAAATCAGTTAACTTGGGGGCGGTAACATACCAACTGTTCCAGTAAGGGGTGCCTTTAGACACAACATTGAGATAACCATTATTGACCCTAAACGAAGACCAATCATCTTCATAGTCCCACTTGCCAGTTGCAGAATTAAAATCGTCTATCCCATCCGGGCTGCCCAAGCGCACAGCAGGATCGCTTGTATCAGGTGTGTGGGTCAGGGTAGGGGTTGGTGTTGCTGTCGGTTCTGCGGTATTCGTGGGGGTGGGTTCTGTGGTTGGGGGCACGTCCGTTGCAGCAGATGGTTGATCCGTCGGCTGGGTGATGACTTCGACCGGCATTTCGGTGAGCACTTTTGCTACCTGGGTTGCCACCATGTCGGGCGTGGGTTGGGTTTGGTTTGGCATATTGCACGCGCTCAAAATAAGTGCCATAAACAGAGCGATGAAAAAAATTTTCTTCATGTTAGCATCCTTTACGATAGGGATCGGCTATCTTCAGTTAATTATATCTAATTGCGCTTTTAAATCAAAATTTGCCTTTAAACGTTTCTTTTTTATTGGATTGTTGTTTTAACCTAATAGGTATTCTAAATTATCAATTTGGAGTTTCACTGAAAATGTGATATTCCTGCAGTATAATCAGGCGTTGGTTTTAATTCTATATTAAGAACGGAAGCAAAAAATGGATTTATTTAAAAAATGTCATGATTACGAAACTGTAAGGTTAGCCAAAGCATCTGGTGCTTATCCTTACTTTATACCCTTAGACGAAAATGAAGGCACCGAGGTGATTTACGAAGGCCGGCGCATTATCATGTGCGGCTCGAATAATTACCTAGGATTAACAACCCACCCTAAGGTGCGTGAAGCTGCTATTGCAGCTATCCAGCGCTATGGCACCAGCTGTACTGGCTCGCGCTTTTTAAATGGCAATATGAGCCTGATTGAAAAGCTGGAAGCCGAGTTAGCTGAATGGGTTGGCAAAGAAAACAGCCTGGTTTTCTCTACGGGCATGCAGGTCAACCTGGGCTCTATTCACGCCCTGATAGGCAAAGATGACATCATCATCTTGGATAAAGAAGACCATGCTAGTATCGTCGATGGGGCTTTTTTGAGCGGCGGCAAGATTGAGCGGTTTCGCCACAATGATATGGCGCACCTCGAACGCGTGTTGAAAAGCCTGCCAGAAGAAAAAGGCAAATTGCTGGTGGTGGATGGCTTATTCAGCATGGAAGGTGATATCGCCCCTCTGCCAGAGATAATCCCTTTATGTAAGCAGTATGGGGTACGCTTAATGGTTGATGATGCACATGCCATGGGTGTTTTGGGCGGTGGGCACGGTACAGCAGCTCATTTTGACGTAACACCTGATGTGGATCTGATCATGTCAACCTTCAGCAAGTCTTTTGCGTCAATCGGCGGGTTCATTGCTGGCGAATATGACGTGATTGATTACATTAAACATCATGCACGCAGCTTGATCTTTAGCGCAAGCATACCACCTGCTAACACAGCCACAGCCTTGGCCGTCTTAGAAGTGATGCGAGCCGAGCCAGAGCGATTTGTACGCCTGGATGAGAATGCCAAATTCATGCGGCAAGGCTTTAAAGCCCTGGGGTTTGACACTGGAAATTCTGTTACACCCATCATACCAATCATTATTGGAGATGACGAACGAACCTTCCTGACATGGCGCCTGTTATTTGAAAACGGGGTATTTGTCAACCCGGTCATTTCCCCGGCCACTTCTCCAGGGCGGCAGTTACTGCGTACGAGCTACATGGCAACCCATACACGCCCACAATTAGAGAAAGTGTTGGACATCTTCGAAGGTGTTGGCAAACAAGTCGGATTAATTTAATTCATAAAAGTAAAAAAAGTGCAGCACAATTACCGCTGCACTTTTTGTCTTTAATTTCAAGCTATTCTTCTTTCACTTTATTCAATTCTTCAGAAATAGTTGTATTAGCCAGGATTTCCTGGATGGACTGTTCCATCTCAGTTTTGCGCGGTTTCTTTTTGAAGACTCTCTTCAATGAGCCTAAGATTTCACCAGTCAGTTTTTTTGTAAGTGCCCGCAGGGTCTCGTGGCTAATTCGCTCACCCTTCTCAAACCAGGCAATGGATGCATAACCCATCACGACTGTTATTGAGGTGGCAATGGCTGAGGATAACAGCCAGCCTGGTAACCCACCGGCTTTGCTGAATTGTTGGAATAGGGTTCTGCCCAGCATGCCCAGACCAAAGGTAGCGATTAGCTCTTTAGCACGTTTGTAGGTGATCTTGTAATTGAAAATCCGCGCAATGGTCAATACCATGGTGGTTTGGGTGGCCATGAGCGGGATAAAATCAATGACGGGTAAGGGCGTTAGGGCAATAGCAGCAGACAAGGAAGCGGCCGTGACGATGGCACGCCAAGAGAGTTTATGCCGATATTGGGGCATTGCTTGTGCCAGGGCGATGGTCAATTCTGGGTCTGAAGCGACAATGGCCATGATGATGTGGGTGATCCCATCCCCTTTGAGCGCAGAAATCGGCAGAACCTCCGCTGGTGTAACACCAAGGTTCTCGGCAGTTTTTAACAGCACTTCATCCTGGTGGCGTTTGGTGAGATCGATTTTATTTAAGACGATGATGTAAGGCTTCTGGAGTTTAACCAGGTCGTGGTACAGGTCTAACTCAGTTTGCTTGATACCTTGAATAGCGTCGAACATGAGGATCAGAAAATCAGACCGGCTGGCAGCATCAAAGGCAAAGTCACGCTCCTTTTCCCCAACATAGCCAACAGCGTCTGCGCCGGGGGTGTCTACAATCGAGAATAATCCTGCATCTGCTGCCTGGTTAGTGCGCGTTGTGCCAGGAACCGGCCCAACCTCAGCCCGGTCATGTTTGCTCTGGATAAGCTGGTTAAAAAGGGTCGACTTACCAACATTTGCTGGGCCGACGATGGCTACATGCTTGTTAGTCCCGCGGGCCATCTTTACCTGGATGATGGCCAAACCCAAAAGCATGTTAAAGGGATTTCGATCAACGGGGATGCCTTTGAACATATCGTTCAAAGTTTCTTTTTCTTTTGGAGGAACGTTTTCCCAGACTTTTTGAACCAGGGTGTTGGATGGCTTGGGTAGGAATTTTTGAATGTCATGGAACTCTGGCATAAATCCTCTAATGTTCTATAAGAGCGCTTGTGCTTATTGTTTAGCTTATTCATTATACATGAGGGTTTAGCTGCTGCCAAATTTCATCCCAATAATGAAACAATTGTTCTGAACGAATGATATAATATGCAATTGGAGCATCATGCAAGAAATTCTGCCGGTTATGCAAACGCTATTCAATTTTTGGCCTGCGCTGCTTTTATTAAGTTTGCTGAAAAAACCAAGCGACGCGTTGCCTTTTGGTAAAAGATTACTAAGAGCCTGCCAGCGTATTTTTATAGCTTGGTGCGCCTGGTTGATTTTATTGGCTATTCTCGTGCTGAATCAGTACAGTCAAGCGAGGCAGTACGTGCTGGCTTTTTTTGGCCTTGGTTTATTGACCGGAATTCCCATCCTCATATCCATACTTAATAAACGCCAGCAGGCAGGATTAGCCTACCAATTGCAGGCAGACCTCGACTCTCTGCAAAACATGCCCCCAGACCAATTTACGCACCTGGTTGCCAACTTCTTTGAGCAAATGGGTTACCGCACCTGGGCAATAGACGGCAGTTATGATCACGGCGTGGACGTGCTTGTTTATGATGGCCAGGGTGAAAAATGGGTTGTGCAGTGTAAACGCTATCGCGGTACGGTTGGTGAGCCAGTCATGCGCGACTTGTTGGGGACGATGCTGCACGAAAGGGCTTCAAAAGCCTTCCTGATGACCACAGGCAATTTAAGCCAAAAAGCGCGCGAATGGGTAGCTGATAAGCCCATCACGGTTTATGAGGGGGAAGGGCTGGTTCGTTTGGTCAAGTCAACCATCAGGAACCAGAAATAACCTCTAAACTAAGTTTATTCGCTAATAATTAAACCTGGTCTGCAATCGCTGGATTGATGAGAATTGCAATTTGATTGACCAGATCTTGCACCTGCAGACCATGCTTTAGATCGGGCAAGAGGATGGGGAATTTGCCTGGGTTGAAAAAGCGGTAGTGGCTTTCCAGCAGCGCAATCCAATGCTGCTTGGGGAAGGCTTCAGGTGCTGGTGGGTAGATCTTGCCTATACTTGACAGCAGATCCCATGTTTGCATTCCTTTACCTTCCAGCGTTGTGCGCAGAATGGTTGGCTCTTCTAAGGAATAGCGCAATGACCCTTTTTCTCCCCAAAGCTCGAACTCAAGTTGATCGCCCGTGCCTGCGGAAACCCTGCTGGCGGTCAGCGTGCCAGCCGCGCCGCTGGTACGATCAATGAGCAGTGCGTTCAGGCATAAATCGCTGCCAGGCGGTACATCAGGAAATGAACCGCTTGCCTGGGCAGCTTTGACCGCTAGCTCTGCGCCTAGGAATGCTACCAATAGGCTCAATGCGTGCGAACCCAGGTCCGCTGAAGCACCATCAGCCGGGCTGGGCTGCAGGCGGGTTTGTCGTCTCAAACGGTAAGCAGGGTCGAGGTAGCCGCTATGTAAATAACGCACCTGGAAGTGAATTGGCTGCCCAAACTCGCCAGCCTGCCACATGGACAGTGCCTGCTGTATAGGCAAGGCGTATAAATTTTGGAAGCCAAGCATAATGCGTTTTTCAGCCTTGCCTTGATCTAGCTTCGACCAAAGCCTGGCTGTCTCAGCGATCGAACTACAGAGGGGCTTTTCTATGTAAATCGACTTATTGGATGGTGCTTCTAAGGCAGCTTCCAGGTACGGCACATGCATCGTGTTAGGACCTAAAATGAAAAGGGTGTTGATATCTGCGGAAGCCAAGAGGTCCTCAGGGGATAATGACCTGCTAAATCCGAACCTGTTAGCAAATTGAGCTCGTTTTTCAGCAGTGCGTGAACTGGCTGCCACGAGACGCAAGGGCGGCAGATCGGGGTAAGTTTTAATTAATGCCTGGATCACCTGTGCATGAACTTGGGCGATCCCACCGACGCCAATAAAACCAATACTGTTTGGATCCATCAGGTTTCCTCCAATTGAAAAACTCCATTAATCATACTTGAAAAAGTGCATGGATAAAAAAAAACAGCCTTTTGGTAAAGGCTGTTTTCTTAAATTCTATGATGAATTATTGCTTAGAGGGCAACTACATCTTGCGCTTGCGGGCCTTTTGCGCCCTGGGTTACAACGAACTCGACCTTTTGGCCTTCGTTCAGACTGCGGAAACCGTCGCTGATGATGGCGCTGTAGTGTACGAACACATCATTGCCGCTTTCGCGTTCAATGAAGCCGTAACCTTTTTCGCCGTTGAACCACTTGACGGTGCCTTGTTCTTTCTCGGACATGCTTTGGAACTCCTTTCGTAATTTTGGTGCTTTGTTCTTGCAGGTGTTCCAAATCAAAGGTCTTACATTGTATTGTGAACTACTTACTATAAACAAGCTAAAAGAGTATACCACATTTATTTGGTAAAGATATTAACAAGATGTAAATGATTTTTGGTTAACTTTTGGGCTTAATAAGCAAAAAACCGCTTAAAAACGAATTGTTAAGCGGTTTCAAATCGGGGCGAAAGGATTTGAACCTTCGACCTCTTGCACCACATGCAAGCACAGATCTGTCCAGGGTGTGTTGTCGGGTCTATGACGTCCATTTTGTCGAAAACTACGCCTGAATTGAGTCCATTTTGTCCAAAGATTCTACAAAATCTATGCATCCATGCCTATGTGATCATGCCAAATCATATTCATCTAATCGTTTCTGATACTGGCTACGATAACGACCGGTTGGGCAAGACATTGACAGAATTCCGCAAGTTTACTGGAAACAAGCTTGCTAATTACATTGATGCAAACCTTTCAGATGCACTTGCCCTGGTTACGCGCGGCAAGCAATTACAGGACAGGATAAGGCAGGTCTGGCAGCCTGGTTAGCATGCAGAAGCAATGGCTACTGAGAAGTTCTTATTGCAGAAAGTCAATTACATACACGAAAATCCAGTTAGGAAGGGATTTGTAAAAGTGCCTGAACATTGGAGGTACTCATTAGCTGGGCATTGGATTGATGGTGAAATCGGTGACATACCAATCGCTGATTTTGGAGAAGGTTAGCTGGAGAACTTTGGTTAAAACCCTTGCAATAACGAGAAGGGAATGGGTATCAGAATACTCGTGAGAACTGTAATTGTGGTGATGGGAGACCTGACGGTCAAGTGCCTCGCACGGTCAGGAGACCGGCGAGAACTGAGGTAAATAATTTAAGGGCGATAAATCCATCTGCTAAATAAAAAACCGCTTACTAAAACTGGTTTATAAGCGGTTTCAAGTCGGGGCGAAAGGATTTGAACCTTCGACCTCTTGCACCCCATGCAAGCACGCTAGCCGGACTGCGCCACGCCCCGAAATTACTAAGTTGTAAAATAATGCTTCTTGCCTAAGTCTGTCTAAACTTAGGCGCTTATTATAGCTGTGTTTCTTCCAAACTGCAAGGACTGATTTTATTAAACCATGCCGTAGGCATAAAAGGTGGGGATGAAGACAGTGGCTTGCCCGCTAAGCCAGGCCGCCTGGCCTTCTTCTTTCATGGCTAGGATGTCTTCAATTGGCACCAACCCGCCCATATCATGGGCAATGATCTCCCACTCATGCAGGAAGACCTCCAGGTTCGGTTCCTTCCATTCCCCAGCTAGCAAACCCACCTGCACCTGGTTTAAACCTGCTTGCCGAAACATCCAGCTGAGCTGCCTGCCCATTTCCAAGTCAACACCTTGGAATTGCAGTGAACGGTTCTGTACAATGCCGATTTTCTTAAAAATTTCCGGGTAATCAATGCGTGCGCTGTAATCCGGCTCGGCAAAAGCCATGACATAACCGCCTGGTTTGGTGACTCGACGCATCTCGGTAATCGCCTTGAGCGGGTTTTTTACCCACATGAGAAAGTAATGAGAAAGACTGACGTCATAAACACCATTTTGGATTGGCATGGTTAGGGCATCCGCACAGAGCATCATCCTCTCAGGGTTATGCGACATGGCAAAATTACAGTGGTTAAACTTATAGTCTAGTCCAGTAACGATGCAGCCGGTACGGTAAAGATCGGGAAATAAAGCCCCAGTCCCGCAGCCAACATCCAGAACTTGAGGGTTATGGGGTAAATTGATCTTGGCTAATAAGTATCGGCGCAGGTTAGCCGTCCATAAAGCCTGCAGGATGTAACGGGCATGCCAATCATAAATTTTCATATCAAGCAGTCTCCCAGCTGCGATTATGCCAAATTATATGCCACTCATCTGTGAGCATATTCCCTAAAACGCGATTAATTCCTTGGGCAGGTAATACATCCCCGTCAGGTTCTAGGTAGAGCCAAGCATTGCCAGCACCCTTCGGTTCTTCTGCATCTGGTAGTTCAAGGGCAATTGGATTCCAACGCGAATAGGGGACCGGCAAATCCCAAACCAGTTCGAGTTGATTGAACGCAACTGCATCGCTGAGCAAATCAAGTTCGCCTGCAAGGGCTTCGTTGATAGCGCTTAAAGATACCGCGTTGACCTGCAGCTTTGCTAAGCGGTCTATAGCCGGGACCAGGTTTTGACCGGGCGTGAGGGTCAGGTGTGCGGTGGTGTGCAGGTCTTCTTTGAGGATATGTTCAAGGGTTTGCCACAGGGTTTCGTTGTCTGGATTCAGCAGAATGGTTAAGTGATCTAAGCCGTTGGCAATCAGATTGCGCACATAGGATATATCTGATAGGCGCAAGCCATCGCTTTGTAAGCCTGTTACTAGCCCCAATTCCTCAGCATAAGCTAATAATTCAGGCAGGTCAGCGCGCAACGTTGGTTCGCCACCTGTAAAGACGAGGTGTGGAACCCCCACCTCGAAGGCTTTCTTGATAATCGCTTTCCACTCCTCTGTTGTAAGCTCGCGCTCAACCCTTGCGGTTGGGGCTGCGCTGGCGTCTTCGCCCTGGCTGACGCGGTAGGTGAGCGCACAATCCAGGCGGTATGGCGCTGAAAGTTGCGTGTATGGAATTTGACGCTCCATGCCTAGGTAGGTGACAGGGTCAAGGTCTGGCATGTTGATGAGGGTCATGACCTGTTCTTGAAAGCGGTTCAAGTCAATTTCAGCCTGGCTTTTGGGGACGTTGTAGCGCTTAGTAATGGTTTTGACAATTTCATCAAATGGCTGGTCTTGAATGATGCCAAGGGCATACTCGGTGGCGGTTTGATTTAGGTGTAGAATGGTTGAGGCGTTAACCACTAAAACCCCTTCTCCATTTTCTTCGACACGCAAATGCAGGCGATACTGCAGGTCTTGCCCTGCCGGTGTGTGATAAACGTGAAAACCTTGCGCAAGCTGCCTGGTTTGGTTGAATACTGCTTTTATACTCTCAAAGAGATTTGGCATGGGAGACCTCCATCTATACAAAAACATCCATTTGGATTGGTTTTACTTGTTGATGTGCACGCGCTAATGGGCAGCCGCCGCCGCATTCTACGAAAAAATCGCAGTGCTGACAGTCTTCAGGGATATCCTCGCGCTCACGGATGCGCACAGCAAGCGGGTGCTGCCAGATTGATGACCAGCTATCGCTGAGAATATTTCCTAATCCTTCGTAATAAGACTGGCAGGGCAAAACACTGCCATCTGGCTCAATGCACATGTTGTATAAAGCAGCTGTACAACCCTTAATGCCTAACTGCAAATCCATGGGGTTGAAGTGGCAGTATTGGGTGGGGGTGTACCAGATTAATTTTTGGTGGTGTTCCGTGGTAATACGCCTGGCAAGCTTCAGTAAGGCAGGCAGTTCTTCTTCATTCAAGCCGGTCTTAACTGTTGCACCGTGCCCGGCATAAATCAGGGCGTTTAATCCAACAGTTGGCACGCCTTCATTGGCAAGGAAATTGAGAGTTTGTTCAAGCGCATAGGCGTTATTAGTCAGCAGGGTGGTGTTGGTCATCATGTAGAGTTTGGAGTTCACCACATTCCGCAAGCCAGCAATTGTGTCCTGCCAGGCACCCCTGACCTGGACCATTTCATCGTGAATCTGTCGATCATGCGATTCGAGGGTAATTTGGACATGATCTAAGCCGGCATCGACCAGCGCTTGGAAAAAATTCTGGTCAGCCAAGCGGCGCCCGTTGGTATTGATGCCGCTGATCAGACCTTTGTTTTCGGCGTAGCCTACCAATTCGGGCAGGTCGTCCCTTAGGGTGGGTTCGCCACCAGTAAAAACTACATGTGGGATGCCCAATTCCCAAATCCTATCCAGGATTTGCTTCCAAGTATGCGTGTCTAATTCAGGGAAACTGCGCGGCCTAGCATTATAGCAATGACTGCAGGCGTTGTTGCAGCGGTAGGTAATCGCCAGGTCCATGCGGTAAGGGGCTGAAGGCCTGGATGAAAAAGGCAGTGTCTTATCTAAAGCAAGGTCACAAACTGGGCAGGCACCCTGTTCATCCATAATCTGCTCAAGTTGGTATGTCGTTTCCAGGTAATCGACACCGGCTTTTTTCCTCGGCACGTTGTAAACCTGCCTGAGAAATTTGATGGCATCCAATTTTGGTGTTTCTTGCAGGAAAAGGTACGCCATTTGGGCAGCAGTTGGATTAAGGTGCACCACTCGGCTGGCATTGACCATTAGAATCGCGGTGTTGTCTGGGTCCACCCGCAGGTGTACACGAGACTTTCCGCCATTTTTAAGGATCTCATAATGGAAAAGCCCAGGTTTCAACTGCAAATCAGCTGAATATTTAGGTGCTCTCAATGAAAATGCCATACAGCATACCTACTATTTTTTATAATTCAAGCGTCTAGTCACGCAGAGCTTAGCGTCCACCGCCAGCACAGGCACAGGCACAGCCAGCGCAGGCACAAGCACAGGCACAAGAATGGCCGCCCCCGCCTCCACCGCGGAAGCCACCGCTGCCGCTACTTGAGGTAGAGACTGGGATTGGGTTGGTACGATTGGTCACCGCACCAGTGAAAGAGGTCAGGTTGCCAACCACACCGGCTGCCATGCCTGTTGCCCCATTTATTACAGAAGCAGCAAAGTCTGAGCCAGGAATATTGGGCATGGACATACTTGGGCGGCTGCCGCTCGTAGATGGTGCGCCAACTGTAGGCCGCGGTGCGCTGGTTGTGGTTGTATTTTGCCGAAAGACAGGATCGTATCTACCCCACCACATTGGCACGTAAACTGGTCCACCAGTGAAGGTGCGCTGGGTGCGCTCTTCGAAGTCGCGATCTAGCATGGTCCATTCCAAGGTGCGGTCATATTGCTCGCTTTTAACTTCAGGCGTTTGGGCAGTTTCAACAGCCTGCCAGGCTCTTCTCATAATGTCTTTGTAATATTCAATGGTTTCTTTGCGGCTAAAGCCTTTCATCTTGGTAGAAACAGATTTCACCAAATCGACCATTGTGCTTTGTAATTCATCCTTTCTTAGCGCAGCTGTTGGCTGTTTAAAAGCATTTAAGAATCCAAGTTCATAAGGATGCAGGTCTTCTGGTAGTGGATCTGAGGCTTCAATTTTGAGGGGGTCACGGGTTATTACAGTTGCAGCTTCTTTCTTTAAGACACCAAACATGATCATGGTTAAGACCTTGTCCATGGGGGTTTCCATAAGGATAGCCGCTTCCACTGCTGTGAGACCGCGTTTGATGCCATTGCCTTCTATCGCAATTTTAGGCGGCAGGTATTTTAGTTTTCTTTTCTTTGCCCCAGCTGTGGCCTGGTAGATTATCCAGCCACTGAAAGCCATGAAAATCGTTGTAAAACCGCAACAAGGCAGGTTCGAGAGGGCAACGCCTAAGAAAGGCCAGATACCACCAGTTGAGGACCCACCAGGGGTGTCTTCACCCCCGCTTGGGACCGTGATGATGCTATCAGTCGGAACATACTGGGCAGGAAACGCAGCGCCAAAGTAATATGGCGTATGCACATTGGCATTTTCGGTATACCAAGAGTAGTAAACCCTGCCATCGGTTGTTAAGGAGGCTTCAGGTGTTTCATCGCCCGGCCAGCTTGAAGGTGTGTAGTACACCCCCTCCGTAGCACCCACACCTGGCGGCAGGATGATGGTCATGCGATATTTCGTTTCTTTAGATTTATCATATTCCGACCCAAAATAATTGGGCATAAATTGGAAATTCACGTAATTCTCACGGTCAGGTTGATCGTACGGGTAGAGGATATCCCTAACCTCGCCAACCCAAACAATCACCGTACCACTTTCTCCTGGGGGTATTGCTAGCGATTTTAAGGGAAGTTCAACCCCGCTTACGTAAGCTGACGGGCCAATGCCAGTGATAGCCTGGTCATTTATCGTGGCTTCAATACTTTGGAGATTGTAACTGGTGCTAGGCAATCCCAGGTCGACAAAATCGATTGGGTCTGCATTCTTATCATTTTCGAAGACCATGTAATAATAAAGCGTCAGGGTGCCGTCATCATTAATATAGGCTTCGACTTCGTATTGACTGAGCGTGAATCGATATGTCTGGGCAGAGGCGGTCTGCAAGCTACCAAAGCTTAGCAGAATTAGCAATAACAAAAAAACAGAAAAAATTTTCTTCATAGGCTTTACCATTTAGGTTCTTCAGTTATTTGATAGGTCGTACCACAACTATGACATTCCACAACCGGTGCACCAGCAACCATTTTGATGTCACCAGGCGCAAGAGGCGCTCCGCAAGATTGACACTTAATCGTGTCCATCTTTACATTTCCAGGAAGGTCAATATTTAAGGTTACATTTTGGTCCCCGGCTTTTTGTGGAGGCGAGAGCTTGGTACCTAAGAAGATCAGTCCAAAACCAATCCCCATGCCTATAATGCCAATCACTATCCAACCAGGGCTACCATTAGGGCTAAATGCTCCTAAGATGAACAGGAAAGACAATATGATAAAGATGGCAGCTGTTATAAAGGCGATTATTTTTCCGATGCGCATATGACCTCCAAATCTCTAATTCAATCTTAATAATTTTAGCCTATTTTAACGGATAATACCTCATATAATCTTGGTTTAGTGATTATAATCACTATATAGGTGGTTTTCAATCGGCACCCATCGGAAAAACTGGATAATGGAGTGATTCAATGAACAATCGTAACATCCCAAAAATTGTAATTGACAGATTGCCATGGTACTTGCAAACACTCAACCAGATGGCACGAGAGGGATTAAGCATTGTTTCTTCGCTTGTTTTAGCAGAAAGATTGGACATCACCCCAGCCCAAATTCGCAAAGATTTATCCTATTTTGGTGAATTTGGAAAACAAGGCAGTGGTTATCCTGTATTTCATTTAATGGATGAATTACAAACCATTCTAAATATTAACCATATTTGGCAAGTTGCTATCGTTGGTGTAGGAGGGCTAGGGCATGCCTTGTTGAATTACCACGGCTTCGCAAGGCACGGTTTTGAAACCATTTTAGCTTTTGATAATCATCCTAATGTAATTGGTAAACAAGTTGCTCACCTCGTTGTGCAAGACATAACGCATCTTGAAGATCAGCTACGCAAGAAGGCAATTAAAATTGGCATCTTGACTGTTCCGGCAAGGCAGGCGCAAATCATGGCAGAGCGCTTGGTCTCAGGGGGCGTGTTGGCGATCCTAAATTATGCTCCAATCACCCTGCATTTACCGCCTGATATCCAGGTGCAATCGATGGACCCTGTGCAAAGCTTGCAAAGAATGACTTATTTCTTACCGAGGTGAACTTCAATGCCCTGGCTGTCCAATAATGCCAGGAAAACATCCAGGTTAATGATTTTTTCGATCGCAAAACGCTTTGATTGGCGTTTTTTAACTTGATAAAAACACAGCCAGCCTTTATGTAACTTAACTCTGTTTAAATCTTCCCAGGACCAAGTTTTGCTTCGATATTTAATGCCAAGTTCTTTTTGTAAGGATAAGATGCCAAAGTTTAATAGCTCGTTTGCATGGTACACCTGATTATTAGTATGAAATAGGTGGGGATAGGCATGCTTACGAATAAGTGAAAGCAATTTCTCGCTATCTTTGATGTCTGAACCTAATTTGATTTGGTCGCCATCTGCAGTGCTTAGGCTTGCCTTTGCCTTCAGCTTTCCATTAATGCCTAAAAACCTTCTTTGCTGCAAATTAAATTGTAATTGGTTGACATCGGCCCAGCCGATGCTGGTTGTCTTTCGTTTATGCGTGTAGTCGAGCGCGCCGGGTTTAACTGCGAAGGTTTTTTTTGCGGGTGGAAAGCCATTAATAAACAGCCAAATGAAGATAACCAACAAGACCAATGCGCCGAGAATATAGTATTTGCCACTTGTCCAAATGATGGCAGAGCCATATTTGTTAATTGCGCCTGTTATGTGATAATAACCATAATAACAGGTCCCACCTAAACCGACTAAAACAAGAAGAGAAAACAATAGACTTAAAATTTTTTTCAGACGAAAATACTTGTTGTCGAAAACAAGTAGTTGTGATTCAACGGAAGTATACTGCTGGTCTTGGTTTGGCATAGACTAAACAGCAGGCAAGTTGCGATACAAAGTGTCAATCATGGCCAAACCGCGTGCAGCACCTTCGGCGGTGCAGGTGAGGGGGTTATCGACCAAGTAAGCTGGGATTCCCAGCGCAAGGGTTAGGTATTTGTCCATACCGCGCAATAATGCAGTCCCGCCACAAATAGCTACGCCACGGTCGATAATATCTGAAATGAGCTCTGGGGGGGTCTTCTCTAAAACGCGCTTAATCATACCAACGATATTCTGTAAGGGTGGTTGCATGGCTTCCACAATTTCATCCGTGGTCAGTGAGGCTGGTTTGGGCAGACCTGTAACTTGGTCTTGACCTTGAATTTCCATGCTTTTTTGTTCGTTTTGGGGAATGGCTGCACCAATGCGCAATTTTAAGCTTTCGGCGGTTGGTTGGCCGATAACAATGCCATATTTTTTGCGTACATAATTAATAATGGCTTCATCCAATTGCAGGCCGGCAGTACGGGCAGTTTCAGCACTGACAATCCCGTTCATCGAAATAACCGCAGCCTGGGTTGTGCCACCACCAAGGCAAATAATCATGTTCCCAGTGGGAGAGTTGATGGGCAGGTCTATGCCTAAGGCAGCTGCAAGGGGTTGTTGGATGAGGAATACTTCACGGCTGCCAGCGCCTAGGCCTGCTTCGTGAACGGCACGTCTTTCAACGCTGGTGATGCCATAAGGGACACTTATCATTATTTTGGGGCGGAATAAAATGGATATGCCTGTGACTTTGCGCAGTAATACGCTTAACAGTTTTTCGGTCAGCTCATACTCGGCAATTACCCCAAACCTTAAAGGTCTAACTACCTCAATGCTATCCGGCACTCGCCCTAACATACCCAGGGCTTTGGTGCCATATTCCACCAATTTCATCTCGTCAATCACAATAGCCACGACAGTGGGCTCTTGGATGAGTATTTGTTTACCTTCTGCTATCTGGGTATTCATTGTTCCCAGGTCAATGCCAAGTTCTCTTGAAAAAGCTGCCATATATTAGTCCTAATCTTCTTTCACGATCACAAAATCTTGCGCAAGTCTTTATGCACCAAGTTCATCATCGAATCGTTTAATTTTACCATTGCATGGTAATTTGGCGATTGAAATATAAAACCTTTAGGCGTTAAAATACTGAAGAGCTAAGCGCAAGCGCTCTTCCAGATTTTCAGGAGCGTCCTTTGGTAGGGCTTGGATGGCAGTTTGGGCTTCGACCAGGCTATACCCCAACACAGTCAGGGCTTCCAACACCTGTGTATCAAGTTCATCCAGTCCATGGGCTATTTGCATATCTGAAGACCCAACTACGCGCCCTTGCAGTTGAATCAGGATTTTTTGAGCTGTTCTTTTACCTATGCCTGGAACACGACTAAAAACTTCAGGCTGTTCGCTTATGACTGCTCTACGGATAGCATCAGGCGTTAGGCTGGATAAAGTAGCCAGTGCAATGCGCGGCCCGATACCCTCAACGCCTAATAGCATTAGGAAGAATGATTTCTCCTCGGCGGTCGGAAAACCATAAAGTGCCAATAAATCTTCACGTACGACCAAATGTGTATGTAGAAAAACCCGTTCACCTGGCTTGTGTTCTAGGCAGAGCGCTTTTGGAACGGCGACCTGAAAGCCGACGCCGTTGATATCAATTGTTAAGCTATCCTCTTCAATGCCAATGATTTCACCTGATATGGAAGCAATCATCTTAAACCTCACTAAGCAGGGAAATCAATCCCACGCCTTTGGTTGAAAATTTGATACAAAATAATGCCAGTTGCCACAGCTAAATTTAGCGAATCACTGCGGCCTAGCATGGGGATGCGCACAATTTGCTCACATAATTTTAAGTAACCAACAGATAATCCCTGTCGCTCACTTCCCATTATCAAAATGCAGGGATTTGGATATTGATAAGTCATGTAATCTTGCTCGACTTTGTCTGAACTGCCAATAAGGGGCACTTTTTTTTCTTGCACCCAAGCGCTGAAATTTTTAAATTCAGTTTTTACAAGCTTGAGTGAAAATAGCGCTCCCATTGAGGCCTTCACCGCAGTTGGGTCGTAGGGGTCGGTGGATTGGTCAAGTAAAAAAATACCTTTAGCTCCAATTGCCTCACCTGTGCGCATAATAGTGCCTAAGTTGCCAGGGTTTTGGATGGATTCTAGAGCAATCCAAATTTCATTTGACCCCGGATTGATTTGAGCCAGCTTCGTCCAGTTTTGGTGCACGATAGCTGCAATACCCTGTGGGCCATCTTTGTTTGAAATAGCAGTAAATACCTCATCACTGACTTCAACAATTTGGATTGATTTTTTTTGAGACTGCTCCACAATGCTCTGCCCAAATCCGCTGACCAGTAAACCGGGTGCAATGATTAGCGTCTCAATCTTGGCATCAACTTGGATGGCCTCAGCTACACTTTTTATTCCCTCTACTAAGAACTGCCCACATTTTTGGCGTTCTTTGTGTAGGGATAATTTTCGGATTGATTTAATTAAAGGGTTTGAAAAACTGGTAATCAAAATCTTACCCTGTTGCTTGGTTTATCGCATCATTATAATGGGCATAGCTTAAATGGCAAATCGCAACTGCAAGTGCATCTGCAGCATCATCTGGTTTTGGCATATCCGTCATCTTTAGGAGAGCCTGAACCATGAGCTGCACTTGTTGTTTACCCGCACTGCCATATCCACAGACCGCTTGTTTAATTTCATTTGGTGTGTATTCAGCTGGGAGAAGTTCGTGTTGCGCTAATGCCAGCAATACAACCCCGCGTGCCTGGCCTACCATCATGGCTGTTTTAACGTTCTTCTGAAAAAATAACTTCTCCACAGCCACTTGTCCAGGCTTGTGGAGAAGAATGATATTGCTGACCTGGTCGTACAGGCTTACCAAGCGGTTGGAGATATCCGTATTAGCACTTGTCTCAATTATGCCGTAAGAAACCAGCGTAAAACGACCTTGAGAATCGTCCTCTATAAGCCCAAAACCAGTTGTTGCTAGGCCAGGGTCAATGCCCAAAACCAGCATAAATTATTAATTAGCCTCCATGGAAGCAATCGCTTCATCTGAAATTTTTAGGTTGCTGTAAACATTTTGAACGTCATCACTTTCTTCTAGGGCTTCAATAATTCGCATGATAGAGAGCGTTTTATCCTTTTCCAACTCGACTTCTTGAGTTGCGATCATGCGCAAACCTGCCTCTTCTGGTTTTAATCCAGCCTTCTGTAAACTGTCGTTAATAGCTTTGAACTTATCCACTGAACCAACAACTTCAATGTATCCATCTTCTTCGTCGACATCATCAGCGCCAGCGTCGAGTGCTGCCTCAAAGACTTTATCGAAATTTTTACCGTCTGACTTGATTGAATAAACTGCTTTGCGTTCAAATTGCCAACTTACAGACCCGTTTTCAGCCAGGTTTCCACCCGCACGGGTTAGGATGTGGCGAAGTTCAGCAACGGTACGATTGCGATTCTCAGTCACACATTCAATCATGGCAACTGCGCCGTGCCCTAGGTACCCTTCATAGGTGATCTCAGTTAATTCTACGCCGTCTTTGTCTTCACCTGTGCCTCGTTTGATGGCACGTTCAATGCTGTCTTTTGGCATGTTGTTTGCGCGCGCACGTTCGATCGCAAGATATAAGCTAACATTCATGCCAGGGTCTCCGCCTCCGGTTCTGGCTGCCAGGGCAATTTCACGTGCCAGGCGCGTGAAGACGGCACCTTTCTTGGCATCGGCAGCGCCCTTTTTTCGCTTAATTGTGGACCAATGTGAATGTCCCGACATATGACTACTCCTCTAATTTATCAGGGTTAATCAATCATTAAATAATTGACCATTTATTATACCATGATGAGATTTGCTAATTAGAAAAAATTTGTGCCTCACTATTAGGATCTGATAGTCTGCCTTTATCTCTACAGGGTTATAATTACTTAAGTAATTGAATATTTCTTGCAAAATTAAAACAATAATAAATGAACAGCGAGAATCAAGGTCTTCAAATCTGTGTTGATGATTTCATCAAGCAAAATATCAACCCGAAGTTTCACCCAGTTGTGTCACTAATTAGGGATATCATGGTAAGAAATGCGCCTGAAGCCAAAGAAGTGATGGCGTATGGCATCCCTGCCTTTAGACGTAAAAAGATCATCACAGTCATCAGCCCCACAAAATCAGACATCACCCTATCTTTCACAAACGGGGCCTCTTTTGAGGATAAATATCAAAAATTGGCTGGTGTGGGAAAGAAATCCAAATATATCAAGTTCAAAAAGACTGAAGATATCGATGAGGCAGTACTTGTTTATTACATTAAGCAGGCGATTAAGTTTGATGACTTTTAGAAAGTCAGCTGATTAGTAAATATAGTCAATTATTTAAAATTTTTTGATAAGGAGGTTTTGGCATGAAACTTTTACGGCGTAGTTTAGGGGTTTTTGTGATGATTGCGGGCATCATTGGCCTGGTACTAAGTTTGGCAGGTATTGGGGGGCTTATAACCATGAGACCCAAAATTAACGCTTCGCTTAGCTCGACAATAGATCTACTCGTAAACAGTTTGGATACAAGCCGTAAGGCATTAGGCGCAGCTGATTTGACGATTGGTGCAGCTGTTACAAGCGTGGATGCGCTTTCAAGCATGTTAACCAATACTGCTAATACTGTCAGTGATACCCAGCCAATTATTGCCCAGATGAACGAAGTTCTGGGTACGGCACTCCCTAACACGCTCCAAGCAGCCAGCGATTCACTGGTCGCAGCAGGTGATGCTGCTGGTTCTGTTGAGGTTGCAATTAAGTCCTTTGAAATATTTAAGATCGCGCTTGGTGCCATCCCATTCGTTGGTTCTGCAGTGCCTGAAAGCAAGGATACTTATAATCCCCAACCAACTTTGGCGGATTCACTGGTTGAACTTTCTGACAGCTTAAAAGGGATGCCAGAATTATTTGAGAACATGTCAGCAAATATTGATGTTGCAGAATCAAACCTGGATCTAGTAAAAACGGATCTTGAGACCATGTCCACCAGTGTTGCCACAATTTCAACGAGTTTGGAAGATTATGAGCTTATGATTGGTGACTCGCTTGCCGCAATGGATAATTTGAGTGTCACTTTAACCAATCTGCAGAATAATTCGAATCGTATTATCAACCTTGCAACCATTGTATTGGGTCTATTCCTGGTTTGGCTTTTGGCAACCCAAGTAGTCATTTTTAGCCAGGGCTGGGAATTGTTCCATGGGACCGCAGGTCGTATGTCCGGTGGAACGACAAGTGAAGTTGAAGAAGCACGGGGTGAGGTCTTATCGGAAGCTGTGATTGAGGAAGAAGTACCCCTTCAAGATTTAGTTGAAGAGGACCTGGAAGAAAATCCTGTCGCATTGTCTGAAGATGAGGATTTATCCGAAATGCATGATTCCAATGAATAATCTCATGTTAAAATTAGGATAAATATTAAAACATTCGTTGGTAAAAAAGGAGAAACATGGCGTTTACACTTGAAACAACTGTTGGTGATCTATTGAATGATCCCCAAGCAAAGAAAATTATTGAGAAATACGCCCCAGGAGTGACCACAAACCCCTTAATTGGCATGGCAAAAGGTTTAACAATTAATAATTTGTTGGCATTACCCCAGGCAAAGCAATACGGCCTGACCAAAGAGAAGGCTGAAGAAATTCTTGCTGAGATTAACAAATTGGTTAAGTAAAAATAAATTAGTTAGCAGCAGAATTCACCTGACAATAAGAATCCAGAAAGGTTTTCCCTGGATTCTTTTTGATTTTCAAATAGGTATGTACTAGCAATGATCAATTTTTCGTTTGAGGCGTTCTTGGCGATAAACTAGGCGTTGATGCCAGGAGTAGCGCTCAGTTTCATTCAATTTTTCAGACAATGAAAACGCCTTCAAGACCCAATCCATCGCTTTTAAGTAATCACGCTGGCGGTGTTCTTCGTATTTTGCCAGTTCTTCACAAGCATCCAGCCTATCAAACGCAACAGCTTTTTGCCAAAACACAATTGCTTCATCAAAATTGCCCTGTTTCTTATGAATGCCTGCCTGGTCCATCAAGGTCCTGGCGAATAAGCTGGCGGGTAGATCGTGTTGTGTACTTTCTGCATATAATGCCGATGCGATGTCGGTTTTTCCCATCGCCTGGAAAAGCCGGGCAATGGACGCAATATCAATGCCATTTTGCGTCTTGGTTGATGTGGGCAATTCTAAAATTTGCGTGGCATGCACAAACAGGGCAGCAAGGCTGAGGATGTCTATAGCATTGTGATAGAAAATGCCTTGGATAGGCCGAGCATCGCCTGTACGTAAATAAGTTGCATAGATTTCAGGCACAAGATAACCTGGCACTTCTTCATTGGAGCGGGTGACTCCTAATACTTGATGTTCAATATTTCCCAAGGTACAGGATTCCAAGCGCTCTCGCCAGATTCTTCGTGCCAGGGCTAATAAATCGAAATGGGCAATATTCACAAAAGGCGTGCTGAGACGGTGCATGATGTAGCGCGTTTGCAATAAAGGCATATCGAAGGATTTGCCGTTGTAAGTGACCACGGCAGACAAAGAATCCACGAATTGTGATAAACCAGCTAGCAAAGCAGGTTCTTCAGAGGGATTTTTGAGAAAGTATTGCGCAAGCACAAATCCTTCATCGGTGTACCGCCCAACCCCAACCATGAAAGCCATTGTGCCTGTTCCACCCGAAAGCCCGGTCGTCTCAGTATCCAGGAACACCAAGTTTTTTAACTGACTGTCATCAATATCAGGGCAGCGTGCCCACTCTGAAAGCACGCTAATAGAGTTGTAAGCATTGAGTTTAATATTTCCATGAACATGGTCAAGCGGAAAGGTCTCTTGGAGGCAAAAAACTGGCCCAAAGATCGTCTCCTGGAATGTGCCATTGACGACTTGGTCTATAGGAACGGGTTTGCGTTGGGGCGTTTTGGGTAACTGCTCACCGCCTAGCTGCATGCCCATGGCTTTTAATTTTTCAGCTAAAGTTTCCCAGTCCATCTTAAATTACAGCCTCACATAAAGCTAAAGCCTCTTTTTTGCCACCAAAGCCCTCCTCACCAATTGGCCCGACGCAGGATGGACAACCGTCTTTGCATGGACAATTGGCGATGAGATCACGGGCTTGCTGAAGCCACAACAGGTGCTGGTCAAAAAGCCGTTCCGAGAGGCCAATCCCACCCTGGATGTTGTCATAAACAATCACGGTTGGTTGACCCTCCCCAAGTGGCGAGTTTGGTTCAGAGAAAATGGCGATATCTTCGCGGTCACACATCAAAAGCAGGGGGGCTAAATTCCTCAGCGCATAAGCCATGCCTGACAAACCGCTACGGATGCGGATGTTCTGTTCTGCCAGGCGGTGACAAGCAGGGCAGAGGGTTATCAGGTTATTTGGTGCATTGGCTGCTTCCAGCGATGTGAAGGTTTTAAAGGGTTGAATGTGATGCACATGCAGTGGTGCAAAAACATCACTGACACCGCACGCTTTGCATTGATGATTATCCCGATTCAGGATTTGTTGGCGCAGTTTGGGCCAGCCGGGTCCATAATCATTCGGGTCTGCATTCCAAAGCATCTGGTCGCGCAATGCTTGCACGACGCGCTCATCAATTGAAAACCAATACCCAACTGTGTTGAGTGTGGTGGGGGGTAAACTGACTTGCCCGCCACCCAATTGCTCATGTGTGAATAAGCGAATTTTCCTATAGGCAGATACCTGGCTGACGACAGTCAACTCGCCGTACATTTTCAGGCAACCCTGCCCTTTCACTTGCTGCTGGGCTTGATAGTCTTCAAATGTTGTCTCAGACACGGCTTCTGTATAGTAATCGGCTAAAACGGGATGGAGCTTTGCAGTTCCAGTATCCAGGTTGAGTTCATCGACATAGTAAGATTGACCTTCATGCAGGTAAATTGCTTCTGGATGCACCATCCAATAGGCGCTGTACAAATCAACTTGTCCAATTGATTTTTGACCGTAGAATTCAGAGACAATCAAGGATATTACATCTGATGAGGCGGAGCGCAGGGAGATGGCTGAAGAGGGGTATTGATCTGCTATCCAATAAAACTGATCCCCTTTTTGGTACAGTTGATTTGATTGAACTAACAGTTTCAAAAAACTTTTCAGCATTTGCTTATCAATATGACCGTAGCCATCCTCTTGGCGAAAAGGTAACTCAAAAGCCGCACAGCGAATGTGTTGCAGCAATATGGGGAGGTTGTTTGGTTCAATCAGTGCTTGTTCAGGGTTACGCTCAAAAAAGTATTCCGGGTGATTCGCTAAGTATTGATCGAGGGGATTAGCAGAAGTCACCAGGATAGCTAAAGCGGTATTGCTTTTTCTGCCGGCGCGCCCAGCCTGCTGCCGCGATGCTGAGATCGAGCCAGGGTAACCAATCAAGACGGCAGCTTCCAAATCCCCGATGTCTATGCCTAATTCCAAGGCGGAGGTGGCCGCAACTGCCCTTATATTGCCAAGCCGCAAACCTTGTTCGATTTCACGACGCTCTGCTTTGAGATAACCACTGCGGTATCCACGCAGCGTGCCTGGAGGCAGCTCCAGGTTGCGCTCCCGAAGGTAGGTCAGCAACAGTTCAATGGATCTGCGCGTGCGACCAAAAAGGATAGTTTGAAAGCCTGCGTTAATAATTTCGGAAGCCAGGTAACTGCCTTCCAACAGGCTGCTGCGCCGCAAGCCCAGTTGCTGGTCTATAAGCGGGGGGTTGTATATGAGGAAGTGGCGCTGTCCTTGAGGTGCGCCATCGCTATCAATAATTGAAACGGGTTCCTCAATCAGCTTCTCAGCTAATTCACCCGGGTTGGCAATGGTGGCTGAAGTCAAAATGAATTGGGGAAAAGCCCCATAAAAAGCGGCAATCCGTTTAAGGCGCCGAATGACATTGGCAACATGCGAACCGAAGACTCCCCGGTAGGTGTGCATCTCATCTATGACAATGAAACGCAGTGATTGAAAAAGCGCATGCCAGTTGGTGTGGTGCGGCAGGATGCCGATATGCAACATATCTGGATTGGTAATAAGGATCCTGCTCTTGTTGCGGATCAGCTGGCGAGCACTGGGGGGTGTATCACCATCGTAAATGTTGGTGATCAAGTCATGATCTAGTTTTACACTACTTAATAATTCATTCAGTTTTGAAAGTTGATCTTGTGCCAGCGCCTTAGTAGGGAAAATATAGAGCGCTCGGGCATCAGGCTGGTTGAGGAGGGTATTGATAACTGGCAAATTGTAACAAAATGTTTTACCGCTGGCGGTACTCGTGACGATTGCGACATGATGCCCTTGGGCAACGTAATCAAAAGCGGCAGCTTGATGACTATAAAGTTGGGTGATACCTTGCTGTGCCAGCATTTCGCGCACTTTTGGCTGCAGTGAGCTGGGCATTGGCATTAAGCGCGCTGCACGGGCTGGCTGAACCTGCCAGGATACAACATTGCCAGATATGGATGGCTCAGATCTCCAATGACTTAGAAGGGTTGAAAGTTCCACGATACTTTAATTGATTTTCTGTGAAGCTATCGCTTGGGTGAGTATCAATCACAATTTTGATTGGTTGCTTTTGAACCAAAAGTTAATCATCCGATAGATCCATCTGGCGAAATTTTTTTCTCCGGGCAGATTTGACCATCAAATCCATAATCATGTAAGTGGTGTGTTTTAAGATTGATGATAGACGATAAAAGATGCGCCCTTCAAGGCTGGGAATGATCATGTATTTATTCTTTAGCACGCCTTTTAAGGTTCGCTCTGCAACAATGTCAGCTGTCAGGGCTTTAGAAGAGCTGGCTATGACCTTCGTCTCGTAAGGTTTAAATTTATTTTCATAAGCAAGCTGGGGTGTGTCTGTATCAGGCGGAAAAATGATCGATATATTGATCCCAAGCGGTTTCATCTCTGCCCTTAGCGCATCAGAAAACCCGCGCACAGCGTACTTGGATGCGCCATAGGCTGTGTAACCGAACACGCCGATAAAGCCAGCTTCAGAAGAAATATTAATGATATGACCTGATCCGCGATTTCGCATGTATGGTAAAAGAACTTTAGTAACATTTACCATGCCGTGATAATTGACATCCATCATCCAATGGAAAATTTCAATATCCAACTCTTCAAAGTAACCAGGGTGAGCAACGCCAGCCGAGTTGAACACAAAATCAGGAATGCCTTCTTGCTCTACCCATCCTGTCAGAAGCTTTTCGAGGTGTTTATAGTCAGTGATATCGGCATTTAACGAACCAATTCTCTGGTCGGGGTTGACTGCGACAAGTTTAATGGTTTCTACAGCAGTTTGAAGGCGCTCTTTATTCCTAGCAAGAATAAAGACATCTGCGCCTGCCTGGACTAATTGTTTTGCAAGCGCAAGCCCAATCCCACTTGAACCACCAGTGATTAATGCTAAGCTTCCATCGTAAGATTTCATTTTGATTATCTACCGCAAGAACTGCAGGAATTGGAAACACAGCCAGCACAGGATGAACTGCTTGTAATTGATGAACCGTTGCTGACGGCATTAAAGACTGAGATAGATCTGTGTGTATTTTCGCTTTGGCAAACTTCACATTTTATGGGTGCATCTGCCTGGCTAAAGCTGCGCAAGGCTTCAAAACGTTTTCCACAAATTTTACATTGATATTCATAAATGGGCATAAAAACCTCGTTTCAGGCTGATTCTATTGCAGAGTGTGGAATTAATCAAACGATAGTAAAAATAAAGCCGTGTGAATGCCTTGATTTTATTGTAAACACCAGCACTTGCCCGGCAGCTGGAAAGTATTAATTTAAATTAAGAAGATGGGCGCCTATCCTTCTGATTCCTTTGCATAGATTTTTTTGATGGCGGGAATTAAATATTCCTGGAATGCCCTATCGATATCATAATCTGGCTGCCAGCCCCAGTCCTGACGGGCTGCTGAATCGTCGACATCCTCTGGCCAGGAATCAACAATCTTTTGCCGGCGCAGATCAGGTGAAAAACTGATTTGGGCTGTTGGGAAGGATTGCATAACAATTTCATAAATATCTTGCGCAGATGGGCTGAAGCTGGTTACGTTATAAACATACTGGGTAAGCGAGTCACGCTCGGCGGCTTCAAGTTGAATCAGGGCTTTGATGGCATCTGGCATGACCATAAAGGGAATGCGTGTGTCGGGTCGGACGAAACAGGCATACGCTTCGTTCTTTGCAGCAGCATGCAGCATCTCTGGACCGTAATCGCTTGTTCCACCGGTTGGGATGGTCTCAGCGCTGATCAGACCAGGAAAACGCAAGGCGCGGAAATCAACGGTTGGAGCGCTGCCAGCATCCACAGCTAATTGGCGATAGTGGGCGCTGTAATAGCGTCCAAGGTGTTCACAGTACAATTTATTGCATCCATACATGGTGGTAGGGTTGGTGCATTGGCTTTCATTGACTTTGCCAGTGCAGCATTTTTCGTTTGGATCTAAAAATCCATAAGCTGCAATTGAGCTTGGGTAAATCATTTTGACTGGTTTACCTTGCCATTGAGATTGTTCAACTGCTAACCTGAGCAAGTTAAGCGTGCCCTCGACGTTGATGCGATGGGCAGTCTCAGGGTTGTATTCTGCTTTGGTAGATAGGATGGAAGCAAGGTGGTAAATTGTGCAAATCTGGTGTTCAACTACCAGCCTTCCAAGCAACATTTGGTCAAGTATATCCCCGACGATGTAAGTCGCCACTTTAGGCCTTAGGCATTTATCTAGGGGGGCGACATCTAAGGCCACTATCTTAATATTTTCGGTAAACAAATGATTGATGAGCCCGTGGCCAATCTCTCCATTAGCACCGGTGATGAGAACAACATCCTCACGCATGCAAACCTCCTAGTATGTTTTTGTTGTGACTTAACCTAATTTTATCCTAAGTCCTAAGAATAAAAAAAGACTGATTTTCTTCAGTCTTCTAGCATTAATTAGTCGTATTAAATTGGCATTCTAACAGTTATATGCTTGATACCATCGCGTGCTTCGCGGTTTGTTTGTAGTACAACAACGCACATATCATCTTGTGGATGACCTCGGTCAAGGGTCAGGGCTTGATTCAACATGAATTCGGCTATCTCACGGGCGGTAGGTTCTTGCTCTTCAAATAACGAACCTAAGGTGGTGCAAAAATCTAGCGATTGATCCAAATTTGCACCCGCATTAAAAACACCATCTGTAATCAAGATGATGGAAGTATCGCTTTCGAGCGGAATTTGATAAATAGATGGTTGCACTTCTTCCCGTTCGCCGAGCGCTTTCACATCAGATACAATGCAATTGACTTGCCCATCCCTATACAAAGCGACCGGTACTGCACTGCAGCGCGTGATGTTAATCATATCTGTATTCATGTCGCAGGAGAGAATATTTAAACCAGCTTTAGCTTTGCCTTTATACTCTCGGTAGATAAGCCTTGAGGTGTTGATTACTGCTGCGCCGTCAGGGATGCCTTCAGTTATCTGGCTGATTATTTTATGCACAATTTTTGTAGATATCGCTTTTGAGCCTTGCCCATTTAACTTGCCATCCGCGAGGACAACTGATATGCCCTTGTTAGGTCTCTCGATAATCTCAACCGTGTCCCCGCTTTCGGTAGAGGCGAATTTATCAATTTTGGCAATCGCAATTTGAATTTCCATAAAAATTATTGTATCAAATATTTGCCGAAAATCGAAATAAGTTACCTAAACGAACAGCAGAATGATCATCAATTTCTGCATGTTGAGGGTGTAAAATAGTACCAATTTGCAGTATCGGAGAATCTTAATGAAGTTTGCGAAAATAATTACAATTATCTTCCTTTTCGTCTTATCACTTACCAGTTGTCAAAAAAATCCAGCTTTTCAAGAACCTACCGCAACACCACTCTTAACTACCCTGACACCGTTGGCAGATTTCACGCCCACACCGCAAGGGACCCCTATTCCGCAAGGTGTCAAGATTAACCAAATACAAGGCGCTGCACATCGCTCGCCATTGGATGGCAAAACTGTTGAGAATGTTTACGGCATTGTTACAGCCAAGCGGGGTGACGGTTTTTATATGCAGGACCCGGACCCGGATGATAACGTTGCCACCTCTGAAGGCATCTTTGTGGCAATTCGAGGCGTTCCACGCATGCAAATTGGCGATGCAATTTTGGTAAAAACTGCCTCGGTGCGGGAATTTAACCCAGCTGGTATTGGTGAAAACTCCCTGACCATTACCCAGTTAGTGACTTCAGAATATGAAATCATATCAAGCGGTAACCCGATTCCTGAGCCGACTGTTATTGGTAAAGAAGGCCGGTTACCACCAAATGAAATCATAGACAATGACATCAAAGGCTTTGCAGGCAGGAATGGAAGTTTTGACCCTGAAGAAGATGGCTTGGATTTTTATGAGAGTCTTGAATCCATGCGGGTCCAGGTCAATAACGCGGTTGCGGTTAGTGCCACCAATGGCTACAACGAGATCGCAATTCTACCAGATTTGGGTGAAAATTTTGGCTTATTATCCTCGCGCGGTACTATTGTTCTCAGAGAAAATGATGCTAACCCTGAGCGGATCCTCTTAGATGACTCCCTGGTTAACTTGCCCAAGGTTGTCGTTGGGGATCAATTTAGCCAACCCATCATTGGCATTTTGGATTACACATTTGGTGCTTATAAATTACAACCAACCCATAAGTTACCTGTCACCCCTGGCGGATTAGAGCGCATTCCACTTAATAATGATCCGTTAGAAGGACAGCTTTCTGTTGCTACTTATAATGTTGAAAACCTTGATGCGTTTGATAACCCCAAGAGGATTGCAACTTTGGCAGAGCATATCATAATTTACCTGAAGTCCCCAGACATTATTGGTTTTCAGGAAATTCAAGATAACGATGGTGAAGTAGATTCATTAGTGGTCTCTGCTGATGAAACGTATAACAAGATCATCACGGCAATTAAATTAGCTGGTGGCCCTGAATACCAATACCTTAATATTGACCCTATTAGAAATCGAGATGGCGGCGCACCTGGTGGGAACATCCGCGTGGGCATTCTTTACCGCAGCGATCGTGGTCTTGCATTCGATGGTGGGATGCCAGGTGATGCGGAAACAGCGGTTCAGGTCTTGCAGGATGGCAAGCTTGCCAAGCTTTCGCTTAACCCAGGCCGCGTTGACCCAAACAGCTTTGCCTTTCGGGACAGCCGTAAGCCTTTAGCGGCACAATTTTCATTTAATGGTCAAAGGCTGTTTGTGGTGGTCAATCATCTCAACTCTAAAGGTGGGGATGGGCCCTTATTTGGCGATGTTCAACCTCCAAACCTGGATTCTGAGCGGCAAAGGACTGAACAAGCTAAAGTGCTCAACATGTTTGTAAAACAAATCATGGCAATTGACCCGCAGGCAAATGTTATTGTCATGGGTGATTTGAATGATTTTCAGTGGTCTAACCCACTCATGACTTTACAGGGGAAGGAGTTATCTAACCTTATAGTTACCCTGCCTGCTAATGAGCAATATACCTATATCTATGAGGGCAACGGCCAGGTCTTAGATCATATCCTGGTGAGCAATCAGCTCCTTAGCAAATTCGCATCGATAGAAATAGTGCACCTGAACAGTGAATATTATTATATGGATCGCCTAGGTGATCATGACCCTGTGGTAGCGATTTTTGATTTGAATTAATGAGCTATTGTAAATAGGTTTTCGAAGTAAATGATTGGAATAGCAAAATGAAAAAAATAACAAAAATAATTGTAACTGTCTGCGTATTTGTATTAACTAGCTGCACGGTTCCAGAGGTGCAGGTAGAAGAAGTGTTGAAGACCCAAGTAGAAGTAGGCATTACTGAGACTATCCAAGTATCAATGCCAACAAGCGAAACTACGGTAACAACGACAGAAGCTTTTTTGATCGATGAGGTTGAAATTCTGGAAATCCCTCTGCCATCGCCATTGGATAAGGCCAATGCTGAAATTTCAGGGATGACATGGTTTGGAGATAAGCTGGTATTATTACCACAATACCCTGAGCGCTTTAAAGAAGCAGGCATTAGCCAAATATTTTATATTAACAAGGCTGATATATTTGCATTCCTAGAATCTCCGTCATCAACCCCTATACGTATAACACCGGTCCAATTTATTGATGATGCAATCAGAAATGCAGTTGCTGGTTTTGAGGGATATGAAGCTATTGCATTTTTTGAAGATAAAGTATTTGTTACAATCGAGTCTAAACCCACAAGTGAAATGATGGGTTACCTGGTGAGTGGGGATGTCTTGGGCGATCTTTCTGCGATCAATTTGGAGACTGGTAATATGGTGGAATTGGCACCTCCTGTAGATAATCCAAATGCATCCGACGAGGCGATCTTTATTCACGATGGGATTGTTCATACCATTTTTGAGGATAACGGCAAACAGGAAAACCCCAATCCAACTGTGCGGCGGTTTGATCTCTCACTGAATCCATTAGAATCGCTAAGTTTTCCGCAAATTGAGTTCCGAGTGACTGATGCCAGTGGGGTGGATGATGAGGGAAATTTTTGGGTGATGAATTACTACTTTCCAGGCGATACACACCTTCAAGTAAAGACAGATCCTATTGCTGAGAGTTATGGTGAAGGAGAGACCCACCAAATTTTTAAGCCAGTTGAAAGGTTGTTAAAGCTTCAACTGGTAGCTGATGCTGTCGAGTTAGTTGATACCGAGCCTATTTACTTCAAATTGCTTGAGGATGATGAAGCAAGAAACTGGGAAGGTTTGGTTAAATTAGATGAGATCGGATTCTTGATCGCTACGGATAAGTTTCCGAGTACGATTTTAGGGTTCTATGAAATTTTAAGGTAGAATCTGCTGAAATTGGGTATACTTTACCTAGATTAAGCGAGTTTCTCTATTGATATTCTCGTAGGATTCGGTATAATTTTGATTGGTGCCATCGAATGTTGGTGCAGGTTGTTCTAAAACAAAAAGGAGGAACACTTGGCAGAATACAGCGAGCAAATTTCCACGCATAAAGGCAGTGGAATGAAATGGCTAAAGATTAAAGAACAGATTACAGGATACCTTTTTGTTCTCCCCGCTTTTATTATTATTTTTGTATTTGGTCTTTTCCCTATCGGTTATTCAGTTTACATGAGCCTGTTCAATTGGCAGGTTACCAAAGGTAGGTTTGTTGGTTTAGATAATTTCTTGAAGATTTTTGGCGATTGGCGCAGTTTACTCCTATTTCTGCTTAGTCTTGCCATCATCATATTTGCATTTTGGTTTTCTAAGAATGCCTTCAAAGAAAAAAATGGGAAGCAGACAACAAAAAATATACTAACTGCGGTCATCGCTTTGATTGGGCTGGCATTGTTCAGTATAAGCTGGCGCTTGATGTCTGAAGGCGGGCAGATAATTAATCCTGGAGCACTTTTTTCGAATGGATTAGGGCCAGAATTAGAAGGCGGAAATGCGGCCTTCTTTAAGTCCTTAGTTGTGACGCTTTATTATGCGCTAGGCACCGTTCCTGCAGAAATATTAATTGGTTTGGTCTTTGCTTATCTACTTTATCAAAATATTAATGGCAAAGAAATATTCAGGATGATATTCTTCTTACCCTATGTTACCCCTGCGGTGACCACAGCAGTGGTATTCCAAATTATTTTTAGTAACCGAGAAACGAATATCGCAAATACGGTGTTAGGCTTATTTGGCATAGATCCCTTGAAGTGGCGCTTTGAAAAGCTTCCGATAACGAATTTAATGGGTTTAGATTTAGAAGGTTTTTGGGCAGGCCCCAGCTTGGCCTTAGTGACCATAATCCTTTTTGGTATCTGGACATTTATTGGTTACAACACAGTGATTTTCTTGGCTGGTCTTGGTAACATTCCCAAAGAAACTTATGAAGCGGCTGAGATCGATGGCGCGAGCAAGACAGATAAATTCAGATATATCACAGTACCATTAATCTCCCCGATCACATTCTACCTAACACTAATAGCTTTTATTGGAACATTCAAAGCCTTCAATCATATCTATGTGATGAGGACACCCAGTGCTGGTGATTCGGTGTTGACGACGAGTATCTTAATTTGGGACCGGTTTTATAAAGCGAACCAGTATAGTATTGCGACATCGCAAGCAATTGTGCTATTTCTTGTGATCCTGGGGCTGACTTTTGCGCAGAACAAGTTAATGGGCGAGAAGGTGTTTTATGGATAAAGGCGGTGAAGTAGTGAAATCCCAGAAAACAACATCATGGTTTAACAGAGGCAAGGGCTGGAAATATCATTTTGGACGCTTTCTAATTTACTTTATATTGATCCTTAGTGCGCTAATTAGCATGTTCCCATTTTTCTGGATGATCTCAACCTCATTGATGACATTAGGTGAAACGATTAACAAGAAATTACTTCCTGAAATTCCACAATGGGTTAATTTTGTTGATGCTTGGGAACAAGCAAGTTTTTCAAAATACTTCATGAATAGTGTTCTGATAACGCTTGGAACCCTAGCTGGACTTCTGATTACCTCAATCTTAGCTGGATACGCGTTTGGACGAATTGAGTTTAAGGGCAAAGACCTCATTTTTGGGATGTTCTTAGCAACGATGATGATCCCAGAATCGGTTACGATTATTCCTAATTTGCTCATGATCAGGGGCAATATCCTCCCCTTACCCGGTGGTACATGGTTAAACACTTACTGGGCTCTAACAGTTCCTTTTATGGCAAATGCATTCAGTATTTTCCTTTTAAAACAATTTTTTGCCCAGGTGCCAAAAGAACTTTGGGATGCGGCACGTATTGATGGCTGTGATCATATGCGGTTCTTAGTGCAAGTTGTTTTGCCTATTAGCAAAGCGCCGATCATGACAGTGTTGCTGTTTGGCTTCACTGGTGCATGGAATGCCTTTACTTGGCCGCTTCTGGTGACTACCAAAGACACCTGGCGCCCACTCATGGTCGGTTTATGGGGTTTTGTCAACGAGGCAGGTCCTCAAACAAATTTACTGATGGCAGGGGCAGTAATCACCCTGTTGCCCATCCTGGTTATTTATTTCATGACCCAAAAGCAATTTACGCAAGGTATTGCTACAACCGGGCTAAAAGGATAATTGGCTATAGTAAGTTATCGTCTGATGTGGTATCTTTAATAGGATAGGATATTCCGTAGGGATATTATCCTTACGTTTATCGAAGTAAAGTAACAATATTTTTTAGTTCTAAATGGAGGTTTAGAAAAAATGAGAAAGAAGTTGATTTGGTTGTTTTCAGTAATGATAATCGCTTCAATGGTTCTCGGTGCCTGTGCAAAAAAGGCAGAAACCACAGAAGCACCTGCAGGCGATAAACTTGCAGTTGGCATTGTTCTTCCGACCAAGGATGAACCGCGCTGGATCCAGGATGAAACCCGCTTCAAAGATGCCTTAGGAAAGGCAGGCTATGCGGTAGAGATCCTGTTTAGCCAGGGTGACTCAGCCAAGGAAAAAGAGAACGTGGAAGCCTTGATCACCAAGGGCGTGAAAGTCTTGATCATTTGCCCGCACGACTCAACCGCAGCAGCAGCAGCTGCAGAAGCAGCTAGAGCAGCCGGTGTAAAGGTTGTGTCTTATGATCGCTTGATCACAGACACGGAAGCAGTTGATTACTACGTTACCTTTGACAGCATTGCTGTTGGTGAGGCACAGGGTCAATACCTGGTAGATCAAGCGACCGGCACAGGCTTACCCCTGTACCTGTACGCTGGTGCAGCCTCAGATAACAATGCCTTCCTGTTCTTTGAAGGTGCCTGGAACGTTTTGCAGCCCAAGATTGCAGATGGCACATTTGTGATCAAGAACTCATCTGAAGCGATTGCACTGCAGGACAAAGCGACCCTGACCCGTGATGAAATGGGCAAGATCATTGGCCAAATCACCACCAACTGGGACTTTAATGTAGCCAAGAACCTGGCGGAATCCAACCTGACTGCAACTACAGCAGCGGATAAGGGTGAAGTCTTTATCTTAGCCCCGAATGATGGTACCGCCCGCGCTATTGCAGATGCATTTGGCGCTGACAAAGACGTAACCAAGTACTGGGTAACTGGACAGGACGCTGAGATTGCGTCAGTACAATATATTATTGATGGCAAGCAATCCATGACCGTCTTGAAAGACGTCCGCACACTTGTTGCCGATGCGATTGCCGCAGCAGTAGCCTTCTTGGAAGGCAAGACCCCTGCGCAGACACACACCTACAATAATGGTGTAATTGAAGTACCTGCCAAACCATCAGCCGTAGTTTCTGTTGATCAATCAAATGTTAAAGCTGCCATCATCGATTCTGGCTATTACACCGCCGACAAATTCACCGGTTTAGCTGAAGGTGAAGCACCGACTACCCCAACAAGCAAATGGGAAGGTGTTGTGCCTGCCAAGGAAATCGTCTTCTGGCATCAGCACAGTGGCTCCCGCGGCGAAGAATTGCAGAAGGTTGTAGATGCCTTCAATGCGACCAACGAATATGGTATTACACTGACCGCTGAATATGCTGGTGGTTATGGTGACATCTTCACCAAGATGCTCCCAATTTTGAATACCCCAGACGTACCTGATGTCGTTGTTGGTTACCAGAACCAGACTGCTACCTATCAATTAGCTGGTGCTATGTTCGACATGAACGAGATCATTAACGATCCAGTTTACGGAATGCCAGCTGAAGACCAGGCTGATTTCTTCCCTGGCTTCTTTGCGCAGGATGTATTCTCCATTTATGATGGTGCACGCTTAGGCTTACCACCAAATCGTTCCATGGAAATGGTTTACTACAACCAAACCTGGCTAGAAGAGTTAGGCTTTGCCGGCGCACCAAGCAACCCAGCAGAATTTAAAGAGATGGCATGCGCAGCAACCGCGACACCATTTAGCGCTGCAACAGCTGAAGGTAGCCTTGGATATCAACTCAGCATTGACACCTCACGCTTTGCCAGCTGGACCTTTGCTTTCGGTGGCGATATCTTCGACTACGATGCTAATCAATTCACTTTAAACAGCGCTGCTTCAATTGAAGCGATGGAATTCTTACAGGATCTGTTTGAATCTGGATGTGCTGCTATTCCTGCAGAAGCCTATGGCGATCAAACCGACTTTGGCAATGGCACCCTGCTCTTCACCGTTAGCTCCAGCTCCGGTTTGCCTTACTACAAGTCTGCTGTAGACTCAGGCGCTGGCCATGAATGGTCTGTTGCTGCATTACCCAATACTGGTGTGATTAAACAAAATGTTTACGGCGCGAGTGTTGGTATCCCCAAGTCCACCCCAGAACGCGAACTGGCTGCTTGGATCTGGTTGAAATACTACACCAGCCCAGGGCCACAATCAGAGTGGGCGAAATTCTCAATGTACTTCCCCACCCGCATGAGCGTTGCAGAGGATATGACCGCCTTCTTCATGGCCAATCCACCCTACAAGACCGCATTTGACCTCTTAGAGTACGGTGCCTTCGAGCCCCCAGTGCCAGGTTATGACTTCATCCGCGATGAAATCGAACTGACTATGGCTGCCTTGATGGAAGATACCACCTTGGATGTCACTGAGGAATTGAATAAGCTGAATGACATTGCCAACGAAATCCTTGCGGATCAATTGGCTCAAATCCAGCAGTAATTTAAAAATTTAACGTAATTTAGTAAAAAAATCACCCGGGTAAGCCCGGGTGATTTTTATATATTGTGTTAATAAGATTGATGTATAATATCAACACCAAGGGGATGACAGGCTTCGACGGGAGAGGCCGGTCCCGGATGGCGAGCCGAGAGGTACCGACCTCGTAAAATCAGTACAAAACAACAAGTGCCAAAAGCACAAGCTACGCTGCACTTCCATTAGCTGCATAAGCTAGTTGATTTTCAGCTTGGTCTCCAATGTTGAGGCCACGCCTCCTGGGTCCGTTTGTCCGGCCGGGCGCAGTAAAGGTGACATAAAAGTCGGAACGCTATGCAAGACACCGCTAAATGCATAAAAGAGGGCTTTCGGGTCCAAGCGGTTAGCGCAATTCACTGTTTTGCCAGTAAATCGGGGATTGGGCGAAATTTATAAACTGGACACGCTCGTAGAGGTTCGAGGGCTAAATCTTTCGGACGCGGGTTCGATTCCCGCCATCTCCACTAAAAGCGCTTCCCACAAAGAAGCGTTTTTTTTATTGAGTTTAAACGATTTTGCAGACCAAGCCTTTTAGGTAATTGCCTTCAGGGAAATTTAGCGATACTGGGTGATCTGGCGATTGGTGAAGATACTCTGTGATTTTTGCATTCACCCCAGCGTCAAGGGCTGCATCCGAGACAATTTTTTGGAAAAATGGCAAATCAATCCCTCCAGAGCACGAAAATGTAAAAAGATCTCCGCCAGGTTTGAGCAACTTGAAAGCAAGTAAATTGATGTCTTTGTATGCCCTGGCTGCTTTTTGTGCTTGAGAGGCGACCGGCGCAAATTTGGGCGGGTCTAAGATGATGCGATCAAAAGAAAGAGCCCTGTCTCGAAGATGCCGCAATGCAACAAAAACATCCTCAGCCAGCCAATCACAGCGGTCTAAGGGTAGATTATTTAACTGCACGTTTTCTTTTGCCAGTTCTAAGGCATCTGCAGAAGAGTCAATCGAAAGCACATGGCTAGCGCTATTGGCCAGGGCGTAAACCGTGAATCCGCCGCTGTAGCTGAAACAATTTAAGACGCTTTTGCCAGCGATATTTTCTGCACTCTTTTGTCGATTATCCCTCTGGTCTAAATAGAAACCGGTTTTTTGTCCTTGTTTGATATCGACCCAGAAAGAGTAGGTATTTTCTTTTATCTCGAGTCGATCAGGTGGCAATAACCCAGCTAAAACGCCCTCAGTTTCTTGTAGGCCTTCCAGCTTGCGAACGGCAACATCTGAACGCTCAAAAATTCCTTTTGGCTGGAGTAGATTCATCAAAGATTCAACGATGGTTGTGCGCCAGGCTTCTGCCCCGGCTGATAAGAACTGCACAACCAGGTAATCTGCATACTTGTCGAGGATCAAGCCAGGCAGGTCATCAGATTCTGCGTAAACTAGACGGAAAGCATTCGTTTTTGAGTCTTGAAATAATGGTGACCTAAAGGCAAGTGCTTTTTGCAGGCGATTATGAAAGAATGATGGGTTAATTATCTCTTGTTCATCAAAACTCCAAAAACGCACGCGTATTTGTGAGTTTGGGCTGTACGCAGCCCAACCAAGAAAATCACCTTCAGAAGAAAGTACTGCAACGGTCTCACCCGGAGATGGGTTTTCGTCTTGGGAAGCAATTGCGCCTGAAAAAATCCAGGGGTGTTTGTGCCGGGCAGATTTATCACGCTGCGGTTTTAGTTTGATTACTGGCGGCAATCTAGCTCCTGATCATTTTTAGTAATTCTTCTTCACTGAGGATTGGTACTTGCAATGCTTTGGCTTTGTCATATTTTGAACCAGGTTCACTGCCCAACAACAGGTAACTTGTATTCTTGCTGACACTGCCTGAAACCTTACCACCATGTTTTAGAATCAAATCTTCTGCTTCGGTGCGGGTAAGCGAGGGTAAAGTACCCGTGATAACAAAGCTCAGACCTGATAAAGCTAAATTACCAGTTTGGGCTGGAGCATCCACAACAATTGGCCATACTTGGGCGGCTTTTAATTTTTTGAGCAAAGCTTGATTATGGGGTTGTGCAAACCAATCTATTATTGATTGGGCAATGTTTGGCCCAAAGCCAGGCAGGGTTTGAATGTCTTCTAGGCTGGCTTGAGCTAATTTATCAAGGTCGCGATAATGCTGTGCGACATCGCGTGCAGCAATTTCACCTACACCGTGAATGCCCAACGCTGTAATTAGCCTTTCAAGTGGTTGCGATTTGGATTTTTCGATGGCTGAGCGTAGGTTATCAGCCTTTTTGTCACCAAAGCCCTCCAAGGTCAATAATTGGTTTTTTTCAAGGCTGTAAAGATCTGCCACATCTGCGATCAAGCCTGCTTTGATTAACTGCTCCACAATGCGATAGCCAAGCCCGACGATATCCATGCTGCCGCGCGAAACAAAATGCTCTAGGTTGCGCACTAACTGGGCTGGGCAGGCGCTGTTTACACAGAAATAGGCCACCTCGCCTGGTATATTTTCGACTGGCTCGCCGCAAGCCGGGCAGGTCTGGGGTATTTCATAAATCTTTTCGCTTCCATCCCGCGCTTCATTGATTGGCCCGATGATATAAGGAATTACCTCCCCAGCACGTTTGACCCAAACACGGTCGCCAATGCGAATATCTTTTTCTTTAATGAAATCGAAATTGTGCAGGGTGGCATTGCGTACAATCACACCGCCAATTGAGACTGGCTCCAGGATGGCCTGGGGGGTTAGAATGCCAGTGCGGCCGACGTTGACAATGATATCCAGTAATTTTGTGCTCACTTCCTGGGCGGGATATTTATAGGCTATAGCACCGCGTGGGTCTTTACCGACGTAGCCAAGCCTTTCAGCCAGTTTGAGGTCGTTAATTTTTATTACAATCCCATCGGCTTCAAAAGGCCACTGGTTGCGCTGATCAGCTTGCGTTTCACAAAATCGGATAGCACTCTCAATGTCGGTTACGTGTCTATTTATATTGCTGACAGGGAATCCAAGATTTTGAAGGTAATTCAATGTTTCCCATTGGGTGGTAGGGGTAGGATCAGAGGACTCTATGATTTGATACACCAAAATTTTTAGTGGGCGTTTGGCAGTCATGCGTGGGTCAAGTTGGCGCAGAGATCCTGCCGCGGTGTTGCGTGGGTTAAGATAGGTTTTCTCGCCTGCCTCCGATAAGCGGGCATTCAACTCGGCAAAATCGGATTTCGTCATGTAAACCTCACCGCGCACAACCAGGCGTTCTGGGGAGGTGAGGTCGCCATCAAGCGGGATGCGCAGTGGGATTGTGGGCAGGGTACGTAGGTTTTCGCTGATATCTTCGCCTACTTCGCCGTCACCGCGAGTGGCACCCAGGCTGAAGCTGCCATCTATGTAATGCAACACCACCGTCAGGCCGTCAATTTTTGGTTCAACCACAAAATCAGCATGGCGCACGGATTCGTCTAACTTAGCAATGCGTTCGTACCAATCGCGCACATCCTGAGAGCCAAAACCATTTGCCAAGCTGAGGATTGGTGCGGGATGGGTTACCTTGGTAAAGCGTTCCAAAGGTTGGGCACCACTACGCTGAGTGGGCGAATCAGGGGTGACTAACTCAGGGTGTTGTGCCTCAAGCCCTTTTAGTTCGTTGAGCAGTTGATCAAACTCGTAATCACTGATAAGCGGTTGATCAAGGGTGTGGTAACGATAGTTATGAAAGTGTATCTGTTTGCGCAGGTCTGCTAAGCGTTGGAGTAAGGCTGGATCAGTCATGTGACACCTTTGAGTAATAGCCTGAGGTTAATGATTTTATTGTAAAAATTATAACATGTGCAATTACCAGGCTAGGGGCTTTGGCCTAAGCTGGTTACTTTCAGGCTTATAGGTTTTTGCTAAATGGATACAAAAATGTTCCCGGTGAGACTCGAACTCACATGTCCGGCTTCGGAGGCCGACGCCTTATCCATTAGGCCACGGGAACAAACTCAGCCCATATTATACTCAATGCCCGGCTTAATATCCTAATTAATAAATTAATTTTATGCGTTCAATTAGGCAGGTATTGGGGTCAATGCCCAGCTCTTCTAGAAGCTCATCTGGGCGGCCAGTAGCGCCGGGCCTAGCGCTCATCTGTAAGTACAGGATCACCTGGTCATCGATACATTGGATTTGAATATCTTCCAGTTGTTCTCTTAGGTTTAAGACTTTTCCCCGCCTGTTGCGCTGAATTACTTCACGATTAAGAAGTTCATCTACTTTTTCTTGGAGAGTTTCTTGGCTGATTGATTTATTGAAGTAGACTTGGTACTGGCTGGATAGCAGAATGGCCTGCATGGCAGGTAGGTCTTTGGCAACATGCTCCACTTTAAGCAGGCGGATATCACCCGGCAAGCTAGATTCCAGCGCTTGCTGAATTTGCTCGTCCGGTAAATCCGTGCTCATCCAAAAGTCAAGTGCTTCACAGCAGCTGGTGTAACCTAATGGGAGGGCAGATGCCAAACTGAGGCGCGCTTTTGGGCTAAAGCCCTGGCTATAGCTAAGCGGCAGACCGGACCGGCGTAAGGCGCGTTCCCACAGGCGCTGTTTATCTAAGTGCCCAGTAAAACGTGCCATACCACTGATGCTATACTCCAAGCGAATGCGAAACGTTTCATTCATTTACGGGCACCTCCAATTGGCGGAAGGGTCACCTTTGCGCAGTGTTTCAAAGGTTGGCAAGATGCCACAGTAATAACACTGCTCGCGGCAATCTGGCCTGGTTTTGCCCTCTTTACTCCACTTGTAGTCTTGCAGCAGGAAAGACTTGCGCAACCCGCTGGAGATATGATCCCAAGGTAAAACTTCATCTAAACCACGTTCACGGTGAGCATAGAACTCAGGTGCCAATCCAGCTTCTTCAAAGGCCTTGTACCAAGCAGCGATATTAAGCTGCTCAGACCAGGCATCGAACTTGGCACCATTTTGCCATGCATGCCAGATGACCTGCGACATGTGCCTATCTCCCCGGGTCAGCCAGGCTTCTAGTAAAGTCTCAGCCGGTTTGTTGAAGGACATCTTAATGCCTGTTTTCTTAAAGCCGTCACGAAGCAGGTTAATTTTCTCCTGGATCGATTCGGGTTGCTCAGCAGGTGCCCATTGAAAGGGGGTATGTGGTTTGGGAATGAAGGTCCCAATGCCGACATTAATGCGTGCTCGCCCACCAACAATGCGACGGCCTTCGGCTTGGATGCGGCGGGTGATGTCGAGGATAGCCTGGACATCTTCCATTTGCTCTTCGGGTAGGCCAATCATAAAATAGAGCTTCAAGCTGAGCCAACCGTGTTTGAAAACAGCACGGACAGTCTCAAACAGGTCTTCGTCATCAAGGGGTTTGTTGATGATTGCACGCATCCGTTCTGTAGCAGCTTCTGGGGCAATGGTAAATCCACCGCCAGGCCGCAACTCTTGCAGTTGGTCCATTAAATCAACTGAGAAGGATGCAATCCTTAATGAAGGCAGGGAAACATTGACCCGCGCGTCCTTAAAATGCGCATAGACCTCTTGCACAATCTGCACAATCTGGCTGTGGTCAGAGGAGGATAGTGAAAGCAGGCCGACTTGTTCGTAGCCAGTTGCTTTAAGGGAAGCATCAATGGCCTGGATAACTCCTTCTACGCTGCGCTCACGAATAGGGCGGTTGACCATGCCGGCATGGCAAAAACGACAACCTCGTGTGCAGCCGCGCATGATTTCCACTGAGATGCGGTTGTGGACTACATCGACATTTGGCACCAAGAAATTGGTCAGTGGTTCAGGCAAGCTTGCGACAATCCGTTTGATCACCGGCATTTTGGCTTGTGGCGATTTGGGGAGGATCTCGGCAACTGTGCCGTCTGGGTTATAACTCACCTGGTATAGGGAAGGCACATACACACCATCAATGTCAGCCAAAGCTTCGAGCAGCTCCTGGCGGCTGCGATGGCTATCTTTCCAAGCTTGGTAGGCTTGGGCTACTTCAAGGATCACCTCTTCCCCTTCACCGATCACGAAGACGTCAATAAAGGCTGACATCGGTTCGGGGTTAAAGGCTGCTTGTCCGCCGGCAATAACCAACGGTGTGTTTTCATCTCGTTCAGCGCTAAACAGCGGCAATCCAGCTAGGTCAAGAATGTTTAAGACATTGGTGTAAATCGCCTCATAAGGCAGGGTGAAGGCTAAGATATCAAACTCATCTAGGGGGCGTTTGCTTTCCAACCCATAGAGCGGCAGCTGCTGCTCACGCAGGATCCTTTCCATATCCAGCCAGGGGGCGTATGCCCGCTCTGCACAAATGTCATCCTGGCGGTTCAGGATATCGTAAAGGATGGCTAAGCCCAGGTTGGGCTGGCCGATGTCGTAGATATCTGGGAAAATCAAGGCGACATGCGTTCTAACTGCGTGCCAGTCTTTATTTACTTGGTTATATTCCCCACCGACATAGCGGCCCGGTTTGGTTACCTGGGGCAGGTATTGTTCAACCCGCTCAAAGAGTGAGGACTTTTTGGATGTTGTTGCTTGTAAGTTCAATTGATGTATTCCAATTCTTCACTAATAATCTGCAAATCTGGCCAGTGTGCTGGGATGAACTGTTTAATTTGTTCCATTTGTTGCTCAAGGTAACGTTTATCACTGCTGACCATTGCTAAATGCAGCTGGGCTGACTGCCAGGAATCTTGGTAATCGCACTCTGCCACAGAGACATTGAACTCTTTTTGCAAGCGTGAAATGAGCGGTTTGATTGCATGCCTTTTTGCTTTCAAAGAGGTGACAGCAGGCAGGTGCAGGTCTATGATCAGGCTGGCAATGGGCATAGCTCTCTCAGCGGATGGGTGAGGGTGTTGTTTCTGCGATGACCGGGTTGCTCAGGTTGCCGATGCCATCGATGTGGATTACAACCTGGTTGCCAGCTACTAGTGGACCAACGCCTGCAGGCGTACCGGTCAGGATCACATCCCCTGGTATCAGCGTCATAACCGAAGATGCAAACGAGATGATCTGTTGGATTGTAAAGACCATATCGCGCGTGCTTGCCATCTGGCGCAGGGAGCCATTTACATGGCATGTGATGAGCGCATCGCTTGGGTCAAATTCGGTCTCAATCCAGGGGCCAAGCGGGCAAAAGGTATCAAAACCTTTTCCACGCGTCCACTGGTTGTCGCGGCGCTGCAGGTCCCGCGCCGTAACGTCATTAGCAATGGTGTATCCTAGAATATGCTCGTTAACGTTTTCAGGCTGAATCCAACGCCCGGCTTTGCCAATAACGATAGCCAGCTCCGCTTCGTGTTCCACATTTGTGGATTGTGGCGGTAAGATGATTGGTTGGCCAGTGGTGATTAGTGCAGAGGGCGGTTTAAGGAATAACAGGGGCATGTTAGGCAGCTCCACGTCATTCTCACGCGCATGTTCAACAAAATTACGCCCCACACAGATGATTTTGCTGGGTTGACAGGGCGGCAATAGGGTGATCTCATCCAGCGAGAGCGACAGGTCAAAGCGTCGGTAATCACTATAGGGTGAGCCTTCAATCTCACCAACCATATCTTGGTATACCCAGCCGAAACGCGGGGAGAGACTTTTGGTCTGATAGCGGATGATTTTCATAGAAAAACTTGTTCCTTTAAAACTTGATTTGCGGTATAATATTGTGCGCGGGCGGATAGCTCAGTTGGTCAGAGCGCATCTTTTACACAGATGAGGTCGCAGGTTCGAGCCCTGTTCTGCCCACCTCTTTTTTTTATTTTAACCCAAGCATTATACATCATAAAGCATGCTTGCCAAAGTTCTAAAGCTCTACCAAGGAAATTTGGTATTCTTAAAGAGCAATTTCACAATTCCCTAGGATAAAAATTACCCCGCAGCACAATGTTTTTGTTTATTGAAATTAATTGTGATTTTTATATTTAGAGGAGCTGGTCTTTCTTGCTTTCCAAGTAAAATTGCTGGTATGCCAGGTGTTCCTGCCAAAGTACCTTAAAACCCTGGTTGACCTGTGCAAAAGCTGACCCTTGCACACCACTGCCAGGTTTTACATTGATTAATAAATCTGACTGTTTTTCAAATTGAAATATCCCTTTTTCACCCAGCCAACGCAAACCGAGCTGCACCATTTCTAAGGAATGCCCGCAAGCGACAGCCAATGTCAATGGAGTAAATTGGCCTTGTTTCTTGTTTATTGCGTGTTTTAACAGCCCAGCCAGGTGTTTAATGAAGCTTTGGCTATCTGGTATTGATTCGCTATATCCAAACAGGGCGATTTTTGCTGGCTGCACGGCTTCAAGGATGCTTTGCAAGGTCTGGCTGGATGGTGGAACTTGCCAGATAACTAAGGTTTTGGCTTTCCTTAAGTCCAGCCTGGTGTGACCTGTAAAGTCTTGGGGCAGGTTCAGCTCTGCCCAAACCAATAGGTCTTGCTCAGCCTCCAGTAAAGACTGCAAATCAGCCAGGGGACTTTTAGAATGGCGATAGTCCAAGACCTGGCGTTCTTCAGGGCGCACTTCCATAGGCGTTTGCTCACGCGCATCCACCCAAACCAACGCAAGCTCACGCTCACCGCGATAATCATTGTCATTCAAGTGATAAGCCAGGTCAAAGCGGCCATTGGGCAGCGGTATTTCTGCGCCTTGCCACCAAATAACTTTTTGTGTGTTTCCTTGCGTATCGCTGATCGTTACCTGGCGGTGTTCCTGGTTTTTCCCGACTGTACGGGCACTAGCTATGGTCAAATCCGTGCTCATAAAGGTCAGAGCGGGGTTGCCTGGGCCAAAAGGAGCCAGGCGCTGCAGGTCATCTACCAACGCCAAGTCAAGGCTAATAAGGTCGAGCTTGGCATGAATTTCAATAATCTGCTCGACTGGCTGGGCTTGCAATGCTTGCTCGGTAAAGCGCGCGATACCTGCTTGAAAAGCTGGCAGGTTTTCAAGGGGTAGTGAGAGACCGCCAGCCATAGCATGCCCGCCAAAACCGTTCAGCAAGGCAGCCTGGGTACGCATGGCTTGGGTGATATCCAAGCCCATCACAGAGCGCGCTGACCCGTGTATGGTCTGCCCCTCGCCACTGAGCAAGATGGCAGGTTTGTTGAAGCGTTCTGCCAGGCGACTGGCAGCCAGGCCGAGAATACCGCCTGGCCAGTCAGAATGGTGCAAAATGATGATGGGCGCATGGCGAATTTCTGAGCTTCGTTCAAGCAGGTTGGTCGCTGCTTGGGTAACCTGGAAGGTGAGCATCTTGCGCTGCTGGTTTAATCCTTCAATTTGAGTGGCAATGACCTCTGCTCGGCCAGGGTCACTTGTCAATAATAATTCCACCACGGGATTTGCATCCGCTAGCCTGCCAATGGCATTCAGGCGTGGTGCAACCTGGAATCCGATCAGTTCCTCATCCAGGTTAGCCGCCTGGAGCTCTGCTTTGCGCAAAAGTTGCTGCAGCCCAAGGCGTTGGGATGCCCTGAGGGTGCGCAAACCTTTTTGAAGCAAATACCGGTTGTCTGCAGTGACAGGGGCAACATCAGCAACAATCCCTAAGGCGACCAGGTCCAACATGGTGCTTAAATCTAGGGAAGCGTTTAGCTCTAAGGTTAAGGCTTCGATCAGCTTGTAAGCAACACCTACACCAGGCAACCCTGCCAAGGGATGAGACGGTGCCAAGAATTGTGGGTTTACAATGGCCTCAGCATCGGGTAACACATCGGGGAGTTGATGATGATCAGTGATCAATACCTTCAGACCTGCCGCACGAGCCAGGGCAATGTTATTCACTTCACTAATGCCTGTATCACATGTTAGCAGAAGCTGCGTGCCAGCGCTGATAAACTGCCTGAGACGATCGGGGTTAATGCCGTGCGATTCACGACCGCGAACGGGGATGTAATAATTCACATTGGCACCAAGCTGTTTAAGCGCAGAAACTAACAGGGTTGTGGATGTTTGTCCATCGACATCAAAATCACCCCAGACGGTGATTTGCTCTTTCTTTGCAATAGCATATTCTAGAAGACTGACGGCTTTTTCAATCCCTGGCAGGCTGAATGCTGATGAAGGCTGGTAAAGGGCAGGGTCTAAGAAACCGCGTGCTTGACTAGGCGTTTGAATGCCCCTTTGTAAAAGCACCTGGCTCACAAGTGGATGCCCACCGACTTCTTTTTGAAGATCTATTGGGGTTGGGATGCTTTCCAGGATCTGCCACTGCATTGTCAAATCCTTAGAAGGAAATCTCTTCTACCTGGTCCAGGTCGATGTCAAAAGCGCTTAGGTCCAGGTCATCCAAATCGCGGTCTAATTCTGATAATAGACCTGCGCTGATGCCTTTGTCACAATAGGAGCGAAAGTTGCAGTATTTGCAAAAGGTGAGGTGAGGTGTCTTGGTAAAACCTTCAATGGGCAATTGCACAATTTCGTCAACCAGGTGAGATAGATAGGCTAAATCTGCTCCAAACATATCTTGGTTGTAAGCAATGGTATGGGTTTGTCCTGGGAACTGTGCCTGCCAATAAACCATTTTTATTTGCCCTGGTTGAAGGGACCCATTGTTAATTGCAGAAGCCTCTCTGGCAAGCACAAACGGGTAGATGCGCGATTGGATGCGTGTATTAAGGCTTGCTGGTTTGGGCAACCTTTGGGTAGTTTTCCAGTCATATATGGTTAGCTGGTCTTTTTCAACTATAACCAGGTCATATTTGACAATCAGGCGATGCCCATTGAGCTTGCTTACCAGGGACAATTCGGGAAAAGTTTCACCCTTGATCTGGTCGGGAACAGTTTGTTTGAAATTGTGCCACCAGGTTTGAAGCTGCTCATTTGGGTCTGATAAGGCAATTTGATCCAAAGATTCCAACGGAAGACCTAAAAAGAATTGATGCACCAAGGTATGAAAACGGGCACCACTTTGCATGTGTTGTTCCACTTCAAGGGCGTCATCAGTTAATAAAGCCGGCCAGGATAATTTTTGGATGTGACGCAGGTAAAACTGGTAATGGCAGTTTACATAATCTTGCAAATTGCTTTGACTAAAGAGCAGGCCTTCAGGCAATTTCATATGTTGCTTTCTCCATTCCAAAAATTCCGTAGTGCAACCAAGGGGATAGCTTCTTGGGTATTCCCATTGTGTCCTGTGTTCCAGGTTATAGTCAATGCTTGGCGTGCCCTGGTGATACCGACATAAAAAAGCCTCAGACGGTCTCTAATGTAATTTTGGCGGGCATCTATAGCAGCCTTGCCCGGCTGTAGCCATTCAAAAGGATCATCTCGGAGTAAGAAATCGAGCTGAGCCAGGGTCTCTGCTTCAAGATTCATGTTCTGTTTCAAGTACCATTTTTCTGGTAGGTAGGTGTCGTACTGATTACCCGATGGGAAATCGTAGTTATTCACCGAGGTCAGGTAAACTTTGTCCCATTCAAGGCCTTTAGATTTATGGATCGTGGCGACTACCACGCAGCCTTTATGCTGATCGGGGTTAAAGCCATCCTCATCTTCGCTAAAACTGAGGAAGCGGCGTTCATTTCGAGCTATGACAACCAGTTCCTCTCCAAGCTCAGTTAACTGCCAGTCAGGATGGACGCGGTTTAATTGGCGCAAGGTCAGGGCTAGTTTGTGAGCGATAGCGAGTTCGATGGGGTCTAAGAAAAGGTCTTGGGCAATTGTCAGCACCAATTGATCGACGGGCAAAATGACTCCCTGCTGCCAGCGCTGCATGACAGCCCGAAAGCCGACTAACAACTCAATGATGCTTCCCTGTTCTGTTTGCAAGGCTATATTTGAAAGCCAGCCATCATCTGGTGATGGCCAAAGGTATTCTTCCACCTGATTGCATTTACGGATCACATTTTGGACTTGTTTATTCAGCTTCATCAAATCTTCATCATCACGATCTGACCGGCGCCAAACCTCAAATGCTCTTGCCAGGGAGCGGGCAGATTTTGGGTCTGCCAAACTTTTTAAGATGAGGGCAATTGCCCCAGCTGAAAGCCTGGTAGAGGTTGGCAAGCGTAATAGGCTTTCCACCACTTCAAGCTTACTTTCTTTCAAAGCTGACACAATTTGATTGGCGCGTTTATTGGTTGGTACCAAAACAGCAACCGTCTGGTCTGGGTGCGCTGGCAGCCAGCTTTGGAGGTCTTTCACCAAAAAACTGAGTTCTTGATCCGTCGTAAATTTATCTGCTTTGATTTGGATTGCCGAGGGTTCATCGGGTGGATTTGGCTGTGGATCATCCGCCTCGGTAGGCTGGATATGGGGTGGGGAAAGCGCATCGCGCACGTTGAGGTTGAAATGGGCTGTTTGCGTCCAATCGATCAGATAATTAGCCAGTTTTATAATAGAGAGGGAAGAGCGGCCTGATTCTGGCAGATCAACAGAACGCACCACAGGGTCAGCGATAAAGTCCTTAAGTAAATTTGGGTTAGCCGTGGTAAAGCTTTCGTAAATGGCCTGGTTGGGGTCACCAACCCGCACCCAATTGCCATCTTCACCAACCAAGGTGCTGAGAGTTTGTTGCTGTAAGACGCTGGAGTCTTGGGCCTCATCTTCCAAGATGTACGGCCAGCGCCTTTGGAGATTTGTCACCAATTGGGGGTCAAAATGCAGGCATTGCAGCGCAAGGCGAATCAGGTCATCAAAATCAACCCCACCGCGGTAATTGAGAGCTTTTTGATAGTCTTCGTAAAGCTGGATGCCCATTTCTAAAAGCGGCAATTCACCGTGTTTTCTGGCACGTAAATAACGTAATTGCTGTGGATCAAGTTGGCGGTCTTTGGCTGAACGGATAAATGCATTGGCTATGGATTGAATTAATTCGGGAAGATAGTCCCGTTCTGCTTTGCCTAACTGGTATTCGCCCAGGTCTTCTCTGAGTAGAGAAATAAAAACTTCTTTATGGAGATTGAAGTAGGTTTGAGCAACATTTGCTAAGATCATGTAAGTTTCACGATCATCAATAATGGCAAAATCATTGTTAAGTCCGGCTAGGTCTGGGCGTTCTTTGATAATGTCGTGTGCTAAACCGTGTAAGGTACGAACGCGGTAACCCATGCCAGGTAATAAGCCGGCTTCTTTTAAGCGGCTGCTGATGCGCTGAGAGAAGTTGTCTACTGCCGAGTTTGAAAAGGTCACCACCAGCACTTCCTGGTCTGGTTCTAAAACGCCTGAAAGGATGATTTGGGATGCCAGGAGCGAAAGTGTCCAGGTCTTACCGCTGCCAGGAACGGCTGATATGCCCATTCTGCCAAAGCGGTATGTCAGGATTTCTTCCTGGCTGGGTCTTAATTGTACAAGCTCAGGCATGGCGCTCCTTCCTCAAAGCTTGTTGGAAAAGGATTTGAATGCGTTTAAGCATCATGCCATATTCATCAGAACCATTTTCGTTGAAACGGCTCAAGCCAAGATAGATGCCCTTGCGGCACCTGGCAATCAATCCCTGCATTAGACGCAGCAGGTTGACCTTGCTTAGCTGGTACTCATCTTCTGCAGTCCAGCTGCGGCCTTTTTCCCAGTCCCTGCTCAAAACATAAGGGTGTGTAAGGGGTTGCTCTAACCTTTCATACCAACCGGGGCTGGAAACATCTAACCAGAATTGATAATCAACGGCCTGGTTTTGCATCAGGAAAGTGTAGGCAGGGGCGATTAAAACTGCCTGTTCTGGCGTTTCTTGCCAATTTGCCAGGTATTGCGCAGAAATGACGCCTTCAGAAACCATGATTAAGTATTCTTTGCCAAGATCTGCATTAGGATCTAAATCTGTGTTTGCCAAAGCCCAGCGAAATTTGCGAATAGATTCAATCAGGTTAGCAGTAATTTGCCCAGCTGCAAAATCATTAGAGAAGGCAAAGCCGGGTTGGCTGAGCACCTCTCCAAATAACCTACTTATAAACATGTCAAGAGGATCAGTTTTGTTGGTATTCTCAAGCCAACTTTTCAACTGCTCAAAGCGATTGCCTAAACCATATGAAATGCGGTCCCTTGTCTCAGCTTTTACGTCTGCAAAGGAGATCAAAAGCTGGTCACTTTGTTTTGGCTTGTAAGCTGCCTCAACTAATAATTGCGCACGCACGAGATCAAAGCCCTGTATAGCTTGCATCAATGCATAAGCCAAGATATTTGGAGAGGGCAAAAGCTCCCATTGAGGAAACGCCAACGCGGTAAGGGTCAGCAGGCATTGAACCACAGGCTCGTCTCGCAACGCGCGCGATGGCCGATGCGAACGAACTGGCACTTGGGCATCATTCAAGCGTTGCATGAGGGAGAAACGCAGCATATCAGAGATGTATGGTGCTAAGATGACGATTTGGCTAGGCGGGGTACCTTCAGCAATTAGGGCTTGGATTTTAGCGGTGACCCAATCTAACATAAGCGGGTAAAAACGTAATTCTTCTTCAGGCACAATCATAACTTCTCTAAGAGACTGGATATCCAAGTTAGTCGTTTTGTTTAAAGGGAGAGTCAGGCCAGTTGATAATTCCTGAAGGTTTTTAGAGGAAGTAAACGTCTTATCTGAGTTTAGGTGTTTATCGCAAAGCGGCAAGAGTGATAGGGCTGAATTAGGGTCAGCACCAAGAAAGCGCCGGAATCCAGCATTTTCATCGAAGATAATTAAGGCTGAGTCAAAAGCTGGTAACCACTCGCGCATAATGTCATGCACAAAGGGTGGGTCTTCTTCGCAATTATCATAAATGAGATGATGGTAAGTCTTAGAAAGGTAGCCTCTGCAAAGCTGCGATGGCCAAATAAGGTGGTTGAATATTTCGATTTGCAAAGAATAATCTAGCAAATTATTTTTTAGACAAAAAGCGCGGAAAAGGTTAACACAGCTTTGTACGTCATCAAATACCCGTAATTGACTTGAATCGCCAACCCAGGCTGATTTTAAGCGCTCTGCAATCTCAGTGTGTGGGAAACCGATGATGGCAGATTTATTGAGATTATCGATGATCTGGCTGTATAAGCGGTTGCGGTCCATTGTTAACGTACTGAAATAACCTTGGTCCATCAGGGGGGACACTAAAAAGGCCATGAAGTACTGCGCGCTTTCTAGCGTAAGAAAGGAAGGCGGCTTATTTGGCTCACCAAAGCCAACCAGGTCTTTGACTAGGGGCCAATAAAGGGCTGTCATCCTACGTGCTAGGCCGCCCATAGTAAGCATGCTGACAGGGTGCCCATGGAAGTGTGCTGTTTCGCTCATTGCTGATGAATAAGGCAAGGACAAGGTTCTTTGGGGTGTTAATACTAATATTGAGGAGGTAGAGATACCTTGCTGCAGTAATCTTTGTAAATAGCGCACCGCAGTGGTTGTCTTACCGCATCCAGCGGGACCCTGAAGGAAAATACGGCTGTTTACAACATTACTTAAGACTTGTTGCTGAGAATCAGTCAGTACCATGACTTAGATTATAAGCTATATGATCCTGATAAACCCACTCAAGCTTTGATAAGGTCTTTGGACTTTTTCCGAATTAATAAATATTTCATCTGTTAGAGATTGGTATAATATTTTTGGATTTAACAAGAAAATTATTATAGGAGCATGACAGTGACCAGTGACTTATCTCCATTTTTCTCCCCAAAAGGCGTAGCAATTATTGGCGCAAGTTCAAAACCCAACAAATTGAGTTATGGCATATTAGAAAACCTGACCCAATACCACTATGAGGGTGCGGTTTACCCAATTAATCCCAATGCAGATGTCATTTTAGGCCATCCCTGTTATGCAAATGTTCGTGATGTGCCTGATCCGGTTGACCTAGCTGTTATTGTCTTGCCGGCAGGTATGACGCTTGAGGCCTTGCAGGATTGTGCAGCACGGGGCATAAAAGCAGTTGTAATCATCTCTGGTGGTTTCAGGGAAATTGGTGAAGAAGGACAAAAATTAGAAAATGCCTGTATGGCGATTGCAAAAGCAAACCAAATGCGCATTATTGGTCCTAATTGTGTTGGTACCATGGATATGTATAGCGGTTTGAATACAACCTTCATTAAGGGCATGCCAGACGCAGGACCGATTGGCTTTGTTTCACAGTCTGGAGCTGTTTGTGGTGGCGTTGTTGATCTAATTATTGACAAACACGTTGGTTTTTCACACTTTGCCAGCTTGGGCAATGAAATGGACGTTTCAGAGACTGACATGATTGCTTACTTTGGCCAGGACCCGCATGTTAAAGTCATTGCAGTTTATGTCGAAGGCATAAAAGACGGCCAGCGTTTTATGGAAGTTGCTAAAGAAGTCTCAAAACAAAAGCCCATTGTGATGTTAAAAGCAGGACGAAGTGATGCGGGTGCAAAGGCTGTTAGTTCACACACGGGTTCTTTGGCTGGCTCTTATACTGCATACCAAGCCGCCTTCAAACAGTGTGGGGTTATCGAAGTGGAGACAGTACGGGAGTTATTCAACGTAGCTTGGGCTTTGGGCAGCCAGGAACTACCCAGCGGAAAAAGGGCCGTTATAGTGACAAATTCTGGCGGTCCGGCAGCTTTAGCTTCAGATAGTCTAGCAGCCAATGGGTTTTCGCTAGCAGAGGTATCATTTGAATCACAGCAAGCCCTACGGGCGATACTAAACCCCAGCGCACAGGTTAGTAACCCGGTTGATTTGTTAGGCGGTGCGGAACCCCATGAATACAATGGCAGTTTGCAGATCCTCCGGGAGGATGAGGGAGTGGATGTTCTCCTAACCATACTTGTACCCCAATCGCTTGTTGATCCTAAAGGAGTTGCTCAAGCCTGGGTTGACAATTCGCAACTGACCAGCAAAACGATGCTGTCGTGCATCATGGGTGATGTGAGTGTTGAGGCTGCCAGGGTCGTTTTGCACAAAGCAGGTGTGCCTATGTATCAATACCCGGATGAAGTGGGGCAGGTTTTGGGTGCTATGCAATATTACAAAGACTTCCTTGAAAAGAAAGATCTAAAAGGAATAAAGCTTGAGGGCATAAACCAAGCTGAGGCTGCAGGTTTGTTGAAGACGTTAGATACCAATCAAAAAGCCTTAGGGGAACATCAAACTAGGCCACTGCTTGAAGCATACGGCATCCCCGTTATACCGGGCGGTTTTGCCAAGAATGATGAGGATGCAGTAAACATCGCTGATCGAATTGGGTACCCAGTGGCGCTAAAAATTGTCTCTGAGGATATTTTGCATAAATCTGACATGGGTGGAATCAAACTAGGTATTGACAGCGCCAATAAATTGCGCATAGTTTATCAAGAGATGTTTGAACATTTATCTAAAGCAACCCCAAAGGCAAGGTTGGATGGGGTATTAGTAGAAAAAATGGCTGGCAAGGGACAAGAAGTGATCATTGGTATGCGGCGTGATCCTACTTTTGGGCCTTTGATTATGTTTGGCATGGGCGGCATTTTTGTGGAATTAATCAAAGATGTAACCTTTGGTGTTGCGCCGCTGTCACTATCTGATATTAAAGGGATGGTCGATAGCACCTATGCTGGAAAATTACTAAAGGGATACCGAGGCAGTCAACCAGCAGATGTTGACGCTGTGGTGGATATCATTGCCAGGTTGAGCCAGTTGGCGCTTAATCATCCAGAAATTGACGAGCTTGAGATTAACCCCTTATTAGTGTTTAAACAAGGCCGTGGAGCGATCTCGTTAGATAGCCGCGCAATAATAAAATGATGGGCTTGTAATCAAAAGGATAATGCGTTAAGCAACAACATGCGTTATGTGATGGAGGAGCAATTATGGACGATAATGAAAATAGGTTTGAAGAGTTTCGCATCAGTGGCGAAGAAGCGATCAGCAAAATAAAAGAAATTTTGCATGAGGGAAACGTGCGCAGGTTGATCCTGAAGGATGAAAAAGGGGTTACCTTGATTGAAATCCCCTTGACAGTGGGGGTGATCGGTGCTGTTTTGGTTCCTGTTTGGGCTGCAATTGGCGCTATTGCTGCAGTGGCTGCGAAGCTGACTCTTGTGGTGGAAAAAAGAGAACCCCCACAGACTGATTAATAAATAAAAGCCAACGGAGGGAATCGAACCCTCGACCGGGCGCTTACGAAGCGTCTGCTCTGCCGGCTGAGCTACGTTGGCATGCCCGAAATTATAACAGCAACCTGAAAATCATGACAAGAGGCTGTTATCAATTTAATTCCAGAAATTTTGCCAGACGGGAATTAAGGGTTGTGCTTTGATTTAACTATCTCTTCCTTAATTTACTTCCTCTTTGGATGATATTTTGGCCATACTTTGATCTAAGCTGGTCAACGGCACGTAATAGTTGACTCGTTTCGACATCTTTTTGATCCCAAAGCTTTAATTGACGGTATGGTTTCCCAAGGTCACTGACACCAACACCAATTAAGCGAATTGGTCGACCTTGCTGCCAATGTTTATCTAAGATTTTGATTTCGATCTCATAAATCTCGTTATCTTGGTCTGTTGCTTGCTCCAATTTTTGTTGGCGTGTGATGGTTGAAAAGTCTGAGTAGCGCAATTTCAAGTGCACCGTTCTGCCAGCAAGTTGCGCTTCGCGTAAACGCTGGCCAACCTTATCAGATAAGCTGCGTAAAATATTCAGCAGTAAATCCCTTTCAACGGTATCTCTTTCCAGTGTGATTTCGTTACTAACAGATTTTATCTCGTGCTCTAGATATATCGGAGAGTCATCGATGCCGCGTGCTCGGAAAAAAATTTCTTCGCCAATTTTGCCAAATAGCTGCTTCAAGGAATCTTGGGATAATTTGGTTAGATCCCCTATGGTTTTTATGCCTAAGGTCTGTAATTTTTGAGCTGTCTTAGGGCCAATACCCCATAGTGATTGTACCTTTAATGGCGCTAGGAATTCGGCCTCATTTCCTGGCTCAATGATTGTTATTGCCCTGGGCGGCTTTGCAGACCTGTTTCTGGACTTGCCAAAATCGTTTGCGATTTTAGCTACCAATTTGTTGCTAGCTACACCGATTGAGCAGGGCAAGCCAACTTCACGTGCAATCCGCCCTTGCAATGCCTCTGCTACTTTTCGCGGATTAGAATGAATATCGGTTATATCCATAAAGGCTTCATCGATTGAAATCTGTTCTACTAATGGGGAGGTGTCATAAAGAATTGTCATCACTTTCTTGGAATACTCAGCGTATAAAGAATGATGACCTTGGACAAGGATTAGCTTTGGGTAAAGCGCTAGGGCTTTAGCAGTAGGCATAGCTGACCTAATGCCGTATTGCCGTCCTGCGTAAGAGCAGGAAGTAATTACCCCACGGTTATTAGGCCGCCCACCGACCGCAAAAACCTGATCTTTGAGCGAGGGATTTAATAACGCTTCGACCGAACAGAAAAAGGCATCCAGATCAAGGTGAATTATGGTTCGGGACATAAATTGATTATACAACAGGCATTTCTTAGCAAAGCAAGGCGAGAAATTTCAAAAAATAGAGGATGATTTCAAGTCATCCTCTAAATGTTGCTAATCACAAAATTAGAATTTACACGTCCAGGTTGCGGACTTCCTTGGCATGGGTTTGAATAAACCTGCGCCGTGGTGGTACCAGCGAGCCCATTAACATGTCAAAAGTTCGATCTGCTTCGGCTGCGTCTTCAATGGTAACCACCAATAAAGTCCTATTATCTGGGTTCATCGTCGTTTCCCAAAGCTGTTCGGGGTTCATTTCACCGAGACCTTTGTAACGCGATAAGGTGATCTTGTTTGAACCGCCCATGTCTTTCACGATATTGTCTTTTTCTGCTTCGGTGTAGGCATAATGTACTTGACCTTTAGCGCTGATGCGGTATAAAGGGGGTTGGGCAATGTATAGATGACCTTGATCAATCAATGGTTGCATATAACGGAAGAAAAATGTAAGCAGTAATGTACGGATATGCGCGCCATCTACATCAGCATCTGTCATAATGACGATGCGCCCGTAGCGGAGTCCTGACAAATCAAAAGAGTCGCCAACGCTGGTACCTAAAGCTGAAATGAGCGATTTGACTTCCCGATTTCCCAAGATTTTGTCCAGCCGTGCTCGCTCGGTATTCAAGATCTTCCCTCTAAGGGGCAGGATAGCCTGGAAATGGCGGTCCCGGCCTTGCTTGGCGGAACCCCCAGCTGAGTCACCTTCAACGATGTACAGTTCAGTTTTATTGGGGTCTCGTTCAGAACAATCAGCCAATTTACCTGGTAGGGTCATTGATTCAAGTGCTGATTTGCGAATAACTAGGTCTCTTGCTTTTTTGGCAGCATCGCGAGCCCGAGCTGAAGTTAGACACTTTTGAATGATGGCTTTTGCAGCAGAAGGGTTTTCTTCAAGGAAGGTGCTCATAGCATCGCCAACAACCTGTTGGACGTAAGTTTGCACCTCGGGATTCATCAGTTTAACCTTGGTCTGACTTTCAAATTGTGGATCTGGGTGTTTAATGCTGACGATGGCCGTCATGCCTTCACGGGTGTCATCTCCACTAAAGTTTGATTCGGACTCCTTCAATAGTCCACTTTTACGAGCGTAATCGTTAATACAACGCGTTACAGCTGTGCGTAGACCGGTAAGATGTGTGCCGCCATCGATTGTGTTGATGGTATTTGCAAATGCGTAAACGGATTCTGCATACGCATCTGTATATTGAAGCGCAAAATCCACCCCGATATTATCAATCTCCTTATCGGCATATAAGACTGGGTGAAGCACTTCACGGTTGCGGTTTAGGTATCGCACAAAAGATGAGATGCCCCCCTCAAAATGGAAGGTCATTTCCCTTTCGTCCCGCTCATCGAGGATATGAATGGTTACTCCGCGAGTGACGAATGCCATTTCGCGGAAGCGCTGGACAAGTGTATCAAAGCGGTATGCTAACTCCCCTTTAAAAATTTCTCGGTCAAACATGAAGGTTGTTTCGGTACCAGAGCGTTCCCCTTTATATTTGCCGATTTGTTTTACTTCAGCTTGGGGATAGCCTTTTTCGTATCTCTGAAAGTAAATTAATCCATCTCGGTATACTTTTACTTCAGCCCATTCAGAAAGCGCATTAACTGCAGAAACACCAACACCATGTAAACCACCAGAGACTTTGTAGCTTCCGCCGCCGAATTTTCCACCAGCATGTAAAGTGGTCATTACAACCTGCAAGGCAGAAACATTTTTCTCTGGGTGGATATCTACTGGGATGCCGCGGCCATTATCGGTTACGGTTACGCTTTGATCTGGATGGATGATCACCTCGATGTGATCACAAACCCCAGCTAAAGCTTCGTCAATGGAATTATCGACGACCTCGTAAATTAAGTGATGAAGGGCTTTAATATCTGTGCCGCCTACGTACATACCCGGTCTGCGCCTGACGGCTTCTAAGCCTTCCAATATTTGAATATCTACTGCTTTATATGACGAATTGTTGCTCAATCTTTACACTCCATGAAAATTAAAGCATTTTTCTTTGTATTTGATCTTTTTGTTTAATTAATATTTGTTGCGCAAATTGGGCAGCATCCAGCAAATAAAAGAAGCTGCTAAATAGAATTGCCGTAGAAATAAATGCATGCCCTAAAATACCCACTAATAGCATCCATGAATCCTGGGGCGGGATGCGCCAAAGAATGTTAAAACCTTCAGAAAGAACCATTGCAAATAATAGAAACAAGGCGCTTCCTGGTAGGGAAAAGCGCACCACGCTGATGCTTGTCATGATCGAAGTAAATAAATTTTGCCTGAATAAAAAAATACTATGAGGGGTAAAGTATAAAGGAATAATCATCCATAAGACAATTACCAATGCGCTCATCAAGGCGAATTGTCCAATTGCAGGACTGAGAGCACTGAGTATTGAAACAAATAAGAAAATCGGTGTGCTTATCATCAAAAAGATAATGATTAATAGAACCGGCAGAAGAATGACTTGCAGCATTGCTTTTAAAAATTCGGATATGGTTGGTTTCCGATAATCTTTCATAATTGATTGGGCTGTGCGCTGGTAAAACAAGCTGCCCAAAGCAATACCAATTAATGAAAAGACAATAATATAAACAAACATGGAATTTATCGATGCAATTTCAAACCGAATGGGTGTGCCTAGAGGATTGCTGGTCGGTGATAGGCTTGAAATAAGGCTGGGTACTCCAACAGGAACGGTCCTGATTAGCACGGATAGATTAAGCGACTTAGCGATTTCGACAAGATTGGCCAAATAGTCAGACAAGATATCATTAAATTGGGGATTATCTAGTCCAGGCAGGCTATCAATGCCTTGAATTCGGGGGAGTAAGAACTTTTCCAAGTTAAACTGAGGGCCAAACCAGATAAATAGATCAACAATAATAGGCAAAATAATTAAATAAATATGATTAGTCGTGGTATTAAAACCCGAAATAAAAGCTTGTAAGATGCTTGGTTTTTGTGATTTTGTTTGATTCTCAATATTCATCCGACCTTTAATTTTACCACAGCTATGCATTCTAACCACATGGTAAAATCTTAATATGCAGGGATCGAAGGCTTTTCCTCAAATCAATACGCTCAGTGTGGTTATGGCAACTATAACACTGGCTTTTAGCCTGACGCGGATATTACCAGAAAAAGAAACCATATTGAATCTAAACCTAGGCTTTGCAGGTTTCAGCCTTGCATTCAGTTCTGGCACATTAGTTGCTCTTTTTACAGCTGCTTTAGCAGCTAGCGGCAGTCAGTGGATCATTTCTGAGCACCCTAATCCCGAAGTTCGTTCTGGAAAATGGTACGAATTTGTGTCACACTGGATAATTCCAATTTTTACCTCGTTTGTTATATCTATTACATTAAACCAGATGACTAAAGGAAATGAGTGGTGGATCCTATTTGGATTAGGAGCTTTCTTGTTAGGCATGGTGTTTATTGCTGAATATAATGTCGCTGATGTTTCTGATGTAAGTCGCCCAATAGCATCTGTCGGGTTAATTGCGCTTTCTTTCTCATTATTCCTCATCCTAATTATTGCGATTCGAGCTGCGAATCTTAGGCTTTACCTGACATTGCCCATCGTAGCCTTTGCGGTTTTATTGATGACCCTGCGGACCATGTATTTGCGGTTGCACGGTGGCTGGAAGTTCGAGTTGACTTTTATTATTGTACTTATTAGTTTGTTGCTGGTTGCTGGTTTACATTATTTGCCGATTACCCCAATCCGATACGGGTTATGGGTTACAGCAATATTTTATGCTTTAATCAGTTTATTTTGTGGGTTAGATGAAAAAAGAGAAGCCCCTTCTATTTATCTTGAGCCTCTCTCGATGATTGTTCTCCTTGGTATTATTGGGATCTTAATTGGTTAGCAAGTAATCATTCCCACTAACTGAGTTGACCATTTAAGGTTTGGTTATACAGCCAACGCAGATTTCTTTGGTGTAATTCGTTTGCCAATCCCCCTAAAATTACCCTGCTTTTACCGCAGGATTCAATATCATTCTCAGCTAGTAATTCCATAGGATTTTTGCGCCGTAGGACAGAACGAACTGTCTTACGCAAGCCTCTTAGGTAAGCAATGTTAGATTTGGCGGTATCTTCGATTTCTCCTCGCAAGATAATATCACCGTGTCCCTGGATGATGTTTTCTAAGCTCATCTTGCTGATTAGGCGGGTAGTTTCCATTAGCGTATCTGCATCGCCACCAACAATAAATGGTATAGGCATGAAAGCATCCCCCGCAAAGAGAACACGGTCTTCTTCAAGCAATACTGAGATACCATCTATGGAATGACCTGGTGTTGAAAATATACGCAGTTGTTTTTTGCCGACGCGCAGGGTCAGTGATCCCTCATCAAAGGTAATGTGTGGTGCGACAACTTTAATGTTCTTGAATAATGGATTTTCTTTGCCTGCTTCGGCAAGCGCGGAGGCACTCCTTTCAACCATTAAATCTCGGCATAGTTTATGACCTATTACTGTAGCATTCGGAAGCAAACAGTTTCCCCAACAATGATCTGCATGATGGTGTGTGTTAATAATGTACTTAACTGGAACGCCAATTTCACGCTCAATATATTCTTTCATCGTGACCGTTTCTTGTGGCATAAGTGTGTCAATGACCACAGCCCACTGCGGTCCAATTACAGCACCTGCGGTAACCTGGGCATAAATTTCACTTTGGAACCAATATACATTTTCTGACACACGTTCTCTTTGCATAAAACCTTCCTGATCAAGCAGACATTTCTGCAAGAATAGCACAAATTATTCTTAAAGTCAAAAAATGATGCATTTATTGAATTATGAGATTTTTGATTTGTAAATGAAATATCCGATTAACCCAAGGGCTAATAATCCTGAAAAACTGCCCAACACAAATGCATACCATTGTATCTTATCGTAGCGTGAGGTTTTGTCTAAAGGTGTTTTACCCGCAATATATTCAAACTCGGTTGTTTCCTGGATATCTGGTGGCTCTTGGGTTTGGTCAATTAGCGGCGTGCCTGTTACAAAAACAACCGTTTCACTTACTATAGGATAAAGGACTTCTGTGCTTTCTGCTGTTGACCTTAATGTGGGGGTTGATGTGGACACCCCAGGTGCTGTGGCAATTACCGTCCCGGTTTGTTGTGTTGGTGTAGCAGAGCGGTTGATTGGCGTGGCTGAACGGAAGATAATTGGTGTATTTGTCCGATAAATCGGGGTGGGAGATCGATATACATAAGGAGTGTTGGTGCGGTACACATAAGGCGTACGGGTATTGGTTTTTGTGTAGAAGGGGGTTTGGGTGCGTGTGTTTGTAGGAGTGTGTGTCAGGGTTACCGTTGGTGTAGCGGTGGCTGTAAATACAGATAAAGGCCCATAAGTTTCTAAGGTCATGCCATTAGTATCGACAACTTCTAGTTTGTAATAATAGTTTTTTGTGAAAGATACATTTTTGTCCGTGAATGCGTAAATGCCACCAATATAAGCATTGCCAACTGCCGGGATTAGGCTGGATATTCGGTAATAAGTGCCAGACTGTGTATCGCTGCGAAGAACATGGAACCCTGAAACCTGGTTTTCCCTGGATGTTACCCAATTCAATTCTACGTCAGGCGATGAAAAATCTGCTGTAAAATTGATTAGTTGTACGCCATAAGGTAATGGAATACCAACAATAAAAGGCGTGTAGTATAGATCATCAACGAAATTTGGTCTGCCACTAGAATCAATACTCACTGATATTTCGTTATTATCTAAATTACATGTTGTAGCTTGACCCGTTGCGCCAGAAGCTCCGCTTCCCTTGGGGCTTTCTCCAACCCGGTCCCATTTATCAGTAACGTTATAAGCGGGGTCATACCACCAGAGCGGGTAGAGGGCAGCATTTGTTTGCCCGCAGTAATCCGCAGATTCAATCACAGATACACAGGAACTATTAAGATCGTACTTAAAAGATAGCAAAAGGTCAGATGGCAAAGCACCCTCTGCCAAGAACACATCATAGAAATTATTGCAAGCTGTTATTGCTTCAGTACCTTGGTCAATAAAGGGAACATTATCTGCTGAGCCGTTGCCGTGGTTTACAACATAAAGATTGTAATCTGCACCAACATCATGCTTAACAGCAATCTTATCGCTAAATAGGTATTTTTTTGTTGTGGTGACATTGACAAGTTCAGCTTCTACACCTCGGTCCGAGGTTAGTATTGCTGCGCCTAGATGCTTACCCGGTTTGAAACTGCAGTTAACTACCGAATTTTGTGGGTTTAGATCCGTCCCCCAGTAATTATGATCTACAACACCCTTTGATTGACAATCTACCTGGTAGTTGTAGTTATTATCTATGATGTTATTGGCAACCAGTGTCATTTTGCTCGTAGAAGTGCCGCTTGAGCGTTTAATGGCATAGTTAAAGTTTTGTATTATGTGATTAAACCTAATTAACACATCACCCGTGTTGTCCTCGATTGTTATGGCAATGTTTCCATTCTGAAATGTGTTTCGTTCAATTATTACAGGCGTTGCACTATCGATTACAAGCAAATCACGTGAGGTACCAGAACATAATCCATCATTTATTTCAAGATTTCTAATAGTAGCACCATTCGTTATGGATAGCATAGGTTTCGTGCATGCTAAACCGCTATATGTAATCGTACCTGAAGAGAAGCCTTCAATTGTTTGATATTTGTCAATTAATACTTGTTCAGATTTTATGTTGTATTCTGATAAAATGCGGATGGTAGATGTGGGGGTGAGTGCATCAATTGCATCTTTAAGGCCAGTGCCAATACCCCCTGGCAAGTCATCCCCACTGTTAATGAAACATGGTGAAAGTGTGCTGCATAAACTGGCTGCATCGGCAACGAATGCTGTTGTGGTTATGGGCTTTACTAATATATCGAGTGCTGAGCTATCACTTAAGTCCCATTGGCTTTCTGATAAGTTGTACTCATACACGTATAATTTTATAAAACCATCCAAGTTGGCATCTTTAGCTATTCGTAAAGCAAGGTTCAGCTGGTCATCAGTTGAGATGGGGTGGGTAGTGTATACACTTGTTAGGAGACTTTCGGTGGGCTTATTGAGACTTGTACACACAGCTGATTGATCGCCGATTATATAGGGCAACCCAGAGCTTAAACCAACGTTGGAAATGTAGCCGTTGCTATAATCAGCCCAGGCCTGTATTCCGGTGTCACTATTACCATCTGCGGTTGTGGTTACACAAATCAGTGTGTTCGTTTGCAAGGTTGTTTTGGGGTTTACTGAAAAAGAAAGTTGAAAATTTAGTCTTTGCCCTGCTGCACAGCCACTACTTGGACACATCACCGGGCTTAGAAAGTTTAATTCAGCAGGTGAACCCGTTTGTGAAAAAGCAATTTGGTATCCCCAAAAAGCAGTGATAAGCAAAAATGTGGCTAATAGCAGTAATTTTATTTTTTCCACTTGAACCGCAAAATACTCATTATTTTTTTGATTATACCATCTAGAACCATGCAATAAGCAGGCGCAGCATATATTTGCTTTATGTTAAAATTCTTTTATGAAAAACCTTGCTTTTAATTTATTTTCCAGAATCCTAAAAAAAGTTGATTATTTCCTGGTTATCACTGGACTTTTTTCTTACCTTTTAGGATGTTCCGTTGCAGATTTTTTAGGTACTTCGTTAGATTTTGAATCAATTATTCTTGGATTATTCTTATTACTTAGTATTTACATCACTTTTATAATCATTGATCTTTATTTTGAAGGGTCATATTTAAGAGAAAATTCTAAACCAGATCAAAAAACAAAAATCCAACTCATTTTTTTACTGGCCTTAATAGCAATCTTTTTATTCCTAATCGCGTTTCTTATATTTTTAATTCAAAGTAAAATTCAAATTAACTTAGGAACTTGGCTTTTCCTCGGAACAGTCTTTTTCTTCTCAATTCTCCTAGTTTTGCCAAAACTCAAGAATGATCTTGATCCTTTTTCTTTGTTTATCAAATCATTTATGGTCTCAGCTTTAATCCCTGCCATTGCACTGCTTTTACAGCGATATGAATTGAATCGAATATTGTCTTTGTTAGCATTACCACTTTTCTTTCTTCACGCTGCTAGTAGCCTGGCCGGTTCATTTTCAAGGTATGCTTCTGACCTGTCAAAAAAACGGCAGACCACCTTGGTCTCTCTTGGATGGGAAAAAGGGATATTCTTCCACAACATAATGGTGTTGTTAGTGTTCTTGTTGCTTGGATTAGGACCGTTATTTGGATTGGCATGGAAAGTTATCTGGCCGGCATTAACCACGGGAATTGTTGGACTATTTCAAATATTTCAATTGCAAAAAATTGCTCAAGGTGGGAAACCTAATTGGTTATTATTGAATTGGACTGCATTAATTCTATATGCAGCGATAGTGTATATGCTTATGTTTGCATTCTTCATTTATTAAATGTATAAAAAAGAAAAATTAAATTGGAGGAATCATGGAACTTAACCAAGGGTCTAAAGCCCCAACATTCGAATTATTAGATCAAGATGGCAAATTACACCGCCTAGACGATTATTCAGGAAAAACCATTGTTTTATATTTTTACCCAAAGGATGACACACCAGGATGTGTAAAGGAAGCTTGCAGCTTTAGAGATAGTTTTGCGGCATTTAAACAGCAAGGCATACCTGTGCTTGGTGTCAGTCCTGATAGTGTCAAATCTCATGCCAAATTTCAGGAAAAATACCAGTTACCTTTTACTTTACTGGCTGATGAAGATCATGCTGTAAGTGAACTTTATGGTGTTTGGGGACTTAAGAAATATATGGGAAGAGAGTATTACGGCGTAAATCGCACTACTTTCATACTTGACGGCAAAGGCGAAATCATCAAGGTCTATGAAAATGTAAAACCTGATGAACATGCACAAGAGATTTTAACAATGTTAGCTGAGCGGGAGTAAGGATTACGGACCGAATTATAAAAAAAGCCACTCATGATCGGGTGGCTTTTCGCTTTGCTACTGTAAATGTAAGATTACTTTCCCGTCATTCCATAAGTCTTCAAGTTGATAATAGTCTCTCTTTTCTGGAGAAAATAGATGTACTACTACATCCCCGTAGTCTAAAACCATCCAACCTGAGCTGGCAAACCCTTCGCTTTGGGTGTTTTTCTTGTAATTAGTTTTAATTTCTCTCAGGACAGAGTCACAAAGACTATCCAACATCCGATCACTGGTGCCGCTGGCGATGACAAAATAATCCGTAAAATTTGCTACTTCTTTGATATCTAATAAAACAATATCTTCCCCCAATTTTTTTTCTAAAATATCCACGATTGAACGGGCAAGTTTTAATGCTTCCAGATTTCACCTCTTTCTTTAATTATTATTAAAAAGAAATTCTAACATAGTTATTTCAGTTGGATGATCCGAACTCGATTGAAGCAAGCCTGGTGTAGATTGGCCCTGTTGGTCTTAGATCACTTTCGTACAACTGTATCGAATCAACCATAGACATGCCGAGGGAGGCAATATTAATCTTGGCTAGGGTTTTTGCGATCTGATCTCTTTCAGTATTGGAAGCATTTCTTGAAACACGCGCTAAGGTTAAATGCAAAGATAATGGACGGGATTCAATGGAAAATTTTGCCCTGATCAATTGGTCTTTGAGCGTGTCAAACAAGCTGAATATTTGCGGATCACTTTTTACCCCTAACCAAATAACATTGGGTTTGTTTAAGTAAGGGAATGCACCTAAATCACTGATTTCTAAATTAATCGGTTTGATGTTCTGAGCAGAAAATGTCATTGCAAATGTAATTTGGCTGATTCTTTCTATTGGAACTTGCCCAAGGAAGAAGAGAGTTAAGTGAATATTCTGAGGCTGAACCCATCGAATGCAACTTTGTGGGAAATGTTTGCGTAAGGCAACTTGCGCTTCAGCGATGCGTTTCATTTGGGGATCTGGCAAGCTTATGGCAATAAATAACCTCTTCTCATCCATGTAATTAATTGTAATCTGAAATTAATAATCCCTAGAATTCATTAAAAATATTCTATGCAAAGATAAAGATTTATGGTATAAGATAGCTAACCCTGCTGTGTTAGTGATGCAGCCTTAGTAGTTTTGTACCAACACCCCTAATAATGGTTCGGGCTTGCGTTGGTGATGCGATAGACATCAGTCAAGGTTGATCCAACCAGGAGAACCAATCCTGCTCTTGCAGGTTCAAAACCTTGCAGCACACGGCATAGCGGGGGCCGGAATTATTGGGCGTGAAACTTTAATTGATAATTAAATAGTGAAGATAAAGCGGCTGAGTCTCATCTTAATGAGATGACGAGGTGGAGGTTCCTCTCTGCGAAGAGAGTGCTAACCCGAAAAATCGGGAAAAATCGATTGATCAGCGGAAGCCTCCGGGATTTACTCACAGATTCCATTCTTCCAACAAATTATTGCTAATCCAAAACCAAATGGTGACATTTGGGACAAAATGAGCAAGGTGAGCAGATACTTTTATCTGTTGATTTTGGTTTAACAGCCTGTTTTGTTTTGACAAAGCAAGCTTTAGCAATGTAAATTTAAATTTTGGAGGTCGATAGCATGGATGCAAGAGATGTACTCAATAAAGCTAAAGAAGACGGGGTCAAGTTCATTTCCTATCAATTTACAGACATAAACGGGGTGGTCAAAAGCGTTGATGGGCCAATTAAACAACTTGAGGGGGCATTAGATAGTGGCATTTGGTTTGATGGCTCATCAGTCGAAGGATTCGCACGGATCCAAGAAAGTGATATGCACTTGGTTATAGACCCTGATACCTATGCCATCTTGCCTTGGACCTCGCCAGAATTTAAAAGAGCCAGGGTATTTTGTGATATCTATCAACCTAACGGGGTACCTTTCAGCGGGGACCCGCGCGGTGAATTAAAACGAAAGTTAGCCACATTGAAAGAAGAAAGAAAGTGGATTTTCAATGTAGGTCCTGAGCCTGAGTTTTTTCTTTTCTTAAAGAATGGCCAAGAGACAATTCATCCAGTGCCCCATGATGTAGGCGGATACTTTGATTTTTCTGCTAATGATGCAGCAGTACGGGTCCGCACAGAATTAATGATGGCTCTGGAAGATATGGGTCTAGAAATTGAAGTGGGACATCATGAAGTTGCCCTTGCACAACATGAAATTGATTTTAGGTTTGCTGATGCGTTGAAAACAGCCGATAATGTGTTGACTTTAAAATACGCTGTCAAAGCCATTGCAGCTCAGCATGGTCTGATTGCTTCTTTTATGCCAAAACCCGTTTTTGGTATCAATGGCTCTGGGATGCACTGCCATCAATCAATTTTTTCCCTGGATGGAGAAAACCTTTTTTACAATGATAGTGACCCTGTGAAACTCTCCCAGCTTGCATACCAGTTTGTAAGTGGGCAGCTCCTCCATGCGAAGGCACTTTCAGCAGTCTTGGCACCTACTGTCAATTCTTATAAGAGGCTAGTTCCTGGATACGAAGCGCCTGTTTATATTGGTTGGGCACAGGTAAACCGCTCTGCGCTGATCCGCATCCCACATCATTCTAAAGGTAACAAGAACTCTGTCCGCATAGAATTACGCTGTCCAGATCCCTCCTCAAATCCTTATTTAGCGTTCAATGTCATGCTTGCTGCTGCTTTGGATGGCATTGACAAAGGTCTGAAATGCCCAGAACCTTTGAATAACATAAACGTTTATGAGTTATCTGAACCAGAACGACAACAGCTGAACATTGAAATGCTGCCCGGATCTTTACTGGATGCACTTCATGAACTTGAAAATGACTCAGTCATAACAGGCGCACTTGGTAATAATTTGATGGATACTTTTCTTCATGCCAGGTTATCTGAATGGGAAGAGTATCGCATTCATGTCACCGATTGGGAATTAAACCGTTACCTGGAAACTGCCTAATCGAGCCATTTCTAAATGTAAATAAAGGCCAATCTTAATTTTTGCTGATTGCGTTTCTGGTATGATTAATCTCATGGAGACAATTCAATGAGAAAAGTTATGTTGTTAACTTTATTCATTGCTTGGATAGCGCTTTCCTCATGCAATCCTGCCAACTTATCTTTTGATAAAATGCCGTATCTCACAACTAGCAAGGTCTTGTTCCAAGATGATTTTTCAGATGAGCAAAGCGGTTGGCTTATAGGCAGCAGTGTTTATGATTTAAAAGCCTACAGTCCAGAAGGGTTTATGATACTGGTCAATGCACCTCATACAAAATCTTGGTCTTTACCGGGTATGATGTTCTCAGATATTTCACTGAGTGTTACAGCTAGAAAACTTGCTGGGCCTGAGAACAACAGTTTTGGGGTCTTGTGTAGGTTCCAAGACTCTCATAATTATTACAGCTTCCTGGTTGGCAGTGATGGATACTACGGGGTTGTTAAAGTTCTAAATGGCACTGAGACTTTGCTGGGGTCATCGGTCATGGATTACAGCGTTGATATTTTACCTTTTGATGCCGAGAACAACATTACCGCTGAATGTTCGGGAGACACTTTATCACTGACTGTTAATGATACACTCTTAATCAGCGTCCAGGATAGTGACTTAAGCTATGGGGATGTGGGTTTGGTGGTTGAAAGCCGTGATGAGGGGGATTTAGCAATGCTGTTTAATAATTTCCTTGTTGAAACAAGATAGTTTATGAATTTTTATTTTGATATGGTTGGATGCCGGCTCAACCAAAGCGAGATTGAGCTCATGACAAATCAACTGCACGCTTTAGGTCACGTAATACTATCGGACCCAACCCAAGCTGATGTAATTATTATCAATACATGCTGTGTTACAGCAAAAGCAGCTGCAGACTCGAGAAAAATGATCCGTCACTATGCATCGAATCATGACTCAAAATTAGTCGTCACAGGGTGTTGGGGGACTTTATTTTCTGAAGAGGCTATATCCCTACCGGGCGTGACACATGTAGTTGCTAATCCACAAAAAGAAAATTTGGTCAAGGATTTGTTAAGCGGGGTAACTAATCTGTTCAATGATTACCAGTACAGACGCCACCCCATACCTGGCAACCGCCAAAGAACGAGGGCCTTCATAAAAGTGCAAGATGGCTGTGACGAACACTGTAACTATTGCATAACCCGGATTGCCCGAGGAGAATCTAAAAGCCTGCCTTTCGAGATGATAAAAAAAGAAGTCAATGCCGCCATAGAGGGTGAAGTTAAAGAGATAGTCCTATCCGGTGTTCAGCTTGGGTCTTGGGGTAAGGACTTGGAACCAAAACAACGGATTGGGGATTTGATCGCTTCAATCCTGGAAGATGAACGCCTTGCGCGAATAAGGTTATCGTCGATCGAACCTTGGGATTTATACCCAGAAGTATTTGAATTATGGAAAGATTCAAGACTTTGCCGACACCTTCATATCCCTCTTCAAAGTGGTTCAGAGAAAATTCTTAAGAGGATGGCACGCCGCATTAAACCAGCAGCTTACCAAACACTTATCGATCAAGCTCGTGAGGAAATTACAGGCATAGCAATCACAACGGATATTATTGTTGGTTTTCCAGGTGAGACTGACGCAGATTTTCAAGAATCTGTTGAATTTGTAACTAAGATGCAATTCTCAGGCGGGCATGTGTTTAGCTATTCTGCGATGCCTGGGACATTTGCGGCTACACTACCTAACCAGGTTGATTCCGCTAAGAGGAAAAGACGCAACCTGATTATGCGGGATGTAATTGCTAAGAGCCAAGAGAGATTTTTTGAGAAGAGTCTTAAGCAAATCACACATGTATTGTGGGAAAAGTTTGAAGACAGAAATGGCAAGGTATACTTATCTGGGTTGACAGATAATTATATCCGTACCCTTGCAGAAAGCAATGAAGACCTACGGAATAGAATTTCACTAGTCAGACTTGATGAATTAGATCATCACGGCGGTATGATTGGTGAAATCGTAGGATAGAATGGGTTAATCATAAGGATTATTGTTGATTCAAGCAAAGATTTCCATTTTGCGACCAAACACTGACTTGACGTTTTCCAGATATTGGGTAAAATTGCTTGGTTAACTTAAACAGTAACATTCTTATTAGTTTGCTAATTATTAAGTATGACAAATTTTCCATAGAGAGAATTTAGCAGATCGTATAAGAATGATCGAAAGGAAAGATAATGACAAAAAGAACATATCAACCCAAAGTAAAACACCGTGTGCGCGTCCATGGATTTCGAGCCCGAATGGCTACAGCCGATGGCCAAAAAGTTCTTAAACGCCGTCGGTTAAAAGGTCGTTACCAATTAACTCCAAAAGCAAATAACTCGACCAAACGCATTCGTTGGTAAGCTTTTCGATTCCTGTTGTTAGGTAAGGTTTTGATTTGGGATGAAACGTGGAACAACGTTTTCGTCTGCGGAGTTCAAAAGCGATTCAACAAATTCGACAAGCGGGAAAATCATATGCAAGCCCGCTTGTTGTTTTGATGATGCTACCAAACCAAGAACAATCAATTCGTTGTGCTATTATCGCAAGTCGCTCTGTAGGTGGGGCTGTGCAACGCAACCGGTGCAGAAGGCTTTTACGAGCTGCAATGTCTGATTTTATAAAAGATCTAGAAAAAGGTCATGATTTGGTGCTGATTGCTCGACAAGGATTGCTAAAAGCTACCTTTGACCAGATTAAAAACACCACAAAAAAGCTATTAATGGAAAGCAAGCTATTAAATGAACCCAAATAGCGAAATGTCTATTGAAACGGGAGACCTAGTAGAAGGTTATGTTGACAAATCTCTTAAAGATTTGCCCTTTAACCTGGCAAACTTACCCAGGTGGGTTCTCTTGATATTTATTCGTTTGTATCAAAAAGTAGTCTCTCCCTCACTGCCACCAGACACTTGCCGTTTTTATCCATCCTGTTCACATTACGGCTACCAGGCAGTTTATAAGTATGGTGTTTTCAAAGGGGGATGGCTTTCAATCAAGCGTGTATTTCGGTGTAATCCGTTTAATCCTGGCGGGATTGATCCCGTACCTTAATAAAGGAAATAGAAGTATATGAAAAGGAAAAGAATCATTTTAGTTATTGTTACCTTAGCCCTAGCTATGGTTCTCAGCAGTTGTGCTATGGGACCGCGGGCGGTAGGCACACCGGGATTGACAGCTGGAGAAGACAAGGTTTTTGTGGCCTTCCAGCAGTATGTCTATGGTGTGAATACAGCATCGGGCTCGGAGGTTTGGCGTTACCCTTCCAAAGGGAATATCCAAGTCGTCTTTTATGCTCCTCCTGAGGTTGACGGGGATGCGCTTTATGTGGGGGATCTGTCTAATAAATTCCATAAGTTAAATAGCTCCAATGGTGCTGAAGTATGGACATTTGATCAAGCAAAGGGTTGGTTTATCGGCAAAGCTAAAGCTGCGGGAGACATAATTTTAGCCCCCAGTAGCGATCGATCTTTATATGCTTTGGATGAAACTGGCCAACTTCTTTGGAAATTCGAAAAGGACTTTGCGCTCTGGGGACAACCCATTGTTGAAGGTGAGACTGTCTATTTTGGATCGCTTGATCATAAGGTTTACGCTTTAGTATTAAAGACAGGGGAGCTTTTGTGGGAAGTTCAATTAGGCGGAGCTATTAATGCTTCCCCTTTGTTTGACCCAGAAACCGGTTTACTTTTTGTTGGTAGCCTTGGTAGAGAAATGGTAGCAATTAATGCCGAGAGCGGAAAGATAGCTTGGCGATATCCAGAAGATAGCACAATTTCCAGCGTTTGGGCAGCCCCAATTTTACAAGAAGGCCAGTTGATTTTTACCGATGAAACGGGCAAAATCATCTCGCTGGAGCCTAAAACAGGTGGCTTCAATTGGACCATTGAAGCAGGTGGAAAAACTATGGGTGGTTTATTGGCCATCGAAGGCGGATTTGTCACTGTGATGGAAGATGGCACTGTTCGGGCATTTGATTACGAAAGAAATCCACTTTGGACGAGAAATATAAGCGGCGAATTGTACACAACACCTGTGTTGTCAAATGATGTTATTGTTATTGCTGCATTCAAAAGCGATAGTTTGCTTTATGCCTTTGATCAAAATGGAAATCAGATCTGGTCTTATCAACCAGCAAAGTAGGAGACCCTGATTATGTGGGATACGATTATTATTCAACCCTTTACAAACGTCTTACTTGCCATAACCATGGTGGTAAAAAATTTTGGTTTGGCAATTATATTATTTACATTACTAATCAAAGCACTGACATACCCGCTGACTGCTTCACAACTTAAGGCAACAAAGTCCATGCAATCCCTGCAGGATGATCCTCGCTATAAAAAGATGATGGCAAAATACAAGGATGACAAAGAACGTTTAGCCCAAGAACAGATGAAGTTATATAAAGAGCTTGGAATCAATCCTTTGGGTTCTTGTTTGCCTACGTTGATACAATTTCCGATCATTATCGGTCTTTATCAAAGCATTACTAAGGCAATGGCAGCCACACCTTTTGAATTACTGAACTTAGAGCGTCTAGTCTATAATTTCCTGGATACCTCCAAAGTCATACCGCTTCAAAGCCGCTTTCTTTGGATGGATTTAGGGCAACCAGAACGTCTAACTTTATTTGGCTTTCCAATCCCTATTCTAGCCATTGTTGTGGTTGCGACAACTTTCTTGCAATCGAAATTAATGACCCCGCCATCACAAGGGAATGACCAGGCCGCAGCTATGACCAAAAGTATGAATATTTACATGCCCCTACTGATGGGGTGGATGGCATACTCGCTGGCATCCGGTTTAGCCCTTTACTTCCTAGTGAGCAATGTTGCCACAATTGTTCAATATTCAGCACAGGGTCGAGTTAATTGGTCGAATATTTTCCCTTTTATCAAAGACAAAAAAGCTGAGGAAAAACCAAAATCAGCCCAAATTGCTAAACCAGTTGTTATTGATGATTTTGAGGATGATGAAGACGAAGTTGTGGTTGAACCAGTGAAAATCAACAAACCATCCGCGAGATCTGCGGTTAAAAAACAACGCCCTAAAATGAAACGAAAGTAATTTGTTAGAAATCGAGGTAATTATGAGTAGTAATCGAACAATGCTTGAAGTTATTGCCCCAAGCGTTGAGGAAGCAATAGAAAAAGGTTTATCAGAGCTTGGCGTCAGCAAGTCGGATGTGGATATAGAAATTCTCGATGAAGGCAAGAAAAATTTGTTTAAACTCATGTCGAGACAATCCCGTGTGCGCTTAATTGTGAAAGACACCCAACCTATTAATGAACCTGCCATTGAAGAGAAAGAAGATAGTCAAACAATAGCTATTGAGGATGTAAACTTCCAAGATGCTTTTGAAGAAACTCTGGAGCTTTCTGATCAAACACTTATCAGTGCCCAGGAAGTCATTCATGACTTACTAGAGAAGATGGGTATCAAAGCCGAAATTGAAGCTAAGTATGGAAAAGCTGATAAAACACATACTGCACCTGTTTCTGTAAATATCAAAGGCAATGATTTGAGCTTCCTGATTGGCAGAAAGTCTGAAACCCTAAATGCACTTCAATATATTGCAAGCCTTATGCTCGGCAACCGTTTGAATCGTTGGGTTCCACTTCAAATTGACGTGCAAAACTATCGTGAGCGGCGGGAAATGGAACTGCGAAAACTGGCGAGGCGTTTAGCTGACCAGGTTGCTACGACTGGGCGCAGTCAGTACTTTGAGCCAATGCCAGCTAACGAACGCCGAATCATTCATATGGAGCTGCGTGATAATCCCAATGTGGAAACACACTCAACCGGGGAAGAACCATTTCGGAAGGTAACCATTTCTTTGAAGCGGTAGTTAAAAAATTCATCCAGTTTAAAAAGTTGTATTACAGAATAGCCAAAAAGGTTAATCTATAATACAATTTTTTTAACCAGGTTTTGTGGAGGTTAACATGCGTGCTGTTGATATCATTATCAAGAAAAAAGACAAAGAAGAGTTGACCAAAGAAGAAATAGACTTCTTTGTTCAGGGTTACGCAAAGGGTACAATCCCCGATTATCAAGCTGCCGCGTGGGCTATGGCAGTATTATTGAATGGCATGACAGACCAGGAGACCACTGATCTAACCCTAAGTATTGCTAATTCCGGTGAACAGCTTGATCTCTCGAGCGTAGTACCTTATGCGGTGGATAAACACTCAACCGGTGGTGTGGGTGACAAAACCACCATCACTGTTGCACCAATCGTAGCCGCATGTGGGCTGCCAGTTGGTAAGATGTCTGGTAGAGGTTTAGGTTTCAGCGGGGGCACACTTGACAAACTCGAGTCTATTCCAGGCTATCGTGTAAATCTAAGCACAAAGGAATTCTTGAATCAATTGGGTAAAATTGGCATTGTTATTACCGGTCAGAGCATGGATCTTGCCCCTGCGGATGGAAAACTATATGGATTGAGAGACGTGACCGGCACTGTTCAGTCTATCCCGCTAATTGCCTCTTCGGTGATGAGCAAGAAAATTGCAGCTGGTGCCAAGGCGATTCTGCTGGACGTAAAAGTAGGACGTGGGGCATTCATGCGGACATTAGAAGAAGCCAGTGAACTAGCAGAATTGATGGTCTCTATTGGAAAATTGAGCGGTCGAAAGGTAATTGCAGTCCTTTCGAATATGGATGAGCCTTTAGGGTGTGCCGTTGGAAATGCCTTGGAGTTAAAGGAAGCTGTGCTTGCTCTTAAAGGATTAGGGCCAGAAGATTACCTTGAACATTGTTATTTGTTAGCCAGTTATATGCTCCTTTTAGGTGGTAAGACTGAGAGCCTGGCGCATGGGAAAGGCTTGGTAGAAGAAGTTATTTCAAATGGAAAGGCTTTCGATAAGCTACGCGAGTTAGTGGTTGCTCAAGGAGGTGATGTCTCATTTATTGATGTGTTGGGAAAGTTACCTTCAGCAGACCAGGTTATTAAAGTGCAGAGTAAGCAAGCAGGGTGGATTAAGGTGATTGATGCGAAAGAAGTGGGCGAAGCCGCTGTTATGCTTGGAGCTGGCAGGGCTAAGAAGGAAGATGTAATTGATCCTGCAGTGGGCATTTTGGTCCATGCAAAAGTAGGCGATTACCAAGAAGCTGGGGAGGATTTGTTCGAGGTTCACCTCAATGATGATACACATCTCCAAGAGGTCGTCGAAAAATTGATAAAGGCTGTGGCTTTTTCTGATAAGCCCGTAGAAAAACTACCTTTATTCTTTAAGGTGATTGAAAGTTAAGCCATCCATTTCTCATTTAAGCCTGGTAAACCAGGCTACTTTTATTTAAATCGAAAATTAATAACCAATTCTTAATATTTGATAATTAGATTAATGTATAATTCCACGCTTGGAAGGTCAGTTATGCTCATAAACAGAAGTGATATCAGAAATTTAGCCATCATTGCCCATGTTGATCATGGCAAGACGACGCTAATTGACTCTATGCTCAAACAGGCAAAGATTTTTAGGGAAAACCAAAAAGTGCAAGAGCGTATTTTAGATTCCAATGACTTGGAGAGAGAACGCGGCATAACAATTTTAGCAAAAAATACAGCCATCTCCATACCTGATCCAAGCACTGGCGAATTAGTTAAGATCAATATTGTGGATACTCCAGGCCATGCTGATTTTGGCGGTGAAGTGGAACGCATCATGAATATGGTGGACGGCACCTTGCTCCTGGTGGACGCTGCTGAGGGCCCAAAACCTCAAACCAGGTTTGTGCTAAAGCAAGCAATCGCAAAAAACCTAAAAACTATTGTTGTGATCAATAAATTAGATCGGAAAGATGCTGATATAGACCGGGCGTTAAACCAAACTTTTGATTTATTCATTGAACTTGGCGCTTCGGAAGAGATGGCGGATTTCCAAATTGTTTACGCAAATGGCATCGATGGTAGATCAGGCCCGACACCTGAATTAGAAAATGATTTGCAATACTTATTTAATACCATTTTGAGGTTTATCCCAAGTCCGGTTGTAGACCCTGATGCGCCTTTTCAAATGTTAGTTACAAATTTGGGCTATGATGAATACAGCGGTGTGACAGCATTAGGAAGAATTCAGTCTGGAAAGGTTAGAGCAGGCCAATCCATTGCAAGGATTCAGCATGACGGCATAGTCTTAGCAGATTCGGCAAGATATCTCTTTACCTTTCAAGGCTTAGAAAAGATCCCTGTCACCATTGTCGAAGCAGGTGATATTGTTACAATTGCAGGATTAAAGAATATTGCTATAGGCGAAACACTGGCTGATATTGATAACCCGGTCGCTTTACCAGTTATTCATGTAGAAAAACCGACTGTTCAAATGACATTTGGCGTCAATACCTCCCCATTTTCTGGCAGGGAAGGAAGATGGAGTACATCCCGAAAGCTCGGTGAACGCTTGATGCAAGAATTGCGTACGAATATCGCTTTGCGCGTTGAAACGACAGAAAGCTCCGATGTATTCCTAGTATCAGGCAGGGGTGAACTTCATTTGGGAATCTTAATCGAAACAATGCGCCGAGAGGGTTATGAATTCCAGGTCTCTAGACCAGAAGCTATTATCATGATCGCTGAAAACGGGCAAAAAACAGAGCCTTATGAAGAGGTGCATGTAGATGTCGATCCTGATTATGTTGGTGTAGTTGTGGAAATGTTGGGCGAGCGCCGCGGTCGAATGGAAAACATGATGAACAACCCTGATGGCACTGTGCATCTGACTTACATAATCCCTACCAGGGGACTTTTAGGTTTTAGATATAAGTTTTTAACCGCCACCAGGGGTAGGGGCACAATGAATAGCTTTTTCTATGCAAACATGCCCTTGGCAGATGAAATTACCAGCAGGCAATCTAGCTCAATTGTTGCAAGGGAAACCGGTGTAACATCTACTTTTGGTTTAAAGAATGCGGAAGAACGCGGTTCCTTGTTCGTAGGGCCTGGCGTGGATGTCTATGAAGGAATGGTGGTTGGCGAAAGCCAACGGTCGCAAGACTTGTCAGTCAATGTCTGTAAAAAGAAGCATTTAACTAATATGAGGCAATCCATTCGTGACTTGGATGAAAGACTAACGCCACCGAGAGATATGAGTTTGGATGAGATGATCGAATACATCGGCCCAGACGAACTGCTGGAAGTCACTCCAAAGAGTTTGAGATTGCGGAAGAAGATCTTGAACACACATGATCGTGGGCGATTTGACAAGTCTGGTCGTTACGAAGACTAAATAGCTTTAGGCTCCTCTCTGCCATCAATTTTTTTCAATTTCTCAGTGAAACTTTAAAAAAAATTTTTACAGAAAGTTATTTTTAGTTTAACTTTTTTTATAAATAAACCGACCATGATAAAATCAATTTCGGAATATTTCCAGCTATAAAATTGTCATACTTACTTGGAGAACCAATAATTAAAACACGGAGGATTACTGATGGATAAAGCGAAAATTGGCTTAGTAGGTTTAGGTGTTATGGGTCAAAACCTAGTGTTAAATATGGAACGCAATGGCTTTCCTGTTGCAGTCTATAATCGAACGACAGAAAAAACAAAAGATTTCGTTGAAGGTCCTGCTAAAGGCAAAAATATTATCCCGGTTTTCTCATATTCAGAATTAATGCAAGTGTTAGAAAAACCACGCAGGATTTTGTTGATGGTCAAAGCTGGGGCACCGGTAGATCTGGTAATTGACCAGATCAAACCTTTTTTAGAGCAAGGCGATATCCTAATTGATGGTGGCAACTCCCTCTTTTCTGATACAGAGCGCAGGAACACTGCTTTGGAAGGTGAAGGGTTCCGCTTTATTGGTACTGGCGTCTCAGGCGGAGAGGAAGGTGCGCTTTGGGGGCCGAGTATTATGCCGGGTGGGCAAATAGAAGCCTGGGAAGCCTTGGAGCCAATCCTTAAATCGATTGCTGCAAAGACTGAAGATGGCACCCCCTGCGTTGCTTATATCGGTCCGAAGGGCGCTGGGCATTTTGTCAAGATGGTACATAACGGAATAGAGTATGCAGACATGCAATTAATTGCCGAGACATATGACTTGATGCAGCGGGGATTAGGCCTTAAAGCTGATGAGTTGGCAGAAATATTCACAAAGTGGAATAATGGTAGGTTACATTCTTACCTGATTGAGATCTCAGCGCAAATTTTCAGGAAAATTGACCCTGAAACAGGCGAAGCTTTGGTAGATTTAGTGCTTGATGAAGCTCAGCAAAAAGGTACTGGAAAATGGACCAGCCAAACAGCTTTTGACTTAGGCGCACCGACTAATACGATCAATGCAGCCGTTGTAAGCAGGATTATCTCTGCCCTAAAAACCGAACGTTTGGCTGCCAGCAAAGAACTTTATGGTCCAAAAGAAACTTATACAGGCAGCCCGGAAGTGTTTGTTGAAAAGCTTGAGGAAGCACTCTATACAGCCAAGGTGATCAGTTATGCCCAAGGTTTTGGGTTGATGCAGATAGCTTCTGATGAATTCAACTATGCATTGGACATGAAAACGATTGCTAGCATTTGGCGGGCAGGCTGTATCATACGGGCTGATTTGCTAGATGACATCATGGCTGCCTATGAGCGCAACATAGGTCTGCTGAATTTAATGTTGGATGAAGCCTTTAAAGCGGTTGTATTAAAGGGACAAGCGGCTTTACGAGAGGTCATCACGACTGGTGTAAAGTTAGGCATTCCCGTTTATGCTCTAGCAGCTTGCTTGTCTTATTTTGATGCTTATCGATCGGAAAGATTGCCTGCTAACCTAACCCAAGCTCAAAGAGATTTTTTTGGCGCGCATACCTATCGAAGAGTAGATAAAGAGGGTGTATTCCACACTGAGTGGGCAGATTAGTTGCTAAAAGACATAAATAGTCAAATCACTCTTTCAAAAATCGAAAGAGTGATTTTTTTATCCTCTGAAGAACGAAGCCGGTTTGCCAAAGGTATTCGTTTTGTAGTAAAACAAATCACCAGCCAACGGCTCTTTATCTAATTGATCTGGGTTTAACCCTGTTGCGGCTGTGGTTATGAATAGTCCGTCCAGGTTTTCGCCACCGAAAGTCAGTGATGTGACCCTGGATACAGGCAGGATAAGCTCAAATATGGCTTCTCCCAACGGATTGTACCTGATGACCTTACCGCCATCCCAACAAGCGCTCCAGATGTATCCTTCAGCGTCTACAGCCAATCCATCAGGTACTATCTGGCTGATATCTGAGGGAATATGCACAAAGATTTGGCGGTTTTTGACGCAGCCTGAATCCTGGTCATATTCAAAGCTATATATCGCCTGGTCAGCAGAATCGGTATAATAGAATGTCTTTTGGTCTGGGCTCCAATCTAAGCCGTTGGAAATGGTGATTTTACTCAGTATTTGGTGACAACTTAAATCCGGGTCAAAGCGGTAAAGCGCGCCATTGCCACTATGATCTAAACTCCCTGCCCAAAACCGACCAGCTGGATCAACTTTGCCATCGTTCATTCTTACACCGGGTTTGCCTGCCAAAGGATTAATGAGCAATTCTAGCTTGCCTACTTTTGGGTCCCAAAAAGCAAAGCCTTGTCCGGTTGCTAAAATCAAGCCACCTTGTTCCCGAAATCCCAGCGCACCAATGGAAAGGCCTAAATGATAGGTCTCATGAATTTTCGTCCCAGGAAAATACTTGTGGATATGGCCTACTTCAATGTCTACCCAGTAAAGACAATGCTCGCTTGGGTGCCATAGCGGTCCCTCCCCAAGGTCACAATTTACAGATAAAAGATGGTGTGCGTTAGCCTGATTCATAATATATATAAACGAGAAAAAGTGACTGCCTTTGACACATTTGAAGTAGACACTTCACATATGCATTCGTCAGCACCTTATTGTTGCATGCTGTATCTATTTATGAAGCGTTCAACCTCTTCGAAAATTGGACTGAAAAGATTACTTCCCGATTTCTTCCTTGACTTCGTTAGCGCCTTCTTCGTAAAATTTTTCCTCTTCAGGATCAAGTTCCCTTAGCAATTGTAAGAATTCACCGGCGTGAACGCGTTCTTCATCAGCAATATCTTTGAGTACCTCGATTGCTAATTCATTATCAATTGATTCAGCTAACTGCATGTAAAGTTGAATGGCTTCGTATTCTGCAGCGATCATGAATCTAATTGCTCGAACGAGCTCCTCATGAGTTAATTTACGATCATTTTTTAATCCTGAAAAAGGTGACCCAAATTCTGGCATTATAAATCTCCTTTAGTAAATATATTTCTATTTTGATATTGAATAAGTTACTTACTTTACTGTAATTGCCGTTGAACCTTCCCAGAGGCCGTGAATATTGCAGTAAGCCATGGCGAAAAATTTTCCAGATACTTTAATTTTAAAATCTGCAATTACTTTTGGCTCAGCATAAACTGGACCCTCGTTTGCTCCTTTGACTGATTCACCATGTGTATTAAACTCAAAGTGGCCAATTTGATAGGGGAAATTATCTCCCTCGGGCATGAAGAATAGCTGAATCCAGCGGATGTGGTGTTCTGTGGTATTTGGGTGGGGTATTTCTTTGCCTAAGGTAACTTTGACCTGGAATAACTCTCCAGCTGCTACTTCCTCAGGGCATTCAATTACAGGTACATGTTTCTCTTTCTTCCAATCACTGCTTTTGAATAAATCACCAATTTTTTCCATTAAAACCTCCTGTTTAATAAAGTGAATTTGACTCTTGTGTATTGTGTTAAATTCAATAAAGTGAAATGCATACAAAATTATTATAAGGGAAAATAATGAAATAAGGTTAAATTGAGTACTTTGCATTTCTATTGGTAAATTTTGTAAAGGTTTTCATTGTTTTGAGAGATTAATTATTCTTGGACAATTCCGTACTCACTCATTATTTGCAGCTCATCAATATCAGCGATTCATTATGGTCTATAAAAAATCTGGTTAATAATGATAAAATCTTAAAATAACCGGAGGTTTTGTGAAAATTACTTCTTCAGAAGACTACAAGCTAGAAATTGTTACTCAACGCACCCTGAAACTTTGGTGGATCATACCAATTTTTATGCTGATTGGCAGCCTTACAGGGTACCTTGCTAGCTTTTTTATTGAACCAGTTTACGAAGCTACCTTTATGGTCACGACGAACATGCGCATCAGCATGACAGAAGAAATAACCGAGATCATGTTGGATGCGGCAATTAATCATGTTGGTGACCTGGTATTTCATCCTGATGTTGTTGATGAGTTGATCTCGGTGGAAGCGACTCAAGGCAATCCACTAACGCTTGAAGTCTTAAAGAAAATCACCTCGGTGGAGCGCAGGCTGATGAGCACCTTGATAAAGGTAAAATGGACTGATCCGCAGGTTGCCGCCCGTATCGCCAACACTTGGGGGATAATATTTTACGAGAAGCTTAACGATGCTTATGAGCAATCCCTCATTATGGATAGCTTGTCAGTTTACCAAGCTGATTTGGAAACTTGCCTTTCAAACACAACTGAATCTGAGTGTGGGTCTTATTGTGGGTTGGAGAAGGATGAATTGGTCGCTGAAATTACCTACACTACAGCTCAAATAGCAGCCGCTAAAAGTGCTAGCCTGGGCTTATCTTCTGATTTGAATATCAGCCAATACCAAGAGGCTGAAGTACCCACACAACCCCTTCGCTATTCCAGAGGCGCTTTGATTTTGGCAGGCAGTGGGCTTGGGTTCATCACAGCCTTGATCATTTTAGAAACCAGACCTCAAAAAAGAGAGCAGTAGTTTGACTCAAAAATGGCTTAGAAATATTACGAATATTTCTTGGATGTTATTGATCGGCTTACTGCCAATCACCAGCCTTCCAATACTTTCTCGAGCAATGGGCGGCACCTCAGTTGCGCCGCTTTCCGCCATATTTCTTCTCATCTTGGTGTTGGTTTGGTTCTTACCTAGGTTTTTTCGCCACCAAATCCTGCCTGTTCAGGCCTTACCGCTACTAGTATTTGTGATTATTGCCCTGGTATCAAGTCTATTATCGGTATTCTTACCGATCCCCAGTTTTCGTGATATCTCGCCACTTGATAATGCCATCAGCAGTTGGGTAACCCTCGCGGTAGGCCTTTTTTTCTATTTAGTTAGTTTGTTTTACTTGGATTCGGAACATAAATTTCAACAATTCATCAGGATTGTCAACTATTCAGGCGCTGTCATTTTAGTTTACAGCCTGGTTCAGGCCTTTTTCTGGTATACGACTAATACCTACCCTGAATGGCTGAGGAATATACAAGGGTTAATTTCAACTTCAGGGATGTTATTTCGTGCACGGGTGACAGGCTTTGCTTTAGAACCTTCCTGGCTGGCTCACCAGATTAATCTGCTCTACCTGCCGCTTTGGATTGGGCTCAGCCTGAAAAAATACTCTGCACATCGCAGGTTGTTCTGGAAAATTAGCTTTGAAAACATCCTGCTGATTTTTGGCTTACTTGTGTTGTTCCTCTCTTTGTCCAGAATTGGCTGGCTGGCAACCTTAGCAATCATTGCCTACCTCTTTATGCGTCTTATGAATCACCTCTCACAATCCTTTACCGATAAGGTATTCTCAAAACGAAAAAGCAAGATATTAAAATGGCAGAGTGTTGCGATAAAAGTTAGTTTTTGGTTTGTTTTTTTGCTGATAATGCTATCAAGCGTGATCGTTGCCGGGGTGCTTTTTACGAAATTAGATACCCGGATGAGAGACCTATTCAACATCACACAGTTGCAGCGCTTTGGAGTCTTGGGCTGGGCCAGTAAGCTGATTTTTGCTGAGCGATTGATTTATTGGATGGCCGGTTTCCGTGTTTTCCAATTATTTCCCTGGCTTGGCGTTGGCTTGGGAAGCTCAGGTTATTTCTTCCAGGAAACTTTTGACAGCTTCGGCTACCAGTTAACCGAAATTGCTGGTGTGTTGATCCGGGAGAACTTCATTCCCAATGCCAAGAACCTGTGGGTGAGGCTCTTATCAGAAACAGGGATCATCGGTTTTTCGTTTTTCATCACCTGGATTTACCTACACTGGCATTGTGCGCGAAAATTAGAAAGGCAAGCGACTGCATTAATAAGCAGTTTCGGTTGGTTTGGTGAATTGTTTCTGATCGCTTTTGTGTTGGAAGGCTTTAGTTTGGATAGCTTTGGCTTGCCTTACTATTGGATCAGTATGGGGGTAATTTTGGCTGGGTATCGATTATTAAACGCCACCGAAGTGGGCATACAAGGCTCAGAGTAACATTAAAGTGACATATCGGCTTGGACAATCAATTCTGGGTTTGCCTTGCCGGGACTATCAATTGACAAGTAGGTAATTTGACAGATCAGGTTACCAATCTCAGCTGAAGTTTGCGATTCAAGTGTGCCTTTCAATACAAAAATGGTGTGGTTAGCCTGGTGTAACTAACAGTTATGCCCCCGGCGTGATTCGAATATCATACCCTTTTGCACCTTTACAGGTGTGCTACGCGAGGTACACGCAACCGATAATATTTTAAAAATAAAAAGCCCCCGGCGTGATTCGAACACGCAACCGACTGACACAGTCCCCTAATGGGGATTCGAAGGCAGTCTTAAAATAAAATGCCCCCGGCGTGATTCGAACACGCAACCGACTGATTCGAAGTCAGGCACTCTGTCCATTGAGCTACGGGGGCTTGCGCCTGAAATTATACCGCAGCCTATAAAACCCCGTCAATAAGCCGAAAAGTGGTAATATATTCAAAATTGTGCAATGCTGCGAGGATGACGATGAACAAAGCGAAACGCTACACGTTATTTGGCCTGATGTATTTCGTCCAGGGGGCAATTCTGAGCTTTTTCACCGCTTTAAATGCCATTTACCTGCTTTCATTTAATGTCCCGTTAACGCAAATTGGCATTATGGGCGGAATTTCAATGATCCCGTTCGTATTTAAAATATTTCTGGGTATGTTAAGTGATAAGGTCAACTTGCTTGGCTTCGGATATCGCAAACCATATATCATTATAGGTCTGATCGTCCAAGCGCTTTGTCTTGTCCTGGTACCTTTTGTCAACCCGGCGACCTCATTTTGGCTTTATGCATTTATTGGTTTGATCTTGATGACTGGCATGGCATTATATGATACAGCGACAGATGGCCTTGCCCTAGATACAACGCCAAAGGAAGAAGAGGGAACAATCCAAGGGTTTATGGTGGGTGGCAGGGCTTTAGGCATTGTCATCATCTCAGCGGTAATTGGCTGGTTGGTTGAAACAACATCATGGAAGCTTACGTTTTGGTTTTTGGCTATGGTCAGTCTAATACCGCTGTTGTTTGTTTTCTCTCAGCGCGAAGCTGAAAGAACCAAGGATAAAGAATTCGATTGGCGGGCATTTTCTGCAATCAAAACTGCCCCGATAATTGCACTTGCGGTCTTAGGCGCGTTATACTCCTTGATCATCAATGCGACGAACCAAATTGTCAATCCATACCTGCAGTCTATTTTTAATTTTGGCCCGCAAAGATTAGGCCTTTACACGATGTATTGGGGTATTGGGGTTGTATTAGGCGGCCTGGCTGGGGGTAAGTTTGTCGATAATATGGGTCAACGGCGCTCAGTCTTACTGGCCATATTTGTTTCGTTAGCCTCTATTCTTTTGTATCTCTTGCCTTTGAGTGCCTTTGCATATGTCGTGATAGTGATCATTTTTGGGATTGCATTTGGTTACTATGAGACAGTTTATTTTGCGCTATCCATGCAAAAGACCGACCCGCGAATTGCTGCTTCAATGTTTTCTATACTGATGGCCGTGGCAAATATTGGGACAGGCATTGGATTGGCTTTATCCGGTATGTTGGTTGATTTTGCTGGCTACAGTTTCACGTTTCTCATTATTGCCCTGCTCAATTTATTGGCATTTCTAATTATCCCGATTGTATTTCAGAACAAGCCTCAACCATAATTCTCAGTCTCTGCCTTCTAAAGGCATTAAAAGTAAATAATTATTTGACTAGTCAATTCAGGTAAAAAAAGGTTGGTAAAAGTTGCAGTTGATACAATTCTATGACTCTTGATTTTCAGTAAAAATTAGAATTAAAATATAAATATTATGTAACTTGAACTTAATAAGATTAAATAATCAAAAATATAACGTAAATATTATTGAAATATCACTTGACAAAATTAAAAAGCGTGATAATATATAAGTAATTAGAATTACAGATGGACACGAATTGAGGTTTATTATGTTTGAGAGGAAAATACCAATAACAGAAGCCATCCGCAGCCTGAAAGTTAAAACCTATGGCAACATAAACCTGGACGGCATAGAAGGCGATACCTTATTTGTCACTGGAAAAACCGGGGATACGATCACTATTATGCAAACCGGTGATGTGATTTTCATTACTGCCATGGACCGCTGTGATTTACAGGTGCCTGCTAATTTAGAGGTTACCATTGAAAAGGCATTAGGCTCACTGCACATTAATTCTCTCCAAAGTCCTCTGCAGTGTGAAAAAGTACTCGGGAATGTGGTAATTTCCGGGGCATCGACGGCGCGCATTGAAAAAATTGGAGGCAATTGCTCAATTAAAAATATTAGCGGGGAAGCTATTGTTGAGAAAATTGGTGGGAATTTTGTAGCCGATTCATTTTCAAACCTCGTAATTGAAAAAATTGGCGGTAATTGTCTGCTTAGAAATGGAAGCCAAGCGTTAAACATAAATAAAGTAGGTGGTCAATTATCTGGTGAAGGGTTAGATGGATCAGTGACTATTCAAAGAATAGGCGGAAACCTGACCTGCAACAACCTTTCATTTGGCGCTGATACAAAAATCGGCGGGGACGCACATTTTGGCTTATTTGGAATTCCAGTGAAAACCAGTATATCGGTAGGTGGGGATATCCGCATGCATATATCTGCGGATTTGACGAATGTCAAGTTTCTTCTCTCTTATGATGGCATTCTGGATTTTAACGTCGGTGGCGTAATCGTCAATAAAAATGGTAAAGGGTTTGAACAAGTGCTTGGTAACGGCGAGGCTATCATTGAAGTCCGTGCAGGTGGGAATATCATTATTACTGATGAGCCCTGGGTTACACGTGATTTAGCTGATGATATTAAAGCACATTTCAATACCAGCACTGCAAGCTTCAGTGAAACAATACACGAACAAGTGCGTCGAGCATCTGAGATGGCTGCTTCACGAATTTCAGAGGCACAGAAAAGACTGGACGAAATTCAATCTCAAATTGGAAGTGATATTTCCGAGCATGTGGATATGGTTATTGGAGCATCAGTTTTGTCTTCTGAAACACAAGCCCCACAAGCACAGAAAAGTGTAACCGATGAAGAACGCTTGTTAATACTGCAAATGCTGCAGGATAAAAAAATCACCGTTGATGAAGCTGAACAATTATTTAGATCTTTAGAAAAGAATAAGTGAGTAGACATGACAGAAGAAGATCCTGCCCGCAGAAAAATTTTGGATATGGTACAAAACGGTGATATCACCGCAGAAGAAGGATTGCAGTTAATAAAAGCCTTTACAAAATCCTCTCGTTTGGATTTACTGGACGATAATGATCAACCTGGGGTAGCTGAGGATGTTATTGAGTCTGTCTATGTAGGAACTTCCTCGGACAAACCGATCGCAGGAGATGATCAAGACTTGATGAAGTTAAGGCGTAGAAAATTGTGGTGGTTATTGCCTTTTGGTGTAGGGCTAGTGCTGACCATCATGGGTGCCTTTTGGATGTATACCAGTTTTGAATCTAAGGGTTTAAGTTGGGGATTTTGGCTATCCTGGTTCCCATTTTTGCTTGGGATATTTATCATGGTCTTAGCAAGTTTGAGCAGCAAAGCAAAGTGGTTGCATCTTAAAATTCACGAAAAAGATGACCACACCAACATAAACATTTCACTACCGCTGCCTTTAGGATTAACTCATTGGGTTTTAGGCAACTGGGGAGATAAAATACCCAAAGTTCGCGATATGCCCGTTGATTCAATAATTGAATCAATTGATAGTGGTATAAATTCAGAAAACCCTTTCTACATTCATGTCAATGATGATGACGATGAAGTAGAAATATTAATAGATTAATATCTATTTTATAGGTCGAAATTTCTTAGAGGATTTTGTTTATTGTGCCTGTAAGTTGAAATAGTTATATACAGCGCTGGAGATATTGGCCATTAGTATGTTCACTGGGTCAAAAACAGCTTGGACAGGGTGGTGCACGAAAATGGTTAAGATATAGTCTCCGCCGGGTGTATAAACTAAAGCTGCATCGCCAATAGTGTGGATGTACCCATCATCAACCTCATAAGCCCAGCCATGCTTGTGGGCAACGGTGGTACCACCTGGCACACCTGCTTGAATAAGCACGCCGATTTTGTTTAAGGCTAAATATTGAACCATTAGCTTGCACTCATTTTGTGTGATCTGATCACCAAAGGCAGCAATCAGGCTACCGCCATTATTTTCAGCACAAAAATATATATCTTCGAGAAGATAACCCATATCAGCAGGTGTAGTTTGGGCATACTCATCAGGTTCGGTTATGTAATCAGTTCTCTGGTTTGCAGGTGTCTTGTAGCGCTGTAATAGCGGGGAGCCAGTGGCAAAGAAGCCTGCCCAAAATGTATTTTCCAACCCCAATTTTTGCATATCTTCAGTCACGATAATCGGTGCCAATGTTTGTTCAATCACTCTTGCACCTAGTTCGTCTGTAGAATTATTTTCCGACAATTCAACCATCTTCTCAATCAAGGCAAGGTTTTCTTCAAGGTAAGGTTCCTCGAGGAGGCGAAAAGCGGTGACCATCACTGGGATTTTTATGGTGCTCCAAGAGGAGTAAGCTATGTCAACAGGAATTTCTTCGTCGTAAACTTTGCTGTAGACAAAATTTATTGTCTGGAAGGTCTTCAAGTCCTTCAAATAAACTTCCACAACCCCATCAAACGGGGATGCATCAATAATATCTTTAATCATTGTTTCCATAAGGGTGATACCTGCCCTAGGAATATTTGTGCGTCGATAGGTTAATCTGACGGATCGGTTAGCGCTTGAGGAAAGGGTGTCTTTAATTTGTAATAGCGCTCGGTCGTAAATTAATTCTGTACCTGGCATGCCCGGATAAAAATTGGCTTCCCCTGGTACTGGCATTGGCGGTGTGGCTGGTTGGTCGTAGCGGGGTGCAATTTCATTTTCTAAAAAGAGCCTGATGCGTTCATCATCAAATTTTGCTTGAAGGGGGACATCCTGTGAAGTAAAAGGTCTGTTCCATAAATACTTCCAAAAACCCTGCCAAAAAGGCTCGGTAACACGCTGACGATCAGCAGCTGCCAACATACTTTCTAGCTTTAAATCAAAGCCCAGGGTAGCTGGTCGGATTTGAATTGCATCATCGCCATAATAGACTTCGATGGGTGAGAGGAAAACAGTAAGTAATCTTTCTGATGCTTGCTGGTATTCTAAACCACCCACTGGTACACCGGCGATCTTCATTCCTATTGGAAAACTAGAGCGCATATTGCTATACCTGACCAATTCAACAGTGGTCAGGAAGCCTGCCATGATGATGAATCCAATGGCAACCCAACGCAGTAAGGAATAAGAAGTATTATGTCTCATATGAATTTTCGTTCTTGAACGCCGATTATAATGCCATATAAGCTTTCATCTGTCAACTGTATTTGGTGTTCAGTGGTTTGACAGGCTCCAATCATGAGGATATACTTTTGCTGTTTATTTCAACCAGGAGGTTGTTTGTGAAGACTGCACTAATTACAGGCATTACAGGCCAGGATGGATCATATTTAGCTGAGCTTTTGTTAAGCAAGGGCTATGAAGTACATGGATTAATTCGGCGCACGAGTACATTTAACACCAGGCGTATCGATCATTTATATAAAGATCCACACTCAAATGGCAATGGCGTGAAATTATTTTTACACTATGGTGACATTGCAGCAACTGATACACTGCTTGATGTGATTTATTCTACTAAACCAGAAGAGATATACCATCTTGCTGCACAAAGCCATGTCAGGGTTAGCTTTGATATGCCTGAGTATACTGGGGATGTAACGGGATTGGGCACAACCCGGATTTTAGAGGCGATTCGCAAAAGTGGTGCACAGTCACGTTTTTACCAGGCTTCTTCGAGTGAAATGTTTGGCGCTGCCAAACCCCCTCAGAATGAAAATACGCCTTTTGTCCCTCGCAGTCCTTATGCAGCAGCAAAATTATACTCATTCTGGATGGCAAGCAATTACCGTGAAGGTTACGGGATGTACGCTGTCAATGGTATCTTATTCAATCATGAATCTCCCCGCCGTGGTGAAACCTTTGTAACTAGGAAGATTACCCGGGCAGTTGCAGCAATTAAGGCTGGAAAACAAAACCAGCTGTTCTTAGGGAATCTAGACTCCAAACGTGACTGGGGCTATGCACCTGAATATTTGGAAGCGATGCATCTTATGCTTCAACAAGAAACGCCAGATGATTATGTCATTGGAACTGGTGAAGCCCACTCAGTTAAGGATTTTTTGGATGAAGCTTTTGGGTACTTAGACCTAGATTGGAAAGAGTATGTGCGTATTGATCCACGATACTATCGGCCAACCGAGGTTGATTACTTATTGGCAGACCCAAGCAAGGCGAAAGCTAAGCTGGGTTGGGAGCCGAAAATCAAGTTCCACGAATTAGTCCGGATTATGGTGGATGCGGACTTGGAACTGCTTGGTTTGGACAAACCTGGTGAGGGTAAAAAGATCATCGAAGAAAAATTTGGTGGCTGGCATCGATGGGAAGACCAAGTCATTTCAATGGATAAGTAGAAATAGGTTGCAACATTTAAAAAGTGACCTTTTGACAAGCGGAAATAGATTAGATATAATAAATTAACCTTAGAAACAAAAGAAATTCTTGGAGTAGTACATCTAAACTCCCTGACAGAGAAGGCTAGCAATGGTGAAAGCAAGCCCAAAGGAAAAGTAAGGTGGAAGTCGCCAAGCGAAATACTGAAGAAATCCTAAGTGGAAATTAGAACAGTACGGGTTAGCCCGTTACAGCTGAGCAGGATGATGGTCCTGTCATAGAGCGTTCAAAGCCTAATAAGGTTTTGAAAATTGAGGTGGTACCGCGGAAGTTGCATACTTTCGTCCTCTGGGATGAAAGTATGTTTTTTTATTTTTGAATAATTGAGTGAGGAAGAAATGACTGAACAACTGCCAAAGACTTATGATTTCAAAGCTCATGAGGAGCAAATCTACCAATGGTGGGAAGAAAGCGGGTTTTTCAAGCCTAGTAATGACCCTAACAAATCTGGTTTTGACCCAAATATCGAACCATTTGTGATTGTTATCCCACCTCCAAATGTTACCGGTGAATTGCACTTGGGGCATCCGCTGTTTGTTTCCATGGAAGATGTCATGATTCGCTATCACCGCATGAAAGGTGTCCCGACCTTGTGGGTGCCAGGGACTGATCATGCCGGCATCGCCACGCAGCTACAAGTAGAGAAAATGCTAGCTGCGCAGGGCATTAAGCGCAAAGATATTGGCAGGGAAGCTTTTCTAGAGCACATGTGGGCATGGAAAGAAAAATACGGGGGCATCATTACCAAGCAAATCAGAAGGATAGGCGCTTCCTGTGATTGGGATAGGGAGCGATTTACGCTGGATGAGGGTCTGTCTAAAGCAGTGCGTGAAGCATTCGTTAGGCTGTATGAAAAAGGGCTGATATATCGTGGCGTTCGCATGATTAATTGGTCGCCTGGTTTGATGACAGCCATTTCCGACCTTGAAGTGGAGTACTCACAAGAAATGGGGACCTTGTATTACTTCAAGTATATGCTGGCAGATGGCTCAGGTCGATACATCCCAGTTGCCACAACCAGGCCTGAAACAATCTTGGGTGATACCGCGGTAGCAGTACACCCCGATGATGAGCGCTATCAAGAATTCGTCGGCGCAAAGGTGCTGGTACCAATCATCAATCGGGAAGTCCCAGTCGTCGCTGACGCCTATGTGGAAAAAGAATTTGGAACTGGTGCTTTGAAGGTAACTCCAGGACATGATCAGCATGACTATGAAATAGGCATAAGACATAATCTTGAGGTGATCAGTGTCCTAAACCGCGATGTTACCATGAATGAGCATGGTGGTCCGTACCAGGGTTTGGACCGCTTTGAATGCCGTTCACGCATCTGGGCAGATATGAAAGAAGCCGGCTTAGTTATTAAAGAAGTGCCTTATATGATGAACGTGCCGCGCTCCCAGAGAGGTGGAGAAGTTATTGAGCCTTTGATATCACAAGAATGGTTTGTCAAAATTCAACCCCTGGCTGAAGCAGCTTTGAAGGCTGTTCAAGATGGGGAGATTACTATCGTGCCAGAGCGGTTCACCAAGGTTTACTACAATTGGATGGAAAACATTCAAGATTGGTGCATCAGCAGGCAACTCTGGTGGGGGCACCGCATCCCTGTTTGGCACTGTAATGCATGCGGCGAAATGACGGCATCACGGGTTGATATTGAAGCATGTAGCCATTGTCAAAGCCATGATATCTATCAAGATCCAGATGTTTTGGATACCTGGTTCTCTTCAGGACTCTGGCCATTTTCAACGCTAGGATGGCCTGAAGAAACGCCTGATTATAAATACTTTTACCCGACTTCTGTCCTTGAGACTGGCTATGACATCCTCTTTTTCTGGGTAGCCCGGATGATTATGGATGGCCTTGAGTTCACCGGCAAAGCGCCTTTTCACACGGTTTACCTGCATGGCATGATCCGTGATGATAAAGGGCAAAAAATGAGCAAGACGAAAAACAATGTTATTGACCCACTCATTGTCATGGATGAGTATGGCACAGATGCCTTGCGGTTTACATTGCTGGTTGGATCCACGCCCGGGAATGATATGAACATCTCGGTCAAGAAAGTGGAATCTAACCGGAATTTTGCCAATAAGGTTTGGAATATTGGCCGGTTTATCCTGGGCACATTGGACAAGGTTCCTCAAGCAGCAGAGAAGGAACCCCAGTGGAGTCTTGCAGACCAATGGATTATGAGTAAAACACGCCAGCTTGTTCGTAATGTAGAAAACCTGTTTCAAAATCATCAATACGGCGAAGCAGGCAGGCAGATTTATGAATTTCTGTGGAGTGATTTTGCGGATTGGTACCTTGAAATCGCCAAGACACAAATGGATGGCGGAAAAGATGCAGCTTATTACACCTTTTACATTCTGGCTGAAGTACTTGATACGGTATTGCGTTTGCTCCATCCCTTCACGCCCTATGTGACTGAAGCTTTGTGGGGCTACTTGAAAGCGAATTGTCTTGAAAACTTCCCAGGTTACAAGCCTGAAAATGGGTGGGAAGAAGCCCTGATTGTGGCAAAATGGCCAATGCCGGATTCAACTGAGCCCTGGGAAGAAGATGCCAATCGAGATTTCGAAGTTTTTCAGGAAATTGTTAGAGCCATTCGGAACGTGCGTTCAGATTATAAAGTTGAGCCGAATAAAAAAATCAGTGCAATATTTATGTTTGACGATAAAGATGCTTCGCTTTCCCTACAAGCCAATGCCCTTTCTGCGCTGAGTGGGATTGACACTAACAAGCTGGTGATTAATCCTTCTGAATCATTGAAGCCAGAGGAGATGGTTTCATTGGTGGTCTCTGGAGTGAAAGTCTTCATTCCTCTGGAAGGCCTGGTCGACAAAGAAGTCGAACATCAAAGATTGGCAAAAGAATTAGATGAAATCCAAAGTCAAATTGAGCGCTTGGAAAAACTATTAACAAGCCCATTTGCCAGCAAGGCGCCAGCTAATGTGGTACAGAAAGAGCAAGAAAGATTGGACGGGTTTCGGGAGACAGCAGAAAAACTGAGAGAACAACTTTCGGTTTAACAACTAAAGCTAATTGGTTAAGCTGGTGACTCTATTCAAGTTCACCAGCTTTATTTTATTTGATTGCCCTGATCATTTCGAGGTGCATAATGCGTTTCAAGATTGCCAACGAAGTCGCGTAGGTGGAATCCACGCCAAAATAGGATAGCGCACCAGCGCCCAAATTCTTACCTTTCGTCATTGGTGTGTCAGATGCATAGTGAAGAACACCGAGATCAAACGGTAAGTTATTCAGGTAGACAATCTCGTTGACCGGATGACGCTTAGGACGTGAGAGTTCATAAATAGCGGATAAGTATGGCCCCGCTTCCATTTCAATGTCTGTATACCCTTCCCGATAAATGACGTCCATGATTTGTGCATTTTGTAAGAATGTACCCATCACGCTAACTGCTTTTTGATTATCCAGCACTGTGCCATAAATCAAATGAGGAGAAACTTCTGCTGCGGTGAATGAATTTTGGAACAGGAAGGTATTTTGAGATTGTTCATCATGTACAACATTGGGCAAAATTACATCCCCGCGCACGCCGTTCAGGCTGGCAGCCTTGCCCATGATGTAAATCCCTAATATTTGGTTTGTGTTCTCAGCAACCTTAGTTAAAATGTTATA
>JAXGNE010000015.1:0-65793 GCA_040768105.1 Anaerolineaceae bacterium
CTGCAAGCCCCATCGCCTGCCAAATGATACACACCTGCGCACTCGCTAAAATAATCATACAACAATCCACCAGCCCTGGCAACCATCAAGGCACTCGCTTCAGCAAGCATTCTGGACGATGTTGGTCCGCTAATTTGGTCTTCGACTATGCGCAGTACTTCCTGCTGCCTTACCCAGCTCAACACCTTGCTGACGAAACCTGCCTGGCGCAAAGAATACACCCAGCTAGTCCTCAGGATGACTCCTGCCCCACTACTCTCCAACACTGCTTCATCCCCCCTAAGTTTGCTGACACCGTAAACATTCAACGGGTTCGGCTGGTCTGTTTCAATGTAAGGGCTGCCCTTGCTGCCGTCATACACATAATCGGTGGAATAATGAATAAACGGGATTTGCATCCTGGCTGCTTGCTGTGCTAACACAGCAACAGAATCACAATTGATCAATTGGGCAATGTGTTGGTGTGTCTCAGCGCTGTCCACCGCGGTGTAAGCCACTGCATTAATGATCAAATCTGGTTCTACGGTGTCAATGACATCAACTAGCGATAGTGGCTTGGTAAAGTCTACATCTGGGTATTCCAAGGCAATCACCTCACCCAAAGGAGCAAGCGTCCGCTTCAATTCCCAGCCTAGCTGCCCAGACTTACCAAATAGCAATATCTTCATCATGCGGGCAATCCATCCAAAAATCGCAGTAAGTATTGTCCGTAACCATTACTGGCCAATTCTTGGGCACAGGCGCTTAATTGGGCTTTATCAATATAGCCCATGCGGTAGGCAATTTCTTCCACGCAGGAAATCATCATGCCTTGCCTGTCTTCCACAGCCTGCACAAACATAGCTGCCTGCAGCAGCGATTCATGCGTGCCGGCATCTAGCCAAGCCACGCCACGGCCTAAAACTTTTACCTGCAATTTACCTTCTGATAGGTAGCGCTTATTGAGATCGGTAATTTCTATTTCTCCCCGAGGGGAAGGTACCAAAGCCTCGGAGTAAGGCACCACGTTCGCATCGTAAAAATAAATACCAGGAACAGCATACGTTGAACGTGGTTGCTTTGGTTTTTCTTCCAGGCTGATGGCACGGCCAGCTTCGTCAAACTCAACCACACCATAACGCTCTGGATCTTTAACCGGGTAAGCAAAAACAACAGCGCCGTCTTTGATTTGCGCAGCTTCTCTGAGAATATCCGGCATGCCCTGGCCAAAGAAGATGTTGTCCCCCAATATGAGGCAGGCCCCTTCCCCGGCAAGAAACTCCTTGCCGACGATAAAGGCATCTGCCAATCCGCGCGGTTCCGCTTGTATGGCATATTCGAATCGCAAACCCCATTGGGTCCCATCCCGCAGCAGTCTTTGATACATAGCTTGGTCTTCTGGCGTCGTAATCACTAAGATTTCCCGAATGCCTGCCAACATCAACATCGAGAGTGGGTAATACACCATGGGTTTGTCATACACGGGTAATAATTGCTTACTGATTGCCATGGTAAGCGGGTATAAACGCGTTCCCTTGCCACCTGCCAGAATAATTCCTTTCATTGATCAATCTCTCCTTACTTGCCTTTTCTCTGGCTGTAATTGCGCTGCAGCCAGGTGCTGTAATCAGATTGCTTAGTAATAGCCTCCACCCACTCGTCATTTTCCAGGTACCATGTAATGGTTTTCCGCAGCCCCTCTTCCAAGGAGTAATGTGGTTCCCACCCTAACTCACTTCCAATTTTCTCTATCTTGATATCGTAACGCCGATCATGCCCTGGTCTGTCAGGCACATGCATGATGAGTTTTTCATGGGGTGTGTAAGGCGACCCAGGCAGCATCTCGTCCATGATTTTACAAATATGATGCACAATCTCGATATTAGGCGGTTGGTTATCACCACCAATACAATAAGTTTCCCCTACCCTACCCTGGGTGACTACTTTCCAAATCGCTTCACAATGATCATCCACGTATAACCAGTCACGCACTTGCATACCATCCCCATAAATAGGAAGCGCTTTGCCATTCAAAGCATTCAAAATCATCAATGGGATCAGCTTCTCTGGAAACTGGCGGGGACCGTAGTTATTTGAGCAGTTACTGATGGTTATCGGCAAATCGTAAGTCGTTTTATATGAACGCACAAAGTGATCGCTAGAGGCTTTAGAGGCTGCATAAGGTGAGCGCGGGGCATAGGCGGTGGATTCCTCAAAGGGTGGTTCTTCGCGACTCAAAGTGCCAAACACTTCATCTGTAGACACATGGTGAAAGCGTACCCGGTCAATAGGGTATGTCTTTTCCACCAACCAGGCTTTTCGGGCTGCTTCAAGCAACGTGAAGGTACCCACCACGTTGGTTTCAACAAACACGCCCGGATCTAATATAGATCGGTCTACGTGGGTTTCAGCAGCAAAGTGCACCACGGTATTGATTTGGTGCGCGTGAAAAATACGATCGACCAATTCTCGGTCCACAATATTTCCTTGAATAAAGGTGTGCCTTTGAGAATCTAATAAGCCAGCCAGGTTTTCAAGACTGCCTGCATAGGTTAACGCATCCAAGTTAATAATTTTTACATCTGGATCATGTGCCAGCAAGTAGTGGATGAAATTCGAGCCAATAAACCCTGCGCCGCCAGTAACCAGTACATTTTTCATATTTCTTTTCCTCTACTCTTAAGTTTAATCAAAAATCTCAGCTTCGGTTAAATTAGGCGCATTGGCATCACTGGCAGAAAGTATCGGTTGTTCACTTAAGCTTATGGGCCAGTTAATGCCCAAGTCTTGATCATCCCAGCGTATCGATCGGTTCCATTGAGGGGCATAATAAGTCGTCACTTTATAAGTCACCTCAGCCCAATCGCTTAGCACGTAAAACCCATGCGCAAACCCAGGCGGGATCCATAATTGCTGTTTATTATCTGCAGATAAATTAGCCCCAACCCAGTGTTTAAATGTCGGTGAGCTTCTGCGAATATCAACCGCCACATCGAAAACCTCACCCACTAAAACACGCACCAGTTTACCTTGCGCTTGTTGGATTTGGTAATGCAGACCCCTCAGGATTCCCTTTCCTGAGCCAGACTGGTTCTCCTGGACAAACTGACAAGGTAGCCCCAAAGACTTAAAAGCCTCTTGCCGATAGACTTCCATAAAGTATCCGCGAGTGTCATTGAATAATTGCGGCTGTAGGAGTACTACACCTGGAAGTTCTGTATTAATTAATTCCAGCTTCGCCATTTAGCCAGTCTCTCCTTTATCTAAGAGGTTTTTGTAGTCCGCGGTAATGTTTTCAATTGCACCAACCGAAACTACCTGGCCGTGGTCAAGCAACATTGCTCGGTCACAGGTAGACTTGATGATGTCGATATCGTGTGAAACCAATAATATCGTTGAGCCGCTGTGCATAATCTCTTGCATTCGTTTTTGACATTTTTCTCGAAAAGCAGTGTCCCCTACTGACAACACCTCGTCTAATAACAGGATATCAGGCGACCAGGCTGTTGCAATTGAGAAACCCAGGCGCGCATTCATGCCTGAAGAATAAGTGCGCAGCGGGGCATGGATAAAATCGCCTACCTCGCTAAAGGCAATGATCTCATCACGTTTTTGATCAATCTCCTTACGACTATGCCCAAGCAACGTACCGTTGAGGTAGATGTTTTCCATACCGGTCAATTCGGGGTGAAAGCCAGCCCCCAATTCAAGCAGGGGGGCCACAGTACCATTGATCCAAACCCGTCCGTTAGTTGGGTAAAGCACGCGCGAGATAACCTTCAACAAGGTCGATTTGCCTGCGCCGTTCCTGCCGATAATACCAAAAATTTCACCTTTATTCACCGTCACTTGGATATTATTCAAGGCATGGAATTGGCGATACTTAAGTTTATTCATCACCTTTTTTATGGCAAATTCCTTGATGCTGGCGATTTTTTCCATAGGCACACGGTAAATGACTGAAACACCATCAAGGAATACAGCAGTGCTCTGATTCGGTGGAAGTGACTGATCTTTAGACATAATATCCAAATCGCTTATTAGAGCTGGTAAAAACAACCCAGCCTGCGGTGAGTGTAATAACCGCGATAATGACCGCCACTAACCATTCCATTCCTGAAGGCACAACCCCTTCAAAAACAACTAGGCGGAAAATCTTTATCAGGTGGTACAGGGGATTTAGTCTTAGTAACCAGCCATTCAACACATCTGAAATCATCGTTTCTGGGTAAATAATCGGGGTTAAGTACATCCAGGCTGTCAACAGAACTGGGTAAAACTCGTTAACATCAGGAAAGAAAACAACCAGGGTGGAAAGCAATAGACTAAACCCCAAAGCAAAAGCTGCTAGGATAAGCACTGCCAGGGGCAAGAATAAAATCGTCAGGTGAATGCTGACCCCGGTAATTAGCAAGATTAGGAACAGTGGGACCAATGCAAATGTTAGATTAAGCATACCGGTCCCTACGGTGGAAAGGATGAACGACGTGCGTGGAATGTAAATCTTATGAAAAAGATCGCTGCCCCATAGGGTTGTATTTAAAGAAAATTGTGTGGATTGAGAAAAAAAGTTCCAGGCAACATAATTCGTCAGGATGTAAGCTGGGTAAACACCACGCATATCAAACATACGCGAAAAGACAAGTGAAAGAATAATCATTGTGCCAAGGGGGTTCAACATAGACCAGAAAACCCCCAAGACAGAGCGCTTGTAGCGTGTCACTAGGTCACGCTTGATCAATTGGGCCATTAGGTCCTTATTTCGTAAGACGGCTTTTATCTCCTCTACTGCCGGCCCAGGCGAGTTCGCGCTGTCATATATTTCTTTGTATTGAGGAATATTCATTCGCCTAAAAGTCCCAATTTCTGGATGTTTCCCTAGTATACCTTATTAATGAATTGTGTTTTTTTGACTTTGCTTGCTCTTTGAGAAAATCGTCTATCCTTCTCCTCGCCTATCGTTGAGCAAGTTTTCATATAATTTTTTTGTTTCCGGGGATACTTCCCTGCCAAATTCCTGGTCTATATTTTGTTGACACTGCTGATAAACTAATCGCACCAATTGATCATTACCCATGTTGTGATAAATTTGCATTTGGTACCGGTAAGCGCCCTCATTAAATTTATCCCGGGAAATTATGGACGTACACAAATCTAAAGCTTCCTCAAATTCCTTGCTTTCCATCGCATGATCAATCAAATTATTAACCAGAACTAAATACTTTTGATAATAATACTGCTCCTCAGCAATAAACCATTCCTGGGCAGATTCGTTTTGAAGAAAATTTCCACTGTATAATTCAGCTGCTTTTTTAAAAGATTGAATATCCTCCGCCTGGATCAGCTCTTCAAACAGATTGACATCCAGGAATATTCCCGCGTTAGGATTTAGAGAAAACTGTTCTCCTCGTTTTATGATAAAAAACGGTGCTTCTCCCCTTGGCCGCTCTGGCTCCAAAACCTGGTTTAAAGCATTTAAGGTTACCTTGAAATTATTAGCAGCGGTACTGGCATCTACATCGGGCCATAAATAAACAGCTAGTTGCTCCCTTGTCAACCACTTGCCCATATTTACAGCCAATAATTCGAGCAGTAACTTAGCCTTCTCTCGTTTCCAATCCCTATCGGATATAAATTGTCGGCCTCTTTTGACAAAAAAACCACCTAGCAATTTGATTGAGAGGGTGTACCCGGGATGGTAATTTATCCCTTCTAAGCCCAATTGCACAAGCAGGTCATTGACTAGTGAGGTCTCGATATGCTTTTCTTTGGCAGCCAGCAACAGGGGAATGAAATCGGCCGGTTGGTCACTGCCTAATAATGTTGCTCTAGTCACCAGGTATTCGTAACTTAGGTCCCTCACATCTGGTAATAATTTTTCCAAGTACATCAACATCGAGTTTTTGTAGCCTTGTTGATAGGCATTTTTAGCCAACCACAATCGGGCAGCACAGGTACAAAATGGGTCTTTCACCCGGACCGCATTTGACTCGGCAATGCTCAACTCCTGGGCTGCAGCATCATATTCACCCGCCAGGTATAGGCTTGCGCCAAGAGAAAGTCGAATCAGGATGCCAATCCATTCATCGCCAGCATCCTTTGCAATGGACAAAGCTTCTCTTGCGACTGACTTTGCTTCTAATATCTTCCCTGAAAAGCCTAAAGCCCGACACATACCCCAGAGCGGCTCTACGTGAATGCGTACAACATCAACTTTGCGAATGGATTCCTCGTAGTGGCTTATTGCTTTCTGGATGCCTTCATTCTCCCAATTTAAAGCCTGGTCCAACTGCAGACAGTGCCCCAGGCGCATTAATCCCACGCTTTGCACAAAATTTGAATGTAGATTTTCACCAATACTGATGCCATTTTCAGCAAAGTGCGTGGCTTTTTGCAGATCACCTTTGAAGGCATAAAATAAGGAAAGCAGCAGGGAAGCTTCGCGATGGAAGCGTTGTGGCCTTGCGGGTTCGGTTGGGGTTTTTAGCGATTCCAAAGATTTAAGTAATGCAATTCCCTCTTCATGGCACCCAGTTCTGAGTAAAATCCTTGCCTTGATAAAATCGTTTTGAACATCATACTCGTTGCGCAGGCTGACCGCCCTTTGCAGGTTAGCAATGGCACTTTCTGGGTCTCCCAAATTGAGTTGATTTTCTGCCATTAAGGTCAGCAAGCGGGCAACTTCATCGCGTGCTTCGAGCGGATCCAGCAAACTGAGGGCGTCTTTCAGCAGTTGATCTGCATTTATCGGTCGGATGGTGTCAAGATAAATTTGCGCCTGTCCTCTCAAAGCAAGGCTCACGCCAAATTTATTTGCTTTGGATTGATACAGCCGTTGTGCTGCCCTGTAATGCTCCAAGGCTGAATTGAAACGTGATGCATAACGGTCGATCTCGCCTTGTAGGTAGTTTACATATGGGTGTTGCAGTCGCACTTCTTCAGGCATTTCAGCAATCCAATAACGGATGCTTTCATGACGCCCTTCCAGGATCATTTTTTCCCCAACCACTTCGAGAATGTGGTTGACCTGGGCATAATCCCCAACCACTAATAAGTGATATAGGGCTTGCTCCCAGTATTGATGCGCTGAAAAATAGCTGGCAACTCGGCGGTGCAATTCCAGTGTGCTTGGCTGACCTTCCTGCAAATGGTTTTGCAGGAATTCCCTGAACATGTGATGATAGCGATACACACCTGGACGCAAAGCTTCAATAAATAGCCCTGATTGGTGCAATTGATCCAGGATGTTGATGCTCTGGTTAGACATCATCAGAAAATCACAGGTATCGCTATCGAGCTCAGAGAGAATTGAGGTTTTTAACAAAAATTCCTGGGTTTCTGGTTGCAAGTTGCCTAATACTTCTTCAGCCAAATAAGCAAATAAAGACTTCCTGGATTCAAGATCATCATCCAAGATCTGGCGTATATTTAATTTCTTATTCCCGCGCAGCGATTGCCAAACCATCTGCAGCCCAATAGCCCATCCTTCGGTTTTTCCATACAGCTGCTGGATTTCATCCTGGTTAAGGGATACATTGTAATGTTGCGCAAACAGGTCTGCAATCTCGGTTTGACTGAAAGCTAAATCTTCACGATTAATCTCTAAGACACTTTCCTTCACCCGCCATCTGTTAAGAGAATGGAATTCCAGGCTGCGGCGAGTTGAGATTAGCAAGTGCATCCTTTGGGGGAGATGATCCACTAGCCATTCTACCAGCTGCATAATTTCATCTACTTCACGGACATGATGGAAATCATCCAAAATTAGCAGACTGTTCCCATTACTTTGCAGGGAGATCGTGTTAACAAAAGCAATCATAGCCTCTTGCAGGTCAGATTCAGAACTTTCTAAAATTCGCAGTGCTTCCATACCTAAACTTGCGCCATGCTGGTTGAAAGCTGAAAAGAGATTGGCAAGGAAGAGCGCTGGGTCGCGGTCAGAGTTGGAGATGGAGTACCAATAAATGGGTATATCTAAGCCGTTGATAAATGAAAGCAGCGCAGTACTCTTGCCGTACCCCGTGCCAGCCCTGAGGATGGTTATTGGCACATTTAATGAGGTCTTTAATAGTTCATTCACCCGCTGCCGGAAAAGGACATGCCGGCGTTGCGCAGGTGGGTTTAATTGGCTCAGGATAATCAGGTTGCGAATGCTCATATCGTGCCCTTATTTTACCAGCCCGTTTTAATTATTTAACAGCATTAGGTATAAAATTTTTAACGTCTTTATTAAAGCCTACAAAACCTGTTGTTATAATATTTGGAAAAGTAAATCCAGAAAAAGGCAAATTTTGAATAACCAATATCCAAACTATGTTATAATTTATAAGATAATTTAGATTATCATAATTACGATTTCTTTATTATTTCTTCTACAGGAGAGCAATATGTTCGTTAACCGCCTTGCTGAACTGGACTTGCTTGAAAAACGATTTACATCGGACAAAGCCGAATTTTTTGTGCTTTACGGACGCAGACGTGTAGGAAAGACAGAGTTATTAGCTCGGTTTTGTCAAGGTAAAAGAGCATTGTTTTTTGTGTCTGATTTAGGGTCAGAAATTTCTATGCGTAGCGCCTTTTCTCAGCTAATTAACGATACTCTTTTTGGACCTGAACAGATGGACGCCGTTTATTCTAATTGGGAGGCTGTATTTAAGGCTTTAGGGAACGCATCAAAAACAGATCGCTTAGTAGTGGTTTTAGATGAATTTCCTTATTTGATTACTACATATCCACCTGTAGCTTCAATATTACAGAAGGCTTGGGATCAAACCCTAAAGAATACCAAAATTATGCTTATACTCTGTGGGTCATATATTGGCATGATGGAGGAAAGTGTGCTCTCTTACAAAGCACCACTATATGGAAGGCGCACTGCCCAATACTTGTTAGAGCCGCTTCAATTTAAGGATGCCCGTTTATTATTTGCTGATTTTTCCCCTGAAGATCAGGTCCGTGCTTATGCCATTTACGGTGGCACACCCGCATACCTGCAAACCATAGATTCCAAAAAGGCACTTGACGAAAATATAGTAGACGATATTCTTAGCAGAGGTTCGTATTTATATGATGAAGTGCGTTTTATCTTGCAACAAGAACTCCGTGAACCTCGCAATTATTTTGCAATTCTCCAGGCCATTGCAGCAGGTAAGACGAAATTAAACGAAATTAAACTCGCCACTGGATTGGATGGTGCTACAGCTTACTTGGATACGCTGCAACAGCTGCACCTGGTTGAGCGTATTGTTCCTGTGACGACCAGCCAGCCGCAAAAGAGCCGGAGGGGAATTTATCGCTTAAAAGATCATTACCTGCGCTTTTGGTTCCGCTTTGTCCACCCTAACCGGTCACAGCTTGAACGAAGTGGTTCACGCCTTGTCTTAGAAAACCAGGTACTTCCTGAAATTGACCATTTCGCCAGCCTAGCTTTTGAAGATATTTGCCAGCAATATTTTTGGTTGGAAGGTCTTTCCGGAAATTTACCCTTTCAGCCAATAAATTCGGGACGTTGGTGGAATAACAGCGAAGAGATTGACCTGGTTGTGTTGGGGGAAGAAGAGGCCATTCTGGTTGAATGCAAATGGAGCAGCAAGCCAGCAGGGATGAACATCTTGGCAAACTTGGAGAGAAAAGCTGCAATCATCCAGGGAGATTTGGGCAATAAAAAAATCTACTTTGCTTTATGCTCAAGATCTGGATTTACACCTCAATTGATGGATTCATCAAGTAATCGTAGCGATATTATGTTGTTTAAATTAAGTCACATCATTGGATAGTGAAGTTCGTATCCTTGCCTTAAACATCAAAGAAAATACGCTTAAATAATAATTAATAATGTAATAAATATCCCATTTATTCATAGAATTTAGTAAATCATCTAAACTAAAAGCCTATCTTTGAGAAGAAATACGAAAACAGGAATATGTTTTGGATTAATAATGATTCAAATTGAAATTAAATTTGAATCATTTCGTGGTAAAATTTATTGGTTAAATTCACACGCAAAAAACAGGATAGTAATGATTTTTCCCGGCTTGATAGACGTACATGTACACCTGCGTGTACCTGGTGGTGAACACAAAGAGGATTACCACACAGGCAGTTTAGCGGCTCTTGCAGGTGGTTTTACAACGCTGGTCGCCATGCCCAACACATTACCGCCCATTGTTTCCAAGTCCGACTGGTCCATCGCACAGACTAAAGCTCAAAAAGAAAGTCTGTGCGATGTTTTTATTAATGTAGGGGCGTCTATTGACTATCTTGACGAACTGCCTGCCCTAGCTGCTTGCGCACCTGCTTTAAAAGTCTATATGGACGCAACCTATGGTCCTTTACGCATCCAGGGCTTGCCTGACCTGGTCAAGATATTTGAAGCTTGGCCATCACACAAACCTATTGCCCTACATGCGGAAGGGGATTCTGTGGCTATTGGCATCGGCTTAGCAGCCTGCTATAACCGCCCTGTGCATTTCTGCCACATCAGCCGCAAAGATGAAATTGAGCTGATTGCCAAGGCTAAGAAACAGGGCTTTCCCATCACCTGTGAGGTGACCCCCCACCATCTTTTCCTGACCGAATCTGACGCCGAAAATCTGGGACCTTTGGGTGATATGCGCCCCACCCTGGCAAGTCAAGCCGATGTAGATGCGCTCTGGGAGCATATCAATACCACCATTGACTGCATTGCCAGCGACCATGCCCCGCATACGCTTGTTGAAAAGCTGGACCAAGAGAATCCTCCCCCAGGTGTCCCGGGACTGGAATCGACCCTGCCGCTGATGCTCACTGCGGCTTCGCAGGGCAGACTGACCTACGAGCGCATCATCGAGCTCCTTTATACAAACCCCCGCCGCATTTTTAACCTGCCAGCCCAGGCAGATACCTACGTCGAAATAGACGAAAAAGCCAAATACATCTTCCCAGGCAACCCACTGCAAACCAAATGCGGTTGGTCTCCCTTTACAGGCTTTGAAATCACTGGTCGAATCCGCCGGGTGGTATTCAAAGGGATTGAACGCGGAAAAGATGGCATTGTGATAACCCAATGAGCGTAAAAAAAAATTATTGATATTCAGGAGCATGAAAGATGACCACAAAAACATTAAACCCTTTATTTGATCTTACCTCACATCAGCGCCAGCCTTCAATTAAAAATGGCTTATACCTGAAAGACGTTCTATCTGTTGAGCAGTTTACAAAAGACGACCTGGACTACATTTTCCTGCGTGCCAACGAGATGAGCAAAATGGCAGCCAGGTGGGGCACCTGTGACCTGCTTAAAGGCTACACCTTGGCCTGCGTTTTCTACGAACCCAGCACGCGCACCAGCTCTTCGTTCATTGCGGCCATGGAACGCCTGGGCGGCAAGGTCATCCCAATTACGGAAGGCATTCAATATTCCTCTGTATCTAAGGGTGAGTCGCTGATTGACAGCATGCTCACGCTTGAACAGTACTGTGACGTGATTGTGCTCAGGCACCCTGAAATTGGTTCAGTGGCGAAAGCAGCTAAATATGCCCACGTACCCATAATCAACGCTGGAGATGGCGCAGGCGAGCACCCTACCCAGGCATTACTCGACCTGTTTACGATTCAAAAAGAACTCGGAAAAATCGATAAACTTAAGGTAGCCATGGTGGGTGACCTGCGCTACGGCCGCACGGTGCACAGCCTGACCAAATTGCTCTCACAATACGACGTCTCACTGCGCTTTGTCTCACCGGATACGCTGCGCCTGCCGCTTGACCTGATGAACATGCTTATTGACAAAGGCATCAACGTTCGTGAAACCAGCAAGGTACAGGATGTGATTGAGAACGCAGATGTGCTTTATGTTACGCGCATCCAAAAAGAACGCTTCACCGATTTAGCACAGTATGATGAAGTTAAAACCTTCTTTGAAATTACCCCTGAATTAATGGAGAAAGCCAAACAAAAAATGATTGTGATGCACCCGCTGCCAAGGGTGGGCGAAATTCACTACAGCGTGGATAAAGACCCGCGTGCAGCCTACTTCCGCCAGGTACAAAACGGCATGTTCATCCGCATGGCCCTGCTTGCCGCGGTACTAGGCCAAGCCTAAAAGGAGACCTGATGAACTTTTTTGAAAAATTATCCAATGCGATTGAGCGTAACCAGTCTTTGCTATGCGTGGGGCTTGACCCGACCGAAGCCATGCTGCCCGAAGGCGCAGATATTTTCTCGCGCCTGGTAACTTGGGGTACAAAGCTGGTTGAAGATACATCAGACCTGGTTTGCTGCTACAAGCCCAATATGGGATTTTTTGAACAGTTTGGCCCTAAAGGTGTTCGCGCGCTGGTCGAGATTATCAAAACCATCCCGCCTTATATCCCCTTGCTGTTGGATGCCAAGCGCGGTGATATTGGCTCCACCGCGGAATCTTATGCACGCGGTATCTTTGATCATTTTCATGCCGATGCGGTTACGCTCAGCCCCTACCTTGGTGCGGACGGCGTCAAACCTTTTCTAAAATACCCTGACAAAGCGGCTTTTATTTTGGTTCAGACCTCAAACCCCTCAGCTCAAGAAATCCAACTGCACGGCGAACCACCCCTTTATGAATTCATTGCCCAAACTGCCATGCAGTGGGGAAGTGTGGATCAAATTGGCTTGGTGGTCGGTGCGACCAAACCAGAAGCGCTGCAAAAGATCCGCGCAATTTGCCCAGAACACTGGTTTCTGGCCCCCGGGGTGGGTGCGCAGGGCGGCGACCTAACCCAGGCACTGCAAGCCGGCCTGCGAGCAGACGGCTTGGGCATGATCATCCCTGTCTCTCGCTCGGTCATCGCTGCTGCAGACCCGCCCCAGGCTGCCAAAGAGCTGCGGGACGCCATCAACATCGTCAGGCAACAAGTTGTTCCAGCTAAAACCCTCAGCTTAAAAGAGCAGTTAGTGCTGGGTCTTTTTGAAGCAGGCTGTGTTAAGTTCGGCAATTTCACCCTGGCATCTGGCAAACAGTCCCCCATTTATATTGATCTTCGGCGGGTGGTTTCTTTTCCTGCGCTTTTCAAGCTTGTAGCTGAGGCTTACCTGCAGCTGATGCAAGGGATGGCATTTGACCTGGTTGCAGGCGTGCCTTATGCAGCCCTGCCCACCTCGGCCATACTGGCATGGAAACTTTCAAAACCACTCATTTACCCCCGCAAGGAGCAGAAAACCCACGGTACCGGCCAAGCTATCGAAGGCGTGTTCACACCCGGCCAAAGGGCCATCCTGGTCGAAGATGTCATCACCAGCGGGGGCAGCATCCTAACCGCTGCTGAGAGCTTGCGCAGCGCTGGCTTGCAGGTGAGCGATGCCTTGGTTTTAGTTGACCGGAAACAAGGGGGCATAAACGCCTTAGCCCAACAGGGATTAAATGTTCAGGCAGTATTGGATATTGATGAAATCCTTGACTTGCTCAAGGAAAATATCTTAATAGATAGTGAAACTTTTACAGCTGTTAAGGTTTATCTTCAGGCATGACAGACACTAAAAACCTGGCAATCAACTTTCTGCACCTCGCGCTAAAAAACCCGTTGGTTTTAGCTTCAGGCATTTTGGGCACCAGCCCCAGCCTGATGGAACGGGTCGCGCTGGCAGGGGCTGGGTCAATCACCTCCAAAAGCTGCGGCCCGGAAGCGCGCGCTGGGCATGATAACCCGGTTGCACTGGCCTGGCAAGGCGGCGTGATCAACGCCATCGGGCTGACCAACCCAGGTGCAGATGAAGAGGTGCCTTTGCTAGCAGAAACCAAAAGTCGCTTGTCTGTTCTGGGTGTACCACTCTTTGCCAGCATCTTTGCCCCTACAGTTGCTAAGTTTGGTGAGGTGGCGTGTATTATCAGTGAGGCCCAGCCAGATTTAATTGAAGTAAATATTTCCTGCCCAAATGTCGCCAGTGAGTTTGGCACGCCTTTTTCAGCTTCAGAAAAAAGCGCAGCAGAGGTCACTCGTGCCGTGCGCAGGGCAACCAGCCTGCCCATCAGCATCAAACTTTCCCCTAACGTGCCCAATATTGCCGCCATTGCTCGTGCGGTGGTAGGTGAAGGGGCAGATGCCATTACAGCAGTCAACACTATGCCTGCCATGCTCATCGATACCTTTGCAGGCATGCCGATCTTGAAGAATCGCACAGGCGGCCTTTCTGGACCAGCGCTCAAACCCATTGCCCTGCGCTGCGTAGCAGAGATTGCACAGCAGGTAGCGGTGCCCATCATTGGCACAGGCGGCGTGATGAACGGAATAGACGCAGCCGAGATGATTATGGCAGGTGCTACCTTGGTTGGCCTAGGCTCGGCTGTATGGCAGGATGGTCCCCAGGCTTTTACGCGCATTAACGCAGAGCTGAGCCAGTTCATGCAAAAAGCTGGATACCAGGCTGTAACAGACATGCGGGGAAGAATCTTCAGTTAATGAATTTCCTTTTGTGCGTACATTTTGGTATAATGTAAGCACAGATGAAAACTATTATGTTTAATAAAGATCGAATAATCTCCCTTATGTCAAAAAATAATGGTGTGATTACTGCTGCTGAATGTCGGCGTGAAGGAATCAACTCGACCTACCTTACCCAACTTGTACGTGAAGGAATCCTCAACAGGTCTGCCAGGGGTTTGTATTCTTCTACAGCAGTCATGCAAGATGAGGAATTCATATTTCAATACAGGCATAAACGTTGTATCTTTTCTTACGGCTCAGCGCTAAGTTTGCATGGTATGATCGATCGCCTTCCAGGGAAAATGGAAGTTACAGTCTACCGAGGTTATAATGCGCATCGCATCCCCAAACAAGTGCGTGTGCATTATGTCATCAAAGATATCTACCCCTTGGGGATTATTCAAGTGGAGACTATGTTTGGGAATATGGTTGATGTTTACGATTTAGAGAGAACGCTTTGTGATCTGATCAAGAATCGAGCAGAAATCGAAGGTGATATTTTTGCTCAATCACTGAGAAACTATCTGAAACACCCCAAAAAAGATCTGTCCGAACTTTTTGCTTATGCCAAGGAAATGAAAATCCTTCAGCAAACCCAAGAAATTATCGAGGTGATGATTGAATAAAAATCAGCTCACAAATCGCATTCATAAAAACACCTATGCAAAGGACATAAAATTTGATGAAACAATTCAAGCCTGCAGTAAACTACTGGACCTGATATCTAATGACTGAAGATGAAATTGGACTCTACAACTACCTTCGGATTAAAAAATCCCGCGTTGAAAACGCGCACACAAAAACGCTCATCTTCAATGCCCCGCTTAAAGACGCCTACCCCGGACAATTTGTGATGGCCTGGCTGCCTGGTATCGGAGAAAAGCCTTTCAGCATTAGCGGTAATGATCCCCTATCACTGACCATTTGCGATGTTGGCCCCCTCAGCCATGCCCTCTGCCAGCTTGTTGAAGGCGCACCAGTATGGGTACGCGGACCATTTGGCCAAGGCTTCAAGCTGGTTGGTGAGAGTCACATCCTGGTTGGCGGGGGGTATGGCGCAGCACCGCTCTATTATCTTGCCCAACAGGCTCGCCAGCTTAGCCACAAAGTCCAGGTTTGCCTGGGCGCCAAGACCAAAGCAGACCTCCTCATGGTCCAACAATTCAAAGACCTGGGCTGCCAGGTCAGCATTGCGACAGAGGACGGCAGTCTGGGAGAGCTAGGTTTTGTGACTCAGGCTCTGAAAAAAGCAGCCCAATCCCAAAACCCGGCAGGGGTGTATGCTTGTGGTCCCACCGGCATGCTGCTGGCAGTCAATCAATTCTGCCAGGATCATCAAATACCCTCACAGCTCTCCTTCGAAGCCTTAATCCGGTGCGGCATAGGGTTGTGCGGGTCTTGTGAATTACCTGAAGGGTTTTGCACAGAGATAGACGCGCCAAGAGGCTGGTTAGTTTGTAAGGATGGACCAGTCTTCCAGACGCAAACCGGGTCAATTGCTTAAGTTAATACTTAAACTACAGATTGCAGTAAAATAATAAAGCAGCACAACATAGGATATGATTGTTTTATGATGCAAGCATGTTATTTCGAGAGCTACTTAATCAGCAAAAATCTATACCCACCCATTTTTGTTACCTGATCTATAAGGAGGATCAATGTTAAAGAAGTTCGTTTGGCTTGTAAGTATTTTGCTTGTTTGTTCGTTTGTGTTGACGGCTTGCGCCAAGGAACCTGTTGTGGAAGAACCCGCAGCAGTCGACTGCCGAGCCCAAACAACCTCAGAAGCGGTTGGCAGTTACCAGGTGCCGGCCCCGATTGATGGTTGTTACAATGTCGCTTATGTGTATGTTGGCCCGCATGATGACGGCGGTTGGTCTCAATCGCATGATGTCGGCCGGCTGTGGGTCGAAGAAAACCTTGAAGGCGTGCACACCGCTTACGTTGAAAACGTGGCAGAAGGTGCAGACTCTGAGCAGGTAACCCGCTCGCTGGCGCGCAAGGGCTTCGATGTGATCTTCACTACATCCTTTGGCTTCATGGATTCATCAGAAACAGTCGCTAATGAATTCCCCAATGTGGATATTATCCACGTCAGCGGTTACAAGGCCAATGGCGAAAACTTCGGCAACCTGATGGGCGCCATGGAAAACATCAAGTACCTGGCTGGTATCATAGCTGGCTCACGCGCCAAGATGGACGGCAACCCGAAATTGGGCTACATGGCCACCTTCCCCATTCCTGAAGAGCTCCGCCTTGGCAATGCTTTTGCATTAGGCGTGCAGAAAACCTGCCCGGAATGCACCATCGATGTGCGTTTCATTAACACCTGGCATGATCCCATCCTCGAGCAGGAAGGTGCTGCTTCATTATTTGATGCCGGTGCCCAGGTTGTGATGACCGGTGCAGATACGCCTGCCCCTGCCATTGCAGCCCCTGAAGGAAAATGGGGCATCACCTACGACTATGTCGGAAACTGCACCCTCGATAGCTGCCTCACCTCCATGTATTGGAATTGGGGACCAATTTATGCCGATATTGTCGAGAAATCCCGTGCTGGCACGTGGAAGGGCGGCTGGGAATACTTCGATGGCGACTCTGGCGGTTTGGGCCTGTATGGCTTCATGGAAGGCGAAACATTAATGCCTGGTGTGGCTGAGTTACCCGAAGAAGACCTGCAAATGGTGCGCGACCTGCTTGATAAAATGCTGAAGGGTGAATTTACCCGCTTTGATGTGTTTATGGGTCCCATCACAGACAACCAGGGCAACGAGGTTCTGCCTGCTGGCGTCAGCCTTGAGCAGTTAGACCTGGATGGCTTTGCAGAATTCGGCAGCGAGTGTAAGACCTGCATGTACTGGTGGAACGAAAACGTCACCGCAGAACTGCCTGACCTGTAAAATTAATTCAACTAGATACCTGGAGATGATCTAACAATCATCTCCAGGCTTTTATAAGGAACTAATCATCACCCCTAGCCAAATATCTAGGCGAGGGGATGGTATTTTTGAGATTAATGAATGAGTGATACTTCAATAGACTATGCAAATGCAGTGGAAATGCGGGATATTGTGCTGCAATTTCCAGGCGTGCTGGCAAATGATCATGTCGATTTCACCCTCAAACACGGCGAAATTCATGCGCTTTTAGGCGAAAACGGCGCAGGCAAAAGCACCCTGATGAACGTCCTAGCGGGTATGTATAAACCAAATGCTGGGACGATTGCCATTAACGGCGAACAAGTTGTGTTCAACTCTCCCAAGGATGCCATTGCCAAGGGTATTGGCATGGTACATCAGCATTTTATGCTGGTACCCACCCAGACGGTTACAGAAAATATCTTGCTCGGTTTAGATGAACCGCGCTTTTTTATGACACTGCCCAAATATGACCAAAAGGTACAGGCTTTAGCAGATAAATTTGGCCTCAGGGTTGAACCAACCGCTAAGATTTGGCAGCTCTCGGTTGGTGAACAGCAGCGCGTCGAGATCCTTAAGACCCTTTACCGCGGTGCACAAATCCTTATTTTGGATGAACCCACCGCTGTTTTAGCGCCCCAGGAAATTCAAGATTTAATGGACACCTTGAAGATTATGGTCAGCGAAGGCAAATCAATTGTTTTCATCAGCCATAAGCTCAACGAGGTCACCCAGGTGGCAGACCGCCTGACCGTGCTGCGTAAAGGACGGGTCACTGCGGACGGCATCAGCCTGGAAGGCGTCTCCAAGGAGATGCTGGCTGAATGGATGGTTGGTCGTAAGGTCATATTCCAGATCAACAAAAAGGAGCAAGTCCCCGGCCAGGTCGTTCTGGATGTTCAAAACGTCAATGCGTTGAATAACCGAGGACTCTCCGCACTAAACAACTGCTCCTTAACCGTCAGGCAGGGTGAGATCCTCGGCATAGCTGGTATTGCCGGCAACGGCCAGAGCGAACTGGCAGAGGTGATCACCGGCATGCGGCCTTGCCAGGGCAAGATTTTGGTTAATGGCGAGGATGTTGCCAATCGGCCGCCGAAATATGCCATTAACAGGGGTGCTGCCCACATCCCTGAAGACCGCAGCGGCGTTGGTACAGCCCCAACCATGGCCATTACCGGCAACTTGATTATGAAGAAATTCGACCAGGAACCCATCAGCCACAACTGGCGCATCAGCTACCCGGCTGCAAAAGACTTTGCCACTTCACTGAAGAGCATCTATGATATCCAAGCGCCCAGCATCAGCACCGCTGCAGGCAAACTTTCCGGGGGCAACCTGCAAAAGGTCATCCTGGCTCGGGAAATCTCTGGCGGTCCAAGACTGATTGTTGCCATGCAGCCCACACGCGGTTTGGATGTTGGGGCAATTGAGTCAATCCAAAAGTTACTCTTGGAACAGCGCGCCAATAATGCTGCCATCCTGCTGATCTCTGAGGAATTGGAGGAGCTGTTACTGCTCAGCGATCGGATTGCCGTCATGTATGAAGGCGAACTGGTCGGCGAGGTTGACTCTAAGAAGGCTGATTTGAATACCATCGGGCTGATGATGACCGGTGCCTTGAGGAGTGCATCATGAAGTTTCCATACCGCATTGAAATGGAAAAGCGCCTCGAAGAAAACCCTAAATGGCTACCTATTGTCACTTCATTAGGGGCTATCGTTTTAGCGTTCTTAATCAGCGGCATTATCTTAGCACTTATTGGGGGTGATCCCCTGCGTGTCTTCAAATTTTTCTACAACGCTGCCTTTGGCAGTTGGGGCGCGCTCTCAGATGTCGTCGTCAAAGCCACCCCCTTGTTGCTGATTGGTTTGGGGTGCGGCCTGGCCTTTCGCATGAAACTGTGGAACATTGGGGCTGAAGGCCAATTCTATATCGGCGCATTTTTTGCCAGCCTGGTTGTGTTGGTGCCGCTGGTACCCGAGGACAGTCCCAAGATCTTTGTTCTAACACTCATGGGCATCATGGGCATGTTTGGGGGCGCACTGTATGGCTTCGTGCCTGGTTTCCTAAAAGCTAAATATAACGTCAACGAAATTATCACCACCTTGATGCTTAACTACGTAGCCATTTATTGGAATAATTACTGGATTTTTGGCAAGTATAGCGATGCTGGCTTCCAGATGACGCCCACCTTTGATAAAGTTGCCTGGCTGCCGCGATTGGCAGACTTGGCGCGGAAATACCCGGCTTTCTCCGGCATCACCCTGCACCTGGGTGTGGTATTTGGCTTAATTGCAGCAGTGGTTATTTGGTTAATTATCTCCCGCAGCCGTTGGGGCTACGTCATCTCGCTAATTGGCGACAACCCCAAAGCAGCTAAATACGCTGGTATAAACATCACCCGTAACATCATCCTGGTGATGATGCTCTCAGGCGCCTTGGCTGGCCTGGCTGGCATGTCGGAGGTGACAGGGGTTGTGCACCGATTGCAAGAAAGAATTTCCACAAATTACGGCTTCTCGGGCGTGATCGTGGCCTGGCTGGCGAAACTAAACCCCTTCGCCACCATCCTGGTCTCATTCTTGTTTGGTGCACTGATCGTTGCCGGCCGGGAGATCCAGCCATCAGGGTTATCCTTCTTTATCCAGGGCACCATTCTTTTCCTGGTCATCAGCAGTGATGTGTTATTGCACTACAAAATCCGACTGGTGCGCACAACGGAGGAAATAGCATGAGCTTTGAAGTTATCCTGAGATCAGGCCTCTCCACAGGTACAATCCTGCTTTTCGCTGCCATTGGCGAGATCCTAACCGAACGCGCAGGCATCATGAACCTTGGCGTGGAAGGCATGATGTTACTTGGCGCAATGGCGGCCTTCAAGACCGCACTCGCAACCGGTAACCCCTGGTTGGGTTTGCTGGCTGGGATTGCTGCCGGCGGGATTTTGAGCCTAGCACATGCACTAGTAACCATTCACCTCAGGGCAGACCAGGTCGTCAGCGGGCTTTCGCTGACCTTCCTAGGCACTGGGCTTGCCTTGGTGCTTGGCGAAGGTCTAACCGGTCAGAACGCACCGCTGATCCCCAGCGCAGACCTACCGCTCTTGGCAAACCTACCCTACATTGGGCGCTTGTTCTTTCAAAATTTTAATATCCTTGTGTATGTCGGCTACATTTTTATTCCCTTATCCTGGTACTTTATCAACAAGACCAGGCCTGGCATGCACCTGCGCGCAGTCGGCGAAAAGCCATCCGCCGCTGATACACTGGGCATCAACGTGGTTGGCGTGCGCTATTTTTACACCTTCGTTGGCGGTTGTTTGGCTGGTTTGGCTGGCGCGACCATCAGCATAGCCATTAATCCCGGTTGGTATAGCAACCTGACCACCTCCGGGCAGGGCTGGATCGCCGTAGCCCTGGTGATTTTTGCGCAGTGGAACCCAGTGCGGGCTGCTTTGGGCGGTTATTTCTTTGGCATGCTGCGCCGCTTCATGCTCGATTTGCAAGGTCCAATGCTGCTGCTTGGTTTCCGCAATCCCTTTTTCTATAACCACAACCTGGTCTTCTTTTTGCAGATGACACCCTTCCTGCTGACGATTATTGCCCTGGTTTGGGGTTCGCGCTCAGCCACTCGCAAACGCCTGGGTGCCCCAGCAGCCCTCGGCATACCCTATGTCCGTGGTGAACGCGGGTTATGACCGATAAACATAATTCTCCTGGGCAGACCGAGCAAATCCATCTCACCATCAATGGAAAAGCCTATGACCTGCAAATTAGGCAGGGTCAGAAATTGGTGGACCTGCTGCGCAACACCCTACACTTGACCGGTACCAAAGTAGGATGCGGCGAAGGGCGCTGTGGAGCTTGTACCGTCCTGGTAAATGGTAAGCCGACCAAATCCTGTATTTATCCTGCTGCTAAAGCGCACGGCAAACAAATCCTGACAATTGAAGGCCTGGCTGAGATAGTTAATAATGCAATCCAGTTGCATCCGCTGCAGGAAGCTTTTATTACTTATGGCGCGGTCCAGTGCGGCTTTTGCACGCCTGGCCAGATCTTGAGCGCCTATGCCCTGTTGAGCAAAAATTCGCAACCAAAGCCAGTCGAGATCAGGCAGGCTCTAGATGATAACCTCTGCCGCTGCGGGGGGTACCATGCCATTGAACAAGCCGTCCTGGCAGCAGCCGAGTCAATACGCAACGGGCAGCCCATCCAGGCACCAACGCCGCCACTGGTTGATTCCATACACAAAGTGATCGGCCAGCCAGTTCCTAGGCCAGATGCGCTGGAGAAGGTCACAGGCGCTGCTGTCTTTACCGATGACCTGGTCTTTGAAGGCATGCTGCATGCTAAAGTCTTGCGCGCTAAAACGCCCCATGCCTTATTACGAAAGCTGGATGTAAGCGAGGCTCAGAAAATGCCAGGCGTGGTGGCCGTGTTAACCGCTGGGGATATCCCCGGCAAACGCAGCCACGGCTTGGTCATCCCAGATTGGCCAATCTTGGTAGGCATTGATGAGCAGGTGCGTTACGTTGGCGATGCGGTTGCCATCATCGCCGCCGAGACGCAGGCTATTGCTGAACAGGCCATGGACCTGGTTGAAGTCATTTATGAGTCGTTGCCAGTGGTTAGCAGCCCAGTTCATTCCCTCCAGGATAATGCGCCCCTGCTGCATAAAGATGGCAACCTGCTTAAGCACATCAAAGTGCGCAAAGGTCAAATCGAGCAGGGCTTTGCGGATGCTGATTTAATTTTGGAACACACCTTCCATACCCCACCAACTGATCATTTATTCATGGAACCTGAGTGCAGCATAGCCCGCCCCACCGCGGATGGTCGCATGGAAATTTACGTCGGTTCGCAAATACCCTACGCTGACCGTCAGCAGGTCGCTGATGCTCTTGGCTGGGAAGCTGAGCGTGTACGCGTGATCGGGCAGCTGGTTGGCGGGGGTTTTGGCGGCAAAGAAGATATTATGGGGCAAATTCATGCCGCCTTGCTGGCAAACGCCACCCACAGGCCTGTCAAGCTACTGTTTGACCGCAGGGAAAGCCTGCAGGTGCACCCCAAACGCCACGCCACCCAGATCAGGGTCAAAATTGGTGCCAAAGCTAATGGCCAACTCACTGCCGTAGAAACCGAGTTATTTGGTGACACTGGTGCTTATGCCTCTTTAGGCGAAAAAGTGCTCACCCGCGCCACCACCCACTCTGCTGGCCCTTATCAAATTCCACACACCAAGGCCGATTGCTATGCCATGTACACCAATAACCCGCCCGCAGGCGCTTTCCGTGGTTTTGGTGTATTGCAATCCGCTTTTGCCATTGAAAGCATGATGGACATGCTGGCAGAAAAACTAGGCTTGGACCCATTCTACCTTCGCCAAATCAATGCCTTAAAGACAGGCAGCACCACTAACACCGGCCAATTGCTAACGGAAAGCGTCGGCCTGTTAGAATGCCTTGAGCGGGTTCAAAATAAACTATACGCAATAGATGGCCCCGAGCCCTTCAAACCAGTGCACTATGAGCGAGATTCGCAAAACTTTGTCAGCGCTTGGGGCATTGCGGCCGCATTTAAAAACACCGGCCTGGGCAGCGGCGCTGAAGATAAATCGGGCGCGGAAGTGGAACTCTATGAGGACGGCACCCTGCAGGTGCGCTCAGCCGCTGCAGAATTGGGGCAAGGCCTGGTCACCGTTATGCAAATGATCGTGGCGGAAGAATTACAGGTTCGGCCCACACAAGTGCGCGTGTTGGTCATGGATACCGACCTCACCCCTGACGGCGGGCCGACTACCGCTTCGCGCCAGACCTACGTGACCGGCAATGCAACCAGAAATGCTGCCCTTGCCTTGAAGCAAGCAATCAGCCAATTTTTGGCTGATGCACACCAGGCAAACCCTAATGAAATAAAGTTTGGCGGTGGAAAAGTTTATACGGCCCAAGGACAGTGGCCGCTGGCCGAGGTAGCCAGGCAGATGCGCGCCGCCTCGCGAGTACCTTGCGCTAGGTATGATTACATTGCACCGGCCACCAAAGCGCTGGGAGAAAATGGCCCAATTCACTTTGCTTTTTCCTTTGCGGCGCAGGCTGCCCAGGTGGAAGTGAACCTGGACAACGGAGAGGTACGCGTTTTGCATATCATATCAGCTAATGATGTTGGCAAAGCCATCAACCCGCTCGGCCTGCAGGGACAAGTTGAGGGCGGTGTGGTCATGGGCTTGGGACACGCGCTAATGGAAGAATTTGTCGTGCGCGAGGGCAAGGTCATCAGCGACCGTATGGCCAAATATCAAATTCCCCATATTCAAGATACCCCTCCCATCGAGACCATCTTCGTTGAAGCCCCAACCGCAGAAGGACCATACGGTGCCAAGGGCGTCGGTGAGATCGTCAGCATCCCCACCCCACCAGCTATTACCAATGCTATTTACAACGCTGTAGGAGTCAGGATCGATCACCTGCCGGTGAAAAAAGAGTATTTATTGCAGATGATAAGACAATCAAAAAACTAGGAGAGCCTTATGATCCTTCAAAAGGAACGCGAATCCATTGTAGAATATGGCAAAAAATTACTTACTTCCCAACTAACAACAGGTTCTGGCGGAAACCTGAGCATTTTTAATCGTGATCAAAATTTAATTGCCATCAAGCCTACTGGGGTGGATTACATGATTATGAAACCTGAGGATGTCGTGGTTGTAAGCCCAACTGGTGAGATTGTTGATGGGGTTCTTAAACCATCGAGTGAACTCAAATTTCACCTCGCACTTCTCCACCATCGCCCAGACATCAACGCGGTGGTACATACTCACCAACCCTATGCCACTACCGTAGCCTGCCTAAATATCGAACTCCCGCCCGTCCATTACCTGATTGGCTTCTCGGGCGATAAGGTCCCCCTGGCTAAGTATGCCACCTTCGGATCACAAGCGCTCTCTGATTACATCCTTGAAGCCATTGGACCCTACAACGCCTGCCTGATGGCTAACCATGGTTTAGTCACTGTCGGCACGGACATTAGCCGCGCCTTTGCTACGGCAGAAGAACTTGAGCTGGTGTCTCGGATTTACTGCCTTGCCCGGAGCATGGGCGAACCAAGGATTCTATCCAAAGAAGACATGGCTGAGGTCACCGAAAAATTCAAGACTTACGGCCAAAGAAAATAAACAGGCTATCAAAAAACCGTCCGCATTACAATAACGGACGGTTTTATTTTTTAACTTGAAACCAACTAAATTTCAATCCCCATAACGCTACGGATGAAGTAACCGATGATAAAACTTAGGGCTGCCACGCCCAGGCTGATGCCGGCCATTTCCAGGAAACGCCTGCGGAAGGGTTCCCCTTTTGCCACCGAGATGTAATAATTGAAAAATGCAATAATCAGTACGGCAGCAGATAAGGTCAAAGCCAGGGCAACATAATAATTTTGTATCAGCAGGTATGGCAGGATAAGGATAGCAACGGTAATAATATAGGCTACACCGGTATAGAGCGATGCCTTAGCCGGGTTTTTGCCCGTATCCTCTGCCCTCGTAGCCAGGAACTCAGAGGCTGCCATAGAAAGTGCAGCAGCGATGCCGGTAATTAACCCGCTCAAGGCAATCAACTTGGTGTTTTGCAGTGCCAGCGTTAGCCCAGCCAGCGCACCGGTCAGCTCCACCAGGGCATCGTTCAATCCCAACACCACTGACCCGGCATAGCGCAGGCTTTCTTCATCAAGCATATCAATTAAGATCTCTTCATGCTTGTTTTCATCTTCGAGAAAAATATCAATTTCCGAGATTTTCCCGATCAACTTTTTATAATGTTCCTGGGCGCTTTCCTCTCCCATTTCCATCAGTTTTATGGCAAATGTAAAGCCAAATAATTTGCTTATCAGGGTATAAAACCAGACTGAAAAACCCCTAGGTTTTACTTCCTGGCCGGTATACTTTTTCCACAACCGGGCATGTTTTAATTCATCTTCGGCAATCTTTTCCATGATCCGCCGGTTTTCCGTGGACTTGTTGGCTTTAGCCAGGTTTTGATAAATATTATATTCCGTTATTTCAGATTGCTGGAATAATAAGAGTTGTTTCTTTAATGTTTCGTTGATTTCCATCACAATTCTTTCCTTCCTCCGTGACCCGTTTTCTTTTATCAAACCCCATTCTACCATTCCATGAAACTTTCGGAGCCGTGTTTGTAACTTTGCGACTTCATTTAACCTGGTTAAGACCCTGTATAATAGGTATTGGTGAAGAAAACTTACCTAATTATTCACTAATAAGAGAATGGAGAGAATTCATGTTTAATCAATTTAGAGATGCAGCTGAGTACGTAAAAAAGGAGGGCATTGAGCTCGTCGATTTGCTCTACAGCGACTTGTGGGGGCATCTGCACCACCTCACCTTGTCCTCCCGTGAGTTTACCCCGTTAGTAATGTCTGAAGGCGTGGGTTTTGACGGTTCCAGTGTGGGGTTCAAGCATGTACAGGCTGGGGATATGGTCCTGATCCCTGACCTGGGCACAGGGTTTGTCGACCCCTTCCACAACGTGCCAACCCTTGCATTTTTATGCAACATTCATGAGGCTGACACCAAGGAGTTATACCTGTTTGACCCGCGCGAGATGGTCAGGCGGGCTGAAAACCTGATGATCGCCTCTGGCATTGCTGATAAGAGCCTTTGGGGGCCTGAGTTTGAATTTTACCTCTTTGACCAGATCATGCTAAAAAACACGCCTTCGCTGACCCTCTGCCAAATCGATTCGGCCGAGGCAAACTGGGGCACTTACCTAAACCCAAACGGGTACAGCCTGCCTGATCACCAGGGTTACCATGCCGCCCCGCCCTGCGATAACTACTTTGAAATCCGTGATGAGATCGTGGTCACCTTAGGGAAAATGGGAATCCCGGTCAAGTACCATCATCACGAAGTTGGCGGACCCGGTCAATCTGAAATTGAAACGCCGATGTTAGGCATCAATACTGCGGGGGACGCGGCCATGCTTATCAAATATGCGGTCAAAATGGTCGCCATGCGTGCCGGCAAGACCGCTACTTTCCTACCCAAACCAGTTTTTGGCCTGGCTGGCAGCAGCACGCACTACCATCAAATGCTGCACAAGCAAGGCAGCAACCTCTTCTACGACCCGCAGGGACCTTCTCTGCTGAGCAAATTAGCCCTGCAATATATCGGCGGTCTGCTAAAGCATGCCCCGGCCGTGATGGCATTCACCAACCCCAGCAGCAACTCCTACCGGCGGCTGGTGCCGGGTTTTGAAGCGCCGATTAAAGCCATCTTCTCGGCTGGGAACCGCAGCGCCGCCATCCGCATCCCCAAGTATGCCACCCTGCCAGAAGAAGTTCGCATGGAATTCCGCCCCCCAGATGCCACTGGTAACCCATACCTTTCCATGGCTGCTATGCTTCTGGCTGGCCTGGACGGTATCCGTCAACAGGTCGACCCGACCTTAGAAGGCTTTGGGCCTATCAATGAAAACATTTTTGACTGGTCTGAGGAAAAACGTGCAACGATCAAATCCCTGCCAACTTCGGTGGAATCTGCCCTCACTGCCCTGGAAGCCGACCTGGCATTCCTAACCGAAGGTCATATCTTCGACCAGACCCTCATCCAAACCTGGGTCAAGGGCAAGCGCAAAGAGGCTGAGCGGGTCAACCAGCGCCCTACGCCTTTTGAGATCGAGGAATACTACGACTGCTAGGGTATAAATAATTAACAAAAAACAAGGTCAGGCAGCATTTTACCTGACCTTGTTTTTTACTTGTTACTGGTGAGAAATTCCAGTTAGTTTATTTTTCGTCCCACCACTTCGACAAACGCCCATCAGAACGCTGGGGTTGGTCCTTATAATGGGAAACATCGTTAAAAAGCATTAAGCGTACTTTGACGCTGTCTTTAAAGTCCAAAACGTTCAAACAAGCTGGCAGCTGATCCAGACGGTCACGATAACCGCGCGCATCAAATCCAAGCAGACTGCTGATCAGCAAGCGGATGGTTGCTTTATGCGAGACCACCAACACGTTTTGCCCGCGGTGTGACAAGACAATCTCACGGATCACCGGCAAAGCTCGGGCAGTCACCTGCACACCGCTTTCTCCTTCCAGGGGTGCAAAGGTGTAGGGGTCTTCCTCCCATGCCGCATATTCATCAGGGAAACGTTCCTCAACCTCAGCCCGCAGTAGTCCCTCCCAGCGCCCATGGCTGATCTCTTTCAGTCCATCGCGATAATTTAATGGGAGGCGATGCGGCTTGGCCAATATTTCAGCTGTGTGAATCGTGCGCACCATTGGGCTGCAATACACCGCCTTGACATTGTCATCAGCCAACCTTTCCGCCAGGCGCTCAGCCTGGAAAACACCTAACTTTGATAAATCTGGGTTAATTGCAACGGCAAAACGATCTTCTTTGTTTAACTTGGTGGCGCCGTGCCGAACTAAAAAAATCCTGGTAATATTTCCTTCAGTCATCTTTTCTCCAATAATCACACGCGCATTGTCTTAATTATATACGATAAGGGCTATCGACTTATTATTCGTCATTAGAAGGATCAATAATTTGGGTTGCGATAGGCATGGATAGCTACTCTTAAAGCAGCTCAAATCGCTGTTAGTTAGATCTTTATCCAGAAATTATTAATCCGAGAATCAGGTTTAGAATAAAAGGATGTAAATTGAATTTTCAAATTTGTATACGCCAGGAGAATTTAACCCATGTCATCAGAAAACCCTGCACTTACACCTTGGGAAGAGCGCCCTCAAAATTGCCAGTCTGTGATCTGGCGCTACAGCAAAAACCCAATTATCCCGCGCAACCTGATTCCTACCGCAAACAGCATTTTCAACAGCGCTGTGGTACATTACCAAGGTACTTTTGCAGGTGTGTTCAGGGTGGATGATACCCAGCGCCGCATGAATCTGCATGCTGGCTTCAGCCAGGATGGCATCAACTGGCAGATCAATCCTAAACCAATCGACTGGCAGTTTGAAGACCAAGAGCTTGCCCCCTTTGAACACCGCTACGATCCGCGCGTGGTTTGGCTAGAAGATCGCTTTTACATCACTTGGTGCAATGGCTATCATGGACCCACGATTGGTATTGGCTATACGCAGGATTTTGAGCAGTTTCGCTTCCTCGAAAATGCCCTGCTGCCCTTCAACCGTAATGGCGTGCTCTTCCCGCGCAAAATTAACCAGCGCTATGTGTTGCTCAGCCGCCCAAGCGATAATGGGCACACCCCTTTTGGTGATATCTTCCTCAGCCAAAGCCCGGATTTGATCCACTGGGGTGAGCACCGTTTTGTGATGGGCGCCAGCAGCGGCTGGCAAAGCACAAAGATCGGCGCTGGCCCAATCCCCATTGAGACTCCGCAAGGTTGGCTGCTGATTTATCACGGTGTGCTCACCTCCTGTAATGGCTTTGTGTACAGCTTTGGCGCTGCCCTGCTCGACCTGGACCAACCCTGGAAGGTCATCCGTCGCAGCGCTTCTTACCTGCTCTCGCCCCAAACCCTGTATGAATGCGTCGGGGATGTACCAAACGTGGTGTTTCCCTGCGCTGCCCTGCATGACCAAACCACTGGCCGCATTGCTATTTATTACGGCGCAGCAGATACAGTGACAGCCCTGGCCTTTTGCCGAGTGGATGAGGTATTAGATTGGTTAAATGCAGGAAATTAATGTATCCCGGCTTCTTTGCTATGAGGGCACCACACAGCAATTGACAATAAAGTCTTAATAGCTAATCATTTATATTTTATTAGCATGAGAGAGCTTGTCTAATTTGATTTTAGGAGAATTAATGGGTATGACTTGGCTTAACCAGCGCTAGCTTGCTTCGGGCAAGCATTGGATACCGTCACGATCATAACCACATCGCCATGGGCTGCCGTGCTAGAGAAAGATTTTTCCAGGCTAGTCCAAACATTCCTCCCTGTGCCAACCAAAATTGTACTCATTGTCCCTGGAAAAACTTGTACATCACAATTTTTCCAAGCATCAATTGCTGCTTCTAATGCCTGTGAGAGCGATTTTTGGCGTAGAGGGTACAAACTAACCTGGGCTTGCAGGTTTGCCGTTTGTTTCTCACCATGATCCAAAAGAGCCTCTTCCAGTGCATCGACTTTTTCCAACACTTTTTGGGTGCTCTCGCCCGATAAAATTATCTGCTTTATCTCATGTAGCCTTTTTACCAGGACTTTTTCTTTCTCTAAACCACCAGTGCTTGTTTCCATGATGATATTTTCTCCTTACAACTTAAAGATTGCATCCATTCCAATAAACCCGCCCCATGGCAGATGAGAACATCCTTTATAGGCTGTCCATAGCGTAGTCTTCCAAATGATTTTTGGTTCATTTGGTACAACGCTTAAAATCATCATCTGCAACTCTGAGGGCGAATAAAATTTCGCTGCATTCCATATAGATCCACCCATAAGCCGATACTTGAGACCGACCAGACTGTACTTGTTTATTGCCCCAATGACAAATCCCTTCTTAGCAATCCTTGCCATTTCCCTTATCGCTTTCTTGGGATCGTATAGGAATTCAAGTGCGGTTATCATGACAGCAATATCAAAGGACTGTGATTCAAAAGGTAAGCTCAAAGCGCTTCCCTGGACGTATTCAGGTGTACGCTCTTTCTTTGCTTCCTTCAGCATGTTGCCTGAACTATCGATCCCTACAGGGTTGTAACCTGAAATTTCAAACCAGCGCGTAAAATAACCAGTACCGCTACCAACGTCTAATATGCGTCTTACCCCAGTAAATTGATCAAGCAAATAGGTTATTAATTTTTTTTTCTTGTTGCGCTGATTCATAGCCTTTTGCATGGTACCAGGATTCATACCGGCAAGCAATCTCGCTGTCCGCAAAAGGATTCAATGGACTCATATTAAAATTTTGTAACAGTAATTATTTTGCAACCATACTCCGCAATTTCATGATGTATTCTTTCAAAAATTGGATCAATTGCTTTTGAATTGCCATGCCAAGCTTGCAATCCTTTTCCATCAATTCTACCAATTTGGGGATATTCACTTCTAAAACTTCTACTTCTGTCAGGCTCCGATTTGTTGCGGCATACATATAGGGCTCCATTAAGGCAGAACATCCCATTACGTATTCGGCTTCTTTTATATCAATGCGGGTAAGATCTGGCTTGCCAGTATTAAAGAGAATTTCTACTTTCCCTTTAAGTAGGAAATATAACCGCTTGCCGATTACGCCCTCCTCAAAAATGTTATGCTTTGGAGGATAACAAACAATGTCGGATATTTCCGCTAAAGCATCAACCTGTTCAGGTGTTAGATCTTGAAAACATGAAATACTCTTAATATAACTTGTATCTATTGGCATAGTAAACCTCCAATAATAATATGCTGCCTATTTTTGAGCCTTCATTTATATTGTACAAAATTTTTCTTATAAACCAAAACCAAGCTTAAATCCCAATTGATAGATAAAGATACCTGCCGTAAATGAAATGACCAGCATCAGGAGGACGCTGAAAGTGGTCCATTTCCAAGAAGAGGTTTCCTGCTTAATGGCAGCAACCGTTGCAACACATGGAATAAACAACATCTGCATGACTAAGAATGCAAGTCCTGCTGCTGGGGTTACAGTCATTGCCAGGTTCTGAATCAAGCTCTGCCCGGTCTCTTCAATCCTAAAAAGGATCCCCAGGCTGGCAATGGTATTCTCTTTGGCAATAAAGCTTGAGAGCAGGGAAACAATAAGCCGCCAATCGCCCAATCCCATGAGGCGCCCAAGGGGTTGTAACCAGCGCCCAAAAACGGCAAGCACACTTGAGTTCAAGTCACCACGGGGAAGCCAGGAGAGTGCCCATAAAATGGCGGAAAATACTACGATGATGCCGCCGGCTTTTTTGACAAAAGCATACGTATTATGCCAAACATACAAAGCAATGGTTCGGAAATTAGGAATATGATATAAAGGCATTTCCATAATAAAAGGCGTTTGACTGCCCTTGAAGACAACCCGGTCAAATAGAATGCCAACAATTAACAGGATTATTAAATTACTACCGACCAGTAACCATGTCACCAGTGCTGCGTTTTCAGCAAAAAAAGCGGGGGTGAGAAAAGTGATGACCGCTAACCGGGCAGTGCAGGGTACAAATGGAACCAGTAATATGGTCAACAACCTCGGCCTTTTTTCTTCAATGATTCGCGTACCTGAAATTGCAGGGACATTGCATCCAAACCCAAGAAACAGGGGCATAAATGAACGTCCATGCAGACCCATCCAGTGCATAAACCTATCCATCACAAAGGCTGCCCGAGAAAGATAGCCAATATCTTCCAAAATGCCTAGAACTGCAAAAAAGAGGATAAGGATAGGCAAAAAAGTTAAAACGGTTCCAACACCGCCAATGATCCCATCCACAATTAAGCCAGATATCCATAATGGCGCAGACCCAAGCAAATTATTCATCCAACTCGCAAATGGACCAATCACACCATTATTTAAAAAGTCAACAAGAGGATTCGCAATCACATAAGTCAACCAGAAAACAAAAGCAAATACACACAATAGAAGCAAGAAACCCCATAAAGGATGCGTGGCAATTCGGTCAAGCCGATCCGTCAGCACGATGGTGCCTGGCTTTGGTCTGAAAACGGCTGCCCTGACCATACGGGCAATCCATTCATAGCGGCCCCCGGTAATATCCAAAACGGCATCCTCATGTTGTAATAAGATCTTCTCAATGGCAGGCCAAACATCCGGGTTTTCTTTTTGAATTAAGTCAATCACCTCACTATCGCCCTCAAGTAGTTTTAACGCAATCCAATCTTCCTGGTAGGGCGATTTCACTTTTCCGTGGATAAGGGCCAACACTTCTTTCAGAACCAAGCGATGATCAGCCCTGACCTCTGGTAAATTTGGCTTTAACAATTCCGGGGCTTCAGCCACTTTCACGGCTATTTCTAATAACTCCTTAAGCCCCTGGTTTTTAGCGGCAATCACTGGAATAACCGGTATGCCCAAGGCAGTTTCCAGGACTTTTGGGTCAATCTTAAAACCTTCCTTAGCGGCTACATCCATCATGTTTAACCCTATGACAATCGGTACATGAAGTGCTAGGAGTTCAGTAATAAGGTAAAGATTTCGTTCAAGGACGGCTGCGTTGACAATGGCAATAACAACATCCGGCTTCTCGTGAATGATAAATTCGCGGGTAATTCTTTCTTCTTCTGAGTTCGCCGTCAGGCTATATGTGCCTGGCAAATCAACCAGGTGAAAAGTTCGCCCAAGGTGCTCAAGTGACCCAGTTTTACACTCAACTGTCTTACCTGGCCAATTGCCTACATGTTGATTGAGACCAGTCAACATATTAAAAATGGTCGATTTCCCAACATTCGGTTGACCGGCCAACGCTAAGCTGATGACCTTTCCCTCCATTTCTGAATCTAACTTTAATGATTCAAATGACATTCGCCTTACCCTTTTACTTCTACCAAAACCTTCTTAGCTTCACCTCTGCCTAAAGCCAATCGCGAGTCTTTTACAGAAATGATGATAGGGCCATTGCCATAATTTTGCAAAACAATTACCTCTGCCCCAATCGTCAAGCCAAGGACTAGTAGGCGCTTGATAACTTCTTTACCACCATTAAACCGACTTACAACCGCGTGAATATCTGGATTTAGTTCGCTCAGTGCTCTTATTTCACCTGTCATTAACAACTTCTCCTGAATTTTATTCTCAAAATTAGCCTTTATCCTTTTCTTTCCTTAATAGGCTAATCCACGTACCTTTCCCAAATTGTTGCCAGTTCATCATCTTCACAGTGAATATCCTGGTGCCAAACTTGTTTTCCTGCTTGGCTTATCTTGACACCCTTCCCCTCCGAAACCATTCCAATATCAGCAAAGATTATGCCCTTTTCTCGTAATTTTTCACTGACCACGTCTATCGCCGCTGGGGGCACGGTTGCCACAAGCGAGCCTGACGAGATCATTTTTAAGGGGTCAAAATCGAATGCTTCTGCAAATCGAGATACGACCGGGCGAATTGGAATTCTCTGTGAGTCGATAATTATTCCTAAATCAGCCAACTTCGCCACTTCAAGTAATGTCTCTAACAAACCGCCGCGGGTAACATCGTGCATCGCAGTAGCACCATTCTCCGCAGAAATGAGTGCCTCAGGGATAATACTGACCTCCTTAAGCAGCTGGCTTGCCTCGTGTAACTCTTCAACGCTCAAACCCAGCCTTATGGCGGTTTGAGAGAAGTCATTTGCCAGGATAGCGGTTCCTTCCAAGCCAACCCCCTTGGTCAGGAAAACATGGTCGCCAATTTCAGCGCCTTTGGTTCGGATTGGGTCCTTTTTCGACAATACACCTAGAGCTGTAACCGCAACAAGCGGTCTGGATAAGTTTGCCGTGTAACCAGTGTGCCCCCCAATTACGGTGGCACCGATCTCATTGGCAGCTTTGCTTGCATCTTGCATGATTTTCTCAAGGAGGGCTACGTCATTTTTACTAGGAACAAGCACCAACAGCAAAATCCAGCGCGGCAAGGCACCACTGGTTGCCACGTCATTACTTGCGACATGAACTGCAAGCCAGCCAATGTCTTTGACAGCACCAACAATTGGGTCAACATGTGAGACTAAAATATCTTGGCCTACGCGAGTAAGGGCGATGTCCTCTCCAAATTCGGGAGGTAATAGCACATCCGGATCATTACTTGAGAAGTATGGGAACACATGCTTAGTAAGTACTTCCAGTGAAAATTTTGACATATAAATACCTATACCTCTTTAGAATTGCCGTTTTCGGGAAAATGGGTCTCAGAAGCTATCCAATAATGCTCATTATTTCGCAATACCACTTTGACTTTCTTGCTTTTCTCAAGCATTGCTAATGCTTCAGGGATATTCTCAACAAAATTATCCCTTAAGACTTCAATGACTTCATGTTGACGCATGGGGTGTCGGGTGACAATATTCGTTATTGCTTCCACAAGGTCAGCAGAGTCCCCGATATCAAAGGAACCCTCGACTGGAACCACAATTTTCGCAGCCTTGCCCAAGATAGCCTGCGCCCGTATTATTCCTTCTTGATCAGCTGGCTCAACCCATACCTCCACCGGCGGGCGGGTAGGCTGCAAGATGTGAATTTCATCAGGATGGATACGCTCAAACCACACGGCCAGTTCTTCAAGCGCTGCCTCACTGTCATTCAAACCTCGCACCATCATTACCTCGATCCACAATTTCCCTGCATATTCTTGACGAAAAGCGATTAAACCCTCAACCAGCCTGTCAAACGTCAGCTCGGGATGTGGGCGGTTAATTTTTCGGTAAAGCGCTTCATTGCCCGCATCAAAAGACGGCATAACCGCATCCGCTGGTAACAGGTCTTGTCTGACCTCCGGTTTATACAAGAGAGACCCATTCGTTATTACAGCAATCGGGAGTGGTGTCAACTTCTTTACTTCGCGGATCAAATATCCCAGGTTAATGTCCAATGTCGTCTCACCAGATCCGATAAAGGTTACCCAATCTATTTCACCCGGCTGATGGGATTTAAGAGCTTCTGCTGTTTCAGCCAGGATCAATTCGGGATCAAAAAATGCTTTTCTTTCATTGGTGATTGGCATTGTCCGGCCTAACTGGCAATAGACACAATTCCAGTTACATGTTTTCAATGGGATAGGGTCAATCCCAAGTGATTGTCCAAGTCTTCTGGAGGGTACAGGTCCAAATACAGTTTTCACAAGACACCTCTATTTCCAAAAATTTCAAAAACAATAATTTTAATCATCATTTTTACCAATTCCTTATCATCACCATGAAATCCTTTTCCAGCTATTAGTTTGATGGCTTATGATCTCCGGGTAAGTACAAATTAAGCCTGGCCTCACTTACAATACCTCGGCTTTCTTACTCAAGTAAGCTTTAATAGTATGCTCAAGGGTCATCACTGCCAGCTTGGCACAATGCTGATGATCGCTAGGCAGTCCATCTAACTGCTCTAAAACGTCGTGCTGAGTGATTAACATAGCCTCTTCCAGGCTTTTCCCACATGCCATTTTTGTGACCATACTTGCAGCGGCAATACTTGCCCCACACCCATCGGTTAAGAATCGAGCATCCTGGATTATGCCCTCTTCAATGCGCAGATCCAATTGCATACTGTCACCACAACAGCCTCGAATGCGCGCACGAATATCGGGTGCATCAAGCATGCCCCAATTCTCTTTGGTCATAATCAACACTTTTGCCTGCTCTGAAAATTCATTAAGCTGCGTTACTTCTTCCTTGACATGGGCTTGATTATCCGCCTCATGTTCACTCTCAAAAGGTGTTTCAATAATTGGCGCACTGCTAATGACTTCTTCACCACCACGGAGAAGATCATCACTACAGGCATATAGCAGGGCATGCATCAGCTCATCAGCCTCAAGCGAAACAACATCCTCCACACGACCTTTATCGCATAATGCTGTGACCTCTGGGTCAATAGGGAACCTGGTTAAGAGCGGCGCTGAAGCTACGCTTGCCAGGTCATTAGCATGACTTGGTCCAAACACATAATGTTTGACGCCCGTACTTGGACATAAGAAATAAGCCATGTTTTCAACAATGCCCAATATCGGCACATTCAATTTTTGGGACATATGAATTGCCTTAGTGACCACCAAGGCAGCTAGGCTTTGGGGTGTGCTTACCATAATGGTTCCCTTCAGCGGTAAGGATTGCATGATGGTTAAAGTCGCGTCAGAAGTACCAGGCGGTAAATCAACCAGTAAATAATCCAGCGTTCCCCACAACACGTCGCCATAAAGTTGTTTGATCGCTTGGCTGATCAGCGGACCGCGCCAAATAATTGGCTGATCCTCCTTGTCAATTAGGAGATTCATAGACATGACCTTGATCCCTGTGCGGCTTTCCAGGGGGACAATCTTTTCGCCATCCGCTTGGACCGGCCCATGAAGTCCAAATAACTTTGGGATGCTTGGACCAGTAATATCCGCATCCAAGATACCAACCTTATACCCATACCGAGCAAGTGCGCTTCCAAGCAACCCGGTTACAAGCGACTTGCCCACGCCTCCTTTACCGCTCATCACAGCAATGACATGCCGTATCGGGTTATTCGGACTTTCAGATCCCTCTTTGACCTTTTTTTGTTCTTGATTTTGATGTTGAAGTGCATCATTGTTCATTGTTTATACACTTTCATAATTTCCTGTTAATTAAATTGCAAATGTTATTTGCTGGTTATTCTTACTCTCGTACCATCATCGTTCCGCATTTTGGGCAGGCAATATCCATACAGCGTTGCCCAATTTGGTGAGCAACATGATGGCCACATTTTGGACAAACGCAATTACCGGATGGACCTGCGCCAGGGCTAGTACCACCCCCCATGCCTTGACCTTGTCTTCTACCTCCACCCCGCCCTTGCCTGTTTCCTTTACCAAAATTTTGATTGGTCATTTTAAACCTTCTTTCCAATATTTATTTAAAATTTCTTAATAATCTATTTGCCAGCATCCTGGGAATAATCCGAAAGGTGCTGACTGACAGAAATATCGCGAATATCTTCAGGACAAATTATCAAGATGCAAATGGCTAAACTTTCGCCATGATTCTCCCAACGATGCGGTATATGAGCCTGAAAAATAAGGCTATCACCCGGGTTCAAAACATATTCTTCAGGCCCTACAAAATAATGGATGCTGCCCTCCAGGCAGTACATAAACTCCTGGCCAGTGTGTACAAAAACATCTGGGCCACTATCCGTTTTAGGATAGGCTTTCATCAATAAGGGTGTGGCCTCACCTAATGCCAATCCACCGCCCAAATCCTCAAGTTCCCCATGGGGAAAGGAAATGTGGGGCCTCTCACCTGCTTTCTGAAACACCAGGTCTCGGGCTTGGGTGCCAGACTCAAAAAAAGCTGTTATTGGAACCTGCAACGCTGAGGCAATCTGCTGAAGCGTGTTGACATTGGGCGATGTCTTTTCATTCTCAATTAAACTCAAGGTGTTAAAGTTCAATCCGCTCAATTCAGCCAGACCGCGAATTGAATACCCTTGTGCCGTTCGTAATTCTTGCAACCTGTGCCCTACATTGATATCAGATGGAGCCGGCCCATCATTGAGTTGTTGCATCACAGCTGTTAAACTTTCCCGCCATTGGCTTTTTCTTTCAATGGTCTTATTTCGGGCTTTTTTCAAGTTACTGTCATTCATCTTTTTCCTCAATATATTATATACTTTTATTATAGTACAATTCTCAAATTTATCAACCAATTTATTATTACAATAAAGCTGGTTTTCAGGGCGGAATGTTCTACTCATGAAGCTGTCTTTGTTACCAACAAGGCACTAATTCTGTCCATTTATTTTCGGGTTACCATGGGATAACTTTACCTGGGCAATATTTGAATATGACAAAATAATCGCCTCACGAAATAGCTGGGGTATAATTTAATCCAGATGCCTATCAGATGAGTTTGTATTCTTTAGTAAATTAGTGTTAAGGAATTAAAGATTATAAGAAATGAAGATAATCAGTCTGACCACGGATTTTGGCAATTTGAATGGCTTTGTTGGCGTCATGAAAGGCGTCATTTGGGGGATTGCCCCAGATGCCCACATTGCCGACGTCACCCACGATATCCCTCCCCAAAATATCCGCCAGGGTGCTTATGCCTTGTGGCGGGCTGTGCCTTATTTCCCGCCTGGCAGCGTGCATATTGCCGTAGTTGACCCAGGCGTTGGTACGCACAGGCGCCCCATTGGGGTAAAAATTGGCGATCAGCAGTTCATCCTGCCAGACAACGGCCTCATCACCCCTATCCTAGAAGACGCAGAACAAACCGGCCAGCCTATTCAAATGGTACATCTCACCAACCCGAAATACTGGCTGCCAAATGTCAGCCGCACCTTCCACGGGCGGGATATCTTTGCCCCCACTGGCGCATATCTTGCCACGGGCGTGCCTCTGCTTGATATGGGCGAACAAATCAGTGATCCCGTCCGGCTCAGCTTCCCAAAACCAGTAAAAACAGCTCAGGGTTACCAGGCACACATTACCATCATCGATATCTTTGGCAACCTGACCACAGACCTGCCAGCCAAATTGCTGCAAAATAAAGCAAAAGTCGAGATCCGCTTTATGAACTTCACCATCCAGGGCATCCTACCCTCTTACGGGCATGCCCAGCGCGGCGATCTGATTGCCCTGGTTGACAGTGAGGAATATATCGAACTGGCCGTCGTCAATGGCAGTGCCGCAGCGCTCACAGCTGCTCAGGTCGGTGACACCGTCGAGGTGATCATCCATGATTGAGGCTGTGACCCCGCCCCTGGTCGTCAGGGACCTCAGCTTTAAATACAATTCCCGCAGCGAACCTGCCATCAAGCAGGTCAGCTTCTCTGTCAACCCGGGTGAGGTTTTACTTATCGCCGGCTCGAGCGGCTGCGGTAAGACCACACTCATGCGCTGTATCAACGGCTTGATTCCAAACGCCTATCACGGGGAAATTTCCGGGGATGTGCAGTTATTCGGTCAGTCCGTCTTTGATATGAAAATGTCCCAAATTTCGCAATCCGTCGGCACGTTATTGCAGGACCCCGAAAAACAGATCCTAGGCACCTACGTGCTCAACGAGGTCGGCTTTGGCTTGGAAAGCCTGGGCTTGCCGCGCAATCAGATTTTGGAGAGGGTGGACGCTGCCTTGACACGGCTCGGCATTTTGCACCTGCGTGACCGCGAGACCTTTGGTACCTCCGGCGGGGAAAAACAAAAGATTGCCCTGGCGGGGATCTTGGCTATGAACCCCAAAATCTTGCTGCTAGACGAACCTTTAGCAAGTTTAGACCCCGCCTCCGCCCATGAAGCCCTGCAGGTATTCCGCCAGCTGGCAGATGAAGGCCTATCCGTGATGATCGTGGAGCATCGTGTTGAGGACGTGCTCTCAATTCGGCCTGAAAGGGTTATCTACATGGATGAAGGCCAGGTTACTTACCAGGGCAATACACAGGGCTTGATGCAAGTGGTTGACTATAAGCGCATCAAGCTGCCAGCCGAAGTCGTATTTGAACGGGCACGCTTAGACGAGCCCCCGCAATTTACACCTATCCTGACCTCCCAGCCACCTGCTGATAAACCCTTGGTGGCATTTGAGCATGTTGACTTTAAATACGGCGAAGACCTCCCCCAGGTTTTGCACGACATCCACTTCCAAATTGACCAAGGCGACGTGATTGCCATCCTCGGACATAATGGCTCTGGCAAGACCACCATGGTCAAGCATGCGCTGGGGCTGCTCAAACCCACCCAGGGATATGTCTACCTCGATGGTGTAGACTCACGCCAATCCACCGTCGCCACGGCAGCCAAATCGGTGGGTTATGTCTTTCAAAGCCCCACCCAAATGCTTTTTGCTCCTACCGTAGCCGAAGAGCTGGCATTTGGTCCGCGCAATCTCGGCTTTTCAAAAGAAGAGGTGCAAAGCAACGTCAATTGGGCCATACAGACTGTCCACCTGGAGCAGGAACTGCAGACGCCCCCACTGGCAATGTCATTCGGGCAGCAAAAACGCGTCAGCATTGCCTCCGTGCTCTCAATGCGCTCACGCATTTTAATGATGGACGAGCCCACGGCCGGCCAAGATTATTGGAATTACCGCGCCTTCATGGATGCCATCCTGCAGATGCCCGGTTTTGACGCGGTGGTGTTCATTACCCACGACCTGGATCTGGCCCTGATCTACGCCAACCGCATCATCATGCTCTACGGCGGCAAGATCGTTGCTGACGGCAGCCCTGCCGAGGTGCTTGAGGATGATGCCTTATTGCAGCACTGTCGCATCCTGCCCACCTCCCTGCTGCATCTAAACCAGAAATACCTGCCGCGCACAGGCAGCTTTCAACGGGCTGAGACTTTAGCCCATCTTGTCCAATAATTTATCGAAAGGAAAAATTATTAATTAATTCATAAGGAGAAAATATGAAAAAGAAATCACTTTGGAAGTTCGGTACGCGTGAAGTAGTATATGCTGCCATTGGTGCAGCGCTGTATGCCGTCCTGGGATATGCCACCAATATGCTGCCTATCTTGGGTTCCGGCAATGTTTCCTTCCGCCCAGCGGTCGTTATCCCCATGTTCTTCGGCATTGCCTTTGGGCCTATTGTGGGGTTCATCTCCGGCTTTGTTGGCAACATCCTCTCAGACCTGCTGAGCGGCTGGGGCTTCTGGTTTTGGTGGGATTTGGGCAATGGCTTGATGGGCTTGGTCACAGGGCTTATCTCCGCCTCCATCATCGATTTCAAAGCCACAAAATCCATCTTGCTGGCTGAAATCTTCGTGGTTTTAGGCGTCTTTGTCGGTATGGGTGTGGCTTCCCTATCCGAGATGTGGGTTTCTGGCGCAGATATGAACACCGTCATCTTCGCCAATTTCCTGCCAGCCTTCATCCCTAATGTGATCAATGGCTTGATTTTAGTGCCAATCTTGATGGTGGCCTATTCGGCCATCGTCTCACGCTCTGGGCGTAATTAATTGACTATGGTCGGCAGTGCTGTAACGATAATAAGCGCTGCCGACCTAACCTGGACAATGGCATGTTAGTATCCTGGCATTTCAGATACCGCAACAGCATCATGGATCGCATTGATCCTCGTGCGCGCTGGATCTTTTCCTTTGCTTTCCTGATCTCTGCTACCCTGTTCTGGAATGCCAGGTTCCTCATCTTTTTCTTCCTGACTGCCATCGTTTGGTACACCTTTGGCCGCACCACCTGGAAAGAAACCCGGCGCGGTTGGATGCTGATTAGTTTCATGTTGTTTACCATGATCGTACTAAACACCATTATCACCGGCGGTGGTGCCGGCGGGGTAGTACCGCCTGGGGGTGTCAAAGTGTGGCCAGATGGGTTTACTTTACCCTTGGTCAACTGGCACATCCGCTTTGGTCTAACCATTGAACGTTTATGGTTTGCTATCTGCCAGTTACTGCGCCTGGGCAGCATCTCTATGATCTTTGTACTCTTTCCATACACCATGGATTCACGGGCTTACGGGGCCACCTTCAAGGGTCTTGGCTTACCAGACCGCCTGGCATATGCCATGGAACTTGCTTTCCGGTACATCCCCACCCTAGCGCGTGACTTATCAGTCACCTTAGATGCCCAAAAAGCGCGCGGCTACGAATTAGAAAAGGTCAAGGGCGGCCTGTTTAGCAAAATCGTGCGCATTGCCCCCCTGTTGGTGCCTGTCACCATGAATGCCATCGTCGCCAGCGAGGACGTTGCCAACGCTATGGACTTGCGCTGTTTCGGCCAAGCAAAACGCACCTGGCTTTACAAGCTGACCTACCACTGGTGGGATTACCTGCTCATCACCCTCAGCGTCCTCATCCTGATTGGCAGCTTGGTCGCTGTTTACGGATTCAAGCTGGGCAGCTTTTGGGTACCTGGTTTCTTTTACCAATTATTTACTTAAATAAAAAATCAGGCATTACTGCCTGGTTTTTTCTCAATATTTATCCACACAAACTTTTAGAAATACCGAGGCCGTTTAATGACAATGCCTTGGTTTGGGTCGTATTGGTCGTTAACAATCATGCGCCCCAGCCGTGCCCCATAAGCCACCAAGCGGTCCATCTGGTCTACCCCATCCATGGGAATGGACTCCCGTAAATTGATTTGGAAGCGGCGGTAGTCCAGGTCTTTGAAACAGCTTTCGATGAGATGCACCTGCAAATCGTTGGCGGATTGGGCATAAATCCCCAAGATGCGCGCCAGCCAATCCCAAGCCCAATACTTGTTGGCTTGATCCTTTTCATATTCATAAGGGCTGCGCCCAGTGCCAATGCTGATCAGGGTTGTCTCAGATGGGTCCCAGTTCAGGCATTCACGGGCTTCGTAAGCGGCAATGTAACAGGGGTTGCCGTATGAACCCACGCCCCCGTCAATGTAACGATTTTCTACGATTGGGAAGTAAGTCGGTACCGTGCAAGAGGCTTGCACAGCTAATGACAGCGGCCAGTTCGCATATTCGTCTTTCCAGGGTTTGATAAAGCGCGTGCGGTTCTCTTCCAGGTCAAAAGCCGTAACCACCAGGTCCATACGCGTGCCAGCCTGCCAAAAATCGCCCATCTTGAAGCGCCCAAAATATTGATCCAACGCTTCTTCAAAAGGTCTGCTGGGGTAACGATAGCGCGTGATTGGAAAGAATAGCTTTCGTAGGGTGGTCGGGAAGATGCTCTTACCAAGCGTGTAGTACAGATCGGTCATATCCTTGGCCGTATAGCCAGCTGCAATGCCAGCCGAGATGATGGACCCAGTTGAGGTACCTACCGCCAGGTGGAAGATTTCAGCCACAGGTTGCTTTAAAGCTGCTTCTAAAACCGCCAATGCCTGGGTCACAACGATACCCCTGATGCCCCCACCGTCAATTGCCAATGCTACATTTTTACGAAATGCCTTCATCATATTCTCCAATCAATTAGAAAATGTCACATGCATTAAGGTGCAAGTTAAGTACCAGAATTCTAACAATCGTAAAGCATGGATTTGCACCGCTAATGCGATTAATAACTGATTAATTTCTTAATATCTGATAAAATGATTCTTAAGTAATGCGTCATCAACAATGATCCACACTACTTTGAGCACTTCCTAAAAAATGGCCAAATAAATTGCATGGCTTGGCATAATACTTGTAACTTATATTAAGGAATAGCGTAATAATTTAGCTTGAAAATAGGCTGTGAGAGGTTAATTATGGAAAGGATCAGACGGTTTTACAGAGAACTCATAAGGTACTACAATGAGCAGGAAAAGAAGAAAAAAATTCTCATCATTATCATCCTCGCCCTTATCATCTGCTTGCTTTGCCTTTGCCTGACGATCATCGTCGTTAACCCACAGCCTCAACCGACCGAATCACCTGAACCTCAAGTGACGATCACCGGAACGGTAACTACCATTATCCGGGTAGACAGCAGCCCAACCCCCACTGCGACGATGACACCAATCCCCACTATGACCCCCACCAAAACAGCCACGCCCATACCATTGCCTAAAACAAAATAAACCAAGCTTTGTTTTCTAATTGAAAGTTAAGCACTTTAGCCAACCCAGCTGAAGTGCTTTTTAATAACATAGCCCCAAAAAAATTACTTGGCAAATTGCTGTTTTGTATAATTTTCCACACCTCAGCTGCTTTTTAGGAGCTATATTCGATTAGAATTGCATTATTAACTAAAACTTATAAGTTCAACGAGGTGCATGATGTCTGATCAAACTAAGCCAGCCTGGAAATGTGCTGTTTGTGGGTATATTCACGATGGGGTAGAACCGCCCAAAACCTGTCCCGAATGTGGTGCAGATCGGTCCCAGTTCCACTTGTTCAAACAAACGTACCAAGAAGAACCTGCACCTCCACCCGCTGACCCAGCAGCTAAGCACTACGTTATCGTAGGCGCCGGCATTGCCGGGGTCAGCGCTGCGGAAGCCATCCACAAAAACGACCCCCTTGCGAACATCTTGCTGCTTTCCAAGGAGCCAGAGCTGCCATATTTCCGTATGAACCTGACCCGCTACCTGGCTGGAGAGGTTGAAGCCAATAAACTGGACTTGCATAACCAGGCCTGGTATCAGCAAAATCGCATTGAACTGCGCCTCAATACGACTGTCACCGATATCATGCCAGCTGAAAAAATGCTCATTCTCGACAACAAAGCCAAAATCCCTTACGATATACTGGTCCTTGCAACAGGGGCTTCACCTTTCCTGCCGCCCTTCCCTGGTAAAGACCTGGACGGTGTGCAAACCCTGCGCACCATCCACGATGCTGACTCTATCCTGGCAGCTTGCTGTGAGCCCATCCCAGTGGTATGTATCGGCGGCGGCCTGTTAGGTTTGGAAGTGGCTGGGGCAATTGCGCGCAGAGGTGTAATGGTGACCGTTGTCGAGAGCCTAGCCTGGTTATTACCCCGCCAGCTTGACCAGCCTGCCAGCCTGATCTTGCAATCAAAGATCGAAAAAATGGGCATTGCCGTGATTACCGGCGCAAAAACCAAGGCCCTGGTAGGCGATGGGCACGTGCGGGCGGTAGAACTGGAAGACGGCCGTTCACTGCCTGCCAGCCTGGTGGTCATCAGCGCCGGGGTGAGTGCTAATGTGGACCTGGCGCGCAAAGCGGGCCTGGAGGTCAACCGCGGCATCCTGGTTGACGACCACATGCGCACCTCGCTCCCAGGCATTTTCGCTGCCGGGGATGAAACCGAGCATCACGGCCGCCTGTACGGCTTGTGGGTGCCAGCTAAGAGCCAGGGCACCATCGCTGGTTTATCCGCTGCAGGTAAAGACGCTGTCTACCCCGGTGATCCGCCATCTGCCAGGTTGAAAGTCTTGGGGATTGACCTGTTCAGCATCGGCCAATTCATGCCGGAGCAGCCCCCAGACCTGCTGATCTCAGAAGAAAAAGACGGCAACTATGCCAGCTTCATTTTCCGGGAAAGCAAAATGATCGGGGCTATTCTGCTGGGAGATGCCAAGCTGGCATCGACTGTCAAAACTGCGGTCGAATCCGAGCGCAATTTTTCTGACCTGCTGCACGATAAGCTCAGTGTGGACGAGGTGAAGGCTGCATTGAAGTAAACTGTATGAGGTGGGTTTTTATGATCGTGTTTGGATGAAGGCCGTTAAGTTTAGGAGCGTGTTTTATAAATTTAAAACTTAGCAGTACTAATCCATAAATCAACGCCTATTGATACAGACTCCCTCTGCTCTTCTGCGACCGCCATTTGCACCGCATTATTATCCTGCTTCTTCAATAAAACTACCTGTGTTGCAGTGCAGGTGTATGTTAGGAAACGACCAATTGTTGCATCCAACCCACCCATGTTCGTTGATTTAACTATTAGGGTGTGTTCCAGGTTGTGAAGCCAACACTTAATATTTGCATAACATCGCTACTCAACCCATTTACACGGAATGTCCCTGGTCGCCCTTGATTCGTCAAATAGCACACATAAGTGCCTACCGGCGCGCTAGAAATCGGGATTCGTGCTGTACTCAAACTGGCATTAAGGCAATCGTACATCCCAGGCGCAGATGATCCCCAAATAGCAAAGCGGGCACCATTCTGCGGTGAGAGATATTTTTGAGTACTCGTGACTGCCTCAAACCACAGGTCGCTCGCTGACCCAATGATCATGATTCCTTCGTCGAAATCTGCCATGTATGTCTGGGTGATACTTAGTGGCCCAGTTTTATACGTGGAAGGCACCGGTGTGCTGGTTAGTGTGAGGGTGGGTGTTTTTGTGGGAGTTGATGTGGGGGTGATTGTTGCCTGTGCTGTTGGTGTAGGTGGTGGATCCCAAACTGGCAGATTGGCTAACGGCCCGTCCACAGTGGCGTAATAACCCCACAACCAGCATGTACCAGAACCGGAGGGATTACGAATAACCCAATAGCTGCCATCAGCACTCCGTGCAACCACCTCTGCCTCCTTACCAACCGACAGTATACCTAACAGGTCAAACACCACATTCGGTCCTGTGCGGCAATTGGTGTTCATACTAACTGACACAACTGGGATAGAGCGTGTGGCGCTTGGGGCAATTGTTGTGGTTGCTGTTTGGGCTTGATTTTCCACAGGGGTATTGGTAGGTGCTTGCGTTTTTTCGGGCTCCGTACTGTCAGGCGTGGCTTGTTCGACATTCCCAGCGCTCAATGTCATGGCTACAATGGTCTCCACCCCATGAAGTACCTCAAGCGTCTTCGCAGCGCTGGTACTGACCCTTTCTTCTGGGCTAAGGTCATCCTTTAATGAAAATAAACCACAGCCATTCAACATCAACATGATTAGGCATAGGGAAACAATAGCAATTCTGATTCTCCATTTCATAAGCACCTCACCTTTCATTAACTGACCCTGATTAATTGTTTCACTAATAATACATATGTTTCGCATTAATAATTTTCTTAATGTATTATAACAATTTCTCATCATAAACGCTATTAGGAAACTTTTCAAAATACAGTGGATCCTTTAACTTTTCAGAAAGGTATACCCTGTGTCATTATTATAGATAGGTCAGTGCATTACCCATCTACAAATGTCTGTACTTATGAGTGTTTTGCGCGGGAACTAAAAAACTGCGCACCTGGTCTGCACCAGTATTTTTCCTTATGACAATCAACTGGCTTTTTTAATGCTAGCGCGAACGTCCGCTTCGAAGTGCTGGATATGGGCGCAAACAAAATCAGCAATATCTAGCTTAGGGTCCCTCACCAGCGGGGTCAAGTCCATGGCAAAAGCCAGGTGGCTGGCCTCATCCGTCTCATGTGATTCAAAATAGGTGGCATTAGCCAGGCGCCTGCCCATGGTGGCGCTGTCATAGCGTTTGCCCCCGCTGATTTGCGAGTCGAACACGGCAACTAAGGCTTCCTGCAGGTTTTGGCGCTCACTGCAGTTGAAAACAACTTTTGCTTCATCCGCCAGCCAGTCCAAATTGCGCCAAACTTCGCAGCCGTACACCCGCTCAGGTTTCTCATGCTCATCCAGCATACGCAAAGCTGCCAGCACGCGCATTGCCACCGCCACGTGCGTGGGGTGTTTATCGGCCAGGTTGTGGGTATACACAACCTGGGGTTTGGCACTGCGAAAAATCTGAATTAAATCATACACTGGCCCAGGGTTAGCAGCGTCCTTCATCTCCCCGCTGGTATACCCCAGCATCACCTGGCAGCTGTAATCGCCAACCAGGGCTGCTTTTTTCTGCTCTTCGTAGCGCACACGCATCATGTCCTCGTTGCTCATGTCAGCATACAAACCTGATCGCGGTGAGGAGCGGCCATCCGTGGCCACTACCCCGCTGAACCACAAGTCTGGCTGCTGAAAACACTTTAATATACCGTCGATTGCCATAATTTCGATATCATCTTGGTGGGCTGAAATTGCAAGGTGGGTGGTGCGCTGCAACGCCTCGCCCAGGCTCATGCCATCGGGCACGTAAACTTCTGAATTGACATGTTTAAACATCGCTTATCTCCTTATTTCTGGCAGGCTGGTAGCCGCAATCGACTGACCGACCCGCCTGCTTTTTTCATCCGGTAATTGGATGTTAATATCTTCTAATAGACTGGGGAAGTAATCTCTCAGCACTTTCTGCGCTTGCTCTAGGAGGATCGTCCCGCCTGAGCCAGAGGTCACCCGCCCCAATATGAGCACGTGCCGAACAGCATAAAATGCGCTGTAGTGGGCAATGGCATGGCCCAGGTAAACCCCCATCGTCTCCCAAATCTGCTGGGCGGGTAATTGCCCTGCTTCAAGCCCTTCCTGCACAAATTTCAACTTGCCAGCAGGGGTCAGCTCTGGGGGAATATCCAGGCCGACATGCTTAGCCAGGCGGAAGACTGCCTGCTGCGAGAGGTAAGAAGCCCCAACGCCAATATCCTGCGACCACTCATCTTGCGGCGCAGCTGGGTTGTAATCGATCGGTGCAAAGGCCAACTCGTCCAGGTGGTCAGTAACCTTGCCATCCAAGGTGACGTAACCGGCAGCTAAGCTGGAACCCAATGCTAAGCCAAGCACGCCATTATCTTCCAGAGACATTGCCCCGGCCAGGGCGGTCACCTCGCCGTCATTAATCACCACCAGCGGCACATGGAACTCCGCTGCCAGCTCATTGAAAAGGTTGTTTACCCGGTGATATTCAGCTTCTGGCACGCCCCTGAAAAGGGATGCCACGCGCGGTTGGTTATCAATGTACACGCCCGCAGCGCTGCCGCCAATGGCATCTAACCTGGGCAGCTTGCTAGCCGCCAGCTGGATGGCTTCTTTGATAAAGGCTTTGTGGTAAGCCGGGTCTGCCTGGGTATAGGGCTGCCATTCCAACTCAGCGCTGAAGATCGCTTCGCCCTCCAACACGGCAGAAACCTTCACATCCGATGCGCCTAGATCAAAACCGACCCGGCAGCCATCCAGGTGATTCCCCAGGGCTTGGTCAGCCAGGTTTTGGGCTGGCACCTCGTCCAAACCGCAGCTGATCACTTCAAAGGGTTTAGCATACACCCTGCCCATGAATTGATGGTCAAAGGCACGTACCCCGCTTGGGCTGTAAACCGCTTGGATGTGCTGAGCCAGTTGCGGTGCCCCGCCGATGTATAAACGGGCTGCGCCTTGGTACCATAGCAGGAACTTGACCAGCCGTTCCAGGTAACGCTCTGAGCGCTTGGTCCACAACCGGTCTGATATGCACACCAGCGTATCGAAACGCGACACAGACCCGTTTGGGCGCTGGGTTGCTAAAAGCAAAGGGATGGCTTCGCTGCTGGCTTTTACATCATCAAGGTATGCCCGGTCAGCTAGGGCTGCAGATTGAAAATTGAGATCTAAAATTGGTACTATGGATTGCATCACTTTTATCCTCAGTTGGTCCTTACTATAAGTAGGGAAGGCCAAATACTCTTGGGTCAAATTATAGCAGAGCAGTCAGCCACCGCACCTAATTTGGCATAATTGTTATGATATATTTAGAATTAATAGAAAAACATGTCTGTATATTGCGTCAAGGAGGGCTCATATGCCAGAACCTAAAAAATCCTTTTCATGGTTGGGTTTAATTGCTGTTATCGTTCTATTAGGCATGCTTGCTTCTGTCGTTTACCTGGTCGTGGCAGTCAACCGGCAAATCGATACCGCTATTTCCCCCTTGCGGCAGGCCAACAGCAGCATCAGCACGCAGGTCTCAAAGCTGCTACACCCCACCCCCACCGTCATCCCCGACCCGGTCACCATCATTCGCGAGGTGCAGTCGCTGGCACGGCTGGAGACCATTCAATACAGCATTGAAAAGGTCATCACCGCCGAGGTCAACCAGGGCGTGTTCGGGCCGCTCTTTGGCGATCGCTTATTATTCGTAGCACACGGCTATGTTATCGCGGGGATAGACCTCTCCAAAATGGGCACGCAAGATCTGCAAATGAAGAACGGGGTTTTGTATGTCAATTTGCCCGACAGCGAGGTATTTGTTGCAACCCTCAATAATGAAAAATCCTATGTTTACGACCGCACCACCGGCATCTTAAAGAAAGGCGAAACAAACCTTGAAACTGTTGCCCGGCAAGCTGCCGAACAAGAAATTCTCAGAGGCGCGGTTGATGATGGCATTCTGCTGCAGGCCAAGCAAAACGCTGAGGTCTACCTGGAGCGCTTATTTAACACCCTCGGTTACCAGCAAGTCATCTTTGAGTAGCGCTTAGCAAGGACTGCTTGGGATACGAGCGCAACAATCACTTGGCCAAAACTTGCCAGGCAATAGCATTAATAGAGAGGAAATATACACACCCCAATTTCAATTGCAGATTGGGCAGCGCATCCTCACCCTAAAACAACTTTTCAATATTAAGCACGGCGTAGAACCTGCCAGCATTAAGATAAGTCGGCGTGCGCTTGGTATACCCCCCTTGAAACGGGGTGGCAATAGAGGCGTCAGTATCAACCTTGAAGAATTAAAGCGCTTTTACTGGCAAATTATCGGTTACGACCCACACAAAGGTATCCCTACACCGGAAACGCTTCATACCTTAGCACTGTCAAACCGCGCATTGGCATTAGAAATGCCAGCGTTTTCAATTAGCCAAACTGAAGAAGTCAAAAATCAAAACAATCCCCCCCTTCATACCAATCTAATCGACTGATCTAACCCAAAGTAAACCCCTATTTTATAACTATAATAATAAATTTCCTATTTCTTGGTTAATTAATAGTATTTAATTTTTTTATCTCATTATATTGATATTTTTGCTTAAATTTCGACAGTTTTAGGGTAAAATAAATGCAAAATATTTTTGGAGGTAGTTTAATGAAACAAACTGATGTTTTAATCTTAGGAGGACTTTCAGGAATTACGGCTGGCATTAGCTGTAGAAGGCATTATCCTGATAAAAAAGTAGTATTGGTGCGCAAGGAAGGAACTATCCTGATCCCGTGCGGTATTCCATATATCTACGGTACAGTTGGGGGTCCGCAATACAACGTCATTCCGGATGGGCTGCTTGAGAAAAATGATATCGAGCTCATCAAGGATGAAGCTGTTGATGTCGATCGAGAACACAAAATTGTGACCTTGAAAAATGGCGAGACCATCAGCTATGATAAGTTAGTCTTTGCTACAGGCTCCTTACCAGTTGTGCCACCCATTCCTGGCATTGACAAAAAGAATGTTTACCCAATTCGCAAAGACTATAATTACCTGGCTTTTGTATACGACGCAATGAAATCCGTCAAAGACCTGGTCATTATAGGCGGCGGTTTTATCGGGGTTGAATTTGCAGATGAATGCCAGAAAGGCCGGGAAATCAACGTAACGGTCATTGAAGCCCTGCCGCAGTGTCTGCAAATGGCAATGGATGATGAGTACTGCGCTGAAGCCAAGGAAAAGTTAACTGAGACTGGCGTAAAGGTACTGGTCAATAGTAAGGTAGAAGCAATCCTTGGTGATGAGGTTGCCACCGGCGTTAGATTGGCAGATGGCACAGAAATCAAGGCAGACATGATCATCCTGGGTATCGGCGCCAAACCAAACACCGAGCTTGCCAAAAAAGCTGGGATTGAGCTAGGCGCTTTTAAAACCATCAAAGTAGACAGCTACATGCAAACCTATACCGATCCAGACATCTTTGCATGTGGTGACTGTGCAGAAAAGCACTCGTTTTTCAATGGTCGGCCAGTCAATGTCATGTTAGCTTCCATTGCTACCTCCGAAGCCCGTAAGGCTGGGGCTAACTTATACTCGCCAGTTCATCATAACTGCGGTGCAATTAGCGTATTTTCAACCGTCATAAACGGACGTGCCTTTGCAGTAGCAGGCCTGACAGAGCGGCTCGCCAGGCAGTCTAATATGAATATTGTGATTGGAACCGCAGAATCTGTTGACACCCACCCCGGCGGTATGCCCAATTCTTCCATGATCAAAGCAAAACTGATATTTGCCAAGGAAACAGGTGTGATTGTGGGCGGCTCCTTATCCGGCGGCCGTTCTGTGGGCGAGATGATCAATGTATTGAGCGCCTGCATTATGCACCGAATGACTGCTAACGATATCGTTCAATTCCAGATGGGCACACACCCAGCCTTAACCTCCTCACCCATTATGTACCCCTTGGTTAATGCTGCCTGCAAAGCCGTCTTACCTATTCGTTCATAAAACCAATAACTTAAATAAAAAAACACGCTTCACATTGCTTAGAAGCGTGTTTTATGATTCTTAGTTTTATTTGCTATTAAGCAGCCTGGCGCATCAAGTAATTCTGGATGCCCATTTGTTCAATTTGGTCCAGTTGTTCTTCCAGCCAATCGATGTGATCTTCTTCTTCTTTCAAGATATGGTGTAGGATCTCCTTAGAGCCGTTATCCCCCAGGTCTGCGCACAGGCGCACACCGTCATTATAGGCTTTGATAGCAAGCTCTTCGCTGACGTGGTCGTTCTGCAGGCCTTTTTCAACCGTCGCACCAATGTGGATTTTATCCAGGTTGCTGACGATCGGGATTCCTTCAAGGAACAAAATACGGCCAATTAATTGCTCGGCGTGTTTCATCTCGTCAATGGCACGCTTTTCAATTGCCTCATGTAATTCTCCGTAGCCCCAGTCTGCGGCCATCTCAGAATGCACCATGTACTGGTTAATAGCGGTCAACTCGTCCATGAGCAATTTATTCAATGTCTCTAAAACTTTTTCATTTCCTTTCATAACAAACTCCTTTTTGAGATAGATTTAATCTTGATATTTAAATTATATCCTATAAATTCTATCCAGTTATTAGAAAGCTATTAATTTTTGCTAACCTTAACCCAACTGGTCTATTAACTTGCATCGTTTGAATTATCCTCCATCTATCAATGGTCATAAATGATTAATTCATCAGGTCATCAGGTAATATGACTGGGTAGTCACCATTTGGTTGAGGTTATCGTTTGGTTCACTTTCTAATATCCCATGGCACAGCCATCTTTGCGCGGGTCGCTGCCGCCGGTCAATACCCCGCTTTGGGGATCACGGGTGATGATTTGGCCGCTGCCAAAGAACACCCGCCGGTAGCCATTATCTGCCACAATACGATGACCTTTCCTGCCCAGCTGCGCCAACTCATCAAAGCTAAAGCCTTCTTCCAGGTGTACCAGGCCGCCAGGCTGGTCTGCGCCTAGTCCGCCGCCTTCCACCTCCAGGCGGAAGCGCGGCATGTCCAGCGCCTGTTGTGGGTTGTAGCCCAGGTCCACCATATTGACCAGGGTTTGCAGGTGACCTTGCGGCTGCATAAAACCGCCCATCACCCCAAAACTGGCAAATAGCTCATCGTCCTTGGTCAACATTGCCGGGATAATGGTATGGTAAGGGCGCTTGGAACCAGCCAACACGTTGGGATGACCAGGCTGCAGGCTGAAGTTCGCCCCGCGGTTTTGCAATAACACCCCCGTACCAGGCACCACCAAACCTGTGCCGCCCCCCATGTACAGGCTGTTGATGAATGAACAGGCATTGCCCTGCCCATCAACCACGCTGAAGTAAACCGTATCATCGCCGGTCTCAACGATCCCGCTTTGCAGTGATTTCAAGGCTTTGTCAGGATGAATCAATGACCGCCGGCTGGCAATGTACTGCTCATCAAAAAGCTGGTCATAGGGAATCGGGTTATGGGCAGGATCATACACCCAGGCCAAGGCCTCTGTGAAGCCCAAACGCATACACTCTATCAAGGTATGCGTCCGTTCAACCACGCTCATCCTAGCCAAGTCAAAGCCATCGGCAATCTTGACGGCCATGATGGCTGCCAAGCCTTGCCCATTGGGCGGGCATTCAAAGAGCCGGTAACCGTGGTAATCCGCATAGATTGGCTCAACCCATTCCGCCTCAAACCCCTCCAAATCATCCACTTCCAACCAGCCTTGATACAGTTGGACGTGCCGGCAGAGTGCCTCGGCAAAGCTGCCCTGGTAGATGTAATCTTTGCCCTGCTGGGCAATACCACGAAGGGTTTCTGCCAGGGTAGGTAAGCGCATCACTTCCCCCACCTGCGGTGCCTTGCCGTCGATAAGGAATTCTTGGCCGCTGGGTTGTTCCGGGCCGGGATGGCGCAGATGCAGCGCGACGTCCTGTTCATCACCAAAGCTGCGGGTCAGCTTGCTGGGCATCATCCCCCAGCCATGCCCAATCAACTCGCTGACCGGGTAGCCTGCTTGCGCGTGTTGGATAGCCGGTTTGAGCACCTCGCTCATGGGCATGGTCCCAAAGCGGCTCAGCAGAGCCTGCCAGCCTGCCACTGTGCCAGGCACGGTCACAGCTGCCCCGCTGAACAGAGGATAATGCTCGTAACCTGCAGCCAGTAGCTGGGCTAGGTCCGCCCTTTTAGCAGCCGGTCCGCTACCATTCAACGCATAAACCTTGCGGGTGGCAGATTCCCAGTACAGCGCAAAGCAGTCCCCACCAATGCCAGTCGAAAAAGGCTCCACCACGCATAAAGCAGCAGCGGTGGCAATGGCTGCGTCAGCGGCATTGCCGCCAGCGCGTAAGATATCTAGGCCTGCCAAGGTGGCTAAAGGTTGCTCTGCTGCCACCATGCCAGCTGTAGACAACACATTACTACGGCGTGAACGAAAGACAAAATCATAGTGCATGGGTTGGCTCCACTTTATTTATTAGAATAAACTCATTATACCTGCTGCGCTTTTGGTTTGGCCTAATTTCATCTCACAAGATGTCTTTCTTCTAACCTCGCCACTTATTGATAAAATTGAGTTGAAACAGGAAAAACAATGCCAAATTATCCCAAGACTCAGCGCAGTCTGCTCACCCAGCCCTGGTTGTTTATCAGCGCCTTTGTGCTGATGCTATTACTGCTATTCTTATTAGGGCGGGTCGGCGATGATATCCTGCTGCGCTCGGGCGGGTTGAGTATTCTTGATAAACGTTTCTTCTATGCGCCAGCGGACGTATACAACCTGCTGGATGCACTTGGCAATGAAGGCATTGCCCTTTACCAGGGCATGCATCTTGGGCTGGACCTGCTTTTCCCATTTGTTTACACGCTTTTTTTTATCAGCCTGGGTGCTTTCCTCAGGGCAAAATTAAAAGCGAAATTCAAGCGCTTTACCCCTCCTGCATGGATTTTGCTTTTGGCTGGTTTTTTTGACCTGCTGGAAAATGGCAGCATCATGCTCTTGGCTTGGTGCTACCCGCTAAGGATGGACTGGTTAGCCAAAATCGCCCAGGTTCTTACCCTGCTCAAGTTTTTCTTCTTTGGCCTGAGTATTGCCCTTTTGCTCTTTTACCTTGCCCTTGCTTTGTTCACCCGGCTAAGACACCAACCGCAGCAATCAGCCCCTGATGCCAGGCACTACCTTGGCCAGCTTTTGAGCGTTCAAATCGACCGACCCTTGGGGTCAATTCATCCCCAGCACGGCTTCACTTACCCGCTGAACTACGGTTACCTGCCAGGGGTCAAGGTTGGCGATGGTGAGGCGTTGGATGCCTACGTATTAGGCGTGCAAGAGCCCTTGCAAAGTTTCGAGGGGCTTTGCCTTGCCGTAGTCCATCGTCTCAATGATAACGAGGACAAGTTGGTTCTCGCCCCCTTAGGCAGCGTTTACTCAGCGCAAGAGATCCTGCAGCAGGTTGACTTTCAAGAGCAATTTTTTGAAATCGAGTTGATCCTGCCTGGGCAGGTTAAATAAGATCCAGCTTGTTGTCTTCTTTCAGCTGGCTGACCACCTTTTTCACATCCTGCTCATGCCCACGCTTGCAAACCAGCAGCGCATCTTCAGTATCCACCACGATCAAGTCTTCCACACCGATGGTAACAATCAGGCGCTTGCCGCCAAAGGTCAGCGTGCGGCTGGTGTCCAGTTGCATGCCTTCTCCCACCATGATATTGCCCTGCGCGTCTTTTGGCAGCAGTTCATACAAGCTGCCCCAGCTGCCGATGTCCGCCCAGCCGATGTCCACCGGGATGACCGCTACTTTTTGCGCACCTTCCATAATGCCGTAGTCAATGGTCTCCTTGCGCACCATCGCCCACACTGACTGCACCGTCTGCTGGTAAGCCGATCTGCCAATGGTCGGGGCAATCACTTGCAGCTGGTTGTAAAAGTCGGGCATCTGCCGTTTGAACTCGTCCATCACCTGGTTGATCTGCCAGATGAACATGCCGCTGTTCCAACTGTACTCACCGCTGGCTAGCATGCGCTCCGCATCTGCCAAGATGGGTTTTTCCACAAAGCGTTCCACCCGGTAAGCGCTGTATCCCTCCACCTGGCCGATCTTGTGCGCTTGCTGTATATAGCCAAACCCGGTTTCGGGGTGGGTGGGTTTAATCCCTAATGTGACCAGGTAGCCTTGCTCAGCCACCTTTATCGCTGCTTGCAGTGATTGCCGGAAGGCAGCTGTATCCTGGATGAAATGATCCGCGGTCAAAACGGCCATCACTGCCCCTTCATCCTGCTGCTGCAGGTGTAAGGCAGCCAGCCCGATAGCCGGCGCAGTACCCCGACCTTCTGGCTCAATTAGGAAATTTTCAGCCGGGATGCGCGGCGCTTGTTGGGATAGGACGTCGATGTGTGCTGCGCTCGCCACCACGAAAATCTGCTCAGGTGCAAATAAAGGATGCAAGCGATCTACCGCGTGTTGGAACATCGAACGCTCACCCACTAGTGTTAGGCCTTGCTTAGGATGGGTTTCGCGGCTCAGCGGCCACAAGCGCGTACCCGCTCCACCAGCCATAATCAATGCATATGCCATCATCTCACCTCGTATTTTCTGCAAATCAGTGTTTTTATCATTAAAATTATAACCGCTCACGTCCCTATTTAAGGTTTTTATTGGCATATGCTTGTCGGCTGGTCAAATACCTGGTTAATCTTCCCCTTGGAGCTTCTATTAATTGCTCATAAAACGTCCGGGTTTTCTGCTATGAAGCGATACCCATAATCAAGATTAAAAGCAGTCATTACCCCCTTTATTCATTTATAGGGGTATCCCTTGACTATTGACCCATTTAGAGGGTCGTAACACCATCAATATTATAGTGATACCCCTTATATTACATTACGATACCCCTTATTCCCTGCTGTTAGCGTATTCTCACCTGTGCTTTACTGGGTGAAGTGCCTCTTGTGCTTAAATTGTGCCCATGGGCACATTAATTGTCCAAGTGGGAAGGCTGGTTTATAACCAACCCACTTGCCTGGTATTGGGTTTTGCTAAGGTTTTGGGTTGAAGTCCCAGCTTTCGAACAGGTCATCCAGGTCGATGCGGAAATCATACCTGGGCGATTCGGAGGGTTCGCGGTAGGTACGCAAATCAATCTTACCCTGGCGGTAATCCCGCAGGGCATGCAGCAGCAGCAAGCCCGCCACCTGTGAGTTGGTCATGCGCGCTTCTTCAGCGATGTCTGCCACCATTTTGATCAAGCCTGGGGGAAAGTCATACAAGGCCCGCCGACCGCGCCGTTCAGCATTTTTCCTGCGTTCGCGCAGTAGTTTGCGCCGTTCACTCCTGGGCAGAGCCCGTTCTAGGTCCAGTTTATCTTGTTCGCGTAAATACTCTGCCAAAATCGGGTCAAGATCTTTGTTAGGTGTCAGTTCATCGGTCATGTCAACATCTCCATCAAGCGTTCAACGATCACCTGGTAGCCCCCAACCAGGTGACGATTCATCATATAACGCACTGCCGGGCAGCGCGGGGCATATTCCCAGATGGTCTGCCCAGCGGCTGAAGCCTCACGCAGACGCGCATCTTTGGGGATGGGTGGCCAAACTTGCCTGCCGTAAGTCTCTGCCAATTCCCGTAGGGTTTGCACGGGCAGCGATGTGGTGCGCTCAAACATGGTCGGCAGGATAAACGTCCCAAACCTGGCTGCTTGCCGGCGTTTTTCTTTGATTTGCGCCAGCGTTATTAATAATTCTTTCAATCCGTCCACCGCCAGCGCTTCCATCACCACCGGCACCACCAACACATCCGCCGCCGTGATGGCCGCTGCCTGCAGCAGGCTCAGGCTGGGAGGGGTGTCAAAAATTAAAACGTCCACTTTTGACGCCTGCTGGGCATATTTTACAAAAGTATTCAACCCGTTTTTCTGTTTGCTGAGTGCTTCTTCCACTTGGTCGGTCGATTTATCGCCTAATATGACTGCCAAACCCTCCCGTGCAAATTTTTGTACGCCTTCCAAGGTTTCAGCATTGATCAGTAATCGATACAACCCATTTTCTTTCGCCAACCCCAGGCTCTTGGCAACGTGCCCCTGCCCATCCAGGTCAACCAGCAACACGCGCTGGCCCATCCTTGCCAGTCCATGTGCCAGGGTCACGGACGAGGTGGTCTTCCCAACCCCGCCCTTTTGGTTGGCAAAGCTGATGGTCACGGTCATGGGGGCTAGTCGCCTTCTTGCTGATGAATGCCGAGGGCATCCATAAGACGCTGCAACAGGGATAATTGAGCTTGCAGGTTGTGCTCAGCGTTTAGAAAGGTTTGTAAATCTGGAGATACACCCAGCATGGTCATGCCGCCGCCCAGGTAACCCCCACCCAGGCGTTGACTGGCTGTCCAGACTTGCTCAGCCAGGTTTTGGGGTTTTTCCATTGCCAGGCGCAGCGCTGGTCCGCCTGCGTCCTGCAGAGTCTCCAGGGTGCGCGAGACGGCAAAACTGAGCGGTGATTTTATCGATGAGGTCAGGGCAGCGTATATCAGCCAGGAGATAAAAGCCGCTGGTTTGGTGCGCTGTTGAATTTGTTTTGCCAATATTGGGTTCACGCGGCTTAAAATACCCTCTAAATCCCAATAATGATCATCAAAAAGCCCTCCCACCACCTGTTTTTCATCCTCCGGGGGCGTATCGAGCCCCTGATCTGGCGAGGTATATGGTGGTTGGGTATCTAATGAAGCTTTAAACGTATTTTTAAGTTTAATAAGTATATAAATAATTGTGTCAAAATGACATAATTGCGGGGCGGTTAGCGTCTCAAAATGACAATTTAGCGCGTCTACTAAAGTATCAAAATGACTAATTTGTGCCGATTCTAAAGTCTCAGAATGACATATTCCCTGGTTGACTAAAGTCTCAAAATGACATATTTGATTATCCTGGCAGTTTTTAGCTGCCCTGAGCAGTAAGCTTTGGGCAGGCTTGTCTTGCAGCACACTGACGAGCGCAGTCCCTAATTTGGGGCTGTCTGCTTGTTGGATAAATTCATACATGGCGGTCTTTAGCGCCTGGTCTCGTTCTACTAATTGCGTGTCGCTGACCTCCAATTGCCAATCTTGCCCGTGGGCTGAGGCGCGCGCATCGATCCGGCATAGGTAAGCCCCGGCCAGGTTACGCTTCTCATCGCGCCAAGAGCGCACGTACTCGGAGTTATCTTTGACCTCTTCCTGCCTTGGCCGGCCGCGCAGGGAAGGATCTTTGTGGGGAATGCGCTTGGGCAGGGTTTCAGACCCGATCCAGGCTTGCAAGGTGCTCAATCCGCCCTGCACCCAGAAGGTATTGCGGTCTTGGCCGTGTGCCCAGTCTACGTAGCAGCAGTTTTTACACATCAGGTACAACACACCCAGGTCATCACCCAACTCCGGCAAGACCTTGTGAAACCAATACCAGGGAATGGCTAAGAAGCTTTCCGGGCGAATCAAATGAGAGGACAAATTATCACACAGCCCTGCTACTTCCGGGCTGAGCGACTTAACCCCCAATGCCATGGCAACCACTACGTGCACCGACATGGCCTGGCTGAATTGGGGCAGGTCATCCGCCATAGGGGTACGGAAAGGGAAGCTCAAAAGCTTATCACGGCCTAAGCTCAGCGCTTTCTTAAGTGTTTCAACTGGCTCAGTGCTGATTTTATGCTCAAGCAGCCACTGGTACAGGTCGTTTGCATCGCCTGGGGTGAGCAGCTGACCGCGATATTGGTACGTGTTAGGTAAACGCTGGATGCGGCCGTCTTTGAAGGTATGTTCAGCCTCTGCCCGCGCTACGAACCAATCCATGCGCCCTTCTTTGAATAAGCGGAAGAACTTAGCCCGGCTCATTACATCCCCCAGGGAGCGCAGTAGGGCTGCTACTTCGATGGTAACTTCATCACCAGCGTTAGGGTAGAGTTGATTGGCGCCATGCTCGCGCGTAGCCCGGTAAAAAGCCTGGCGCAGAGCTACTGCCAGCAAAACTGGTGCTGCGCCGATGTAAGGGACAAAGCGCAGCAGGTAAGCCGGCACAGCCACGATGGATTCAGGCCGGATAATGGCCTCGCTGACGTTAGCTGCGCCGGCTTCAAACTGTATAGCGTCATTACCTGTGCCCATGGGCACACTTTTGCCTGCCTCAAGGCGCACCCGCGCGCCGGCAACATCCTGTGCTACTGTTTCAATCAGGGGATAGTATTGGCAGAGCTTGCTGTAAACTTCTTCATCCGCGGCAATGGCATACATACCGTCATAGCTGACCTGAGCATGCTCAAGCAGCGCATTCAGCTCGCCAGCGCCTGTGTCTAACAGGGCCAGCTGGATGTTTTCCCAGTTGCCGTCTTGTTGAGCCATGGTTTATCTCATCAATAGTGGCCAATATCCGTTTAATTTCTTGACGCGGGATTCAATCAATGCTAAGATAGATTCAACGTCAAGAAAGAATGACATTAAAGAATACAACACAACTCCTTTTTTGATCCTAAAATTTCACGTAAATGACCCGGTACCAGCGGGTTATTTACATTAAATGTCCATAATCGCCAGGCGATTCTTTTTCTCCTCAATTAAATCCTCCAGGTATTGTGCCGCCTGGATCAGGGCATTGGTCAGTGAACCCCTTGCTTCACGGGCAATATCCAGGATAGACTGTTCATCCATCAACTTAAGCGGGTCTGGATGGCCAGCCATTTTGGAACGTGAATAGAGTAGGTTAGCAATCTCTTGAATGCTCGGCGCACGGAAGGGGTGATATAAACCCAGGAACTCGTTCAGGTCGCCCAGGTTGGTGGTAGTTTCATACAAATCCTGTAAGAAGATCAGTGCCCGTATCTTTTTATTATGCTCAACTGACCAGTTCAACATTTCGTTTAAGTAGGTCTGGTCCACCGGCGGACCGTCCAAAACCATCAGCAGGCTTTCGCCAGATTGCTGCAAGTAGTCAAAGATGCTATCCAGCCTATTGGCATTGGAGCGCGAAGAGGGCAGTCCCAGCGAGTCAACCAGGGTCATCAAGAAGTGGCGCGGCTCTGTAATGGTGTTGGTGTTGATATATACACCATGGCTGACGCCTTGGTCCAGGCCAGGGTGCACACCGGCAGCAAGCTTCATCGCCAGCATAGTCTTGCCGCTGCCAATCGGGCCAGCCAAAACGCCCAGGCTCTTCTGGGGATCGTTGGATTCGCCGATGAAGCTGTTGGCTACCTCCAGCACCTTGCGTTGCTCGCTGATATGCGGGTAAAAGAAGCGCGTATCGCCATACCTCAAAAAGGGATGCTCTAAAAACTTCTCATTGATCAGGTCTGTTGTTGATATCATAGGTCACCACCATGCTTATATTCTGCCTAAAGCTTAGCATGCTGCTGCAATTAAGTCAAGTCCTTAATAAAACGACATCACTTACGGCAACTGAAGTGATTTTATCATAAATTATGCAGTTCCAACTTGATTTTAAGAGAAATTATTGTAAAATCGTGGTATGATCATTTTAAGGTCGCAACCCACACCAAGCGCAGTGAGGTGAAATCATTATGGCAATTATATCGCTAATCAACCGTAAAGGTGGCGTCGGTAAGTCCACCATCAGCATCAACCTGGCTGCTGGCTTAGCCATCCGTGAATCGCGCAAACCGAACAACAAGCCGGTCTTGCTCATCGACATGGATGACCAGCTCAGTGCCACCATAACAGCCATGGGCGGCGGCCTGGATGATAAGTTCGTGCCGGTCATCACGGCTGAGCAAAATTTCCCTGAAGCCCTAAGCGGTGGCTTTGGTGCCACAGACTCGCTCAGGGTGGAAGCGTTAATTCCCCGCGACCGAGGCCAGAAGGTGTTCCTGTTCAAAACCAACAAGACCAAGATGGAAGGCATGGAAGATGCCCTGCGCGCCATCCCAGACTCGGCCTTTCAGCTGCTGTATTTTCTCGAGCCTATCAAAGAGGAATATGCCCACATCATTATTGATAACCCCCCTTCGGCCGGTATGATCCCGATGAACTCGCTTGTAGCAAGCACACACGTGCTCATCCCTATCGAGCCGGACGGCCTCAGCCTGATTGGGCTGGCTGATATCCTGCGCATGATCGAATACGTGCAAACGAATAACAACCCTAACCTGAAAATCCTTGGCATCATCCCTTCGCGCTTTCGCATGGTGCGGCGCCAGTCGCGCGACGTTATCGAAGATATGGAGCGCATGTATGGGCACCTGCTGCTTCCTTATGTGAAGGACCTGGCAGAGATCTCTGCGGCCACTACGGCCGGCTACGATATCTTCTCTTTCAGCCCCCAAAAGTCACAAGCCTATCGCTGTTTTTCAAACCTGGTCGATGCCGTGGTGGGGAAGCTGCAATGACAAACCCTATCCTGTGCCCATGGGCACAATTTGCGCACTGCCTCAAAAGCATCCCTGCGCAAGGAGGTAACCAATAATGGCAAAATCTGAACCAAAACGCGGATTTGATAACCTGATCAACACAACCACCGGTGCCTTTGCCGCCAGTGCAAGCGGGGCAGCCAGCACGCCGTATGAGACTGGCCCAAAAATGATTAATAACCGCCAGAGTGTCTACCGCGTGCCCTTATCGATGGTTATGCCAGACCGATTCCAGGCGCGTTTCACCCTGCCCTACGAAATTCGCAACGCCTTTTATGATGGTGAAATAAACTGGGCGGAAGCCACCCGGCGTTGGCTGGCGATGGCCGAGCAAGACCGATTGGTACGCCGTGAACTGGAAGAGCTGACCTTTTTAGGCGACTCGCTGCATGACACGGGCCAGATCAAACCGGTGACGGGGCAGGTGGTGACGGAGAACGGCCGCGATGTCTTCCGCATGCTGACCGGTGAACGCCGCTTTTGGGCGACCGCTATCAAGGCAGTCAAAGACGGCACCCAAGAGGAACCGTACGTCTTGGCCATCATCGACAACCAGCCCACGCTTGAAAAGCAGATCGCCGAGAACATGGCTTACAAGGCCCTCACCCCAGTGGGGAAGGCGCGCGCCGCTGCGCGCATCGTTTTGGCTGCAAACGACATTCACCCCCAACCCGGGCAGAGCGAGTTTGCGTTCTTCCGCATGGTGGCCGACTACCGCCTGAGCGATGAGACCCGCCAGCAGCTGCAGGACACCTTGCAGTTAGAGCGCACTTACTACGGGCGCCTGATGAAATTCTTTGACCTGCCCGAGCACCTGCTTGAAATCTGTGACCGGGCTGAGATGCCGGAGCGTGTCTTGCGCGAAATCATGGCCTACGACCCCAAAACCTGGGAGCCAGCCGTGCGCTACTATGCCGAGCGCGACGGGCGCACCTATATGGACGTGCATGCTTTCTTGGAACGCTTAGCTGGCAATGAACAGCCGCGCACGCCCCGCCCCCCGGCTGACCCAGCCACCAAGGCTGCTCGCGCCGTGAGAAGAGCACTGCTCAACCTGGACGAGATCCCCCAGGAGGATAAGCTGGGTGCCCTGGCCGATGCCCTGGTTGGTGACGTCAGCCCAGACCAAGCCCGCCAGCTCTTAGGTGCGGTTAGCGAATTGCAGAAAGCGCTGTCCGTGCGGGTCAAGAACCTGGCCGGCTAATCCCTTATCCCAATCTAAAGTACACACGACACCCTGCTCCCAAGCGGGGTGTTTTTCTTGCCAGGGTAGGGGAGATGTGTGCCCATGGGCACATGTACCCGTGGATACAGTTACCCACGGCAGGGCGTAACCTTGGGCACACCTCGGCCCGCGTACAAAATGCTCGCAAGTGCCTAAAAATAAATAATTGTATTTCGCGTAGATTAATTACCAATACTAAATGAAGCATGTACGAACCTGGAAGCGAGTCTAGGCGTATACTAAAGTCTCAAAATGACATATTATTAATGCGTATAGATTAACAGTAGGAACTTAAGCGTGGGTCGTAATTAAATGGGGTGCATGATGCAGGTTTGTTGTTTAAGTCAGCTTTGGCTTTATAATCACCCTCATAAAAAATCAATAATTTGGAGGTTGTTATGAGTGACGAAAAGAAAACCGCGCAGGAGCCCAGCGCGGAGAAGAAACCGGTCCCGGAAGAGAAGACGTCTATCACCCGCCACACGCTGGTCTTGAACGGCAAGGAGCTGACCTATACGGTCACGGCCGGCACGCTCTTACTCAAGGAGGAAGACGAGGCCGAGGGTGAAAAACCCAAGGCTATGATCTTTTATGTAGCTTACGAACTGCAGGGTGAAACGCCAGTGGCCGAGCGGCCGATCACTTTCTCCTTCAACGGCGGACCCGGCTCTTCATCGGTGTGGATGCACCTGGGTATGTTAGGCCCCATGCGCGTCCTGCTGGATGAGGAGGGCATGCCCCTGCCGCCGCCTTACCAACTGGTGCCCAACGATTTCAGCCTGCTGGATAAGACCGACCTGGTCTTCATAGACCCGGTCAGCACTGGCTTCAGCCGACCCGTACCCGGGCAAAAGGCAGAGGAGTTCCACAACGTCAAACGGGATATCGAGTCAGTCGGCGATTTCATCCAGCGCTTCACCACCCGCAATAAACGCTGGGCATCCCCCAAATTCCTGATCGGCGAATCTTACGGCACCACCCGCGCCGCCGGGCTATCTGGCTACCTGCAGGAACGCCACGGCATGTACCTGAACGGGATCATGCTGATCTCGTCTATCATTAACTTCCTGACCGCGCGCTTCAACCCCGGCAACGACCTGCCATACGCGCTCTTCCTGCCCAGCTATACCGCCACGGCTTGGTACCACAAACGCCTCAGCCCAGACCTGCAGGCTGACCTTTCAGCCACACTGCGCGAGTCAGAGGCGTTTGCTGGCAAGGATTACATCCTGGCTTTGATGAAGGGTGTGCGCCTGGTGGGCGAGGAACGGGAGCAAGTCGTGCGCAAGCTGGCACGCCTGACCGGGCTTTCCGAAACTTACATCGAGCAGACCGACCTGCGTATCGACATTCACCGCTTCTGCAAGCAGCTGCGCAGGGACGAGGACCTGGCCGTAGGACGCCTGGACAGTCGCTACATCGGTAAAGACCGCGACAGCGCCGGCGAGATTTACGAACGCGATCCCTCTTACAGTGCCACACTCGGACCCTACACCGCCATGCTGAACGATTACCTGCGCAGTGAGCTGGAATTTGAAAGCGACCTGACCTATGAGATACTGACCTCGCTCTTTAAGACCTGGAAATATGACGATGCCCAAAACCAATACGTCAACACCGGCGAGACCCTGCGCGAAGGCTTCTTGCTCAACCCGGCGCTGAAGGTCTTCGTAGCCAATGGCTACTTCGACCTGGCCACGCCCTACTTTGCCACCCGCTATACCTTCGACCACCTGGGCCTTCCATCTGAGTTTATGGACAAGATCCGCTTTGCCTACTACCAGGCCGGGCATATGATGTACCTGCACCTGCCCTCCCTGCGCCAACTCAAAGCTGATTTGGATGCATTCATTGACGAGGCGGTAAATAAAAAAGCTGAAAGGTGAAAGCAAAAAAAAGCTGAAAGGTGAAAGCTGGATAAATCAGCTGAAAGGTGAAAGCTCAAAGCTGAAAGCATTATGAAAAACCCTCTCCCTTTTATTGAATATTTAAAAATTGCAATCGTTCATAAAAAGGGAGACACAGTGGTGTCAACCAAGGTAGGGTGAGGGTTTAGCATCAATGCCAGTCAGCAAGCAATCGTAGGGACGGGTTTGCTGTGTGTCATTAACCTTCATCCACCACTGCCTAAACCCGCCTTTTCAGCGGGTCAATCTGAAAGCCAAATCTTAAAAACTCCTCTCCCTTTAATGACCTATTGAATTGGAATGAGTTATTAAAAAGGGAGAGGCAGGGTGAGGGTTTCAAAGACTCATAGGGGCGGGTTTGCTGAATGTAATGAGCCTAAATACACCAGTGCCTAAACCCGACCTTAGACTAGTAGGGTGCGTTCCGATCTTGAACGCACCATATTTTTATCCTTGCGTAGCAAAATATAAGCATCGCGCGGAGAACGCAAAGCCGCAGTGCTTTTTCTTAGGAATCAAGATTCCAGGAGAGCATTTGAGGTCCTTTAGCCATAATTGTTGTTTGCATTCCTGTTTGATCGCGCCTTCTTGATTATTTTCTCACACCAAGTTAGTAGAACACGAAAGTCAAGCACGACTTTAAAAGAAAAGTATCTTAATTCGAAAGCTCTTTTTATAATAAATCAAAAAGTTTATTCTAAGTTGAAATTATCCACAATA
>JAXGNE010000016.1:0-40758 GCA_040768105.1 Anaerolineaceae bacterium
TCGTAGCGTTCCAAAAAATCTAGCCCCCACACGGCCCAGTTGGCGCTGCCGGAGATCTTACGGCCTTCAAGGTTCATAAATTCATTAGCTGGCACATCGTAAGGTAAAACCAAAGGTTTCGGCTCAGGGCTGCCCATGGCTTTATCGAAAGCATCACCCATGCCAATCAATTCAGCTGGCCAAATGACCGCATGGAAGGGGATATTATCCTTGCCGATAAAGTAAAAAGAGCGCACTTTATCACCCGTCCACCAATGGCGCCAGGCACCGCTTTGATTGTGCAGTTTTGACCATTCCACCACACCCGAGAGGTACCCAATCACTGCCTCAAACCACACGTACAGGCACTTGCCGTCCCAGCCATCCACGGGCACAGGGATGCCCCAGTCTAAGTCGCGCGTAATTGGCCGGCCGCGCAGCCCATCAGTAAGGATCTGCCCCAAAGATTGGCGCATGACGTTCGGGCGCCAGTAGCTTTCGCGGGTTTTCAAAAAGTCAACAATTTCCTCCTGCAGTTTCGACAGGTCCAGGTAAAAATGCTCGGTTTCTTTGAGTTCAGGCGTCGAGCCATCCACTTTTGAGCGTGGGTTTTGCAGCAGTTCTGCCTCAAGCATTTGCCCGCAGCGCTCGCATTGATCCGATCGTGCATCCGGGTTGCCACAAATATAGCAGGTACCCTCAACGTAACGGTCCGGCAAGAAGCGCTTTTGTGCCGATGAGTACCATTGTTTTTCGGTCGTTGTATATAAATAGCCATTTTCTTTTAGTGCTGTGAACACCTTTTGAGCAATATCAAAATGGTTGGAGGTATGTGTGCTGGTAAAAATATTGTAATTTAAGCCCAACTTAAGGAAAAGCGCTACGAAACTTTCATGGTATTGTTCATAAATCTCGAGCGGGCTAGTACTTTGTGCATCTGCCTTAACGGTGATGGGCGTGCCGTGCGCATCGGAACCAGAAACCATCATCACTTTTCTGCCGCGCAAGCGATGATAACGCGCACAAATATCAGCCGGCAAGTACGACCCGGTCAGGTTCCCGACGTGGATATTAGCGTTGGCATAAGGCCAGGCAACTGCAATGAGAATATGCTCTTCCATAACTACCTCCAAAAAAATGCACAGCAATTCTATCATTAAACAAAAAATGGCTGGGCAGCCATTCAGTTAGACATGTGTATTATCAAGAATTACCAAGTTAGAAGATCAGCTAGAGGTAATCTTTCAGCTGCTTGGAGCGCCGTGGGCTACGTAGGTGCCTTAGAGCCCTGATTTCTATCTGGCGGATGCGTTCCCGTGTCAGGTGAAATTGTTTCCCCACTTCTTCGAGGGTAAAAGTCCGGCCGTTTTCCAACCCAAAGCGCAAACGCAGGATATCTGCTTCACGTTCTGGTAGGGTGGTTAAAATCTCATCCAGCTTTTCTCTTAGCATATTTTGATAGGTTACATCCGTCGGTGAGGGGGTAACTTCATCCTCAACAAACAAAGCTAACTCGGAATCTTCTTCATCCCCCACCGGGCTATCCAAGGAAACTGGCAGCCAGGAGATCTTGATCATCCACTCGACCTTTTGCACCGACAGGTTCATCGCATCGGCAATTTCCTGCGAGGTAGGTTTGCGGTTGAAAGTCTGTTCAAGCTCAAACATGACCTTATAAAGCTGGCGCAGCTGGTCAATCATGTGAACCGGGATGCGAATGGTGCGGGCTTGGTCAGCAATGCTGCGTGTAATGGCCTGGCGGATCCACCATGTCGCATAAGTTGAGAAACGAAAACCACGCTTGTAATCATACTTATCCACTGCCCGGATCAAACCCAGGTTACCCTCTTGGATCAGGTCCAAGAAAGATACCCCGCGTCCCATGTATTTCTTTGCTATGCTGACCACCAGGCGCGTATTGGCTTTGACAAGGTGCTCCCAGGCTTGGTCGCCCTCCAGGATTATTTCTTCCAGGATGTGTAATTGAGGGTCATCACTTTCGGAAATCGCATAAATTAAGGCACGTTCGGCAATTTTTCCTGCTTCTACCCGCTTTGCCAGCATCACTTCTTCGTCAAAATTGAGCAGCGGCACGCTGGACATTTCTTTTAGGTATAGTCCAATGGTATCTTCAGAACTGATCTTTTCAAAATCAGCAACCAGTTCTTCCTGGATGCTGGTAATTTCCTCCAGATCTGTTTCTAGGGCATCCTGGTCTACTATTTCAATACCAGCTTCTTCCAAAGCCCTGATCAAACAACTTAACAGCCCCTCGCTAGCCTGGTCTTCGCTGCAAATTTCAAGCAGGGCATCTAAGCTAACATAACCCTCTATCTCACCTTTCTCAACCAATTCTGAGATGATTTCTTTGATTGGCTTTTGGTGCTGCTTTTCTGTCATAGTGAAAGCCCTAACTGGTTGTTTCTGCTGCAGAAAGTATCATTAATCGACCGCGCCTTGCCGTACATGCTCACAAAGTTTTTCATTTAAGTTTTGCCCACATTCAGGGCATAAACCTAAACAATCCGGTTTGCAAAGTACATTTATAGGCATCTCTAGGAGCAGGTACTCGCGGAAAATGACTCCCAGATCGATGTATCCATCGTCTGGCACAATTAGGTCAGCCTCCCCAACCACACGTGAGGCAAACTCATACAGTTCTTCAAAGCTGGTTTGGATGTGGGCATCGTGCAAGGTCAGGCAACGCACACAAGTTGCTTCTAAGTCTCCCTCCAGCGCGGCCTGTAACAATAGCCCTTCACGTGTTCGGGAAAAGCGGAATTCACCTTTGAAATTCTTTATATTTAAATCTGGTTCAATAAATATTTCTGGGTAGTTAAAAGGAAAATCCCGCGAAAAACCAATTGCTTTATTGAGAAAATGACCAACATTTGTTCGTAGGGAATAAGGTTTTTTTTCCATAATAATCAGCAGTGAGACTCCCTGGGTAAAAAATGCATTAAAATTATAGCACATGGCATATTTTTAGTCAACTTTTTATTATTTTTATAAAATATATTATAAAAACAACTGATTATGAAAACCCTCTTAATAGCATCCAATAATAGCCATAAGCAGGCAGAGATCAAGCATATTCTGCAAGACCTGCCCCTGCGTTTGCTGACGCCTGCTGAACTTGGGTTAGACTTAAACGTGCCTGAAGATGGAACAAACTATTTCGAAAATGCAACCGCTAAAGCTCAGGCTTTTAACCTTGCCAGTGGGTTGCCGACCCTGGCTGACGATTCCGGCCTTGAAGTCGCAGCGCTGAACGGCGCACCAGGGGTTCATTCTAACCGCTATGCCCCTATCCCCAACGCAACCGATGCCGATCGGCGTCAATACCTGCTGCGCAATTTAGCCACCCACCTCCAACCCTGGCTTGCGTCCTTTCACTGCACGGTAGTTTTTATCGACGGCTCAGGCAATAAATATAATTGCCATGGCGAATGCTCCGGGCAGATCATCCCCCAGGAAAGGGGTAGCAACGGATTTGGTTACGATCCCATTTTCTACATTCCAGGGCATAAGGCTACCATGGCTGAATTGGCTGAGCATGAAAAGAATAAAATCAGCCACCGGGCAAGAGCCCTGCTGGCTATTTATCCTATTTTAGAAAAATTTTCCTATAGCGCCTTATAAAACAAAATTAGCTTACCAATGCTCATAGTGTACTTTGTTTGGATCAAAGCGATCCACCGCTGCTACGCTTTCGCGCGGGTGGCCGAGCGCCAGGATGCTAAAAGGACGGATGTCTTCTGGAAGTTCAAACAAAGCAATCGTGCCTGCCACACGTTCTTCCCGTGGGTGCACGCCTAACCAGACCCCACCCAAACCCAGGATATGTGCTGCTAACAGGATGTTTTGCGAGGCAGCCGCACAATCTTGGATCCACATATCATAAAGTTTTCCCGGCGGTACATGGGCACAGACAACAATCGCCAATGTAGCTTCCAGGCACATCTTAGACCAGGGGTGGTATTCGGTAATCTTATCCAAGCGTTCCCGTTCCTGCACCACGATAAAGTGCCAGGGCTGCGAGTTGTTGGCTGATGGGGCCTGCATGCCCGCCCGCAGCAAAGCCTGCACATCTTGTGTTGAAACCGGTTCATTTGTAAATTTCCGAATACTCCGGCGTGTCAATAATGCCTGCATAGCGTCCATATTTTTAATTCCTTTCAATAAAGCCAGGTAAGATCAATTTCCTGCTACGCTACAACTTAGCTTTTGTACCCAATCATGCGCAAAAAACCTTTGCGCCAGGCGATATCTTCCTCATCTTCAACCCCAACGGGCCTGTTGCCGTCCACCACGCCTAAAATACCGCGTCCCTGCTCTGTCTCTGCCAAGATCACCTCGGTTGGGTTGGCTGTGGCGCAGTAGATCCGGCAGACCTCTGGCACCTGCTTGATGGCATTCAATACGTTAATAGGGAAGTATCCCTCACCCAGGAACAGGATAAAACTGTGCCCTGCCCCAAGCGCCAAAGTATTTTCTTTAGCTAAGGCAATCATCGCCTCATCCGTGCCAGACCAGCGCACCAGGCACTTACCAGAAGCCTCGCAAAACGCCAGGCCAAACTTGATGCCGGGCACGCTGCTGACCAGGGTTTCGTGAATGTCTTCGACGGTCTTGATAAAATGAGACTGACCTAAAATGAAGTTGATTGGCTCAGGTTTGTTAATTTTTATAAGCTTCAAGTCCATGTTTTTGCTCCTGGCATTTTTTCTCATTTTAACATGAAACTGGTGTGCAGGTCACTGCCACAGAATTTATCATTAATTTACTGGCTGATTATTATGGGTTTGTTATATTACAGGTGAGTTGAGGTAAAATTCATGCATGCCTGCGAGCGTGCCCACAAAAAAACATTCATGGATCCCAATCATCCTGCTGATGCTCATCATCGGGTTAGCAGCATCCTGTGCCCCGCGCACTGGTCCCCGCCCTTCCAGCCCTGTCGTGGATATCACACCCCTCCCCACCCGGCCAACTTCAACGCCCCGCCCCACTTACACACCCACCGTCGCCCCTTTAGGCAGCCTTGAAAACCCGCTGATCATGGCGCTGATTGCTCTCGAACCTAGCCGCACGCAGTTAAACGCCGCGGATGAATTAGCCGCTTACCTCGCCAGCACCACCAATATCCAGGTATTGCCAAGGTTCTTTGAAGATTACCTCACTTTGGAAGAAGCAGCCATTAAGAACGAGGTGCATATGGCTTGGCTAGGACCAATCGAATACCTTCTTGCTTCCGAAAAAGGATTACTGGAAGCTAGCCTGGTCAGCAATCATCTGGGGGTAACTGCTTACGGTGTGCAATTTATGGCAAATCGTGCCTCTGAATTTAGGGCTTATTTCAAAGAAGATGTCCAGCAAAGCACTGCTTCTAATAAAACTGCCCTGGCGCAATTTTCTGGGCTGATCCCTTGTTATACAGACGAAACTTCCTTGGCAGGCTACTGGGTGCCCCAGGGACTGCTGAAAGACGCCAGCGTTCCCACCGAAAAAGCTATCCTAACTTTGTCCACCGCTGCCAGCCTGCGCTCGCTCTACATCACCGGCATATGTGATTTTGCCACTACTTATGCTTACCTTGGTGACCCACGCACCGCTTCAAACATCCTCGAAGACCTGCCAGATGTGAATGAGCGCATCCTCATCGTCTGGCGCTCAGATGCCATCATCCCCAACCTGAACCTCTCCTTAGCTAAAACAGTCGATCTGCCAACCCAGGTGATCCTCAGGGACACCCTGCAGGATTATGCCCGCACACCTGAAGGGCTTGCCATCTTGACCAATGCCAATGACTATGAAATTGCTGCCCTTGAACGCGTAGATGACAGCGCCTATACAGACTTGCGTTACCTGCTCTCCATTCAACAATTACGGCTTTATAACCTCCTGGACGATAATTAACCCCCCATGACATTAGAATCACGCTTTGTCAGAAGGTTTAGAAAACTTGCCCGCTTGCTGGTCATTGCCAGCCTGGCGATGACTTTCCTAGTTGGCGGGTTGCGGGTTGCCATGATCCTGGATACGCGCGGCGAGGTAGTTACGATTGCAGAAGCCGAACCAGCCCAGGCTGCGCTTGTGCTTGGTGCTGGTTTGCTTCCAAATAAAACCCCCAGTGCCCCCCTGCGCGACCGCATTGACACAGCCATCAATCTCTACAACTTGGGAAAGGTAAAGAAACTGCTCATGAGCGGGGATAATCGCTTTGTTGAATACAACGAACCGGAAGCCATGCGCCAGTATGCACTCAGCCAAGGTGTACCAGACCAGGACATTGTATTGGACTATGCTGGCCGGCGTACCTATGACAGTTGCTACCGCGCCAATGCCATTTTTGGCTTGGATACGGTTATCATCGTCACCCAAAACTACCACCTACCCAGGGCATTATTCCTCTGCAACCGCCTAAACGTAACTGCCACTGGCGTCCCCGCAGACCAGACCCGCTACCTCAGAAGCCGCTATAGTTTCTGGCGTGTGCGCGAAGTGATTGCATCCCTGGCCGCATTTTATGATATTTACCTGCATAAACCCCTGCCTGTCTTGGGTGAATACGAGCCCATCTTTCCAGGGTCATTGCGCTTCCCGACACCCGGCATAAATCTTGCACCGTATTAATGAAGGACCTCAAAATGGATCGAGACCAGGCTTTAAGTATTGTTAAGAAATATGTCAAGAATGAAAGCCTCATCAGGCACATGCTGTCTGTAGAAGCTGCCATGCGTTTTTACGCCCGCCAGTTCAACCAGGACGATGAGAAATGGCGTGTGGCAGGCTTGCTGCACGATTTTGACTGGGAGATTCATCCAACCATGGAAGAGCACCCCTTGGCTGGCGAGCCTATCCTCAGGCAGGAAGGCGTGCCTGAAGACGTCATTCGGGCTGTCCTGAGCCATGCGGACCATAGCGGTGTCCCACGCGAAAGCCTGATGGAAAAAGCCTTGTATGCTTGTGATGAAGTCACCGGTTTGATTACCGCGGTTGCCTTAGTGCGGCCTTCGCGCTCCCTATTTGACCTAGAGAGTAAATCGGTGAAGAAAAAGTGGAAAGATAAAGCTTTTGCAGCAGGAGCGAACCGCGAGGAAATCGCCCAGGCTGCCCAGGAATTTGGCATCGAATTATGGACCCATGTCGATAATGTCATCATGGCCATGCGGGAAATTGCTGCAGATTTGGATTTGGTTGGGAATATCGAAACACATTAGATGGAAGTGTAAATGGCATTAAAAGGGAAAGGCTTATTTGTCTGGCAAATTCAACGCTGTGAAGGTGGCGACGTGGAACAGATTGCCATGCAAGCCCAAGATGCCGGCTTATCACACTTGGTCATCAAAATTGCTGATGGGACCTTTGCCTATAATTACAACTTCGATAAGAAGGTCGATTATGTCCCCCGCCTAGTGCAGGCTTTGCGCAACCGCGATATTTCGGTTTGGGGGTGGCACTACATCTACGGCCAGCACCCAGAACAGGAAGCAGCCCAGGCAATTAAGCGCGTCAACCAATTTTCATTGGATGGCTATGTTGTCAACGCTGAATCTGAGTTCAAATTCCCGGGTAAAGCTGGCACTGCCCGCATTTTTATGAGCGAGCTGCGCCAGGGATTGCCTAACACCCCCATCGCCTTAAGTTCTTACCGCTTTCCCAGCCAGCATAAAAACTTCCCTTGGCCTGCCCTCTTGGATGGGGTTGATTTTGTCATGCCGCAAGTTTATTGGATGCGTGCCCATCACAACGCATCAGCCCAGTTAACCCGCTGCGTAAGCGAATACAAAGATCTAGCGCCTCACTTGTCTATATTCCCCACTGGGCCAACCTTCAAAGAATGGGGGTGGATCCCTTACGCTGAAGAATTAGTAGACTTCATGAACCAAGCCAAAAAACTGCAGTTGGATGGGGTCAACTTCTTTGCCTATGACCAAGCCCGGCAACCGCATATGCAGGAACATTGGCAGGTCATCCGCAATTTTGACTGGCCTTTTAAGCTTACTTCCAAAAGCATTGTGCAGGACTTGTTCCGTGCCATCAACACCCGCAGCTACGACGATATCGTCGCCTTATACCAGCCAGATGCCATTTTAGTCAATTTACAAGAAACACTCCAAGGAAAGGAAGCCTTGCGCCAGTGGTACAAACACCTGGCAGAAGATATGGCTCCAAACGGGCGCTTCATGGTTATGTCGCTCGAAAACCAGGCAGACACCATCAGTTTTGATTGGCGCGCGCGCCTCAGCAACCCGAATTTTTCCCTTTTCGGCCGCGATACCATAACCCTAATAAATGACAAGATAAGCAGCCATTTTTCATTGGTCAGCCCTGAGCCTTTTGACTTGTAATTTTCACTTTTAATTCCTAAAAGAAAATCCCCTACCCATTGATTAATAAAACCAGCCTGGGTCATTATGTCCAGGCTGGTATTTAATTTGAACTAAATTCGGCTACGCAAGATATCACATTAAAGGCAAGATCTATTCGCCCTCCCAAAAGGCTGTCATGTCATCGATGCTGGTAAAACCAATTATCTCATCTCTTGCCTTGACATCAAACAGGCTCTGACCATTTGCCATGCGGGTACGTTTTGCTGCATCGCCAACTTTAAACAAACGGCTGGCTGCCCTACGGAAATGGCAAATGCCTTTTTCGGTCAATTTACCGATCATCTGCACCACCAATTGGTCATCACCATCCAGCTTCCAGGTGATTACACCCTGCCCATAACGGCCTTGCTGCGGGAAGTCCTTAGCTTCCATGCGCTTTGCCTTGCCGGTTCTGCTGATAACGATGATGTTATCGCGCAGGTGCAGAGCCCCCGCACCGATCACAAAGTCATCTTCTTTGAGTTTGAGGCCATTCACCCCCGCCGCCACCAAACCCATCGCACGCACCTCCTCCTCTGAGAAGCGGATGCTCATACCCTGGGCAGTACTGAGTAAGATATCTTCTTTGCCGTTGGTAATAAAGACAGTGTAAAGCTCATCGCCTTCGTTGACCTTAGCCATGGTGAAACTTGAAGCTGAAGGCCCCGGCAGGTCGCTTATCAACGAACGCTTGACCATCCCCAAGCGGCTGACACTGAAGATATAACGCTCCGGTAACTCAGCGGTATCCATCGGTACAGCAAACACCTCGACCAGGGTATCACTTTCAACAAGCGGTGAGATCTTATGGACTTTTACGCCTTCATCCGGCGAACTTTGCACGGGGATGGATAAGGCATGGATGGCCGCTGCCTTGCCCTCGATGGTCACCAAGAAAATCGTTTGGTGAGAGTTTGTACGGATCAGGTTCCAAGGCGCCTTGCTCCCGCCCATACGGTAGGGTTTGTCATCTACCGTGCGTGAAATCCGGCCGTCATCGGTCAGCGCCACCCAAAACACTTCCATAGGCATGACATCTGTCTGGGTCAGCAATTGTGAAGCTTTTTCACCTTCGCCAAGTTGGATGATTTGGGTACGCCGGGCATCACCATACTTAGTTTTGACTTCCTTAAGTTCATCAATCACCACTTGCCGCATCTTTTTCGGTGATTTCAGGAGTGCTTTTAATTCAGCAATCTTGGCAGATACCTCTTGGTATTCAAGCTCTATTTTCTTGCGTTCCAAAGCCGCCAAGCGCCTCAAAGGCATATCCAAAATCGCATTAGCCTGCACCTCATCCAGCTTATAACGCCGCATCAAGTTTTCACGCGCTGTCTCCACGCGCTGAGAGCGCCGGATGATATCAATAATTTCGTCCAGGTTTTGCAGGGCAATCCGAAGCGCTTCCAGGATATGCAATCGCTCTTGGTTCTTGCGTAATTCATACTCACTGCGCCGCCGGATGACTGTTTGGCGGTGCTCAGCAAATACTCGCAGCGCCTGCTTGAGTGAAAGCTTGAGCGGGCTGCCGTCCACTAAGGCTAGGATATTGACCCCAAAGGTATTGTGCATGGGTGTGCGTTTATAGAGGATGCCCAAGATGTTTTCTGGGTCTGCTGTCTTGCTCAGTTCGATCACAATGCGCATGCCCTGCCGATCAGATTCATCGCGTAAATCAACAATACCCTCTAAAACGCCATCGCGGGTCAGCTCGGCAATGCGTTCTATGAGCGAGGATTTATTGGTCATAAAGGGCAGCTCAGTGACAATGATGCGCATACGCCCTCTAGACATCTCTTCCAGGCGTACCTTTGCGCGGATCTGGACGCGCCCGTTCCCACTGCCATAGATTTGAGCTAAGGGCTCTGAGGTTTCGTCCTGGATGATCAGCCCGCCAGTCGGGAAGTCTGGGCCTTTTACATAACGCATCAGGTCTTCCACAGTGATGTCTTCAATCTTGTCCCAGTTTTCCAGCAGCAGGATCAAAGCGTCCGTGATTTCGTTCAGGTTGTGTGGCGGGATATTGGTGGCCATGCCGACTGCAATACCTGAGGCACCGTTTATCAGCAAGTTTGGAATGGCTGATGGCAATACCAGTGGTTCAGTTAAAGTGCCGTCAAAGTTATCAATGAAATCCACCGTCTCCATATCCAGCTGGCGTAGAATATCTAGCGCAGGGTTGGTGAGCCTGGCTTCAGTATAGCGCATCGCTGCGGGTGGATCTCCATCCATGCTGCCAAAATTACCTTGACCGTCCACCAGCATATACCGCTCAGAGAAATCCTGGGCCATCCTGGCCATAGCATCATAAACTGCCATATCGCCGTGGGGATGATACTTGCCCAAAACTTCACCGACAATCCTGGCAGATTTCTTATGTGGGCTTTCCGCCCTTAATCCCATATCATACATAGCATATAAAATGCGGCGTTGAACTGGCTTCAGCCCGTCCCTAGCATCTGGCAACGCCCTGGAGACGATCACGCTCATGGCATAATCCAGGTAAGATTGCTGCATTTCAGTGTTGATGTTGACTTTTTTTAATGACCCAAGATCCATTGGTACTCCTTTGCCTGCTAATCAAATTATTGATGAGCTTTTAGAAATTTACATCATCCTGATGATTAGCAGCATAAATATAGCATAAAAAAACCCGAGGCAAACCTGCCTCGGGTGTTATTTTGACCGAAATTTTACCTAATCTTCCGAATCCAGGTCATCAGAATCCAGTAAATCATCTGTGTCTGGTAGGTCCGAAAAATCGTCATCGCTATCATCAAAGTCGTAATCATCTTCCTCATCAAGATTTCCAAAGATATCTAACTGCTCGACTTCAATATTCGCCTTGCCGGGCTGCACTTCGCCGATTTCCTCGTTGAACCGACCTGGTTCAAAGCCTGTGCCAGCAGGGATCAACTTACCGATGATTACGTTTTCCTTCAAACCGTAGAGCGGATCTTCTTGGGAAGCGATTGCTGCACCAGCCAAAACCTTAATGGTATGCTGGAACGAGGATGCCGAAAGGAATGAATCAGTGCTGAGCGAGGCTTTAGTGATACCTAGCAAGATATCAACGAATCGCGCTGGGCGCAAGCCCTTAGCAATCATTTCCTCGTTGATTCGGCGGATTTCTAAGCGGTCCACCATGTCCTGGGGTAGGAATTCTGTGTCACCAGGGCGCACAATTTGGACTTTGCTGAGCATCTTGCGGATGATCACATCAAAGTGCTTGTCATTGATATTCTGACCCTGGGTACGGTATACCTGTTGGATTTCTTTCAGCAGGTACATTTCACAAGCATCACGCCCATTGATGCGCAGAATGGTATGCGGGTTCAAAGAGCCTTCAGTCAGGGGTTCACCTGGCTCAACCTTCTGACCTTCGCTAACAATTAGACGCGAGGTTGAAGGGATTTCATAATCTTCTGATTCACGGATTTCATACGAGACGATAACTTTACCGTCCTCAATACGAACACGCCCGCCATGCTGCGTGGTAATGGTTGCTTCCTCATGCGAAGCCACCACGCCGCCCACTTCAATTTCGCCCTCATCCTCAACCATAACCTGCCAATCTGCTGGAATGTCATACACATCCGAAACCATCTCGCTGTGTTCCACACGTACCAGGCGTTGATCGGCAAATTTTTCAGATTGAATAATATGGGCTGTGCCCATAATATGGCTGACAATTGCCTCACCTTTAGGCATCTTGCGGGCTTCAAATAACTCTTCCACGCGGGGTAGACCAGTGGTGATGTCACCACCAGCCGCCACACCGCCGGTGTGGAAGGTTCGCAGGGTCAGCTGGGTGCCTGGCTCGCCAATAGATTGGGCTGCCACAATACCGACTGCAGAGCCAAGGTTGACCATCTTGCCACGCCCAAGATCAATGCCATAGCAGCGTGCGCAGATCCCGTGTTCTAACTCACAGGTCAACGGGGAGCGCACTTTGATCTCAGGAATGCTTGATAAAACAATTGCCCTGCCGATCTCTTTACTGATCAGGTCATTTCGCTCTCCAAGCACTTCACCAGTCTGGGGGTCAACGACCCGCTCAGCTAATAAGCGCCCGTAAATGCGTTCAATAAACGGCTGTCCAGCAACATCATCTGCTTTGCGCAGGATGATGCCTTCTTCAGTACCGCAGTCTTCGCTGTTAATAATCACATCTTGGGCAATGTCCACCAGGCGGCGGGTCAGGTAGCCGGCGTCTGCTGTACGCAACGCGGTGTCTGCCAGGCCTTTGCGGGAACCATGCGTGGAGATGAAGTATTCCAGTGCATTCAAACCTTCGCGGAAGTTTGAGCGAATAGGCATGGGGATAATACGCCCAGCCGGGTCTGCCATCAAACCGCGCATACCTGCTAACTGTGATATGGGGCTGAAACCACCCTTGGTAGCGCCAGAGTTGGCCATCGTGGCTAGGTTACCGTAGGGGTCCATGTGAACCCGCACAGCATCCGCCACTTTCTTGGTCGTATCCTGCCAAACCTCGATGATGCGTTCATTTTGTTCCTGCTCGGTCAATAGTCCGCGCCTAAAGTCACGCTGCACCTTTTCAACGTCAAGCAGTGCTTGCTGCACAATCGCCACTTTTTCGGGCGGAACGGTGATATCTGCTACGGCTAGGGTAGAGCCTGAACGAGTTGCGTACTTAAAACCAATATCCTTGATTTTATCTGCCGCTTCGGTGGTGGCATCCTGGCCAGAGACCTCGTAAAGCTCGGCAATGAGATCGCGGATGCCGCCTTTTTCAAGGGTCATGTTGCAGAATTGCATCTCTTCAGGCAGAATATCGTTGAATATTGCCCGGCCAACAGTGGTGGTGATAATGCGGGTTTCTGCAACTGGCAGTCGGTTGCCCTCGTCGTCATAATAGGTTTTTGTGCGCAGTTTAATATGGGCATGAACATCCAATTGCCCAAGCTCAAAGGCCATGATAACCTCTTCAATATTGCCAAAAACGCGCCCTTCTTCAACCTTGGCATTTTCATAATCCATGGTCAGGTAATATACACCTAAGACCATATCCTTCCCTGGGCTGATGATTGGCTCGCCGCTGGCTGGTTTTAGCAGGTTCTTGCTGGCAAGCATCAGCTCGCGCGCTTCAGCGACTGCCCGGTTTGAAAGCGGCACGTGCACAGCCATCTGGTCACCGTCAAAGTCAGCATTGAAGGCTGTGGTTACTAAGGGGTGCAGTTGTATGGCACTACCCTCGATCAAAACAGGTTCAAAAGCCTGGATACCAAGCCTGTGCAGGGTTGGCGCACGGTTTAATAATACTGGCCGTTTTTTGATGACTTCTTCGAGCACTTCCCAGACCTCGGGACGGTTGCGTTCGATAAAACGCTTGGCGCCTTTGATATTGGAAGTGTAACCATCATTGACCAGGCTGGAAATCACGAAGGGTCGGAAGAGCTCCAAAGCCATTGATTTCGGCAGGCCGCATTGGTATAACTTCAAATTAGGGCCAACCACGATTACCGAGCGGCCAGAATAATCCACACGCTTACCAAGCAGGTTGCGGCGGAAACGGCCTTTCTTACCCTTGAGCATATCGCTCAGGGAGCGTAGTTCACGTCGGCCGCGGCGGGAAAGCATCTTGCCGCGCTGGGAGTTATCAATTAAAGAATCTACCGCTTCCTGGAGCATGCGCTTTTCGTTGCGCACAATCACGTCCGGTGCACCTAACTCCAACAAGCGCTTCAGGCGATTATTGCGGTTGATGACACGCCGATACAAATCGTTGAGGTCAGAGGTCGCAAAACGACCGCCGTCCAACTGCACCATCGGGCGCAAGTCTGGCGGGATGACTGGGAGTACAGTTAAGATCATCCACTCAGGACGGTTAGTCGAACGTCGGAAGGCTTCCACCACTTTTAAGCGGCTGGTAGCTTTCTTACGTTTTTGTTTACTGCGGGTGGTACGGGCTTCCTGCCATAATTCTTCTGCCAGGGCATCCAAATCTAAGCGCTTTAAAATGTCATAGAAAGCTTCAGCGCCCATATCAGCCTTGAAAACCTGCCCCCATTTGGATTTTAATTCGCGGTAGCGTGATTCACTCAGGAAAGTGAACGGTTGCAGCTCATAGAGTTCATCGCGCGATTTGGCGTTTTCAGTTTTTGTGATCGCTTCCTGGTCTTCCAATTGGGAACGCAGGCCATTCATCACTTCTTCTGCTTCAGCGCGGATTGTTTCTTTTTCCATCTTGAGACCTTCAAGCTTGAGATCTTTCTCAGCTTTCAAGTCCTTCTCGAGTACTTCCATCATCTCTTTGACTACTTTTTGTACCTTTGAGATGTGCTTGGAAGCAACTTCCTCATTTGCATCAACAATAACATGCTCACTACCAGCAGCGGAAAAAACCACAGCCTTGCGAACAGCCTTACCAGATTTCTCCTGTAATTCTTTTTCCAGGCGCTGGCCTTCTTTGATCACAGGCTCAAAACGGCTGGCAATTTTCTCATCAAAAGAGCTGTTGACTGCTTCAATTTGCCCGTCAAGCTCTTTCAGCTTGCGGTCACGATTGCGTTTGTTCTCTGCAATATCGCCGTTGACCTTCTCAATCAGCTCACGTTCAGAAATGCTGATCTCATCCTCAAGCCTTTTCAAAGCTTTCTGGCGAGCATCTTCATCGACATAAGTGACGATATATTGTGCAAAATATAAAACACGATCTAAGTTTCGCCGTGAAATGTCCAACAGCAAGCCCAGGTAAGATGGGATGCGGCGGGTATACCAAATATGAGCAACCGGCGAAGCCAGGTCAATATGACCCATTCTCTCACGGCGCACTGAAGAACGGGTGACTTCTACGCCGCATTTATCACAAACGATACCCTTGTAGCGCGGGTTCTTATATTTACCGCAGTAACACTGCCAGTCCCGCGTTGGTCCAAAAATCGCTTCACAAAACAAACCATCCTTTTCCGGGCGCAGGCGTCGGTAGTTAATGGTTTCGGGTTTGAGCACCTCGCCGTAAGACCAGCCGTGGATGGCCTCCGGAGATGCCAGGTTAATACGGAGCGCTTTCATTCCTTTAGATTCCACTCATGCCTCCTAAACATTGGGAGAATAGTTTTAATACGCAATAAAGCCCTGAGGTTGTATTCCCTCAGCAAGCTTTTCAACTTTTCCTCGATATTCTTGTTATAACATGCAATCTAAAATTATATCAGTTATAAGCTTTATTTGTCAACCTTTTTACACAAATAAACCTTCACTCTCTTGGTGAATTCCCCCATACTAGACCCCATTTTACTACAAAATTGGGCTGATGGGAATCTCAATAAAGAAACTACTACCCTTACCCAATTGGCTATTAACCCAAACCTTCCCGTTGTGTCTTTCAACGATAGATCGCACAATTGCCAAGCCCAGCCCATGCCCTTTTTGGGGTTGGTCAAACCCTGGTTCCAGGTGAAAGTAGCGGTTAAACAACTTGGGAATATCCAACGGTGCGATCCCTGCTCCCTGGTCCTTAATTTCAAAGCGCAGCTTATTGGTATTCTTGGATAGTATCAGCTCAACCGTGCCGCCTATTGCCGAATATTTAATCGCATTATCCAGCAGGTTAAACAGGGCTTGCTGCAGTAAAATCCGGTCAGCTTCCAAAATCAATTGGTCCAATTCGTTATGATCTACCTCAAGTGTCACCTTGCGCTGCTTGGCAAACACCCTGACAGTCTCCAGCGAGGCTTCTATTAACTCGTTCAGTGCAAATTGTGTGTATTGCATCGCCTCACCGGCATCCAACCTTTCCAGGCTGAGGATATTATTTACCAGCCGCGACATGCTTTCAATGCTGCCGTGGATACGCTGCATGTACATTTGCTGCTGTTCGCTTAGGTTGCCAATATTTTGCACCATATTGGCATAACCCTTCATTAAAACCAACGGACTGCGCAAATCGTGGCTGACGTTGGTCACAAATTCTGTTTTTTGGGCATTCAAAGTCCGCAGATGCGTGGTATCGCGCAGGGTGCAAATCACCCAGCCTGCCGGTAATTTCATGCGCATACTGATAACCTCAAATTCCTCCCGGTTCCTGAGGTTGATTGTCTTTGCCTGCGGCTGTTCAGTCGCTTTTTCAACCAGGCTGATGATGTCCTCATATGGGATCACTTCACCCAGCTTTTTTCCTGTGCCAGCTTTCAAAAGCAAGTCTTGGGAATCCCTTACGGCTTGGTTGGCATACACCAGGCGCATTTCTTCATCGAAAAACAAGAGCATATCCGGGATGGAGTCCAGCATGCTAGCGTATTGATCACGTTTATTTTTCGCGTTCGCAATTTGCTCAGTGTTTTGGATGAGTGCTGAGGCACGTTTTTTCAGGTGCTCGTAATAATCGATATCTGCCTGGCTGAACCAGCGGTTTTCATCAAAGCCAATCCACAACGCACCAGCCTGCGATTCACCTTGCCCCAAAGCAAACGCAATCAGCGCTTTGGGATAGGGGTTATCCTCTGGCAAACCAAAAACCTGGCTGATTTTTATGTCACTCAATATTAAGTTACCTGTATCTGGTAGGTGCTGGAGGATGGTCGTATCCAGGTAGGCATAATTACGGTTCATGCGCCCCTGGCCTTGCCGCAAGCGTAAGGCTTTTTTATCGCCTGTGACCTCTTTTTCCAAGAGCAGCATCCGCGCAGATACAGCGCCATGGCCCAAACAGGCTCTCAGGATCGTAGACAAGGTTTCTTCAAAAGTTTTATCACCCTCATGCGCATTTTCTAAACTCCTCAAGCGGTATTGCACATCGGCTTGGTCACGCAGCTTCTGGCGTAAGCTTGCCAGTGATTTTTGCAGTTCACGGCCAATACCGATATAGCTTGGCCTTTCGGCAGGCTCCTGGAAGTCGCCACCCAGCAGACGTTCAATTTGAAAAATGGCATTTGTGAGGGCATTACGCGGCGGGTGTTCTCTCAGTAAGCGCAACGGGCGCCAATGGGTAGGCAAAAACCAACCCAGCAGTTGGCACACAAGCCCGCCAATGAGCACGCTCACAAGCAATGGTAGGGCCGTTTTCCAAGTCGCCATAACTGAAAACTGCAGTCGCTCATATAAGCTGCCCGTGCTGGGCAGTAGCTTAACCACGAAGATAAGTGCTAAATTCAATATTAATGCGAGGAAAGCGCCAAAAAAGGGTGGAAACAAGGGCGTATCAGCTTTGCGGTAGTGCACCTTAGCACTCAACCAAGCAAAAGCAAGCACCAGGTACATATAAAACAAGGGGGTAAACAAGTCATGCGTAAAAAAGCCTGCCTGCAGCAAACCCGAGGCAAGTGCTAGGGCTAACGCTGGCAAAATACCCACCAGGCCGACTGCTGCCAGCCAGGGGATTGCGGCCAAGAATAAAAATTCTAGCGGCTCTGGATCCGCAGATGGCAAAATTAATTGGAAATCAAGGGTCAGCCGGGCAAGGAAGGGACTTGCCAGCATCAGCAGGCTCAAACCTGCCATCCAAACCAACTGCATTCTTTGGGCTTTGTTCCCAATTCTACGCAATTTTGAGGCAAAAAAGATGGAAAGTGTGAACAAAACAATCCAAATTAGCCAAAGGGATAGGTGTTCTGGCAGGTTTATCGTGAATGGCATCTTATTCGATACGGTCTAAATAATTTCCAATAGTGTGTTTCTCTGTTTGATTATAGCATTATCTAAAAAACGAGGCTCAAAAAAAACGCCCTTTCTTGCGAAAAGGCGATTTTTGTAGATCACGGTCAGTCTTGAGGCCTTTTTGCTTGCTCATCCAGTTTCTTCCAGGCCTGCTTGTGCAGCCAACCCCTTCTGCTGGCAATTTCCTGTGCCCGCACTTTTTCTGTCCAAGCCTTAGTCGCTTGCCAGGCTTCTTGGAAACAGGCCTGGCTGAAATATAAGCGGTTATCAATGCTTGCGTTGGTTTTTTCCTTTACCTTTGCAATAAAACCTGCTTCAAGGGCATCCCGCTCTGCCTGGAATAATTTTATGCGGGTGGGATAGTTTTCCAAGACAGCCCGGTGCAAATCTTCGTGTGACCACCAGTAAACTTGCGGGTCATAAGTGCCTGTGGCAAAATTACCCATGTCTGGTAGCCCAGAGTCAATCCAGAAAGGTTTAAAGATACTGGTGCAAGGCGCAGCCGAGTCGGTCAGCCAGTGCGTGGCAAAGCCATCTTTAACCTGGCTCACCATCGAGCCGGTGGTTTGGCTGATGCGCACTGGCCCCCAACTCAGGTGCATACACACCTGCGCACCCATCAAGCCTTTATCCGGCCGCCAATCCGCATCGGCATTCTCGCCATGGTCGCGCAAATACGCCATGGCATCCTCAAGCGTGATGCTACCTTTCTTTCCTTCGAGGCAGCTGGTGGTGCGGCACTGCCTGTTTTTCGCGTCTGATCCAAAGGTGATCAGGAAGTCAGAATAGCAATCCCTAAAGCTAAAGTCTACCTCATCCTTACACCAGCCTTTTTCTATGGCAAAACTCACCAGGTCCGCTGAAGCCAGGTCGTAATCATTGGTGATGGTTAGCCCGTTTGAGATGCTGCGCACATCCTTGACTTTTGCCGCAGCCCAGTGGCGGTCCACCGTCTCCAAAACCCAGGCTTCCTGCGGATCTGCAATCAAGAAGCTGTTGTGGTAATAAAGCGGGTGTGCAAAGCCGCAATTGCCGCTTTGGCCATAGCGTTCCAAAAGTTCAGTGATCACGTCCACAGCCTTCCTGGCTGTATCAGCTCGTTCCAATGCCAGGCGCAAATAATCCATACCAATCAGGCCTGGTTCTTTGCCTGCTGGCACCTTTGAGAAAATGGCTTCATTACCAATCATCACCTGGTGCTCATTAGCGCCCATCTCAGCTCCCCAAATCCAGAAGGGCTTTGCCAGCAAAACCGCGTAAGTTTCAGCCACTTGGGGAATTGAAATATAGGTGCATTGCACTTGCGCTCCCTCAGGGTGCGTAGCATGAGAAAGGTACATTAATTCGTGGGCTTCGTTGCCATCTCGATCGCTATTCTTGGCAAAAATAAGCGATCCATCGGCGGTGGCATTGGGTAGGGCAACCAGCGTATCACACATGGGCTAATACCTCCTTGATTTTATGCACCACTTCTTCAATGCATAGGTTCTCAGTATCAATCACCACCGCGTCATCAGCAACCTTCAGCGGTGCAATATCGCGCGTTGAATCAATTTGATCGCGCCGTTTTAATGATTCCAAAATATCCTCAAAGGTAACCTGGTTTCCGCGATTGATCTCTTCCAAATAACGCCTGCGTGCTCGTTCCTCAACCGAGGCATCCAAATAGATCTTCATGTCAGCATCTGGTAAAACAACCGTGCCAATATCCCTGCCAAGCATCACGATATTGCCTTGCTCGCCAATACGCCGCTGTTGCAATGTCATGGCTGCGCGCACGCCTGCGTAAGCCGAGACCGGGGAGACATACTGGTTCACTTCCGGCAATCGGATATCCCAGGTGACGTCCTTGCCATCCACAAGCACGTCAAAAGCCCGACCATCCTCAATGCTGGCAGGTTTAACATCTATCTGGATGTGTTCAGCCAAGTTTGTGATGTTAACTTCGTCACAAATGCGGATGCCCGCCTGTAAGGCAGCCAAGGTCACAGCCCGGTACATCACGCCCGTATCTAGACAGAGATAGCCCAATTCAGATGCTAAGCGCGTGCCCACTGTTGTTTTTCCGGAGGCGGCTGGCCCATCGATGGCAATAACTTTTGGCAAATTAATCATGTGCAATATTCCTTTATTAATTAGTTTTTTGACTTCCAATAAAAAAGTCAACCCTGCTCCATAAAATAAGTGTCGTTTTTTCTATCGCCGGTTCACGGCGAACTGCCCAGCGTAATAGTGCATCAATAGTCATGGCCTGCCAGGTTGGCTTTTCCTGCCAACTGAAAGCCTCCCCTCGGTAGGCCGCCGCGAGCTGCGGCAAGTCCTGTGCTTTGGTGATCACAAAATCGCTAGGATTATCCTCTGGCATCATCGCCGCAAAGCGCACTTCCCCAAAATCCCTCAATACCCAGGCTAAACTTGCCTGCGGGCTGTCAATGACCAATACACTTGCATCCTCGGCTGGCACCCCAGCCTGGCTGGCAATTGTTTGCATTGTGCCGCTCAGCATATCGCTTAAGGGCATAAAGCTGCCCTGCCCCCATATCTTTTGCGAACGGGTAGCGTGCGGGCCCAGGTTGGCAAAGCTCAGCGCTAAGGTAATCACAGACAGAGAAATAACCAAAGCCATCAAACCGCTGTATTTTGCCAACCCAACATCCCAGCCCAAGCCAATCAGGATCAAGGTAATTAACAGCAGGATAATGCCCGCACCAGCCGCCAATAGGTAACGCAGTAAGTTTTGCTGCATAAGGGCTGGGTCTGCTAGGGCATTGAGGTTCATGCTGGTGAAAATAATCAGGATGAGCGCAAATAAAATGATGATAACCTGCAGATTGCGATTTTGAGGGTCGACTCTAAAACATGACAGGATCTTGGGAATAGCCAGTGCCCAAATGGGTATGATTGCCCAAGCCAGGTCAGCCGTGTGCCTGCCTGGCATGGCAAACACAAGCCCTAAAGCTACCAGTGCCCAAATGCTCAGCAGCCTGCCAATGCGCTTGTGATTTACCCAGGCAGATATGCCTGCCCAAATTGCAAAAATAAGGGGTAGGAATTGGTTAGTCAGTAGCATCCAAAACGGCTGCCATACCGGCAGGGTAGGCGCTTGCGTAAAGCGCGCCGTAAAGTCCACCAGCCCGCTCATCAGCGCTCCTAACCCAGCTGGGTAAAGGCTGAATGAAGTCCCCAATACCAGTAGCGTGATACCAAAGGCTGACAGCATTGTGAGAAATGAATTTTGCTTGGTCACATCTTGCACTGAAAACCCGATTAAAGCCGGGGGTAGATCCAGCTTCAAGAACCGTGCAACCAGCCAGGTAAGCCCCAACACCAACAGCCCTAGCCAAAAAGAAGGCCCGCCCAGCAAGCCCAGGGCAAGGAAAACTCCCGCCAAACTGCGCCTACCCTTTATTAGGTAACTCAAACCCATCAACAGGCCCAGCAAGCCAATGATAGGGCTGCCCGCCTGGCGTGAAAGGGCAACCAAGCCCGTGTCCAGCGCCAGCCCAGCGGACAGGGTCAAAGCCAGCAAGCTGCCCAGTTGCTTGCGCCATATATAGGGCAAAAAGACCAGCAGGCTGCCAGCCATCGCCGGCCACCAGCGTGCCCAAAAATTGCTTGCTTGCCCCAAGAAAAAGCTCAGTGCTGTCAATCCAGTGTAGCCAAGCTGGTTGCTCACCCCCACTGGCTCTCCCCGTGCGATGGTTAATGCCTGCCAGGCATACACAGCTTCAGGCTCGCTCAAAGGCAACACTCCCAAGCGCACGATGCGTAAAAACAAAGCCAGCGCAAAAATGGCTAGAAAGTAAAGAATGGCTTTGTCTTGGTCTTTTTGTCTCATAAGTTCAATTAATTGCCAATCCAGGTCTCATAAATGCGCGCATTTGTTCGCTCGAAAACCAGTACAAGGTAATCGCGGAACTTTGCTTCTTCCAATGCGTAAGTGCGCAGTTCCAACTCGCCCACGATGATATAGCGAATATTATACATTTCAATGATGGCTTTAGCCTCATCCCAGCGCGTGGTTGAGTAAAGCCGGTTGATATCCGCCTGGCGCGAACCCATTTCTTCGCCGCCGCCCCGCCATTGCGAAATATGCCCGATCCAACCCAAAACGGTTGGCAGCCCCGAAAAGGTCGACACGCTGGCGTAGGTCGTATAACTCCCGCCGGTCGGGCTGACGGCTTCCACCAGCGTCCCTATCGGTGCCTGGGCTAACCAATCCACCGCCTCCATCTGGTCTGGCATGACCTGGCGGTAGTAATCTGTGCCGTCCAGGGTCATCCCGCCGTAGGGCCTGAAACCACCGGTTTTGGACCACAAAGACACCAGCGGGTAAACCAAGCCCATGCCCAGCGCAAGCGTGATCAGCAGTCTAGCAGCCCATACCCACTTGCGCGAGAGTAAAAAACCCACCAATAAGCCCGTGAAAATTAGCGCAATTATTGCCATCAGCCAATCTGAAGCCAAGCCGCCTAACTGAATATCTATCCCGTCAAATGGGATTGCGGCTCTATTATTCACCACATGCAAGCCAAAAATGATTAATCCCAGGGCAGCAGCAGCCAGCAAAAGTCCGCGCACCAGCCAGCCCCAACTGCCAGACTTGCGCCACAAGACAACGATGCCGTAGCTGCCAGCCAGCGACCACAAAATCCAGACTTGGAAGTAAAACTTGAAAATGGTATTCATGCGCGTGCTAAACTGGTCGCGCAGGTAAATAAATTCAGGTGCGAGGGCCAATAAAGCACCCCACAACACCAGCAGCAGGACAAACAAGGTGTAAGGGTTCACATTTGTCTTGGGTTTTGCATCCTGCTCAGCTTCCTCTTCCGAATCTCGCGATCGCAGCAGCAGGCTCATAGTCAAAAAGCCAATCAAACCCAGGCTCAGCCAGGTTAGCGGGTCCAGCAGCCGCCGGCGCAGCGCTGCCCATAATAATTGAACCGTGCTGACCTCGCCCGCCCCCTGCAGCCAGCGAAACAGGCCGCCCAGTTCGGGCAGTTTCGTCGCTAAAAAGGAAAGCCCCCACGAGAAAACAAAAAGCAAAGCCATTAAGCCAAAGGTTAGGCCAAAGGCTGCCTTAAAATTACGCGCTTTTTTGTAGCGAATGAATTCAAAAACCAGGTAAAACAAGATCGGCACCAGCAGCGGGCCGAACATCACCCAGAAATACACCCCGCGCGTATAAAACATTAAGCTGGGCAAAATCCCGCCAGCCTGCGAGGCAAAGCTGAGGAAGAAAGGCAGGTACAGCAGAATCGCCGGCACGCCTATGCCTCCCATCAGCAGCGCAAATTCAAGCAGCCGTTTATTGGACCAGCCCTCGCGTTGATAGCGCCAAATCAGGTAGGCAGCAGCAATTAAAGCCAGGTAAAACGGCGCATCCCAGGTATTCAGGAACGCCAAGCCGCCCACAGAAATGATGCTGAGCGACAAAGGCAGCCACTGCAGGAGTATCGTCCATTTGGCAATATGCAACTTTCCGTCCATGCCGCCCAAATACACATTCAAAGCCTGGCTGATAATCAGCAGCACAAAGGGCATGGCCAAAACATGCGGGTGCAAGTCAGACAATAGGTAGGAGAAAAACGGGAATTCATCAATCACTTCCACGCTTTCCATGTTAAGTCGAAAGTCCTGCAAGACGCGTGAAGCCCCCCACCACTGCACCCCGCCCGGCCGCGACGGCAGCCAAGAGAGCAGTCCGCTGGGTGGTTTGGTTAATTCATTGAGATTAACCCGCGCCCAAAAAGCAGAAGTAAGCATGCCGTCCGCACCTTGTGACCAAAACAACCCCCTGGCATGCAGGATATCCAATAAGCCGTGCCAGTTTGAGACGACCAACAGCAGCAAAGGAGCTGTCAGTGCTGCCCAATACAACCAGCCTGGCGTCGCGCTGGTCTCATCCTTGCGCTTGCGCATCCAACGCAGTTTGACCAGGTCAAACAACACTCCGTAAGCCCCCAGGGCAGTCAGCGCAAACCACAAGGCTGCGCTGAGGTTGTAGCCCACCCCCGCGCTCACACCCGTGATGCGTATCAGCATGGCAATCATGACATAGCCAAAGTAGTAATAAGAAATGCCGTACCCAGATAACCAGGGATCGTTTGGCGGGAAGCTGGGTGATCTCAAGATAGAAGTGATAAATGCCATTTCCATCGGCTTTTCGGTGCCGATGATGGCCGGGTTAGCCGCGCGCACCAGGCTCCACAGGGCAAAGGTGAGCAGGAATAACCCTTCGGTGAATAAGATCAGCTTACGGTTTTGCTTAATCCATGCCAACAACCCCGCAAATTTATCCTGCCAGCCCAACCATAAGTTAATGGCTATCAAAAAGGATAAGGCGGTTAACTGGCCAGCCAGGTCGTTTTGCAGCAATTTGAGAGAGGTCAGCAGCCAAAAAATCGCTCCCCACAGCAGCAAGCCTAAAGCCTTGCTCAGGGCATAGCCCCTGCTAGGCAGCTTGCGTAACGCAGCAAAGGCTAGGGGAAAACTCAACCACCCCAGCAAGGTTAGGGATATATACCACGTAATGAAGTCAAACATTTAACGCCTCACCTGGTAAATGACCGTGCTGCCGTATCGAAACACTTCATCCCAAATGATACCATTCCAAGCTTCATATTTTTCCAAGCCAGCGCCTGGGTAAAATAATCGCTCCAGCTGGCCAAATACGATGTAACTGACCTCGTATTTTGCCAGGAAATCTTGCACAAAATTACGATCCTCTGTCAGGTAAAATTGCCCGACCTGGTCCACCCGTTCTTGCACCACGTTTGAGCGCAGGATGGCCCGCTGCTGGCGCTGATGGTAATTCCAGCCCACCACGCCCGGCAAGCCTGTGTAGATCGTGAATCGGTTACCCCAGCGGTATTCATACGCTTGCCCTTCCAGGATAACTGGTGATCCTTGGATATTGTCCTGCATCCAGCGGATCGCCCAGTAATCTTCGCTCAGGTCCATCTCGCTGCCCATATCATAATGGGTGCTATATGCCATATAAGTCATGCCGTCCAAGCTCAAAGGCACCGCGGTCTGCATGCGGTCTTTGATCTTATCGGTGGTAGCCATTAACGGGAACAGGGCTGCGCTGAAAGTCAGCATGATTAAAAGTACCTCAAAGAGCACCTGCGTACGCAAGCACCAACGGTTAAAGGCTCCAAGCAACCAGGCTAGGCATGCCCCGCTGGCCAAGGCAAAGAATACCCAAGCCTGCATGTATAGTTTAAAGACCACGTTCATACGCCCAATATCGCCTACCAGGTAAACCAATTCCACCATCAAACTGAGCAGTAAACCAGTGCCAATCATGAATAAGACCAGGCGCTTGCCATCCGCTTGGCCGGGGCGCAGCAGCAGCACCAGCGTCCAAAGCCCCAGGGGCAGGATGACCAGTGCTACAACCACCTTGGTGATCAATAAGCCTGCCAAGATCAAGCCAAAGCCTAAGAGGCCGCCCACGATATATGGCTTGTATGGGTTCAGTTTCTGCAGCGCAGAAAGCGGTGTGGATGCCATCCATTGGTGCGTTTCCCAACTCAACCAAAACGTGATGATAAACAAGAACAATGCCCAATGTGTGAAGTAAGAGCCCAGGGGTGTTTTTGCACCTGTCCAGTAGCCAATTTCACTGTACCCCGGCTTGAAATAGGCATTAAAAGGCTGGTAAAGCAAAACCGTCAAGCCCACCAAGAGCATGATGGGCAAGGTCACCGCCAGCAGGCGCTGGAAAATCGCTTTGAGCTTGATATTTTCTCTAGGCTTGAAGTACTGCCACCCAACATAAGCAATAATGGCCAAGTTAAGCACTAGGTAGGTGTAATAATCCCAGGTGTTGGTCGGCTTCAATGCCCCGATGATTAAAGCGCCTAACAGGAAGCGCAGCGCAAAAGAGAGCTTTGCAGGCTTTTCAAATAAGTTATTCCAACTACCCTTTGCGAAGAGGAAAGAAAGCCCCCATGCTACCGCGAATACCGCCATCGGCAGGGCAATCAGGTGCGCATGCAAATCAGCATAAAGATAAGTGAAATAGGGGAACTCGGTGATCGCCTCACCGGGTATGACGCGGCTGGGCACCCAGTACCAATCACCCGGGTAAAGCGGCAGGGGCACTTTCTGGAAAAACAAAATCATGCCCTGCACGAACCAGCCCAGGCGCTGGAATAAGCCAGCCCCATCCAAGACCTGCCCGCCTGAGCCCATCTTTTGGAAGGTATCCGAAATAAGCCGCACGGTACCCATATTGCCCAACAGACCCAGCAGGGCGGCGCTGAAAATGCCAGCCAGGAAGGCTTTATGGCTGTGTTTTTTGCCCTGGTGTTCAGCACACTTATTAGCTGAAATACTATGATAAATATTCCATCCGATCGAAAACGCCCCGCTGATCAACATGCTGTACCAAAGCGGCAAGACGATGTTATATGCAGTGCTGGGGATAATGCCCAAGAGTTTGATTGGCACACCCACCACCACGAAACCATAATAATAGTAATTGATGTAACCGCCCGCAAACCAGGGGTCGTAGGCCGGGAAGATTGTGCTTTTTATGACCGCGTTCAGGTACGAAAAGTCCATTGGCTTCTCGCCGCCCTTCCAGGGGTGCCACAAATCAGGGTTGCCCAGGCGCACCAACAGGAAAAACACAAATGCGGCCAGGCTGATAATTTCAATAGTTAAGAACTGGCGCCAGTTTTGGTGGATATCTGCTAGCAATTCTTTGCGCTGCAGGAATGCTAAAACACCGCAGCTTAAAATTATTAACCCCAACATCAATGCAATGGTTCCCCTTGTAAAGGGAACGCCTGCCGAACCAGCTACAAAGCTCAGGTAAGCTAAAATCAAAAACCCTGCCAGGCGCGCAAAGGCATAACCGCGGTCTTTCAAGCCTGGCAGTGCCAGTCTCAACAAGGGGTAAATGACCCATCCCAGCGCAAGGCTGAACAAGTAAAATACCAACACAGCTAACACCGGGCTGGTATTGAGCAGTCCTTGGCGGTTAAAAAGTTCTGACCAGGTGCCCCCGGCACGCTGCAGTGCTAGCTTGTCCTCTGGCAGCATCAAGGTTTCTTGCGGGCTTGGGTTGCCGTCCAAATTTGGCTTGGGGGTGTTGCTGGCTTGCCTGGGGGTGATGTTGATCACCTTGCTCAGGTCGACTGCCCGCAAGATATCTCTTACCACCTGCGGATCGTAATCCTTGGTCTTCTTAAAAACCAGTGCTTTGGGGTGGTCGTAAACTGTAAAGGCTTCCTCGGCAAACTGGGAATTAAATTCCAAGTTTCCCAGGTTAGGGAAAGAGGTGAAAACCGCTGCCAATTCAAAGCCAAGCTGTCCCTCAAACTGGCCGGGTTCTGCGACGTTATAACACCATACCAGGTCCTTGCCCTCAGGGCAGCCTAACAAAGCCCTATAGTAAGTGCTGGTAAGGGGATACCGCTCGGGTACGCGTGTAATGGTCCCCCACTGGCGGTTGGAACTGATAAAAATGTAATCTGCCTGGTCCAGCAGGTTTTCAAAACGGGTGCGCTTGGAGACCTCATCCGGCCAGTACAATTCAAAATTTAAGTCACCGCGGTAAATGCCGCCGCTGTCGCTGTATGGGTAAATACCATCCAGACCCAGCGGCAGCGCATCATCCCAGGAGGATTCGTGCACGGGGGCCTGGCTGGCAATGCCAATTGAGCCCTGTCCTTCAATCATTTCCAGGGTAAAGAATAAGCCCTGCGGGTACTCCAATAAAAGGGGCGTCTCAAACTCAAAGGTATAAGCAGTGCCTTTGCCTTCGCCCAAGCCTGTAAAGTTATCCCTCAGCAAAGCTACAGCGGTCTGCGCGTTGCCTTGCTCAGCTGTTTGCAGGGTTAATCGCAAAGTTTTTTCGCCCGCCATAAGCCCATAATCCAAAACAGCCGGCAGGCTGACGGCTTTGAGCAGCCCAGCTTGGTTCGTGCCGACATTCATGGTGTACGGCATCTCTGGGCGCAGGGTCTGCACAAATTTCAGCAGCGGCTGAGTGTAAAGACTGGCATCCTCGCCCACTAGGCTCAACTCGGGCACGCCGTTCAAAAGCAACTGCCCGTTCTCACCATCCAAGCCCAATTGCAGCAGGTACAGGTGCCCTTTTTGTAGCTGCACAGCCTCCATAAACTGGAAACGCACTGCCCCGCCCTGCCAACTGTTGATATCTATGCTTGGGTCTTTTGTGATGCTGGCGCTGGTGAGCACGACCTCATTGGCGCCTTTGTCAAGGATAGAGGCTGTAAGTGTCAGCGGGCTGCCTGGCTGGCTTTGGTCTAAGACATTCGGCAAGCTCAGCTCAGACAGGTAGCCATCAAATTGCGCCTCAAAAGGCATACGGTAGAGTTGATTTGCCAGCAGGCTGTCACCACTGCGGTAGGGCAGCGGTATGCTGAACGCTTCACCATTTTCGCCCTCCATTCCCAGGTTGATCGGACCCGGGATGTTCTCGTAAATCCATTTGCTGGCGGCGACGCGGCTGTGATCGCGGGTGTAGATGCGTGTAAAGGCAAAAGCCCAGGCTGCACTGCCAATCAAAACCAAACCCACCAGCACAATGCCGACCGCACGAGTCAATTTTGCGGTTATCTTGAAGCGCTTAAGTTGAATATCATGGCGCTGCTGCCACAGGCTAAAAAGCCCCCAGGCTGCAAATAGGGCCAAGAGCGGGTAAACCAACATCTGGTAGCGCATGGAGCGCACCCAGGCAGTTGCCTGCCAGGTGAAATACAAAGCCGTCCACACCCATAAGGGCAGGCTGTGCCTATGTTTCCCTTTTAAGAGCTGCCATCCCATTGCCAAAAAAGAAGCCCAGGCGTTCAAGCCCAAGGGCAAGCCCATCCCCCAAACGACCATATTCGTCCAGGCAAAGCTGAGCGGCCGGCGTGCCCACTGCAGGGCAGGTGGGAAGTCCACATCACCGGCGTTTTGCGCTTGCAAACTGCGCATGCTGGACCACCACTTTTCGCTGATGCTGAAGTTGAGAAAGCCCGGCCCTTCAAAGGCATAGGGTTGGCCGATGCGGAAGACCACGAAACTGGTCAGCGCAGCAATAGTCATGTTGATCAGCATGGGTTTGATCAGGCGGCTGCGCATGCCCGGTTCAGCTTGGAAATAGCGCACCGCTTCAATCATCGGCAGCAGCAGCGCCAAAGTCACCGCGTTGATTTTTGAAGCCGTCGCCGCACCCAGCCCTATCCCAAACAGCACGTACGGCAGGGTTGTCCCTGTTTGCTTTATGAGGGCTGGCCATTTGGCGTCTTTTAACTGCCAGGCACTCGCCAGGCTTGTCAGATCCATGCGTAAAATCAAGACCCCTGCCAAAACCGTCAGCATGCCAAAGGTATTGGTAAAGGTATCCACGGTCATGAAATGCGAAAGTTGGATCGGCAGCACCATGAAAGCGTAAAAAGCCGCGGCCAAGAGGCCAACCTCGCGTTTAAACAGGCGGCTGCCAATCAAATAGACCAGCAGGATGGTGCACACATCTGCCGCAGCCGAAAGGTAGCGCCCTACCAACGTGATCGGGTCATAGCCGACTTGGCCAAGCCACTCGCCGGCATAGCGGATCAGGATAATCGGCAGTGTGCCGTATACGAAAAACTCATAACCGCGGTTAGCCGGGTTTAGGCTGGAGGTGGCCGTGTCAAAGTAAGCACGGCTGATCTCCACCGGGCTGATAGCCGCTTGCACCATCGAAAGAAAGCGTTCATCCGGGTGTAAGTGCTTATCCGCATCCCAGTTCATGCCCACGGTTCGCAAGGCCGCACCCCCTGTTAAAACCAGCAGCAGCAAGCTATAGATGATTAGGCGCTGCCAATCAAAACGGGCTTTGTCTGCATGCAAATCTGGTTGCATCAGGGTGTCCCCCCTTCGTCATAGGGAACCATGAAAACCAGGAAATTTTTGCCTTCCTGGGCAGATTGATAAGGTGTAAAAAAGCCCTGTGGGTATGTCAACTGCAGTGCATCCATGCTTTCTTTGTCTTCGCTATGCAAAAGGAATAATTTTGCTCCCGGGTTTTCTACGCTCTGCGGCACTTGTTCCGGCAGCAAACTTAAATCGCTGCCCATTTTACCAGCTTCCAAGGCAACAATACGCGCATCCACCCAGTGCGGATAACCCATCACCCATACCGAGTCATAAGCCCCAATCGTATCACCAAACTCGCGGATCACCAGTGCCATTTCGCTGGCATTCCAGCTGGATGCACGGTAAGTATCTTTGTAATCTGTGAAGGTAAGCCGGTAATTTTGCCTGGCCGCACCAAATAATAATAAGATAGCTGCTGCAATGGAAATAATCAAACCCTTCCGCCCAGCTAGGTTTTGCCGATAGCTGTTCACCAACATGGCTAATCCAGAGCCTGCCAGGATGAAGGTCGGCAGGCTGGCGCCTAGCGCCCGGGACATGGAGGGGTTTTCTTCTGGGAAAGCCAGCGAGAGCGCCGATGGCAGCAGCAAGACTGGTACAGAAAGAACAAGCAACAGGTCCGTCCACTTTTTGGTTTGGATATTCCTTATAAGGGTTAGTACGACACCTAAGATAAAGAGCGCAGCGCTGACGAAGTCCAAAGCTGGTCGCTTTGAAATGCTGTCCACCCAGCCGCTGGCATTGGACCAGTTAAACATGCTCAGCGCAACCCCTATATTTTTAAGGAACAGCAAGGCAGCGTTACCGGGTAAAGCCCGTTCCCAGTCTGAAACACGCGAAAAGAGGCGGTAGAAGTAATCATAAGGCTGGTCGGCAATCACGCTCATAATCGGCACAAAAAGGATCAAGCCGATAACTAAACTAGTCAGGAAGCCCCACAAAGCAGCAGTGCGGCGGCCTTCAGACTCCTTATGCAGGATGAACAACAAAGTTGCTAAAAGCAAAAACAAGGGCACGATCAGGAAGGTGCGAGATGCCAGCAAGCCCAGGCCAACCCCGACCCCAGCCAGCACAAAGTCATTGAGGGTATTTCTTTGCAAGCCCCTAAAATAATAAAACAGGCTTGGCGCTAAAAATAACAGGATGTAAATGCTACCTAAAGCTGCCCTGGCTTGGATATTCGGCCAAAAAGCCACCTCGCACAGCAGCAGCGAAAATAAGCCCCCCAACCTGCCTGTCAGCAGGTTTGCTAATTTATAAAGGTAAACCAAAGCCAGCAAGCCTGCCAATGCATTCGCCAGCTTGAGCGCAAAAAAGGAGAAGGGCATGCCAAATAGCTTAAATACCAAGCCTGCCCAATAATACTGAAAAGGTTCGCTGATGGTGTTGCGTGGAAAAAACAAGGATGCCTTGCCATCCATGACCTCTGCCACGGCCAGGATGCGCTCCATCTGGTCGCTGGTCATCTCTGGCGGTACGCTCTGCAGCTGGTATAGTCTAAAAAATGCCACCAGCAGGATGCCCAAAATGAGTAAGAGCCGCCAGGCAGAAAATACCTTTTGCCAATCCCTCTGCCGGATGTCGCTCAGCAAGCCGCGTTTTACTTTTTGCTTGCTAGCCTGCCTGTCCCACAAACTCAGGCACACCAGGCTGATGGAGACCAACCACAAGAAGGTATTGACCAGTGTGAAGGAGCCACCTTTGTAAGAGAAAAAGGCCAAAATTGCCAACATCCCTCCCGCCACGAGTAATGGGATATTAACTTTAGTGGATTGGGCAGTGACTATTGGTTGGGCTTGGCTCTCATGGCGGATTTCACCGCGTAAGGCGGCCAGTATTAGCAGCAAAACAGCAATCAGGTAAAGCGCAGTGCTAAAGATGGCGCTGCGGTTTGGGCTCGGCTCAACCAAGTATTGTGCTAAAAGGGCTATAGCCAGTGCGCCTGAGGCCAACCAGGGGAATTTGCTTGCCTGCGGTTCTAAGGTCTGTCCGGAAATTTCGGCAACCTCAGCGCTGTCTGCTGTCGTTTCAAGCTCAGCGGTTGACAGGGTTTCAACAGGCTGGGCATTGCTCGCAAGAGAAAGCTTGTTTTTGTCCCAAAAGCGCAATTGCGCTTTGACGTAATCTAAGACGCTGGGTTCGCTGAATTTTTCAGGGTCAAACTGTTCCGGCATTGAAATTCCACAAGTATTACTTAATAGCCCAAATTTTTTAAGGCAGTCTAATTGTGATTCTATCAGAATTGGGAGAATATTATTGCTGCAACAATATGCCTAAAGATGCCTCGCAGCTTGCAAAAACAGGCTCTGACCCCCTGGCAATTGCCGTTAGGTCACCCAACTTGGCAATCAATCCTAGCAGCTGGTTGCGCGTCCTTATGCCAATTTGGATTCGATGATACGTACCAGGGCACCTACATTTTCTAGGTCCTGGATTTCACGCTGCAAAAATTCAAAGCCAAACTCCAACTCAATGGCTAAAAGCAGGTTGACATGCGAAAGGGAATCCCATTCTTCGATATCATCGGCGGTCATATCATCATTCAAGGTGATGCTATCATCATGAAAAACATAACGAAACACATTAGTTAAGCGTTCTCTTAAATCCATTTTTACTCCATGGTAGAAAGGTCACCGGCATCAGTACCGTCATATTGGGCTTTCAGCACCCGCCTCAAGATCTTTCCACTCTGATTCTTAGGTATTTTATCAGTAATCACAAAGTCAGAAGGCATTGCAAAAGAGGAGACTTTATTCGAAACATGGATGCGGCATTTTAGTTCTAAAGCCTTTTCCCAGGTCTCGCCTGGTCGTAATACCAGGAAGGCAATAATCTTCTGGTGCAGCAGCTCATCCGGCACGCCTATTACGGCCACATCGCTGACCTCCTCTATCTCCAGCAGAGCGCTCTCCACTTCGAACGGACCCACCAGGTGTCCAGCGGTGTTGATAACATCATCCGAGCGGCTGATGTACCAAACATAGCCATCCTCATCCTGTTTAGCCAGGTCACCCGTGAAGTAAAACCCTTGGCGAAATTTATCCTGGTATTCCTTGTCCTTTTGGAAGTAAGTCCTAAACATCGACCCCCAGCCGGCCCTGAGCGTCAGGTAACCCTGCTTGCCAACTGGGACGGGCTTCACCTCATCATCACAAATACGGATCTCAATCCCTGCCCTGGGTTTGCCCATTGAGCCGGGTTTAACCACCAATCCGGGCTTATTGGCAATCATGATGCAGCCAGTTTCGGTTTGGAACCAGGTGTCATAAATCTCTTTTTGAAAAGTCTTTTTACCCCAGTGAAAAATTTCAGGGTTTAACGGCTCGCCCACACTGTAGATGTGCTTGAGCGCTGCAAACGCATGCTTGCTAAAAGTAAACTCACCCTCTTGCATGAGCATGCGCAGCGCGGTCGGGGCGGTATACCAGGTATTAACCCCCTGGTCATCCAAGATCTGCATCCACTTTTCAGCGTTATAGCCCCCGCTGAACTGCAGCTGGCGGATGGACAAGCTGAAGGGCAGGATGATGCCGTATACCAGTCCGGTAATCCAGGCTGGATCTGCCGTGCACCAATATAAGTCACCTGGCTCGATAATCATAATCTCGCCAATTGTCTGCTGCATTTCAGCCAGGCCGCCGTGCACATGCAGCGCACCTTTGGGTTTGCCTGTCGAGCCGGAAGTGTACTGCAAGAAAGCTGGCGTTTCAGGGTCAACATAGTGCTGGTAGTCAAATCCCGTCCCGGCCTCGGACAAAAGTTGAGGCAGGCTATAAACTTGCCCGCCCTGGTGTGCGTCCAAATCAATCACCAGGATGGCCTTCAATTGGGGCAGCGCATCCTTTATGGCTAATACCTTGCGCAGCAGGCTCTTTTTCGTGATCACGACTCGTGCACCGCTGTTTTCCAGGCGGTCCAGCATAGCTTCCTCGCCCAGCGTAGAAAAGAGAATACAAGACATTGCCTGCAGCTTCTGAATTGCAAAAAAGGCACTGATCAATTGCTCACTGCGCGGTAGGAAGATGCTCACCACCTCGCCCGCCTGGATGTCAAAACCAGCCAAAACATTGGCAAGCTGGTTCGACGAATCCTCAAAATCTTGGTAAGTGTAGTCTACTGCTGTCAGGTCGTTGTTGATCCAGTGTAAGGCAACCTGCGCGCCTAAACCCAGCTCACATTTTTCAGTTAAACAAGCATATGCAAAATTTTTAGTCAACATAATTCTCTCTCAAGGTCGAATCAACCAGGTTATATCCGTATATAAAACCGTCGCATCCCCAACGATAATCACATCATCAATGTCCAATAGTGGTAAGTACCTGGCAGAGGTGTAATCATGGTCATGACGCGGATCAATGAAATGGGTGTTCTGGTAGTGTGAAGCAATCATTGGGTAAATGGGAATGCTGAATGAATCCCCTATATACAAGAGGTTGCGCTCTGACCCGTTATCAGAGTGGTACTCCAGGTTCGATTTTAGTAACCCGAAATAATCCCCGTAATGGTTGGCATAACGGTCATAAGAATTCGTTCCTGCCCAATAATCAGCACTGCGGGTGTAAATAATTTCTTCACCATCATCAATAATCTTGTAGGGCGGAACGTCATACACCGCCACCTCGAAAAGCTCTGGCTCAAGCGGGAAGAGGGTGATGCGTGCCAGCCCGCCCAAGAATGCCACCCCCGGGAAAGTAACATAATCTTTGACTTCCACCCGGTCGGATATCTCCGGGTAGTTTTGCTTGAGCAGGTCATAGACCTCTTTGTAAATCTCAACCATGCCCCGGATATTCAGGTGGTTATCAGAAGTGTAATAATACTTGACGTGGTCTTCGAAGCCATTCAGCATGTTCTTATCAAAAAAGAGTTTATCAGGCTTGTTTTCTTCAAAGTAGGCTAAAGAACGGCGTTCATCGACATCGTTAAAGTAATCATTAATAGGATGGTAAGGTGAATACTGCAGTCGTTCCAGGTAATATGCGGAAAAATTGATCTGTGGGTATGTTTCAATCAAGTATTGGTAATTGGCAAGGCGCTCATCAATGACTTGTTTCTGTTCCTCTGTAAAGCTAACCGGGCGGTAAAGTAGGTGCTGTTTATCGCGCGTGACGTAAAACTCACTTTGCATATCCGCTGGGATGGCTTGGTCAGGTAAGAAAGCATAAGCGCCGCTGATGATCAGCCGGTTGATGGCTTTTGAAGCCTGCACAGCTTGAATGCGCAGGGGGAACTGGTCAGAGACCGCCTTGGCAAAATCATTTTGAAACGCGCGTTTATGAAATTGCGTATCCACAACCTCTGAAAAGGACTTTAAATCACCCCGTGCCAGTTGTTTCACGGCTGAAAACAACAGCCGGTCCTCCAAGCTGAATTCTGCCAGGGTCCTGTTTTCAATCACGGAGAAACGTTCAGGGTTCGCACCGCGAATAGCCCAGAAGAGGGGCACCAGGAACAGCACCAGGAAGAAGATCAAAATCGTGTTGAGGGTTAGTTTTTCGCGCTGCATGCTTGGTCTATAAAAATTGTGCATAGATGAAAGACGAATAACCCGTTGTGAGGATGTAAACTAGGGCAATAACAAACACACCTAACAGGGCAAAATCTAAGGCTATGCCTAAAGTACGTGAACTCGCCTCCGCTTTACTAGTGAATTTCTGCAGCAGTGGTATGCTGAAAAGGACTCCCAGGATGATAATTGGGAAGTAAAACAAGATGTTTAGGGTTCGCAAGGTAATTTCACCCTGCCAGCCATTTGCGCCAATCAAAGCTTTCAAAAAGCCGCCCCACTCGCCTAGGTCTGTAATGCGGAAAAACACCCAACCCAACATAACCAGCAGCAGGGTATAGATATGCTGCAAAGCTTTTGGTAATTTTTTAAGGACTTTTGCTAATCCGCTGGCTTCAATCGCTAAAACTAGGCCAAAGTAAATCCCCCACAGCAGGAAGTTCCAAGTCGCCCCATGCCAGAGCCCGGTTAGCAGGAAGACAATTAGCAAATTGCTCTGTTGGCGCAGCACCTTTTCCTTCTTGCGTGCAAACTCCAGGGGGATGAACACATAAGTACGGAACCAGCTGGTCAAAGTCATATGCCAGCGCCGCCAAAATTCGCTAATACTGCGGCTGATATACGGGAAGTTAAAGTTTTCTGGCAGCTTGAACCCCAGGAAGCGTCCCACCCCAATCGCCATATCCGTGTACCCGGCAAAGTCAAAGTAAATCTGCAGGGTATAAGCCAGCAAACCAAACCAGGCCACCCCAGCCCCCATGAGGCTGAAGTCCGCTTCAAAGACGCTGTCCGCTGCCACCCGCAAACTATCTGCCAGGATCACCTTTTTGCCCAAACCAATGATGAAACGCCTAGCACCTTCTGCCAAATCAGTTACGCTTACCTTTGGATTGGAAATATCCTCTCGCAGGGCTTTATAGCGGGTGATCGGTCCCTGCACCAGCTTGGGGAACATGACCAGGTAGGAAGCCAGCTGCAGCAGGTTGCGTTCAGGTTTCTCCACCTGCGCAGATACATCTAAAATGTATGAGAGACCTGTAAAAGTGAAGTAAGAAATGCCCAAAGGTAGCGCACTGCTTTCGATCAGGATGAGTCCGTTTGAGATTGTCTGCAAGAAACCCCCAAAGAAACCCAGGTACTTGTAGAAAAACAAGACCAAGAGATTGACCAGCACGGCCAGCCAGGTCAGCGTCCGCGCTCTTTTGGGGGTTTCTTTTTCATGGGCTCTGCTTATCCACAGTGCGAACAGGTAATTAAGCAGGATTGACACTACCAAAACAGGCAGATGCGCCAGGTCTTCCCAGGCCATGTAAACCAGCGAACTAAATAGGATCGCCAAATTTCGCCATAACCGGTTTGGTATCAGCAGGTAAAGCGCTAATACGATCGGCAGGAATATGAATAGAAAATGAATACTGGCAAAAGGCATTGATCCTCGGTACTAACTGAAGTAAATCAGGTTATCAGATTTAGATATTATATATTATTAAGGGATTGCTCAAATTCCTTAGCTTTACAAAACCTTATCATGCATAATTATGGGGCAGAAACTGCACAACGAAACCCACGATTAAAATAAACTTCATATGGCTTATGCCCACCATCATGCCTATAAACAACGCGTGAATAAAGCCAATAGGTACTGTTAAAGCTACTTGAACGCAAGACTTTGGTGATCCCGCTTTCAGGGCCAGTCGGGTTCTCATAAGGCGAATTTGCATAGTATGTGCTCGAATACCAATCCTGAACCCACTCATAAACGTTGCCAGCCATATCATAAGCGCCAAATTCACTTACACCTTCTGGATAACTACCAACTTGCTTGGTATCTATAACGCAATTATATGAGTTCAGTAGAGAGCAATTAGGAGCTTCGTTTCCCCAGGGGTAAACTTTCACAGTCGACCCCCTAGCTGCCTTTTCCCATTCCGCTTCGCTGGGTAAGCGCCTTCCTGCCCAGGTGCAATAATCGTTTGCTTGGTACCAGCTCACATACACAACTGGGTAGTTCTCATACTTTTCTACCCCATAATAAAAATCCCTAGTTAGAGAATAACTATAGCGAGGTCTGGAACAAGCACCAGCTGCCACACAAGCTCGGTATTGGCTGTTGGTTACTTCAAACCGTTCGATGTAATAAGAATCCAAGTAAACAGGATGTAAGGGGGTTTCGCCTTCTCGGCAGGGTGTTCCACCGTTGTTGTTTGGGTCACAGCCCATAAAAAATTCACCTGCTGGCACAAAAACCAAATCATAATACGGATCATAATAATTATTCATAATAATTGGTAAATAAGTCAAGCTCCCAGTCTGGCTGGCAGCCAACTCAGCAGGCGATAACAAGAAAATTACAACGAGTATGCTGACAATAATTAATTTCATTGGCTTCATGGTGTCATCCCTCAAGCAAAATTTTGTTCTTTGAGCATGGCTAGGTTGATAAAGTCTGAATTAATCGTGAATCCTCAAATCAGGCCAACAATCCATTGTTATGCTCATCAAACACTCGTAGGATTTTATCATTCCTTGTGCCTGAGTTCAGTATTTTTATTCGTTTACGTTCTAAAAAAATGGATAATTGCTGAGGCCATTGTTGAATTGGATTGAAAATTTAAGATGATTTTCCAGGTTTAATAGCATAAAGATAGCCAATCTCTTCATGTACCCAGTTTGGCTCTACCCAAACTTGGTAACCCTGATCCAAAAGCAGCTCAGCTAAGACCCCATGCTGGTAGCCTTGGTAACCATCGTGGTATTCCAGCACTATTCTTTGTATGCGCTCCCATAAGTCAGTTGGCAAATTTAATAAGATCGGGAACTCCGCCCCTTCGCAATCTAACTTGAGCAAGTCCACCTGCGCCACCCCGCTTGTTTTGAAGAAATCAGCTAAGGTGATTGCCCTTATCTTATTATGGCTATGCGCAGTTATTTCGCTCTCCAAGCTGGGAGCCTGAAGTGGTTCGCCCAGGCTCAAGTCTAAGGCCAGCTCGCCAGCTTCATGCCAAATCGCCACTTGCTCTGCAGTGACGTTCTTGACCCCATTCCTGCGCAGGTTTTCTACCATCAGTGTATACGACTCGCCGTAAGGCTCAAAGGCAAATACCCGCCCATGCGGGGCTGCCTTGGCAGCATAAACTGTAAATTCCCCAATGGCCGCGCCGATATCCACCACAACCCAATTTGCTTCAATTTGCATCCGATGCTTGGTGTAGAACTGGTCTAAAAATGTCTCCTTGACCGACCAGGCATCCATACGGCTGCGCACGCCCATCTCTACACCGCACCTACGCAATTTCAGCCAGCGCACCCGCCCGTCTTCCTTGCCCAGGAAAATTCTTAAAACAGTCGGCCAATTGCGCACCCCGGTCAGCAGTTCAAAAACCGAATAGGCGTAATAAGCCCACTTGCGCAAGCGCCTCATGCACGCCGCCTTGCTACGTAAAAAGTGCACACCCCTTCTGGGATTGCGCCCACGTCCATAAAAGGCCTGGTTTTGCGGTATGGGATAAAAGGATTCCAGCGCTTGCGGATCAACACCCAGCGCCCGATGGTCTTCTTCCAAAACAGCGAATGCAAACCCCACAAATGCCCCCGCTCCAGCATGTGCAGGGCTTGCTTGGGGAAGTAATGCCAGGTTCTTTCCACTTCAAAGCCTGCCTTTTCTAAGCGCGCTGTCCAAACTTCAGGTGGGTCAAGGTGTTTATGGCGCGCCACCCAGTTGAAAAAGTGGTTGTATTCGGCCGAAAGTTTTCTCAGCCCCAACTTTTGTAAGATGCCCTGCCCCCAAAGGTCGCTTAAAAAGCGCTGGTTGGGCACGCAAAACACAAATCTGCCTCTGGGCTTCAAAACCCGCTGCGCATCGCGCAGCACCGCATCGATGTCGTCGATATGTTCCAAGACGGAATTACTGATGATGCTGCCAAAGCTGGCATCTGGGTACGGCATGCTGCTGCCTTCAGCTTGTACCAAGAGCTGGTAAGCCTGCCTAGCGCGCGCTTCTTTCAAAGGTGCACGCCATGGGTCCAAGCCTATTTCAAGCGGCTGCTCAAATACCAAGCTGGCAAAGTGACCATCTCCCGCCCCCAAATCCAGGATCGGTCGTTCAAGCGGTATGTCAACGTAAAAGGAGTGTTCAACCGCCCGCAGCATGGCGCGGAAGTATGGCAGGTCTAAAAGATGTGCCCACAAAATCTGATCCAGCTGGCTAGCCTCCATTCAAAGCAGATCCTTCATTAATTGTTCGTAAGCAAGTGCCACTCGCCCTGTCGAAAATGCCTCAACATACACTGGGGTTGTTTGTCTTTCATGAAACCGATGCAAGACGTCAATAAATGCCTCTGCCAATGCACTTGCATCACCTACCGGGCAGATGCGTCCTAAACCAGTCTGCAAGACGGGCTGGCGCACACCGGGCAGGTCGCTGGCGACGATGGGGGTGCCAAAATGCAGTGCTTCCACCTGCACCATGCCCAAAGATTCGGTTTTGTTGGTGCTTGGTAAAACCAACACCTGGCAGCTTTTGAAGAAAGCGCTTTTTTCTGCTTCGCTCAAAAGGCCGCAAAAAGTCCAATGCTCACCAAGCTGCTCAATCAACGGCAGCATCCTCTGCCGATATGCTTCTTCGCCAATCACATGCTGGTATTCGCCGACAAATAAGATCCTAGCACTTGGAAATTCCTGCAGCACCTGCGGCATCGCCCTGACAAGGACCTCTACGCCCTTCTCAGCCGCCAGCCGCGCTGCCATCCCAATGATTACCTGGCCATCTTCTACCTGGAACTTCCTGCGAAAAGCCTCGACCTCAACAGCTGTCGGTTGCACAACTTCAATAGGCGGGGGAATAATCTGCACTTTATCCAGGTATTGGGCTAAGAATGGCGAATGATCGGCGAAGTCCTGGGTATTGTGGACGATGACCTTCGCCCGTTTAGCAGTGATATGGTTAGCCTGAGCTACCACCCCACCTGCCAAGCGGTTAAACCACCCCTTGGGCATGTCCAAGTCACAGTGGTAAGTCGCCACGATCGGCTTTTTCAATCTTTGTGCAATCATCGCCAGCAGTGCTGCATCAAACTGGGGCAAGTGCAGGTTGATCATCTCTGCCCAATCCATCCAGCGTTTACCTTGCTTTAGGATGCCTGGCATGATCACACCCTTTGAAAGCCGCATCAACACCGGCAAGCGAACAATCCTAACCCCAACTCGCACCTCTTCCAACGGTAAGGAGCTGTCATACTGCGAGGTCAACACCACCACCTCGTGTCCTCGCTTTACCAATCCCCTTGCCAATCTTTCAGCGTAAACCGTCAGGCCAGATTTGTAGGGAGTGAAGTAAGTGAGGCCGAGCAGGACTCTCATTCGGAAATCTCTTGTTTTGCCCGTTTAGTCAGCCTG
>JAXGNE010000017.1:0-27575 GCA_040768105.1 Anaerolineaceae bacterium
CTGATCATCTTTCCATTCATTTGAGACAGACAAACTCATTCGATCCAACATCAGACCATATAGCACCTTTGCGGCACTGGACAGGTCAGCAAAGGTGGAATCAGTGAACAGTCTTTTAGGGATACGATAGAAGGTGAACTGTTCGGCCTGCTTGCCATAGTAATAATCAAATTGATGTGATTTCAACAACTCATCCTCCAGATCGCAGGAAACATAAAAAGAACATTAAACAGCTTTTTACACTGTAATGATCTCCGAAAATTGGCTGTTTTGGGTGGGTTCTGCTTCGGTCAAAGAATCATCAAAAAACGTATTCCCACAACCGAGATCAACAACCACTCTCACAAGAAGATGGTTCTTAATGACCTTGTTTCTGTAGTTTTCCCCTTCAGGGACGAAATAAATCTTATGAATAAAGTGCTTAAAACGAAGGATTTCTACGAAGTTACTCGTTGAGTTCTTCGTAGTACTGTCATAGTCTCGACATGATAAGTTTGCGGAAACATGTCAAAGGCAGCGATACTTTCCAGTCTGTAACCTGCAGATAAAAACTGCTTCAAATCGCGCGCCAAAGTAGCAGGATCACAGCTGATGTATAACACTTGGGGAGACTGCATCTGTAATATAAGGTCGCGTGCTTGTTTTGTCAGACCAGCCCGCGGGGGATCCAATAAGACCAGGTCAGGCTTGATTGAAAGGCCTGGCAGCGCTTCGTCGACAGTGGCTTCGTAAAGGCTGACATTATCAAATGCATCCAGGTTAGCAGCAAAGTCGTAGCAGGACGAAATAGCGGATTCAACTGCAGTCAGATGATCAGCAAATTCTGCCAGGAAAATGCTAAATAATCCCACGCCAGAATAAAGCTCAAGGATTTCTTTGGTGTTGACTTTGTCAATTGAGTCTAAAATAAAGTCAACCATTTTCTCGGCTTGAATTGTGTTAACTTGGAAAAAGGATTCCGCTGATACTTGCATGATTTTCTCTTTTATTTTGTATGCTAGGGTATCATTTCCCGCTATTGTGTAAGAAAACCCACTTGGGTTTAAGTAAGCAGCCGAGATTGGCAGGTCCAGGTCCATTTCTGGTGGCGTTTCTTCGTCTCCTTCAAGCAAGAGCATAACTTCATCGAAGCTATCCTGGCGAAGGCTCGCCTTGTTAATGCCTGAATTTGCGTCCAAGCTGATTTTTGGCCAGGTATCACTTATCAAATCTTGGGGAAGGTGACATTCTTGGATTGGAAAAACTACCTGGCCAGTGATATCTACAAAGCCAAGCTGACCTTCGGGATCTGGATGAAATTGCATATGATTGCGGTAATGCCAGGTTTCTGGAGACGGAAAAATATTCAACAAAGGCGGGTCGTTAATATTACCAATTCGCTTTAATTGATCTAGCAAGATTTCTCTTTTGAAAATAATTTGATCTTGGTAAGGAATATGTTGGTAATGACACCCGCCGCAGGTTCCAAAATGCTGACATAAGGGGGCTATTCGTATGGAGGATGGTTTAATAATCTCATGCGGCAGTGCCCTGGCAAAGCGCGGTTTTTCTTCGATAATGTTCAAGCTAACCTCTTCGCCAGGGAGCACAAAGGGCACAAAGACAGCCCTGCCATCTGGCAAGCGCGCTAAACCATCACCACCATAAATAAGCTTCTCAATTTTTACGATTATTGAATCAGACATGCTGTAATTATTACTCACTGAATCTTAGTGCTTAATTTTACTTCACATTAGGTGACCCCATTCTTTAAGAGGCTGATAAAAATGATAGCCAAAAATTTTAATTTCATTTTTTGAAAAGGCTTGATAAATCAGGCAAGTTTAGATATAATGTTTTTTACTTTACGGGCGGTTAGCTCAGTTGGTTAGAGCGTTGCGTTGACATCGCAAAGGTCGTAGGTTCGAGTCCTATACCACCCATCAAGACACCCCAACCGGGGTGTCTCTTTTTTTAAGATTACTGGATTAAGGAGCGATTTCTGCCAGTTCCAGCATTTCAACTAGTGTCTTACCCTCAGGGCGGCTGGAGATGCCGCCCGGGTTTGGTGGAAACATGCGCGGCAAGCAAAGCGGTGCCGGGTCTGATTTGCCTGCAAAGTTGACCAAAATTGGTTTTGAACGTCCGCCCCAGGCTAGGGTTATGCCTAATTCATTGAGCGTTTTAATTTCTGTGCTGCATGATTCATGCGGCCAGGAGATGGCATACACATGCACACCCAAGTTATCGTAAATTTTTTGATTGGAAAGTTGCAGATCGGCGATAATTTCTTCTGGGGTTAAATCACTAAAATGCTGATGGGATTCAGTGTGCGTGCCAAATGAAAAATAGCCCGATTCTTTGGCGGTTTGCATAGCTTTCCAACAACTGTTGTCCAGGCAGCGAATGGTTTCTTCTGGCAGCATGGATTTAGTCCACACGAAAGAGTTCATGTGGGGTTTGTAACCATAGGTTTCTTCAAGGGTTTGAAACGACGCAATGATTGTATCCATCGATGTTTGGGAAGAATAGCCTGAGTCGGTAGTGAGAATAACAGAGCGCACGGGAAGATCTAACCACCCATACACAAATCCTTCAATCTCCGGAAGTGTGGCAAAGTGATAATCATTTGCCATTAAATAATCCATTTGTTCATAAAACGCTTCTGGCGTCAGGGCGTAAGCACCGCCATACATTGAGTAATTGTTACCGTGAAATTCTAAGGTTAGGATACTTTTAGCAGCACCGTATTTCTCAATTCGGGTTTGTAATTGCTCCCAATATGCATCACTTAGGAGTTCCTCTTGCATAAAGCCATACGCTTCCATGCGCGTCCGGATTTTGCTGCGGGTTTCACTGTAGGCAGGCTCAGGTGTTGGAGTTAGAGTCGGTAGGGCGGTGGGAGTTGCTGCCTGGGTGGGCGTGGGAGATGGAATAGCGGTGGGAGCGTTTGTTTCTGTTGGCTCAGGTTGCGTGGGGGTAGTCGGCGTGGGGGATTTACTGCAGGCTGCCAGTAAACATAACGTGACAAATAAGAATCGAAATTTTTTCATTCCCCCGATTTTATCATTTTTCTTATGGTGCTGATAGTGCTGATTGCAGCATATCCTCTAAAGTCATACCAGGAGGACGCATTGAAACGCCAGTGGGGTTTGGTGGAAACAGACGGGGGAGGCAAAGCGGCCTGGGGTCATTCCGAGCTGTGAAATTAATGTCTAGAGGTTTTGTGCTGCCGCCCCAGGCTAAGCTTATTCCAAATTGTACAAAAGCCTGAGCATAGGGGCTACAGGTTTCAAATGGCCAGGCAAGTGAGTAGACTTTGATGCCCAGGTTTTCTTCAATGGCTGTGATTGAAGTTTGGATATCTTCTATGGATGCCTGCTCTGAAAGCGTACCAAAATCGCGGTGTGTGGTTGAGTGTGAACCAAAAGTGTGAAAACCGCTGCTATTGGCTTCAGCTAAGGCTTGCCAGCAGCTATTTTGATCACAGGCGATGCCTTCCCTGGTGTGCATGTCCCCTGTCCAGATAAACCCAACCATATGTGGTTGGAAACCGTATTTATCGGTAAGTTCAGCAAAGGTGCCGGTGATGGAATATAGCGAATGAACTGTCTGGGAGCTTAAGTCTGTTGTTAGGATAACAGACCTAGCGGGTAATTCTAACCAGCCATAAACGAAACCTTCGATCTCATGAACAGTAGCAAAGTGGTAATCATTAGCCATCAAGTAATCCACTTGTTCATGAAAGGCCTGCGGAGTCAGGCTGTAACCACCATTGTACATGTCATAATTATTCCCATGAAGCTCAAGGGTAAGAATGTTTCTGGCCACACCGTAATTATTTACCCGATTTATTAACCTATCCCAATATGCGTCGGAAAGGTAATAATCCTGGATTAAGCCATATCCTTCCATGAGACTGAAAATCAAGCTTCTTGTCTCATCATAAACAGGAATAGGAGTACTGCTTGGGATGATTTCAGGTGTAGCTGTCAAGATTGCCGTTGCAGTTGGATAAGTTGGTTGGAAGGGCGTAGGCGTAGGCTCTTGGGGTTGTGAGGTTAAGGCAGAAGCAACCAGTGTCTCAACCGTATTTTTGTTATTTGGTGCTTGCTGGGCTTCAGAGGTAAAGGATTTCAATGCACATCCAGCCAAGACAGGCAGTAATAAACAGGCGATTAGTATTAAGTGAGTTTTACGCATTTTATAATAATTCTTACTATCTATATTTTTACTCTTGTGTATTTAATACTTTTACACCTGTTGGCAAGAAGGACAGTAATAGACACTGCCACCTAAGTATGCTTCTTTAATAATAATCGATGCGCATATTGAACAAGATTTACCAGCTGCCTTGGCTGACATTATCGTCTGGTACCCACCGGGTTGACCAAACAGATCCTTTTCTGTATCTCTACCGCCTAAATGGGTCATTTCGGATAATGTCTGCTTGATGCTGTCAAATAGTGAGGTTAATTCTTCATCAGATAAGGTATTCACTTTTCGCCTGGGGTTCAGCCGGGCGTACCAGAGAATGTCTTGCAAAACGCCATTGCCCAGCCCAGGGATGCGTTGCTCTGTGGCTAAAGCAGCTTTCAGGCTTAGCTTCTGTATTGTTTCGGGGGCTAGGATTTCCTTGAAATAAGCTTGATCAAAGCTATTCATGAGGGGCGATGGTTTAGATATGGCAATTTGATAGTAAGGATTGTCAAATTTAACGCTTTTGTCAAAGCAAAATAATCCGCCATACATCTGCACGGAGGCACTCAGCGCTGTGCCATCATCAAATTGGATCAAGAGCTGGTGCTTTGAAGGAATTAGTCCAGCAGCGGGGTGTAGGCGCAGGTTGATGCCATCGCTAAATAGAAGCGTTGATTTTTTAAGATTGATTTGCACGAACATGCCGTGCGCTTCTGCAGAGGTCATTGAATCACCATTGAGATGGGCTGGATATTCATTGGGGTCGCCATGATACCAGGCAAATTTATGCGGAGATTGGGCTGCGATGACGGATTTAACTGTCTTGCCAACCAGGTTTTTGTTGATTTGTTTTACTAAGGTATTTGATTCTGGGAGTTCAATCATTATGAAACCTCATTAGTTAAATCTATTCTAGCATACCTTGATACTTATCACTTTGTACTTTACCTTGCAATTAAGGATGAAAAGGATTATATTATCTTTAAATAATAAATCGCTTAGACGCGGGACGAGTAGGTTGTAATCTGACCAACAGTGAGGCGCAAAATCAGTGCAAGAAGCGCTGGGTTTGACCAACCGAATACCACCCGCCAGCATGAGCCCTAACTGATGAAGGTCACATTAAGGCGAACGGTAGCCCCGTTATCGGCAATACAAGATGATACTGGTTACAGTATTAATCTGGGTGGAACCGCGTGAGAGACTTCTCGCCCCAGGGCGCAAAGTCTTTTTTGTTTAATTATTGGAGGTAGAAATGTCTGAAAAAGAATTATATGAAGATTCGCAATTGTATCGTATGCGCCATTCAACTGCCCATGTAATGGCCGAAGCTGTGTTGGAGAAATTCCCAGAGGGCAAAGTCGCCATTGGCCCTGCTATTGATGATGGCTTTTATTATGACTTTGACCTGCCGCGCCCCTTAACCCCTGAAGATTTGAAAGAGATTGAGCAAAGAATGCGCAAACTCATCGCTGGGCGGGAGCATTTCGAGCGTCGTGAAGTCAGCGCAGAGGAAGCCAAGCAAATCTTTGCCGATCAACCATTTAAGATTGAGTTAATTGAGGGCTTGGAGCATGGCGGCATGGATGAAGACGGTAATCCCACTGATCAGCCGCAGGTTATCTCAGTCTATAAATCTGGGAAATTTGTAGACCTCTGCCGGGGCCCGCACGTGGAGCATACAGGTATGATTAATCCCAAAGCAGTCAAGCTAATGAGTGTGGCGGGTGCTTATTGGCGTGGTGATGAAAATAAGCCCATGCTGCAGCGCATCTATGGCACGGTTTGGGAAACGCCTGAGCAATTAGAAGAATACTTGTGGAAGCTTGAGGAAGCAAAACGCCGTGACCACCGCAAGTTAGGCAAAGAATTAGACCTGTTTAGCTCCAATGAAGAGGTTGGCACCGGGTTAATCCTGTGGCACCCGAATGGTGCCAGAATTCGGCATCTGGCTGAGCGGTTTTGGGAAGATGAGCACCTGGCGCATGGTTACGATTTTGTCTACTCACCGCACATCGGCAAAGCCAGTCTTTGGGAAACAAGTGGACACCTTGGTTTTTACAAAGAAAATATGTATTCGCCCATTGAAATTGAAGGGCAAGAATATTACATCAAACCGATGAATTGCCCATTCCACTTGCATATTTACAAGAACAGCCTGCGTTCTTATCGTGACCTGCCCTTAAGATATGCGGAGAAGGGCACGGTCTATCGCTACGAACGATCAGGCGTGTTGCATGGCCTTATGCGCGTGCGCGGCTTTACCCAGGATGATGCACACCATTTCTGCAGGCCAGACCAAATGCCTGATGAAATCGACTTTGTTTTAGATTTCAGCCTAAACATCCTAAGGGCTTTCGGTTTTGACAAAATCAGGGCATTTCTGAGCACCATGCCGGAAAAGTCGGTGGGTGAGCCTGAACATTGGCATGCTGCTGAAGCTGCGTTGGAAGCGTCTTTGAAGAGAGCCAACATGTCATATGAGGTTGATGAAGGTGGCGGCGCGTTTTACGGCCCAAAGATTGACTTGAAAGTGAGTGATGCACTTGGACGAGAATGGCAGCTATCCACCATTCAATTTGACTTCAACCTGCCTGAACGCTTTGATTTGACCTACATCGGTGAAGATGGCCAGGCACACCGTCCCTACATGATCCACAGGGCACTGCTGGGCAGCATGGAAAGGTTCTTTGGCATCCTGATCGAGCATTATGGCGGTGCCTTCCCGGTATGGTTAGCGCCCACCCAGGCAGTCATTATCCCAATTGCAGATCGACACATGGACTATGCTTTCGAGGTAGCTGGCAAGCTCAAAGCTGCTGGCATGCGGGTGAAAGTTGACGAACGTGCAGAACGCATGAACGCCAAAATTCGCGATGCCGAAAAGCAGAAGGTGCCTTATATGCTGGTGATTGGCGATAAGGAAATGGAGCAGGGGCAGGTTGCCCTGCGCAAGCGTAACGGTGAAAATCCAGGCCCGATGTTGTTGGCCGATTTCATGGCAATGGCAAAGGAAGAAGTAGAGAAGAAAGTAAGTTAAACATATTTTCTTCAGTGGTTAACCGATCCCACTGGTCTTTTGGCCAGTGGGATATTCAAAGCTTATTAGACATTTGGAGTGTTAGGACAAGCGCACGGTCTTGAGACTGGGTCGAGAGAGATTTATGATTCTCACTCCTGTATTATAGTAACCTTGCTGCTTGACTGGTAATTTGCCTCCCTTTATTATAATAAAACCTCATTCGACAACGCAGTTTATGCATAGCAGGGAAAAGTTAAACGTATCCTTTGAATAAGTCATCATTGGTGACCACTGCCAGCTATTCCCCGTTCTTCTTATTTTGCCATTTATGATAACCGGAGAAACTGTCATAGAGCCTTCCATTTCTGTTACGGTTGAGTCGCCTAATTGGTAACCACATTTGGCTTCTTCTTTTGCAACTATTGACAGGTAGCCAGTACCAGAAAAAGTATAATCCAGACCATTGTCTGCCCTGGTAATTGTTCCTTCAATTTCAGAAACATCAAAATTTGCCCAAGTTTCCCATATCTGGTATTCTTCTCCATAAGCAGTACCTTCAGCATTACCAGTAAACGTTCCAGCATCCAGATTGTATTCAAAGTCGAAGTAAACGCCATCAGTTGCATTAGCCTGGTAACGGATGCAATCTGGTATCAGATCACTCCATTCAATAACCACTTGCACCGGTTCGTATGTTGATATGAAATAGACCATTCCAGATCCTTTGTCTAAAGCTGAGGGCATTGGCATGGTCAATTCCGTTATTGGACTTGTGGGTGAACTCACGCTCCCAGAGTCTGCTTTTTCTGCAGGGTTTACTTGGCTTTCTCTATTCTCTTTCTCAACTACGGACCTAATTGTCAATAGTAACCGATCCACTGCAAAACAAGCGACTGAAGAAAAGAGCAGCATGAAAATGAGAAACTATAGAAAAATAGATCTTTGAGTCTTTTTTAATTGCATGGTCAACTCCTTTAATTCAAATTATTTTGATGATGCTCTAAAAACTAAAACATAGCTGCAAAATTTAAGATGGTGAGTTACATATTAAAGTATAGATAAATATTAACTGACATTCAATAGGCAAAAGTCAAGGGTTGCCTAGAGTATTTTTCTTTTAAGATATTTCAAACCGAAATCTTTATAACCAACAGAAAAAATGGGGTAGGCTTCTAATTCTGACATGAATATCAACAATAATTTTATAAAGTGGTTTCCAAACCTGGAGTGCAATATTATTAAAAAATTAACGCAATAAGGGCTAGCTGGTGGTTACTCAGCTAGTCCTTATTTTAATAATAACGCAATTGTTAGGTTAATTTTGCTATAATTCTATACCTGCCATTCGCCATCCTGTAGCAAGACAACTTTAGTGCCATCGTGTTTCACGCCCGTGACTGTCACATCCGGTCCGCCGACCATAAAGTCCACATGCACCAGGGAATCATTCATCCCTAGCTGCCGGTTTTCTTCCACAGGCCTCTCTGAACTACCGGGCAAATTTTCGCTGTATGCAGCGCCTAAAGCAAAATGGCATGAGGCATTTTCATCAAAGAGCGTATTCTTGAAGAGAATGCCAGTATTGCTGATGGGCGAATTATGTGCCACAAGCGCAGCTTCTCCGAGTCTTTTTGCGCCGTCGTCCATATCCAGGATATCTGCCAGGATCTGCTTGCCAACCTCAGCATCAAAGTCAACAACTTGGCCGCCTTTAAAGGTGAAGTAGAATTTGTCGACCAGTTGCCCGCGTACACTTAGGGGCATTGTGGCGTGAAGAGTACCATTGACCTTATCAGCATGCGGCATGGTAAAAATTTCTTCAGTAGGTATGTTTGCCATAAATACATCGCCACCCTGGCTGATGCCCGAACCGCCAACCCAGGCATGATCTGCCACCAGGTAAACTTCAAGATCTGTGCCTGGTCCTTGGTAGTGTAACTTTTCAAAGCGTGCTTCGTTTAAGAAAGACTCATGTCGCTTCAAGGTGTCATTGTGGGTTTTCCAGGCAGCCACCGGATCTTCTTGGTCCACGCGGGTTGCAGCAAAGATGTTCTGCCAAAGTTTTTGCATACCTTCCTCTTCTGAAAGCGCAGGGAAGGCGGCTTTTGCCCAGGCTTTGCAGGCTACGCCTGCCACACACCATTTATTCTTATTCTCCATGGTGTACTTCTGGATGCGCTTGCTGGCTCTGCCAGCTGTTCTTTGCCAAGTGGCAATTTTTCCAGGATCGACCGATTTCAAGAGCTCAGGGTTTGGCGAAGCAAGGGATAAGATATGGTAATTATCCAGGAACATTTTTTACCGGTAATCTACCTCATACTCCGGGAAGGTTTCAAAACTCACATCTGGGGCATTGAGGTAACGCTGTAAAGTTATCTCATCATCGCTAAAATCCAATTTGACATCAATGACACCTTTTTGGTAGGCTTTTTTGCTCACGATTCGCACCAAAGGTAAAGCCTCATCAGTAAACCTGATGGCGAGTTTGTCACCTGGTTTTAAGTTCAGCCCAATATTGACTAAAAGATCAGCATATTTTTCGAGTTTCTTTTCTAAGTTCATGGTTTCCTTTTCTTCAAATTACTCAGTTTTCAGTAATTATAACCAGGATTATTGGCAAGAAGCTTGATACCGATCAAGATTTGCGGACTGAATCATAATTGTTGGATATGCAGTATCAATTTACTTAGATAATATTAAGATACAGGTGAAAATTTATTGACGGTTACAATGACAATATGGTAATATATGAGTGCGTTCTGCGTCCAGAACGATTTGTTTAAATTGGAGAAGTTATTAAAGCGAAGGAGTGAGTTATCAGTACAAAAAGTGAATTTAGAGTAAATGAAGGGATAAGAGCTGAAAAGGTCAGACTTGTTGATGAAACCGGTGAAAATGTAGGCATTGTTCTCCGTAACGAGGCATTACTGCGGGCAGAAACAGCCGGGCTTGACCTGGTTGAGGTGGCACCCAACGCCGAACCGCCTGTCTGCCGCATCATGAATTATGGAAAGTTCCTTTATGAAAAAGAGAAAAAGGAACGTGAAGCACGCAAAGCTCAAACAAAAATTGAGATCAAAGAAATCCGTTTGCGACCCAAAACAAACGAACATCATAGAGGCTTCAAAGTTGATGATGCACGCCGATGGTTAAAATCTGGTATGAAGGTAAGGGTAACAATTCGCTTTCGCGGAAGAGAGATTACCTATCCAGAGATCGCAATGGAAGACCTAAGAGAGATTGCTCAAGAATTAGCTGATGTCAGTGAGATTGAACAAGCCCCTAACATGGAAGGCCGTTCAATGTTTATGATGTTGAGCCCCAAAAAATAATCCTTGACCCTCTGAAATATCTGGTATAATAACCGTTTGGTTTTTGAACTGCGGCTGCGGTTAGTTCACAGCCGTAAAATTTTGATAAGAGGAGTATGAACGTGCCCCGTAAACAGAGTAGTGGTAAGTACAAATTAAAAACTCATAAGGCAACGTCAAAACGCTTCCAAACAACTGGAACCGGAAAGATCATGCGCACTAAGATTGGCAAAGGCCACTTACGCCGCAATACATCTCAACGGACAAAGTACTTACTTGCTGAAACCATTGAAGTAAAATCCACTGGTTTACGCAAGCATATTAAGCGTCTTGCACCTTACATGAGCAAAAAGGACTAAGTTCCTTAGGTTGTATCCAAATTTTTATCTGCAGCTGTTGGGTGTTTACAACTGGATTAGAAATCTGACGCCCAGGGGACTGCAAAGGAGTAGTAGTAATTATGGCAAGAGTAAAGAGTGGTCCATACCGCCGAAAACGGCACCAGAGACTGATTGCCCACAACAAGGGTTATGAAGGCTCAAGAAATCACTTATTTAAGCGGGCGAATGAAGCCTTCTTAAAGAGCCAATGGTATGCCTATTGTGACCGCCGAAACCGAAAACGTGATCTGCGCAAGCTATGGATAACCCGCATTAACGCGGCTGCCCGTCAAAACGGCGTCAGCTACAGCCGCTTGATTAATGCCATGCGAAATTCAGAAATCATCTTGAATCGCAAAGTCTTAGCAGATCTCGCTGTTCGAGACCCCAAAGCTTTTGCTGCGGTTGTTGCAAAAGCCACTGGAAAATAGAGCTTACAAGACCAAACGAAAACCCCCGATGCTTCGGGGGTTTTGTCTTTAATGTTTAAATTCTCTAAGTTAAATTCCGAATGATTAATCTCCGTTTGTCGGCAGTGGAATTTGTGGCACTTCTGACAAGTCTGGCTCGGGCGGGTCGAACCGTAACAAGGTATTGTTAAGTGCATCTGTAATCCATACTTTCCCTTGGGAGTCCACCGCTATCCCGCTGGCAATGCCGATTAGGTAGTCGTTCTCATACCCGCCCCAAAGTTGTAGAAAATTACCCTGGTCATCAAAGCGAATGATACGCCCTAGGTCTGGGTCTGTAATAAAGATTTGTTTTTCGCTATTGATTGCTAAGAATGGTTTGTTATCCAAGGATTGTGTCGTCCAAGCGCTGACTTCCCAGTGTGCCAGGTTGCTGTATAACAGGCCATCTTGGCTGGGGAAGAAAATTTGGATGCGGTTATTCCAGGTATCTGCCACGTAAACAAAGCCCTGCTCATCTACGGCAATCCCAACAGGCTCATCTAACTGCTCAACAGCCAAACCTAAACCCCCAAATTGGGTGATGTATTGACCGTTGCTGTCAAAGATAACTACGCGCTGTTTGCCAGTATCCGTTACGTAAACACGTCCGAGATCATCAACAGCAACCCCACGCGGACCCCAAAAAGCATCTGGTGTTTCAGGACTGCCGAAGGTGTCCCACATCGTTAGGAATGTCCCTTCAGCTGTGAATTTCTGAATGCGGTGGTTCCAGGTATCTGCTACATAAACCGATCCTTGTGGGCTGACCGCCACGCCCCAGGGTTCATTGAATGTCCCCGGGCTTGCATTGCCATCCAACACGTTAGCATAACTACCCCAAGCATTGATGAAACTGCCCTCTGCATCCAGATGCACAATGCGGTGGTTGCGGGAATCGGCCAAATAAAGGCTGCCATCAGGTGCGAAGGCAATCCCACGCGGGGCCTGGAATAGGGTTTCGTTTACACCGCTAATAATCTTGTCAGGTTCAAGGCTGATGGTTCCAGAAAGGTAAGGATCAATTTTGGGTTCTTCAGGTTCTGGGGTGAGCCCATATTCCCAGATTTGCGCTGCAATATCTTTTTTAATATACATCCTCAGAGTATCTGCGGGCGACCATGTGGCAAGCGTCAGGGTGGATTTGCCTGTGACCTCAGCATACTTGCTGTAATCACGGTTGAACCAAATTTGCCATAAGGCAGAACGCATGGCTGGCTCTTTGAGCATTTCCCAGAGCGACTGCAGGGTTTGGTTGCGGTAGTCTTCCATAGGCCACCACATACGTTTGTAGTTGTAGACAAAATAATCGTTTGCTACAACTGGCTCAATTTTGGCATAGTTTTGGGTACCAGCAAGGATGACAGGTGCGTTGCGTAAATCCTTACTAGGTGTATCGCCGTACCATCGTTTGTTGGGATAATCCCGGAAATACCACCAGAAGGGGTAAAGTGAGTCGTTATCATAAGCAACCGTGATGCTTTTATCGCCATACAATCGTTTTGAAATGGTCTCTACCTGCTCCAGAACATCTTTCATGTCTCGTGTAGCATGGGCATAAACCAGGTACTCTTTTGCATTATCATAATTAATGTAAGCAGCGCGATAAGCTGTCCTAAATGTGAGCACACCCAGGATCAGGAAGAATGTTAATAAGAATGATTTAACAAAATCATTTACTCGCCATGTCCTTAATAAATAAACCAAACCAGCTGCGCTTGCCAAAGCAGCGATCAGCCCTAGCAAAAAGGTGCTGGTTGCTTCCAGTTGGGGCAGCTCTTTGCCGCTGAAAGGTGGCATTTCACCCAATAAAGTGCCAAAAGCACTGCTAAGTGCAACCAGGAAAACAAGAAGCAAGCCAAAGACCAACAGGCCTTTCTTTTTGATGAATGCCATCCAGTCGTTTGTTTCAACCAAAAAACCCAGGCTCCAGGTGGCTGAGAGAATCAAAGGCAGTGCGATGTGGGTAGTAAGCCAGGGCATACGCTCACCTGCTAATGAAAAAGCAATCATGCTGATTAGCGACCAAAAAAGCAGCAGCACCAGGGTTGGCACAGGGCGAAGTTCAGCCTGGTTATCTGGTGGTAATGGGAACAGGCGGTCAAGTAATGGTTTTCTTGGAACATCAAACAGGACCTGTGATTCTTCGAACTTGTTTGAATCATCCCCATCATATTGCATTTCTAAAGGCTCGGTTTGCCCTTCTGGCGATTTACTTTCCATTGGTACAAACGCGTCCTCAATCTTTACGTCATTCTCAATGAGCTCTGGCTCAAAAGGCTTGCCTGGTTTGCTGATAAAGAGATTCTTGGCGACACCTATGCTTAATGCCAGAGCTGTGCCTAAGGCAGGCAAGTATTCATAAATAGGCACCTGCACAAAGGCATAGTAGTAAAGCGGTTGAGAACCGCGCTGGACAGATTGTTGTGACATCCAGTAACCCAAAGCGCCCATTATTCCAGCAAAGAATCCATCACCCTGGGTGAAGATACTTGAATAAAAGATGAGGAAGATGCTCCAAAATAAGACTGCAGCTTTTATCCAGACTTGGCGATTCCAGGCTAAACCCAAGAAAACCGATAAGATGAATAAAGGTACAACGACCAGTGCCGAACGCAGAATGCCGGCTGGGGTGTAATCCAAAGGGTTGAAGCCGAGCAATTTCACAGGTAGGGCTGCCAATAAGGGCAGTATCAAAGTCAGTTGCAGAGCGACCAGGTCAAAGCTCCTCAGGTCGCGGATCTCTTGCAGCTTCAGGTTTTTTAGGAGTAAGAAAATTGCTGCAATAGCAGCTACCAGCGCCACCCCAAACCCTGCAAAGGTGAATATCTTTGCATTAATGCCTGCAATAAGGTGCACTGCAGGGGTTTCAGAAGCGCCCTCGGCAGTTTCAGGATGACTCATAAAGGTGAATAAGCCGACTGCACCGCCGATTAAGGCAATTACAACAAGCACCAGGAAAATCATCTTTAAACTATTTTGCTGCCACTGCTTCCTGATCAATTCCCAAATGAAAAATAAACCTAAGAAAATTAGCGCTTCAGCCGTGAAGATAAAGGATGTTGCTTTATCTGTAAAATGCAGGGCTGTTATGATCGTCAGGATAATCAAATATTTTTTTTCACCACATTCCAAGTAGCGTAAAATCGTCCAGAGCAGGATTAAACCCCAAAATACAATAAATATCTCGTTGCGTGTATAACGGCTGTAAAACAGCATGTATGGTGAGATTGCAAATAAAGCCCCGCCAATCAACGCACCGATCCGGCCAAGGTAACGGCGCCAGGCAAAAATGGTGAATACGACAATTGCAATACCAAAAAGAGCTGCCGGAATCCTTGCGCTGAAATCTGAATCGCCGAACATGAAGTACGAAAGCGCAATCATGTGGAATTGGAATGGGCCGTGTGTAACAGGGTCATAGCGATAGCCGCGTCCCTGGTAAAAATCGTAAGCAGGAACGACATGGTTGACTTCGTCATGGCTCATGACACGTGCACCTAAGTCATAAAAGCGGCTAGTGATGGTTAGCAGAATCAAGATAATAATGATCAGTTTTTCAATGGAAAAAGCTGGCCAGAATGGCAAGACAGGTTTATCTAGCCAGGAATCCCTTTTATGTGTTAATTGAAACAGTGGGGCATCAGCACTCATAAATTCTCCGATTTAATCAACTATCATGCTAATTCATCACGATAGTCGATTAAAAATATACTTTACTCTATTAAATAAGGCAAGGTATACCATGTCTGATTAATCATGAATAATTTAGGTAAAAAAGGCGGAATAGAATTATGTAAAAATAAGGTAAAATCGACTAAATGAAAAAGGTTTCAAGTAAGCGTGTTTTTTATACTTGTTTCTTATTGGTCTGTTTCCTTTTGACGAGCTGTTTACCGACGCAGTTAATGGAAAGTCCAGTGCCAACATTGGATCAAACAGCCTTATTTGCCACGTCAGAACTTATGGTAACCGAGGCTTTTTACCAAACCCAAACGCTGCAAGTGTATGAAGCCACCAGTGTTGCTATTGCCAAAACTGCAGCGGTCACGCCAACCCCAATTCCTACCTTAGCTCGCACCCGGCCAGTCTTTGCCTCTCCAACCGAATTACGTGAGTGCAATATGGCTGCGCCAGGCACACCGCTGGATGTCACCATTCGTGATGATACACAAATGGCACCTGGTGAGAGTTTTACCAAGACTTGGCGCTTGTTAAATGCTGGAACATGTAAATGGACACGACTCTATAGCCTGGTTTTCTTTTCAGGAAACCCTATGGATGCGATTCAATCTTTTTACATAGCAGACGAAGTACAGCCAGGCAGCATGATAGATTTAAGTGTGGATATGGTTGCACCTGCAGTGCCCGGTACTTATCAAAGTAATTGGATGTTGAAAGATGAAAAGGGTCAATTATTTGGCATAGGGCCAAACAGCGATGCGCCATTTTGGGCAAGGATCCAGGTGATTGAAGTGGCTACCAGCACGCCTGAACCAACCATTACAGTGACGCCTACGCCGATCATTTACCTAGAAGGAAGCATTTCCATTATCAATGAAAACCAGGTGGACCTGGATACTGGAACAATAAGCCCCAGCTCAGTATTATCAGACTTGTTATTCACTTTAGATGGCAAAAGTTATAAGCTCTCACCGATTAACGGTGCCGGATTACAACTATTTGGTGATCAGGTGCCTGAGTTTAACGACTGCCGCAATGCTTTGGTCAGCGCGGATCCCATTACATTTGATGGGATCCAATCGGATACCTACATGTGCTTCCGCACCAACCAGGGATTGCCCGGCCGTTTACATTTACTATCGTTTGATGATGTATCGGATAGTCTTAAAATTGACTTTCTTACCTGGTCTTTACCTTAGATAACAAAATACATTATTTATTAAAGGAACAAAATTGTATTATGAACAACCCGTTTGATCCACAAGATATGCTCGGATACATTGAATCGCTCCCAGCTAATCTTTCAGACGCCTGGCAATTAGGGCATGAATTACCCCTCCCTGAGGTAGGCCAAATCAAACAAATCCTCATAGCCGGCATGGGCGGTTCTGCCATTGGCGGCGATTTCTTAGCAGGATTTGTATCGGATATCTGCCCTATCCCAGTCATCTCTCACCGCGATTATAGCCTGCCAGCATGGGCAAAGGGACCGGAAACCCTGGTTATTTGCTCTTCGCATTCCGGTAACACGGAAGAGACGCTTTCAGCCTTCGAAACTGCCCTGGCACAGGGATGCTCTATCCTCGCCCTAAGCACAGGCGGATTACTGGCTGACAAAGCTGATGATGCAGGCATTACGGCTTGGCGATTTGAGCACCATGGGCAACCACGCACAGCCATTGCTTATTCCTTTGGGTTGCTTTTAGCCTTATTAGAACGCCTGGGAATTGTCGGTGATCAAGCCGACCACGTTAACTCAGCGGTGCTTGCCATGCAAGCTCAGGCACAGAAGCTGTCTCAAGATGTGGATGTTACATACAACCCTGCTAAGCGTTTAGCAGGACAGTTAATGGGCAGGTACGTCTCAGTATTTGCAGCTGGTGCATTTGAAGTCATAGCAAGGCGCTGGAAGACCCAAATCAATGAGCTGGCGAAAGCCTGGGCTCAATTTGAAGTCATTCCAGAAGCAGATCACAATACCTTAGCAGGTTTACTCAATCCTGACGAATTACTACCCAAGGTGGCAGCGATTTTTCTGCGGGCGGAAATAGACCATCCCCGCAATGTCTTGCGGCTGGATGCAACGAAGCAAAGCTTCATGCTGGAAGGTTTAGTGACTGATGAAGTTAGGGCTGAAGGACAGACTAGGTTGGCTCAAATGTGGACATTGCTGCAATTTGGCGATTATGTTTCTTATTACCTGGCACTACTCTATAAGGTTGACCCGACCCCCGTGGATGCTTTACTGGCTTTAAAAGCTAAATTAGCAGGCAAGTAAAACTAAGAAAGTAAACTCAATTACACCGACAATACGCCGGTGTAATTTTTTTTCTCTCACCTGTTAGAAAATTGCCCTTAACATGAGTAAAAACCCAAAGATAATCAAGGGAATGCCAACAACTGCGCCTATAACGGTCAGCGTAATGATGATCCCGCAGATCATCAATACAAAACCCAGTATGGCACCGACCAGACGGCCGGTAAAGGCGATAATGCCAATGACCAAGCGCCAAATCAGCCAAAATGGGTACAGGTACCACGGTACTTTATGTTTCTTTTGTGTCATTATTTAACTCCTTTAAATATGTAACTTGCTTATCAAGTATAGTTTAAGCGGGTTTTGTTAACCTTACGATAGAAAATATAGTTAATTGAAATGGGTTGTTAGGCTAATAAATTCTGGTATAATTGCCGTCGCTGTTTGGAGAGGTCGCATAGCTGGCCTAGTGCGCTCGCTTGGAAAGCGAGTATACCGATGAGGTATCGCGGGTTCGAATCCCGCCCTCTCCGCCATTTTTTTTCCAACCATCAATGATCGCGGGTTCGAACACCCACAGGGTGAGATTTCCCGCCCTCTCCGCCATTTTTTCCCAACCATCAATGATCGCGGGTTCGAACACCCACAGGGTGAGATTTCCCGCCCTCTCCGCCATTTTTTCCAACCATCAATGATCGCGGGTTCGAACACCCACAGGGTGAGATTTCCCGCCCTCTCCGCTCTTTTCTTGTCATTGCGAGAGAAACGACTGCGCAGGGTCCCGTAGGGAAGCAATCTTATTTGTTATAATTATTAATTATTTATAGCCATTTATGCTTACATCGCGAGTTTGAATACTTACCGTTGAGATTAACCTCTCCACTAGTGGTCAAACAAAAGACCTGGAGCATGCCAGGTCCTTAATCACGAATTTTAATCCAGATCAAATCTGCGCGTTAATCCAATCCACCATAGCCTGGATAACCTGTTCTTTTTCAGGTTCATTGTGGGTCTCATGGTACAACCCCTCCCACCGTTTGAAAGTTACACCGTTTTTGGTTTTATTAACAAAAGCTTCTGAGCCCTTGATACCACAAATCTGATCGCTACTGCCGTGCATTAAAAGTAAGGGATAATGCCATGAAGCCGCTTTTTCAAACACAGTCTCAGCACCATCAATCATGAACATGCCTAAGCGCACACTGATCTTGTCATGCACCAGGGGGTCGTTGCTATAAGCTTTCACCACAGCAGGGTCCCTTGACAGTGCGTTTACGTCCAATCCATTCGGCATAGTTAATTTTGGAAATAATGGATTCATGAATTTTGCAAGTTTCTTTTTTGATTCAGGCGTAGCTGATAAATCTAAGGGAGGGCTGGTGGCTATGAACCCTTTGAGGGTTTCTGATTGCTTTATGCCAAAATAAAGCACTTCTAGTGCACCTAAGCTGTGACCGTATAGAATAGTTGGTAAACCGTCTCCAATTAACCTTCTTCCTTCTTGTATGGCTAGTGTTATATCATCCATCAGGTGTTGGTATGAAGGGGTGTGTCCTTTCGGTCCGCCCGATTTGCCATGCCCGCGTTGGTCAAAAGCAAACATATTAATCGCATTCGCATTAAATTTTTCAGCAACATGGGCATAACGGCCAGAGTGCTCTCCCAATCCATGCACTAAGATAACCAAAGCCCTGGCAGGTTGGTCACTCAGCCAGGCTTGTGCGTATAGGATTAAGCCATCTTTGCTTTTTAGTGAATATTCTTGGTGTGACATCTTCCCTCCGGTTTGTATAGTTGTTTCCATGTATAATTTCATTGTAATTATAGATGAAATTTTACTTTCTATTTTAAGATCATTGCGGATTGAGGTCAAAATGATGAAAGTTGCAGTCATTGGTGGCGGTTCTACCTATACCCCAGAGTTGGTCAATGGTTTTCTTGAGCGAACAGCTACTTTTCCTCTAAGTGAATTATGGTTGATGGATACAGACCAGGGGCGTTTAGAGATTGTTGGCGGCTTTGCACAGCGTCTTTGCCAAAAAGCAGGCAGTCCTCTCAAAATCATCTTGAGCACGGATCAAAGAGAATCTATTAAATCAGCAAATTACGTCATCACCCAGCTGCGGGTAGGCCAAATGCAGGCACGCCGCGAGGACGAGTACCTGGGGAAGCGTCATGGTTTGATCGGCCAGGAGACAACTGGCATTGGCGGCTTGGCTAAGGCATTACGAACCATCCCTGTTATTCTCAATATCGCCAATGACATTCAAGCTTACGCACCAGGCGCTTTGCTAGTTAACTTCACAAATCCCTCCGGCTTGCTGACTGAAGCACTTTTCCGCCATGCGCCAAGCGTGCCGGTTGTAGGCGTGTGCAATTCTGCCATAACCACCAAGATGCACATCTTGCAGGCGCTGAACCAATTAACTGGCCAGACCATCCCGCCGCAGTCTGCGCAAATCGACACCTTAGGCTTGAACCACCTGACCTGGTATCGTGGGTTTAAAGTAGATAGAAAGGAGTACTGGCCGCAAGTCTTCAGTGCCTACCTCGACCTTATGCGTTCAGACTCAGAACCAGAATTTGACCTTCAAACCCTGCAACACTTAGGCATGATTCCCAATTCGTACCTGCGCTATTTTTATTACACGGATCGCATGCTAAAGCGACAGGAGTCCTGGCCGCCTTCGCGCGCAGAAGAAGTGATGGCTATCGAAGAACAGCTTTTGCAGTCCTATGCAGACCCCACCCTTGACGAAGTTCCCGAGGCCTTAATGCTCAGGGGTGGGGCATACTACTCAACCGTAGCCACCCAAATCCTCAATGCCCACTACAATAATTTGGACGAGGTGCATGTGGTTAACGTGCGTCATAATGGGGCAGTGAGGGGTTGGGATCCCAAATGGGTGCTGGAAATGTCCTGCCGGGTCAACCGCGAAGGCATTCATCCACTGCCAGCTGAGCCTTTGCCAGCGGTTTGCTACGGCTTATTATGCCAGGTCAAAGCTTACGAGTTGCTGACGGTCGAAGCAGCTGTCAGTGGAGATCGACGCGCAGCCTACCAGGCTTTGCTCGCGCATCCTCTCGGTCCACCAGCTGACCGAGCGCAGCAGGTCCTTGATGATATGCTTCAGACCAACAGGGCTTTTCTGCCGCGTTTCTTTGATTAATAATTTCTTTCATAGCATCGCAGCTTTTACTGATATTTATTAAAGAATCAGAGGGCAAATAATAAATGGATAAACTAAATGCTCAAAGCGCTGAAAAAGTCCAAAAACATCTTTATAATTTGGGTTTTGATTGCCAAGTTGTAGAATTCAGCAGTTCAACCCGCACAGCAGCTGATGCAGCCCAGTCCATTGGGTGTGCGGTGGCGCAGATTGCCAAATCGCTGGTATTTCGCACAACAATCACGAACCGCCCTATCCTCGTCATCACCAGCGGTGCCAACCGTGTGGATGAAAAACTGCTTGCAGGCTGGCTGGGGGAGCCAGTAATCAAAGCAGGTGCGGATTTCATTCGCCAGCACACCGGCTTTGTAATTGGCGGGGTACCCCCAGTAGGGCACACTGAGCCAATTGAAACCTATATTGATGAAGAACTGCTGCTATTCAAGGAAGTTTGGGCAGCGGCTGGTACGCCGCACGCTGTCTTCAAGCTTAAGTCGGCTGATTTACTATTGATGACCAGCGGTACACTCATTTCTGTGCATTAAATCTCTGTCAGGTAAAACTAATTAAAAAGACGTGCAGGGAAATGCACGTCTCGTGTTGTGTAAATATTGGTTTGGATTTAGAAATCCGATTTGAATAGCAGCGCACGTAAGATGATGAACACAAAGTACATCCCCATCAGGTAGATGCTTTCTTTCTTACCAAGCCGGCCCTTATTGAACCATAAGATGACCCATAAAATAACCCCGGTCAGGGTTTCCCAGGGTAAATCCCACAAAATCAAAGGTCTAGGGACAGCATAAGTTGAAATAAGTGCGCCGCTGCCGATGCCGACCAGGGGGTTGGTAATGTTGGAGCCAATTAACGTACCTAATGAGATACCATGCTCTTTATGATGCACACCTGCTAGCGCAGTGGTCAGCTCGGGCAGGGCAGAGGCCAAACCCAAGGTTAAAACACCTATCAACGAGCCGCTTACGCCAGTACGATTGACGATGATTTCAGTGATTGATAAAACCAAGGAGGCAGCCAATACTGTAATCGCTAGCATGACGATTGATATGCCAGCATCAATGAGAACCTCTTTACCATTTGTTGGGATATTGCTCTCAACCTCTTCATCTTCTGGGATGTTATCTTCTTTTTGATAATGTTTTCTTTCATCTATATAAAGATAGTAGCTGTAGGCTATGAATGAACCAAATAGGATAAAGCCATCCAACCTTGAGTAAAGCCCATCCAGGCCTAATATGATACACAAGATTGTTGAAGCAATCATGGGGATCATGCTTTTCCATAAGAAATACCGCCTGAAGTACAATTCGCCAGCCACTAAAACCACCAGTCCAAGGATAAAAGTCTGCTGTACTACGTCTGAGCCGATGTTTGACCCCAATACGATAGCAGAGCCAATTTGGAAATCCAGTGTGCCCCTGAGAATATTAATTGACCCGGTGACATGCGCGGTAATCTCAGGGATGGAGGTTGCTAGGGATACAACCGTCATGCCCATGAAGGTGCTGCTGAGATTAAAATACGCGGCAATACCTATTAATTTCTTAACCGCCAGGTTTGCAGCTAAAACCAAAGCGGTTAAGGCAATTACCCCTATAATAATGATCGGGAATAAGCCCCAATTTTCCATAAATACCTCAATCAAAAATAATGAACTAAAAAATTAACCAATGAATTATAGTGATATTTTAATAAACCCCGAACGATTTAACATCGATTTAACAATATCAAGCATTTATGCAATAAGTCTTTTCAATCTAAATCCGTAAACTGCCCTAATTTCACAAGACCTTCATAACTGCTACACAGTTTCTAAAAATGCACCTGCTATGATTGTGATCAGTAATACAAGCAAGATAAAAACTTTAGAACTAGGAGTAAATAAAATGATTAAGAAAATATTTGTTGGTCTCGTGATCACTATCGTATTCGGAATTGCAGTCCTTGGCGTAGTCAATGCCACCTTTGCACAGGCAAGTACACCTGAGGTAGTTGAAAGTGATCCAGAAGTTGAAATCCCCTGTGAACCAGTTTTGATGCGTGAACAGCTCGAAACGAATGCTTACCTCAATAGTGAATGTACAGGCGATTGTGACGATATGCTCCAGACGCAAACTCGTTTGCAGCAAGGCCCCATGGGCGGAACCGATGGCGTTTGCCCCAATCTCGTTGATGGCGAATGCCCCGAAGAACAACTTCAGACCCGCCAGATGTTGCGTACCTCGGTTGGCCAGGGCACCTTAACCCGCACCAATCAGCGCTTGAATGAGAATGCTGGCTTGGGCACCTGCACCGGCGAGTGTGATGAATTACTGCAGACTCAAACCCAACTGCGTATAGGTGAAGGCGCTGAAAGTTTTGGGATGCGGCGCGGTGGCAACGGCGGAAATTAATTCCTCCATATGAAGATAGGCAAGAAAATGTGGCTGGCTCAAGTCAATGAGCCAGCCACATTATTTAATCCACGGGTAAACGAAAATTAAGGCTATTCTTCTTTTAGCCTCTTAAAAATACCTCGATATACAACTGCCAGACCCGGCTGGTTTTCTTAACTTGCAGCACCACTGCGCAAATCTGCCTGCCCTCATCCAGTTGTCTTGCTAGGGCTTTGTTTTCAAAGCGCGGGATGTAACCCATCTTGTTTCCAGGTTCATCTGTCACCATAATGGCAAATTCGTCATGGGGGTTACCGGGTTCTCGTACCAGTTGCAAAAATTCGCCCGCATGGAGGTCTGCATACAAGCTCTCCCACTCAACATAAGCAGCACCAGCGACAAGTGTGACCATAAAGCTCTGCCAGCCGTTAACCTTCAATGATTTCAATACCAGAGATGCCTCTCGGCGTAAGTTTCTGAGTGCTTTTTCACGTGCTTTCTGCGCAGCTAATGCTTCCGCCTCCTTTTGTTTTTGCTGGAAAACCTGCGGGTCCTTTTGCCATGCAATCCAGTCCAGTCTTTCTATTAGTGCTTTAGCCTTTCGTTTTGCATGGCTGCCTTTCATGCTTACGCAGGTTTCTAAGGCCGGGCGCAGCGCTTCGCTTAAATTATTTTGGGCTATAAAAGTTGCGCTGAGCCGGATATCTGGGTGTGGGTCAATTAATAACTTTATCAGTGCTTGAATCGAGGGAGCCTTTCCTTCTCTACCCAGCAAACGCGCTGTTTCCAGTCGTGCCCAAATTGAAGGGTCAAAACAGAGCGGTTCAAGCTGGCTCAGCCAGGACTCATCAAAAGCAAACATCCCCAAGGTCTGCACTGCCAAAGCGCGCACGTGCGGGTGTGGGTCCGCCAGTCGGCGTAGGATAATCGGTAATGTTTTTGGGTCTTGTAGCTTTCCATATGCAAACAAAACCGCGCTCCTGACTAACACACGCTCCTCGAGCATTAACGCGCTTAGTTCAAGCGGGGCTTCTTTCAGGCGCAGCTGGCCGATGGCGAGTGTGGCATGCCAAACCAGCCTTTCTTCGTTGGATTGTAAGATTTCTAATAAGAAGGGCAACACAAATACAGACGCGCTGCCGCCCAGTGCACGGCAAATTTGGTAGCGTATTGCTGGTGTGTTGGTTTTCTTAAAAACCTTCATGAGCAAGTCTAAGCCACGGCTATCACCTCGTTGGGCCAATAACATGCCAATAAAGACCAGCTTGTCTTCCTTTTTATTAACTTCTGAAATCCACACATTATTAAGAAAGCCCAGCCTATTATGGATTGTATCTATTGCTTTCCTTGCAGCAATTATTGGGCTGTTAATTGAGGGGAAGTCGTTATTAATCGTTTTTTCAGCCCTTGTTTTTAGGGTGTCAAGTGCTTTTGGATGATAAAGGTCACCTAAGATTTCCAAAGCTAGGGCATCCTCGCGGCTGGTGATGTCTCTTTCAAGCAAAGCCAATATTTCATCCACAGCTTCAACTGCTTCAAAGTTACCTAGTGAAGCCAAGATATGGGCTTGGGCATCATGTGTCTTGTCCAACAGCAATGCCCTCGTTAGGTATGGGATAGCCAATGGGTCTTCGCGCCTGGAAAATTCTTCTGCAACGAGTGGCCTTTGGTATGGTTCTCCAACAAAAAGCAGCTCAAATAACTCTGGTAATTCTTTTGTCTGCAATTCTAATAACATTAATCCATCTCGCACAATTTCCCGAATCCACTTCCCTTGAATCCCCTTTTCTTTAAAGGGGTCATATTGTTTAAAATAAGGTAATGTAGCTGGGTTTTTTGCCGAGGAAAGGCATAAAGCTGCTTGCAGGCGGATATTTTGTTCTGGCTCGTTTAAAAGCAGGTCTCCGACCATTGGGATGGTCTTCTCAGTTTTAGAGCCGTTGTTGATTGCCAGCAGTGCAAACAGGCGTTTTTCAGGGTCTGGGCTGCTAAGCATGTCATGGAAATAGTTGACCAGCATCGGGTGATCGAGCTTGCCTAGGGCTCGGGCTGCCTGGTAGGTATCCGCTTTCTGCAGCTCCGGGATGTGGGCAATCACCGCCATCATGCCCAGGTCGCCTAAGTCAGGCAGAATCTCAATTGCCCTTTCGCGCCGTTTTTCATCAAATGACACTAACTCAAGCTCAAGCAGGGATATGGCAAGGTTGCCAGCTTTGCGGATAATATCTCTCACGGCCAGCGCTGTTTGCGGGTCAGGTTGGTGCTTGAGTAATTCCAAAACGACCTGCTCTTGATGGCCTTTATTGGCATATTTTCCCATCGCAAGCACAGCTGCCAGGCGTACTTCAGGCTCTGGGTCGTCCTGCAAGCTCAAGAGTGCTTCGAAAAGACTGCTGTCAAGGTTGATGCCGGCTGCCTGGGCTGCGGCCGCCCGTACCTTCTGGTTCGGATGAAAAAAGGCAGTTTGAATGGCTGTCAGTGCGCGCACATCACTAAAAAGCGCTAAACTCGCCAGGGCTTGTGCTGCCCGCGTTGGGTTCTTATCCTGTACTTGTAATAAGTAAACCTCTAATGGCTCAATCATTCACCTGTCCCTCGCGGGATAATGATAACCGAAAAATCAAGCGATTGTTTTTTTGCCTTTACTTGTTTGCTCCTAAATCTATGGACTTTAAGGCGTTTTGTAAAATTAAGAGTCCTTAACCCGAATTAACCAATAGTATAATTATGTTGACTATTAAAGGAGAGATACGATGAATGTTGGCAAACGAATGACTTCCACCCTGGTAACTGTTTCACCTTCGCTTCCCATCATGGATGCTTTAGCTATGATGAACCGCGAAAAAATTCGCCATATGCCCGTGGTAGAAAAATACAAATTGGTTGGAATAGTGACCAAAAATGACCTGTTGAATGCCTCGCCATCTAAGGCAACCACATTAACCATGTGGGAGATCAACTCTTTACTTTCGAAAATTACTATAAAAGATGTAATGTCATCCCCAGTCATCACGACTTTGGAAGACACACCCATCGAAGAAGCAGCTCGCATCATGGTCGATAACCAGATCAGCTGCCTGCCGGTAATGCGTGGAAACGAACTGGTCGGCATCATCACCGAAACGGACCTGTTCAAGATTTTCATGGAGTTAATGGGCGCTCGCAATCGCGGGGTTCGCCTGACCGCGGAAGTGAAAGATACACCAGGCACGCTTTCCCGCCTCAGCCAAGCAATTTACGAAGCTGGTGGAAATATCATCGCCCTGGGCACCTTCAGCGGTGAAACCATTGCTTCAACATTACTCACCATTAAGGTTGAAGGCATTGAAGAGCAAAATTTAAAGAAAGCGCTCGAGCCGCATGTGTTGAAACTCACTGACGTGCGCATGCTTTAAGCAATAAAAAACCGAAAAGAAAAGCTCCGCTGCAAAGCCAACCAGCCTTAGCGGAGCTTTAAATTCATTCGTTTTTTCTATCACCCTTTATGTACTATTGGTGTATTCTAAAGTTAATCTCCAAATAATTCGCCAGCTAACCCTTAACTACTGAAAATTACGTACTGCTGCAAAAAGCGCTCCACTGCCTTGTAGTAAGCCACCAAAGTCTCGCTCTTTCTAAAGCCGTGCCCCTCGCCTTCGTATAGGTGATATTCGTGGGGTACGCCCCTGCTTTTCAAAGCTGCAACGATTGTTTCTGATTGGTTTGGCGGCACCACCTTGTCCTCACTGCCCTGGAAGATTGCAATGGGGTCTTTGATCTTTTCAACATGGAAAATGGGTGACCAGGCCTGGAAGCGGCTAGCTGCTTCAGGTAACTCACCAACTAGGGTTGCGTTGTAATGCGATTCAAATTTGTGAGTGTCCATCTCCAGTGTAAACAGGTTGGAAACGCCATAGAGGCAAATGCCGGCTTTGAAGTAACCCGGGTAGCGGATCAAGGCATTCAAGACGGTATACCCGCCTGCGCTGCCGCCCTTAATCACCAGTCGGTTCGGGTCTGCCAAACCCATGCTGACCAATGCTTGCGCCCCCTCAAAGGCATCCATGGTATCTACCTCACCCCACCTCTGGCGCAGTGCCAGCATATAACTGCGGCCATATCCCGTGCTGCCGCGGTAATTCACCTGCAGGTAACCGTACCCGCGGCTGGTAAAAAAGGCTGCGTCCAGGTCATAACCCATGCTGACCTGCGAGGTCGGCCCGCCGTGAATCGCAACGACCACCGGCGGCAGCCCCTCAGCCGAATAATGCTGGTTGGTGGGTGGGTAAAAAATGCCGTAAGCATGTGCGCCATCGGATGTCGGCCATTCGATGTGCTCTGGCATAGCCAGGTCTGCCATATGGATAGACTCGCTTTGTGATCGTGCCGCAATCTTTATCTGCCCGTTTTCCAGTGTAATCACGCGCGCTGGGATGCGGGGAGATTGGGCAATCAATGCGAGCTTGCCAGTCTTCGAGATGTCGATCTGGCCTAGGTTGATGTAATCGCCCAGGTCTACTTGCTCGACTGTCTGGGTGTGAACGTTCACGCACAGCAGCCTGTGGCTTGCATTTTGGCTTTCGATAATGTAAATAACCTGTCCATCGGGGTGCCAGGCATAGCCGCGCAATCCTTGCACCCAGGCTGGTCTCAACAACGACTTATCTTCTAGTAAGCTGTGTTTTTCGCCGGTTTCAAGGTCTAGCAGCACGAGTTGATCCCACTCTCCTCGATTGGCCAGGTAGCTGAGA
>JAXGNE010000018.1:0-2714 GCA_040768105.1 Anaerolineaceae bacterium
CTTTCCCGCCGGCCCCAGCGAGGTCCTCATCCTGGCGGACAGGACCGCCGATCCGGGAGTCATCGCCGCAGATATGATCGCCCAAGGAGAGCACGACCCACGGTCAATATCGGTGCTGGTCACAACCGACGATCTCATGGCCAGCGCAGTCATGGAGGAGCTAAATATTCAGGCAGCCACGTCATCCCGCAGCGACATCATCCAGCAGAGCCTGGAGCACAGCGCCGTGCTGCTGGCTGGGGATCTGGACGAGGCCCTGGACTTCTGCAATGCCTTTGCGCCGGAACATTTGGAGATCATCACCGCCGATCCCATGGGGGCCTTCCGGTCCATCAGGAATGCCGGCTCCGTCTTCTTAGGAAAGTACACGCCGGTAGCGGCAGGCGACTATGCCAGCGGCACCAACCATGTGCTTCCCACCTCCGGATATGCCAGGGTTTTCTCCGGCCTGAATGTGGACCACTTCACCAAAAAGATCTCCGTCCAGATGATCACCGACGAGGGGCTCCTGGGGCTGGAGGAGACCATCACCACCCTGGCCGAGGCGGAGGGCTTGAAAGCCCATGCCGAGTCGGTGAGGAGGAGGCTGGAGCCGAGGGAGTGAGACAGAAATATTCCAGAGCCCCGGCGTGTTATCCTGATATTGTCGGCGCATTGTTCATTATCCATGGATACCAATTAGCAAAAGAGAGAGATAAAATCCATTTTCTTTTAATTTAGCTTGATCTCTGTTTTGTTGTGGATATCACTGTCGGGGAATCGGGTTTAACAAGAGTTAAGGCAATCGGCGTATTACCGGCACTACTCTCATTTTTCACACTTACAAAGTTGCCATCAGTGACGGTCACATCTAATCCGGCATAAGGACTACCAGCGTCGTTTTTCCCATTGGCTTTAAGTATTTCCAATTTACTATATACAATTTTATCTATTTCAAATGCTTTTTCCATTATAGTGTCTGCTCTTTTTATCGCTAATATATCATAAATTTGGAATATGTTTATTCCAACAGCACAATGAACTCCCATATCTCTAAACATTTTTAAATGCTCTACGAACTTAATGGTAGCTGCAATATCATCATTGTCTTCCCAAGGAAGAGCATTCTTGAGAACATTGTGTTTCGAAAATTCATCCAAAGAATATACCTTTTCGCTAAAAATTTTATCAAACAAACTTTTATTTAATTCACTGATTTTTGTAAGTTTATTTCTTTTCTTATGTTCATGAATTATATATCCATTGTATAATAGGAGGCCTTTGAGTACCCGCTCAATAGCTATTGCCATTATTAAATTGAATATGTCATAATATGGGTATTTTCGGAGAACATAATCACCAATGGTTAGAACAAGCTTCGAATTTAATTTAGCAAGTTCTATTTCATCCTGAGTCAAGCTTTCTTTTGATGGTTTATTCAAATCATATAATTTGGCTTTATCTAAATTGAACTTTGAAATTATATCAAGCTTGATTGGATTAGTATGCCAAAGCTCAAGACCACTCTTTAAGTATGCATGCGTAAAAAATGTATAATTTGCATAGAATTCTTCTGGTTTATAAATTTTCGGAGATGCATGACATCCTTTGGTTATATAGCTAGGATCTCCGTTAAACAACCCATCGAACATTTCCATGATGGGCAGCTCGGCCTTTGTTCATATAGAAGTGACGGTGCATAAGAGGTCCTGCAAGAGAAAAATTCTATCGATGTATTGACCAGCAGAATCCCGAAATCCCTATAAATTAGCTTTAGCCAATATAACGACCATGGGCCCAGACATTGGCCCTGCGAACCGTTCAAGCAAAGTCGTCGGAGCCAAGATGACCCCCAATGAGATCGGACAGATCAATAAGCTGGTAGAGGCTGGCCTCTACCTCAGTCCCTCCGACTTCATCCGTGACGCTGTCAGAGAAAAGCTGGCGGCAATCAAGGTAATCCAGTACCGTGATCTGGATTATGAGACGGCCAAGAAAGAGGTGGCCAGCTATTTTAAGATGAAGGGCGAAGCATACGCCTCTGATGCCAGCATCGATCTGGAACTGGATTACGAGCTGGTCTGCAAGATCATGGATGACCTGGAAAAGGAAGGCAAGATGGAGGCCGTCTAGTGAAAGGCTATGAGGTGGGAGACTGCATCCACGGCCATCGCATCATAGCCGAGGCGAGGAAGATCAGCGATCCGCTGGTCATAGTCAAGAGCGCCAGGCACAAAGCCCAGAGGATCGTTTTGACCGAGAACGCCCTGGCCGAAATCGACAGAAAGAGCAGATGGTGCTCTCAGGAATGATATCACCCCGGCACATGATCAGTGATATCTTTATTTAATATCACTAAAAGCTGATATATCATATCACTGATAACTATTTATACCTATCAGCAACTACTGATATTAACCATGAATTCCATCACCTCCATCGATTCTGAGCTGATTGGGCTGCTCCGCACAGAGCTTGGATTCAGCGGCAATGCGTCGATCGGGCAGGAGAGCGCCCTCGGAGACAAATATCCTATCCAATTTGACCTGGTCATCGAAGATGACAACAAAATATATGTGGTCGAGCTAAAGCGGGTGGTGCGATTTGAGAGCCTCTCGCAGATGGGCTTTTTAAAGCTGCTCCTCAGCGCCAGGGATGTCGAGACTGGCAATATCCAATTGGTCATCGCAGGAAAACGGATAACTCCGGAAGCTTTGGAGGCGGCAAAGGAGATC
>JAXGNE010000019.1:0-1111 GCA_040768105.1 Anaerolineaceae bacterium
GCAGGTAGAAAGGTCAAAATACCTGCAGGCTGAACATTATGAGCGCACTGAGGATCGCAAGGGACATGCAAATGGCTTCAAGCCCAAGACCGTGAAGACCCGCATGGGTGAGATCACCTTTGCAGTGCCTCAAGTCAGAGAAGGTGGTTTTTATCCTTCAGCCCTTGAGAAAGGACTGAGGAGTGAAAGAGCGCTCACGATCACCCTGGCTGAGATGTACGTTCAGGGAGTGTCTACCCGTAAGGTGAAAGCCATCACTGAACAGCTATGCGGGGTTGAGATTTCTTCTGAACAGGTTAGCCGGGCAACTGCACAGCTGGACGGAGTGCTACAAGAATGGCGTGAAAGAGCTTTGGGAGAGATCAGCTATCTCTACGTGGATGCTCGTTATGAGAAGGTTCGTGAAGCAGGGCAAGTGCGAGATGCGGCTGTTCTGGTGGCATCTGGGATCACTCCAGAGGGGGAAAGGCAGATTCTGGGTGTTTCTGTATCCCTCAGTGAACACGAAACCCACTGGAAAACCTTCTTGAAGAGCCTGAAAGACCGCGGTTTGAACGGAGTGAAGCTTGTAATTAGTGACGACCACGAAGGGCTTGGAGCAGCCAGGAGAGCCGTGTTGGGCAGTGTGCCGTGGCAAAGGTGTCAATTCCACCTGCAGCAAAACGCGGGTGCATATCTGCCCAAACAGCATATGAGATTGGAGGTGGCCGCAGACATTCGTTCAATGTTCAATGCTTCAGACCGCAAGACTGCTGAAGAGTTACTCCAAACAGCCATCCAGAAGTATGCTGTTTCTGCACCACGGTTATCGGCATGGCTGGAAGAGAACCTGGCAGAAGGGTTTTCGGTTTTTGATTTCCCTTTGGAACACCGGAGAACGATCCGGACGACCAACAGCCTGGAGAGAATCAACAAAGAGATCCGTAGGCGAACAAGAGTGGTTGGTGTATTTCCAAACGAGGCTTCATGCCTTAGATTGATCTCGGCCTTACTCATGGAGATCAGCGAGGAGTGGCAGATCGGAAAACATTATTGCGCTGGCAAGTCATTAAGTTATTAAAGAACGATAGGTATTTCTGACTCGAATTTACAGAAAAAAGGTTGCGTAATC
>JAXGNE010000020.1:0-2627 GCA_040768105.1 Anaerolineaceae bacterium
ACAAAAGCCGCTGTATTTGTTAAAATAGTATTGACAACAGGAGCATCTTCATTTAAATGTAGAAAAGCGGGGACGGGCAGCGGGGGACACGGGCTTCCTGATCCCATTGAAATGATTGAAAAAATACCATGCTCGCGAAGGCGTGTGGAGGAGGGGGCTTCATAAGTGTCTTCAGAGAAAGAAATCTCTTCGACCGAAAAACTGTTGGGGGTCATCCGCGGCAAGGAGCCTCCGGAGGCGGTAAAGAAGCCTGACGCGCCGCCGGCCCGGGAGGTGCCAGAGCCCGCCCGGGGGCCGGTGCGGGCCGTTCCCGTGAAGGGGGCCACCATGGTCGGCCTCGAGTGCGGCAAGGACGCCTTCCGGTTCGTCAGGATCGGCCAGGCCGCGGACGGCGGTTACCGTTTCGTCGAGTGCGCCGAGTTCCCGCACACGGCCAAGGGGATGGAAGACCCCGAATTCGGCCGGTCCCTGAAAAGCGCCCTCAAGGCCTTCTCCAAGGGCGGCGGGAAACAGTCCCTCTGGGCGGTCCTTCACGCCCCCGACGCGGAAGTCGGCGTCCTGAGCATTCCCAAGGTTCCCAAAAAACAGCTCGACCAGGCGGTTCTCTTCGTGGCCCACAAGGCCATGACCTTCGACGAGAAACAGCACGTCTTCGACTACGAAATCCGGGGGGAGGTGGTGGAAAGCGGCGTCGCGAAGCTCGCCGCCGTCGCCTACGCGGCGTCCCGACACGACGCCAACCGCCTGCAGAAGCATCTCGAGGACGCGGGATATCCCCCCGAGGGCCTGACGATCCTTCCCTTCGCCCTTCAGAACCTCTTCAAGAGCCGCTGGATCCCGTCGCCCGAGGGGAATACCGCCGTCCTCAGCATCGGCGAGGAGGGCTCCCTCATCGAGATCTTCACCGACGGCGAGATCCAGGTCACCCGCTGGATCCGGGCCGGCCTGGAGAGCATGATCCAGGAACTCGTGGAGTCGGTGAACGGGCGGATCGAGCGGGGCGCCCCCGCGGCGGGTCCCGTGCCGGGAGGACCGGTGCCGCCGGTCATGGAAGAGCCGGGGAAATTTCTCCCGCCGGAAGAAGGGCGGGCCCTCGTCCTGGACCTCTTCGCCGGGACGGACCGGATGAAGGGCATCCGGGAAAAGTTCGACCTGGAGCGGGACGAGGTCTTCGATCTCATCAGGCCGGCGCTGGAACGGCTCATCCGGCAGGTGGAAAGGACCTTCGAGCACTTCTCCGCCGTGCTCGGCAAGGACAGGATCCAGTCTCTCCACATCACCGGCTCGGTGCGGATCTTCAGCCGGCTCGTCGATCACATCGGCGGCCAGCTCGCCGTCGACTGCCGGGTCCTCGACCCCCTGGCCCCACAACACCCCGCCACCGCCGGGGCCACGGCGTCCATGGACGCCGCCGAGCGGAGTCTCTACGGCACGGCCCTCGGCGCGGCCCTCTCGGGGCCCATGAAGTCCCTCAACCTTCTCAGCGGCCGCGACAGGAAGAGGGCGGCCCAGTTCGAGTCGAAGGCCAACCGGATCGTGCTTTCCATCGCCGCCGCGGCGCTCGCCGCCTGCCTCGTGGCGCTGGCCGTCTTCGGTTATAACATTTACGAGAGAAAGAACGTTCTCGCCGGCCTGGAGAAACAGCTTCTCAGGGACGCCCGGCTCAACGAGGAAGCCATCGCCCCTCTCATCGCCAGGGTGAAGGAGAACCGTCAGCACATCGAGAAGTACCGGGAACGGTACCTCGACCTGGCGGCCATCAACGAGATCGCCACCCTCACCCCGTCGAACATCCGCCTCGTCAACGTGAGGCTCGACCTGGGGGGGCTCGAGGCGGGGGACGACAAGAAGGCGGCCGGGGAGCCGCGGTTCGCGCCCCCCAAGGGGGTCGTCATCGAGGGCCTCGTGACGGGCGATGAGACCGTTCTCGACTCCTCGCTGGCCGGCTACGTCCTGAAGATCCAGACCTCCCCCATGTTTTCCGGGACGGAAGTGACGAAAAACACGCCGGAGACCTTCGACAACAAGAAGGTCGTCCGGTTCATCCTCAACGCGAAATTCGCGTGACGGGAGCGCGAGCGATGGCGAAAACACTGAACCTGAAAAAACTGCCGGCACGGAGCGTGACCATCTTTCTCATCAGCGCCGCCGTGATCGCCGCCGTGATTCTGCTCGTCGTCCTTCCCACCTACCGGTACATCGGGGTGATGGACACGAAGATCGAGCGGACCCGGCAGAGGATCGAGGCGGAGAAGCGCCTCCTCCCCCTCTACCAGGAACTGGTGAAGCGGGCCGATGTGGAAGTGCAGACGAAGCTGACCCTTCCGGAACGGAAGCCCATGCTCAGGCGCGACCTGGACATGGTGCCCTCCATCATGGCGGGCCTCGCGGCCCGGTCGGGCATGGAGGTGATCTCGGCGAGTCCCGACGTGGCCACCCTGTCCTCGGGGTCGAAAAACGTGCTCGTCAACGCCGCCATCCGGGGTAATTTTTTCAGTTACCGCCGGTACCTCGTGGAACTCGGGAAACTGCCCTTCGTCGACCGGATCGAGGAGGTCCAGATCCACCAGAAGGAGCCGGAGAAGGAATACCAGATGAAGCTCTGGGTGAACGTGAGCTGAGCCGGG
>JAXGNE010000021.1:0-1532 GCA_040768105.1 Anaerolineaceae bacterium
AAGGCTCCCTGAAGCATTTTGCCGCGAAGTTCCTCGGCCGCCGTAAAATATCCTTCCCGGGTCCGCTGTTTCATGAGGAGTTTCCACCACCCGTTCTGGACGATGTACGAATAAAAAACATCGGAGCCGACGTAGTAGGAGTCGTGAAGTTCGAGATGACGCCCCCAGTCGAAGTCGGGGTCCCGGGCCAGTATGTTTCTCGCCAGGAGCATTCCCACCGATTTCCCGCCGACGAAACCGGTCCCGATGAGATGTTCCTTGATGTTCAGAAGGTCTTCCAGGGAAAAATAGGCCATGACGAGGCCGAGCATCCTTTTTTCCCGTCCCAGGAGAATCCGGCTCAACTGATCCACCATGGCCCGCCGCTCGTCGGCGGTCTCCGGACGGGACAGCATGTTCTTGGCCTGGAGGAAAATGCGGTCCCAGAAATCCAGCTTGCGTTCCGCCACCGTCTCGCGCCTGGCGGCCAGCATGGAGAAGAGCGTCGTCGCCTCGATGCTGTTGATGATGGGCGTCAGGGCTTCCCCTTCCTGAAGGTGAGGGAGAAACATGGTTGGGGAGTAACGCTGCCAGACCTTCAGCGGGTGCACGTAAAGACGACCGTCGTTGTTGTATATGTCGAGGAGGACCTGGGTCGTTTCCCGGATGCGGGCAATGGTCTTGAAGGAATGGCGCCCCCGAAGCAGGGCGAAATAAGCTACCGTGTTGAGCTCGAAAAGATAGGGGCAGGTGATGGCGAAAAAATTACCGATCATGAGGTCGGTGGCCCAGGCCATGAGAAGATCGGACAGGCTGTCAAAGACGTAGAAGACATCCCGGCCTTCCCGGGTGATGATCCCGTGAACCTGGCTCGAGAAAGACTCGAAACCCGCGTCGGCCTCCAGGTGATAGACGGCGACCCCATCATGGGGCTCGAGAAGGGACTCGTGATGGGCGAACCGCATGTAGACGACCCGCCGCTTGTCGGCGAGGGCCCTTTTGACGTAAGGGACGACGAAGCGCCGGTAATCCTCCACGCTGTCCGCCTGCCAGACGACGTTGTCTCCCATGCGAAGAAAATTGATGATTTCGTCGAGGCTCGGAATTCCCGTGCTCACTTGCGCGAAAAGGGGCATCACATCATCACCTCAGAAAATGACCGTTATCGTTTCCCGGACAGGCGACTCTCGATATTAAACAAACTTTAAAATCATGGATTACAACTTCCGTGCCGCGTCCCCGCGGAGAACCGAAAGACCTGGAAATACCGTTACAAAGGGACAAGGGTTCATCTTTCCTGGAGCGCACCGGTGGAGAACCCGCCCGGGATAGAACATATTTGTATGTTTTACCCCGGCGAAACGACGTTCATGTAGGAGACCGGGATAGATCCATTAACAAGGATCACTGCATGGGGATACCTCTGCCATTTACAGGGTTGCTTTTTCCATCGAAAGAGGCCTTGTCCCAGTATCGCCATGATACGGTAAACTGAAAAAGCGGTCGGAAATTTTTTCAGCGGTCGGTTAAGCCACCCCTTTAAAATACCCCAT
>JAXGNE010000022.1:0-6544 GCA_040768105.1 Anaerolineaceae bacterium
CGGGCCGCCGCCGTGCACAATGATGGGATGGATGCCGATGTAGCGCAGCAGCACCACATCCTGGATGAAGTCCTCCAGCACGGTGCGGTCGGACATGATCGATCCGCCGATCTTGAAGACCATTATGGAATCGTAGAACTCACGGATGTATGGCAGAGCCTCGATGAGAATCTGTTCTCTCTTGACCGTCACTAAATCATACCTCGGGAGGGCAATGATGCAGAACTGGTTATTATCTGTTTTTATCAGTTCATTGGGATCTAGGAGCAACATGAAAAGTGGTTCAGCCGGGCAGGAGAAGGCTGATGTCATCGATCCCCTGGATAGGAGAGAGGAGGGAGAGATGGAAAACGAGGAGAAGAAGTAAGGGAGGATAAGCCGCAGCTCTTTTGCAGATGGCAAGATTCATAAACTTGCAGATGCTTGGTTTTTCCTCGATCTGCCAGATTGCGGATCGGATTGCGGGGATAACCAAGCCAGGCCAACGGTGATAGACTCAAGATCTATTCTCGCAGGAGTTCAAGGGTTCGAATCCCTTTCCCCGCACTCCTCAATATCTCTGCATAGCGGTTTTCAGGAGATTCATTCGATTTCAGTTCACCTCACGGCAATAGATGAACATCTATTTTGGGGTGGTAGCAATGGTTAAGGCAAAGATTAATTGGCACACAACTTCAGCAAAGATTCTCAAGAAGGATGTAGTACTTGAAAGATTCAACCGCTATCTAGAGGGCATTGGATTGCATAACGAGACCATAAAGCTATACATGGGTCGGCTAAATGCATTCCTTGATTATGCAAAGCAAGATGAACCTCCGATTGAAGTAGCAGACCAATATCGCGACATGCTAATTGAGGATAAGTACTCAAGAACCCACATCAATAATACTTGTTCTGCGATAAAGAAGTTCTATCAAATGAATAATATTGAATGGGCATTCAAATTCTTGAGACAAAATGAAGGAGTGCCATACTACTTCAATGAAATGAATGTCTTGGCAATATTCAATGCCTGCGGCAATATAAAGCACCTCGCGATGCTGAAGACATTATTCTATGGATGCCTGAGAAGCAGTGAATTATGCAAGCTGAATGACAGTGATATAGATTTTGAAGCCAGAACCATTCGCTTGAGAGAAACAAAGGGCGGTCGCGATGATATTATCTGCATCAATCAAGAATGTGTTGAAACCTTGCAGGAATATCTAAAAGTCAGACCACAAGTCAATATCAAAGGCAGAATACCCCTCTTCTATACAGATAGCCTGAACTTTTGGGAAAAGAACGATGTGCATAGAATGTTTCTATACTATAAGAAGAAAGCAGGAATAAAGAAGAGTGGTGCTGTCCATGTTTTTAGCAGACATACAACAGCTACCATGATGATAGCCAACGGTGCTGACATTAGAATAGTTAAAGATATATTAAGACATACCGATATAAGAACAACTTTACGTTATGCACATGTTTCAGATAAGACAAAACGAGAGAAGTATGAGCAATGTCTGACCCTGTAATGATATGGGTTATATGGGCTATTGTTCCTATAATATAGTTAATCTCAATTATCATTTTAATGCTATAAGTTTAAGAGAAATAATAACCCATATAGGCTATATTTGCGTAATAATATAAAATTAATATAAAATTTTTTACTGCATTTTGAGCTATAATAGTCACATCTATGGATGCTGTTTTTTATTTAAGATCCATGCAATTTGCCATATATAGCAGCATGGTTACTTTATGACAGTATATATTTATATACGACGAGTCGTCATCGAACTTTTTGGATGTAGGCTTTATACATAGGGAAATGCGGATGGTCACGAATTCCCCATCCATTAGGATGAAGTACCCGAGCACACTTTGATTTAAAATTGAAAAGTGGTTACGTCTTGAGTATCTCCTATGTCGTACAAAGTCCCACTAAAAGTATACATCCTTCCATTAACTTTGGTTTTAATAGTCCAATCTACTGGGCCGGTGCGAACTCCGAACCTACCACAATCATCGTAATAATTTACTCTGACCTTGTATCTACCAACTGGTGCTTTGCCGAGAGGCCAATAAATATTCTCAGGCATACCCATTATAAAATTAGAGCATCTGTTATCTATATCTAATTCTCCTCCTGATGACACAGTAGGATTTCTATAATAGATTTCATCACCGGATGGATCTTCTACATACAGATCAATGTCCGCATTAGCATTCCAAGTTAGGGTCACCTGCACGTCACCTGTCCCCATTCCTGCATATGCTTGTTCAAGACTTCTGGCTAGTCCTTCTGAGTTGAAGCCATCACCCGAATTCAGATAATTTCCATGTACCATTTCAGCAAAATTTCTTAAAGACTTATCCAAATCTGAGTCTTTCCGGATATTATAACCTATCACACTTATTTTTATGCTTTTTCTTTCAGAATATGTCCCCTGACTTGTACAAGTTTCTATACCATCAGTAAACATAATAATATTCCTTTTCATACCATTAGCGTTCTCATCAATGTATCTTTTGGCAAAATTTATTGCCTTATTTAGAGGCGTGCTTCCCGATGGTTGGATCGTGTCAATCTTAGACGAGATTAATGATTTATCAGTGGTAAACGGCTGCTCGACTTTAATATTGTCGCAATCATAAAAAACGATTAGGGATACCTCAGTAGATTCAAAATCAAGTCCTGATATGAATTCCTTAATTGCGATCTTGGCATTGCTCATCTTATCTCCACTCATGCTATGAGAAGCATCAAAAAGTAGGATAATAGAATTAAAAATAATAGAAGTCTCTGACTTAGCACCATCAAGCATAATATTTGGCTGAATACTCTCATTGATGCCTGAAATTTCCTCTGACATTTCATTTGGTACAACATCTATGCGTGTCGTGTCCTCATATCCTAGATCATTTGCTTTGGCAAAGGCCACATTTGCTTCTACCGTTTGGCCTAACTCATTTAGAACGTTTCCTTTACTTTTCCACGCATTGGATTCCATAGGATCAATTTCAATGGCCTTATCATAACATCTCAATGCCAAGTCATAAGAATCATTGTAATAGAATTCATCGCCTTTTTGAAGCCAGTAATCAACAGTTAGATCCTGTGCCATAATAGATGAACTAAATAATATTTGAACCGTAATTAAAACCGATATTGTTATTATCAACTTGTCTTTTTGGTACTTAGTTTTCATTCTTCACACCTCATAACCTGAGGTATTCTTTTGCTTTGAGCTTCCTCAAACTTCGTCTTGAATGAGAAATCCAATTCTTTCTCGAAAACCTGGCTGCTCTCAGTTGTGATAGTTGCCTTGATCAGAAAACCGCCCCAACTCCATATCCATGCCTCAAAATCGTTAGTTGGGTCTTCAGAAACAGCTATAGGATTTGGGAATGATGGATGCAGCAGATACTTCACTTGCTTTACCTTATCCAGATCAGTTCCGGTCAGATAGATTCTATTCCTTACAACCATGTAGTTGCCTTTCGGACAATAAAGAACTTGGCGATCTTTTTCGGAGTAAACATCATTGGCAACTTCGACGTTTAGAACTGTAACCTTCTCAATCGGTGCTTGATCTATGGTTGTAGCATTTTGTTGGATTAGTGAAGATTGATTTGCTTCGACAACAGGAGATGGCGTTGGCTGTACAGGCATTTTAGGGCTTGAACCTTCAAACTGAGCGGCTTCAGTTTGAATTGATAAAAGAAAGACTCCTACGAGAGTGACTATAAGGTATAATCGAGTGAAACTCCTCCTTCGCTCACTTTGATATATTCTCGCGTCAGATCTTACAGTATTGGGACTCATTAAACACACCTTCGAAAGATCCAATTATATAATGTATCCCAATTCCTTTGCCTTCGAGAATGCTGCGTTTGCTTCTCCGGTGCGATTTAATTTCTGCAGTATCAATCCTTTGCTATTCCATGAAGAAGCATCTGATTGATCGATATCTATAGCTTTCAAAATGGTTTCCAAAGCAACGTCATATCTTCCCAGACTCATCAAGGCATTGGTTTTTCCGGTTAGCGCCTTCTTGTTTGCCGAATTGATCTCTAAAGATTTGTTATAGCTTTCAAGAGCAAGTTTATAGTTGCCCATTGCCAAGAGGGTAATCCCTTTGTTATCCCAGACCTCGGCATTTGAGGGATCAGCCGCCGCGGACTTATTATAGCACTCTACGGCGTCCTCATACATACCCAGAGCATAGAGAGCCATGCCTTTGCCATTCCAAGTAGCAGCGTCGTATGGATTGATTTCAATGGATTTATTAAAGCTCTCTAATGCATCTTTATACTTACTGAGACTGAGTTGGGCATCTCCTTTCCCCCGCCATAGATTCGCATCAGTGGAATCCGATGCGGCTGCTTTTTCAAAACTCGCTAATGCTTCGCTAGATTTGCCGAGCTTATTTTCAATCTCTGCTTTTCCTTTCATAGCAACTGAATCAGATAGATCAAGGGACAAGACTTTCTTGTAACTCTGCAACGCATTCTCGTATTGCTTCATTTTATGCTCTGTTTCTGCTTTGCCTTTCCAGGCAGCTATATCAGAAGAACTGAGATTAATTACTTGATCATAACTCTTGAGTGCACTTGCATAGTCTTTTAAACTAATTTGAGCATCGGCCTTTCCTTTCAAAGCAAGGATGTTAGAAGAATTAAGAGCAATCACTTTGTCAAAACTTGCTACAGCTTCATCGTATTGTTTTAGGCTGTTTTGAACTATTCCAATTCCTATTATGGCTTCAATATTTGACGGATCAATCTCTGTCGCTTTCTTATAGCTCTCCAATGCATCTTCATTTTTCCCCAGTTTCTGGAAAGCAATTCCTTGGGATATCCAAGCATCTGCTCTTGAAGGATCTATCTCTAATGATTTGTTGAGACTTGTTAGGGCCTCATCGTAGCGTCCGAGAGCTACTAGTGCTTTCCCATTTATTGCCCAAGCAAAGGAACTATTGGAATCGATTTCAAGCGACTTATTGCTGTAATTCATGGCTTCAAGATTTCTCCCTATGAACAGGAGGGCTTCTGCTTTGTTTGCCAATGGTGTGGCATAACTTGGAGCCATCTTGATTGATTCTTCGTAACACACAAGAGCTTCTTGATATCTCCCCATTTTAACTAATGTCGCACCTTTATTGTTCCATGCAGCGATATTTGATGGATCTATCTCTAGGCATCTATTAAAACTATTAAGTGCCTCATCATCTCTATTTAATTGCACCAGCGCGTTAGCTTTTCCATACCAAGCATCCGCATACGAAGAGGAGATTTGTATTGCTTTTTCATAAGAATTTAATGCTTGTTGAAATGATTTCAAATCAAAGTGAAGATCACCCTTGTCTTTCCACATTAATGCATCGGAAGAATTGATCTGTGAGGAGATATTATAGATCGCAAGAGCATCCTGAAATTTTCCTAGCTTATGGAGGGCTAATCCTTTTCCGTGCAGAGCAACGTTGTCTTGTGAATTATCTTCGGCTGCTTTATTAAATATAGATAATGCATCTTCAAACCTCTCTAATGCAATTAGCGCTGCGCCCAAATCCTTTAAGTTTTCATCATTTTTAAATTCCGTATATCCTCTCGAATTATCTTCATCAAGATATTCTTGAATTTTTTCATAGAATTGTAAGGCTTCTTCATATCGCCCCAGCTTAAACAAAGCATCTCCGATATGATGCCTAGTGACCAATGTATACGAATTATCATATTTAACTATCTCAAGAGCATTTGCATAATTCTCAAGAGCTTCATTATAATATCCTTTTTTATATAGATCATCTCCTAGAACGATCCAACTAATTCGAGGGCAAGGTGCCGAATCTGAACAATAAGCTGCCTCCTGTTGACGAATATACGCCCAAGAAGACCCTGGGTCAACAGCCAAATCAGCAATGATTGGCTCAATAAGCATTAAAATTGCACAGAATGAAATAACTAATGCTTTCATAACGCCTCCGACTTCGTGGAATTGTAGCCTAGTTCTTCTGCTCTGGAAAACGCTTTCTCCGATTCTAGTGTACTATTCAAGGATTTTAAAACTCGTCCTTTTCCATACCATGCGGCCGCGTTGGAGGGATTCAATTCGATGGCCTTGTTAAAGCTGGCTAATGCTTCATCGCTTTTATTTGTCTGATTTAATCCAATAGCTTTGCCATACCAAGCAGCAGAGCTTGATGGATTTAACTCTAACGCCTTTTCATAACTAGATACATTGGTCATCGGTTAAGACTCGATTTAAATACCGTCCTTTGGTTTTGATTTAATTCATGTTATTCCAGCAAAGGGATAACACGAATAATAAGATATAAATATTATAAATCATCTTCTAGATTCGAAGGGGGTATAGTTAGGTGATCAGTAACACCTCATTCGATAGAGATTACCTAGTTGAAAGGGAGCTCTGCAATCTATTCCCATCAGAATGGCTAAGGAATAAGGCAAAAGAGACAGGTTTGATAAAGCGCGAACGCAAGATAGACCCAGTGATAATTTTTTGGGTCTTAGCTATAGGCTATGGAACTTTTCT
>JAXGNE010000023.1:0-2254 GCA_040768105.1 Anaerolineaceae bacterium
GTTTACGCTCGCCGTTTACGGACAGGTATGCGGATACGACTTTATTAATTATGACGATCCTGCTTACATTACAGAAAACAGCGATATCCAGGCCGGTTTGACCAAAGAAGGCTTCCTCTGGGCCTTTAGCACCAAATATTTCGGTCTGTGGAACCCGCTTGTCTGGTTGTCCTTGATGGCCGATTACGAACTCTACGGTCTTCATGCCGGAGGGTATCACCTCACGAATCTGGTTTTGCACATCCTGAGTACGCTTCTTTTGTTCTGGCTCTTTCACCGGATGACGGGAGCTCTCTGGAAGAGCGCCTTTGTCGCCGCTTTCTTTGCTTTGCATCCCCTGCATGTGGAATCCGTCGCCTGGGTTTCCGAACGTAAAGATGTCTTAAGCGCTTTCTTCTGGATGCTCACCTTATGTTTTTATGTTGTTTATACGGAAAAACAATCTGTTCAGCGATATTTGCTTGTTGTTTTCAGTTTTGTGCTGGCCTTATTGAGCAAGCCCATGGTGGTGACGTTGCCTCTGATTATGATCTTACTGGATTACTGGCCGCTCAGACGATTCGAGAATCAAAACCGTTTATCCGATACGATCGTATGGCAGCTCAAGGAAAAACTGCCGCTGATGGTATTGTCCGCTGTCTTCGCTGTTATTACAATTATTGCCCAGCAAAAATCTTACGACCCGGAAGCTTCTTTTGCCCTGACTGCACGATTGATCAACGTTCCGGTTACCTTTGTAACGTATCTTATAAAAACTTTTCGGCCTTATGATCTGGCTGTGATATATCCTTTTTCCTCCCACATTCCTGCCTGGCAGACCGCGGGAGCGCTTCTGCTGATTATAGCCATAACGGCCGCCGTCATCGTAACAACAAGACGGTTGCCTTATCTCTTCGTCGGCTGGTTCTGGTACACAATTATTGTCGCACCTGTTATCGGAACTGTCCAGGTTGGCAATCAGGCCATGGCTGACCGTTACACCTATCTGCCGTTGATCGGCATCGGTATCATGCTGGCCTGGGGCGTACCCAGGCTGTTGCAGAAGAAAATAACTTCGAAAATGATTTTATTACCCGCAGCAATAGGGTTTCTTGCCTTTCTCACACTGCTGACCTGGCAGCAGTGCGGCTACTGGACGGACAGCAAGAAACTATGCCAACACACTATAAGGGTAACAAAAGACAATTACGTGGCTCACATCAATCTGGGCTCGGTTCTGTTTGATGAAGGAAAATATGAAGAAGCCATCCGTCATTTTAATGAAGTGATCCGCATCAGGCCGGGATTGATTCTTAGCTACAACAAAAGGGGCCTGGCGTATGCAAGGCTCGGACAATACCAAAAAGCTTTTGAAGACCTGAATTATGTCATCCGGCTGAAACCGGATTATGCCGATGCGTTCAACAGCAGAGCGCTCATAAACCATGAACTCAAACGGCACCGTGAAGCTATTGAAGATTTGACGGAAGCTGTCCGTTTGAAACCGGACCATGCTGAAGCCTATAACAACAGAGGCAACATTTATCTTGGTCTCGGTCAGCATCAAAAAGCCGTGGAAAACCTGTCCAAAGCTATTGCGCTAAAACCGGACAATCCGGCAATTTACTACAACCGCGGAACCGCTTATATTCATCTTGCGCAATATCAGCAGGCCATTGCCGACTACAGCAAAGCTGTTGCTTTAAATCCCGCTTACTTTGATGCCTACAACAACCGGGCTTTTATTTATCTGAGGCTGGGCCGGTATCAGCAGGCCGTTGAGGATTACAGCCAAGCGATACGTTTGAAGCCCGATTATGCCGATGCGTATAACAACCGGGCCTTTGTTTATTTACTGACCGGAAACAGGGCATCGGGCTGCCGGGACGCGCATCAAGCCTGCAAGCTGGGAACCTGTTCGACGATGCAATTAGCCATGAACCAGGGATTGTGCCGGTGATCACATTGATGGCTGCGGATAAACTTGACTTTATTTAAAAAAACGATATTCCTGAACAACAATAAAAATAAATGCCGGTCTTCAAAGCTTATGATCATATCCAAAACTCTTAATCTCAGTAAAAAAAAGATTGGATTTGTTTTGTACATTATCCTGGCGGCAATCACGATTGCTGTTTACTGGCAGGTGCAGGAATTCGATTTTATCAATTATGACGACCCGGCTTACATCACGGAAAACAGTCACATTCAGTCCGGTCTGACCCAGGAAGGCTTTTTCTGGGCCTTCGGCACCAAATATTTCGGCCTGTGGAAT
>JAXGNE010000024.1:0-4943 GCA_040768105.1 Anaerolineaceae bacterium
GTATTACTACAGTCTTCGTTCGACTTGCATGTATTAGGCACGCCGCCAACGTTCATCCTGAGCCAGGATCAAACTCTCCGCTAAAAATTTATCACCTTGCGGTGTTTCGTTTTTACGGAAAACAATTAACGAGGCTTGTTCTTACCTATATTTTTGTTGCTTATTTCCTATCACTTTTCAGTTGTTAAGGTTCTGACTTCATGAGAGCAGGATTCTACTGAATCTCTCCAATCCTGTCAATGCTCGCTTCCGTTTTTATAGACGAAATCGCCGGCTCTCAACTTGCTCGCCGGCTACGGGCACTGCTTTCCTGGGTTTGTCTCTCATCCCTTGTTCTTTTTTCAAAGATCAGCTCCCAAGATGGCAATATCAAACTATCTCCCTTGGGACTTTATTTATAATCGAATTTATGTCGATTGTCAAGGGAAAAGTGTGCTTTGTAACAATTTTCCGAGATTCTTATTTTCAAGGTGCCGTGCTTCACGAACAAACCGCAATTATAGCCGCCTGCTCAATTATGTCAAGAGCAATTTCACCTAAAAACGGATCAATCTTCTGGATTTATATCATCAACTTTCAAGTCCAAATAATCGCAAATATGTTTATGAACTAATCCAAACAGCCTGCCGATTGTGTCGAAGCACAGCCGGCAGGTTCCCTATGAAGCTTCCTACCTTGTTTTACCTTTACCTCAGTATCAATGGCAGATAGATGCCAAAGAGGTTTTTCAACATGAATATTGAGGGCTCTACAGCGCCAGCGGTATCGACCATTACACTATACTCACCACCGTCTCCATTGGCCATCAAGCTCTGAGAAGCCAAGCCCTCCGAAATCGTCACCGTGCTCGTTTGGGGGATGGCACTGGGACCAGATACCGGCGCGGTGAAGGTTACTACCCCGCCATCCACAGGCTCGCCAACTGTGCTTCCCACACCTACCACCAACGGTTTGGCAAAAGCGGTGTTTATCATGGCACTTTGCAGGTCACCATTCACCTTGGTAAGGCTAAAGCCGCGCGACTCGTAGGCTCCTATGTCGCAGCCTGCCACCTGCGGGCGTGCCACACCACGCTGGTCGGTAGCCGGGCAAGAAGTGTTATTCCCAGTATCGATGGCTGCCGAGCCGGGCAGTAAGGGCAGGGTTTGCGTGCCGCCACCATAAGCGCCCAGCGCTCCTAAGAGCGGATCAGCATCGATGTTGCCCCCGCCGTCTGTGCCGCAGGCGCTAAACCAGCCTTCGCCGGAACCTCCGCAGCCCTGCACATCACTGCTAGAAATGGTTGGAGTACTTGCATTATTGTAAATTTCCGTTCCATTGGTGGCGCGGTTGCCCCATAGGATGGCATTTTTAATCACCGGTGTACTGCTTTCGTAGTAGTTATACATCCCACCGCCACTTGTTGCTATGTTGCCGCTGAAGGTGATATTCGTCATCGACGGGCTGCTCCGGTTGTTATATACCCCGCCGCCGTCATATCCTGCCGTGTTACCACTGATAGTCACATTCATCATCGTTGGGTTACTATAAGTATTGTATATCCCGCCGCCAGATGATGCCGCATTACCGCTGAAGATTACGTTCGTTAGCGTCGGGCTGCTCTGGTAGTTGTTCATCCCGCCGCCATCGTAAGTTGACATGTTGTTATGAAAGGCAACATCCGTCAGAGTTGGGTTGCTCCAAATGTTGTAATTCCCCCCGCCACAGTAGTTTGCCGTGTTACTGCTGAAGGTTACATTCGCCAACATTGGACTGCTATTGGTGGAGTTGCACATCCCGCCACCATAGGTTGCAGAATTCCCACTGAAGATGACATTTTCTAGCGCCGGGCTGCCTTGATCGTCGTACATTCCACCACCCATGCCATTCGATTCAGCACCATTAGCATTACCTCCAGTGATGGTGAAGCCATCCAGCACAGCCGTGTTATTCGTTCCACTTCCGGTGACCACGTGGTAGGAGTTGTCACTGTTATCACCCGTCGTGCCGATATCTCCACTTAGTGTAGTAATGTTCGTCGCCCAGTTGCGCTGCTCGCGGCTCGTTTCCGTGCCATTAAAACCACCATAAATCTCAACACCACTCTTCAACATAAAGGTATCCGTGCGCTCGGCACCCGGGTAATGTACCCCCTCTTGTACCCAAATTTCATTTCCATTAATTGATCCTGCAAGGGCCATTTGTAACGTGCAGGCATTCTCCCACGAGGAGCAATCCTGACTGCCTAGGGCAACAGGGGCAGCGTGTAAATATTTGTAATGATTGCGCAGCGCAAACGCTATTGTTGTTTCTGCCCCGGCGGTGTTGGCAGTCACGTTGTACGTACCGCCTACATCATTTGCCGTCAAGCTCTGGGAGACAATGCCCTCCGAAATCATCACCGTGCTGACTCGCGGGATGGCACTGGCACCGGAAGCTGGCGCGGTGAAGGTTACCACCCCGCCATCCACAGGCTCGTCAACTGTGCTTCCCACACCTACCACCAACGGTTCGGCAAAAGCAGTATTTACAAGCGTTATTTGCTCATCACCACTGACCTTGGTCAGGGTAAAGCCGCGCGATTCATAGGCGCCCATGTCACAGCCTGCACCTTGCGGGCGTGTGATACCCCGCTGATCCTCCTCAGGGCAAATGGAGACGCCCCCAGTGTCGATAGCCGCTGAGCCGGGCAGTAAGGGCAGGGTTTGCGTAAAGCCGCCATAATCGCCCAGCACTCCTAAGAGCGGGTCAGCGTCGATATTGCCTCCGCCATCTACGCCGCAAGCTTCGGTCCAATCTTCGGAGCCGCCGCAACCTTGCACATTGCTTGTTGAAATATTTGGGCGACCGCCATCATTATAGATTTCATTGCCAGTTGAGGCGCTGTCACCCCACATGATAACATTTTTTATCGACCCGTGGATGTTGTCGATCTTGTAATTGTACATCCCACCGCCGCTTGTTGCTGTGTTGCCACTAAAGGTAACATTCGTCAATGACAGGGGGATACATAAGTCATTGGACATTCCCCCGCCATAGGTTGCAGAGTTGCCACTAAAAGTAACATTTGTCAATGTTAGGCTGCTATGATAATTATGCATACCACCACCGCCGTTTGCCGTATTATTGCAGAAGGTCACATTCTTCAATACCAGGCTGCTATCGGAGTTGAACATCCCGCCGCCCATTGAGCTTGCTGAGTTGCCGCTGAAGGTGATATTCGTTAGCGTCGGGCTGCTTTCGGAGTTGAACATACCGCCGCCACTATGGGTTGCTGTGTTGTCATAAAAGGCGACATTCATCAGCACAGGATTACTCTGGGAGTTGTACATCCCACCGCCATTTGAGCTAGTCCAGTTGCTCATGAAGGTAACATTCGTCAACGTCGGGTTGCTGCTCCCTATGTTGTACATTCCACCTCCACGAGCCCACCCATAGTTATTGTTGAAATTTAAATTCATCAGCGTTGGGCTGCCCTGATCGTTGTACATCCCGCCACCATTAACATTAGTGCTGTTCGGATCGCCATTAGCATTGCCGCCGGTGATAGTGAAGCCATCCAGCACAGCCGTGTTATTCGTTCCACTTCCGGTGACCACGTGGTAGGAGTTGTCACTGTTATCACCCGTCGTGCCGATATCTCCGCTCAGGGTGGTGACGTTCGTCGCCCAGTTGCGCTCGTCGCGGCTCATTTCCGTGCCATTAAAACCACCATAAATCTCAACGCCGCTTTTCAACATAAAACTAACTGCCCGGTCGGTCGTGGTCGTGGGTTTGTAGGTGCCCGTTTTCACCCACAACTCATCGCCCGATACGGATTTAGTCACTAAGGCGTATTGCAGGTCACATCCATTCGCCCACGTATCTCCACAATTCCCGGATGTAATGCCCCCCGGAACCACGCGGTAAACCGTACCTGCGGCATTGACTTCGCTTATCATTCCCATATTTACTAATAGGAGAGCTAAGCCAAGGGTTAAAAATATCAACAATGTTTTTGGCATTAACGTTTTTTTCATTTATCTCTCCTTTATGATTAAGCCAAAACGGTTTTAAAAAAACAAAAGCAAGGTAAATTTCGTGCTTCATTCAACTGGAAGATCTCTTTTCTTTAACCAAACCTAAGAAATGCAACTGTGCGAAAATCGAACTTCCCATTTTACACATCAGTCATTACCTTCTTAGTTTTTATCTACACAAATTATCTAATGTTCTAAGAATAATAATCAAAGAAACCATTAATATTTCCATAATCCTTTAAGCGCTTAATTATCATTCTTCGTCGCAATACCTCGTTTCTGAAAATTGGTTATTGCGAACCTAAACATATTTTTATATGTAACTTGGGAGCATCCTTATTTTATTATAACACTAAAATTTTAAAATTTATAATTTTTCTCTCAACTGCTGTAAAAATAACCAAATTTACTTTTTACAGATAATATTGAATCTTCATCTAAAACTTATCCTCTGCATGCATATTTCTTATATTCCTATAACTTCTTGCATATACTCGCTATTTACAATAAGTTTGCATGAATAACTTTTACCTATTGGCTTTGCCATGGAAAAAGGAGGAATTATGGATTTGAATAAATTTACACAAAAATCACAGCAAGCCGTGGTGAACGCACAGGGCTTAGCTCGTGATTACGGACATCAAACTATTGAGCCAGCCCATCTTTTGTTGGCATTACTCAATCAAACCGAGAGCACAGTCCCGGCTGTGATCAGCCAGATCGCTGGCAGCACAGAAGTCCTGCGTCAGGAGGTCCAAGAAGATTTAGCTGGACGCCCCAAAGTTTATGGCGCTGGCACCAGCGAACCCGGACTTTCACGCCCAGCTGCAGATGCCCTAGACGCTGCTGAACGTTATGCCAAAGGCATGGGGGATGAATATACCTCAACCGAGCACATCCTGCTTGGCTTGACCGATAGCCCCGAGGGGAAACGTTTAGCGGATT
>JAXGNE010000025.1:0-1831 GCA_040768105.1 Anaerolineaceae bacterium
TGCTGGCAATGATGCTCGAATCGATCAAACTGTTTAACTCCCACTATCTCGTTTACATTCAAAAAGAATTATAGAAGCGCTGCTTTAATGAACTTAAGCGCTTATTTATTTGGGTTTCATTTGGTGCGGGCCTTCGCTTGGCGCCTTTAATGATTGGTCCCGTGGCACCTATTTGGAAAAGCCGGAAAATCGGCATGTAGCAGATGTGGCGCTGCAAATCCTGACTGGAGCAGCGTACCTGGTGCGTGTGCGCCTGCTTGAATTGTATGGCGTGGAGCTGCCGGCAGAGCTGCGCAGCTATCGCCCAGAAAAGCCTATATCTTAGGCAAACAAGCTACTCTGAAAATGCAAATCGTATTTAACCGTTAAGCGTGTTATAATATTTCCATGACCTACTAAGGATCAACCTAAGCTCACCTGTGGTTGGTCCTTTTAATTTAATCTTTTCCGAAAAGGAGTGAACCGATGCAACCCCTCAACTTACCAGGACAAAAAGCGCAAGCCCTAATTGCGCGCGACAAAGCTGTCATTTCACCCTCTTACCCGCGTGGTTACCCTTTCGTAATGGACCACGGGCGCGGTACCGAGGTCTGGGACGTAGATGGCAACCGCTTTTTAGATTTTGAAGCCGGCATTGCAGTGGCTTCGACCGGTCACAGTCATCCCCAGGTGGTCAAAGCCATTCAGGATCAAACCGAAAAGTTTATCCACATCTCTTCCGATTTTTATCACGAAAAATGGATTGCTTTAGCTGAAAAGCTGGCAGAAATAGCCCCATGGAGCGGGCCTTCAGCGTGTTTTATGACTAACTCTGGTACGGAGAGTGTCGAATCGGCAATTAAGCTTGCGCGTTATCACACAGGCAGCACGCAGTTTATCGGATTTTTGGGTGCTTTTCACGGGCGCACTTTGGGGGCAGTCTCATTAACTGCAAGCAAAGCGCATTATAAGAATGGCTTTTTCCCACTGATGAATGGTGTGGTACATGTGCCTTTCCCCAACCCTTACCGCCCTGTGCTGCAACGCCGGCCTGGCATGGGCGATGGCGAAACGGTGGTTGCTTTCATCGAAGAAGAAATTTTAGAAAGGCTGCTGCCTGGCGAGGATGTGGCTGGCATCCTGGTTGAACCCATCCAAGGCGAGGGCGGCTATATCTATCCACCTGATGACTTTTTCCCGGCTTTGCGCAAGCTGTGCGACAAATACGATATTTTGCTCATTGTAGATGAAGTTCAATCTGGCATGGGGCGCACGGGAAAGTGGTGGGCGATCGAACATTATGGCGTGGAGCCGGATATCCTGCTCACAGCCAAAGGGATTGCCTCAGGGATGCCGTTAGGAGCGATGGTTACCCGCAAGGAGCTGATGGATTGGCCTAAAGGCTCGCATGGCAACACCTTTGGCGGCAACCCTGTTTCCTGCTCAGCTGCGCTCGCGACCATCCAATTGATCGAAGAGCAATATCTGGAGAATACGCGTATGGTCGGGGCATATTGCAAAGACGCCTTAGAAGAGCTGCAAGCCAAGCATGCCAGCATTGGTGATGTGCGCGGGAAAGGCTTTATGTTAGGCGTGGAATTTGTGCAGGACCGGGAGACCAAGCAACCGGCGGAGAGCCTGCGCGATGATGTAGTTTATAAAGCCTTTGAGCGTGGCTTGCTGCTGCTGGGCTGCGGGAAAAGCGTCATCCGCGTGACGCCGCCGCTTTCGACTACAAAAAGCGAGGTGGATGAAGCTATGCTGATATTGGATGAGGCAATCAGCTTGGCGGAGAAAGAGCACGCGCTTGTTTGAAAGTGATTGTTCTTGCATGGTACCCTGCGGGTAGGCT
>JAXGNE010000026.1:0-2642 GCA_040768105.1 Anaerolineaceae bacterium
TTTTACCGCCTCCGACTGGGGGCGGTTTAGTTCAACGTTTGGCGGTATGGTTAGTTGCCGATTTCGAAGCACTTTCCTATCAAGTTACAACTACTTTTGATACGAGCTGTGCCGCTCGAATACGCACTGCACCGGCAATTAACTATACCGCGTGTTGAACTAAATCCGCCTTCGCGGATAGCTGTTTAAAATTACGCGATTCTTTCTATACTCGGAGATTATTCATCACTAAAATTTCTGAATATGAGAAAGAAATCTGGTTTTACTATGGTTGAGCAGGCAGTTGTGCTTGTTCCTGAGTTTGAAAAGGTTGTCCGTAAGCTGGAGCAACAGGTTACTTTACGCGGACAGAGTGGAAGTACATTAAATAATTACATCCGCCGTATTGCCCTTTTTGTAGTCCATTTCGGGAAATTGCCCGAACAAATCGATCCCGAAGAGATCAATGAATACCTGGCTGCTTTGGCCTTGGATCCGCGATCGCCCTCGCGCAGCAGTTTTAAACACATGGTGTACGGGCTGCGTTACTATTACCGCCTGCTGGGGATGAACAAAAATGCCATCGCCCTGCCATCACTGAAAAAAGACACCAAACTGCCGGTCATCCTGAACCATCACGAGCTTAAAGAGCTTTTTGCCGCGCCAACACTCCTAAAACAACGAGTGGTGCTCACGCTGATTTATTCGGCCGGTTTACGTGGTCAGGAAGTAATCAACCTGAAAATCTCCGATGTGGATTTTGAACGTCGGACCATTCACATCCGCCAGAGCAAGTACAAAAAGGATCGCATCGTGCCATTGGCCGACAGCATGGCCGTCGGTTTGAAAAAGTACCTGAAAGCCGAAAACCCCCACATCTGGCTGTTTAACGGCAAAGAACCTGACGGTCGTTACAGCGTCCGGGGCCTGTCCTGGGTCATGCGCGAAAACCTGAAAAAGACTTCCATTACAAAGGATGTAAATCTGCATTCACTGCGCCATTCGTATGCGACCCACCTTTTGGAACAAGGCTTGAACATTGTCACCCTGAAGGAACTGCTTGGCCATGCCGAAATTACCACCACCATGATCTACCTGCATGTGGCCCAATGCCCGCTGATTAAACCTCACAGCCCGCTGGACACGCTTTATGACTTTCCGAAGAAAAAGAAGCAGTTCATTGGAAAATGAGGACAACCTTTGAACTGGCCGATGTGGTTCGTTTCTTCGGCGCTGAGCTGGCTGATAAAACAGAGCTTACTCCGTTGCAACTGAAAGTGCTGGGAAAAATAGTTGTTTGCCGTACTGCCGCTTTGGGCGGTCACGAAGAAGCCTGTGAAAACTGCGGAATCGTGCGTTACAGTTACAACAGTTGCGGCGACCGCCACTGTCCCAAATGCCAGGCGGCAAAACAGGCTTTCTGGATTGATGATTTGGTGCGTGCCACCTTGCCGGTGAAACATTACCACCTGGTGTTTACCGTTCCGCACCACTTGAACGCCATTTGCCTGCACAACCAAAGGAGGTATTACGACCTGCTTTTTGCTGCGGTTTGGAATACGCTTCGCTCATTTGGATACTCGCATTTTGGTGTTGAAACCGGAGCGGTTGCTGTAATCCATTCCTGGGGACAGAACCTCTCACTTCATCCGCACATCCATTGCCTTGTGCCCGCTGCCGGTTATGCTTTGGACGGGAAATGGAAAAACATCGACCATTCGGGTACTTACCTTTATCCGGTACATCAACTAAGCAGTGCTTTTAAAGGAAAGTTTCTCGACAGCCTCAAACGGGCCTTACGTAAACAAAACGAACTTTCCCTTTTTAACAACCAGATACAGCAGGCTTACCAAACAAAATGGGTTGTTTATTGCGAACCTTCGCTGGCAAACGCTGAGCACGTAATAAAATACCTGGGACAATATACCCATCGGGTAGCCATTACCAACCAACGCATCCTGAATATTGCCGGCGGTAAAGTAACCTTTATTGCAAAAGATTATCGTGACAGGGCTGTTAAAAAGCCTGTTACACTCGGTGGGGTCGAATTCCTGCGACGGTTTACCCTGCACATCCTGCCCCGACGGTTTGTCAAGATCCGGCGCTTTGGTATTTACAACCATACCGTAAAACGACACCTTGAGCTGCAGTTTGTTCCCCAAGTGAAGCCTGGAATCGACACGCTTATCAAAAAGCAACAACCGACCGAAACCAATGTGGAACGGTTTGCCCGGCTTACCGGCATAAATCCATGCCTTTGCCCGGTGTGCAAAACCGGAAGGATGGTAACCATCAGGGAACTGCCCCGAATACGTTCACCAGCACGGGGCTGTTTCTACAAACCAACGGCCTGTTCCTAAGCAACAACTCATTTTGCGTTTTGGACGCAAACGGGAAAACTATGCCCGGCGGCGAGCAGAAAAGCCGAAAACTGGCTCCCAAATGCTACTTGGTCCTGTACAATGACCTGGAGAAAGCACAAAAACTTGCATCATGTCAATGAACGTCGGGCTGTTTCCTGCCCATTCGATCTCTAAGATACAATAAAAACCTTCTTTAAGTACATAGCGACTATCCCGCAGATGTAGTTCAACCGGGAATAATCGCTGGGCCTTGCACGCCGCTCATATTCCTATTTATTAGCGGCTGTACTTTTGTCAGAG
>JAXGNE010000027.1:0-1271 GCA_040768105.1 Anaerolineaceae bacterium
TTCATCAGATGAGCAGTACGTTTAAATCCAAGTTCCTGGACAGCCTCAAACGTGCTTTGCGTAAACAAAACCAGTTGGTGCTCTTCAATGACCAGATTCAGCGTGCATATGGCACTCCCTGGGTGGTCCATTGTCAGCCCTCTATGGCAAGTGCTGAACATGTGGTGAGATACCTGGGGCAATATACCCATCGGGTCGCCATCACTAACCAGCGTATCGTGAATATCACTGATGAAAAAGTGACCTTCATTGCCAGGGATTACCGACAAGGAGCGGCTAAAAAGTGCATCACTCTCGGTGGTGTGGAGTTCCTGCGCAGATTTGCCCAGCACATTCTCCCGCGTAGATTTGTAAAGATCCGACGTTACGGTATCTACAACCACACGGCAAAACGGAATCTGGAAATCAAGTTCAGGGTAGAAGATAAATCCGAAGGCGACAACAAGTCAAGATCCCGGAAAAAGATTGAATCGAACATAGAACGTTTCGAAAGACTTACCGGTATCAATCCTTGTCGTTGTCCGGTCTGTAAGACGGGTCAAATGATTAGAATCAGAAAACTGCCTCCCATACGCTCTCCACCGGGAGCCACCTGCAAACAGACTCATCCCCAACTTTAACTATCAGACCTAAATGCGCCTAAAGGTGCACAGGGTAGGATATGTCATCTTGTTAAGAATAAGCGATCACAGAACCTTCCTTTAATCCTGATTCATCCGAAAAACTTATACCGGAAAGCACAAAAACCTGCAAAATGTAAAAGATCGCTTGTTTATTTTTCTTTCAAAAAGCACAAAAACCGTCGTTAAGTACATAGCACTAAAAAAGCGGTGGGTGTAGTTCAACACCGACTCATCGCTGGGTCGTGCCGACCGCTCAGAGTCCTATTTATTGTATGCTGGTGTTTATCCTTCAAAGTCAATCCGTCTCAAGTTTTAACAAATTTAACAGTTTTCTTATCAATCTGCACAGACGTTGATTCGGAGTACAAATTTATTTTGTTTTTGTGGGTGGGTAAATCCCCAAACCGCCCTTAAAGGCGGTAATTAGGGTTGGCTTTGTAAGCTCTTTGGCAAGTTTAGGTTTAGAGTGGCTCGTGCGACTTGACAATGTGCTTACAAAAAGGGATGGCTATCATTTCCCAAGTTTCAATATTCTAAATGCACCCTGAGATACAATCAAAAAAACAATAGAACCAACAATCAAATCAGGATATTTTGATTGGGTCAGCAACACCAATACTCCAGCTAAAATAACTCCTGAATTTATTA